>NZ_JBMWDN010000018.1:0-1101 GCF_049545465.1 Microbacterium sp. NPDC079356 | reverse complement strand
GCCGACGTCGTTCACGCCGTTCGAGTCGCGGGTGCGTGCGTTGCTGCTGGAGACGCCGACGATGCCGGCGACGGTGCTCGCGGAGCGGGTCGGGTGGACGGGCTCGATCCGGTGGTTCCGTGACAACGTGAAGCGGTTGCGGCCCGAGCAGCAGCGTCTCGATCCCGCGGATCGGATCACGTGGGCGGCGGGGGACGCGGCGCAGTGCGATCTGTGGTTCCCGCCGAAGAAGATCCCGCTCGAGGACGGGACAGCGAAGCTGTTGCCGGTGCTGGTGATCACCCCGGCGCATTGCCGGTTCACGACGGGAGTGATGATCCCGACGCGGAAGACGGAGGATCTGCTGCTCGGGACCTGGCAGCTGATCGAGCAGCTCGGCCGGGTTCCGCGTCGGCTGATCTGGGACAACGAGCCCGGCATCGGGCGAGGACGCCGTCACGCGGACGGAGTCGACGCGTTCATGGGAACCCTCGCGACCAAGCTCGTGCTGCTGCCGCCGCGGGATCCGGAATCGAAAGGGATCGTGGAACGCCGCAACGGTTGGTTCGAGACATCGTTCATGCCGGGCCGGTCATTCACCTCGCCCGCGGACTTCAACGAGCAGTTCACCGACTGGCTCGGAGTCGCCAACCAGCGGAGGGTGCGCACCCTGGCCGCCTCTCCGATCTCGCTGCTGCCTGCGGATCTGGCGGCGATGTTGCCGTTGCCGCCGATCCCGTTGCATCTGGGCTGGCGGAACCGGATCCGGCTCGGCCGCGACTACTACGTCCGCATCGACACGAACGACTACTCCGTCGACCCGCGCGCGATCGGCAGGATCGTCGACGTCACCGCGGACCTGGACCGGGTCCGCGTCCGCCTCGATGGACGGATCATCGCCGACCACACCCGTGTCTGGGCACGAGGAATGGTGATCACCGACCCCGCGCATCGAGAAGCTGCGGCCGTCCTACGACGCGAGTTCCAGCAGCCGCGACTTGTTCCAGTCGGCGACGATCTGACTCGGGATCTCGCCGACTACGACCGCGCGTTCGGGCTCGTCGAGGGGAGCAACTGATGGCCGGCAAGACCGACGTCGCGAAGCAGATCACCTATTTCGCC
>NZ_JBMWDN010000017.1:0-2072 GCF_049545465.1 Microbacterium sp. NPDC079356 | reverse complement strand
TCTACCGGGAGCTGCGCCGTGCGACGAGCTGACGCGGATACGCTCGACGGCACGGGTGGTGCGTTGATCGGTTGAGACTGCCATCGTTTTCGGCGCCACTCTCCACGTCTGACGAGCACCAACTAGTCGGTGTCGAACTCTCTGTCATTCAGGCGGGCAGGTGCGATCCGCGGTGTCGTCGTAGACGGGTGCGGGTCGAGCTGCTGCCTGTTCAGCTGTGGCGGCGATCCCGTTCTCTGCGATGTCGTTGATGAGCCAGTCCATCTCACGGATCTCACGCTTTTGAGCTTCGCTGATGTCGACTGCGAGTTGGCAGACGCGGTAGTCCTGGATCTGGGCACGCTCGGAGCGAGTGATGGCGAGCGAGTGGTGCGGGATCATCCCCTGCATGAAGGCGGTGTCGTCGACCGTGATCTGGCTGCGATCGAGCGCGATCCCTCCGCCGATGAGGACCGCACCCGCGACAATGATCGCAATGTTCACTTTGGTGTTCTTGTACATGTTGAGCATCCAGCCGAGCATGATCAGGACCATCGTGCCGCCCATGGTGAGAGCCATGAAGATGCGGCTTTCGCTGAGGCGGATGTGGCTCCATTCCCAGGAGCCGGCAAACATCACGAAGTACATGATGACGACGGCGGTGAGGATCATGGCACCGAAGCGGACGTACATGCTGAGGGACCCGTTCTTCTGCTGCTTTTCCTGGTGAGTGCCGGAGTGCTCGTCGTGGTGGGGCATTGGATATCTCTCCTTGTTTCGTGGGGTGACAGGGGATTATAGGAGGGGTGGGCTGCTATCGCGAGGGGGGTGACAGCAGCGTGAGGCGCTGTCGTCGATGACGAGCAAGTGAACCGTCCCCGGTTCTTTGCCGCTCCTATGCGGGTGCCAGCACCGGGTGGGATGGCGTTTCGAGGTCGGCGTAGTACGCGGCCTCGAACTCGTCGGGCGGGACGTCTCCAATGGTCGAGTGCAGGCGTCTCGCGTTGTACCAGTCGACCCACCCTGCGGTGACCCATTCGGCGTCATCGATCGTGCGGAGCGGCCCGGTTCGGAAGGGTGACCCGTCGCGGATCGCTTCATTCTTGAACAGCCCGATCGTGGACTCGGCCAGAGCGTTGTCGTACGCGTCACCGATCGATCCGATCGACGCGGCGATGCCCTCGAGGGCGAGGGTCTCGGCGAACGACACGCTCGTGAACTGGGATCCAGCGATGCTCTCCTAAGAGTCAAGCGGCGATTCTCCTCGGTTTCGTGTTCGGGGTGATGTGTTCGATGCCGGGGTTGAGGAGGAAGTAGACCTCGCGGGCGAGGTAGCGCTTGAGGCAGCGGATGATCTCCATCTTGGAATGCCCCTCGGCGGTCTTCTTCGCTGCGTAGGCTTTTGTCCTCGGGTCGAGCCTGAGGCGACTGATCACGGCGAGGTGGAGTGCGCGGTTGGCTTGCCGGTCGCCGCCCCGGTTGAGCCGGTGTCGTTGCGTCATCCCGGATGAGGCGGGCAGAGGGGAGACGCCGCAGAGCATCGCGAACGCGGCTTCGGACTTCATGCGCTCGGGGTTATCGCCGGCGGTGACCAGTAGCTGCCCGGCGACCTCGATGCCGATCCCGACGCGTTCGAGTAGCTGCGGGGCGAGGGCTTGGACGATGGGGTTGATCAGGTCGTCCAGATCGACGATCTCGTCAGTGAGCTCGAGGTATCGGCGGCCGAACGACTTCAACGCAACCCGGTAGGCGACGACGGGATCGGTCGCATTCGAGACGTCGGGACGCCATGCGGCGAGGTGACGGATCAGTTGCATGCGGGTGAGGTTACGGATCTGGTCGCGGACTTCGTCGGGTGCGGCGACGATCGACATCCGCAGCAGTTGCAGCGTGTTGCGTCGTTCACGGACTGCCTGAGCGCGCGCGACACGCAGGATTCTCAGGGCTTCGACCGCACCGTCTTTGGACTTCGGGATCGTGGTGCGGCGTTCGTGGAGCGCGGCGCGGGCAGCGTTGATAGCGTCCAGATCATCATCCTTGCCTTTCCGGCGGCGGTCTGATCGATCCGGCCGGTCGACCTCGAGGACCGTCAC
>NZ_JBMWDN010000016.1:0-2909 GCF_049545465.1 Microbacterium sp. NPDC079356 | reverse complement strand
GCTGTTCGACATGATCTGACCAGTCTCCCTGCCCGCGACTCCGGGCGACAGGACGACTCTCAGAACCACCGGACCTACGAAACGGGGTCAGCCCAGCGGCGCTGTCATCGATTTGAAGAGCGGGAGGGACGTCGTTGGAACCCTCGACGAAGCAGTCAGGATTCAGCTCCTCATGTACGCTCACCTCTTTCGTGCGAAGTATGGCAAGTTGCCCACCACTGTCGCTGCGTTCAGTCTCATCCGCGGCGCCGTCCCGATCGAGTTCTCCGTGGAAGAAGTGGACGAACTGATCGAGCGCGTGCACGAGGTTCGTGCGATGAAGGACGCTGTCGCATCGCCCGACGAAGTCGGATGCCGATACTGCTCGCGACGGTTGCGATGCGACCCGCACTGGGTCGCCGCGAAGGAGTGGCCAAAGCCTGACTGCGTAGAAGGCCGACTGACCAAGATCGAGCGGGCGGCCGCAGGGATGATCGCGCTCCGCGTGGAAACCCCGACGACGACTGAGTGGGTGACCAACCTCGACGCTCACCAAGCGACAAACCTGCCAGCGATCGGCGAGCACCTACGCGTCGTTCGGATTTCGCAGCGTCGCCACACCGAGTGGGTAGCGTCCACCGTCACTCGGGTCGGACCGAAGGCGTCATCGACGGACTGATCGACCACATCACCACCACGTCGCCGTCATGTCGAGGGGCATCGGCAAGTCGGCTCCGCCGACGCCGCCATATACGCTTGATTTGCCGCGGGTTTCTGCCCGCGTTTCGCCCGCAAACGGTTTGCTGCGACCTGTTTTCGGCGGACGCTCAATGTTGCCTGGTTATCTCAGAATCCGCGTGATTCCGCGGTTCTTGCAGGTATAGGTCCGATCGAGCATTATGCTCAGTCGTGTTGGAGTCCCTCCTGGGGATGTTGCCTGACGATAGGTGAGCCCTGCGCTCGCACGAGTTGCGCCGAGCTTCCGATACGCAGTCACACATCCCTCATCTCGTCAAGGCAACGCGACAGCATCGCACACGTGTGACACTCACCCCATGCGCACCATCGTCATCACCGGAGCCAGCGACGGGATCGGGACCGCGGCATCCCGTCAGCTCGTCGCTCGGGGTCACCGTGTCGTTCTCGTCGGCCGTTCGCCGAAGAAGACGCGGGCTGTCGCGGCTGAGCTCGGCACGCCGTACCACCTCGCCGACTTCTCCGACCTGGCGCAGGTGCGCCGGCTGGCGGGGGAGCTGCTCGAGGCGTACTCGCGCATCGACGTGCTCGCGAACAACGCGGGCGGGGTGTTCGGCAAGCGGCAGCTGACCGGCGACGGGTTCGAGCAAACGTTCCAGGTGAACCACCTCGCGCCGTTCCTGCTGACGAACCTGCTGCGCGAGCGGCTGGTCGAGAGCGAGGCATCCGTCATCCAAACAGCGAGCGCGGCGGCGCGACTGTTCTCGCGGTTCGACGTCACCGACCTCAACGCCGCGCGCCGCTACTCGGGGTGGCGGGCGTACGGCAACGCGAAGCTCGCGAACATCCTCTTCACCCGCGAGCTGCAGCGCCGATGGGGGAGCGACGGCGTCTCAGCGGTCGCGTTCCACCCCGGCGTTGTGGCGACGAACTTCGCGGGCAACACGGGCGGTGCTCTGCGGTGGATGTACCACAGCCCCCTCGCACGCCGCGTGCTGACGACGACGGAGGAGGGCGGCAAACGGCTCGTGTTCCTCGCCGACGGCACCCCGCGCGAGGACTGGCTGCCCGGCGCCTACTACGAGAACGACCGCGTCACGAAGACGCACCGCCTCGCGACCGACCCGCGCCTCGCGCAGGAACTGTGGGAGCGCAGCGCGGAGATGGTGCAGCTCGGGTGAGGCTCCGTTAGCCTGAGGTCCACACGACGCGACGGGAGGCGAGCATGATCCACGACCTCTTGCGCGTCGTCCTCGAGGTCCTCGGGCTGCTCGTCGCCGTCGATCCCTCGATGAGCGGAGCCGCTCTCACCGTCGCGCTGCTCGCGCTCGCGGTTCTCACGCTCGCGCTCCTCGCGACCGCCGCGCACGCGAGCACGCGCGGAGCGGCGCCGCATCCCACCCGTCGCATCGAACTCACGGCACCGCTCGCGCAGAGCGACCCCGACGCGGCCGGACACGTCCGCCGTCGCGGGCCCGGTCAGGTGACCGCGGCCGCGTAGCGTCGAACCGTCCGGGCACCTGGTGCCCCGGCATCCGTTCGCGGCCGATCAGCCGACCCTGATCGCTCCGACGAACGGAACCCCGTGGACATCACCACCCTGCCTGTCATCTCCACACTGCTCGACCTCACCTCGCGCGGCCTGCTCGCCCTGACCACGCTGCTCACCCCCTCGACGGGAGCCTTCGCCGGCGCGCTTGCCATCGTGCTCGTGACCCTCGTGGTGCGGGCGGCACTCATCCCCGCCGGCATCGCGCAAGCCAAAGCCGACCAGGCACGGATGCGGCTCGCGCCACGCCTGCGCGAGATCCAGACCCGGTACCGCGGCGACCGGGAACGCCTGCAGCGCGAGACGATGCAGCTCTACCGCTCCGAGAACGTGTCGCCGTTCGCGAGCTGTTTGCCGATCCTCATCCAGGCGCCGATCGTCGGGCTGCTGTACTCCGTGTTCATTCACGCGAGCATCGCCGGACACGCGAACGAGCTGCTGTCGCAGACGCTGCTCGGCGTTCCGCTGGGCACGAGCCTGCTGCACGCCGTCACGACCGGAACCGCCGATGTGGTGACCTGGCTGGTGATCGGATGCCTGGTCCTGGCGATCGCGGCGGTGGGGGAGATCACGCGCCGGGCGTTTCGGGTTGGGCTGACCCCGTTTCGTAGGTCCGGTGGTTCTGAGAGTCGTCCTGTCGCCCGGAGTCGCGGGCAGGGAGACTGGTCAGATCATGTCGAACAGC
>NZ_JBMWDN010000015.1:0-3396 GCF_049545465.1 Microbacterium sp. NPDC079356 | reverse complement strand
TCGTTCTGCTGATCACTCGTGAGCGGCACACAAACCTCCGGATCGATCATCGCCGGTGGTGCGTTGACCCGTTGAGATCGCCATCGTTTACGGCAAGGCCGGCGCCGACGTGGATCAGCACTCAACACGCCGGGCGATGTAACCGCCCAAACCCCCGCCGTAACGGCCACTGGCCGAAGCCCGAGACCAACTACCCCGCCCACATGCGCGTCCCCGGCGCACCCATCATCACCGAACGCGGCCCCTACGGCACCCGCAGTACGCGGGCCGGGCGCCGATTTCGGACCGCGCAGTCGAGTGTGCTGGGCAAACGTGAGGCTACGACGGTTAACAATGACGTCGAGCAGGGCCGATCGGTCCTCACCGAGAAGGACATATCGCCTTGATCGGGAGAGCGGAACGCACACATACTGGCGGTCAATATCAGCGTGAGAGCCCGGGTGAGACCAGCAACTCCGAGGCGCACTGCAATCGAGGCCACTACCGAGTGAGGGAGTAGTGGCGCCAGTATTGCTACCACGATCAGGAGGGGCCTCGCCACGAAAATCATGAGCACCACGTAGGCGCGTGGCCAGGCGCTGTCCCTCAACTCGCCGCTCACCAAAAGTCTCGACAGCCGCCAAAAACGCCAACTCGCGAGGGCCGCACCGATCGGCAGATTCGAAGGTGGCTTCACGGAGTCGCCCTAAGAGGGGCCAGGACCGTACTGGCCGCGACTGCCCAGCCACCTTCCCTTCGCTCACCGCGAAAGCTTAGTTGCGGCGCGCCCGACCATAAGTCCATACTTCCACAAGGCGTTTGAATTATCTCCATACGCCAGTCAGCGGACGGGGGTTCGGTTGTGCGGTTGAAACTCGCCGTTGCTTTTCTGGCATTGATCACGCTGTCCGGATGCTCGGCCGGGGAAGCGAAATCGGACGCCAAAGAATGCGACTCGTATGCAAGTCCAGCGGAGGCCCGCGACGCGGCGGATGCTGTTTTCCACGGCGTCGTAATCAAGGCAGATTCTGCGACCCGCGCAGTCGAGGTCAACACGCTCAACGCGCGTGTTGTAAAGGGGGAGCCGGTTGGACGCACGCTGACCCTGCAGTTGCCGGAGTGTGCGGGCGATCTGCCTCAGCCAAACGATGACGTGATCGTCTTCCTCTCTCAAACTGGGGAGAGTTTCAGCTCCTTTCCCGGGACGCCGGGTCTGATCCGCTCATCGACTGAGGAGCTACCAAAGGCCTGGCCCTAATCAGTACCGACTGCCGGTGCGGGGCTCTGGGGGGAGAAGAAAACACCATGTCAGACAAGTCACAGAAGCGCCGATTCTTCGCGAGACGACCAATCACCGGAGCTGCCCTTGCCGCAATCGGGCTGGCGGCAACCGCATTCATGGCACCACCAGCTTCTGCATCGGAGGGCACCAGCCCGGCTGCCACAGGTCCTTCGAGTCCAGATGCTACAGAGATTCTCGACCAAAGCGAGCGCATCAGAGCCGAGCTCGGCTTTCCCGCGAGCACAGACGCAATTGCTCGTATTCTGGCCACTGAGGGACTCACCATCCGATCCAGTGCTGCTGCCCTTGCGCCCGAGGTAAACGAATACGGCTTCATTGGCACAGCCGCCGAGACCGCTGAGATCTCACGCCGGAACGCCCTAGTCGAGTCCTTCGAGTCTGAGGCTCCAGAAGTCTTGGAAGCGCCAGGGTTCGCCGGCTACTACCTCGACAACATCAACGGCGGCACACTCGTCGTGCAATTCCAGCCGGGACAGGCGCCAACCGACCTCGCTACCGAACTCCGCGAGCTCGCCATTTCCTCAGGAAGCTCGGAGGAAGACATCGCCATCCGGGAAGTTGAGCATTCGTCGGCCGATCTGGACGCCGCTATGCACGCCGCATGGGATGAGGCGCAGAAAGCTGGCTATGCGCCTAACATCGCCAGCATCGCTGAAGACCCCCTGACGAATAGCCTGGACATCACGCTGACAGACGCCAGCGTGGGCGAACTTGTGCAGCGAACTCTCGAAGCCTCAGGCGTGGATGCTTCTTACGAGGTCGACCAAGAGGTCGGTGACCTCGACTGTTCATCTCGCACAGATTGCGATGCCCCTCGTCGAGGCGGCGTCGGTATCGATCGCAGCAACGCTGGTTGCACGACCGGATGGGTGATGGTTCGCAATGGCGTGCGGGGCGCAATCACCGCCGGGCATTGCTGGTACGGAGCAACCGGGACCGTCACGTCCGGTGGCGAGACATATGGCTCTCTGACCTCTACCAATGCCCTGGCTCCCGGCACCCACGCTGACATGCGCTGGATATCCATCCCCAGCAACGCGCAGCCCTGGATCTATGCGAACAACAGTGCCAAGTCGAACGTGGTGAAGGGGCAGTCGCTCGGTGCCGTGGGCTCCACAGCGTGTCAGTTCGGCCGAAACTCGGCGACCCCGCGGTGCGGCACGATCTCGAGCACGAACGTGAGCCACTACAGCGCGACGGTTGGGGGAACTGTCTACGGCCAGTCCCGGTCGACAATGTCAGGTCAGGGAGGCGACAGCGGGGGCGCTGTCGCCTCGTCCACCGCCGGAACCACAGCGCGCGGGACTGTCAGCTATGGCGGTGCCAGCTGGGTCAACTACAGCTGGATCGGCTACGCGGGTCAGTACAACCTGGGAACTCTAGTCACCGGTTAGCCTGGGCCGTTCCGACCTCACACCAGCCGCGCCTGTGCGCGCTGACGTCGACGAAATGTGAGCCGGAGCCCAGCCACTCCCACCACGGGGTCGCGCGATCATGGCGCGCCCCGTGGTGGTCTTTCATTCGCATCGAGGGATCAGGTGCTGACTTCAAGGGCGATGTTGATCCTCTCCTCGGCGCTGGTGTCGGAAATAAGGAGAAGCCTGAACGCGCACCCTAGCGCTGTTGACGCGCTCGCCACAGCGCACACCCTCGGCTGACGGCAGCTGCCTTACCCAGCCCCTCGCCCCCGGAGCCGTTGACGCTGCACTGGATAGAACGCCTGGTGGCAGTCGCCGCTCCCAGGCCCAATCCGTGAGTTGATAGTGGGCGGTGGCCAAACCCCGTTCATCCGGGTTCTGTAAGTGTCCGGTGAGAAGCGGTCACCCGGTGAATATGTTGCGCCCGATGCCGACGTAGATTACGAGCGCCATGAACGCGAGGGATGCGACATGGCGAGCGACTCGAACACCGGGCCGTTCTGATATCTCTGCGAGCCAGATCACAGGGACCAGAATCGCCGCACCGGCGAGTGACCCGATGGCAGCCGAGGAGTCGCTGAGCAACGAATCGATTTACGGGGTGTCGGCGGCGGGTGAATCCTGGTCACTTTCGGCGCTCGAAAAGTGAACGGTTGCGGGCAGTCTAGCCAGGGGTCTCGTCGGTGGTGGTGCGAA
>NZ_JBMWDN010000014.1:0-4117 GCF_049545465.1 Microbacterium sp. NPDC079356 | reverse complement strand
TGCCGTAAACGATGGCGATCTCAACGGGTCAACGCACCACCGGCGATGATCGATCCGGAGGTTTGTGTGCCGCTCACGAGTGATCAGCAGAACGAGGTATGGGATCGGTGGGGGCGTGGTGAGCCGAGCCGGCAAATCGCTCGAGCTCTGTGCTGCAGCCCTGTGGTTGTCCGTCGACACCTCGCGGTTCACGGCGGTGTCCGTCCCGCTGCGCGGCGTCGCAGCGACCGGCACCTGTCCGTCGGTGAACGTGAGGAGATTTCGCGTGGCATCGCCGCGGGCGCGTCATCGAGGACAATCGCTCTACTGATCGGTCGGAGCGCGTCGACTGTGTCGAGGGAGATTGCGCGGAACGGCGGTCGGGTCGCATACCGCGCAGCCCTCGCTGATGTAGGTGCGTGGGAACGAGCGCGACGGCCGAAGGCGTCGAAGCTGGCAGGGTCGCCAGCGTTGCTTGCGGTGGTGAGGTCGCGATTGGAGCTGGACTGGTCGCCGCAGCAGATCGCCGCGTGGTTGCCCCGAACGCACCCGATGGATTCCTCGATGCGTATCTCTCACGAGACGATCTATCGCAGCATCTATGTGAGTGGCCGCAACGACCTCGGCCCCCACGCTGCCCGGCATCTCCGATCGGGCCGTGCGGTCCGTCAGGCGAGGCGAGTGAAGCAGGGTCACGGCCGGGGCGTTCTGCGAAACATGACCTCGATCCACACGCGGCCGGCGGCCGTGACCGACCGTCAGGAAGTGGGGCATTGGGAAGGCGATCTCGTCATGGGTACGAGACCTTCCGCTGTCGCGACGCTTGTTGAACGCTCAACACGGTTCGTGCGCATCGTGCCCCTTCCTGACGGGTACCGGGCCGACGCGGTCCGCCACGCGATCGCCGCGGACCTTCGACAGATACCGCTGGCGCTGCGGAAGTCGCTCACCTGGGACCGCGGCCGCGAGATGGCTTTCCATCAGGAACTCGCCGCCGAAACCGGCACCAGCGTCTACTTCTGCGACCCGCGTTCACCCTGGCAGCGCGGCACAAATGAGAACACTAATAGGCTTCTCCGCCAGTACCTGCCCAAGACCGACGACCTCAGACGATTTTCGCCCCGCGACCTCGACGATATCGCCGCCAGGATCAACGATCGACCGCGCCGGGTCCTTGAGTGGGCGACCGCCGCCGATCTCTTCCTCCCACAGGTGCGCGCAGCCGCCATGCTGTGAGGAACGCAGCTCGAGCCCTCTGCGCGGTCGCATGAGTACTTGAGCAGCGTGTCACCCAGGTGGAAGCAGACGTTCGGCCGTACGAGCTCACTGTGGCGGCGCACACTTCACCGCATCAATCCCCCTCGCCAGTCGCGAGGGGGATTGATGCGGTGGTGTCAGCTCTGGTCGCTCATGCCAGATGGCCGGAGGAGTTCGAGCGGGATCAGGAGAGTTTCTGTCGGCGGGAGGATGATGCTCGCTGGCTCGACGCCGACGATTGCTCCTCTCAGCATTCTCCCGTTTCGGGATTGACGGTCATCTTCCCGCACACCGATCCACCCTTCGGCGCCTCGCTGACAACCGAAGAAGTGACGGTGGTCCATCTCACGGCGGTTCCCGCCGGGATTCCATCCTGATCCCGGAGAAGGACCTCGCGATCGCCGATGAAAGCACCGGTGTCGGGGTCGATGATGATGTCCACGCGAGTGCCCCATGCGTCCTCGACCCGCCCGATCGCGACCCCGGTTCGACCTTGGAGGGTGGCTTGATCGCTGACGAACGTCACGCCGGGGATCATTGCCGCAGCCTTGTACATCGCGGCGCGCAGATCCGCAGGAACGGTCCCGATTCGGAGCCGGTCGGCAATGTAGACGAGCGCTTCGGTGTCGGGTGAAGGGCCAGCCCCGAGGGTGACACGATAGATGTGGTTGAGCAGACGGTACGGGTCTCGCGGAAGCTCGTTCAGGTCCGCGAAGCCCGCCCCGGACGAGCCCCCGTAGAAGGCGCCGCCTGGCGCTCGAAGGAGATCTCCAGCCTCGAACGCGTCCGACGACGACACCCCGTCCCACCACTCGTTTGCGATCTTCTCCGATTCTGGACCGAAGGTCGCCGCGATGGACTGCGGACCGCGCACCCACACCCAATCGTCGGAGGGATCCGCGGGACGGTAGAGGGTGTCATCGGACGCGTACTGGTACGAGGCCACGACGTCACCATCGCCCCCGCTTGACAGGTGCACTCCCACCGTCCTGACCTTTAGGTATTGACCGGGCTGCACCACCGGGTCAATCGAGGCGATCGCAGCGGAGCTGGCTTCATCGAGGACGGCTGCGGCGGCGGCATCCGCGCCCCCGCGCCACCCCGCAAGACCGACCACGTCCGTCAACACGAGCCCCGCCACGAGCGCCGCGGCGCCGACCGCGCTGAGCCCGCTGATCGCGAAGCGCCGAGCGCGTTTCGGTCGGCGTGGCGTGCTGGTGTGCGGCTGGGCGTAGCCGGCGGCTGCGGCTAGGAGCGCGCCGCGCCCCCGGTTCAGCGCCGCTTCCGGTGGTGCGGCCTCGCTACGCGTGTTGCGCAGCAGCGTCAACTCGTCCATGTTCCTTCTCCATCTCGGGATCGGTCGTGCCGGCCGCGGTCCTGAGGATTCGGCGGGCACGGTTGAGTCGTGAGCGAACGGTGCCAATCGGCACGTCGAGAGCGCGTGCGACGCCCGCGTAGTCGAGGTCGCCCCACGCATACAGCAGTAGGGTGTCGCGGTCGGACGCAGGTAGACCACGCAGCGCCGAAGCCAAGCGCCGCGTGAGCCGCGCAGCGTCCAACCGCGCACCCGCCTGCTCGATCATGTCGGGCGAGAGCTGCGCCGCGAGATCCGCAACCATGCCCTTCCACGCCCGCGCTTCCAGCCGCACATGCTTATGCATCAAGCGGGTGGCGATCCCGAACAGCCAGGGGCGAGCATCGACGATCGCGAGGTCGTACGCTGCTCTCTTCTCGAAGGCGACGAGGAACGTCTCCGACATCACGTCCTCGGCGCTGCCCTCTCCCAGTCGCTGCGCCGCGTAGCGGTAGATCACTGGCGCATGTCGATCGAAGAGCAGCGCGAACGCACCCGGCTCATCGGCCGAGCGTTCGATCACCTCGTTGTCTGTGCTCACGTCTGTATTGCTCATTTGTCCCGTTCGAGTTCACGATCCAGTACACGCGCTAGATCGAACGTCACGACGTGCCGGTAAGCACAGCAACGACGACAGCGGCGCCACGAAGGCAAGCGCGCGAGAGCGTGGGCCCGAAAGTGAATCCGGAAGGCCGTGAATCCCGCGAATACCGGTGATGAGTGCGCCGGACAGGGTCCGATGACACCGATCGGCACCGCCCGAAAGCCGGTCGTCCACCGTGCGCGATCCGAGCCGGGAGAGCCCACGCCAGCACTGGGCTGCGGGTGCGCGTATAGCCCGCACGAATTAATGCGCGGTGACGGCACCATATCTGCAACACTGTGTCGGTGAGCGGAACGAAGATCGGATACGCGCGGGTCTCGACCGCCGGGCAGGACCTCGCGACGCAGCGCGAAGGACTCGCGGCGCTCGGTGTGAACCCCAAGCTGGTCTACGTCGACCACGGACTGACCGGACGCGATCGCGACCGGCCCGGCCTCGCCCAGGCCCTCGCCGCCGTCCGGGCAGGCGACACCCTCGTGGTGACGAAGCTCGACCGGCTCGCCCGGTCCCTGCCGGACGCGCGGGACATCGCGGACGAACTAACGAGTAAGGGCGTCGCACTGAGCATTGGCGGCTCCGTCTACGACCCCAGCGACCCGGTAGGCCGGCTGCTGTTCAATGTCCTCGGCATGGTGGCCGAGTTCGAAGCCGACCTCATCCGGTCACGCACCCGGGAAGGCATGCAGATCGCCAAAGCCGCCGGGAAACTCCGAGGACGCCAGCCCACGCTGAGCAAAACGAAACGGAAGCACCTCCTCGACCTCGCCGCCGCGGGCAAGCACACTCAAGCAGAACTCGCGGAACTGTTCGACGTGTCCCGCACCACGATCTACCGGGAGCTGCGCCGTGCGACGAGCTGACGCGGATACGCTCGACGGCACGGGTGGTGCGTTGATCGGTTGAGACTGCCATCGTTTTCGGCG
>NZ_JBMWDN010000013.1:3177-4918 GCF_049545465.1 Microbacterium sp. NPDC079356 | reverse complement strand
CGAAAGAAGTCCGGCGGTGTCCTACTCTCCCACAGGGTCCCCCCTGCAGTACCATCGGCGCTGTGAGGCTTAGCTTCCGGGTTCGGAATGTGACCGGGCGTTTCCCTCACGCTATGGCCGCCGAAACACTATTGATGTTTCAGTCTGCACAACGATTGTTCGTTATGCGGTTCTCGACCGTACATCGAGAACCACTCAGTGGACGCAAGCACCTAAACGGTGTGTTATCAAGTCATCGGCTTATTAGTACCGGTCAGCTTCACGTGTTACCACGCTTCCACATCCGGCCTATCAACCCAGTAGTCTGGCTGGGAGCCTCTCACCCGAAGGTATGGAAATCTCATCTTGAGGCCGGCTTCCCGCTTAGATGCTTTCAGCGGTTATCCATCCCGAACGTAGCTAACCAGCGGTGCTCTTGGCAGAACAACTGGCACACCAGAGGTTCGTCCAACCCGGTCCTCTCGTACTAGGGTCAGATCCTCTCAAATTTCCTACGCGCGCAGCGGATAGGGACCGAACTGTCTCACGACGTTCTAAACCCAGCTCGCGTACCGCTTTAATGGGCGAACAGCCCAACCCTTGGGACCTACTCCAGCCCCAGGATGCGACGAGCCGACATCGAGGTGCCAAACCATGCCGTCGATATGGACTCTTGGGCAAGATCAGCCTGTTATCCCCGAGGTACCTTTTATCCGTTGAGCGACAGCGCTTCCACAAGCCACTGCCGGATCACTAGTCCCGACTTTCGTCCCTGCTCGACCTGTCAGTCTCACAGTCAAGCTCCCTTGTGCACTTACACTCGCCACCTGATTGCCAACCAGGTTGAGGGAACCTTTGGGCGCCTCCGTTACTTTTTGGGAGGCAACCGCCCCAGTTAAACTACCCACCAGGCACTGTCCCTGAACCGGATTACGGTTCGAAGTTAGATATCCAGAGTGACCAGAGTGGTATTTCAACAATGACTCCACGGTAACTGGCGTCACCGCTTCACAGTCTCCCACCTATCCTACACAAGCCACACCGAACACCAATACCAAGCTGTAGTAAAGGTCACGGGGTCTTTCCGTCCTGCTGCGCGTAACGAGCATCTTTACTCGTAATGCAATTTCGCCGAGTTCGCGGTTGAGACAGTTGGGAAGTCGTTACGCCATTCGTGCAGGTCGGAACTTACCCGACAAGGAATTTCGCTACCTTAGGATGGTTATAGTTACCACCGCCGTTTACTGGGGCTTAAATTCTCAGCTTCGCCTTGCGGCTAACCGGTCCTCTTAACCTTCCAGCACCGGGCAGGCGTCAGTCCGTATACATCGTCTTGCGACTTGGCACGGACCTGTGTTTTTAGTAAACAGTCGCTACCCACTAGTCTCTGCGGCCACCACACCCTTTCCGGAGCAAGTCCGTATAAGTGGATGGCCCCCCTTCTCCCGAAGTTACGGGGGCATTTTGCCGAGTTCCTTAACCACGATTCTCTCGATCTCCTTGGTATTCTCTACCTGACCACCTGAGTCGGTTTGGGGTACGGGCAGCTAGAACCTCGCGTCGATGCTTTTCTTGGCAGCATAGGATCACCCACTTTTTATCCGCATCGTGTCTCAGCCTGAATGAGAGACGGATTTGCCTATCTCTCGGCCTACGCACTTGCCCCGGGACAACCATCGCCCGGGTTGGGCTACCTTCCTGCGTCACACCTGTTAATACGCTAGCCGCACCAGAACGGGTTCGAGCGTTAGACCGGCCGGCT
>NZ_JBMWDN010000013.1:1806-3081 GCF_049545465.1 Microbacterium sp. NPDC079356 | reverse complement strand
GTTCTCACTTACCGGCATTCGGAGTTTGGCTGACGTCAGTAACCTTGTAGGGCCCATCGGCCATCCAGTAGCTCTACCTCCGGCAAGAAACACGCAACGCTGCACCTAAATGCATTTCGGAGAGAACCAGCTATCACGAAGTTTGATTGGCCTTTCACCCCTATCCACAGCTCATCCCCTCAGTTTTCAACCTAAGTGGGTTCGGCCCTCCACGACGTCTTACCGTCGCTTCAGCCTGGCCATGGATAGATCACTTCGCTTCGGGTCTAGGACATGCGACTGAATCGCCCTATTCAGACTCGCTTTCGCTACGGCTACCCCACACGGGTTAACCTCGCCACATATCGCTAACTCGCAGGCTCATTCTTCAAAAGGCACGCTGTCACACCTACCAGGGGTGCTCCAACGGTTTGTAAGCAAACGGTTTCAGGTACTATTTCACTCCCCTCCCGGGGTACTTTTCACCTTTCCCTCACGGTACTTGTCCGCTATCGGTCATCTGGGAGTATTTAGGCTTATCAGGTGGTCCTGACAGATTCACACGGGATTTCTCGGGCCCCGTGCTACTTGGGATACTCTTCGCGTCAAGAGAAGCATTTCGACTACGGGGTTGGCACCCTCTATGACCCGCCTTTCAATGCGGTTCGTCTATACCTTCTTGTAACGCCGACAGATCGGCAGAACTGTCTGAAAAGTCCCACAACCCCCAACGTGCAACGCCTGCCGGCTATCACACACGCTAGGTTTAGCCTGTTCCGGTTTCGCTCGCCACTACTAACGGAATCGCGGTTGCTTTCTCTTCCTGTGGGTACTGAGATGTTTCACTTCCCCACGTTCCCTCTACCCGCCCTATATATTCAGGCGGGAGTCACTAGGTCGGCACGCCGCCCAGCGGGGTTTCCCCATTCGGACATCCTCGGATCAAAACTTGCTTATCAGTTCCCCGAGGCTTATCGCAGATTGCTACGTCCTTCTTCGGCTCCAGATGCCAAGGCATCCACCGTTTGCTCTTAAAGACTTGAAATCACATGAGTTGAATCGTCAATTCGAAATTGACTAATGATCTTTAAGATCATCTATCACGAACCAATCCCTAAAGATCAGCTCGCAAGATGCTCGCGTCCACTGTGTAGTTCTCAAAGTACGGGCGGTACCTCCCTCGCCACCAGCCACAGCCGGCACAAGAAAGGCCCAGAGGTTCGGACTCATCATCCGGTCCCTCAGGACCCAACAGCGTGCACGTGGAAGAAGCCTCACCCCGAACCGTTCCAGAAC
>NZ_JBMWDN010000013.1:0-1712 GCF_049545465.1 Microbacterium sp. NPDC079356 | reverse complement strand
AAACCCGAAGGCCGTACTAACTCCGGAGGTCACCCTCCCCCACCTCGTCAAATGTTCCACCCATGAGCTCCGGTCGAGAACATTCGTCTCGAAACCGGCTCTGTCACTCCGAAGAGTGCAGTGCTCCTTAGAAAGGAGGTGATCCAGCCGCACCTTCCGGTACGGCTACCTTGTTACGACTTAGTCCTAATTACCGATCCCACCTTCGACGGCTCCCTCCACAAGGGTTGGGCCACCGGCTTCAGGTGTTACCGACTTTCATGACTTGACGGGCGGTGTGTACAAGACCCGGGAACGTATTCACCGCAGCGTTGCTGATCTGCGATTACTAGCGACTCCGACTTCATGAGGTCGAGTTGCAGACCTCAATCCGAACTGGGACCGGCTTTTTGGGATTCGCTCCACCTCGCGGTATTGCAGCCCTTTGTACCGGCCATTGTAGCATGCGTGAAGCCCAAGACATAAGGGGCATGATGATTTGACGTCATCCCCACCTTCCTCCGAGTTGACCCCGGCAGTATCCCATGAGTTCCCACCATTACGTGCTGGCAACATAGAACGAGGGTTGCGCTCGTTGCGGGACTTAACCCAACATCTCACGACACGAGCTGACGACAACCATGCACCACCTGTTTACGAGTGTCCAAAGAGTTGACCATTTCTGGCCCGTTCTCGTATATGTCAAGCCTTGGTAAGGTTCTTCGCGTTGCATCGAATTAATCCGCATGCTCCGCCGCTTGTGCGGGTCCCCGTCAATTCCTTTGAGTTTTAGCCTTGCGGCCGTACTCCCCAGGCGGGGAACTTAATGCGTTAGCTGCGTCACGGAATCCGTGGAATGGACCCCACAACTAGTTCCCAACGTTTACGGGGTGGACTACCAGGGTATCTAAGCCTGTTTGCTCCCCACCCTTTCGCTCCTCAGCGTCAGTAACGGCCCAGAGATCTGCCTTCGCCATCGGTGTTCCTCCTGATATCTGCGCATTCCACCGCTACACCAGGAATTCCAATCTCCCCTACCGCACTCTAGTCTGCCCGTACCCACTGCAGACCCGAGGTTGAGCCTCGGGATTTCACAGCAGACGCGACAAACCGCCTACGAGCTCTTTACGCCCAATAATTCCGGATAACGCTTGCGCCCTACGTATTACCGCGGCTGCTGGCACGTAGTTAGCCGGCGCTTTTTCTGCAGGTACCGTCACTTTCGCTTCTTCCCTGCTAAAAGAGGTTTACAACCCGAAGGCCGTCATCCCTCACGCGGCGTTGCTGCATCAGGCTTTCGCCCATTGTGCAATATTCCCCACTGCTGCCTCCCGTAGGAGTCTGGGCCGTGTCTCAGTCCCAGTGTGGCCGGTCACCCTCTCAGGCCGGCTACCCGTCGACGCCTTGGTGAGCCATTACCTCACCAACAAGCTGATAGGCCGTGAGCCCATCCCAGACCGAAAAATCTTTCCAACTGCTGACCATGCGATCGCAGCTCATATCCGGTATTAGACGCCGTTTCCAGCGCTTATCCCAGAGTCAGGGGCAGGTTGCTCACGTGTTACTCACCCGTTCGCCACTGATCCACAGAGCAAGCTCTGCTTCACCGTTCGACTTGCATGTGTTAAGCACGCCGCCAGCGTTCATCCTGAGCCAGGATCAAACTCTCCGTAAAAGAAAAATACTGACAACGACCGGAATAGGCCGAAGCAGCGAGTTTGAACTGACCAAAA
>NZ_JBMWDN010000012.1:0-10542 GCF_049545465.1 Microbacterium sp. NPDC079356 | reverse complement strand
GGTCACATTCCGAACCCGGAAGCTAAGCCTCACAGCGCCGATGGTACTGCAGGGGGGACCCTGTGGGAGAGTAGGACACCGCCGGACTTCTTTCGTGAAATGGCCACCCAGAGTTGGGTGGCCATTTCTCGTTAACGCGTACGTGGGAGGACAGAGAAGATGACGGACGAAGAGCGCCCTGGACGGTCGGGCGGTAAGCGGAAGTTCACGCCTGCTTCCTCGCGATCGCGAGACGAGCGACCGCGGGATCGCGGGCGCTCGGAGCCCACCGATCGCGAGCGTCGCTCACCCGAGCGTCGTGACGGCGAGCGTCGTCCGTACGAAAAGCGGGATGGCGAGCGTCCGTCATACCCCCGTCGTGATGGTGACCGTCCGTCGTACCCGCGTCGTGATGGCGACCGTCCTTCGTACCCCCCGCGCGACGGTGAGCGTCGTCCGTACGAGAAGCGCGATGGTGACCGTTCGTCGTATCCGAAGCGTGACAGTGAGCGTCGCCCGTACGAGAAGCGTGACGGTGAGCGTCGTCCGTACGAGAAGCGTGACGGTGATCGGCCTTCGTCCCCGCGTCGTGATGGCGACCGGCCTTCGTACCCGAAGCGCGACGGGGAGCGTCGTCCGTACGAGAAGCGTGACGGTGACCGGCCGTCGTATCCGCGTCGTGATGGTGACCGGCCTTCGTACCCGAAGCGCGACGGGGAGCGCCGTCCGTACGAGAAGCGTGACGGTGACCGGCCGTCGTACCCGCGCCGCGAAGGGGACCGTCCCTCGTACCCTCGCCGCGAAGGGGACCGTCCCTCGTACCCGCGCCGTGATGGTGACCGGCCTTCGTACCCGAAGCGCGACGGGGAGCGCCGTCCGTACGAGAAGCGCGACGGCGAGCGGCCCTCGTACCCGCGCCGCGAAGGGGACCGTCCCTCGTACCCTCGCCGTGACGGCGAGCGTCGCCCCTTCGAGGGGCGTGACGGCGACCGTCGCGCCTCGCGCCCGACGCAGGGTTCGGACCGCCGGAACGTCCCCGCCGGACCGGTCGTCCCCGACGACGTGACGGCCCGCGACCTCAACGGTGCCGCGCGCAACGAGCTGAAGACCCTGAGCAAGGACAACGCCGAACAGGTCGCGCGGCACCTCGCGATGGCTGCGCGTCTCATCGACGAGGATCCTGCGCTCGCACACGAGCACGCTCTCGCGGCATCTCGAAGCGCGGGCCGTATCGCCGTCGTCCGCGAGACCGTCGCGATCACGGCCTACGCCGTGGGGGACTTCGCCCTCGCGCTCCGCGAGCTGCGGACGTTCCGACGGATCTCGGGTCGCGACGACCAGATCGCCCTCATGGTCGACAGCGAGCGTGGCGTCGGTCGGCCCGACCGCGCGCTCGAGGTGGGACGCGCGGTCGATCGCGCAAGCCTGCCGACCGAGGTCCGCGTGGAGCTCGCGATCGCGATGTCCGGGGCGCGCCTCGACCTCGGCGAACCCGAGCGGGCGCTGCAGGAGTTGGACATCCCCGAACTCGACCCCGACACCGCCTACCCGTGGAGCCCGGGCCTCTTCGCCGCACGCGCAGCCGTGCTCGAGGAGCTCGGTCGTGACGACGAAGCCGCCCAGTGGCAGCAGCGGGCCGACGTCGCCGCGGCGGCTCTCGGCGAGATCGACGCCGACTCCGAAACCATCGAGATCGACGAGATCGACGAGATCGAGACCGATGAGCCGGCCGAGATTGAGACCGATGAGCCGGCCGAGGTCGAGACCGATGAGCCGGCCGACGATGAGGCATCCGGTCAGGAGGACGGCCCGGGGGAGCGCGCCTGATGGGGCTGTTCTCGCGCTCACGTCCGACGCCGCTCGACGGCGTCGACCTGATCCTCGCCGACCTCGACGGCGTGGTCTACGCCGGTGACGGTGCGATTCCGCACGCCGTCGAGAGTCTGACGCGGGCCCGGGCGGATCGTCCTCTCGGCTACATCACCAACAACGCGTCGCGACGCGACAGCGTCGTCGCCGGGCACCTCACCGGGCTCGGCCTCGAGACGCAGCCCCACGAGATCGTGACGAGCCCCCAAGCGGCTGTCCGCCTGCTGCGCGACCGCGTGCCGGAGGGCGCGACCGTCCTCGTGGTCGGCGGCGACGGTCTCGTGCACGAACTCGAGAAGGCCGGGTTCACCGTCACCCGCAGCGCCGACGACCGGCCCGCGGCCGTCGTGCAGGGATTCGCCCCGGAGGTCGGCTGGGCTCAGCTCGCCGAAGCGGCCTACGCGCTCGCCCTCCCCGAGGACCAGGGCGGGATCCCGTGGATCGCGACCAACACTGACTGGACCATCCCGCAGGCCCGAGGTATCGCGCCGGGCAACGGAACCCTGGTCTCGGCCGTCCACACCGCCGTCGGTCGCCTCGCGACGGTCGCCGGCAAGCCCGAACGGCCGATCTTCGATGAGGCCGTCGCGCGATTCGGGGCGCGGCATCCGCTCTTCATCGGGGACCGGCTCGACACCGACATCGCCGGCGCGCAGGCGGCGGGGATCGACTCCGTACTGGTCCTGACCGGCATCGATCGGCCGAAGCACGTGCTCGCGGCACCGACGGTGTCGCGACCGACGTTCATCGTGGGGGACCTCCGAGAGCTGCACGAGCCGTACCCCGAGACGATCGTCAAAGGCGACGTCACGACGGTCGGCGGCGCGTCGGTCCGCATCGACGGCCCGGACGTCCACATCCTGTCCGCGGGGGATCGTCCGATCGATCTCGTCCGTGCCGGTGCCGCGGCGATCTGGAACACCGGCCGCGCGATCTACGGCTTCCGGGTGCCGGAACAGCTCTACGCCGACCCGTTCCACCGCCGCTGAGCGCGCCCGCCCGCGCCAGCCGTCGCGCCGCGTAGGGTGGGACGCATGTCGATGGATGCCGCTGACGGTCCGGTCCGCCGCGAAGACCTGCTCTCGACGCTCGAGGTCATCGAGGATCAGCCCCTCGCCGAACGGGCCGCCGCCTACGCGCTCCTGCACGACGAGCTGGCCAAGCGCCTCGAGTCGGGCCCGCGCGACACCCACGCATGACGACCCGTCTCGACGCGGCCGTCGCCGCCCGCGGACTCGCACGCTCGCGCACGCACGCGGCGCAGCTCATCGACGCCGGTCTCGTGAGCGTCGACGGTCAGCCGGTCGTGAAGTCGTCGGTCAAGGTCGGTGACGATCAGCTCATCGAGGTCGCGGCATCCGATCACTACGTCAGTCGCGCCGCGCACAAGCTGATCGCGGCGCTCGACGCGTTCGCCGTCGACCCGCGAGGGCGGGTCGCGCTCGACATGGGCGCGTCGACGGGCGGATTCACGCAGGTACTCGTCGAACGGGGCGCCGTCCGCGTGCTGGCCGTCGACGTCGGACACCGCCAGCTCGCCGCCGAGATCGCCGCCCTTCCCGAGGTCGTCGCGGTCGAGGGGTTCAACGTCCGGCACATGACCGCCGCGTCGCTCGCCGAGGCCGCCGGCGCCGCCGACGTCCCCTCGCTCGTCACGGGCGACCTCTCGTTCATCTCCCTCACCCACGTCCTGCCGGCTGCGGCGGCGGTCTGCGCGGCGGACGCCGATCTCGTCCTGCTCGTGAAGCCCCAGTTCGAGGTCGGCCGCACGGGCGTGCGGGAAGGACTGGTGACGGATGCCGGGCGCCGAGCAGATGCCGTCGCGACCGTCCTCTGGTCGGCGTGGGACGCCGGCCTCGGCACGCACGGCGTCATCGCGTCGCCGATCGCGGGCACCCACGGCAATCGGGAGTTCCTCATCCACCTGCGTCCCGGGACGACCGACGACGCGAATCCGACACAATGGTTGGACACCGTGAACCGACTGGCGGGAGCCGCATGACCGACGCGACGCGCAACATCCTCGTGGTGGCGCACGCGCTGCGGGAGAACACCGTCGAGGGCGCGCGGCGCGTCGTCGCCGCCGTGCACGCGGCCGGTCTGCAGCCCGTCGTCCCCGGCGACGATCCGGAACTCGCGGCGGTCCTCGGCGACCTCGACACGGCGGTCCTCGGCGAGGGCGGCGTCGACGTCACCGACATCGAGGTCGCGATCGTCCTGGGCGGCGACGGCACGATCCTGCGCGCGGCCGAGCTGGTGCGCGCGGCATCCGTCCCGATCCTGGGCGTCAACATGGGGCACGTCGGCTTCCTCGCCGAACTCGAGGCGGACGACATCGACGAGGCGATCGGTCGTGCGCTCGCGCGCGATTACGAGATCCACGAGCGGATGACGCTGTCGGTCGAGGTGCGCGACGCGCAGGACGCCGTCGTGTACCGGACCTGGGCGCTCAACGAGGCGACCGTGGAGAAGGCATCCCGGGAGCGCATGCTCGAAGTGATGATCGAGATCGACGGTCGTCCGCTGTCGTCGTTCGGCTGCGACGGCGTCGTCGTCGCGACCCCGACGGGCTCGACGGCCTACAACTTCTCGGCCGGCGGACCCGTCGTCTGGCCGTCGGTGCAGGCGCTGTGCCTCGTGCCGCTGTCGGCGCACGCGCTGTTCGCACGGCCGGTCGTGCTGGGACCCGAGACCTCCGTGTCGATCGACGTCCTCGAGCGCAACCAGGGCCGCGCCGTGCTGTGGAGCGACGGCCGCCGTTCGCACGATCTCCCGCCGGGAGCGCGGGTCGTGGTGCGACGGTCCACGCGCCCCGTGCGCCTCGCGCGACTGCATCCGTCGGTCTTCACCGATCGGCTCGTCCGCAAGTTCCAGCTGCCCGTCGCGGGCTGGCGGGGTGCCACGGAGGCGACGCCGTGATCGAGCAGATCCGCCTCCGCGACCTCGGGGTCATCGCGGGGGCGACCCTGCCGATCGGTCCCGGCTTCACCGCGATCACCGGTGAGACGGGCGCCGGCAAAACGATGGTCGTCACGGGTCTCGGCCTGCTGCTCGGCCAGCGGGCCGATTCCGGCGCGGTCCGCGCCGGTGCCGAGCAGGCCGCGGTCGACGGCGTGTGGATCGTGCCCGAGGACGGACCCGTCGTCGAACGGGTGCGGGATGCCGGGGGCGACATCGAACCCCTCGGGGACGGCCGCGCCGAGCTCTACCTCGGACGCACGCTCTCGAGCGAGGGCCGCAGCCGCGCGACCGTCGGCGGCCGCACCGCTCCGGCCGGCGTGCTCGCCGACCTCGCGGACCAGCTCGTCGTCGTCCACGGTCAGTCCGATCAGCTGCGGCTCACGTCGGCCGCGGCGCAGCGCGAGGCGCTCGACCGGTTCGGCGGTGCTTCGGTCGCCGAGGCGCAGGAGCGCTACCGCGCGGTGTGGGATGCCTGGCGCACCGCCGCCGCCGACCTCGAGACCCTGACGACCGAACAGGATGCCCGCGTCCGCGAGGCGGAGGAGTTGCGCGCCGCGATCGCGGACATCGAGGCGGTCGACCCCCAGCCCGGTGAGGACACGGAGCTCGCGCAGCGCGCCGAGCGCCTCGCCAACGCCGAGGAGCTGCGCCTGGCGGCGGCGACGGCGCACGCTGCGCTGTCGAACGAAGACGATCTGCCCGACGTGCAGGGGCTGCTCGCCGAGGCGCGCCGCGCGCTCGAGCGCGCGGCCGGGTCCGACGAGGCGCTGCGCGCTCACGCCGCCGTCATCGAGGAGCTCGGGTACCGCGTCGCCGACGTCGCGGGTGAGCTGAGCGGCTACCTTGCCGACCTCGACGAGGGCGGCCCCCACGAACTCGCGGCCGTCGAGGAGCGCCGGGCGGCCCTGAACGGGCTCGTCCGCGTGCACGGCTCGCTCGAGGCCGCCCTCGAACTGCTCGCCTCCGGCTCTGCGCGCCTGGCCGAGCTCGACGACGACGGCGACCGCATCGACCGGCTGACGGCCGAACGGGACCGGCTGCGCGATGAGCTCGACGCGCGCGCGACGGAGCTGACCGACGCGCGGCGAGCGGCGGCATCCCGTCTGGGGGAGGCGGTCACCGACGAGCTCCGTCACCTCGCCCTGCCCGACGCCACCGTGACTGTCGCCGTCGAGCCCGGCCCCGAGGCCGCGCACGGTCGCGACGTCGTCACGATCCAGCTCGCGCCGCATCCGGGCGCGTCGCCCCGCCCCGTCGCGCGCGGCGCGTCGGGCGGCGAACTCAGCCGGGTCATGCTGGCCATCGAGGTCGTCATCGCCGCGACCGACCCCGTTCCGACGTTCGTCTTCGACGAGGTGGATGCCGGCATCGGCGGCGCTGCGGCGATCGAGGTCGGACGGCGGCTCGCGAAGCTCGCGGAGACGAGCCAGGTGATCGCCGTCACCCACCTCGCCCAGGTCGCCGCGTTCGCCGGCAACCACCTCTCGGTCGTCAAGGCCAACGACGGGTCGGTGACCGCGTCGAGCGTGCGGCGGCTCGAGGGCGAGGAACGGGCGGCCGAGATGGCGCGACTGCTTTCGGGCATGGCCGACTCGGAGGTCGCGCTCGACCACGCGCGCGAACTCCTCGCGCTCGGCCGCGCCCGCTGAGCGACACCCGCTCGCACTCCGGGCGGGGCACCCGACGGGGCTGATAGAGTGAAAGCCCGTGACGGACTCTTCGGGCGCGGGACGCAAAAACAACGACATCACCAAGCACATCTTCGTGACGGGTGGTGTCGTTTCGTCTCTCGGCAAGGGCCTGACCGCCGCCAGCCTCGGCAATCTGCTCACCGCTCGCGGCCTGCGCGTCGTCATGCAGAAGCTCGACCCGTACCTGAACGTCGACCCGGGGACGATGAACCCGTTCCAGCACGGTGAGGTCTTCGTCACCGACGACGGCGCCGAAACCGACCTCGACATCGGCCACTACGAGCGCTTCCTCGACATCGAGCTGAGCCAGGCGGCCAACGTGACCACGGGTCAGATCTACTCCGAGGTCATCGCCAAGGAGCGCCGCGGCGAGTACCTCGGCGACACCGTCCAGGTCATCCCGCACATCTCCGACGAGATCAAGCGCCGGATGCGGCTGCAGGCGAGCGAAGAGCCCCGCCCCGACGTCATCATCACCGAGGTCGGCGGCACCGTCGGTGACATCGAGTCGCAGCCGTTCATCGAGTCGGCGCGGCAGATCCGCCACGAGCTCGGCCGCGACAACGTCTTCTTCGTGCACGTCTCGCTCGTGCCCTTCATGGGCGCCTCGGGGGAGCAGAAGACGAAGCCCACGCAGCACTCGGTCGCGATGCTGCGCTCCATCGGCATCCAGCCCGATGCACTGGTCCTGCGCAGCGACCGCCCGGTGACGGAGTCCAACAAGCGCAAGATCGCGCTCATGTGCGACGTCGACGAGGACGCGGTCATCAACACCGTCGACCTGCCGAGCATCTACGACATCCCCTCGACGCTGAGCGATCAGGGCCTCGACGCCTACATCGTCCGTCGCCTCGGCCTCGGCGCGAAGGCGGGCGACATCGACTGGACCCGCTGGAACAAGGTCCTGAACGCCGTCCACAACCCGAAACACGAGGTCACCGTCGGCCTCGTCGGCAAGTACATCGATCTGCCGGACGCCTACCTCTCGGTGACCGAGGCGCTGAAGGCCGGCGGCTTCGCGCAGGAGACGAAGGTCCAGATCGTGTGGATCCCGTCCGACCTGTGCGAGACGCCCGAAGGCGCCGCGAAGGCGCTGTCGGCCGTCGACGGCATCGTGATCCCCGGCGGCTTCGGCATCCGCGGCATCGAGGGCAAGCTGGGCGCCCTGAAGTTCGCCCGCGAGCAGGGGCTGCCGACGCTCGGCATCTGCCTCGGCCTGCAGTGCATGGTGATCGAGTACGCCCGCCACGTCGCCGGCATCGAGGGCGCCTCGTCGAGCGAGTTCGACCCCGAGACCCCGCACCCGGTCATCGCGACGATGGCCGAGCAGGTCGACATCCTCGACCGCGGCGACATGGGCGGCACCATGCGCCTCGGCCTGTACGAGGCCGCGCTGGCCGAAGGGTCGCTCGCGGCCGAGCTGTACGGCTCGAACCGCGCCACCGAGCGTCACCGCCACCGCTACGAGGTCAACAACGCCTACCGCCAGCAGATCGCGGATGCGGGCCTCTGGTTCTCGGGCCTCAACCCCGACCTTGACCTCGTCGAATACGTCGAGCTGCCGCGGGACGTGCACCCGTACTACATCGCGACCCAGGCGCACCCCGAGCTCCGCTCGCGCCCGACCGAGGCCAACCCGCTGTTCCGCGGCCTCATCGCCGCGGCTCTCGACCGCCACCGTGCGAGCGAGCTGTTCGACGTCGAGAACGAGGACTGACCCGTGACGGACGCCGCCGCCCTGCAGGACGACGCCGCCGCCGTCACGGTGACCCGCAGCGACACGGTCTACGACGGCCGCGTCTGGAACCTGCGCCGCGACGAGTTCACCTACGGCGACGGGACGATCGTGCGCGAGTACGTCGACCACACCGGCGCGGTCGCCGTGATGGCCCTCGACGAGGAGGGCCGTGTGCTGCTGATCCGGCAGTACCGGCATCCCGTCGGGTTCCGCGACTGGGAGATCCCGGCGGGCCTCCTCGACGTGCCGGGGGAGGACCCCCTCGAGGCAGCCAAGCGCGAGCTCGCCGAGGAGGCCGATCTCACCGCTCAGCAGTGGAACGTGCTGTCCGACTTCTTCACGAGCCCCGGCGGGAGCGACGAGGCGATCCGCATCTACCTCGCCCGCGGTCTCGCGGACGCTCCCGAGGCGTTCGCCCGCACGGAGGAGGAAGCCGACATCGAAGTGCGGTGGGTGCCCCTCGACGAGGTCGTGGACGCGGTCCTCGCCCGCAGGCTGCAGAACCCGTCACTCGTCGTCGCCGCCCTCGCCGCCGCCGCCGGACGCGCGCGCGACTGGTCGACGCTCGGTGCGCCGGACGCCCCCTGGCCGGGACGCTCGCGCCCCGTGGGCGCGGATCGACCGCAGGCCTGAGGCCCCGTGAGGCTCGCGCGCGCCGTCGACGCGTTCCTCCGGCACATCACGATCGAGCGGGGTCTGTCCGCACACACGGTGGCCGCCTACCGGCGTGACCTCGCGGGTTACCTCGAATGGCTCGAAAGTCATGATGTCGTCGACACCGATGGCGTGACGACCGAGCTCGTCACGAGGTTCGCGGCCGAGCGGGCGGCATCCGATCCGCCCCCGGCCTCCACCTCGCTCGCCCGTCTCCAGTCCGCCGTCCGCAGCTTCCATCGTTTCCTCGCCCGCGAGGGGATCGCGACGGAGGATCCGACGAGCCGGCTGCGCCCCCCGAAGGCCCCGATGCGCCTGCCGAAGGCGCTGCCGGTCGACGACGTGATCCGGCTGTTGGATGCCGCCGGGCCCGCGCCCGAGGACGCCGCACCTGGCGAGCTCATCGGGCTCCGCGACCGGGCGCTGCTCGAACTCCTGTATGCGACCGGCGCACGGGTGTCGGAGATCGTCGATCTCGACGTCGACGACCTCCGGCACGGCGAGGTGCTGCGGGTGCGGGGCAAGGGGTCGAAGGAGCGGGTCGTGCCGGTCGGGTCGTACGCGCGGGCGTCGGTCGACGCGTACCTGACCCGGGCGCGACCCGAGCTCTCCCGGCGCGGCCGGGCGACGCCGCGGGCGTTCCTGGGCGCGCGCGGCGCGCCCCTGTCGCGGCAGAGCGCGTGGCTCGTGATCCAGCAGGCGGCGGAACGCGCGAACATCACGGCCCACGTCTCACCGCACACGCTGCGCCACTCGTTCGCGACCCATCTGCTGCAGGGCGGGGCTGACGTCCGCGTCGTGCAGGAGCTGCTCGGTCACGCCTCCGTCGCGACGACGCAGATCTACACCCACGTCACGGTCGACGCGCTGCGCGACGTGTACGTGACCTCGCATCCGCGCGCGAGGTGACCGCGACCGTCGCTGTCAGCACCGGAAGCGTGCGAAGGGAGCCTCGACGGCTCCGCGATACGAAGTCTGGTTGGTGACCCCGTCGTACCAGAGGATGTCGTCCCCTTCGATATCGCCGAGCACGCCGCTGAGGCTGCTCTCCGCGTTGTTGCCGTTTTCCCAGATCTCCGTCCACCAGATGAGGACAGCCCGGTCTTCATCGACAGGCGTCGTGTCGACCTCCACCGTGAACCCAGGATTCTCAGAGAACAACCGCACACTTCGGGATGCGCCCCCCGGCTCGGCAGTTGCCCACCAGACCGTCTCGAGACCGTCGAAAGGTGTGTCGTCTTCAGGGTCTAGGTAAGCCACTCGCACCTGGTCGATCTCGTACCCACACCCGTCCGGGACGATCAGATCGAGCCCGTGGCTCGGATCGGCTGCTACGTAGGCCGATGTGACGGGGCTTCCGCACCCGCTCAGGCTTAGGACAAGTACCCCCGCAATCGCGGGTTTAACGGCTCTCAGTAGCAATAGTCGTATCCCCCCGTTTTCAGGCCAGCGAGAATCTCGTAGATGTTGCCGCATCCGCCCGGGCGATTGAGTGCGAGGCTGACGCCTTCGGCCGCAGCATAGGCCGGGACGAATGCTGGGCCGAGCGAGCGCCTGTCGGCGGCGGGTGAATCCTGGTCACTTTCGGCGCTCGAAAAGTGAACGGTTGCGGGCAGTCTAGCCAGGGGTCTCGTCGGTGGTGGTGCGAAT
>NZ_JBMWDN010000011.1:0-16190 GCF_049545465.1 Microbacterium sp. NPDC079356 | reverse complement strand
GAGCGACCGCGACAACGTCCTCGCGGAACTCTCTGGGATAGGGACCGGGCATGATGACATCCTCCCCGCCAGCGCCTCCCGGCACTAACGATCAGCTGTCACCGATTCGTTCCTCACGCCCAAGCTGACCCCAGAAACGTCTACTGAAGAGGGGGACGTACCCGCCGGCCGAAGCTGCACTACTCATCCATCTCGTCCTCGTGTTCGCACCAGTGGTCACCGTCGTGGCCAGCCGGCAGGCGACAGAACACGCCGCCAAACTTCCGTCGGCCGTGCGGGAAATAGAGCGCATTGCACCACTCAACCGAATCTGTCACGGACTCCCCAATCTCACGTCCACTCGATGCTCGACGGTCGCATGGCTCCACGACGGCCATACGTCCGAGACCAACGCCTCATCGGGCCGCCGGCAACTCACGAGCCAGTACCGCCAGGCTGCAGTCATCCTTCGTCGCGTTCCTGATGGTCGTGCCCAACAGGCGCCGAATCTGGAGTCTGGAGACCGGAACGGAGAGCCCCCCGCCGGCGCCAAGCAAGTTGATCATTTTCCGGCACGCGGTCGCTAGCTGCTGCGTCTTCTGGTGGTAGAGGCTGGTCTCGGCTCCGTCGCTCATCAACACGAAGCCGGCTACTTCAGCTGTTGACCCACGGAGGAGCCTCATCGACGCGACAGCGGCTTCGGAGGTCACAAAGGTGGTTTGGTTTGCTATCTCCACGTTGTCAGGAGCGGAGACGACCTTGAGCACTCCGGTTTTCAAGTACCCAATGACGCCATCACCCACGTGCACAGCGATGAACCGATCTCCGCACACCGCTACGGCTAGGAATGTAGAGGCGAGATCCCGAACTTCGCATCGCTGCCGCCTCGCCGTCTGATCCAGTCGTTGGCGTAGCTGGTGGACGATCTCTCGCTTGACCTGTGCGCCGTCGTCTCGAGAGTTGAGTTCGTGGAAGCGTTCAACGAGCAACCTGGAACCTTCACGCACTACCGCTTGAGCTCCATACTCAGACCTGGCAGCCGACCCAGCCCCGTCGGCAAGGCACACAACCTGGACACCGGAGCGCGCTAGGTAGGCCGTCCGGTCTTGGCAGGGCTTTCCTTCGGCGGTGTGTCCACGACCGCGAACCTGATGATGGAACTCGCGGAACAACCTAGAGTTCCGCCCAACCAGCGAGGCCCTCCAGGTCGAGCTTTGGTGCCGCCGCCCCGGGGCTCGACCGGGACACTCGGGACACCGACTTTGATAGCCACTCGAAGAACTCCTTGAAGCTCAGGCCTTGGAGTCGGAGGGGAGGCTTCGACGGACTGAAGCGGGCGAGAACGTTCATGTCGGCGTTCGCGCCGATCCCAATTGGAAAGATCGTCAGCTTCTTGTTCCCGATAAGGTCTGTCACTCGCTGCACTGCCCGCTCAAGCTCTGCTGCGCTTCCGTTTGGTGCGCCATCCGTCATGAGGACGAGCCAAGGCTGGTAGTAGAGAACACCGTTGTCCGAGTAGACCCGCTTGCGTGCGTCGAGGGTGTCGAGGGCGAGATTCACTCCTTCGCCCATTGAGGTGCCACCCGTCGCGCGAATGGAACTGATCCGCTGGACCCGGTCTACGCTCGCGAATTCCTGGATGACCTTCGCACCCGAGTTGAACTCGATGATGGAAACTTCGGCGGCATCGTGTGCATCGTCATCGTCGTTGATGGCGTCGTAGAACTGATTCACGCCATTGATCAGTTCGAGAATCGGAGCGCCGTCCATCGACCCACTCGTGTCTATGCATAGCGCGACAGGCACTCTCGGGGTCGGGTTCTCAATTAGGTCGTCTGTTCCGATGTCGAGCTTCGCCATGAGGGCTCCGTTCTTGTTGCCAGTCGAGGTAGGGGGTTAGTTGTCCGTGTACGGAGTGTCGGAGTAGCCGATCCGCTGCAGGCGACTCACAAGTCTGTTCAGGATTGCTTTCACAGGAACCGCAAACACACGCCTGGTTCCCAACACTGCGACGAGCCTCGGGCTCACGACGTAATAGGCGCGAATGAATGCGCGACCCGAAGCCGATGAACTCAATGCCGAGTCCCGCCACCGACGCAGGACCCAGACGGGCCCACAGTCGTATGAGCCGTAGACGGCGGTCGCAAGATAGCAACCTCCCGACTTCTTCTCATCGGTGGAATCCGAGGATGTGGAACTCGAGGTCGTGGCCGGCGAGTTCCTAGAGGACGTCGGCAACGGAACACACTCGGGCGGATAGGTGTATCCGTAGCCCTGCTTATGGGTTGTTGGGACCGTCTTCCCAAGGCGCTGATGCCACGCGACGTTCCCACGGCTGATGAAGGGCTTGCCGCACCGCGTACAGAGTCGTCCGGGATCGAGTTCGGCGTTATGCTTTTCCTTCGCTGCCGACTCTGCTCTCGCGCGCGCGGCTCGCTCCACGTCTTCCTGGTGGCATTCGGCGCACCGCCCATATGTCAGAGAGGACTTCTTGAACTTGAGGCCACAGTCCTTGCAGGCAACTGGAGCGCATCGGTCGCACAGCCCGTCTGTGAGGTATCGCTTCGGTATGGCTCGGCCGCAGTCATCGCACTCACCCTGATTGCAGTCGTAGCACCGACCCTCGATCAGCGACGACTTCGGCTTCTCCTGCCCACACTGCGCACAGTGGGCGAAGTTGCGCTTTCGGTTACAGTCCCAGCAGACTCCATCCCTGAGGGACGACTTCGGCTTGCCGCAGTCGTTGCACCTGGGAAGCCTTGCGCGGCACTCGCTGCAAAGCTTGGGAGTCGCGTACTTGCCGGTCTCTCCGTTGTATATGCCGACCATCGACTTGCCACACTCGGCGCAATCGTAGATGGGGGTGGTCCTCGCCATCGCCTTGAAGCGGGTCGGATAGACATCACTCGACATCGGGTCGAAGTTCTCAGGACCTCGAAGCCAGCGCCGGTAGTTTCGGAATGCCTCAAGCCACTCGGCGTCAGTGGGTCGGTCGCGGTAGCGACTGCCTTCACGGTGGAAGGTGTTCCAGAACAGTCCCTTAACCGTCGGCTCGATGTGACTCCACATGTACTTCCAGTTGCCAGCGGGCTGATCCTGATTCGAGTACTCCTTGTATTGGAAGGCGAAGTTGCCGTCCTTGATCAGTCGGACGATGTCGCCGTCTGATCCGGAGCGGGCATAGGGGAACTGGCCCGTGATCAGGATCATGAAGGCCATAGTCGCGATGGCAAAGTTTTCGTGCTCGAGCGTGCGCAGGAAGTCGGGGTAACGCAGCCCTATCACTTCTGGAGCACTAAACATCTCGGTTCCCACCGGGCAGGGGAAGCCTTCGATCTGCCACGAGTCAGCATCAATGATCCAGATCTGCTTGTTGGCGTCGACCTGCAGATTCTTCGGATTGATGTCACCGAGAATGATGTTCAAGGAGTGAAGGTAGGCGACCTTCTCGAGAAACCCGATTGCCACCTCCACGAGATCCGACTTTGTCCACGTTGGGAACTCTGCCTTGAACCGTCGAGGGCTGAAGAGGGCCTTCGAGAATTCTCGACCAGAGGCTCTCGGCATCGCGTAACCGACGAACTCCCCGTGTGTATTGTTGGCGACCGCCTGCGGGAAGCAGATACCTTCTGCAGTCAGATCGCGGGACACCAAGAGTTCGATCTTCGCTCGACGATGTGTGGTTATGTTCGACGCGTCGAAGATCTTCACGACAGCGGTGTCGGATATCGAGTAAACGCTGCCTTCACCGCCCTCTCCAAGCTTCTCGCCGAGGCGAACGACCGTGCTCTCGCCGAGTGTGGTGAGGACTACCTCATCGCCTTCGCCAGGCACATCAATCACAGCGAGCACCTCATCCGGACCCATGAAGGTCGCGGTTGAGGAGAACGGGGCCCCGTGCGGCGCGGCCGCCGCGGGCGCATTCACCGCGGGGATCGATTCGGGCTCGTCGGACGCGATTGCCCCGAAGTACTCCGCGAACTCGCTGAGCGCTACCTCCAGGGTGGCGACCTCGAGGTGGTCCTTCGCGTTCTCCCGCCCTTCGGCGATGCGCTTCTGAATCCGGCGCAACTTTGCGAGTCCCCGCTCATAGAGCGCCTGGGGTGGAGAGCACTCGATCATGCCTTCAGTCGTTAGTCGCCCCGCAACGATCCAAGCGTTGCGTCGGACACCCAATGCATTGATCCTCAGAGAAAGCGTGATGTCGTTGGTGACCAGCGCCATCGCGTACTTGCCTGCGTAAGCGTCAAACAAATCGACGAAGAGATCATCCGCGTAGGGATTCGAGCCGTCGCCGAGGTTTGTCCGAACGAGGCCTCGTTGAGTCGCTGCCTCTAGAAAGTCCAGCGCGTTCGCTGCCTTCTTGATCGCCTCGGCGCGCTCCTCGTCTTCGCCCGACGGATCCGCCTGGCTCTGCTTGGCCAACTCAGACATGACCTTCGTAGGAACAACAACCGGGCTTCCGCCGGATCGAACCCTCTCATCGATGCGCAGAAAAAGCTGCTGTAGCCCGCCCTTTCGTGTTCGGTCGGTGTCCATGAAGACGTTGGTGTCAATGAACAGCCTCGCATCTGGACCGACCAAGTCTGCTGGATCGAATTCGAGCAATTGCTCAGTAGCGCTACTCATCGAACCGAACGCCGCTCTGGAAAGACGGGCTTCGCGATACGGGCGCCTCGTCTCCAAAGGTGACGTTGCTGACGAACCGCACGCTGACCTCTGGATCTCCCGTAAAGTCGCGGCTACGAATCACCTCGGCCTCGAATACGATCCGCGGGGTGCGCGGGTCAGACTCATCCGGAGCAACGTTGAAGGTCACGGCCCGTACCGCATCCTCGCCGGTCGCATCCGCCGACGCGGAGTGCTGTTCCAGGGCGGCTGAGAGAATCGACTGGAGATCGTCAGGCACCCCCAAGAGCTGCGACAGAAATGACGACGGCGAGTACGAAGGCGAAAACCTCGTGGGGTAGGAGTTGCTGCCAGAACCGGCCTGCCTCGGTGATCCGCCAGACGAAGAGCGACCTATCGCTTGACTCGCCCTGCCCATCGAGTAGTACTTGCCGTCGTAGTTGCCATGCGCCTTGAGCGCCGCGATCTGTCGACCCGTGGCCGGACGAGACCAGCGCGCCGAACTTCCTTTGCCCATCTCGCAACCCCAAACCTGTCGGGCAGACCCCATGATGCTTCACTGTAGCGGCGGTGCGGGACGTTGCCCTCTCCCGTGGTTGGCTCCCGCGATCGAGCCTGTTCGCGCACTCCAACCGCCGGCGTGCTGATGTTGGGAATGTCGACGCAACTCTGCAACAAAGCTCATGGATTACTCGATCACAGGGAAGACGGCTTCGTCGCTGTCACGATGACTCAGCGATTCGTAATCCCACCGCGCGTAGATCCGCAGGTGCCAGGTTGATGTCTCGTTCCGAGACGGTCTTCAACGACGCCAAGCTGATTCCATCCGCTGAGCCCACGAGCTCGGCGACATCATCACCGGCGCTACTCACCTCTGCGAAGAGCTCTGGCACGTCGAAATCATCGGTCGTCGTCGTGAACGCCATCACCACTCGATATGGAGTCCCAGCGGGGAGCTCTTCCAGAGTCGTGGCCACGTAGATCCAGGAGATGTGCTTGCCAGCGACCTTGAGAATCTTTTCGATGCCTCGACGAGCAGGCTCGAGGCGACGATTGAACTCGTCAGCGAATGCCGGTCGTGCATACCTGGCCGCCAACCAGGATGCCAACATCCGGCGCTGCGGTTCGGCGATGGTGAATTCCGGCATCATGCGGGTGAGAATGGTGCGGTCGACGGTGAAGATCTCGCCGTCCCGGGCCTCGTCGCGCTCCGTCCCAAGCTCCATCTGGAGCCGCCGCGGGTTCTTGCCGAAGGTGAGGTTGCCGTCGACGACGTCAACCGTGTGCAACTGGATGAGTTGCACGGACTGATCACGTTCAAGACTCGCGGACACTACCTCGCACGGGTGCGACACCACCATCCAGGAGTCGCCATCCTCAAGCCCGTGATCGCCGACGTCGCCATCAATCCTTAGGAGGGAGCCCTGCGTCCAGCCCGCCTCGCGGATCGATTCCACACCACCCACAAGCGAACCTCAAAGCTCGGGAGCCAGGGGGCGGCCCGTGGCGATGTCGAATTCTCCTTCGGGCCTTGCCGCGAGGCCAAGCTCCTCTGCGAGGACAAGCAATCCTTCGGAGCGAGTCTCGTCGACCGGTCCCGCGGCGGCCTGCTCGCGCAAGTTCAAGTCAATTTCCGCGCCCCATAGGTGCGCCTCACGCAGCGCCGACCTGAGATCCACCCCGGGCGCGACTTCGGACGTCAAGGTCGGTGTGTTCCGACCTACGCCGAGCTCACTCCAAGTGTCGGCCAAAGCTAGAACCTGCTGTACTCGCGCCAGTCGAGCGGGCGCAGGAGTGGAGCCGTCTCCTTGAGTCAGGAGTAGATCGTCGGTCGCTCGACACCCAACACCGCAGCCAGATCAGTAACCGACAGGCCGAATGCCAACCTGATCCTGTTCACCATTGACGAGATCGGGGCATTCGGCTTGACCACCGGGCTCTCAACGCCCCCAACCACGCCCCCCCGACCTCGCCGGCGGATGGGCCGGCGGCCCCGTCCTTACGATGGCAGTCGTACCGCTTCACATCCTTGAAGTACAGACTCGACGCTTCGGAGCGGCCTCGAGGCTGTCGAGCAACGGAAGGGCTCTCGTCGTCGCGCGCGCACAAAGCGGGCTAGAGCAGGGACGCGAGGCCGAGCATGACTACTTCGTCGACCTCATACACAAGGCCCCGCTTGATGACCTCGGGCCTTTCGGTAGCCGATCAATCGTCACCGAACTGATCGACTTCACTTCTCACTCGCGTCCCGCAACGGAGCTTGCAGCTCCGCTGGATTTGGAACGACCTCGAAAAGGTGAGACTCGCGACCGGTACGCGCCCAAGATTCGACTGAAGCTAGCTGGCGCAAGCGTGCGTGAGTCAGCGTGGTGGCGGCACACTTAGCTGGCACAAAATGTCCAGATGGACACATCGTGGACATTTCATCTGCGAAATGGCCTGTCGGATCCCGGTTGACTTTGCGTGAAATGCCCCCGTACCGCGCTACATTGCGAGCGGATCGAAGCTCGCTGCGCACACCTAGATTGCGAATTCCTACGTCGTCAACCGCACGACCCAGTTTCACTACGATCGATCCCATGAAGCGACGCGTGCAGATTTCGACGGTGCCTGGAGTGGGCGGTGTCGCCGCGACTATCGGCTATGTGGTCCGTGCTGACGGAACCGAGGTGAATCACATGCTGGTTGAAGCTATCCACGCGGACACTCGCCGACCAGTGTCGAACGAACAACTCGAAGCCGTCCGTCGATTTCTCGGGGTTGGTTGACGATCCTCTCACTGGCACCCGCCAGACCCGGGCGACGCAACGTCATCACCTCAGGGGGTGACCAACGGATTGAAGACAGTCCGCGCGAGGGTGCCCACCGCTGTCGTGCGGGCCGACCTCGTGTAGCCCTCAGCCAGTGTGATCAGCGCATGTGCCACTTGCCAGCGTTGAGGATTGGGATCACTTGCGGGGTAAGCGTCAGGAGCGACATCGAATGGCTGCCGCTCTTCCCCCGCACTGTCGGGGTGGACCAGGTCCCGAATCGCATCAACTGCAGCCTCAGCGAGCTTCCGGTGCTTGGGATGGAGCATCACCGCACGGTCCAGTTCAGCCTCACGTAGTATCTGGTCTCGCCCAACGGAACAGCCATCATCGCTGAAGCCCGTTAGCGCCCCGCTCTTGAGGCGATACCGAGTTACCCCGCCCTCGTCGACCGAAACGACGTCTCGAATATCCTCGTTGTCGGGATTGAAGCGTCGAAGCACATCGTCAGTGTTCGGCACGAAGAACAGCGTGCCGTGATCACGCGGGAGTGTGACCAGTTCGTCCGGGAAGCCCACTCTGCTAACTCGATCGGACGCTGTTCCGAACGCCGCGATTCATTCGGTCAATCAAGTCGCGAGCGAGCCCTAGGAGGCTCTCGTCGACCATCCGCGCATTGAACTCGCGCCGAAAGAGCATCTGGCAGTCCTCATCCAGAGCCCAGAGCACGTTCGTTCCATCAACACCGCAGTTGAGGATAAGCGACCGACCATCGACAAGCCATTCCGTCTCAATGCCACCATCACCGTCGATACCCACCTGAGGGGTCGCAGCGTCGCTCTTCACGAGACTTTGCAGAGCAAGCAACGTGTTGACCGCAGCGAGTTCTGAGACACCCCGCTCACGCAGGGCGTCCAGTCGCGTCGCGGCATAGTCGAGAAGCGCGTCCCGGCCCTCACTCACCTCCGCAGATTGCGCGGTGCTGGACGAGACGGCGCGTGACGCAGTCCTTTGCGTCACGGGCCGAGAGTCCCAGCCGAAGAGGCCTCGCGAGATCCCTGTCGGCCGATCAAGTGTCAGAGCGCTACTCACCCGCTACCCCCCAGTTCGCATGCATTGACTCGGTCGTGAAGGCAACGAATGCTTGACGAGATACATTCCTGGCCTCATCCAGGACTGCAAGCATCGATGCATCTTCAGAGATCGCCGTAGGAAAGAACTTAGTAGATACCGTGAGCTGAATCTCGGCAACCCCGTTGATGACGGCTGGCTCGGTCGAGATAGACAGCTGACCGGGCGCGGCACTCTCCGAATGGTGAACGTTCCGAATCTCCTGAAATCGCACGACAAGGGGCTCGCCCGGAAGCGGCGTCGTTGGCTCGCGAAGCACCGAGAACACGGTCTCTGCACTCCCCTCCGTGGCAATCCGATTGATATAGGTGAACTCCGCGACCGTCAATGAGACATCTGCGCCCGGATGAATCGATCGGAGAAACCGGCGCAGGCCGCTGAGCAATCCCGCGAACTTGTCACGAAGAACGGCGTAGCGCGGGTACTCGCTGCCTTCATTTACCTTTCGCCAGTTCAGAAGAAGACGATCCCTCTGTAACTGGATGAGGAAGTGACCTGACTGCTCGATGAGCCAAAGGCGAACGGGGGGAACCCCACTGCCAAAGTGGATGCCTGGGCCGCCCGCTCCTGGCGCGACGGCGGTCGAAGGGTCGAGCGCCGGCTGCTCCTGCACGATCGGAAACTCAGCCCGCCATTCATCAGTCAACATCGCGAGATCGATGATGCTCAGCGGCAAGGGATTGAACTCGATCCCTATGACTGCTTCTCGAACGGGTGGGTTCTCAAACTCCACGTGGTCGTCCGTCACATCGCAATCGTAGCCACTGACACCGCGACCGAAGGCAAGGCGCTACGCAGTTTCTTGCCTGGAGCCGAACGGACCCCTCCGGCACCACAGTTGGGCGCGGTAGTCGGATCGAGAGCATTCTGGCTCAACCTGCGTCGGCGAGTGTCCAGGCCTTGAGCGCAGGATTCGCGTCCAGCCGCCATGCGTGCGTATCAATAGACTGCCCCCGTGGATGACCACATTGAAGACGAGGACGAACTCGCTGATCAGTTGGACCCTCGGCGGGTTGCGATGCTGCTGCTCGACTCCGTGCGTGGGGGTGAGTCTCTTGAGGCCGCGCTGGATGCTGCCTGCGAGCTAGTGCATCGCACATGGGAGTATGACGACGATCGGCTCTTGTACTTTCCACCGCGTAGTGACGACAAGGGTTCTTCGCTTCGATCAATCAGCCCGGCGGGTGCGAAGAAGCTCGCAGAAGCGGTCAGACGATACGTTCCACGCGGCCAGTACGGGCATTGGCTCGTCTTCGAGGCGCTCCTACAGTTGCGGAGCGAGCGTCTGTCCAGGGCTGGCCTCAGCCACGCGAGTAGCACGCAGGTCGAGGAACTGATGGCCGCACTCGTCGGGCCTGGGCAGCGGCTGCTGGATCCTGCGTGCGGATTGGGCGGGACGCTAATCGCGGCAGAGCGAAAGCACCCGCGCAACGTTGTATGGGGAGTGGACATCGACGACGACATCGCGTCCCTCACCGTGATGCGTATGGCGCTTCTTGGTGTGCATGGGAGCGTTGCAACGTTCGACTTCCTGGAAGGCGCCCCTGCGGGAACCAACACGGTCATCAGTGGAGACTTTCCTGAGGAATGGGACGCGATCGTCGCTGAGCCGCCAATGGGGACGAAGGTACGTGCGCTGGACTCATCGCTACGGCCGCGCACGGTCGACGGCGACGCTCACTGGCTTTCTGTGATCGCAGGTGCGCTCGCGCCCGCGGGCCGCGCGGTCGTCTTGCTGCCAGCGTCATTCTCCTCGCGAGGAAGCTCCCGACATGTGCGTGCTGAGCTCCTCGTGGATGGGCGTGTGGAAGCTGTCATCGCTCTCCCTTCGCGCAGTGTTCTCAACACGTCGATCCAGACGCATCTCTGGGTCGTCACCGGGAAGGGGACCCCACCTCGCGAGAAGGTGCTGCTCGTGAACGGCGCAGCTGCGATGGTGGGGGACGAGGGCGGCAATGACAGTGGTCTGAACAGAGTGATCTCCGTTTGCAATGACTGGCTGGAAACACACGAAGATCCAACGGATGATGGTTGGCTCGCGCGGGCTTTCCCGGTCGTTGACCTCCTCCCTGACGCGGACACGAACCCGACACGTCACCTCGTGCCGCCTCCTAAGCGCGAGAAGCCCCGGCCGGAATCGCCCGGCCACCTGTTCACCGAGCTTCGCATCGCGGGCTTCAAGAGCATCGACCGCGCTACTCGTGTACCGCTTCGCCCCCTCACGCTCGTCTACGGCAAGAACTCCTCGGGGAAGTCGTCGATCCTCCAGTCGCTATTGCTCCTCCGCCAATCCGTTTCCCACGAGTCAGTCCGCCCGAATGGCGAGTTCACCCAACTGGGCGCCTACGCCGGCATGGTCCACGGGCAGGATGAGCACCGCGACATGCAGATCGGCGTGTCGTTCGCTTCCGGCGGCCTACTCGACAGCCCCATCGCCCTGCCGAACCCGGAAGACATCCGGTCCCTTGACCTGACCCTGGGCAGCGATATCGACGGGCGAGGAATTCGCGTGATCAGGGCACTCCTGTCACTAGGCAAGGTGTCGTTCGCCTGGGATCAAGACGACGGCGACGACAGTCGCTTCGTCATGTCCGCCGACGACATCGCGCGGGTAGTCGACTTCGCCTACAGCGCCGAAGCTGTCTACCCGCCCCGCCCGACACCATCCGACCAACAAGGCAAGCGCGTGCGAGCCGCGCTTAGGTCTGCCGGAATCGACCAGGTAAGAGCATCGAAGGACGGACTACTGCCTGGCTCCGTCTCAGTTGACACACTTGACGAGCTCTCGTTCCGTACGGCCGACGCGACTCGACCTCGCCTTGCAGACGCGGCGCTCCGAACGGCGACAGGACTGACCCACGCCATCTCGGTCGAGACCAAAAACATCCTCGGACGGATGTCGTACCTCGGCCCACTCCGTCAAGCGCCTGAACGAATCAGCGCGCGTTCCTCCGCCGCCGCTGGGCTGGACGTTCCTTTCTTTTTGCTCGACAACACTTCCGAGCGCCAGCAAGCATCCGAGTACTTGCAACGCTTGGGCGTTCAATACGAGCTCGACGCGATCCTTGTCTCGGACCATTACGACCGTCGAATCCTGGGCGACGCCGCAGCGGTAGTCCTCACCGACAAGCGTTCTGGCGTGAGGCTCAGTCCCGCGGATGTCGGGTTCGGAATATCGCAGGTGCTTCCGATCGTCGTTGAACTATCCGCCCGTACTAACTCCGTGATAATCGTCGAGCAACCCGAGATTCACCTTCACCCAGCAATGCAGGCGGACCTCGCTGATCTCGTCATCGAATCGATCCAGCCCGGCGGTCGGGCAAATCAGGTTGTCCTCGAAACGCACAGCGAGAACCTCATGCTGCGGGTACAGCGTCGAATTCGAGAAGGCATTCTCGACGCGGGCGATGTCGCCGTGATCTATGTCGACCAAGACCCAGAGGGGCGTGCGGTCGTCCGCGAGCTACGGATCGATGAGGCTGGAGAGTTCATCGACGAATGGCCCAACGGATTCTTCGTGGAACGCTTCGACGAGGTGTTCGGGGACCTGGCGTGATCGCCGAGATGGGGATCGCGCCCCTTGCGCTCCTAGATATCTCCGCGCAGACACAGCGCCTTACTGCGCGGTCGATGTGGAACAGCTGGTTAGAGGTGGTCCGAGCCCATGGATCGTTGGTGTTTGCGTCGGATGACGATTTCGACTTAATGAAGGAGTTGCTCGCCGGGGCCGACCTCACACCCGACGAGAAGAAGCGCTGGACGGAGATGCTGGTCTTCCTAAAGGACAACCATCGCTTCCGAATCGCCAAGCCTGGACTCCGGCGGCACCTCGACGAAATCGGCTCACCAAGCGAGATCTCTGCCGTTCGAGATCGATTGCCGCTCGTCGCCGTGCTGGCACGGGAGGCATTCGAGCGCCTGTACCCCGACAGCGAAGACGGCGTAAGTGCGATCGACGACAACACATCGGCGTCCATCACGGGCACCGTCGAGACAGCACCGGTCATGCAAAATGTGTCGGCGATTGCGCGCAAAGAACGCTACCCTGCGGGAGCCGAACGCGACGCAATCTGGCGAGAGCTGTTCCAGGACCTGACGGCGAAGACAAAGCGAGTCACCATCGTCGACCGATACGCATTCGCGGAGCTCCTCCGACGGCAGGAAAGGCGGACTCACCACACACAAGCTGAACATCTCGGCTGGCTCTTCCGTCGGATCGACCGATACGCGCCCCCCGGCTCAAGAGTCCAGCTATACACCCAACTCGCATACACGCCAGAGGGTCAACAGACAGTGTTGGACCTTGAGCGGCTACTCCGCGATGCGTGGATCCCTGCAAGTACAGGAAGCCTCCGCGCCGTCGACATAGTCGCGGTCAGATGGGAGATTGACAAGCACCCGCATAACCGTCACATCCGTTTTGGCGACTCATGGGGATTCAAACTCGAAGAAGGCCTCGACCGGCTAAGTCGACCAGCCGTTCGCGATCCAGACGGCTTCAATTACAGCTTCATGTGGCGCAAAGAGCACCTCGACCGTTTCAAGGCACGTGAACGTCTAGTCCAGAATGACGCGTCCGCTCAACGAACCACCTGGACGATTAGGTCGCACGACTAGATATCGATGAGCAACTCCAGGCGCTGCGCAGTCGCGTATCTGAGGTCGAGCACAAGCGCCCTCGAATAACGCAACAGGTCTGATCGCGGCCGCCATCTGGCCAGTTCCACTGCGAACTGGCTACTAGAGAGCGGCTGCCGCTTCCCCGCTCAAGAGGAGCCGAGTGGCGGGGCGGGATCGCTGATTCCCAACTCCGCGAGTGCGGTGATCGCCTGAGCATCTGTTCCCGCACGGCCCAGGTCCGGCTTCTGACCGCGTCGCACTTCGCCCTCGATCACACTGGGGGTCATGAGCCCGCGCAGTTGATGGTGCCTGTACCAGTAGGTCCCATTGCGCCGCGGGGTAACGCGGATGAAGTGCGGCTCGTTCCACACGACGAGAGCCCAGTATCCGTCGAGGTTGCTGACCCAGACCCCCAGACCGGGTCGCGTCTCGACATCGGCAATCAGTGTGAGCGCACGGTGTTCGGTCTGTTTCTCGGTGAGGTTCGCGACGAGGTGGAGAAGGTTCAGCGCTGGACGCTCGACACGGAGCGTGGTGTCGTCCAGGAGCAGACGTCGTTCGAGTTCCCCGAGATGATCGGCATCTGCGGCGTCTCCGATGAGGTGCCGGGCGTCGGAGACGGTTTCCTCAAGGTCACGTGGGTCGATCAGTCCGTCAAGATAGGCCGCGATCTCCTCCTCCGAGGCGTCCACAATCAGGTCGGCGACGTGTGTTCGCAGGTGCTGGTAAGCCGTCAGTTCCGCTTCTGCGCCTCGGGTCGCGGCACGGTGAACGAGAGTGAGCGCGACGGCGGCAAGGCTACCGATGCGTGTCCGCAGGGCAGGTGGTGGCGCGGGCCGGCCCACCGGGTTGGGTGCGCGAAGCGACTGCGCGATCAAGTCGATCGTCCACAGCGGCTCGGCGTCGTGGGCGTCCCAGTTGTTGAGGAGCCACAGGCGCAGTGTGATCCTCAGCAGGAGCAGTCGGTAGGCGGCATCGAGCTGCGGGGCGATTCCGGCTGCTTGCGTGCACCACCGCCGACGCCGTCGACGCGCCGTGATGGAACTGTGCGCGTGGTCGACGGCAACGACCGGTTCGTCATCTTCCGCATCCTGAGATTCGGTGTCGACCGCGGGCGCCTCCCGGTCATGTTCGGGAGCCACGTCGGGGTCGCCGGGCAGCGCCCAGTCGGTCCAGTCTGGGGCTTCGGCGTCTGGGGCGGGAATCGGGGGGAGGCCCAGCGTAAAGGCGCCCAAATGTCGGCCGAGCCGAGTAGTGAGGTCGTCCTGCAGCCACAGCCAGGTGTTTTCTCGCCCGTGCACACGAGTTTCACCACGCGGCGACGTGACCGGCGCGTCGGAGGGTGCGGGGACGCGGTGAACGGCGAGTTCCGTGGTCAGAGTGTGCAATTCGTCGTAGATGGACTGCAAGAAGGCTGGGTCGTCTCCCCATAAGTCGGATGGGAGCGTCGCGGCCACCTTGCTCGTGACGGGGTGTTCGTTGGGACGCCGCAACGCTGTCGCCGGTTCAGTGACGAAGGTGACCGTAGACCGCCGCGTAACTCCTTCTGCGTCGGCGAACGCGAGTCGGACCCGGTCTCCTCCGGAGTACGAACCAGACAACTCAACGCTGGTTTGCCGTGCCGTGGCGGTCGCGATCGCGCGCCACAAGTCCGGGGTGTTGTAGTCGGAGAGTTCGATCGTCACGTCAGTGGTGACCCGTGCGATCCGGAGCGCGAGGGTACTGTCCTGGACGACGGCCTCCGTGATGATCGGGGTGCCCCCGCCGCCCTCTCCCGGAACTCGGCCGACGCGAGTTGGCAGCGCGGATGGTTGCGGCGCCTCGTCGCCCGCGGGGAACAGTGTGAGCGGAGTAGATCCGACGACTGCGATCTCGAAGTTGCCGTAAGGGACTGGTCTGAGCAGCGCCATTCGTGACACGTTCGGGCTGCCGGTGAGCGAGGCCCGCGAGCCATCGCTGCACCATTCGATCAGCTTCCCGTGCCGATACCGCGTCTCCTCATCGATGATCACGGCGACGTCTGGTGCTCTCGTAGTGGTCGCATAGGCGGTGAGGACCCGATGTAAGGCGTCCGAGTTCACGACGGTGCGTCCCGGTTGCACTGCGACCCGCACCCGGCGCGGCTGAAGCCTTTGCAGTACCCGCTCGAGAGCCGCACTGTCGTCGTCGTGGAACGCGGCGGTCACCAAGACCTCATCGACGGGTTCGTCGGGTAGCGCGTCCAGGAGCGGACCTTGCCACGAGGCGTACAACCTGTGCCCAGTGTCCTCAATCATGGTGGTCCTGTCGAGGAGATCAGACAGTTGGTCGACCGTGCGGGCGATCGCGTCTCCGGACAAAGGATCGACCTCGGGGCGGGCACGGAGGGTGACGAGAAGGTCCCGGAGATCGACCATCGCGGTCGGAGCGGCGTCGAGGTTCGCCTTCAGAACGGTCGCGAGCTCCGCGTTAGATTGCCAGCCCGCCATCCCGAGGTTCCCCGATCCGACGACAGCGACCGCTCGTCGCGGCCCGACGATCATGCTGAGCTTCGGGTGAAACGCACCGCTGGTCGCGACCATGCCGACGTGGTACCGGCGACCCGCACTGGTGACCGCGCGTACGTCCGGCTGCCACATGTCAGCATCCGCGAGGACAGTGACGCGGGCGCCCGCCCGCCGGCAAATCTCCAGGAGGCGCGCTTCGAGGAAAGAAAGGTCCGCGTTGAACGTGAGGAACAACGCCTCGACCGCTTGACCGTCGGCGTGCTCTACCTCGTCTGCAAAGTACCGCAGCGGAACAATCGGCCCCGTCGGGGTTCCGACGAGATTCATCGCTGAACGCCAAGCTGTGCGACGTGCCACCGTCCGTCGATGAATTGCGTCAAACCCGCTCCGACGAGGATCCTGGCGATCGCGTTCCACCGGAACCAGGTGTCGAAGGACGGTTCATCGCGCTCTTTGACGACGATCCCATCGCGAATGAAGAGACCTTGCGGAAGTTCGAATGTCGGCGGCGGGTGAATCCTGGTCACTTTCGGCGCTCGAAAAGTGAACGGTTGCGGGCAGTCTAGCCAGGGGTCTCGTCGGTGGTGGTGCGAAT
>NZ_JBMWDN010000010.1:0-17124 GCF_049545465.1 Microbacterium sp. NPDC079356 | reverse complement strand
GATCAACGCCCAGTCCTCCAAAGTGATCACTCTCCAATCGTTGAGTGTTCACTTTTCAAGCGCCGCTACTGTCCAGTTTTCGAGCGCCGTCGACACGGGGTCGCTTTGCAGTCGTGCCATTTCGCCAGCGCACCGTGCGTCGCTCGGTGACTGATCGCGAGGACCATGAGCATCCAGTCCGGTCGCGCTGACAATGTGCCACGGATGATGCCGTCGTTCATCGTGATGTCCAAGAATGCGAGCCCGAGCGCCCCTCGCCGCATCGAGGGGTGAGTAAACCCGCTCGCGAGACGCCACATGAAGACCAACTTCGAAGCGCCCTGGGTCTGATGGAGACTCGCGGGTCGCGTTGGTCGCCTAAGCGCATGGAGCCGCGGCTGTGCGCTTCGCGGTCGCTCGCGACCGTTGCGCATACGCGCGGTGCCCGATTAGGGATCGCTTTGTGGGACGCCATCGAGCGTGCGCGCTTGCTGACGACTCAGGCAGAATCACGTGCCTCACCGACGATGTCGACCGTCCCATATATGTGAATTTGATCGCTTCATGGCGGTGAATCTTCATCGCTATTTGGCGCAGTGGGGTGCCCGGTAGGGATGGGCCAACGGACGAATGCCTCCTAGATGGTGGGCAGGAGTCCCACCAGCGAAGCGACGAGGATCATCGCCCAGCCGATTATCGACAGACCACGCCAGAGGGCCGGTCGAGTGAACGCGACGATGGTGGTGCCGAGCGAGATGAGAATCACCGCGAAGGGCACGATGACGGCCAAGCCGTATCGTGCGCTTCCGTTTGTGTCGAATGGCCACGCTGCGACCCAGGCCAAAATGCCCATGATCACGATGAGAGCTGATCCGATGATGGGAGCGGCGATTCGGGGCATGGCTCGCCGCCGCTGGATGCCGATCGCAACACCACCAGCGACGGCACCGGCCACTACTCCGGCGACGATAGCGACCCAACCCGACGCCGGCGCTCTTCCTTCGATCGTCCATCCGATAGCGGATGCCAGGTACAGGATGGCGACCAAGCCGCCGGTAGTCGCAGCGGCGGCCAAACTCGCGGCTACCCACCGTGATTGACGTTCCGCGGCTGAAGCGGAATCGACTTGGTTGTTGTTGATCTCTGCCTGGTTCATGACCTTGCCGTCGCTTTGAGTGCGTCTGTCTGACATCGTGCCACGCCGCCCGGATACCGGTCCCTCAGCGGGCGGCATGTCAGTAGCGGTGATGGCCGAAGCGCTGGTCAGGGCGCGGAGCTGGTGCGTCGCTGGACGAGAGCGAAAGCGACGACAAGTGAGGCCAGCGTAAAGACAATGGCCCACGCGAGCGCTGGTATCTCTGTGCCCAAAGATGGGACTGTCCAGTTCTCGAGTTCGGGTCGCAACGAGAACTGCCACGCGTTCCATGTGGTGAATGTCCACCGCAACGCCACGAACAACAAGGCGCCGATCGGGATCGACGCGCATGCCACCAGCATCATCGCGGTGGCCCTGCGCCTGCGCTCCATTCCGTCAGCTTAACCCTCGTGGTCCAGCCCCCGTCCACGGGCTTCGGCTGCCCGTCCGCGGGTCCTTCAGCGCGCGACCTGTTGCGGGCTGGCCGCGATGGACTAAATGTGCTGGACGCCGTTGCGAGCGTGTTCGGTGGAGGGCGGTGCCATCGTGTCTAGGTCTTCCATGAGGTGGATGGATGCGTACGTGGCGGGGCGTATCCGGCCGGCTGTGTCGTAGACCTGGATGGATCGGCGGAGCCGGCCTGCCGGGTAGTGCGGGTGGGTGAAGGACACGTCGACGCGTGTGTGGGGCCATTGACCGTTTACTTCGACGAGGGGATCGCGGAGCCCACGCGCAAGTGGACCGGTGCTGCCATCTGCGCTGTGCCAGTAGTGGTCGAGGTGATCGAACTCGCGCAGCACCGACTTCACGGCCGCCTCTTTTTCGGTGTCGCTCAGCTGGACCATATCCCAGGAGATAGGAGCGTGCGCGGGGGGACTGGCGGGTGATCGGGGCACTGCCGTTTCCATCGCCGTGAACAGTTCCTGGTCGTCAAAGCGTTCGGCGTCGCGCCCCGACGGGCGTATCTCGTCGGGGAGCTCGTCACCGAGGGGGACGCCGATGTAGCTGTACATGTATGTCCGCCCGCCCCAGCCTGCGCTCTTCGTCGCGGGCGCACCATCGTGAAGGACCACTCGCGCAGATCCGCCGTGATCGAGGGCGAATGCGGGCACTCCCTCAACCGTGACTTTTCGCGCATGTCCGCCAGGTTGCAGAACCGTCACCTGCTGAAGTTCGCGCCATGCGCTCTGAATGTCGGGGTTGGGCAGATTGCTGGTCATCAACCACAGTCCATGCCTCGTCGGCCCGAGTGCGTGGCGAGCGGTGAGGCCGGTGAACTCTGTCAGACGACCATCGCCGGCGATATGCACAGCGGCGGGCGCGCCGTCCGGCAACTCGGCATCCTCCGACTCTTCCGGACGATAGAACACCCACGCGCCTGTCGGAGCACCCATCACGGTAACCGACACCGCCCGCGGCCCAACATCCAGGTCCGGCCACGACACGATCACATCGTCCGCGCCCCGCGACCGGATCACAGCCATCGGGTAATCGAGGCTCACTATGATCGGCGCGTCTTCAGCGCCGACCTCGAACCAACCAGCCTCCTCGAAACTCATGAAGCTCAGCGTCTCAGATCGTTCGCGGTCCGTGTGGGCTAACGCGCATACCTACCGCGCGGATGCCGGTCGACAAGCGGGCTGCCGGTCGCCTGATCGGGGCGTCGCGCGGCCGTCGTCACCCTGGTGTCCGTATGCCCCGCTCGGTGAACCTGCCCGCGCAGGCGCCTCATACGCGACACCGTAGGTGCCTCACAACCCTAGGGATACGCGACGTCTCGCCAGCTCGGTCAGGATCGCAGGAGGACGGCGGAATATCTCGGGGACGGCGATTCTCATAACCATGTGTCGAAACTGCATGGTTGGATTCAGGTACTCAACGTCAGTTATGAGACACCTGGAGCATCGTGACGAAACTGATTGGATACGCGCGGGTATCGACGCGGCCGCAGTCGACGGATCGGCAGGAGACTGACCTTCTGGGTGCCGGCGTCCGGCGCGACGACTTGTACGTCGATCACGGCGTCTCCGGGGCCAGGGCATCCCGTCCGCAGTTCGATCGCGCGCTTGATGCGCTCGAGGCCGGAGACACGCTCATCATCACGACCTTGGATCGGCTCGGCCGATCGACGCAGAACATGCTCGGCTTCGCACAGGAGCTGCGCGACCGCGGCGCGGGCCTTCGCGTGCTGAACCTCGGCGGCGGCGACGTCAACACCTCAACCCCGATGGGGTCCATGCTGTTCACGGTCATGGCTGCGCTGGCGCAGATGGAGCACGACATCAAGCGAGAGCGGATCGTCGACTCGATCAGCAAGCGCCGGGCCGCGGGGAAGGATCTCGGCGGTCGCCCGCGTCGGGTAACCGACAGTCAGATCCGCAACGCTCTTCGCCTGGTCCAGAGCGGTGAGCCCGCAGCTCAAGTCGCCCGCGATCTTGGAATGTCCCGCGCGACGTTCTACAGAAGGTCCCGCGCCCTATCCGACTAGTGCTGCGCTCGGCCCGCCGATGCGACACAGAGCGATCACAGAACGCCGCCATTTATCGGCAAAAGTCACATCGTCGAGGATGAAGCTCTCTCGACGTACGGTGAAGGTTCCCCTTACGGGCATGCGATCTAGGCTGACGCCTGTGACCGAGTGTTCAGTGCGCGCTGTATAGTTCAGTCCATGCTGACTATTGCTTCGCGTCTCGACGTGATGAACCGCCTGGGTCGTGCACTGGCCGACCCCACTCGATCCCGGATCATCTTGACCCTGCTCGACCATCCCGCTTACCCGGCGGAACTGGCCCGAGATCTGGACCTGACACGCCCGAACGTGTCCAACCACCTGGCATGCCTGCGCGATTGCGGGATCGTCGTCTCCGAGCCCGAGGGTCGTCGGACACGATATGAGATCGCCGATTCGCACCTGGCGCAGGCGCTGACGGCACTGGTCGATGCCACCCTGGCAGTGGACGAAGACGCCCCGTGCATCGATCCCGCCTGCTCGCTTCCCGGATGCGACGCAGCTGGGGAGGGCGCATGATCCTCACCTCGGTCTTGCAGGCGATGGGCCTGTTCGCAGCGACCAACATCGACGACATCATCGTGCTCTCCCTCTTCTTCGCGCGAGGGGCAGGCCAGCGCGGCACTACCGCCCGCATTCTGGCCGGCCAGTACCTCGGATTCGCCGGCATCCTCGGTGCCGCGGTCCTGGTGACCATCGGTGCCGGAGCATTCCTGCCCTCGGCAGCCATCCCGTACTTCGGTCTCATCCCTCTGGGCCTCGGCCTCTGGGCCGCATGGCAGGCCTGGCGCGGAGACGATGACGACGATGACGACGAGGCCAAGGTTGCCGGCAAGAAGGTCGGCGTGTGGACAGTCGCAGGCGTCACCCTTGCCAACGGCGGCGACAACATCGGCGTCTACACCCCTGTCTTCCTCAGCGTGGAACCTCTCGCAGTAGTCGCCTACTGCATCGTCTTCCTCGCGCTCGTCGCGGTCCTGGTGGCCCTGGCAAAGTTCGTCGCCACTCGCCCCCCGATCGCAGAAGTGCTCGAACGCTGGGAGCACATCCTCTTCCCCATCGTTCTCATCGGCCTCGGCATCGTGATCCTCGTCAGCGGCGGAGCCTTCGGACTTTGACGTAGCGGCAGCGATCCAAACGGCCCCGACCGGGCGCACCCCTCTCGGTTCAGACCGCGACACCTACCTGCAGCCAGTCCTGCGTGATCGCGGCAACAAGACCGCCACGGAGCGCTGCAAAAACCCCGCCACCAAGCGAACGAAGCCACACCTCACCGACGATGTCGACCGTCCCATATAGCGTGTTCGTAAGGAATCCCGCTGACGGTTCCCTATATGGAACGACGAGGAGGGTCAGATGATCGTTGGCTACGCACGGGTGTCCACTATCGCTCAGGACGTCGAGACGCAGCGCCTCGCCCTGCTCGAGCTGGGAGTCGCCCCCGACCGGATCTACACCGACGAGGGGTTCACGGGTAAGAACCTCGAGCGGTCAGGGCTGCGTGAAGCGATGGCCGCGGTGCGAGAAGGGGACACTCTCGTCGTCCCGCGGCTGGACCGGTTCGCGCGGAACGCCGAAGAGACGCTCCGGCAGGTTCGTGAGCTCACCGAACGAGGCGTGATCTTTCAGATGGGGCGCACCACGTACGACCCTCGCGACCCGTGGTCGAAGCTGTTTCTCACTTTCCTCGCCGGCATGGCCGAGGCGGAGGGCGGATGGATCAGTCTTCGGACCCAGGAGGCGATGGCGCGCCCCGCGGTCCGGGCGAAGTTGAAGGGTCGGCAGCCGAGCTTGTCGCCCGAGAAGGATGCGGCGATCGCCAGGCACCTCGCGGACAACGAGATGACTCCGGCAGAGATCGCCACGCTATTCAACACGTCGCGCAGCAGCGTCTACCGCGCGGCCGGCAGGCACCAGAAGCGGATGGAGGCGCGTCGTGGCTGAGTGGGGTTCGACTGGTTGGATCATCGGTCTCGTTGCGCTGGTGGCCCTGCTCTTCGTCTTCGTGTGGGCGGTTCGCGGACTGAACCAGCGACGCCTTCCCGCCTTGCTCGAAGGCGTGAGGCTGGAAGTGATGGCACCCGTCCTGGTGGACGATCGTGTGGTCGACGCGGACTGGGAGATCCCATTTGTCGCGTCGAATCCGACCCGGCGGCCGCGTTGTGTGCCGATCTTGTCGGAGGCGGCGCAGGTCAAAACTGAGCGCGCGCTTTATCGCGCTGTCGTGGAGGTTGAAGAGACGTGGGAGTGGGACGGGCGGCGCCTCGAGCTCAACCCTGAAGGCACCACGGTTGGACGGATCTGGTTGACCCTTCCAGGCGGTCAGACTCCGCGACGAGTGACGATGCATCAGATCCGTCCGATGCAGTACTCGATTTCAGGGCGACTGCAGCCTCCCGTGGGGTGAGTGCAGCACCGCGGTGAGAGGCAGGAGAACACGCAAGCAGAAGCTGCCGTCGAGATCGTTCCCCATGAAACGGGCGGAACTCGAGGCCATCCAGCGTCACGGGACAGTTGATCTCTTCGTCTCCCATGTGCGTACAGACGGGACGTATGTGGGAAGCCCATGTACGCCGTGGTCGGCTCACTAATCGCAACGACCGGAGGCGTGCGGCGATCTGGAACTGCCCGCCGATGTCACTTTTGGAAAACTGGGAGTGACGTCGAATCGACTAGGTCGCGAGTGGATCGTGTTCTCCAGCTGATGGCCTGGATCCTCAGAAATGTGTGACCAAGTCTGGGAGCCGTCAGCCCTTCGATCCTCGGGTGGCTGAGGACAAGCGTTCAACCACAGGGCCGTCGGGTTTAGTGAACGCTGCAGGCGGGTTCTTGCCTGTTGGTCGCGCCCATCGAGGTAGCCACTGTCGTAAGCACATCATCGCGGCCGAGAGGTAGGCAACCAGAGCAACTACGTTGATGAACACGGCAAGAGCAAGAGCTGGATAACCCTCTACCGTGCGCAATGCAAAGGAAGCAACGGCCGCCGCACCTCCGAGCGCGACCGAGCTCAAGATTATTCGTGTGGACGTCGCATCGAAGGGAAGGATGCCAGTCGCCAAGAGCAGGACCGATGCGACCACTGAACCTGGAGGGAGAACGCCGGACGTCGTGACGAAAGTCACCGCCCATCCTACGAACAACAACGGCAGCAGGGCGTACACAAGCAAGGCACGCTTCAGCAAGTGGCCCGCAGCTATCGTCCCTATCAAGATTGATAGTAGGGGAGCGAACGCGATCCCTGAGTCCCCAGACGCCCATGGGGGTATGGCGGCGACGAGCACACTCGAAGTGCTCGCAGCCGCAGCCGATACCAGCAGCACTGCGCCGGCCATGCCAGACGAACGCATCAAAGGCTTCTCAAAGCGGTGACACCAACCGGTATATGTCGACGTTGGCCTTCGGCATCGCAGCGAAAAGGTACTCGAACCCCTTGTTGGTGGCCGTGTAGACGTTCTTCCATGGACCGGTTATACCGTTGGCTCCCCATCGCGTCCTGAATTCGTAAGACGGTGCCTGTTCATGCCACCCGCGCAACGTCACATACCCATTTTGAGTTGAGCCAAACGTGAACCTGTAGTCGATAGGGTCGGCAAAGGCGCATAGGGGATCAGTTGCCTCGTGCTCCCATGTGCTCAGCACCGAGTTGGGATCTCCCGCATCGCCAACACGCTGAATACCCGAAAGGTTGGTACGTTTCTGCACCACTGTGTTCCCGTTCGCGTCGATCAGTCGCGTCCCTGATGTCTTCGTGCCGAACGAAGTGATGGGGTACGGAGCACCGTCGGTGATGTTGTACGTGGCCCATATCTGGGTTCGGACACTGGGATTTGAGGTGTTCGGCCCCGCGAACGTTCGATTGTCGCCGGCGAACCGCAGCAGGGTTCCCGGCTGAACGCTCCAAGCCTGCAAGCACGCGGGGACATTCCACGGCCCGTTGATGGCATAGTCCGGAATGAACGTGTTCAGCTGCTGGTTGATTGTGGTGACCTGCGCTGCCTGGGCGCGCAGCACGTCCTCGTTCTTGTCGACGGATCGGCTTTCGACGTTCAGTCGGTCACCGATCGAGCTGGAGTCGACATGAGGAACATCCAAAACCACGAGGAAGGGCTCGGTCGCGGGTTGACCGTCGACCAGCACCTCCCGATGCCCCTCGATACGATATTCCGAGATGCCCTGGCTCGGAGGCCGATCATCGGTGAAGGTCGTTTCCCGGGTCGTGCCGATCGGCCGGCCATCACGACGGATCTCCCATTCGATTGAGCTGCCCTCGGGCGCTGACCAGGTGAGGGTAACGCGCCCCGTTGTGCTGGCCACAAAAGTGGCTGGATTCCTTGTGTCGGATGCGTTGGGATGACGGACAAGCTCAATCTGACGTTCGTTGATGACGTCGTTAGCTGAGACGCGCATCGTCACCAGAAAGTTGTCGCCTTCTGCGACCAGGGCACTCCTGGCAGTCCCCACTTCACGCAATGTCATCGCGGTCTCGTCAACGACAAACGTGATCTCACGGTCGGGTGCATCGTTCGGTTTCCCAGAGGCGCTGGTTGCGGACAGTAGCCCCACAGCTACCGTCGTGGCACCGATCATCAGGGCAATCTTCGAGATCTTCATGTTTCCCCCCGGAATAGTTGGGTCTCAGACTGCTCGAGCTCGGCAGTAATAGCAATCGGATTGACGAACTGAATCGGCCTGACTTTCGTTCCTATCGGGAGTCTTGTCCGGCAGGCGCCGGATTGGCTGATTCGAGGTCAGCGTAATACGCCTGTTCAACCTCGACCGGGGTGCGCATGTCGAGCTCGCCGTGGAGGCGGGAGTTGTTCCACCACCACACCCACTCCAGCGTCGCGAGCTCAGTCATCCGGGAACGGGCCTCCGCTTGCGCTCATCTACGAGCGCATGTCGGCCCAGTACGAGGAACGCAGCGCTCAGTACCGCGAGCTTCGCACCGCACACGGGAAGGCCGTTTGTCTCGCCGACCGTGTGGCGGCAGAACGAGCCATTCGCGAGGCGCTGCCCACCGAGCAGCTCGTCGCCGAGGCCGCTGCCCGCCTCGAGCACGTGAAGCAGGTGACCGGTGCGCGACAGCCCTCCACCGATCGCGATTCTGGGCTGTCGCTCTAAGAGGTGGATTGCCGGTCTATCTCTAGGCGTACCCGAGTCTCCTCACACACACACCAGTGCGATGCGGATGCGTATGCGTACGCGCCACGCTCGACCGATCCCGCAAGCCCCCTTGCCGTGCTCCCGGAACCGGCGCCACCACCGCCACGCCGTAGTGCGGGAAACACCCATCTCCGCCGCGACATGCGCGACCGCACGCCCCGATCCGATGCGTTGGACCATGATCAACCTGCCGGCCGGAGTCAGCCGGGCATTAGCGCGAGACACGAGAGACCTCCGTGTGATCGAGCTGAGGAATTAGACAGCTCCAACTCGACCCCGGAGGTCTCTCCTACGTCAACAACGATCCGGGTCAGTACACCTAGGGCGTGTCTCATAAAGGGCGAGGGGTAGAGCCGAGATGCTGGTGGGGTGTCTCGCTTCCAGCTCCTCTCCGATGACCAGTGGGCGCTGATCGCTCCGTTCCTCCCGTCCCGGACGGGCCGGCAGGGGCGTCCGTTCTCGGACGCACGGACGGTCGTGGAGGGCATCATCTACCGGTATCGGTGCGGGATCGCGTGGCGTGATCTGCCGCGGGAGTTCGGGCCGTGGCAGACGGTGTGGCGGTGGCATCGGAACCTCGCGGCCGATGGCACCTGGGACCGGATTCATCAGACGCTGCTGGCCGCCGCCGATCAGGCGGGGAAGATCGGCTGGTCCGTGTCGGTGGATTCCACGATCGCCAGGGCGCATCAGCGCGCGACGAACCTCACGCGCCTCACAGGGGGCTGGATCGAATTACACGGATCCGACCGTCGAGCCGCCTGATCACGCGATCGGTCGCTCCCGGGGCGGACTGTCGACGAAGATCCATCAGCTCGTCGATGACCACGGTCTGCCGCTGGTGATCGCTGTCGCGCCGGGCCAGTCTGGTGACGCGCCCGCGCTGTTGCCGTTGCTGGGCGGGCTCCGAGTCGCACGCCCGGTGGGGCGTCCCCGCACCAGGCCCGACGCGGTGCGCGGGGACAAGGCGTACTCCTCGCGCGCGATCCGCGCTCATCTGCGCGACCGCGGGATCCGGGCGGTGATCCCGCAGCCGCGCGACCAGCAGGCGCATCGGAAACGGCGCGGGTCACGCGGCGGGCGACCTCCCGGGTTCGACGCGGTCGATTACAAGGGCAGGAACGTCGTTGAACGGCGGTTCTGTCACGTCAAGCAGTGGCGGGGCCTGGCGACACGTTACGACAAGCTCGCGGTCGTGTTCCGCGCCGCGGTGGTCCTCAACGCGGTCATCGCCTGGACCCACCACTGTTTATGAGACACACCCTAGGCGGGGTGCAAGGCAGGCCCGAGTCGGCTATCCACAGAGCTCGGTCGAGTATCCGCACGACAACGTGCCATTCTCGCTTCTGTGCCAGCCGAATACATCTCGCTGATGACCACCCCGTACCCGCTCTCTGTCGGTGCCAATTCTGCTTCCGCCGCGTCGAGCTCCGACTCGTTCGAGGTGTGGTCGGTTCTCGTCGCAGCCTTCGCCGCGTTCTTTGCTGCTGCATCGCTAGTGACACAGCTCAGGGAGACGTACTGGTCGCGGCCAGTGATCGTTCTCGACACATCACTCAGAAGTTCCTCTCGTGGTTGGGAGGCCCAGATTCTCGTCACGAACGTTGGCGAGCGTGCTGTGACGATCACTCGCAGCGGCTGGTGGTTCAGTTATGGCACGCACTACGAGGACGTCATCGAGGCCAACAAGACTGTCAAGCTGCCCTACAGGCTCGAACCTCACGATGCGATCGCGTTTCGCGACCTGATTGAGGTCGACGAGGCCGACTGGACCCGCGCCAATGGTGGACTCTACAAACCGGCAGAGTCCTATGACGGAATCTCGGAAGGGGCTTGGCGGAACGACGAACTGCCCGAGCTCAACCAGTACGCCGACCCCTTCGTCGAAGTCGTCCGCCGACCTCGCGGTTTCGTGATCAGGTCTGCCGGCGTCGCGGTCAGACGGGTCGGTAGAGCGCTGATGTGGCGATCCGCGAAGACCATGCTCAAAGCGAGTTGGTGGCGGTTCATGAGGCAGAACACTCCGAAGGGCCACGCTCGTATCTGGGGGCAGCCGCAGATCGTCCGCGAACCCGTAGACGGGATGTGAAGCGGGTTGAGGCGCGCAAGGGGAGGCGTCCCGCTAACGTTATGTCAGTTATCTGACATAACGGTGATTATCGGTAATAAACGGGAGGGGTCGAGGATTGCCTGTAGAACCGTTGGCGAGGTCAGAGACCGTAGGCCGAAAGAGCTGCTGAGCCGCCGGGCTCATTGAGGAGCAGGGTGTACCAGGAATCGTCTGTAACCCAGATGTAATCGGTGCTTCCATTGAATGCGACGAACGATACGACGGGTATATCGACCAGCTTCTCTAGCGTCTCGGTCATTGCATCTCCTGTGTACAGCCACTCGCCGGAGCGTCTGTCTGTCTTGGGGTTAAACGACCTTGTTGGCGGACTGAACGTAAAGCCAAGGTTTCTCAACGACACCTCGCCACTCGAGTCGAGGACTGACGCCAGGATCGCGGAGACTCCGCGATCCTGAGCCCAACGGACTGCTTTGAACCATCCCTCACGAAGACGGTCGTACTCTTCGTCCTCGTCGCCGCTCCATCCGACGTCCGGGTCATCATCCCGCACAGTGAGATCTGATGCGGTACGTGCAGGCCGGGGACTCATCAGATGAGGTTCGATGAGGAACCAGGACTCCCCGGATGACGCCAAGGGCTGATTCTGCTTCATTTGATCTTCCTCCCCCAGAACGAATAGTGCTGGATGGCTCTGTTTCCGCCTCTCATGGTGACGGTCCCGCGCACCCAATGCTTGTATGGACGCGCCTTGTCGGGCCTATCGAGTTTCAGATATCGCGGTTGCGAAGCGCGCGGTGCCGTGTAGGTGATCTTGAGAATCGTCCCGTTGCGTTTACCCGCCGCGTTGGTCTTTTTGCGCCAGACCTGGACTTTCTCGACCTTGAACTTCTTCTTGCTCTGTGCCGAGGAAGTCGCCTTTGCCGCCTTCGGTTTCTTGACAGGAGACGCGCTAGATGTGCGAGCGATGCGTGAAGGAATGCGAACCAAGCCGTTCCTTCAGGGATACAGGAAGCTCGTCGATGTGAAGCTCGAGATTCTTGAGGCAGACGAGCGATGGCTCACCGTCCGTGGCCGCTTTGCTCGCTTTGGTTTCATCGCACTCTGCGCCAGCATCGCCATCGCCACCGCAGCAACTCTCGCATCGACAGATGCCACACCCCCGGCGGCGCCACCGTCGCCCGCCGTGCCGTCTTCACGCTGAGGTGCCAGCCGACATAAGACCGATTATCGGTGCGGTTCGGAGTGGTCCGCGAACCGCGTGCTCGCTGACACCAGAAACGCCAAGAGCCCGGGCGAGGCGGTCGCGGCGGTTTGGCCTGTGGCAGCTGGTTAGCCTCGAGGTGAGGTGACCCTTGACCCTGCGGCATTTGGCCAGTCGAACAGGGTCGCGAAGTCGCGCCGCAGCTCCGCGCTTTTCCCAGGCTGCATTCAAAAGCTGCCGAGCGGCGCATGAGCGTCAGTCGACTGAATTAGTTAAACCGGTGGAGGATCGGGGCACTGCCGGCTATGGTTGCCCCCTTTTGAAGATGAGGCTCGGGACGCTACGGTTCACATAGCATCCATAAAGGTTGCAGGGATATGGGGGGAAACATGAACAAGGCAAGAAAGAGCATTCTTGGCATGGGGGTGGCGGTCTCGCTCGCAGCGGGTGCCCTCTTTGTCGCTCCGAGCACGGCTATGGCCGCGTCTGAGTTCGGTTCGGACACTCCGATCACGTGTCCGACAAATCGCCCGGCTGGATATGTTGAGTCGATCGCGAAGGGCCGAGTGAACCACAGGGCAGGCGTGACCACGCTCGGCTCGTGGAACAACGGGTCCGCCTACGTGAAGCGCACATCGTGGGTCGGTTCGAGGAACATCCCGGGCTGGCGAACCTGGATCACCGGCACCGGCGGTGACATCTCCAACGGCTACGCTGGATGCAGTAGTTGAGTCGACGCAGGAATCTCCTGATCGGCGCGGTGACTCTGTCAGTGCTGTCGGCTGGACTGGCAGGCTGCACAAGCGCAGCACCGCCCGACAACGACGCTGCTGAGGAAGCACCGTCCTTTGAGGCAGAAGCCGCCGCCCTCGCGGAATCGTTGGGCATCGAGTCGCCTCCAGACGTGAAGCAGGTCCGGGCGATCTCACTCGCGGAGTGGGGCCCCACGATGATCCAGTGCCTCAAAGACTCTGGATGGAACGCGACCGCTACCGATGATGGACAAGGCATTGTCTACCCAACTGTCACTGAGCCCGGCAGGACGGAGTCCCTCAACATCGCGATATATACATGCGAGGTTCAGTATCCCGTCGAGCGGAAGTACGTCACGCCGTTGTCAGACGCTCAGCTCGAGAAGCTCTATGTCTATCGATCGACAGACTTGATCGATTGCCTCGAGGCGGAAGGGTATGACATCGAGGCGGACGTCCCCAGCATGTCCGTCTTCATCGAGTCAGAGGGAGCCTGGTCCCCGTATGAGGGAATCACGCTCACCCCGGACGCTGTGGCCGAGATTAATGAGGCTTGTCCTCAAATCCCCGACGACATCTGGAACTGACTGCGGCGGTCGGTGGTCGCGAAATCTGCTAGTTCGTTTGGCCGAACGAACATAACCGCAGGCACGTCAAGGTACCCGCAGCTCGCGTATGGGTTCTCGGCGGCTGGCGGTGACCGCAGGGACAAGCGCTGCGGCAATTGCGGCTACGAACGCGAGAAGGCCCAGCGCCACCGTGAACTTTGCCCCCGGAAGCGGATCGCCCAGAGCGAGGGATGCACCAGTCGCAACGAGGATGCCAAAGGCGATGCCAACGGCGGCAAGGATTCCGGTCTGAGCAACAAGAAGCGCGACTATGTAGCTACGGGTAGCTCCGAGGGCACGACGTCGCCCAAAATCTTTGCGGCGCATGATGACGAGGCCGTAAAGAATGGCGGCAACAAGCACGGTCGTGATCCCAAGCAGCCCAAGCACCAGCGTGCGCGACGAACTACCGAGCTGAGACTGGATCAGCGCGCGCAGCTGAGCGAGCGTCTCGCTCGTCTGCACGGTGATCATCGTGGGGTCCTCTACTGCAAGGACGGACACGACGGCGTCGGCGAGAGGTGCGACTAGCTCAGGGCTCTCGGCGATTACGACGACGATATTCACTACTGCGGGGCGATCATCGGTGGTGGGGATCAGAGCGAGCGGCTCGAACTTCTCGAGGTAATCCGGAACATTGATGCGGCCACCGATGGTGGCCGTGACGCCGTTTGTAAGCGTCACAGACCCGCCGACATCGGCCAGCCCTAACTGATCGAGGGCGGTCTGGGAGGCATACGCGGTGGATTCGCCGTACAACGGGTTCGCGACGCCCAGCTGATCGAGATCATCGGAATAGATATACCGAACGGGGACGCGGGTGCCGTCCGGAATCAGTGTGTTGGTCGCGTCGACGGCAGAGGAGAACGCGGCCGCCCACTCAATGCCTTCAATGTTCGCCATCCGAGCAAGTACTGCGCTCGTCACGCCAGCGGCATCGTCTGCCCTTATCTCGATCACGCGAGTCCCCGCATCATCGATCGAGGAAAGGACGTCCTGTTCGGCAGCAACCGTGCGTCCGGTCGTCATCATGACAGAGAGGATCATCCCAGCGACCACCAGGATTGCGAGCATCGACGCGACTGGTTGCGAACGGGCAGACGCCGCAGCCTCGACCAACAGCGATCTCACAAAAAGATCTCCTCATCACATGCCCCCGCAACCTCAGGAGAGTGGGTAACGATTACCACCGTTCCTCCGTCGGCGGCGTGGGCGCGCATCGCGTCGACTACAACGAGCGTGGTCGACGGGTCGAGGTTCCCCGTGGGTTCGTCAGCGAGAAGGATGGCGGGCGTGCCCAGCAAGGCCCGACATAATGCAATTCGTTGTGCTTGACCGCCCGAGACCTGTCCGGGCTTGCGGTCTGCGGGGACGTCTACACCGAACCGTTCCAGTAGGCGGAGTGCGTCTGGTTCAACGTCGTGACGGTTCTCACCCCGATAAAGGGCGGTCTCGGTAACGTTGTCGAGGACCGTGCGGCTGCTATCGAGTGCTGCATCCTGAAACACAAACCCAAACTGACGCGCACGCAAGTGTGCCCGCACGGCATCTCGCTCTCCGCTAACCACATGCCCATCAACAAGGATCTCGCCCTTGCTAGGGCGCAGCATCAGCCCTAGTAAATACAACAGGGTGGACTTCCCGCGGCCCGAGGGCCCAGTCAGCGCCGTCATCGACCCGGCTGCGAATTGGGCCGACCATCCCTCCAGCACGGGGACGCCTGCTGTGTACCCAAAGGCAACTTCGCGCGCTTCCAACACTGTGGCACTCATGACGTGGCCCCGGCCGGAACGCGCACGCTCACTCCGGCATCCACGCCCTCTACTACCGACATACCGCGTGCCGCCGAGATGACCTTCACCGGTATCCGTTCTCCCGACACGGCGACGACCGCGAGCTGCCCGTCCGCCCCCGACACGATTGCTGAGGACGGCACCACCAGCCCCGAGACGGTTTCCACCGTCACGATCCTTGACGACAGCGGCACCTGCCCGCCAGTAGCTGGTACCTGATCGCACTGGTCCCCGCAGATACTCGCGTCGCCTTCACCTGACAAAGACACAGTGACTGTTCCCGATGCTTCATCCCTGGACTGGTCGCCGGCGAACGCCACCCAGCGGTCTCCTTCGGGCGATGTGATCTCGACGCGTGTTCCTGCCGGAATCATTGATGCCTGCACATCGGTGACAGGAAGCACGAATTTCGGCGACGATGGCAAGCCCGCAAGCACCGCTTCGCCGCCCGCCAGCGATGCTCCGCGGAATACGAGCTCGTTATCGACCACCACCCGTGAGGGCAACTTCGGGACAAAAATCACGTCCCCTGCCGCCACGACTCCCGTCTGCGGTGCTCCGAGACTTTTCTGCCATGCGCGTACCGCGGCCGCGGTCGCTGAGCCCGCAACCCGATTAACCTCGCCGCGGTAGAACCCGAGATCAGAGAGAAGTTGCTTCACTTGCCGCACGTCTTCGCCTGTCACACCCTCGCCAACGTCACGGAATGCCGGGACGGAGCCCTCCGCCGCGACTACGGGCCGCAAATCGACCGAGTACAGCAGATCTCCCTGTGACACTTGTGCTCCTGGCTCCACCGCGACCTGCGTCACCACGCCAGCGGCACGATTCGCTCCCACCAGCGCGGTATCCCACTCAGCAACCGTGCTCAACTGAAGGCTTGCCCCAACCTCACCAGATACCACCTCGACCGACGTAAAGGCGCGCGCTTCCAACGGGTCTGCCGGGGGTCTCGTCACTTCCAGCGAAGCCCAAATGACACCGCAACCAAGCGCGACCCCAGCCCCAAACATCCCGACGCCGACGAGTACCGTCCGTCGATTGAATCTTGTCACCGCACGTACTCTCCCCACGAGCGTTGACGCTCCGTAGTTAACGTCAGCCTCTTAGCCCTCGATGTTCCCGCCACTTCTGCATCGTATTGCCGTCTCTGCCGCACATTCGTGTACGAGCCGGGCGGCGGTGTCGCATATGGATGCTGTCCGGCTAACGGGCTCCGCTCGGTTGACAAGAGTTGCGCGGCCCTCCTTGGAAAGGCTGCAGAGGGTGCCGTTCGAGCGCACGAAAGCGTGCGGGTCGAACTGCGGCCGCGGCCGACCGAGAAGAGGGCGCCCGTTCTGTCCGACCGGCCCGACATAAGGCCGATTATCGGTGGCGCACAAGCGGGGATCACGACTTGGGATCTTCGCGTTATCACCCGGCAGGGTCGGAGCTCTTTGGGCCGTCGCGGCGGTCGTCCTGAGAGCGGGCACCTGGCTCCATGAAGATCACGCAACCGCCGCCGCAGAGTACGAGTGAAGCCACGCCCGCGACGATGGACCACCCCAGCCCTGCTCCTACCTCCGCAGCGAGGAAATAGCCCAAGATCCCACTGGCTATGCCGACGACTGCCGTCCAGAACCAAGCCCACGGCTTCGAATACATTCAGGAAACCTACCTTTATGACTGCTCGCTAGCTACTGATCTGTTCGGGGTTCCCGGTACACGAACCACCCGCGTGCGTGCGAAACTTCAACCGGACGTTCGGCGCGCAAGGCAGGTCTCGGGGACGTCTTTGCCAGCATCAGTTGCCTATCCAGTACATGAATTGACGGCGTCGGGCGTGAGGAACGAACTGATGACAGTTTCGGTTTAGGCCGCGAGTGTGAGCGGCTCGGTTAGCTTGGCTTCGAACTCGATCGGCGTCAAGCCGC
>NZ_JBMWDN010000009.1:0-24298 GCF_049545465.1 Microbacterium sp. NPDC079356 | reverse complement strand
GATCAACGCCCAGTCCTCCAAAGTGATCACTCTCCAATCGTTGAGTGTTCACTTTTCAAGCGCCGCTACTGTCCAGTTTTCGAGCGCCGTCGACAGCGCCATTGCCGAGCGTGACCACTCTCGTGCCGGAGCAGGTCTATGTATGCGTTCGTCGACCTCGAGCTGCGGGGGTCTCCTGTCTTGCTGAGGAATGTAGTACCCCACGTTGTGCCCCCGCGGCTCGCCATCCAAGTCATCTTCCCACCCCAGCAAATGGTGATCTCGAAGAGAGACTCGCCGCGGCAAGCGCCTCCAGTGCGCTGAGTCATATTCCGCACCCAGGTCCCAAGCTTTGAGGCAAACACGGTGTTACCGACGACGAGCGCGGCTTTCACCGTCTTATAGACCCGCTGCATGGCGACAGGGAGGAAGTCCACCACGGATCGGCAACCACCGGAAACGCGGTGCTCTCATCGACTTCGATGACCTAAGTGAGCCCGGAGGGGCACAGTAGGTAGTGAGTCTCAATGGAGAGTCCGTCGGCATCTACCGCCCATGGCATACCGATTGCGCCTATCTCCACCTGTGCAGTCACGAGGCGAGAAGTCGGTGGCGACAGTGATTCCAATGCTGCGATTTGCTCCTCTGTCAGGTCGTCCCCCGCGAGGACATTCTCCGGCTTGCTGGCGGTTGGCGCGGAGACGGCTGACCTTCCGAGGATCGAGTCGACCTCATGCGTGTATCGATCGATTTCGGCCTGCTCAAGAACCTCGACCTGCTGTTGGGCAAGTAGCAGTACACTCCCGTCGTCCTGGAGTCGAAGACTGACGCCCTCGGGTAGCTTCAGCCCGTATTCGACGCGACTGGCGGACTCGGCGTCCGGATGAATCGTTGCGATCTGCGCCCCTGAATCGGTCGCATGAACCACCGCGTTCATCCGCGACTGAGCATCCGAGTACACGGCGGCGCCATCATGCTTCGCGTTCTCCGATAGTGAGCCGTCGAGCACGGTGACCTCGATGCTCTCTCCCGACGGAGACTCGAACTGGATGGCGCCATCGGGGTTCACCTCGATCTTGCCGCTTTCAGCGAAACCGGCACCCAGATGCCCCTTCGACCCCTCGAGCGGGGTCGAAGGCAAGTCACTTGCTGCCTCGACCAAGTCGGTCGCAGATTGGGGATCATTCGGATCCCAGGCCAAAGCGGCAGCTGGGACGGCGGCCGAAGCTACCTGGGCTACAGCTGGACTCTCGCCGAGCGAGGTCCGAACGGTATCTGAGACGCCCCAACCGATCCCGTCGCGGGTTGAGCCGCAGCGATGACGCATACAAAAGTCAGGGCGACCGCAGTAACACTCAACGTCGCAGTCTTTCCTGGGCCACTACGCGATCTGCCCACAAATCCCCCCCCCGGGGAGGGCACAGCGACAGGTAATCGCTCGTCAGAGCCCTCAAGCAGATAGAAGCGCAAATCTGCCGCTCTGTCTACGAAACACTTGTCTTGGCTATCCGCCTCAGGCGTGGTGTCAGCTGGAGCGAGCTGGAGGAGCACGTCTAAGCGGTCAGCGCCCCACCGGCTCAGTGCTGCGGGGGAGTCGCTCCCTCGCAGCCGCCGCGGTGGTGACTACAATCGGGAGACGCACGGCGAAGGCAGGAGATCAGTGGCGAGCAAGCGGAGCACGGCGGAGGCCACCGGCGCATCGACGGCGGCGGGTTCGGCGACCGACACCCCGATGGGGCCGACGGGACGTCCGTACCACGGCTTCCCGACCCCTCCGAAGCTCGACGGCCACGGGCCCGCGCGCATCATCTCGCTGTGCAACCAGAAGGGCGGCGTCGGCAAGACCACGACCACCATCAACCTGGCGGCCGGTCTCGCGTCGTACGGTCGCCGCGTGCTGGCGGTCGACTTCGATCCGCAGGGCGCGCTGTCGGCCGGGCTCGGTGTGCAGACGCACGAGACCGCGACGATCTACGACCTGCTCCTCGACCCGAAGCGCGACCCGAACGAGGTCATCGTCACGACGTCCGTCGACGGCCTCGACATCCTCCCCGCCAACATCGACCTGTCGGCCGCCGAAGTGCACCTCGTCAACGAGGTCGCCCGCGAGACGATCCTCGCCCGCGTCCTGCGCAAGGTCGCGGGGGATTACGACGTCATCCTCATCGACTGCCAGCCCTCGCTCGGGCTGCTGACGGTCAACGCCCTGACCGCGAGCCACGGCGTCCTCATCCCGCTCGAGTGCGAGTTCTTCGCGCTCCGCGGCGTCGCACTGCTCATCGAGACCATCGACAAGGTGCGTGACCGGCTGAACCCCGCCATCCAGCTCGACGGCGTGCTCGCCACGATGTACGACCCTCGCACGCTGCACTCGCGCGAGGTCCTCGAGCGGGTCGTCGATGCGTTCGGCGACGACGTGCTCGAGACGGTGATCGGCCGCACGGTGAAGTTCCCCGACGCCTCGGTCGCCGGCGTGCCGATCACGAAGTTCGCTCCCGAGCACTCCGCCGCCCAGGCGTACCTGCGCCTCGCGCGGGAGCTGGTCGCCCGTGGCGCCGTCGCCTGAGGACGTCCCGGACGCCGACGCCGCGCCTTCCGAGGCGGACACGACCGAGACCGGCGGCGACCGGTTCCGCGTCTCCCTCGGCAACTTCGACGGTCCCTTCGACCTGCTGCTGACCCTGATCTCGAAGCACGAGCTCGACATCACCGAGGTCTCGCTCAGCAAAGTGACCGACGAGTTCATCTCCTACCTGAAGGGCCTCGACGACGACGCCGAGCTCGACCAGGCATCCGAGTTCCTCGTCGTCGCGGCGACGCTGCTCGACATGAAGGTCGCGGGTCTGCTGCCGCAGGGCGAACTGGTGGATGCCGAGTCCGTTGCCCTCCTCGAGGCGCGCGACCTGCTGTTCGCGCGTCTGCTGCAGTACCGCGCGTTCAAGGAGGTGTCGGCGTGGTTCGCGCGCTGCCTCGAGCGCGAGGGCAAACGTCACACGCGTGCCGTGCGGCTCGACGAGAAGCACCGGCGGGCGGTCCCCGAGCTGGTGTGGACGCTCTCGCCCGAGGACTTCGCCGCCATCGCCGTGCTCGCCTTCGCGCCGAAGGAGATCCCGCACGTCGGGCTCGACCACCTGCACGCGCCGCTCGTGTCGATCCGCGAGCAGGCGGCCGTCGTGGTGACGCTGCTGCGCGACGCCGGCCAGCTCAACTTCCGCGACCTCGTCGCCGGAGTGACGCAGACCGGTGTCGTCGTCGCGCGCTTCATCGCCGTCCTCGAGCTCTACCGCCACGCCGCGCTCTCGTTCGAGCAGCTCGAGCCGTTGGGGGAGCTGACCCTGCGCTGGACCGCCGAGCGGTGGTCCGAAGAGAACCTCGCCACCCTGGGAGCCGACTATGACCGATGACACCGCCGGCGTCGACGCCGCCGAGGCGGAGGCGCCGCCCCGTTCGCAGGAGCCCGCCGACATCGCGCGGCGTCTCGAGGCGATCCTCATGATCATCGACGAGCCGCAGAGCCTCGTCTTGCTCGCGGCGGCCGTCGGTGCGCCCGTCGCTTCGGTCCGCCGGGCGATCGAGGAGCTCGTCGCCGACTACGACGGCGATCGGTCGGGGCCGCGCCGCGGCTTCGAGCTGCGCGAGGTCGGCGGGGGCTGGCGGTTCTACGTCCGCGAGGAGCACGACGACCTGGTCGCCGAGTTCGTCAACGGTCAGGCGCCGTCGCGGCTGTCGCAGGCCGCGCTCGAGACCCTCGCCGTCATCGCCTACAAGCAGCCCGTGTCGCGCAGCCAGGTCGCCTCGATCCGCGCGGTGAACGTCGACTCCGTCGTCCGGACGCTCCTCGCGCGCGGCCTCATCACCGAGGCGTTCACCGACCCCGAGACGGGCGCCATCAACTACCGCACCACCGACGCGCTGCTCGGACACCTGGGGATCAACTCCCTCGACGAGCTGCCCCCCATCTCCCCGCTGCTGGACGACGGCTCCGCGGGATTCGAAGGAGAGACCATCCGATGAACGACCAGTCCGACGAGAACCGGGTCCGGCTGCAGAAGGTGCTCGCGGGCGCGGGCGTCGCCTCGCGGCGCGTCTGCGAGCAGTACATCGTCGAGGGCCGGGTGCGGGTCAACGGCGTCGTCGTGACCGAACTGGGCTCGCGCATCGACCCCGCGCACGACCTGGTCGACGTCGACGGGACCGCGGTACAGCTCGACACGAGCAAGCGCTACGTCATCCTCAACAAGCCGACCGGTGTCGTCTCCTCCATGAAGGACGACCAGGGTCGCCCCGACCTCCGGCGCTTCACGAAGGACTGGCCCGAGCGCCTCTACAACGTGGGCCGATTGGATGCCGAGACGAGCGGCCTGCTCGTCCTCACCAACGACGGCGAGCTCGCCCACGTCCTCGCGCACCCCTCCTTCGGCGTCACGAAGGTCTACATCGCGAAAGTCACCGGCCGCGTGCTGCCGCAGACGATCGCGCAGCTGACGAAGGGCATCGACCTCGAGGACGGCCCGATCGCCGCCGACAAGGCCCGGCTGCTCGACGCGAGCGGCGACACGAGCCTCGTCGAGCTGACCCTGCACTCGGGGCGCAACCGCATCGTCCGCCGCATGATGGCTGCGGTCGGCCACCCGGTGCAGGAGCTCGTCCGCCGCCAGTTCGGTCCGTTGCACCTGGGCACGCTCCCAGCGGGCCGGGCACGCGAGTTGACTACAGTGGAGCGTGGTGCGCTGCTGACTCTCGCGCGCCAGGCGGACACCCCGCCCGGGGATCCCACTCAGGAGCAGTTGTGACCGACGCCATCGACGCGCGCGCCCGCGCGGTCCGCACGAGCGGTCTCGTCCGCATCGTCGGTGCGGGCCTGCTGGGCTCGAGCATCGGGCACGCGCTGCGCGCCCTCGGCGTCGACGTCGTCCTCGCGGACGCCTCGCCCGCCCAGCTGCGCCTCGCCGTCGATTACGGCGCCGGCCGGCTGGCGCGCGACGACGACCGTCCGGATCTCGTCGTCGTGGCGGTGCCGCCCGATGTGACGGCGGACGTCATCGAGCGCGAGCTCGGCGCCTTCCCCGACGCGGTCGTCACCGATGTCGCGAGCGTCAAGCTCGAACCGCTGCTGACGCTGCGGGAGCGCGGTGTCGACCTCTCGCGCTACATCGGCTCCCACCCGATGGCCGGACGCGAAAGGGGCGGCGCGATCGCCGCTCGCGCCGACATCTTCTTCGGTCGCCCGTGGGTCATCTGCCGCGACGAGGAGACCTCCGCGCGCGACCTCGCCGTCGTGGAGGGGCTCGCCCTCGACCTCGGTGCCAGCCTCATCGAGATGACCCCCGAGGAGCACGACCGCTCGGTCGCCCTCGTCTCGCACGTGCCGCAGCTCGTGGCATCCCTCCTCGCCGGCCGGTTCGTCGGGGCCGAGGACGCCTCGCTGCGCCTGGCCGGGCAAGGAGTGCGCGACACCACCCGTATCGCGGCATCCGCCCCCGAACTGTGGGTGCAGATCCTCGGCGCCAACGCCGACCCCGTCGTCGAGGTGCTCGACGCCCTCGCCGCCGACCTGGCAGGTGTCGCCCGTGCGCTCCGCGACCCGGATGCGCCCGGCGCGCGCCGCGCGGTCGCCGACACGATCCGTCGCGGCAACGAAGGCGTCGAGCGGCTCCCCGGCAAGCACGGTCAGAACCGCCGTTTCGAGACGGTCGTCGTCATGGTCGACGACACCCCCGGCCAGCTGGGGCGCCTGTTCGGCGACCTCGGCGAACTCGACGTCAACGTCGAGGACTTCCGTCTCGAGCACTCGCCCGGCGCCCAGTTCGGCCTCGGCGAGATCAGTGTCGTCCCGTCCGCCGTGACCGTCGCCACCGACGGACTCGCGGCGCGCGGGTGGAAGATTGCGAGCCTCAATGACTGACCCGATCACGATCGCCATCGACGGACCCGCCGGCAGCGGCAAGTCCAGCGTGTCGAAGGAAGCCGCGCGGCGGCTCGGCTACGGCTACCTCGACACGGGGGCGGCCTACCGCGCGCTCGCGTGGCATGTCCTCGAGCACGGCGCCGACACGTCGGACGCCGCGGCCGTCGTGGACGCCGCCGGCGACTTCGACTACGCGATCTCGCTCGACCCGGATGATTACTGGGTGCGCGTGGGGCAGGCCTCGGTGACCGAGGCGATCCGCGAACCGCGCGTCAGCTCCGCCGTCAGCGGTGTCGCGCGGGTGCCGGTCATCCGCGAGCAGGTCAACGTCCTGTTCCGGCGGCTCGTGGCCGAGTCCGGCCGCCCCGGCGTCATCGTCGAGGGTCGCGACATCACGACGGTCGTCGCCCCGGACGCCCCGGTGCGGATCCTGCTGACCGCCGCCCCCGAGGTGCGCGCCGCGCGGCGCAGCGCCGAACTGACCACAGAGGATGCCGCGGCTGTCGCCGCCGCGCTGCACAAGCGTGACGCATCCGACTCCCAGGTCGTCGACTTCCTCACCGCCGCCCCCGGCGTGACGGTCGTCGACTCGACCGACCTGGACTTCGCACAGACCGTCGACGCCGTCCTGGCCGTCGTGCGGTCGGGAACGGAAGGCTCACGATGAGCGCCGAAGACGAATACGAAGGCGGCCCCGACCAGATCGAGGAGAAGCTCGCGGGCCTCGACGAGGAACTCGCCGAGCAGCGAGCCGCAGCCCTGCGCGCGTCGCTGGCCGACTACGACCTCGACGAGGAGGACGACGACCTGCTCGCCGGTTTCACCGCCGGCGGCGAGGTCGTCGAGATGCTGCCGGCGCTGCCGGTGGTCGCGATCGTCGGGCGGCCGAACGTCGGCAAGTCGGCGCTCGTGAACCGCATCCTCGGCCGCCGCGAGGCCGTCGTCGAGGACACGCCGGGTGTCACCCGCGACCGAGTCAGCTACAAGGCCGAGTGGATGGACCGCCGGTTCACCCTCGTCGACACCGGCGGGTGGGAGCCCGATGCGAAGGGCATCGATCGTTCCGTCGCCGCGCAGGCCGAGGTCGCGATCGAGCTGTGCGACGTCGTGATGTTCGTCGTCGACGCCATGGTGGGCGCGACCGCGACCGACGAGCAGGTCGTCCGGCTGCTCCGCAAGACCGACAAGCCGGTCTTCCTCGTGGCCAACAAGATCGACGACGCCCGCCAGGAGCCCGAGGCTGCAGCGCTCTGGAACCTCGGCCTCGGTGAGCCGCACCCCGTCTCGGCCATCCACGGCCGCGGCGTCGCGGACCTCCTCGACGAGGTCATGAAGGTGCTCCCCGAGATCTCGGCCGTTGCGAAGAACGAGCTCGGCGGACCGCGCCGGGTCGCGATCCTCGGCCGCCCGAACGTCGGCAAGTCCTCGCTGCTGAACAAAGCCGCGGGGGAGGAGCGCGTCGTCGTCAACGACCTCGCCGGCACCACCCGCGACCCCGTGGACGAGGTCGTGGAGCTCGGCGGCAAGCTGTGGCGTCTCGTCGACACCGCCGGCATCCGTCGTCGCGTGCACCTGCAGCAGGGCGCCGACTTCTACGCGTCGCTCCGCACGAGCGCGGCGCTCGAGAAGGCCGAGGTCGCCGTCGTCGTTCTCGACGTGACCGAGTCGATCAGCGTGCAGGACCTCAACATCATCGACCTGGTGCTCGAGTCCGGCCGCGCGCTCGTCCTCGCGTTCAACAAGTGGGACCGCCTGAACGACGACGACATGGACAACGCCGACCGTCGCCGCTACCTCGAGCGCGAGATCGAGCAGGACCTCGCGCACGTCACGTGGGCGCCGCGCGTCAACCTGTCGGCGCGCACCGGCCGCCACCTCGACAAGCTGGTCCCGGCCCTCGAGACCGCGCTCGAGTCGTGGGATCAGCGCATCCCGACCGGCAAGTTCAACGCGTTCCTCGCCGAACTCATCGCCGAGCACCCGCACCCGCTGCGCGGCGGCAAGCAGCCCCGCATCCTGTTCGGGACGCAGGCCTCGACACGTCCGCCGACATTCGTGCTGTTCACGACCGGGTTCCTCGACCCGGGCTACCGCCGGTTCATCCAGCGACGCCTGCGCGAGATCTTCGGTTTCGAGGGCACCCCGATCGTCACGAACATGCGGGTGCGCGAGCGTCGCCAGCGCTGAGCGCCGTCGCTTGGCGTCGCTTCGCGAGGAGATGACGCGTCCCGAGGAGGCATCCGTCCGGATCGGTCCTCGGGAACCGTCATCTCCTCGTCTGCGTGCGTCGGCCGGTGACGGATGCCGCGCCGCGCGGCGCGCTGCGTGAGAGGCTGGTCGGGTGACCATCCGCCCGCCCGATCCCGGTGAGCCGCGTCGCCCTTTCGGGCCGCGCGATCCCGGCGACGCGTGGGTGATCGCCGACAGCGGTGAGAAGTACTGGGGCCGATTCGGAGCGGCGGGACTGCTCGCACACGACCCGGAGCGCGGCATCCTGCTGCAGCACCGGGTGTCGTGGAGCCACTTCGGCGGGACGTGGGGGATTCCCGGGGGAGCACGCCACGAGGGTGAGAGCGCGACGGATGCCGCGATCCGCGAGTCGCAGGAAGAGGCCGGCGTGCCCGGCGACGCCCTGCGCCCCCTCTTCACGAGTGTCCTGGATCGTGGTGTCTGGTCGTACACGACCCTCGTCGCGGTGGTCGTGCGCCCGTTCGAGCCGGTCATCGCGGACCCCGAGAGCTACGCCCTGGAATGGGTGGCGGTCGACCGCGTGGACGACATGCCGCTGCATCCGGGGTTCGCGGGATCCTGGCCCGAGCTGCGCGCCGCGCTGTCGACCCGGGTCGCGCTGATCGTCGATGCGGCGAACGTCGTCGGATCGACGCCCGACGGGTGGTGGCGCGACCGTGCCGGCGCCGCGGGGCGTCTCCTCGCCGGCCTCGAGCGCGTCGCGGACGACGGTGTGGCCGCGGCCGAGATCGGGCTCGGCGGGGACCGGTGGTTCCCGCGCGTGGTCGCCGTCCTCGAGGGGGCGGCGCGATCCGCGCCCGACGGCCACGGCCGTGTCGAGGTGGTCCGGGCGCCGGGCTCCGGCGACGATCGGATCGTCGAGTGCACGGCGGAGGCGGTGTCACGCGGCGAGCGGGCGGTCGTGGTGACGAGCGATCGCGGTCTCGCGGAGCGGGTGACCGGCGTCGGCGGGACCGTGCACTCCGTCTCCTGGCTGCGCGGGCAGCTGCCGTCGTGAGACGGCTGATCGGGCTCGGCGTCGCCGTCGTCGCCGTCGTTTCGGGACTCGTCGTGCATCTGGCGGCGCCGGACGGCGCGGCATCCGACATCGCGGGCGATGCCCTCTACGTGGTCGCGATCTGGGGCGGGCTGGTGCTGCTCGTCCCGCGGTGGCCGTCCTGGGCGACCGCTGGTGTCGTGCTCGTCTGGAGCGTCGCCGTCGAACTCTTCCAGCTGACGGGACTGCCGCTCCGGTGGGCGGCGGAGTTCCCGCCGATCGTCCTCGCGCTCGGCACGTCCTTCGACCCGAGGGACCTGGCGGTCTACGCGGTGACCGCGATCGTCCTCGGCGGAGCGGATGCCGTCGCCCGCCGCACGCTCTCCCGTCGCCGCGCGGGGTCAGCGGCCGCGTAGCCGCTCGATGTCGCGACGCTCGCGCTTGGTGGGGCGGCCGGCGCCGCGGTCGCGGACGGCGATCTGGGCGACGGGTTCGCGCTCGGGGGTGCGGTCCTCGGCGGCGACGGCGGCGAGCGGAGCGCCGACGCGCTTGGTGATCGTCTGGCGCACGACGAGGATGCGGTCGAAGCCGGCGATCCGCACGCGCAGCTCATCGCCGGGACGCACCTGCTGTGCCGCTTTCGCCTTCTCGCCGTTGACGCGGACGTGTCCGGCGCGACAGGCGGTCGTCGCCGCGGAGCGGGTCTTGTAGACGCGGACGGCCCACAGCCAGGAATCCACACGGACGGCATCCGCCATGTCATCCCCCTCCCGGTCGCGGGATCCATCGTAGGCGGGTCAGGATGCCGCGAGCCGCCGTTCGACTCGGTCGAACATGGCCTGGTCGAAGGCGACGATGCGTGCCTCGGCGACCTGCGACGGCGTGTCCTGCAGGGTCGAGACGGCGGCGTCGACGGCGTCGTCGAGGGGCCAGCCGTAGATCCCGGCACTGATGAGCGGGAAGGCGACGGTCGTCGCCCCGAGGTCGTCGGCGACCTCGAGCGCCCGACGGTAGCAGGACGTCAGGAGGGAGCGGTCGCGTTCGCCGGCGGTGTGGTTCGGGCCGACGACATGGATCACCCAGCGGGCCGGCAGGTCGCCGGCGGTCGTCCACCCAGCATCCCCCGTGGCGAGGCCGTGAGGGAAACGTGCGATGCAGTCGGCGAGGATGCCGGGTCCGCCCGCACGGTGGATGGCACCGTCAACGCCGCCCCCGCCGCGCATCGCCCGGTTGGCGGCGTTGACGACGGCGTCGACGTGCTGGCGCGTGATGTCGCCCCGAACGAGGGTGACCCGCGTCACGTGAGGGCCTTCGCGACGATCGGCCGAGCGGCGCCGGGGCGAGCGGTCTCGGTGAAGCCCGCGCCGAGGAATGCGGAGAGCGTCCCGTGATAGAGCTCGTTGCTCGAGAACCGCTTGATCTCCGTGTCGAGCGGGTAGCCCTCGACGATGCGGGCGCCGTGTGCTCGAGCATGCTCGACGGCGGCGTCGAGCAGTTTCGACGCGATTCCCTTCGAGCGGTGCTCTGTGCGGACGACGAAGCAGGTGATCGCCCAGACCGATGGGTCGTTCATGGGCTCGCGGGACTGCTGGACGTTGCGCGTGCGCGCGAGTCGCGGCTGGTCAGGGCGAGGAGCGACCTTGACCCATCCGGCCCCCTCGCCGTCGACGTAGGCGATGAGGGCCGAGGGGACCGCGGCGGTGAGGTCCATCCGCAGTCGTTCGCGCCGCTCCGCGTGCGAGGTGGCGTCGAAGTCCTTAGGCGCGAGCATCCACCACTGGCACCAGCAATCCGCTCCGTCGCCGCCGCCCGAGAGGGCGTGCTCGGCGTCGCCGAAGCGGTCGGCCCGCGCCGGTTCGATCGTGATCTGCGTCATCCGGGCAGAGTAGTCCCGTGCTCGGACACGCGGAACCCCGTGGCGGTTCGCGGCGGGGCTGCGGACCGGCTAGGATAGGGGAGTTGTCCGCGAGGGCATCGGACCGGGATGTGGCGCAGCTTGGTAGCGCACTTGACTGGGGGTCAAGGGGTCGCAGGTTCAAATCCTGTCATCCCGACCGGACGAGGCCCGGAATCTCAACAGAGGTTCCGGGCCTTCTGCATGTTCCAAATCAGCGGAGGACTCCTAAAGGACTCCGGTTATCAACGGATGTCTCTGCTGTCCGCCAAGATAGGTGGCGTGGGGGAACCAGTAGCCGATCCGCAAGAATCCGGACGACAGAGACGTCGTCGCGCGCGTCCGCCTAGGGAGTCCGACTTACCGATCAGTCCAGAGATTGAGCGCGTATTCGACCTGATCCCTGAGGCCGGTGAGGGCTATCGCTGGTACGACTACCCCTACCGTTTCCTGTCATGGTTGCTGTCCGGCTGGAGACGGAGGCTGTTCCCGAATTCGGTGCGCACATGGCTCAATGACCGTCTAAATGATCTTCTTCAATTCAACGAACATGAGCGGCACAAGGTAATGGGCCGGGACTCTGTTCTGGAGAACCTGCTCGTTCCGCCTGATGAGCACGTCCGGGTCGGCGGACTGTGGGTCGTCGAGTTGTTCCCGCCCACCGAGTTGCCAGCGCTTGAGCGTGCGATGAAGCGCAACGGTTGGAGCAAACCAAGGGCAGTACCACCACACGAATCTGACAATCTCGCAACCCTCGAACGCTCGCGCTCGCAATGGGGCTCCAGGTGGTGGCGTCTGGCGGACGTGCTTCCTCCAAAGTCAAATCGGTTTTACTCGTTCCATGCCCACAAGATGCGGCTTCCCGAGTCCTTCGACATGGTCGAGATTCGCGCCGTCCAAATCGGCCAGGGGCTGACGGCGGCAGTCGCCTACTTCACACCCACCGACGAAGCGAGGAAATCGCTCGACGCTGTTTGGCACGCCGCCCATGAGCCCATGATTGTTTGGGAGAACGGTCGATTGATCCCTCTCGACCGGAAGTACGCGGCAATCCGGCGGATTCAGGCTCAACGGCGAATGCTCCGCACGGAGGCACGTGATTGGCTGGCTGGGAAGCTGCCCGGGTCATTCGCGGCGAATAACGAGCAGCAGTTGGTGTTGGAACTGCTGCTTCTAGACGAATTCGATCCCACCACTGTTGTTTTCGCGGAGGGGAATGAACGGGACGTGCGGTTCGCAAGAGCGAACCAAATGGACGTGTACCGCGCCGTCGGGATCGACATTCACGACTTCGAAGAGATCAAAGCCAAATCCCTGCCCGGATTGATCCTGTCGCAACCGGATCGGCGGGGACGTGACATTCTGGCGGACGACCCAACATGGACTCTGTGGGGCAACACCGCGACAGTGGCTGCCGGGTTCGAAAGGGAGCGAGAATTGTTTGGAGGCACAGTAGCCGCGGTGGGCCACAAGGTCGATAACTTCTACGAACTCCTCCCGATGCTGGCGATCGTCGAGTACCTGGGTAACGCAGACGCGAGGTATGCCCGGCTTCGAGACCGTGCGAGCACACGCCATGGAAAGTTCAGAGGTCGCGCGCTCCGCGACCTTCGGCGAAGTTTCCTGACGCTCAGTCTCAACATCACGTCCATTCACCGCGACGTGAATGAGTTCTGGCAGTCGCATGGCCCAGTGGTGATTTCGGACTTTAGGATTCACGAATCGCGTCAGCGGAAGACGTGGCGCCGGGCTCGTGGAGATCGCAAAAGCAAGCCTGTGAGGCTCGACGAGTCAATTAGGAAGCGGCTAGATCGGCAGATCACACGTCTTACCGAGGCCGACAGCGACTACAGGGACATCCTTTCGACCGTCGCCTCGTTGGGTGCATCTGCTGATGCGTTCAAGGTCGGGCGGTGGGCGCTGTGGGTCGCGATCGCCTCTCTGGCCGTTGCTACTGTAACCACGCTCGTGGCCGATGTCGGCTGCTCGAGTGTCCTGCAGCACCTGCTTATCTGGAACGATCCCGCGACGTGCGGTCCGTGAGATGAGTGCGGGTTTTCGTCGGGCACGCGTGGGGTCCGTAATCAGCCTGTTCGATTAGCTGCGTCCGATGGCCGTCCAGTCGACGTCAATCTGTGCGTGGCTCATTTCGGCCGCGAGCTTGCCCTTCCAGGCGCCAGCTGAATCCAGGGGGATGTAGACGAGACCGGTAATGTCGCTCGGTAGCTCCACCCCCTCGTCGTAGAGGACTGCAACACGGCTACGTCCAATCAAGCCGATGAAGAATCCCAACTCGAACACGACGTTCTGCCTAGCTCGCGGTCTCTCGTCTTCCACATCGAGAAGCTTCGACCGTCCAACATCATCCGACGTGAGGAGCACCACCGCGTACGCGACGCTTGACGCGCTTTCTTCAAACTTTTCGATGAGCACGCGTCCGCCATTCGGCTGCTGATGGAGAATGACCGGCGAGTCAGATGTCAGCTTCTGGAGGAACGACTCGAGTTCGTACTTCCGCTTATCATCCTGCCCATGCACGATGAAAGTTTTCGTCGGTGCTTCTGCCTCCGGCGATCCCTGAGGGGCTGGTGCTGGCTCGGGAGTCGGCGTCGAGGTGTCAGCTTCGTGAGCTATCTCTAGCTCAAGCTTCGCCGCTTGGAGCAGCGAGATCACCTTCTTCACACCCGCAGGGCGGTACCCGCTCGTGTCCATTCCGGAGATGTAGAAGCCCGGGAAGTAGTCGATGTTATTGAACTGCGCGAGCATCACACTGTCATCGCCGAAAACGTTTCGGAGAACGACTTCAGTCCGAGTCCGCCACGCCTCGAAGTCTTCGGGGAATCCCTCTCGCGCGTCGCGAATCTGCTGATCGATGAGTTGGAGCTTGCGATCGTGTTGCATGGCCACACATTACTGTCAGCGCCGCGCCCTGAGCCCGATACCGACGGCAGCGGAGACAAGTGTCGCCGCGGCAATATGTGCGGAGAACGCGGCGCGGTGGCGGGTGAAGTCCTTCGGGCGGACGTGGGCATAGACCTTGTCGGTGATGGCGTAGCTCGCGTGTCCCATCGCGCGCGACAGCTCGTGCATATCGAGTGCGCCGCTCTCCAGGGCTAGGGTGGCGAACGTGTGCCGAAGTTCGTGGAAGTGGAGCCCCGCTAGCCCGGCTCGGGCTGCAGCGGGCTTGAAGGTGTAGCGATAGAAGCCCTTCGGGTCGAAGGCGTACTTGTAGCTGATGGACCGGTGGCCCGGAACCTTTCCCGGCCATAGCCCCGCCTCCAAGTCGCTGCGGTGAGGGTGATTGCGGAGGTAGACCCCGAGGTCGCGGAAGAGCGTCTCGTCCAGGATCGGTACTGTCCGGATTGCGCGTGCAGTCTTGGGCGCGCCGGTGATGTAGCCCCGGCTGGTGTGCGTCTTGTTGAGCTTCACGTGCACCTCGCCCCGCCGGAGGTCGACATCCCGGACGCGAAGCGCAGCGACCTCTCCCGCTCGGAGTCCAGTCAGCGCGGCGAAGCGAACGAGCAAGTCGAATGGCGGCTGATCCGACAACTCTGCTGCCAGTGTGTTGACCTCCTCGACGGACAAGAAGCGCGCTTCCTCGGTGTCGGCCTTCGGCTTCGTGACCGCGATGCAGGGGTTGAACGGGATCAGTCGGTGCGCGTAGGCGTAGGAGAACACCTTGCGGACCACCTTGTACGTCCCGAGGACCGAGGTCTCGGTGCGTTGCCCACCGTCGGCCTTCGGCTTGGTGCGCAGTCCCGCGAGCCACCCGTCCAAATCTGCGGCCGTCAGCGTCGCGACGCGACGGTTCCCGAAGACGGGGTAGGCGTGCACCCTCAACGCGATTTCGTAGCCGTCGAGAGTCTTCTGCTTGAGGTGCGCGCTCGCCGCGATCATGTCCTCAGCCGCCTGGCGAAAAGTCTTCGACCGACCCGCTAGGTGCTCTGTGCTGTGCCCCTCCTCCAGTTCGCGGATGATCTTGTCGCGGTGCCGCTCCGCTTCGCGCTTGTTGTAGAACGCCTTCTTGCGGAACGTGCCGGACTGCGGCCTCCACCGAACCGTGTAGCGGGTACCTTTGCTCGTCTCATCGACGTGGATGTGTGCGCTGGCCACGTTAGGCCTCGTCCCGAATTGCGCGGATGAAGGTGTGCGCGTCGGCGTGCGGTCCGACTGCCCACGGTGCCCACTGCTGGAACGGGGACTGCACCGAGATCATTCGCAGGCCGGTGCCTGGACGCGGGCGCGCGATGTGGGTGACCTGGACAGGGGTGTGCGGCGCCTTGGTCTCGCGGTCGCGGCGGACGTAGATGGTGTCACCGACGGCGAGGCCTGCAACGGTCACTTCCGGACCGGGGATAAAGGTGGGCTTGGGCATGGTGTCTCCTGATGGTTAGGCGGCGGGTGCCGCGGGCTGAGGGGCGGTGTTGGTGAGGCGCTTATGCGCCTTGGCGACGGTGTTGGTGGTCCATGCCGCGCCGGTCGCCGTGGTGTGGCCGGCAGCGTTGAGGGCGTCGGCGGTCTCGGTGAGAGTTCGGGTTCGCCGGTGGTGCAGGAGTGCGGACGCGGTGGCCGGGTCGAGCTGAGACACCCTGCCCATGTGCTTCCCGCGGCGCTTGGCTGCCTGCATGGCGGCCGAGACGCGATCGCTGATGATGCGGCGTTCCCATTGGGCGACCGCCATCATCACGTTCGCGACGAGCTCACCGACCGGAGTGCTGGTGTCTACGCCGAGGTCGATGGCAACGAGGGACCAGCCGCGGGCACGGGCGAGGTTGAGCACGCCTGCGAAGTCCGTCACGGAGCGGCTGAGGCGGTCGAGCTTGGCGACGACGAGTCCGTCCACGTCGCGGTGGCGGGTGTGCAGACGGGCGAGGGCGGCTTGAAGCTGAGGACGGTCGAGTGACCTGGCGGAGTGTCCCGCATCCTCGTGCCAGACGATGTCCCAGCCGTGAGCGTCGGCGTATGCGCGGATCGCGTCACGCTGGGCCGCGAGTCCGAGTCCGCTGTTGGCCTGCTCCTCGGTGGACACGCGCAAGTACCCGATCATCGTGGTCATCGCGTCGCCTTGCGATCGACGTAGGGCTGGGTGTCCCACCGCGGGTGCAGGGCGCGCCAGCGGTCCGTCTCGGGGATCAGTCCGAGCGTTGCGCCGGTGTCCCAGGCGACCTGCACCGTGCCCGCGTCGTCGGTGTGAGTGACGGTGCCGACCGCACCCGGTTGCAGCTCTGTGTTTGGGTCCGTCGTGTGCATCAGCACGATCCGGTCGCCGACATCGTGGGGCTGGAGGTCGTTCATGAGCGGTCCTTTCGGGTTCGAACATAGGTTCGATTCGAGAGGAAGAATGCCTGAAGGTTCACCTTCCGGCAAACGTGGCCGCCAGGTCTGTTCAGTCGCCCTGGTCCTGCTGGCGCTCCTGTGGTCGGCGGGGTCGGAGTGACACCGGGGGAGCCCGACCACCTTCTGTTGGCCAGGCGCCCCATCCCTGTGAGCGCGGAGGTCATTCGCGGGTCATCCGAGCCTCTGAGCTGCGCCCGCCGGACCGCGTCGCACGGTCTTTCCGGTCCGCGGCGTAGTCGGCGGCACGGGACGCTTCGTCAGGGGTAGCGCCGTTGTTCAGCGCCGTCAGGTACGCCTCCCGACCGCGTCCGACCCGTGCGCGGGACTCTGTAGCGTCCCGGTCGCCGTGCCGGTCGAGCGCTTCCAGCTCAGCCGGGTCGACGCGGCTGCTCGTCCGTCGGTCCTGTGTCGCACGGCGGGCGCGCTGCCGGTCCCGGTTGTGCGCTCGGTCGCCCCGCGTGGTCGGGGCGGCATCCAGAGCGTCGTCCTCCACCAGTTCGGCATCGATAATCTCGGAGGCCTTCGCGGACACCTCCACGCCGTCCAGGTCTTCGCCCGAGACCTCGAAGTCCACCAGGGCGTCGCCGATGAAGTCCTCGAAGGTGCGCTTGGTGATGCCGACTTCGATGTTTTGGGTGCCGGACAAATTGGCCCGGTCGAGCAGATCCTTCGCGGCGGCGAGCTTGATGTTGTCGGCGACCTTGGGGGAGGAGAGCAGTTCGATCAGCTTGGAAGCGGCCAGGTCGCTCGCCATGAGGATGCGCACCTGGGCCTTCGCCCGGACCTGCGGAGCCGAGCCGCCGTGGATCCGACACACGTTCGCCCCGGTGATTGCGAAGTTCGCACAGGGTGTTCCATTGGCGCGGCGTGCTGAGCATACGTTGCCGCTGTTCTTCCGTGCTTCGAGCCCCTTGGGCGGCGGTGCCCCGTACCGCGTCCGCTTCTTGCCGTTCTCATTCATGGTCTGCAACTCCTCTGTTCTTTGCGTTTCTGGAAGGGGCCGAGCGGCGGGTGAACAACCTCACCAAGGGATTCCCGCCGCTCGGCGGTTTGTAGGAAGCGGGTCGGCGTGATGCAATCGCCTCGAATGGGCCGGACCGGGCGGTCTGGGCCCTGACGAACTTCTTCTCCCGAGGCTCACTAGCGAAAAGTTTCACGACGGCCGGACCGCCCGGTCCTCCTGCGTAATTCATGAGGTCGTGCTCCATCGGAGACCGGACCAGATTCGCTGCTTTCCCGTCAAAGGGGCGTCGTCGGTGAAGCTCTTGAGGCGTGGCCCGCTTTCGCGTCGTCCGGGTCGGGACACGTCGAGGGAGTCCACGCGGGTCCGGGAGCGGTGGACGCCGTGCTGCTTGAACGTGGGGTGTTCTTCGAACCGGTCGGCGTAGGTGTTGTTAGACCAGCCCTGCTTGTTGTGGAGCTTCGCCCAGGCGTCGAAGGTCTCCCATAGATCGTTCGCGAGCACGACGCCCGCCGGGTCGAACGCGAGGTGCTCTCCGACGAACTGCATCACGTCGTCTGCCAGGAGCCGCCAGTCATTCGTCGCGTCCTGGATCGCGCGCGGGGCGTCCGGTGTGGTCATGCCGAGCCGGAACCACTCACGCGCGCCAGCGACCAGCCAGGCGAGCACGGCCTCCTCGGGCACCGTGCGGAAGTGGTGGCGCAGCGCAGGGTCTCCGCGCTTCTCGCCGCGACCGGGCGTCTGTTTGCGCACGAACCGGTAGGGGAACACGATCATCTGCAACCGGCGCCAGGTGCCGTGGTCAGTTTCGGTGACGGCGGGGCGATGGTTCGAGGTCACGAACATGGTGTGCGTCGCCTGCCACACGACGGTCTTTCCGTACAGGGGTCTACCGTTGAGGGTCCCGGTGCCGGCCACGTCCTTGAGGCGCTTTGTGCTCAGCCGTCCGCCCTGCGGCATCTCTTCCAAGACGACGAGCCGCTTGCCGCGGAGCTCCATCATCTCGGGAATGTTCTCGCCAGGCTTCGCGAGCATCACCTTCTCGGGGACGGGTCCGGCGAACGAGCCGAGGGACATGGTGATCCCATCAAGGAAAGAGCTCTTGCCGTTCTCGCCACCGCCTTGGAGGAACGTCACCTTGTCGTGGTCCGGTGGGAAGCCGGTGATCGCCTGCCCGAATAGCAGTTGCACGTGCTGGTGCAAGTCTTTGGGCAGGGCGTTCATGGCGCGACGCCACAGAGCGGACGTTGCCTGAGGGTTGTAGCTGACGCGCGTGATCGCGGTGAAGCGGTAGGCCTCGCTGTGCGCCTCGACCGTCCCGGTGCGCAGGTCGACAACGCCGTTCGGGGTGTTGAGGTGGTAGGGGTGGTTGTCCCACAAGTCGTATGGCTCTTCGAGAATTCCCCTGAGCAGCGCCGCGACGTTCTCGATGCGCGCCCGACGCAACAGGGCGGTGATGGCGTTGAGGTTGGTGCCTTTCGCGAGTTCCATGTCGAAGATGCGCTTGAGCTCGACTCGGACGGCCTCGACCACCGCCGTCGAGGACGAGGGGCGCCACACCGGACCGGTGTTCTCCAGCCAGTCCTTGAGCCCGGACACGTACGCGAACCGTCCCCGGAAGCGCTCACCGACGTAAACCGCCAGCGGGCCATCTTCGAGCGACGTTGCCCCCTTGTCCTCGCTTTTGCCTGACGGCTTGCGAGGTTCGCGGGACCAGGCTTGTTCGAGATTTACCTTGGCGGCGGACTCGGAGTAGGGCGGCTCGGCGTCATGCTCGACGGCCTGCTGGTAGGCATGCAGAACCTCCCAGGACTCGTCGCGGGTGTAGCGCTCGTCGCGCAGTTGACACGCGAGCCACAGGCCGGTGTTGTCCCGCCCTTCGCCGTCCTCGGCCTTATCGAGCGCCATCTGCAACAGCTCTGATGAGTCGCGGCGGGCCGACTGACCGTGGACTGGGGAACGCTCGATCAGACGCAGCATCCCCTCAGCCGTGCCGCCCGACGTGAACCAGTCGTTCACATCGGTGCCCTGGGGGAGGTGCACGCGGCGCAGCTCCCGCACGATGGGGGACAGGGCCGCGGCCCATTGCTCAGCCGCCTTGTTGCCAGCCGCATCGGCGTCGAGGGCAAGCGCCACGCGCCGACCTAGGAGAGCGTCCAATCCGAGCTTCGGCATGCTGCCCTCGCCGTTTGAGCCGAACACCGCTGATAGTCCGTGGCTCGCCGCTGCAGCCCAGTCGAACTCGCCGCCTGTGACGATCACCCAGTCATCGTTGTCCGCGAGGCGGTGGATACCCGCGAGCCTGGTTGGACTGCCGCGGCCCTTGGTGTTGATCGTCTTTGGTGTATCGCTCCTCGCGTTGGGCAGATGCAGTCGCACATTCACGACCTCCCCGTCGCCGTCGCGGATGGGGATACCGATCCGATTGCCGACGCGATACCAGCCCTCGGCCTCGATGAACTCCCGGCTCACTGCGCGACTCTCGATGTATGCCAGATCGCGAGAGGGGAGTGCAGGAAATGATCGAGGCGGGGACTCCAGCGCTTTCGCGCCGACAAGTCGGATGGTGCGGGGTCGGATCGGCATCGGATGTCCTTCGAGGCAGGAGTCAGGGGAGGGCGTCAGGCGGGGATGCCTTGACTACCGCACCGCTTTGACGGTCATCGATTCCACGAGCGCGTCGAGGTGCTCGTCGGTGAAGTAGACGCGGTGGCCGATTTTGAGGTGGTCCACCTTGCCCGCCTCGACCCAGCGCTTCAGCTGGCGGCTGGTGATGAGGTCAATGCCCGTACGGGCCTGAATGCGGGCGGGTGCGGTGTCGTAGGTGGAGAGCGCGAGCTTCTCGGGCTGCTTGGCCATGTCGGAGATCCCTCGGATTGAGGTCGAGAGATTCCACTTCAACGACAAAAGCCGAGTGCAGAACCCCTCGACAAGAACTGTCGGTAATGGTTCTGCTGCTCGGCCAGACGTCCACAGCTTGGTCTTACGAGGCGTCTCCCGCGAGCCGTACTCACTTCGGGAGCCGATAGCCTCGGCCCTCTGACTGCTTCTTCGCTACCTTCGACTTCTCGAAGGGCTGGCCGCTATTCGCCGGAGAATCTGACATGTCATCTCGTCCGGGACAGCGGGTACTTCTATTGGTAGTGAGAGGAACTATGCCCCACTAGGCCTCCCATCGCAAACCGCGCTGCTCCGTCGTGCTGGACCATCGCGGAGGTGCTGACCACAGAATGCGCGTTCGCAGAGGCGGTCCGGCATCCAGACGACGTTGCTGACCTGGACGTGCTCGGAGTCGCCGTCGATGAGGTGGACGTGGTGGGTGAGGTGCTTCTTGCCTGGAAGGCGGGGGAGCCACGCGCGGGCGACGAGTAGTGCGACTGGCACCCAGGGGCGCTCGCGGAGCGACCGACGCGGAACGTCTACAACGAGCACGCCGTCGACGAGCCGCGGCATGACCCGTGAGCCGTCGCGCTTACGGTGCACTCGGCCGTGCACATTCACCTCGTAAGGAGGGAACCCGGCGATCGAGCGGAACTCTCCCTGATCGGGGATAATTGATCGTGAAGGCATGTTGACCTTTCTGCGACGCCCGTCCCGTCTGAGCCAGCGCGGGGCGGGCGTCTGTCGTTGATCAGCGGATGAATCGGGTGGGGTCCAGGCCGACGAAGGAAGACCGAGGCATCTTCGCGATGATGTTCTGGGTTGCCGCGTAGGGGTCTGAGAGCCGTTCGGTGTGGCGGGCTGCCTCGTGCGCGGCGCGTTCCAGTCGGCTCTGTGTGTCCTTCGCGAGGGCCTGGAGGCGCTGATACTCCGTCGCTGCATCTTCGACCGAGACCTTCCCGCGGCGCAGATCCTTCGCGAGGGTGAGCAGTCGACCGGCGACGTTCTCCGCGGTCTCCACATGCTTCGCATTGCGCTGCAACGACATCTCTGCGGACTCGCGCAGCGAGGCTTCAGTGCGGCGCACGCGGTCGAAGGCTGCGTCGTCGTACGCGGCGATGGTCCTGCGTTCCAGCTCGCTGTTGCCGTAGACGGCTTCTCGAGCCGCGATGCGTGGCCCGTCGAGCGCGCCCGGACCGACAGGGTTGATGAGCATTGCGCCCATCGACGTGGTCTGCACGGTCTTCGCGGTCGGGTTGACGGGTGTTCCGCCGGGTTCGGTGACGCGTGTTGCGGTGGTCATGGGGGTCTCCTGTCTCAGCGCCGGAGGGCGCGGTTCTGTTCGGCGAGACCGCGGATGCGGGCGCGGGTGGCTGCGAGCCGGTCTGCTTCTGCGAGCACGTCCTGGAATGCGTCGATGGCCTCTTCGAGGTTGGCTCCCAGGCCCGAAGCTGCCGACCCGTACGACCGGGTGGCTTCGGCGAGGCGGTCGGAGACTCGCCGGGTGTTCGGGTCGATGGGGTACTTCGGGAGGTCTTTGGGTGTGATGGTCATGCTGGCTCCTTGGTGGTGTTGTAGGTGGTCGTGGGGAGGACTTCGGCGACCTCGGCCGACACCAGCGCATAATGCGCGAGCGCCGTCACGATCAGGTGCCGCAGCACAGCAGCCCGAGATGCACCCGACAAGGCGACCAGGGCCTCCAGGGCCGTGGCTACTTCGTCGGGGACGTAGGTCTTGACGAGCTGTTGCCCCTCACGGAATGGCCGGCTCATGCTGATGCTCCTCTGCGTTGGGTCCGAGTCGAACTACTCTCGGACCCTTCTGTTGCGATGGCAAATAACCAGGTGAGGAGCGATAAATCTCTTGGATTTCTGCACATTCATGTTCGCGCCTGTGGTCGCAACGCGGCGCGTTTTGGGTTCGGACGAGACTTAGAGTGACGAGAGGACGAGACCATGGCACCCGATTACGAATCGATCTTCAGCGAGCGCAGTGAGCACTCCGGCACCCGCGGACCGCAGTACCTCGCCCCCGACGGCAGCCCGCGCCGACTCGGCGTCGGCGAGCGCGCGGGTCTGATGCGGCGGGCCGGGCTCGCAGACCAGCCGACCGGCAACGGGACCGACCCTGACGAGTTCGGCATCCTCATCCGCCGGTAGCTGATCGGGAGGCCCACAGGCTTGGCCACCGTGTGACGAAAGGCGCGGGCGTGGGCCCGTGGGCATATCCCGCGCCTTTCGCGTGGGAGGTGTGGGTACCGCGGATCCGGGCGACTCCTTCGACGACGGTCGGTGACACGGTCCAACCAGAGCTCGGGGAGGACTCCGAAAGGACTCGCGCCACGCCTCCCCGGAGCCCTCCTGTGCGCTCCGCGGCGCTCCGGGGTGCGTCTGGTGAGAGGCGGGAAGTCGTGCGGACTCTCGGGGTGGAGCGGAGTCCAGTGGTGCTTGCCGGTCTGTCAGAAAGTCGGAGGAGGCTGCCTGGGGGTCAAGGGGTCGCAGGTTCAAATCCTGTCATCCCGACCGGTGGGCTGTTGGCAAAACTGATTGCAGAACAGTCGAAAAAGGAGATGGGCACTGGCTTCGCGCCAGTGCCCATCTCCTTTTTCGTGCCGCGTTTCGCCTCATTGTCATTCTGGAGAACGCCTGGTGAACCTGAACGCTTCATCGACCGCCAATGGCAGGTCGTGTTCACTGGGCGACTGCGAACCTGGTCGACTTATAGAGCGGCGAGAAGGTCGGTGCATGCCTGCTCGCAGCGGCGGCAGGATTCGGCGCACACGCGGCAGTGCTCGTGCATGCCTGCGTGCTGTTCGCACTCGGCGGCACAGGACGCGCAGGCGGTGCGGCAGGCTTCGAGCAAGGCGCGAACTGTCGCGACATCCGGCAGGGTTTGGCGGGAAAGCACTGCACCGGTGACGGCGCAGATATCTGCGCAGTCGGAGTTCTTCCGAATGCACGTGACGAGTTCCGCGACCATGTCTTCTCCGAGGCATGCATCTGCGCAGGTGGTACATGCCTGGGCGCATTCGACGCACGCCTCGATACAGCGCAGAAGGGCGTCCTGTGCTGCGGCGAAACCGACTTTCGGGTGGGTGGCGAGCATGTGATCTGCAACAGTCATGGCGGCTCTTCCTTCTTCGGGGGCACTTCCCCCAATGCGGTCACGCTAAAGCGAGGTCGAGGATGGACGGAGGGGCTTGCAATTTTTCGATAGGTGGAGGGCAGCTGGCTGGGTCCGCTGTCATCGACGATGAGGATGTCGCCAGCGTCGGTAATGGCGAATGCCTGCGCGGAGCCGTGCGCCGTGCCGATGTTTCGCCACGATAGATCGCGGGTCGTGCTCCTCTCCGAGCTGCCTTTGCTTCCCACGCCGATCAGTTGCTGGCCGTCCGGGGACACAGCGATGAGGGACATGATCGGGCTGTCTGGCAGCGGTCCGAACGTCGCCCTTGGTCGGTACTGACCTGAGGCCCGTCGGGCGTCGTGGCGATGATGCGTCCGGTGGCGTCGACGACGAGTGCGAAGGACAGCAGGTTTGCGCCGGTGGGTGAACCGTCCCCGGTTCTTTGCCGCTCCTATGCGGGTGCCAGCACCGGGTGGGATGGCGTTTCGAGGTCAGCGTAGTACGCGGCCTCGAACTCGTCGGGCGGGACGTTTCCAATGGTCGAGTGCAGGCGTCTCGCGTTGTACCAGTCGACCCACCCTGCGGTGACCCATTCGGCGTCATCGATCGATCCGATCGACGCGGCGATGCCCTCGAGGGCGAGGGTCTCGGCGAACGACACGCTCGTGAACTGGGATCCAGCGTCGCTGCCCATCCCCGGCGGGGTAGCCGGCGCGGTCGCGTCGCCACAGCGCCATTCGTAGCGCGGTGGTCACCAACGGTGTCGTCTTCACGGTCGCCGCGTGCCAGCCGACGATCGCCCGCGAGTAGCAGTCGATCACGAATGACACATAGACGAACCCGGCCCACGTCCGCACATACGTGAAGTCCGCAACCCAACGCCGGTTCGGCACGGGGGCGGTGAAGTCACGGTCAAGCAGATCAGGGGCCCTCGCGGCGTTGCGGTCCGGGACCGTGGTCCGCACGCCCTTACCGCGCACGAGGCCG
>NZ_JBMWDN010000008.1:0-56263 GCF_049545465.1 Microbacterium sp. NPDC079356 | reverse complement strand
TCTGCGCCCTCGGCATCCACGGAGAATGGACCGTGGGCGGGATCGTCGGCCCGATCGTCGGCGCGGCGGTCGCGCTGCTCATTGGGCTCGGGTACCAGGCCCTCGCCCGCGAGGCGCAGCAGCGCGAAGTGCTGATGCAGGAGCTGCTGGCCACCCGCGGGCAGCTCGCCGCGACCGAGCGCGAGGCGGGCGTGCTCGCCGAGCGCGCCCGCCTCGCGCGTGAAATTCATGACACGGTCGCGCAGGGACTCTCGAGCATCCAGATGCTGTTGCACGCGGCCGAGCGAGCCGACGGCGAGCGGCCCGGTATCGAGCACATCCGCCTCGCCCGCGAGACCGCGGCCGCTGGCCTCGCCGACACGCGCCGCTTCATCCGCGAACTCACGCCCCCCGACCTCGACGACCGAGGACTCGGCTCCGCGCTGCGTCGGCTCGCATCGACGCAATGGGCCGCGCGGGGGCTGCCAGTAGACGTGCGAGTGTCCGATGCCGTCGAGCTGCCGATGCACGTGCAGACCGCTCTGCTCCGCATCGCGCAGGGAGCGATCGCCAACGTTATCCAGCACGCAGATGCCTACAGCGCGATGATCACCCTGACGATCGGAGATGACCGCGTGGAGTTCACGATCGCCGACGACGGACGGGGTTTCGATCCTTCCCTGGTCGCGGCCGTTCCGGGCGCAAAATCCGACTCGTTCGGGCTGCAGGCGACCCGCGAGCGAGTCGACCAGCTCGGCGGCACGCTCACCGTCTCGTCCGCACCGGGCACCGGCACCTCATTGACGATCGAACTCACCCTGAGGGAGGCGGCATGATCCGCATCGTCGTCGCCGACGATCACCCCATCGTGCGGGCCGGCATCATCGCGCTGTTCGCGCCTGAGGACGACATCGAGGTGGCGGCCGAGGCCGCTACCCCCGACGAAGCCGTCGCCGCCGCCGAACGCGTGAGCCCCGACGTCGTGCTGATGGACCTGCAGTTCGGGGCATCCGTCACGTCGAACGGAGCGGACGCAACCCGCCGCATCCGGGCTCTCGATGCCGCACCTTACGTACTGGTGGTCACGAACTACGACTCCGACGTCGACATCCTCGGTGCCGTCGAAGCCGGAGCAAGTGGGTATCTGCTCAAGGATGCGCCACCGCACGAACTGCTCGCCGCTGTGCGCGCGGCCGCCAGCGGCGAGAGCGCGCTGGCCCCCGTTATTGCAACGCGGCTCATGGACAGGATGCGCGCCCCCCAGGCGAGCCTGAGCACCCGCGAACTGCGGGTGCTCGAACTTGTGGCCGCGGGACGCTCGAACAACGAGATCGCGGCCGAACTGTACGTCAGCGAAACGACAGTGAAGTCGCACCTCGCCCACATCTTCACCAAGCTCGGCGCCACCTCCCGCACCGCCGCGGTGTCGCAGGCGCGCCGCCGCGGCATCCTGCGCTGACGAGGAGAACCTCGCGGCCCTTCTAGTAACCGCGCTATCCCACCCGGTCTTGCCCTCAGCCTCTTAATCAACACGGCCTAGGAGGGCGCCTCTTCGGAAGAGCCGAACGGGAGGAAACCGCCGACCCGGACAGTGGCAGCGACGACCCGCCCGCGCATCAAGAGCCATGATCCCTGGCATCCACAGAACACCCATGAGAGGACAGCACGAATTGGCCACCACTGACGAAAACGCTGCACAGCCGTCGCGCACGCACACAGAGATCTCGGCCGAAAGCCTCAAAGACAAGATCGTTGCCGCGTCCGAAAACGCCAACACGGCAACCCCAACATCACTCGCGAACGAGCCCGACGGGCTCGGCAAGGACGGAACAATTCCTGCCAATCCCGATGGTCTCGCCGCGGGCTACACAGACACCCCCTCTCACTTCAATGCCGAAGAAGATGAAGACGCCAACTAACCGTCCACCTGTGCACGACCACTCCTCAGCTTGCTCGGCGAATCTTCAGCCAGCTGTCACGTTCGCGTCTTCCGCGTTCACGAAGCGGTCGTCGCACGGTGACACCCTGGTGGGATGACCGACTCGCACGACACCGACCCCGCCGCGGCGCACGTACGGTCCGTGCTGTGGGACTGGGACCCCATCGGCGTGCGAGCCATCAGCGCAGCCTGGCCCAGTAGCGAATATGACGACCTCGTTGCCCCTCTGGTCAACGCTTTGGAGCACCAGCCGGCGCTCGACGAACTCGCGAGCGACCTGCATGAACTGGTGACCGTGCAGTACGGTTTGCCCTCACCTCACGGGTGCAAGAACGCCGCAGCTGCGCTTCTTCGTCTACCGCGCGCGGCGTGACTCACCCGATGCCTCACCGAGCTGGCTACCGGGTGAGGCTTCAGCTCACGACTCACCAGATCTCCTGTCACCGCTTCAGATTGTTCGCCCGGGTGGCAACCGCAAAGACCCCGAGTTCGAACGGGCTGTTCGGGCAGGTCGCACCGAAAACGACCTGCCCGAAAGCGCGACCTCGGTACCTCCCGAGATCACGTGAAACGTCGAGGGACTGACGCTTCACCCACCGCACCCGGGGGAGCGGCAGCCTGCATTTCCTAGTTTGTACCCGCAACGCAAGACGGCCACAAGGCGTGTTAGCTCATCGGTCCGATGCGCACACGACTTGATACGCCGCATAGCGCGCGCCGCTCGGGCGACATGGTTGTCGGCCTTCGGGTCGACGCTCGCTGAGCTGCATCCGGCTGCGTGCCGTTGTCAATCCCCGTCGCGTTCGCGCACGGTGGAGTCGAGACTGCGGCTGTTCAGCAATATCCGGGCTCAGGAAGGAGAGGCGCTATGGCAGACCTCGGAGATTTCGGCGACAAGGCGAAGGACGTCGTCAACAGTGAGAAGGGCGAGCAAATGTCCGACGCCGCGATCGACAAAGCCGGCGACGCGGCAAGCTCCGCGTCCGGCGGGAACTTCGACGACAAGATCAACGCCGGCGAAGACGCCGCCGACTCGAAGATCGGTGACCAGAGCTGATCCATGAGATGGAAACCGAAAAGGACGCCTCTGCGGGCGTCCTTTTCGATGTACGGCCTCATACTACTGAGTGACTTCGCAGTCCAGGTGCACTTCGCCGTGGCGGCGCGCGACCAGCTCGAACGGCGTGGCTTTCACGTCAGCGCACCGCGCGGGTTTTCGTGGATGTGCGCGCGACCGTGATGCCTGCGCTCACGCTACCGACTCGGCACTTCCGCGCCACTCCCCGACCAACCGATAATCGACGTTATGTCAGAACAGGCTTCTAGCTCACTCCCTTAAGACACCCTCCTGCTTCTAGGGGCTGAGCCTGGGGCGGCTTGACTGCGGCCCTTCGTCAGTGCGCCAGAGCTCCCTTTCGCGCAATCGTCGTTCGTGCGGCTTCCGACAACCGGGCGTCGGCTTGTCAAGGCCCCTCGCGCCTCCCGAGGCCGGGTCGTAGCGTCGCCAAGTCGTCGCAGGATCACTGCTGAAAGGAGCCACCATGGCAACCGCAAGAGAGATCATGACCACGATGCCTGAGTGTGTCGGGGAGCACCAGACACTCGTCGCTGCGGCACGGCTGATGAAGGATTTGGATGTAGGGAGTCTGGCCGTCTGCGGGGATGACCAGCGACTCAAAGTCATGCTGACGGACCGGGACATCGTGGTGAAGCGCGTCGCTCAGGGTGGAGACCCGACGCGCACCATGGCGGGAGACCTCACAGAAGGAGAACCCGTCACCATCGGCGTTGATGACAGCCTCGAAGAGACTCTTGCGACGATGCGAGAGCACCGGGTTCGCTGGCTGCCGGTCATAGACGGACACGATCTGGTGGGGATTGTCGCGCAGGCGGACGCGGCCAGAGCTCTTTCTTTCGCCGCGACTGGTGCGACCGTCGAGGAGATCTCACAGTGACGGTCGGCGACGTACACACCCGAGAGCGCAACGGCGTGTGGGAAAACATTGTCGAGGGTGAACTCGACCGGAAGTGGGTGTTCACGGACGCGTCTCAAGCCATCGCGAACGGAGAACGCGTCGCGAAGGACCTCCGCTCGTCGCACCTCGTCCACTCGTCGGAAGATTCAGACACGCAGGGGGTGGAGGTTCCTCCCTACGTGCAAGGCGCATGAGCCGTCGAGCAAGAAGCCCGGGAGGGCGCTCACCAATTTCAGCCGGAGCTCGCGATGGAAGCCTTATCTCAAGTTTGCCGCGATGACCGTCACCGGCATGGTGGTGATGTACTGGGCGATGTTCGCTGGAATCTGGGAACTGGGGCATATCCCCTCAGCGAAAGCCGGATCTTCGTGACGCTCACCATGGGCGGGACGGTGGTGCTGATGTGTCAATCAGTCAGACACAACGCGAGGAGATCCTGGACATGCTCTGGCTGATCGACGACATCCGCGCGAACGGACCGGCCCGCACCGAATCTGATGCCATCGAACGTGAGGCACCGGCATTCGCTCGCGCAGTGGAGCGGTCGCGGGACGGAGGAGATGCCGATGTGGTTCGATGACTGGCCCGGGGTGGCCCGGGTGGTTCTTGTGGGACTGGCGTCCTACGTGAGCGTTGTGGCGCTTATCCGCCTCGCCGGAAAACGCGCGCTCACGCAGCTGAATGCGTTCGACCTCGTCGTCACGGTCGCACTCGGTTCCACCCTTGCGACCATCCTCCTGTCGTCCGATGTCGCGTTCGTCGAGGGAGCAGTCGCGCTCGCGCTCCTCCTGGCACTTCAGGTGATTGTGGCGTTCGCAACCAAACGGTTTCCGGCTCTTCGGCGCGTGGTCACCGCGAAGCCAGCCCAGCTCGTGCGGGACGGTGTCATCGACGACGATGCCCTCCGACGACATCGCGTCGCGCGCGCCGATGTCCTTCAGGCGATCCGGTCGAGCGGACATGGCGACGTCTCGTCCGTCGGTGCGGTGACCCTTGAAAGCAATGGCACCATCAGCGTCATCTCACGCGCGAACATCGGGAACGCCTCAGCACTGGATGACGTCAAACCATCACACGGTGAACGGCCCCCTGCGCAATCCGGGCCGAAGTAAGAGCAGGAGCTGACGCCCTCCCCCATCTCGCCGAACGGTTGTGATTATCGGCCGCCGTGATTGCATTATTCGATGACCTCGCACTTCTCGTCAGACGGCCGGACGATTCGACTTCTGCTGGGGTCAGACGAGGTCGTCATCCGCCGGAAGTACGAGGTGGCGAGCATCCTGAACGACATCCTCGTCGCTGGGTGGTTCGTCGTCGGCAGCGTCCTCTTCTTCTGTGACGACACCAAGACGGCCGGCACCTGGTTCTTCCTGCTTGGCAGCATCCAGTTGTTGATTCGTCCCATCATCCGACTTACACGCCACGTGCACCTGCGCCGCTTCGACCGCAGCAGAGCGCACGACACGACCGCGGACTACTGAAACACGGTTGACTATCGCTATGACCGTGTCCTCCCCTACCACCCTCGCGCTCCTCCGGCGGCTCATGCGCACCGTGTGGGTCCGGGCGGTCGTCTTCACTGTGGCGGCGATGCTGTTCGCCCTCGCCGCCGGTGTCGTCGGATCCGTCATCCCCTTCGAACTTCGCGTCGAACTTGGGCAGAACTCGGTCGACTCCCTCCTGCAGATCATTGCGACCGCCATGCTGACGGCGACGACGTTCTCGATCACGGCGATGGTGACGGCGTACTCGTCGGCCACCACCATCGCCACGCCCCGGTCGACGAAACTTCTCATCGCCGACCCGACATCGCAGAACGCGCTGTCGACCTTCGTGGGCGCATTCGTCTTCGCGCTCGTCGGCATCATCGCCCTGTCGACGGGGTACTACACCGAGCAGGGACGTACGATCCTCTTCTTCGGGACCCTCGTCGTTATCACGGTCATCGTCGTCACGCTCCTCCGCTGGATTGGCCACCTCGCGCGATTCGGCCGGATGGCCGATGTGATCGACCGGGTCGAGGATTCCGCCACGCGCAACCTCACCGAATTCGCGAAGCACCCGACCTACGGCGCCCATGAGCTCAGGAGCGTACCCGCCGACGCCACCCCCGTCACCGCACTCGACGGCGAATACGTGCTCAACGTTGACGTGGCGGCTCTCGATACCTTGGCCGAGAAGCACAACTGCAAGATCTACGTCACCGCAATTCCCGGCACGGTCGCCGATGTCCGGCATCCGCTCGTGCACATCCGCGGGAACGTCACCGACGACGTCGACAGCGGGGTTCGGAGCGCGTTCATCCTGGGCCGCCACCGGGATTACGACCAGGACCCGCGCCTCGGCGTGATCGCCCTGGCCGAGATCGGCAGTCGGGCTCTGTCCCCCTCGACGAACGACCCGGGCACCGCCATCGAGGTCATCGCCGCTTTGCAACGGGTGCTGACCGCCGCGCTCCAGGCACGGGAGCAGAACCGTGGCGTCGAGTACCCGCGTGTGTGGATCGCACGACCGACCGTCGACGAACTGGTGACGGATGCCTTCCGCCCCCTCGCGCGCGACGGCGCGAACTTCGTTGAGGTGCAGATACGGCTGCAGAAGTGCCTGGAGGCTTTGCGCGACACGGCGCCCGACGAGGCAGTCGCGTTCCGCCGGATGGCCGACGACGCGTTCAGGCGTACGGCGTCGGGGCTCAGCAGATCCGACCGGCATGCGGTGCGGTCGGCGCTTCCGTAACCCCCCCTAATACACCTTCCTCGCCGTTGACGACAGCATCTTGTTCGTTGACGCTGCGAGGCGGCGACTGGAGCTGATGACCGAGACATCTTCGAACACCCCCCGGATTTCGCTCCCCGGGTCTGTCGCCCTCGGGACCGGTGTCATGATCGGCGCGGGCATCTTCGCCCTGGTCGGTCAGGTTGCCGGACTAGCCGGTGCGTGGTTTCCCCTCGCGCTCCTGGCCGGTGGTGTCGTCGCTGCGCTCAGCGCGTACTCGTACGCACGGTACTCGGCTGTCAACCCGAGTTCCGGTGGCATCGCGATGCTCCTGAAAGATGCCTACGGTCCCGGGGTCGTCGCGGGTTCCTTCTCGATGTTCATGTACGTGTCCATGGTCGTCGCCGAGAGCCTGCTCGCTCGCACCTTCGGGACATACTTGCTCACACCGTTCGACCTGCAGGATTCCACCTTCCTCGTGGCAGTGTGCGGGGTGGCCGCCATTCTCGCGGCCGCAGGGGTAAACCTGATCGGCAACCGCGTCGTGGAGGCCTCAGCCCTCACTACCGCCCTTCTGAAGATCGTCGGCCTCGGCGTCCTGGCTATCGGAGGTCTGTTAGCAGCATGGCTGGGCAGCGGCGCCTCTACCGCGGGTGGGAACGAAGGAGCTTCTGTCGACCCGCTGGCGGCTGTGGGGAGCGTCGCGCTCTGCGTCCTGGCCTATAAGGGCTTCACCACGATCACCAATCAGGGTGATGACCTTCGTGAACCGAAGAAGAATCTCCCCCGCTCCATCTACCTGTCCCTCGCCGTCTGCGCGGTGCTCTACCTGCTGATCGCGCTGTCCGTCGAGGCGAGTATCGGCGCGGAGGGTGCCGCTCGTGCGCGGGACTACGCGCTCGCTGAAGCGGCGAATCCCCTGTTCGACCGGTGGGGTGTCTGGCTCACCGTAGCGGTCGCAGTGATCGCAACGCTGTCGGGCCTGCTCGCCAGCCTCTACTCTGTCTCCCGCCTCTACGGGATGCTGCAGGAGATGCACCAAGCGCCGCGCCTCCCCTGCGCCATCACCCATCAGCCCCTGCTGATCACCGCGGCCGCAGCGCTGCTCCTCACCTTGATCTTCGACTTGTCGCAGATCGCTTCGCTGGGCGTCTTCCTCTACCTCACGATGGACATCGTGGTGCAGTGGGGAATGCTCCGGCGCCTGCGCGAAAAGACAAGAACACGTTCCTGGCCACCACTGGCGACAATCGCCGTCAATCTCGTCGTCCTCATCCCCTTCACCATCGTGAAGGTCCGTGACGACCCCATTGCCGTGGCAGCGGCCGCCGCCATCGCCGGTGTGGTTGTGATCGCACAGACCGTTGCCGTCCGGCGTCGGCGCCGGGCGACCGCTGCCGACGGTGAGAGACCGAGATGACGGGAGCGCACGTCGACGATCGAACCGGCTCGGTCGCTGCGGTTCGAAAAGGCGGAGGGTTCGTGAAAGTCAGCCGATAATGGGTCGCTCGCTCGCGTACGTGTACATCACGTTGCGGTGCCGGACGGCCAGTGCGGCGGCGAGGCCGATCGGTCCGATCCGGCCGGCCAGCATGAGCACCGACAGCAGGTACTTGCCGAAGGGGTCGAGTTCAGCCGACAGTCCCACCGAGAGTCCGCAGGTCGCAAAGGCCGAGATGACTTCGAAGAGGATGCGGTCCAGCGGTGCGTCGTGCGTCAGAGTGAGCAGCGTGGTCGCCGTCAACACGAGGGAAGCGCCCAGGAACGTCACACTAATCGCGACCCGGAGGATGCTGTCGGGAATCGTGCGCCGCGCCACCCGGACATCCTTGGTCCCGCGTGCCTCCGCGACGATCGCGAGGAAGAGGACGGCCAGAGTCGTGACCTTGATTCCGCCCGCGGTGGACGCGGATCCGCCGCCCACGAACATGAGCGCGTCACTGAGCAGCAAAGTGGTCGTCGTCGACGCCGCCGACTCCGTGATGGCGAAACCGCCCGATCGCATCATCGTCGAAGCGAACAGGCCGTGGAAGATTCTCTCCCCCGGCGACATTCCGCCGACCGTAGCCGGATTCGACCACTCGAACACGGTCCACGCCACCGCACCGACGAGCATCAGGATGACCGTGGTCGACAGAGTGAGCTTGGCGTGGAGGGTCCAGCGGGAGTGGTCCCATCGGTTCTTGATCAGGGTGAGGAACACGGGGAACCCGAAGGAGCCGACGAAGACACCGACCATGATCGGGACGAGCACGAACAGGTTGCCCTCGTAGACGCCGAGACCGCCCACATGCGTCGTGAAGCCGGCGTTGTTGAAGGACGAGACCGCGTAGAAGACCGCGTGCCAGATGCCCTCCGCCCATCCCTCCGCGACGATGAAGGGCGGGGCGAGCACGACGGCGAGGACGCCCTGCACGCTCAGCGTCGTCACCACGACGATCGTCAGCAGGTTCCGCACCTCGCCGAGCTCGGGGGCACCGATGTTCTGTTGCGCGAAGACCCGTCCCCCGAGTCCCAGCTTGCGGGTCACAGCGCGCGCGAGCAGGAGAGCCAGCGTGATGACGCCGAGTCCGCCGACCTCGATGGCCACGAGGATGACACCGAGCCCGAACGGCGACCACACGGCGGCCGTGTCCACCGTGGTCAAGCCGGTGACGGTGATGGCGGACACCGCTGTGAACACGGCGTCCTGCACGGAGATCGACCGGCCTTCGACGGTCGCGATCGGCAGTGCGAGCAACGACGAGAAGACGGCTGCCGCGGCGACGAAGATGGCGACCGCGGCCTGGGCCGGGGAGCGTCTGAGGAAGGCCTCGACAGTTCGGAGGCTGGACCTGGCCCGCCCTCGGGCGAGCGCCGCGTCGCTGCGCGGATCCGGACCGAGAGTCATGGGTGCTCACGGTAGCCCACCCCTCCGCCCTCGCATAGTTCTCTCGGCCCCGTCGAATAGAATGGCCGCGGCGCGTCGGGAAGTCTGGTCGACATCTCTGTCTCTCGACCCCTCAAAGGAATCCCTATGACGGCGCCCAGCTCTGTCCGCACCGACCTGCGCGCCCCCCGGTGGCGCGGCTATGCCGAAGCGGCGAGGGTGTCCGCGATTCTTCGCAAGGAGGCCGTTGGGGGCGCGCTCCTCGTCGTCGCAGCGGTCGGGGCCATCGTGTGGGCCAACTCACCGGCATCCGACAGCTACTTCGCGTTGCGCGACTTCCGCTTCGGCTACGAGCCCTGGCACCTCGAGCTCTCTCTGGGCGCGTGGGCGGCCGACGGGCTCCTAGCAATCTTCTTCTTCCTCGTGGGTCTGGAACTGAAGCGCGAACTCGTCGTCGGCGACCTGCGACGCGTCAGCACGGCTGTCGTGCCGGTCACCGCCGCGATCGGCGGCGTGGCCGTGCCGGCGCTGATCTATGTGGCGGTCGTCCGCGGCCAGGAGGGACTGGCCCAGGGTTGGGCGATCCCCACCGCAACCGACATCGCCTTCGCCGTCGCGGTGCTCGCTCTCGTCGGTTCGCACCTTCCCAGCCCCCTCCGCATCTTCCTGCTGACCCTCGCCGTCGTGGACGACCTCCTCGCCATCGGCATCATCGCGATCTTCTACACCGAAGAGATCGCAATCGTGCCGCTGCTCGTGGCGGCCGGTGTCGTCGCCGTCTACGGATTCGTCGCGCAGCGCTACCGGTCACTGTTCGCGAACCGCCCCTTCGCCGCCTGGCTCGTGCTGCTCCCGATCGGATCCGTCGCGTGGGCGTTCCTGCACGCGTCCGGCGTGCACGCCACCATCGCGGGCGTCGCCCTCGCCTTCACGATCCCGGTCAAGCCCGCGCGCGGCGCGACCGACGGCCCTCGTGCCACCGACCTGGCGCACGAGTTCGAGCACCGGTTCCGTCCGCTGTCCGCCGGCTTCGCTGTTCCGGTGTTCGCGTTCTTCGCCGCCGGTGTGGCCGTCGGCGGCGCGGACGGCATCCTCCGGGCCGCGACCGATCCGGTCGCGCTCGGCATCGTCGCGGGACTCGTGCTCGGCAAGCCCATCGGTATCCTCCTCGCGGTGCGCACCCTGACCCTCGTGACGAAGATCCGCCTGCACCCTGCGCTGCGATGGGTTGACATGCTCGGCGTGGCGCTGCTGGCGGGTATCGGCTTCACAGTGTCGCTGCTCATCGCCGAGCTCAGCTTCCCGGCCGGGTCGACCGAGGGCGACGACGCCAAGGTCGCGATCATGGTCGCGTCGGTCATCGCCGCTCTGATCGCTTCGGTCATCCTGGTCGCCCGCAATCGTCGCTACCGCCAGATCCAGGCGGAAGAGACGATCGATGAGGATGCCGACGGCACGCCGGACATCTACCAGGACGCGCCTCGCGCGAAATCGAGGACGGCGGAGTAGGGTCTGTCGCGCAACGAATGGTGAGCCGGGAAGTCTGGTCGGCAGCGGTCGGACGACCGTTCCCTTCGAATGAAAGCTTGTGATGGAACATTCGGTCCTCACTCTCGGCGACACCGATACCTCCGTGGCCCGGGGAATCACGGCGCTGACCAATGCTCAGTACGCTCTGGACGGACACGGCAGCGAGCGTCCTCGTGCAGTGCTCGCCTTCGCGGATCTGCGAGACCACACTCGGCAGAGCGGGAAGGTCAGGCTCCGCGCCATCGCTTCCCTGGCGGCCGTCGAGACGAAACGGCATACCGGCATCCGTCATCTCGTCTTCGCCGTCATGCTGGCTCCGCGCCACGTATCCGCGTTCGATCGCATCGCCTTATCGCTGGGCGCGCGCGTCCACGCCGACCTCGAGCGCGACAACGCGCGCGATGTCGAGGTCACCTTCCTCAATGTCAGTGAGTGCGGCGACGTGTCCACCCTCACCGAGCGTCTGTTGGATCGGTGCGATGACCCGGTGGGCCAGCACGGCGTCGTGGTCCTCGACTGGGACGACATCAAGGACCACTCCATCCGCCGGGCCGCCCGGGATCAGTACCTCTAGCCTGCATGCGTGCCGCGGGAGTTCCCGAGTTGCGACGCCGACCGTAGGCGCGATCCGCAGGGTGTTTCGCCTACGCCGTCAGTGTCATCGACCCTCATCCTTGTCTCCTGCTCTCCACTGTGGCCGTCGAGTTGACGCGACGTGTCGAACGTGATTCGGGGCATAGTGGGAGCGTGGTCGGCAGCAGTGACGTGGTCCCTGACGTGAGGCTTGATCTTTGCTGTTGCCCTGACCTCGCTCATCATCGTGCTCACGTGGGCCGACGCTCGCGCGGTCTTGGCAAAAGACGAGCGCCCGGGCATAGGGCGCTTGCTGTTGACACTGCTAGTGATCGTGGCTGCCCTGGTGATCTACGTCTCCGCGCTCGCGGACAATCCGATCACGTCCGGGCTACCTGGCGGGACCACGGCAGGTGGAGTAGCAGTTCTCATCGCCGCTGCGTTCCTTTCGATCGTGGGTCCCCGGCTCGGCCTTGAACGCACCAGATGACGAGCTGAACGGCCGGTGCAACCACCCGCGGCGCCATTGCAGCCGCGCTGGCGCCATTGTCGAGGGCGTTTCGGCGGAAGCGGGAACGTCGGACCAACACCGCCCGCGAGGACGGTAGGAGCGGTGTGGGGGTTGAGGGGATGCGGTGGCGTCGCGCCGGCTTGATTAGGGATCTGCCGCCGGGCTGGGACCACCAGCGGCGAAGAGTTTGCGGATGCGACCTGTCAGCTAGCTCTGCCCAGCGGGGCGTACGCGAGGTTCACAAATAGTGTTGCGCCGGACCGTTGCGGCCGCAGGTAATACGCGTCGGCCGCGATCGCTTCTGTGTAGACGATCCGGATGTTTGGATCAGCTCGCTCGGCAGCGTCTATCGCGCGTTGCACGGCTTCCGTCATCTCTACCCCCTTATCGAGGAAGCAGCCGTGCCCCCAAACACGGACTGCTCCTCCGCCCTCCCGCACCACGATTGTTTACCCTTTCACAAGCTTTGTCCACCAAAAGGGGGACAAAGCTCCAGGGCCTACCGTACGGTTGACGGGCCTTGACAGAGCGTTCCTTGACAGAGCGTTGTCGCGCTCGGTGTCCACACCCATGGGATCTCGCAACGACGACGGCCGGCGCGACTCGAGGGCGGTGCGCGGACCATTCCGTGGTTGAGATCAGGACTAGTCCAGTTGCTCGAGGATGTACTCCGTGAAGCCCGGGACGGTAAACGAGAGCCGGCCGCGTCTGCTTGCATCGATGATGCCCTTGCTCAGAAGGCGGTCCCGCGGCACGGAGATCGCCTGCGTGGTCTTTCCCATTCGCGCCGCGACGTCCTCCCGTTTCACGTCGACACCTCCCAGCGACGCGATGGCACTGAGCAGTTCCCGCTGTCCCTTCGACGAGTTGCGCCATCGGGCGGCGAAGAGCGATCGCATCTTCTCATTGACGTAGCTCATGCCTTCGTCGAGGTGTTCAATCGTGATCCGCTGCCCGGGGTCTGGACGTCCCGCGGCAACCCACGCTCCCTCCCCCACCAGCTGCACCTTGTAGGGATAACCCTGGGCCGCAGCAACACCAGCGGCAATCGCCGGCTGGTCCCACACAACTCCGATGTCCGCCGCTGGCCGATGAAGCGCCGTTGCGGCCCCCCCTGCATCGATCCCGGAAAGCTCGACGAAGTCGAATCGTTCGCTGAAGGTCACTGCGTTCGTGATGTGATCCTGACTACCCGGAAGCCCCACGGTGAACAGCCCGGCAGCTGGGGGGCTCTTCGCGCTCGCGAGTTCTTGCCAGGCGACGGAGATCGTTCGGAGGCTCTGTTTGTCAGCCGCCTGGATCTCGTCAACGAGGATCACCAGGCCGGCCTCTCCCGCGTCCCGCATCGCGTCCGTGACGTCGGAGACGACGTTCATGAAGACTTTCCCCGCCGCGGATGCGCCTCGCTGTTCGGGTTTGATCGTGACTCCCGCCTGGACCGGCCCCCCGCCGATGGTGACCGTGGCGCTATCGACGAGGTTGGTGAGCTCGGCTAGGCGCTTGGTCTTCGGCAGCAGTTTTCGTAGCTCATCGAGGATGGAAGCGGCGAGGCTCTCGCCCTCGACAGCGGTCACCCAGACGGTGCTGATGTCGTACCGTTCAAAAAGCCGCTCAGCTTCTCGCAACAGGGATGTTTTGCCCACGCCCCGAGCCGCGTAATCGACGCGGACGCTCCCGACGAATTGCCCGAGGTTCGCGATGAGTTGCGCGCGTTCTTCATAGAACGCAAGTTGCGCGGCCCGTCCGGGCACGGCCTTCGCGACAACCCCTGGTGTGTATGGGCTCGGCTGCATTGTTGCTCCGTGGCTCGGCCTTATATAACTCACTGAAGTATAACGCTGCGCCATGCACGCTGAGATCAGGAGGCCGCATCGGCAAAGCAGGCCCCATCCGGCCCTTTCTATCGACCAAGCCCACCGCGGTCTCGCTGCCGCGCCGACACGCGGCCTTTCCGAGCCGCTGCGGTCGACGTGGACCTGCTGGCAACGGCTTCGCGCGGGCTTCGCGCGTTCCCGGCGTCCGCGAGCACCCGTCCGCGTACCTCTTCGTCCGACGCAGTTCCCTCGAGCGATCGCGCGAACTCTGCACGGCGCTCCGCGCTGTCGTAGAAACCGACGGCCTGCCCTCGTTCGCCTGCGGCTTCCCATTCTTGGCTGGCCGACTCGGACGCGGCAGTCGGGTCCTCGGTCTCGTAGGCGCGGTCGGCGGCGTCCGCGTCGCGGTCGCGCGCTCCAGCGGAAGAGAGAAGGATCTGGCTGACGGTGAGCTCCTCACCGGACCGACGCTGCTCCTCGCGCGCCTGCGCGCGGTCGGCCTCGGCGCGGCGGAGAGCGTCAGCCACCGCCGCGGGGTCGGCGCCGGCGGCGTCGACGTCGATGCCGTACCGGTCCTGCACTTCGCGGCGGATGGTCTCGTTAGCGCGGGCCGCAACGTCGTCGTGGTCCCGCCACGCGACGGCGGCTTCTCGGGCGTCGGCAATGTCGCGGACGTCCGCGCGGTCCCACCAGGACGGCTGGTCGACGACCGCGAGCTGTCCGCGCACGGCCGCCCGCTCGGCGTCGAGCCTGCTCTGCAGCTCCCGTGCTTCCTGGCTGGCTGTGGCTTCCCGTTGCCGGTTCCATTCCTCGCGCAGGCGAGCGAACCGCTCCCCGAACTGCGAGGCGACCGTCAGCGCGATCCGCAGGGAGTTGTCGAACGTCTCGCCTACGCCGTCTGTGTCATCGACCATGATCGTGGTCTCCTTCTCTTCCGTTGTGGCCGCCCTGCTGACGCGACGTGTCGGACGTGGTTCGAGGCCGGGGGGTCAGTGTGTTCGGCAACGGTGAACGGGTGCCGGGCGCGGCGAGTCCGCGCTGAGCGCGACGCACCGCTTCCTCTTCCGGGGCGAGCGTCGCCGTGGTCGCGGGCGCCGCGGCTGTGCGTGCGTCGGCGGGCATCCGCTCACCGATCGCCTCAAGAGTGCGTCGCAGGGACTCACTCATCTGTTCTGCGCGGCGGGCATCGCCCGCCGCCTTGTGTGCGTCGATCAGCGCGACCGACAGGCGGCCGAGTTGACGGAACAAGATCGCTTCGGCGGCGGGGCCTTCGCCGCCTACTGCGGCTTGCATCAGTACCATTGCGGCGCCCGACGCTGAGCCCATACGGACGGGCTTGGGCCCCGACTGGTGGGCACGGATGTGAGCACTGCGCGACAACTCTCGGGCCGTCTCCGCGAGCGGCCCTGGTGTTGCCTCGACGCGCTGTGACCACGCGGCGAATGCGCCGGCGGTCTCTCGCGCGACGTGTGCCCACATGGCTCGGTCCGTCGCCGGTACCTCTCGCAGCTGTGCCCTGAGCTCGCGCAACTCCCGGCCGTACTGTTCCCACAGTTTCGGGTCGGGAGTGTGCTCTTCGCGGCCAGGAGCGACCGGACGGTACTGCCACGGGTTCTTGCTCGTGGCACGCCACTCGTCGACGGCTCCCTGCGCCGTCTGTGGGCTGTCCGGCCAGCCCTCCCGCAGGCGCGGGAGGGTGAGGTCGCGGGCAAGTCGCCCTCCACCGAACCAGACCGGCGGCTCGTCTCCGGCGGGTCGCAGAGCGACGGAGTAGCCGGCAACGACGTCGTCGCGGCCGGCTGCGAACCGCGGGCGGATGAGGACACCGGCACGGCGCATTCGACGCACGAACTCGCCTTCGTCGACGGATGCCGTCGCTGCGGCGCGGACGGTCCGCTCGAGCCGGTGCGCGTCGACTTCGACCGCACCGGTGCGTGCCGCCCGCGCGGTTTCGGCGGGCTTCACGCCACGCTCACCCATGCCCCGCTCGCGAGAGTCCACGGGCATCAGACCGTGCTCGACCTCAAGCGTCCGACACAACTCCTGAGCGCGCTTGTAGTCGTTGTGAGTCGTCGCTTTCGTGCCGTCCTCACGCACAAGTGAAACGGCGATGTGGACGTGGTCGTTGCCGTTCTTGGAGAGACCGTGACGAACCGCAACCCACCGGCACGGTGCCTTCCCGGATGCCTCCGTGAAGCCCATGCGGTCCACGAACTGCTGCGCGATCGTGCCCCACTGCTCGTCGCTGAGCTGACCTTCTTCGGCGCGCAGCGACAGTGAGCAGTGCCACACATCTGCGGCCACACGGTCGTTGTGAACCTCGCCGGTCTCGGGGTCAGCGACCCGCACCTGACGGGTCACTTCGACACCGTAAGCAACGCGCGGTGTGTCGAGAGCGACACCGATCTCGCGCGCCGCCGCGGCATCGAGAACCGCGTACCCGTGGCGCGCCATGATCGCGTGATCGCCCGCAACAAGATGCTGCTCCGTGTGCTCGTTGGCGCGCCCCTCCCCCGCAAGGTAGGTCATCAGACCGACGATGCGGGATCCGCGAGTGATGTTCGGAATCATGCGCCCGCGAGCTTCCGGATCGTGTCGTCGATCCGGGCGCTCAGCACCCGGTACTCCGCCACGACACTCTCCGCCTCGGCAGGAAACCGACCCTCGGTGTTGGCGTACCGTGCGAGCTGATTGACGTTGTTTGCGACGGATCCCATCGTCCGCGACAACGCGAACAACTCCGCGATGAGCTGTTTCTGATCGGTGCTGGTCTGAACGTTCGCATTCATGCCCGCCTCGACCAGAAACCGCGGCACGGTGACCCCCGCGACTACGGCGCGAGCGCGCAGCTTCGCGTCCTCGTCGGCGTTGGTCTTGACCACGTAGCGACCCGCGTCACGCGGCGTCGCGGAGTTCGCACGACGCTGCCGGCCGAACAGCTTCCGCTCGTTCTGCTCCGGCATGATCACGTCCTCTCGGCCCAGCGCAGCGAACCCGCCAAATAGCGGGGACCATACGACCAGTATGCCGACCGCGCCGCCGGGAGTCCAGAGTTAGGTTACCTAACTCTATAGCTTGCTCTGCCAGCGGCTCCGCCACGCGAAGAACGTAGTGGAGCGTCGGTGATCCCGCTAGAGGGCAAACTGCCCGTGGATCGACTCTTGATCTGCTCGATAGAGTCGGTCGCATGAGCGACGTGAACGTGAATCCAGATGAAGCCGCACAACGCGCACGCGAGCTGATCGAAGCAGACGTCAACGCGAAGGTTGACGCCGTGCGCGAGCTGGTCGCTGCGGTGAACGAGGCAGATGCCGCGGAGGCACGCCTGAACGACGCGACAGCCGCCCATGACCGCGCCTGGAAAGCGGCTCTTGCCGCCGGATGGAGCGAGAAGGATCTGCGCGCTACGGGTGCGCGCGCACCCGGTCAGGCCTCGCGCAAACCTCGCTCGAAGCGGCGCACGGTCGTCGCTGACTTCGGTTCTTCTGAGTAGCAGCCTTCGGCCGCAGTACCTCCAAACGGTCCCCTCCGCGCTTTGCGCGACGGGGACCGTTTGCATGGGGCAACTTCGTTGCCTTTCGGCCGTTGGATGGTACGCGCTGTAGTCGCTCCGGCAAGGGCTTTCGCGGCATATCCTCCCTCGCTGCGCTCAGTCCGGTATTCCACGGACCCTTGCCTGCGCTCCCCCACCGCAGTGTTTCGACTTTCGCCGAAAGGCAATGAGGTGTGAAAGGGAGAACTGCGATGAAGAATGAACCGCTCACCGTGTACTCGAACGAGGGGTGTGTGCAGTGCACGGCCACGATGCGCGCACTCGAAGCCGCCGGGATCGAGTTCGAGGTCGTCGACCTGTCGACCGATCGCGAGGCTCTGGCGAGGCTCAAGGCGGCCGGGTTCCTGCAGGCGCCGGTCGTGGAAACGGTCGATCAGTCGTGGTCGGGTTTCCGTCCCGACAAGATCGACGACGTCGCCAAGAAGCGAGCTGCACGATGAGCGCGGGCACGGTCGTCGACACTCCGCTGCTGCTGACGCCGGCGGAGGCTGCGGAGGCGCTGCGAGTCGACGTGTCCGAACTTCGGACGATGCGCGCCACGGGCTCTGGCCCGGACTTTCACGATGTGGGCCGTGGGCTCATTCGGTACGTGCGAGAGAGCGTTGAAGCGTTTGCTGAGCGCGCTGCCGCTTAGAGCTCGTGCCCGCGGTCCTGTGATCCCTCGCGCGCTCGACGCGGGCGGGACTGAGCTGCGGGGCGTTCGGTCCGACTCTGCGCCGGGACGGGAAAGCTGGCTCGGATGAGTCGGTGCATCTCGTCGCGCTCGTGTGCGTCGATCGGCGTACGCAACGCGCGTTCGACTACGAGCTCGTGTACTCGTCGCTGCACTTCCGCGTCGATGTTGAAGGGTGTGGCACCGCGCAGCTGTCGCGCGACCGAGTCCATGCGGACGTCCTCGGTGATCTGCTCGAGCTGTTTGACGGGAAGCCTCTGCCGGGCGGCATCTACGATTGCGCGGGCGCGCGCCTCACGGTCCCGTGCGTCGGCCTTCTCGATAGCGCTGGCTGCCAGATACCGGGCGCGGAACTCGACGGCCGCGCGGTGTCCAGGTAGAGCCTCGAAGGACTCAGCCCGAATCCGAATCTGATCGTTGATCCGCCTGTGACGTGCAAAGAACGCGTCAGCGGCGGCCTCGTTCTTGCGACGGTCCGCCGCGTAGGTCTTATGGATCTTCCGCGGCGGGAGTCCGAGCTTTGTCAGCCGGCGGCGCAGCTGCGCCGCTTCGCGGCCTCGCTTTCGTTCGCGCTCGAGGTTCTGCTGGTACCAGCGCCTGAACTGGTCAGGGTCCGCTTCGCGACGGCGCGCAGCGTCGGCGCGCTCTCGTTCGCGAGTCAGCTCCGGGTATCGGTCACGGTGCGCCTGGGAGCGGCGCCGAGCGCCCTCGGCCGCACGCTCGGGATGCCGTTCCTTGTAGCGCGCCTGATACTCGCGCACCTTCTCGGGATGCTCCTGCCGGAACTTGCGCTGACGCGCCCGCTCCTGCTCTCGATGCTCGGCATACCAGCGTCGGCCTTTCTCCCGCCGCGCCTCAGCCGCTCGCTTGCGAGCCCACCGCCGGCGTTCCGAGAGGCGATTAAGTTCGCGGTGTCGCTCGAGGTTGTTGGCGCGCCAGGCTCTTCGCAGCGCGGCAACGTGCTCCTTGTTCGCCTCGCGCCAACGCCGGTCCTGGGCACGCTTACGTGCGGCGGCGTCCTCGGAAGCGTCGTCGGAGCTCAGGAGTTCTCTCCCCCGTCAGGCACCAGTCCGAACACGTACTCGATCAGTGCTTCGCGGTGATTCGTCGGGTCGATGATCGTCCGCGCGACCAGGTCGCGCAGCGCCGCAATGTCGGCGGGCTCGAGCTCGCCGGCATCGGACAGCACGAAGTCGACGTCGTCACCGATCGAGTAGTCCGCATCGTCCGCATGGATCTCCGGGTAGTAGGCCATGGCGAGGACACCTGTGGACTGGACCACCTGGTCTGCTGCGTCACGGTTCATCGTGTGGTCTCACTCTCTTTCGTCGTCGTCTGTTGAAGCTGTTCGCGGTAGTACCGGTCGAGAGCGCGAGCGACGCTAGATGCGCCGACGCCTAGCGTGCGCCCGATCTTCGCGACGCTGTCACCGTTGTCGCGCATCTGCACCGCGGCCGCGGTGCGCTCGTCAGTCATGACCGAGGGCCGGCCTCCGACCCGCCCTTGGCTGCGCGCGTGCTCGAGGCCGCGGCGAGTGTTGTCTCGGATCGTCGAAACCCGCAACTGCGCGAGAACGGCCATGATGCCCACGATCGCCTCCCCCATCGGCGTCGACGTGTCGACGTCGAGGAATGGCTCGGTAAGGCTGCGCAGGCGGATGCCGCGGCGGGCGAGATCCCGGATGAGCTCGATCGCCATGACCTCGCTGCCGGCGACACGGTCGAGAGCGCGAACGACAAGGGTGTCCCCCGGTCGGAGATAGTCGAGGCAAGCGATCCACTGCGGGCGATCGCTCACGCGACTCGATTCGCCGTGGTCGACGAACACCCGACCAGCGCCGGCTGCGCGCAGCTCGGCCTCCTGGGCGGCGGGGTTCTGATCCCTCGTCGAAACACGGGCATAGCCGACGATGTTCACACGCCACTCCCCCGGTATCCGCCGTCGCTCGTCGACGGGTTCACCGAAAACGGTAGCGCACAGGTTTCGGGGCGTTTGGGTTTCGGTGGGGGTTTTCGGTGGATCTGTGATCTTTCATCCGGTGTGGCGGCGTTCTGCGCAGTGCAAGTGACGGGGTTGTCTGGCGGGTTGTTAGTGATTGCTCACTCAGATGCCTGCCGGGTAGGGGAAGTCATTTGGGTCGTGCCATTGTTTGTCGGCAAGCATGGTTCTGCGGTGACAGGGATCGCGATCTGCACGGTGCTCGGCAAGGTAATCGCCGCGGGATGGATGAGATGCATGTGGCACTCCTAACTACGGAGGGGCGGGTTGTCGCGGTCTATGTGGTGGCGTGGTGGGTCGCCAAGGCGTCCGCGAGGTGTCTTTTCGCTCGTCCGTAACGGCTGCGAGCGGTTGAATCGGGGAGCCCCATGATTTGGGCTGTCTCGGAAATGCTGAACCCGTCCCAGTGCACCAGTCGAACGATCTCGGCTAAGTCGGGGCTGAGTTTGGAGAGCGCTGCGCGGACGTCGAGGACGTCTTCGGACACGGGGTCGACTTCGGGGGCTGAGTAGACGACGTGACGCAGCCGCTCGGTCAGGAGGGTCCGTCGTCGTTGCCCGCGCGTGGTGTTGAGAACGACGTTGCGGGCGACTCCGAACATCCATAGACGTGCTCCGTCATCGTCGTCCGGTATCGAGGAGGCTCGACGCCACACTGTGGTCATGGTTTCCGAGAGAGCGTCTTGCGCGTCATCGGCACCGACCCGACGTTCCAGGTATCTCAAGAGGCTGCGCGCATTGTTCTCGAGCAGGGTGATGACGCGGTTTGAGCGATTTGGCCGGGCGGTCACCTGATTTTGTCCCCGCAGTCAGATTGAGCGGCGAATGAGAGGTTGCTGCCTGCGACGGGGTCGACCACTCCGGTGTCTTCGAGGTGGTCCCAGATCACGTTGGTAATCGCACCCCAGACAGCGTCGTAGTACAACTGGTCTTGCGAGTACAGCTGCGTCGCTGGAGTAACCACATCTCCGTCAGGACCCTGCGTCACGACGTCGCGCGCTTTCATGCGAGCGAGCTCCGCATCCACGTCAGCGAGCGCCAGCACATCGGTATCTTTCAGGAACGCGGCAACAGCCTCTTCCTCAGCAGCCGTGCCAGTGCCGGGCCGAACGATGGTGCGGAATTCGCATGACAGGCCGCTGGGCAGTGTGAACCGAGAAACCGTGTCAGGTTTCTCGAACGCCGAGAACCAGTTTGTGAACGTCGCGGCGGCGGCCGTGCCTGCCCCGCCCAAGACGATCGCGGCAACCGCCCCCAGCACGGCAAGTCTCGGCACAGAACGACGTGTGTCAGCCTTCGGCGGGCGGGTGGCTGAGCGCACCATCAGCCGGAGGGTCGCATCGTCAACGTCGTCAGAGAGGGGTGTGGGTGGAGATGCGAGGCGAAGGAGAACATCGACGTTCTCTTCGTTGCCCAGCTCGCTGGGTTGGTCAATCATTCTGTGAGCTCCTGTCTATAAAGGTCCTTCCCTACACACATGTCCGCAAGAGCCTCCACCGACGACGTGATTCTCATCAATTTTGCTCGTCTCGGAAAGCTGAAGCTAAAAGAGACACCCGAGGGAACGTCGCCATTGCATGCTGGAGGCACGTCGTGACGCGGATCGCGCTGTCCCACAATGGTGTCTCGCCGTATTTTGTCTCGTCTCTAGCGTTGGATGGGGTTTGCGAGTCACAATGGCGGCGTGAGGCTTCTGGGATACACGCGGGTGAGTACGACAACGCAGGATGCGCAGCTACAACGGGACGCGCTAGTCGCTGCGGGGGTGCAGCCTCGCGACGTGTTCGCGGACGTGACCTCAGGCAGTAAGAGCGCAATCACTCGGCCCGGCATGAAGCGCCTGCTCGAGTACGCCCAGGACGGCGACACCGTGGTGGTGTGGCGGGTGGACCGGCTGGGACGCTCCCTGATCGATGTGCTCAACACCGTCACCCTTCTGAGAGAGAAGGGTGTGCAGGTGCGATCGGTGTCGGACGGGATCGACCCGTCCACCTCGACCGGCCGCCTCATGCTGAACATGCTCGCCACGCTGGCCGAATACGAGCGGGAACTGATCGTTGAGCGCGTCAATGCCGGTATCGCCGCCGCCCGCTCCAACGGCACCCGGTTCGGCCGCCCACCCGTGAAGCCCGAGGACATAGGCGAAAAGCTCGCGATCGTTGCGGACGCGCGCCGAAAGGGCCGCACCGCAGCTGAAGCGGCGCGTTTGGTGGGGTGGAGTCGAGCCACGCTATATCGGCACCAGGCCGCGGTAACCGCGGTGGAGTCCACCAGGATGTAGGTCTCGGATGGACGCGAGCGAGCGGTGGCAAGTTCTTCGGCTGCACGTCGAGGACGGGATACCGCTCGCCGCTCTCGCTCGCGAGACGGGGATAGGTCTGCGGACCCTGGAACGCTGGCATCACCGCTACAAGAGCGACGGCACCCCCACCCCACCCGCACCCGCAGCAATCGCCACCCGGCGCGTCGCAGCTGCCCTCGTCACGTTCACTGAACGACTCGCTCTGACCAGGCCCCGACCATCAATCGCGACCCTCCATCGACTCGTAGCGACCGAGGCTGGCCGGACGCACCAGCCGGCACCGTCCTACGCCACCGTCAGGAGAATCGTCGCCGCACTCGACCCAGCGATGGTCACCCTGGCGTTGGAAGGGCCGGCGTCGTACCGGGACCGGCACGAACTCGTTCTGCGTCGACGAGCCGATCGACCCAACGCGATTTGGCAGGCCGACCACACCCAGCTCGACATTCTCACCATTGGCGCGCAGCCCGCGAAGCCGGATCGGCCGTGGCTAACGGTGATCCTCGACGACTACTCCCGCGCCATCTGTGGCTACACCGTGTTCCTCGGATCCCCCTCTGCGATGAACACGGCACTCGCGCTGAGGCAAGCGATCTGGCGCAAACCCGACCCGACATGGGTCATGTGCGGCATCCCCGACATCCTGCACGTCGATCACGGCTCCGACTTCACCAGCCGCCACCTCGAACACACCGCCATCGCCCTGCGAATCCGCATCATCCATTCGACCGTCGGTCGCCCCCAAGGCCGCGGCAAGATCGAGCGGTTCTTCAGAACCGTCAACACCGAACTGCTCGCTGCCCTGCCCGGGCACATCGCCTCCGGCGCACGCCAGCCAGCACCCACCTTGACCCTGCCGGAACTTGACCTCGCACTCGGCTCCTTCATCACCGCGTACAACCATCGGACTCACCGAGAGCTTGGCGCATCGCCGCGGGACACGTGGGTGAGCGAAGGCTGGCTGCCGCGAATGCCTGAAAGTTTGGACCAGCTCGACGGGCTCCTCCTCACCGTCCCGAAACTGCGAACGGTGCAACGCGACGGCATCCACTTCCAAGGCCTGCGCTACCTCGCGCCCACTCTGGCTCCGTTTGTGGGACACACCGTCACCATCCGCTATGACCCTCGCGATCTATCCGAGATCCGTGTCTACGACCACGACACCTTCGTCTGTATCGCCGTCGACGAGGCGCACCCCAACGATCGGCTCAGCCTCAACGACATCGAACGCGCCCGCCGAGCCCGCCGCCACCAACTGCGCAAGGCCATCAACGACCGCATTCCGACAACCGCCATACGCACAGACCCGAACGACGCATCCCCCGCAATCCACCGACGTCGGCAACTTCGCACCTACGAGGAGGAATGATGCCCAGCACCTTCATCATCACCAAAGAACACCGCCGTTTCGTGGAGTTCGCCAACGCCGTCCGTACCGAGCACACCATCGGCATCTGTCACGGCGACGCCGGAGTCGGCAAGACCAACTCCGCCCGCCGATACGCCCACTGGGACACCCTCGGCCCGTACCTCGAACACCCACCACCGCGATCCGACGACGACGCCCGCCACAGCGCGCACGCCAACCGATCTCGTACCGTGTTTTACACCCCCGACGTGCTCAACAAGCCCCGCGAGCTCATCTACCAGATCGAGCGCTGGTGCGTGCGCGTCGGCGTCTGTATCGACGACCACCAGCTCAGCCTTGGCAAAGTCGATAACAGCAGCAAGGACGTCACACGCTGGGTCGAACTGCTCATCATCGACGAAGCCGAGCGACTCACCCCCACCGGACTCGAACTCATCCGCGACCACCACGACCGCACCCACGTCGCAGTCATCCTCATCGGCATGCCCGGCATCGACCAACGCTTCCGCCACTACCCCCAGCTCTACAGCCGCCTCGGCTTCGCCCACCGCTACCGCGCCCTCGGCCGCGACGAACTCCTCTTCGTCCTCGACCGCCACTGGAAACGGTTCGGCAAAGCTCTCGATCCCGACGACTTCACCGACGCCCAAGCCATCGCCGCCATCGAACGCATCACCCGCGGCAACTTCCGCCTCCTCGAACGCCTCTTCCCCCAAATCCAACGAGTCCTACGCATCAACCAACTCGAAACCATCACCGACGACGTGATCGAAGCCGCCGCCAGCGTCCTCGTCACCGGCTAATGCCGCCAACCCGCTGAACAGAACGCCGCCACATTGGAAGAACAGTCACAGGATCCATCCTCGGCGTGTCGAGGTCGGCGGGCACCCCCTGGCCGAGCGCACCGAAAACGATCGTTTTCGGCTAGGCCAGTAGCCGTTGCGATCAATCCCACTGAGGAGATTTGAAGAGGCGCGGAGGCAACGGGTGGCACAGAATGGGGGACGTGTCAGGGACGTCGTGGTTTTCACTGCCGCCTGAGTCGGTTGACGCCTATGCGCGCCACTGGCTCGACTTCCAGTCCGGCTCAGTCGACTTCGATGACGAGATGGACGAACCGCTGGACGCGATTCTCGCCGGCCAGCTCGCAAGCTCCGATCCGCAGCGCGCGCTCGACGTCGTGGTCCGGATCCTCGACCTGATCCGCGACGACCCGAGTGGAAATCTTGGCCAGCACACCGGCATCCTCGCCGCGGGACTGACCGAGGACATCATCCGCTGCCATGGAGAACTTGTAATCGAACGAATCGAGGCGATCGCTCACGCACGTCGGGACTTCGCTGATGTTCTCGGAGGTGTCTGGATGGTCACCAGCGACGATGTCTGGCGCCGTATCCGGGCAGTCGCGACTCCCGTCGAGACCGGTCCCAACTCTGATCAGCGACCACGATTGCGCAGTCACCGACGACAGCTGAGGGCGACACCGCTCCATCGGCGCCGCTAACCAGATAGCTTTCGGGGTCGGGCTCTTCCCTCGTCGACGGCGCACCGGAAACGTCCGCCAGAGCTCAGTTCCGGCCAACCTTTCTGGGAGACCGTCCTTTCCCTCCGCGCGTAGCGGGCCGAAAACGATCGTTTCCGGCGGGCCGGCCCTCACCCGATTCGGACTCGCGCTCCGCCGACAGGTCTCTCCCGCAGCATGGTTAGCAAGACGTGGCAGTCCTACGTTCCATAGATGATTGGGTACAGCTACGTCAGGGCGTGCTCAGAGGGGCGCTCCGAGTTCTTCGTAGGGCGACCGCGGCCACGCTTCTTCACGCCGGCGCGGTCGAGGAGACCGCGCACCCGCTGAATGCTGTAGCCGGTGTCCGTCGCGAGTTGTTGGATGCTGGCGCCACGCTCGTATTCGTCGGCGAGGATCGCACCTATCCGGTGGGCTAGCCAATCGCTCGTTCGTTCGTGAGGCTCTAGCTGCGGCACCCGCTCGATCCCGCCGCCGCCGTAGCCTCGGTGAACCTGCCCCTTTGGGGTGACCTCCTGATCCGCTTCGTTGCCCCATGCGCTCCAACCCTCGCGTGCGTATCGGGCGAACAGTTCTAGGTATGGGCCAGGGCTGCATGACTCGATGAGGTCGTATTGCTCGTCTGGCTTGCGGCTGTGCTCTCGCTTCCGCGTCTCGATCATGTTCACCGTTGACCGGGCAGGTGCCAGGGTCCGCATCGACCCCTTGACGCCGAACAGGATCGGTTCGGTTACGTTTCGGAAGTAGAAGCCGACGCCTCGTCCGTCTGGTCCGCCATCCTTGCGTCGCTTCGCCCACACGATGTTGCTGACGTACCGGAACCCCCACGCCTGCAGAACCTCGATCCCCTCGAGTAGGAGGGCGTTGGGAACCCAGAGGTAGAGGTGTGCGTTCTTTGAGGTCACATCTCCGACCGGCAGCGCCTTGATGTCGTCGAGATCCATCGTTCCGTAGCGATCCAACCGGCGATGTTCTGGAGCCACCTTCCCTGTTCGGTTAGCGAAACGCCACGGCGGGTCAGCCAGGACTGTCTGGAAGCCGCCGTCCACAGTGGGAAGAGGGGCGATGTCGGGGAGGTCTGCCATGCTGTCGATCGTGGGCACACTGAGATCCTACGCCCTAAAGATCTAAAGCGCGGGCATTGGATCTTTATATTTCGGCCGGCGAGCGCCAGTTTGCTGCGTCAGTTGTCGGAGTCGTCGTCCGTCAGCAGCTCCGGCGCGATCGATGGAGAGTGCACCAGCCCCATGCGGTGCCCGAGTCTTTCGGGTGTCTCACCTGCACCAACGGAGTTGGCCAGTTCAACAATCGCCGAGTCGAGATCGTCCGGCCACCGGTAGAGACGATCAGTGATAGCTATGGCGAGGATCGGGCATCCGCCACCGTCGCCCCGCTTCACTCTGGGGACCAGCTTCTCGAAGTTTGACGTGGTGCTCGTTCCGAGTGGGTCGTTCGGGGTTTTGGTGAGGCGACGCCGCCAATCCTCTGACCAGCCTGCACCGCTGGCGATCTCCTTGCTCCGCGCAATGGTCTCGATCCACAGTTCCCGCATCCCCGTCACGGTGCGCGTAAGGATGATCCCGGCGTCTAGGGCGCCCCCGTCGTAGAGGGCGCGGAAGTTTCCGAAATCTCGATCGAGGTTCCCATCCTTCGGGTTCCACTCAACATCCAGCCCGATGCGACCCCGGACGTTGTCGATCTTGTGCCCGCCATATTCGTTTTGGCTGACTCGGCGGTACCTCGTCGTTTCCCCCGCCGCTCGATACGGCTCAAGCGTGAGGGTGGTCGTCAGTTCCTGGTCGTAGCGACCTTCCCGCCACCCCAGCTCCCGGAACGCTTCATCAAGCTCAAGTGAGATGAGGTGCTTCGATCCGCCCGGGCGCACGATCCGATCGACATCGAAACTGAAGTGCGACAGCACGGCGCAGAGTTGCTCGAACTCCTCCGGGTGCGTAGAAGCAATGAGCGTCGCAGCGTTGCGGGTTTCAGCGAACTCATACCGATCAAGGAGGTGCGACGGCATTACAGCGCGCCAGGATTCGGTGAGCTCCACGCGACTACCGTATGCCACGGGTCGGCTGCCTCACGTGATAGTCAGCTGGCTGCAGAGGTATCGATCTCTCTAGCGCAGGTGCACCCTGTGGTCGGAGGTGTCAGCTCCAGCTTCGATGAACGCGCCACTCCCCCGGGCCGCCGTACACGTCAAACACGATCGACTCTCCGGTCTCGTTCGTGGCCTGGAACCGCCAGCCGAACAATCCGCGGCGTTCGCCGACGTCGTCGGGGTCGACGGACCACACTGAGCCTCGGAGTCGCGTGGGCGTGTCTGTCACCGTCCACCTCCGCCCCGCGTAATACATGCGCGCCGGCGTCTCGTCGACGAGCCAGAGTGTGACCTCCGTGGCGGTGGCGGTGTGGGTCATGGCATCCGAGAATAGAACATAAGTTCGATATTGGGTAGCGTGTCACCTTCGGGAGGAGGTCGCCGTGGGGACGAACAAGCGGTACGCCGCGGCGGTCGATCACCGGATGGATACGCGGATCCTCGAGCGGATCGCTGCGGAGGCCGGCCCCCTGCAGTCGCTCTCGAGCGCTGAGCTGCGGTTAGACGTGGAACCGGTGACGATCGACCCGCGGCCGAAGCCGGCGACGGCGTGGGTGCGCTTCGGCGCGACGCCGGCGCTCGTCGACGCGGAGGTCTGCCGGTGGACGGCGGATGCCTGCGCGATCAGGTTCCGCGTGGGAGAGACGGAGATGAAGGCGTGGGTGTGGGCCTCGGCGGTCACGCCGGCCTCTCCTGGCGGGCGCTGAGCGCCCTGTGGATGGTTTCTGCGGAGCCGCCGGCTTCCTGGTTGCCTGGCGTCGTGGATGACGACGAGTGGCCGGGATTCTCCCCTACCTGTGAGCGCTGTCTGGTGCAGCTGCAGCCGTCGTGGAACCCGCCGACTCCTCCGGTGTGGCGGTGCCCGGATTGCGGCTTGGTGCGCGTGTTCTAGCCGATCTGTCGCACGAAAAGGACGACTTCTTCTACTGGGATCCTCGACCGCAGCTGCTCGATCGCGACGCCGGAGGACGGCGCCTCGAGCTCCACGCGCGTGGCCTCGTCGACGTCGCGGGGGCGGTGTGCGAGTTCCCAGAGCATGTGTCCATTCTCCCGGCACAGCGCTGCCCCCGGCCGGGGAGAGAGGTCGGCCGGGGGCAGCGCTGGCGCCTGGGCAACTATCTCGTGGCGCGCACCTCGCAGTCCGACTCGCCTTCCGCGATGAACAGACTTTCAATAGAGACGTCCCAGTGCTTGTAGCGGCCGGATGCCTCGAGCTCGCGCTCGAGCATGCTCGTAAACGAGGTCGTCGCGCTGCCCACGTGGGGCAGGAACGGGCCATAGTAGACCGCTCTCTCGTCGCCCTCGTTCGTGAGCATGACAGCTCGGACGATGACAGCTGTGGCAGTGCGCGTGGTCATGGATGCATTCCTCCAGTGGCTCGATTCGCCGGTGGGCGGCGAGGTCGTCGCCCACCTTCTCAGGGATCGGGGACGTTACTGCTGCTGGTCGTCGCGCGCGTTGCGGGTGATCGTGGCGGTGGCGCGGGTGAGGTCGGCGCCGATGCTGTCGGCGTCGATGACGCGGCCGTACTGCTTGTTGCCCTCGTCGCCCCAGCTGGTGGTGTGCTCGCGTCCGATGACGATGACGGCGTCCCCTCGGTGGAGTGAGGCGGCGGCGTTCTGGCCGAGCTCGAACCGCGCTTCGACGAAGTGTGTGGTGGGGGTGTCGTGGGGCTGGTACTTGCCCTGTCGGTACTCCCCCGTGTTCTCGATGACGCGGAGCTTGGTGATCTGGATGGTTCCCGCCTGCACAACTTCGGGATCGGCTGCCAGGTTTCCGGTGATGGTGCGGATGGACATGGTCGTTCTCCTTCTCAGTGGGTTGCGATGCGGTTGATGTGGTCGGGACGGAACCCGGACCAGTGATCCTCGTCGGTGACGACGACCACGGGTGCTTCGGTGTAGCCGAGGTCATCGACGACGTAGGCGCGGGCATCCTCGTTGTCTCGGATGTTCACCTCTTCGTACTCGATTCCCTTGCTAGTGAGCACGTTCTTGGTCAGTGTGCAGCGCGCGCAGCTGGGGCCTGTGGTGTAGACCGTGATCCGCTCAGCCATTGCTCTGCCCTTCCCTCAACCAACCGTTTTTCTTTGCCTGCCGGCAATCGAGGGATTTACGGCGAGCGGAGCGGGAGGGAGCAACGGACGTGGAATACCGGAGTGAGCGCAGCGAGGGAGGATATGCCGCGAAAGCCGTTGGCCCGACGTGGAGCCGACGTATCCTCGACAGCCGGACAGGTCAAAGACTGCGGGATATGGTGCGGGCCGCGTAGCGGCGCCTCTTGAGCGCCGGTGTCCGTGCCGGTGGGAACAGCCCGTAGGGCGGCGTGCTTTCACGGTGATATCACTCTGAAAGCGAGCCACGGCGAGCGTCAGCCTTTGTGCTCGGCCCGTATGACCTCGAGGCCGCGCTGCAGCGCGCGGAGCGCGGTCTTCTGCTGGGTGCGGTCCTCGAGCTTTGCGACTTCTGCGAGCAGGGCGGGAAGCTCGGGGTTCTTGCTCCATCGGAGCAGGAAGGTCTTGGACGTGCCCTCGGGCCACTCCCCCGCGCTGGTCGCCCGCGGCGCGGGCCGGGATGCCGGCTGCGCATTGGGTGCCGGTGCCGGCCCCTCAACCTTCTGTGTGGGTGCGTCGGCGGCTGCGCCGAACGCTTCGATCTTGGCGGGGTCGACGGGGGTGCGCTTCTTGATCGCCATTAGGACACCAACTCTGCTGCGAGGGCCTGGATCTCGTTCTTGGCTTTGGGGTTGTTCCACTCGACGACGCCGAGACCTTCCCCGGCCACGTCGCGGTATGCCTTGCGCTCGTAGATGACGGTGTCGAGGGGACGGATGCGTGGGTAGTCGGCCAGGTACTCCTCCGCGTCGTGGCGTTCGGTGATGCTCGGGTTCGCCGGCACCTGCGTGATGAGCCCTCGCACATCGAGGCTCGGGTTGAGGTCGACGGCCTGGTCGATCACTTCGCTCATGTGGCCGAGGGTGTCGAGGTCGAACTGGCTGGGGCGGACGACGACGACGAGGGTGTCTGCGGCGACCATGCCGGTGCGCATCTCCCTGCTGTCCTTGCCGGCGACGTCGACCACGACGACGTCGTAGCGGCCGGCGAGGTCCTGCAGGGTCTGGTTGATGTTGCCGAGCTTCTCGACGCACGCGATCGCAGGCGTGTGCCGCTGTTCTTCGCGGTCGGCGTGCCAGCGAGCGGCGGAGCGCTGCGGATCGGCGTCGACGAGGCACACGTCCTTGCCCTGCCGGGCGAACTCGACGGCGAGGTTGACGGCGATGGTCGTTTTGCCGGGGCCGCCCTTCTGACTCCCGATGAGGATGATCATGGTTTCACTCTACTTTCAGTGTGATATCGCAGCGGTATTGAAGTGCTGTCGATCTGATACCGGTTTCATAGTGAAACCGTAGTGATATCACCATGACACCAGGGCAGCGCGCTATCAAGTCGCTTTCATAGTGATATCAGCGGGGGAGTGCGAGGGGATCGCCCCTCGCCGGCCGGCCGACCGGAGGGAGGCCGGCGCGAGCTGGGGTACGGAGGGGCGACCGAGGTCGCCCCTCCGCCTGCCACTGGGGGTCGTCGGCCGTGAGGGTGTCCACGAAGGTCACGTGATCGGGGCCGTCGACGGTGGCTGTGTGCGCGAGCGTGTAGCCGCGCTGGGCGTAGTAGTCGAGCTCCTGGGCGCGGTAGGCGATCTGTCGCCCTTGGGCGACGACGTCGCTGGTCTTGCTGACGCGGTTCTCGATGACGACGATTCGCTGACTCATCGTGCGACCTCCTCGGCCGTAGCGTCTGCGGTGCGGTGATCCTGAATCTCAGCGTAGGCGACGCGGTCGGTCCAGCTGTAGCCGGTTTCGACGCTGACGGTCTTGGTGTTCACGCGGGCCACGCGCCGCCAGTGGCCGCGGATCTTCACGGCGTCGCCCTTACGGACGGTGGCGGGGGAGTAGCCGGTGGCCTTGCCGGTTGCGATCTGGTCGGCTCGCACCTGCTCCCAGTAGGCGAGCTGGTCGCGCAGCTCGTCGAGCTGCGGCGCGTAGTGCGCTGCTCGCTTCGCCTTCTGCTCTGCGGTTGCTGGGCGGTATCCGGTCTCGGAGTCGTAGACGTCGTCCTCGATGCGCCGCTCGACGCGCCGGATATCGGCGGCGATCTTCTCGATGCGGTTGGCGACGGTCACGGGGTTGTAGCGCGCGTCTGTCGTCACCGCGGCCGCGTTGGCGCGTCTGACGGCTTCTTCTGCCTCGTGGTGGGCGTCGATGCCGCGTCGGGCGCTGTTGTGCGCCCTTGTCGATCGCGTTCCGGTGGCGGCTCTCGGAGTGGTGGCCGACCTTGATCGGCTCGCCGCCTTCGGGGAGGCGTGCCACGTCGCGCATGTGCGCGTCCCAGAGCGCGTCGGCGGTGGCTGTCTTGCGGTCGGCCTTGGCGTCGAGCGCGTCGACGCGGTCCGCCTGGCGTGCGATCTTGCCGGCCTCGACCTCGGCGGTGCTCCGGCTGGTGCGGTCGATCTGCAGGGGCGCGAGGGGGAAGCCTGCGGCTTCAAGCGCGGCGGCGGTGCGGGTGATGATGTGGTCCTGGGGGAGCCGGTCGCGGCTGTTAGGGACGTACCACGCGCCGATGCTTCGCCCCCAGCGCCAGCGGTTGGCCTTGAGGATTTCGGCGGTGCCGTCGCCCTTGGCGGTCCCTTCGATGATGGTCCCGGCCTCGTGCGTGTGCGTGATCGTGAGCATGTTGGGTTCTCTCTCCCTCTCGTTTTTTTGCCGTGAAGGCGACTTGTCGCCGCGAGGGAGCGCCAACCGGAGTGCAAGTGACCGTGGAATACCGGACTGAGCGCAGCGAGGGAGGATATGCCGCGAAAGCACTTGTGCGGAGGGCGGCCGACCGGATGCTGCCGAAGGCTTCACGGCAAAAAATGGACGCCCGTAGGGCGCGCTGTCCGGCCCCTGGCCGGTCCTATCAGCGCTATGCCGCTAGCTTCATGAACGTGGCCGCGTCGAAGAACGAACTACTCACGAGAAAACAGCGCAGAAGAATGAAAGAGGATCTGAAGAACGAGATCCTGCGGGAGCTCGCTGAAGCTGAAAATCGCGAGAATGCGACGTATCCCCGGTTGAGCAGGGGTGGGGTACTCATCACGACCGCTACGGCCGCTCTAGGGGTCGTCCTGTCTCTATTGCTGCCCCGAGAGTCTGACCCATCGGGCTTGGTCGTCGTGGGCGCTGTGCTGGCCGGTTTCGGCGCATTGCTCAGCGCGGCGACCCACAACCGCAATCGCGACTCCGACCTCATCGCGGACCACATGGGAAAGCTGGCGATCGTCCTGGGCCTTGCATCAGCAATCACGGTTGCGCTGCTTGAGGCGACTCCGGAGGTCCAGACTCTCGCGGGGTGGGCGGGCGGGATTGCAGCTGCGGTGGCTGGCGTCGTGATCGTCGTACGGCTTTGTAGCGTGCACTTCAAACGCTGATATCAGTTAGATATCGGGGGAGTGCGAGGGGATCACCCCTCGCTGACGGTGCACCCTGTGATCGCGCCGGCCTTCGCCTCGTGGATCGCGTCGATGTATTCGCCCATGATGGTGTGCTCCTCGAACGGGCTGAGGTCGTCGTCCCACCCTTCGCCGTTGTCGTGGTCTGCCCAGAGGGCGGCGAGCTCGACGTCGGTGTTGGCGGTGAGGGTGTGGCCGGTGTCGGTGGTGAGGGTGAGCATGGTTCGCCTCCTGGGGGAGTGGCGGGGGCCGCTGTGCGGCCCCCGCGCGCTTCAGTCCTGGGTGTCGGTCTCGGTTGCGTCTGAGGGATCGCGGGTAACGATCTGCTCGACGTCGCTGAGCCCGTATCCCCATGCGGCGAGTTGGGTGAAGTAGTCCCGGTCGGTGTGGGACGGTGAGCGCCAAGTCTGCTTGCTGGTGATGCTCTCGACGGCTCCGAGGATGATCGCGAGGGCGACGTGGGTGGCCTTCGCGTGGTTCTGCTCGACGAGGGTGGCGAGTTTGTCGGCCTCGAAGTAGCCGGAGGGCTCCAATCCGAGGAGTTCGTGTGCGAGCCGGTTCCCGTCGCGGGTCGCGGTGCTGACGGCGTTCCGGTGGATGGTGAGTCCTCGGGCGATCACCGCGGCGGTGTCTTTAGGGAGCGTCTTTCGTGCGAGGAACGTGGTCAGCCATTCGCGGCGCACGACCTCGGCGGATGCCCATGCCTTGTTGTTGGCGATCAGGGTCCTGCGTTCGGCTTTCTGCTCGTCGGTCATGGGGCCGCTGTTGGCTCCTGCGCCGCTGTCCTTGCGGAATCCGGCGCTCTTGTAGTCGCGGAGGTAGTACGTCGTGGACGGCTCGCCGCGGTAGTTGACGCGGACGGATGCGAACCGCTCTTCAAGGTTCTCGATGTGCTCGACGGTGACGCGGTCGCCGTCGAGGGTGACGAGGTCGCGGATCGCGGTGTATTCGGTGTCGTAGTAGCCGGGTTCCTGGGGGAGTACGGTGTAGCCGCGTTCGGTCAGGTCGGCCTCGGCGGTGGCCTTGATCTGTGCGCGTTCCCGCTCGTCGCGGGCGCGCTGTACGGCGTGCTCGAACTGGCTGGGGTTGGTGGTGGCGACCTCAATCAGGGTGGCGCGAGCGTCGGCGTCGTCGTCGAACTCGATGAGTACGGCGGCCTGGTCGAGGGTGAGCGGGTGCTCGGTGATCGCCGCTGTCGCGACGGGGTTCTCCGCGACGGTGAGAGCGGTCTTGACCTCTTTGGCCTTGGTGCCGGTGCGCTTGGCGATTGCGGTGACGCTCATGCCCTCGAATGCGAGTTGCTGGAACGCGGCGGCTCGGTCGCCTTCGGTGAGTGCTTCGCGCTGGTCGTTCTCGACCATCTGCTGAATGATCCGCTCGGCGGTGGCTTCTGCGGCCTCGACGACGTAGACGGGGATCGTGCTCAGTCCTGCCTCCCGGGCAGCGAGGGTGCGCCGCTGACCGGCGCGGACCAGGACGTTGCCGTGGTCGTCGCGTCGGGCGAGGACGGGCGTGAGGACGCCGTTCTCCCGGATGCTCTGCACGAAGGTTGCGGTGATGGGTGCGCTCGGGCGCACGTTGGCCTCGATGATGAGGCTCTGCGGGTCGATGTGCTCGACGGTCCCGGTGTGGGCGGTGGTCTCAGCCATGATCTTCTCTCTCCCGATCAACTGTTTTGTTCGCCTGTCTGGCAAGAGGATCGTTTGAGAGCGGAGCGGCGAGAGTGCGGGGTCGTGGAATACCGGACTGAGCACAGCGAGGGAGGATATGCCGCGAAAGCCCCGCACGGCAGCCGTGGGAGCGAACTACGATTCGGCGGCCAGGCAGACGGACAACGAGAGAACCGGCCGCGGAGCGGCTCGACCGTTCGGAGCGCAGCTCCGGGCGCCTCGGTGAGGGTCAGGCCGCGTCGAGCGTGGCCGCGGGGGAGAGGATGCCGGCTCGCACGAGCTGGAGGGCCTGTTTGTGGTCGCCTCGACCGTCAGGGCCTCGTGGGTACCGTGCGTAGTCGGGACGATCGTTCTGCGCGAACAGTGCGACGCCGGTCGTGGCTCGACGCCCTCGGCGCTTCTTGTTCGGTTTCCTCATCCACGTGAGCTCGGCGTTCCACCATTCCCATCGGGCTCGCTCGTTGCCGTAGGCAGCGCGTCGCTGCTCGAGGTAGCCGGCGACGTCGAGGGCGTCGGCGGCCTGGTCGAGGGAATCGTGATCGCCTCGAATCCATCCGGCCGGTCCGCGGTGGGCCAGTCCGTGCGAGGAAAGGCGGTCGAGAGCTTTCCTGATCCGCTGGGCGTCGAGGCCGGTGGTCGTGCGGAGCTCGTCGACGGTGGCGATCGCGTCAGGGTGCAGTGCGGCGTAGATGATCCCTGCGGTGCGGCCGAGGCTGCGGGGTGCAGCGAAGGTGTCGTGGCGGAGGGGGCGCAGTCGGTTGTGGAGGTGGCTCAGCCAGTGGGCGCGTGTCGGGGTGGGAGGGTGGCCGGCGGGGCGTGCAGGCACTTGTGTCCGGTCGTGAGGGTGGTTCTCTGTGGAGAACTTCTGGGAGAGGCGGTAGCGCTGTCCGTGGGGTCCTTCGGGATCTCCGACGCGGACGATCCACGCTGACTCAGGGTCGTCGGTGACGGGCTGGGAGAGCCGCTGCAGGGCGGTGTGCACGGTGGTGCGTCCGTAGCCGGTGTCGGCGGAGAGGCGCCGGACGTCGGTCTCGACGGTCAGCTGCGCGGACTGCGCGATGTAGAGGCAGAGGGCGTCGAGGACGGCGCGGGTGCTGTGCGTCCCGGTGTGGCGTCGTGCCGCCGATGAGGCGCGGTCCGCGCCCCAAAGCCCCGGCATGGCGTCTGCGCGCTCCTGGGCGCGTTCTACGGCCGCGACGGCACGGTTGGAGCGGGCGAGGTAGTCGGCGTCGTCGCCGGCACCGTTGAGGGGGTGTGAGGCGACGTAGCGGACGGCGTTGTTCCATGCGTTCGTGAGCGTGCGGGCGCGGCCTGTCGCGGTGCGTGGCGTGCGTTCCTGGCCTCGCTTGGTTCGCATGGTGCGGACGTGCTCGAACGCGGGGGAGTCGACCAGCTCGAGGACGTCGGCGTACCGCCAGCGGGAGTGCGCGCAGCCGGCGAGGACGGATGCCAGTGTGTAGGACGCATCCGCCGCCGGGGTCTCGTCGATGAGTGCGGCCACTCGCGGGCTGAGGGCGCGCTTGGGGCCCGCGATGTAGGGGTGGCCGTCCTGGTCGACGGCCATGCCGTGCAGGGCTGCGAGCTCCACGGTGGGAAGTTCGGCGCCGGCGTCGACGAGGAATGCGGCGAGGTCGGTGACCGCTTCGGGCGGGACGGGCTGCGTGGTGAACGGTGCGAGCGGCCCGAGGGCCACGGATACACCGCCGAGGCGGTGGGGGGCTCCGGGCGGCCGCACGCATCCTGTGGCGGGGTTGAGCAGGGGAGTGGGGTCGAGGGAGGGGAGCAGCTGTGTGGCGAGCAGGGCGAGGTCGCGGACGGCTGCGCCGTCGACGGCCGCTGCGAGGCCGATCCAGACGTGACGGCCGCCGGTGGGGCCGGATTCGCAGACGAGGTGCGGCACATTGAGTTCATCGAGCCAGAGGGAGAGTCTGCCGGCGTCGTAGGGCGCATTACCGCGGCTGCTGTCGAGGTCGAAGCAGAGGTACTTGTACGTGCGGCTGTCGGCCGACAGGTACATGGCCCAGGTGGTCCGTGGGGGCATCGCGTTCACGGACCAGTCGCGGCTGTAGTCGTTCAGGATCTCGCCGCTCGCGTCCTGCGCTGCTGCGCGCACGACGTCGCGCAGCGTGAGGGCGCGGGTGGTCGCCCACGCGGAGGCCCGATCGGGCTCCGACACGCGGGTGTGTGCGAGGGAAACGCTGGCGCCGAGGTGCGCGCTTGGTATAGTCAGTCCCAACTCCTTCTGGGAACGACGAAGCCTCCGGCTTCACCGGACTTGGAATGTGGAAGCTCTCGAGTCGTGAGTTTGGCGACCTGGACTCAGAGCAACGAATCCTTGAGGGGCCCGCCGGAAACGGCGGGCTCTTTCGTTTATGCGGCGGCGGAACTGGCCTCCCGGGGGATATCGAGTTCGGCCGCGCGATTGCGCGGGGGCTTGGGGGCGTACTGCGGCATGTTGAGCTGTTCGGCGGCGAGAAGAAGCAGGTAGTCGCCGTAGCTCAGCCCCTCCTTGTCGGCGTTCTCTTTGAGAATCGCGCCGAAGGTGACGGGAGGCTTCGCCAGGATCGCGTCGCGCTCGCCCTTGCTGGGGCGGCCAATGCCGTTGCGTGCCATGCCTCGAACGCTAACCGCGTTTGCGTTAACGAAATGTGAGGCGGGGCGGCGTGTCGGAGTCATTCGGCGTCCTCACCGCTGGGGCGCTGATTGCTCGTCTCGTCGAGGAGTTCGCGCAGGCGCCACTTGTGCACGATCCAGCGGTTTCCGACGAAGGAGCCGGGGATGTGCCCCTGCTCGAGCCAGATGTAGATGGTGCCTTTGTACTTGACGCGGAATAGCTGCATCAGGTCGCGGTAGCTGAGCTCGTCGGGGTAGTCCGCCAGGACGTCGACGGGCTCGCCGGCTGGGATGGGTCGGTTGCTCGTGGCCGCTAGCCATGCGCGGATCTCGGCCTTGAACATGACCCATGAATCAGCGATCCGGTGGCCGGGGATGATGCCGTCGCGCAGGCGTGCGCGCACGGCGGGAGCGCCAGTGCGGATGATCTTGGCGACGTCCGCAGTGGTGAGGGTGTCGGGGAACTGCGCCCAGTAGTCCTCTTCGCTCAACGGGGGGTGGTCCTCATAGTTGTTCCGATCGGGTTCGGAAGGTGGAGCTGTTGAGGGACCAGTATTCCAAGCGGCGACGCTCATGCGAGGTTTCCGTCCTCGACGCCTGAGAGCGTGATCGTCAGCCGGACGTCACCGAGAACGGCGACGTCGCCGCTCTGCAGCCGGTACGGCTTCCACGGCGTGAGCTCCACGGTCACGGCACCGGTGCGTTCGATGAGTGTGCCGTTCGCGGCTGCCTGGTCAGTCGCCCAGAGCGCGCCCTCGTCCCATTCGAGGCGCAGATGAGTGCGGGAGACCTGGCGGGTGCCGTCGTCGGTGGTGAGTAGGAGCTCGACGGCCTCACCGGGCTGAGGGGCAGGCCGCCGGCCGATGAGCGCCGTGGTCGTGAAGGCCCCGGACTCGCCCGTGCTGGCGTGGATGCGTGCGGTCGGGACGGCGGGGCGCTTGCGCTCCGAGAGTCGCGTGTAGGGGTCCGGCTCGTCGTATTCGTCCGGTGCCTTCGGCGCCGCCCACGCGGATGCCACCTGCTCCGCAGGCGGGGTCGGTGGCACCGGTCCTCGCGGGATCTGCTGCGTCGGTGTTGCCGCGGTGGTGGGCGCCTTCCTGGGGCGCGCGCGGCGGGCGGCGGCGTGTGGATCTTCAATGACGTTGCCGGTCGGTTCGACGGCGACGTTCCACTCGCCGTCGGGGTCGACGATCTTCATGCGGACGGGTCGGCGCAGCTCGACGGCGATTGTCGTCGCATAGCTGATGACCGCCTGTCGGGTGTTGGTGAACTCCGCGGAGGGGAAGTCGTCGTGACGACCGGCGACGTTTGCGTGGGCGCTTCCGTCAGCGGCGACGGTGACGTGGATGACGGGGTAGTGCGGGACTGCGGTCATCACTGCCTCTCACACGATGAGGGCGGGCAAAGCTCCATGCCGAACAGCTCGTAGAACTCTTCAGGGTGGACGAAGCCGGCGTAGCGGGCAGGCGACCCGAGCGAAACGGCGTCGGGCAGGGAGAGCACTGCTTGGTCGGTGCTGCCGATCTGGTTGATACGGAAGTCGAGGTGGCATCCGCTGGATGGTCCCTCGTTGCCGACGAGGGCGATCGGCTGCCCTGCGGTGACGGTGTCCCCGACGTCGACGGAGACCTGATCCATCCTCATGTGGAGGTACGACACGCTCCATCCCTCGGGCGCTTTGACTGTGAGTTGGTATCCGGCTTTGTAGGTGACGGTGCCGGCGCTGATGGAGTAGATCTGGTCGCCGCAGGGGTTGGGCCAGTGCTGCAGGTCGACGGCGGCGTGCCAGGAAGGTGCGCCGGGGACGTTGATGCTGCGAGGGCCGAAGCCGGAGGTCATGTTGTAGCCCTTGGAGAGGGGGAACTGGATGGCTCCGGTGCCTGTGCATCCCCCGCCTCCGGCGAGGGCGGTGACGACCTGGTTGGCAGGGTCGAAGAACTTCTCGTAGTGGAACGGGTCGGCGTTGCGCTGCACTTTGTGCGCGGCGATGCTCGGCTCGAGTGACGTCCAGTTGTCGACGGCGGCGAGCCGGGTGAGGAACTGGGTGGCGGCGTAGGTGGGGTCCATCACCTGCTCTTTGGTTCCCCAGTTGCCGATGCACCACTGCTGCTGGAACAGCCCGAGGGAGCACGTGGGTGTCCCGTCCGGGTTGGTGACGCCGTTGACGTCGTCACCGAAGTCGATGTTGCGCAGCGAGCTCTCACCCATTGCGGTCATCACGGCGATCACCTGAGCCTGCCGATCCAGGCCGAGCGGAACGGCGGCGTTCATGATGAGCGCGGCGTTCTGCAGCTGCTCCCCGGAGTAGCCGGCGACGGGTTCCTCGGGCACGTTGTCGGGGTCGGCGGTGCCGACACCGCCGCTGCAGGCGGCGGACGCGCTACCGCCGGTCATGAACAGCAGGACGAGAGCGAAGATGCTCACCACGACGATGATCGGCGTGCCGATGATCAGCGCGCCGGTGAGGTTCTTCGTCCCTTGTGCCATGTCAGCCGTCTGCTGGTCGGATCCGGTCTGCCAGCCACGCCGATTCGGCGTTCGGGCGGCTGAGGCTCACGTTGTAGTTGCCCGCGTCGGTTGGCAGCTGGACGATCAGCGCGACCTCCGTGGAGGCGGGGAGGATGATGCCCGGTCCTGTGACTTTCCGGACGGGAATGCGAGAGGGGTCGGTGTCCTCATATGCGGCTGCGCCGGTCTGGGTGAGGTACGGGTACAGACCGTTGATCCACTCCTGGTAGGGGAGTTCGGGTTGTGCGTAGGCGGTCAGAGCGGCCGTGGCCGCGTCGACTGCGGCGGCCTGGCTGTCGCTCTCAGCCTCTGGGACGGGCGCGACGGTAGCGCCCGTGTCACTCGGTGGGGTGGGATTGACGGGATTGGTGCTCGTGGGGGTGGGAGCCGTCGACTGCGTCGGCTCCGGCTGTGGAGGGTTGCTTACGCAACCGGTCACGGCCAGCGCAGCGACAAGAGACAGTGCGGCGCCAAGCGCCCGCTGCGTGCTCCGAGGGGTGACAGTCACGCGCCCAGCGTACCGTTTGCGCAGGCTGTAACAAATGTTTATCGACGGTTCTACGATCTTCTGGGTAGGATTACGTCATTGAATATTCGCCGCCAGTGTGGACAGTGCGCCATGCGGGACGGAGTTCGACAAGAGGATAGATGAAGCCCTGACGAGAGCGGAGCGAGCATGACGAACGAGAACCGGTGGATCACGGGGCCCGATCGGGCCGCTGATCCCGAGCCGGAAACTCCCGCAACTCCCACGCGCCGCACGGCAAGGACCGGCCCCGCCGCACCGCAGGCCGGCGTCCCCGTTCCTGACACGGCGGACAGGCTGCCGCGTTGGTCTCAGGCATGGCCCGCGAAGGTGTGGTGGCTCGGCGTCCACGGTGGAGCCGGCGAGTCGACTCTGGCCGCGCTCGCGCAGGACACTCGGGCTGCTCAACACGGGTGGCCGATCGCAGACCCGCCCAACATCGCAACGAACGTCGTCCTCGTCGCCCGCTCCAACTACCAAGGCCTGACGGCCGCGCAGCGTGCCGCGACCGAATGGGCATCCGGCGCACTGGGCAAATCGGTGACTCTTGCCGGCCTGGTGCTCATCGCGGATGCCCCCGGCCGGCTCCCCAAGCCTCTGCGCGACCTGCAGCAGGTCGTCGGCGGTGGCCTGCCCCGCGTATGGACGCTGCCGTGGGTCGACGCCTGGCGGCTCGGCCCTGCGGGCCCTTCGACCCCTCTACCCAAGGCATTCCGCGAGCTGTTCGCGGAACTGCATTTGAACCCGAGCAGCCCTGCTCACAACTGAAAGGACCACCATGTCGCTCTCGCAGCTCGGACACGACGTCGTCTACTACGCGCTCGCACTCCCGGACCCGGAACCCGTTGCGCCTCCTGGATTCGAGGCCGTAGGCACGATCCTCGGGTGGGCAAAGTGGGTGGGTCTGATCGCCGCGGTTCTCGCGCTGATCTTCGTGGCCGTCCTCTTCATGTTCAACTCCCGCCGCGGTGAAGGCGGCGAGCACATCAAGACGTTCGTATCGATCCTGATCGGCGTCATGATCATCGGCGCCGCAACCGCGCTCGTCGGCTTCATCTCCGGCGCATAACCACCCTCGGGGGAGACTCAAGTGAGCACGGACACTCCTAGCCCGTTCCGCAGCCGCGGCTTCATAGTCGCGGCTGCCGTGGTGGGTCTGATCGCGGTGATAGCGGTGGTCGCTCTCATCACCGGCCTGTTGAACGGCAATGACGACGCGGCACCGCCCACGCCCACCTCTACGCCCACAGAGTCGACAACGCCGGTGGCGGACGACGACCCCAGCGTCTGCGGCCTCACCGCGGTCGAGGATTCGAGCTCTCTGACCGCGGCGCCCACGAACACGTGGGAGCTCGTGGGCACGATGGCCGCCCCGACAGAAGCCGAGGTCGGCCCTGGTGCCGTTGACGACGGCCTCCGCTCGTGCTTCGCCCGCACAGCGGAAGGGGCACTGTTCGCGGCCGTCAACTTCGTCGCTACGGGGACGGACGCCAACCTCGGTCCGCGTCTCATCGACCTTGTCGCACCCGGACCGGGTCGCGACGCGCTTGAGGCTCAGGACTCGGCAGGCAGCTCGTCCAGCCTTCGCGCTCAGGTCGCTGGCTTCAAGGTGGCGGCCTACAGCGCCGACAGCGCCACTATCGACCTGGCCTTGAACTACTCGGACGGCTCGCTTGTCAGCGTGCCGCTCAAGCTGCAGTGGACGGAAGGCGATTGGAAGGTCGAAATGACCGCCTCGGGCGATCTTCCTCTCACCCCTGCGGGTCTGCAGAACCTCGGTGGATACATCCCCTGGTCGGGAGCCTGACCCATGGCTGCTCCGGCCGAATGCGAATGGTGGGATCTCGTCTGCAAGGGCGGCAACGCCGTAGGCGACGTCGTGTCGAAGGCGTCGAACGACGCGATTCAGGAACTCATGAATCGCACTCTCGAAGGTTTCGGTGCCGCGGTTGCGAGCATGGGCAGCATGTGGGTGCAGGTTCCCACTCCGGTGCTGACGGCCGGCGACGGCTCGACGACCGGGGGCGGCACGCCGCCGGGGAGCGAAGCGTTCGGCACGATCCTCAACTACGTCACGTACATCGGTCTGACGGTTGCCGTCCTCTCCCTCATCGCGCTCGGTGCGCTCGTCACGGTGCGCCTCCGTCGCGGTGAGGGCATTCGCAGTGTCGGAGCTCTGGGAGTCATCTTCTTCGCCGTGATGCTCATTTCGGGGGCTTCTGCGCTCGTGGGCGGCCTCCTGAGCTCTTCCGCGCCGGACGGCTCGTCGTCGGCGGTCGGGTTCCTGCAGAACTCGCTCTGGTTTTACGTCGGGGGGCTTGCCGTCCTCTCGGTCATCATCGGCGGCATCCGCATGGCATGGGAGCAACGAGCCAAGCCGGGTAAAGACGTGGTCCAATCGCTGCTTACGCTTTTAGCCGTCTCGGGTGGGGGCCTCGCATTCTTGACTCTGGCGGTAACGGCCGCCGACGCCTTCTCGGTCTGGGTGCTGAACAACGCCACAGATTGCGACGTCTCTGCCGGCGGGGCATCACAGTGTTTCGGGACCAACGTCGCGGCAATGCTCGCGCTCACCGCCTCTTCACCCATCGGCATCATCGGCGTCCTCGTTCTCGCAGCGATCGCGATGTTGATGGTGTTCGTGCAGGTAGCGCTCATGGTGGTTCGCGGTGGGCTGCTAGTCATCCTCGCCGGGATACTCCCTTTGGCTACAAGCTTCACCGTCACTCAGATGGGCCGTCAGTGGTTCGGTCGCGTTATCGGCTGGACGATCGCTTTCGTTCTCTACAAGCCCGCCGCGGCGCTCATCTATGCCGCGGCGTTCCAACTCGTCGGAACTGACGCCTTCCTAGACGACGGTGGAGGACTTTGGTCGATTCTGACCGGCATGGCCTTGATGCTCATGGCGCTCGTCGCTCTGCCGGCACTGCTGCGTTTCGTCGCTCCCATGACCAGCGCCGTCGCGGGCGGCGGGGGCGCCGGTATGGCACTGGCAGGCGCCGCTGGCGCGATCGGCGGCGATATTGCCACCGGCGCGATTCGTCGTCTGTCCAGCTCGTCTAACTCGTCCTCTGGTGGCGGCGGAGGTTCCCCCTCGAACGGTCCGGGATCTGCCCCCACCGGTTCGGGGAACGGCGCCGGACCTCGAGCGACACCAACGGCCGGATCGAACAGCGCTGCCAGTGGTGCCGCGCCGACCGGTGGGAAAGCCGCCGCAGGCGCCGCGTCAGGCGGGGGCGGCGCCGCCGCGGGTGGCGGTGCCGCTGCTGGTGGCGGTGGCGCTGCGGGCGCCGGCCCTGCTGGCGCTGCGGTCCTCGTGGCCGAGGCCGGTGTGAAGGCAGCGAAGGGTGCGGCAACAGCAACCAAGCGGGCTGCGCAATCCGCCGCCGACGATTCGACCAATGGCCCCTCAGGGGCGCAGTAAGCGAGGCGATCGGACATGACCATGACGAGCGAGACAGCATCCAACGCGCCGCGTAGCTACGGCAACTGGACGAAGCCGACCACCGCGGGGCTCCTCGGGCTGAGCGCGCTCGGCACGGGGATCCTCTTCACGGGCGCCGGTTTCGCCGTGGTCGTGACGATGGTCTCCAACATCGGCAACGGCGTCATCACAGGACTGATCTTCGGGCTGTTCCTGCTGACGGTGGCGGCGAAGGACAAGCACGGACGGAGCCTGCTGTCGCGGGCCGCAACAAGGGTGGGATGGATGTTCACGAAGTCGAAGGGCGCACACCTCTACCGCTCAGGCCCCCTTGGTCGAGCCGAATGGGGAACCGTGCAGCTGCCGGGCCTCGCGGCCGGATCGCGCCTCACTGAATGGCGCGACTCTTACAACCGGCCGTTCGCCCTCGTTCAAATCCCGTCGACGTCGCACTACACGGTCGTCATCGGCACGGAGCCTGACGGCGCCGCGCTCGTCGACCGTGAGCAGATCGACGCGTGGGTTGCCGAGTGGGGCATGTGGCTTGCCGGTCTCGGGAACGAGCCCGGCATCGAAGCCGTCTCGGTGACCATTGAGACGGCCCCGGACTCCGGCACGCGGCTACGACGCGAGGTTGCCAGCCGCATCGACGACGACGCGCCTGGGTTCGCGAAGCAGCTGCTCGAGAACCTGGTGGATCAGTACCCCGCGGGTTCCGCGACGATTCGCGCCTATGTGGCGCTCACCTTCAACGCGGCTTCTCGCGTAGGTGGGCGCAAGCGAAGCCCTGAGGATATGGGGCGCGAACTCGCATCCCGCCTGCCTGGCCTCACGCAGGGGCTGACAGCGACCGGCGCGGGCACGTCCCGCCCTCTCACGGCTCAGCAACTGTGCGAAGTGATCCGCGTGGCCTACGACCCCGCGGCGGCACGTCTCATCGACGAGGCGAACGCGGCCGGCGAACCGCCCGAGCTCTACTGGCCTGAGGTTGGCCCTACGGCGCATCAGGCGGGGTGGGACACCTACCGTCACGACTCCGCGCTGTCTGTGACCTGGATGATGAGCGGCGCCCCGCGCGGCAACGTGCCCTCGAGCATCCTGTCCCGCCTGCTCGCCCCGCACCGCGATATCGCACGGAAGCGGGTGACTCTGCTGTATCGGCCGATCGACCCGGCCAGGGCTGCGGCAATCGTCGAAGCGGACGTCCGCGCGTCCGCGTTCAACCTCTCCAGCTCCGACAAGCCCACGGCTCGGAATCTGACCAGTGCGCGTGCCGCTGTGGCGACGGCGGCTGAGGAGGCCGCAGGCGCGGGCCTCGTCCAGTTCGGGATGCTCGTCACGGCGACCGTGCTCGACGCCTCCCAAGAGGCGGACGCGAGGGCGGCGATCGACAACCTCTCCGCTACCGCGCGCCTCCGTCTGCGCCTGGTGCACGGCTCGCAGGACTCCGCTTTCGCGGCGGCGCTGCCCCTCGGTCTCGTCCTGCCGAAGCACCTGCAGGTACCCAACGAGGTTAGGGAGCAGCTGTAATGCCCGCACTCGATGACCAGCGCCGCCGCCGGCCTCAGAAGCGCAAGCCGCAAGAGCTCACTCCGACCGCGAAGAACGCGCGCACGGAGAAGGACAAGAAACCCGCGATCAAGCGTCCCGGCCCCCGTGGGTGGCTGGGACGTGGCCGCGGTGAGGTGAACGTCGTCGCCCCCGTCGACGAGTGGCGCGGGACGACCATTCAGGTGTGTGGCCTGCACCCGTTCTCGGTCGGCAGCGGCACACCGATGATCGGTGTCCCGATGGGATTGCAACTGTTCACGGGCGCGACGGTGTGCGCGGATCCCATTTCCTGGTTCCAGGACGCGGATCTCATCAACAACCCGTCGATGTTCGTCCTCGGGCTGCCGGGTCTCGGCAAGTCGACGTACACGCGCCGCACCGCGGCCGGTCTCGCGGGCCTGGGGACGCTGCCCCTGGTGCTCGGCGACTTGAAGCCGGACTACGTCGACATGATCCGCGCTCTAGGCGGGCAGGTCATCACCCTCGGCCGCGGTCGCGGGCACCTGAACATCCTCGACCCGGGCGAGGCATTCGAGGCTGCCGAACGGCTCCGCGAAGCGGGCAAGGAGAAGGAGCGCGCGCAGGTCCTCGCGGACGCTCACGGCCGCCGGCACACGATGGTGTCGGCGCTGCTGACGATTCTCCGCAAGGAACCGCCCACCGACCGTGAAGAGTCGATCATCGACCGCGCTCTCCGCGTGCTCGACGAGCACCACGACGGTGTCCCTGTTCTGGGCGATCTGCTGCGAGTCATCCAGGAGGCACCGCAGGAGGTCCGTGACGTCGCCCTCGATCGTGGTGACCTCGGCCGCTACAAGGCGATCACCGAGAACCTCGAGGCATCCCTGATCAGTCTCACCTCGGGCGGTCGCCTCGGTGAGACCTTCGCCCACGCCACCGACGTTCCGATGCTGCGTGACCGTCCTGTCGTCTACGACGTCTCGTCGATCGACGATTCGGACACCGATATGCAGGCGGCGATCCTGCTCGCCTGCTGGTCGGCGGGGTTCGGCACAGTGAACGTCGCGAACGCTCTCGCGGATGCTGGGCTCGAGCCGCGCCGGCACTACTTCGTCATCCTCGACGAGCTGTGGCGTGCCCTGCGGGCCGGGCGAGGCATGGTCGACCGTGTCGACGCGCTCACCCGCCTGAACCGTCAGCGCGGCGTGGGTCTCGCAATGATTTCGCACACCATGAGTGATCTTCTGGCCCTGCCTAGTGAGGACGACCGGATGAAGGCTCGCGGCTTCGTCGAGCGCTCCGGGATGGTCGTGTGCGGTGGGCTCCCGGTGGCTGAGATGCCGCAGCTGACGACAGCGGTACCGCTGTCTCACGCGGAGCAAGAGCTTCTGACGTCCTGGCAGGACCCCGGCACATGGGAGTCCGGCCCCGGATCGGAACCTCCCGGACGGGGGAAGTTCCTCATCAAGGTCGGCGGTCACCCCGGCATCCCGATCAAGGTAGAGCTCGTCGAGGCAGAGCGCTCGATCAACGACACCAACAAGCTCTGGCACGCGACGGCCGCGTTCCCCGAACCGGACGAGTCGAACCCGATGATCGGCCTCGACGACGCCGCCCACGCGGCGCAAGAGGTCCCCGATGACCTGGAAGAGGGCGCCGCGTGAGCGCGACCAACAAGCGCGGCCAGGGCGTCGACGGGTCGACGATCGCACTCCTGATCGCGGTGGTGACCGTCTTTCTGGTGCTCGGAGTCGTGTGGGGCGCCGTCGCGCTCGGCTCACAGCTCGACGGCGTCAACGAGGGCCAGACCTCGGACCCCTTCGAGGTGTTCTTCGGCGTGCTCCGAGGCAAGGTCGTCTGGCCGGCATCCGCCACCTGGATCGTGACGGTGCTCGGCGGCGCCGTTCTCGCTCTCGGCGCCCTCGTCGCTGTCGCGGCTGCTCGAGCACGGGGGCGCCGGTCGTCTGTCGACGCCGCCGCGACGCACATGGGCAAGGGCCGGCAGCTGCACTCCCTCTCCGCCTCAGGCGCCCGCCAGACCGCGCAGCGTCTCGGCGTCCGCGACTGGGTCGGTGTCCTCATCGGCATCACCGTCGCCGGCAGGCAACGCATCTACGCCACACCCGAGGACATGATCACGCTGATCGCCGGCCCACGAATCGGTAAGTCCACCGCATACGTCATCCCCGCGATCGCGGACGCTCCCGGTGCTGTGCTGACGACGTCGAACAAGCGCGATGTCCTGGACGCCACTCGCGAGCTCCGTGCCACCAAGGGGCAGGTGTGGGCCTTCGACCCGCAGAGCATCGCCCTCGAGGCTCCCACCTGGTGGTGGAACCCGCTCAGCTACGTGACCGACGACGTGAAGGCCGCGAAACTGGCAGCGCACTTCGCCTCGGGCTCACGCTCGGGCGACAGCCGCGGGGATGCGTACTTCGACAACGCCGGTCAGGATCTCCTGGCCGGCTTCCTGCTCGCCGCAGCGCTCGAGGGCATGCCGATCACGACCGCCTTCACCTGGACAACCACGCCCGGCGATGATGAGCCGGTCCGGATCCTCCGCCGACACGGGTACGAGCAAATGGCGGATGCCGTCTCCGGGCAGGTCAACGGCGAGTCCCGCCGTCGCGACAGTGTCTACGGCACCGCCGCCCAAATGGCGTCGTGCCTCAAGGTGCGCGCGATCGCGCAATGGGTGACCCCCCAGGGCGGTCTCGATTCGCGGCCGCAGTTCGACCCGCACGCGTTCGTGCGCTCCAACGACACCCTCTACAGCCTCTCCAAGGAGGGCCGCGGCACCGCCGGCCCGCTGGTAACCGCACTGACGGCCGCAACCGTCGAAGCGGCCGAGGAGTACGCAACCATGCAACCGGGCGGGCGCCTGCAGGTGCCGATGCTCGGTGTTCTCGACGAGGCTGCCAACGTGTGCCGCTGGCACGACCTCCCCGACCTTTACAGCCACTACGGATCCCGGGGAATCGTCCTGATGACGATTCTGCAGTCCTGGTCTCAGGGCGTGCAGGTGTGGGGGCGCGACGGGATGCGCAAGCTGTGGAGCGCCTCGAACGTCGCCGTCTACGGCGGCGGCGTGAAGGAACCGGAGTTCCTGAACGAGCTCTCGCAGATGATCGGTGACTACGACCGCCGCACGACCTCCACGAGTGTCGGCCGCGGCACCCGGTCTACCTCCCATGGGGTGCAACGCGAACGCACCCTCGACGTCGCGGATCTCGGCGCACTGCCGCGCGGCCGCGCGGTGGTGTTCGCCTCCGGCGCCCCCGCAACCCTCGTCGAGACGATCCCGTGGATGAACGGACCGCACGCGGCCGCGTTGCGCGCGTCGATCGCCGCGCACGATCCCTCGCACAGCACGCCCGCCACAGTCGCCCCTGCTCGAGCTGCCGTGATCGAAGAAAGCGAGCCGCGCGATGAGTGACCTGCTCGATGACTTCCGCGACGACGACGTCGACGAGCCGACACCTGAGCTGGTCTACGGCTCCGTCGACGATTTCGTGCGGGAGTACCTGCGCCACATGTACACGCGCCCTGTCGGTCCCGGAAACGCCCGCTACCGGTGGGCGGCGGACTGGTGGCGCTACCCGGAGGCGGTCGCCCGCCTCGAAAGTCTGTGGCGGTCCTGGGAGCACCTGCGGCTAGACCCGGCGACCGGCGCGAGCGTCTGGTGGCGTGACCACGCAGACCACCACATGCATCTGCTGCTCAGCCCCGACGGACCCTTCGCGAAGTCGAAGGACTCGTGCGAACCCGGTGAGCCACTGCCCTACACGATGCCTCCCGAGAATTGGTTTCCCGATGTGAGACTGACTTCGTGAGTGACCGATCGCTACTCCCCGGGCTGAGCGAGCGGTGGGGCCCCGCGGAACGTGGGCCTTCTGCGGGCGGCGCCTCGGCGCGCAGCCCGCAGAAGCAGGAGTGCTGGTGCGTCGGAGCACTATGGCGCAGCTTGGACGTGCACTGAGCGCAACGCCGATAATCAGCCTTATATCGCCGAGCACCCCACCAAGCTGATTAGTTGGAGTGCACGCCGGCGAGGTGTGCCGCTGATTTCGTTTCGATGAAGTCGCATAGTGCTGCGGACATCTCGAGTTCGGCTGCCATGGTGTCGACCTGCGCGCTGCTCATGACGGCTTCTTGTTCGCGGGGTTCGAAGTGTATGCGCCATCTGCGGTCGCCGACGGCGACCGGCTCGATGTAGACGCTGGTGGTGCCGCCACCGAGGGGGAAGACGATGAGTCCCGTGTCTCCTCCGAGGGTGCCGTCTTGGGGGATGACCCTGGCGAGACCGCCAAGCGCGTGGTCAGCGGTGAACTCAGTGAGCCAGGTTTCGAGGAGAGCGCGGCTACGGTACGGCATCGAAACGGCGGTCCTTTTCTTACAGACGAACAACTAAGCGTGAGAGTACCAATTCCAGTTCTCAGGTTGCCGCTCAGGTCGTGCGCCGAAGCCATGCGCAAGATCGGAGATCCGCATCGGGGCGGTCGCCGCCTACTTGACAGCTGTGCCTGCGGCAAGGCCCACAGCGTCGGCGGGGCTGGGCCCTACCGTCGTTGGTGGGCTGCAGCAGCTCGGGTGGTTCCGCCGATGACTTGGGCGGCGGAACCACCTTCCATGCCCGGTGAGTAGGCTCTGGGTCGTGGGTCGCTTCCAGTACCACGCGTCAGCGCGCGTCATCTTCACCGATGATGTGCTTGCTCACCTGCAGGCCGTGGTGGGGGTGAAGCTGCGGCGCGGAGAGGCATTCATGCTGACGTGGCGAAACGACGCTTCCCTGGGCGATGGGAAGACCAGCATCTGGGTGAACGCAGCCAGCACGCTCGTCTTCAAATTCAGAGCCAAGCAGCGACCGCCGGTAAACAGAGAGAGCGTAGAGCGCATGGTCCTTGAAGCGAGCCAGCCGGGCGGCCTTTACATTTCCAGGGACTTCACCACTGGCGCGGATTCCGGGGAGGCGGAGACCGGGCTGTGAGTGGGTTCCTGTCGCTGCTTCCTCGCCCTGTCAAGGCGCCTGATGCTTCGGAATCGGGTTCGTACGATGCCGCGATGAGCGAGCCGCACTCGATCATCCGCACGGTCATCACGATCAACGATGACCGATTCGAGCTCGCACAGGGGGAGACGGTGCACCGGTTGCTGGGTCGTGTCCGTGCCGCCGTGCTCTCCGGCGGAGACGTCGTCGAACTGGCCCTGTTGGGTGACCGTCTGATTCACGTCTCGATCACGGCCGCGTCGCGTGTGGTCGTCAGCGCAGAGCCTGTGCGACTCGACTCGGACTCTTCGCTTGCTTTCGACATCAGGTATGACGTCGACCCTGATCTCGGCCTTGGCTACATCTAAGCCGGCGCCAGGCGGACGCGCCGAGTGGTGAGGACGAGGCTCAGCGGTCGACGTCAGTCGGCCGCTGTTGCTGTCGCCTCCGCTGCCGGTTCGTAGTGCCCCAGCGATCGCTCCTGCAGAAAGGCGCACAGCTCGGCAGCGATCTGGAGTTCGTGCGTCAGCGCGTTGAGCTCGAAGCTGGTCAGCTCGATGGTGTCGTTGGATGGCTCGATGAACACGTGCCAGCTGAGCTCGTCGCCCGAGTCGCGAGGTTCGATCCACACCGCGTTGGGCGCATTCTCCAGCGGGATGAGCACCAACCCCGTGTCCTCGCCGTCGGAGCCATCTTGCACCGCGACCCGGATCTCGTCGCCAGCGGTCCGGGCTTCGACGAAGTCGGCAACCCAGCTCTCGAGGGTCTCTTTGCTGTGGAAGGCCATGCGCATGCTCCTTGAATGTGGCGGTCCGGAGTCGGTGTCGTCGTGCGGCGGAGGAGGGGTCTCGGTCACTGTTCGACCGACATCGACAACTCGCTGTCAGCGGTCGACGGGATTTTGGTCTTGTGAGGGCTCGGGGACCAGTTTCAGTCCTCCGGGCGAGTTTGCTGTCGACATCAGCTGCTTCAGCCACGCCTGGTTCAGCGGCTCGGACTGTCGGTTGTCGAACCGGATGTCCCAGCTGGTCGACGCGCTCACCCACTTGGCGACGCGACCGCTGCCCAGGCTCACGTCGATCGGCCACGTGAACACGAAGGGCTCGTGACGGCGGAGCTTGGTCACGATCACGGCTTCAAGGTGTGCGAGAACGCGGTCATCGAGTTTGATGACGTCCGTACCGATGGTCAACCGTCCCACGGCTGCTACTCCTTTCCGACGCCGGCGTGGGTCGAAACGACCGGCGAGAACTATTCAGGGGAGGGGCAGGGGTTCCGTGTGGGAGGACGACCGCTGCTCCAGGTATGCACAGAGTTCCGCCGCGGTGTCGAGTTCCGCGGTGAGCGCGCGGGAGCTGTCCTGCAAGACCACCTTGATGAGGTCGCCGTCGCCGCGGGGAGTGAGAATTCCGCGAGCCACCCTTGCAGTGTGGCGTGGCTGTGAAACGACGTTCCGGATGTGCTCGCCAGTCCGGAACCATCACGAGCGGGATCCGGAGCAGGTGCTGCCGACGCCGTCGACAGCGTCGCAGGGTTCCGGGCGTGATCGTTCAGAGAGGTGCCGTTCATCGTGGCGTCTTCCTGGAAGGGCAAAAGGGTTTCGAAATGGTGCGGAAGGGCTTTGCATCGTTTCGTTCTGGGCGTCGAGACGGCGCGGGGCTGGCACTAGCTTACGGTGTAAGCATGCGTATTGGCGTACCCGAATGTGACCATGAACCCAGGAATACGGGGGAGGATCGAGGTGGAGGCTTCACATGACCAAGCAGTCCGACACCACGTCCAACAAACTCACCCGCGAGGTGATCATCGACGCGGCCCTGGAGCTGGTTGATCAGTCCGGGCCGCAGGGATTGTCGATGCGCAGCCTCGGCCAACGACTAGGCGTTGAAGCGATGTCGCTGTACCGACACGTACACGGAAAAGAAGACCTCCTCGAAGGCGTCGTCGCCTCGCTCCTGGCAGACCTCGCCGCCACGATGGACGACGAGCTCGACCAGCACTGGCAGGCATTCCTTCAGAAGCTCGCGCACACGATCCGGGACATCGCCGTGGAACACCCCAAGGCATTCCCGCTGATCGCGACCCGCCATCCCGCCGCCCCGTGGCTTCGTCCACCGCTTCGCAGCGTGGAAGTCGTCAATACGTTCCTTCGTGCGCTCATCGCTCAAGGGTTCACGGACGCCCAGGCCGTCAGCGCGTACCGCGCCTTCACCAGCTTCCTCCTCGGCCAGCTGCTCCTAGAAACAACCATCCGCGGAGCACAGTTCGGCCCCGACGACGTCCCGCTCGACGAAGGCGGCGCATCTATCCCGAACCAGGACGGCCGCGCGACGCTCGACGACGTACCCGAGGTCCGGCGCCTCCGCTCACTGCTGAGCGAGGATCGCAGCAAGGAAGAGTTCGAAATCGCGCTCGAGCTTCTGCTGGACCGACTCGACGGGGAACTGTCTCAATAGCACCACCAGGCGAGTCGTCACCGGCGCAACCACTGCTCGTACCGAGCAGCAGCCCACCGGAACTTCGACAACGCGTGCCGCATCTCCATGTCGAGGGGAAGTGCGTCGATCGCAGCATCCACCGGCAGGCTGCGCTCGGCCAACAGTGACTCGAACGCGGTACGCGCCGTGCTCTTCTCGATGAGGAGAGCGGCGAACTCGATATCCGCCCACTTCGCGACAGACAACCCTCCGTTGCAGCCGGCACTGAGGACGCGGCGCCCGGTCAGGACGTATTCGCGGGCAACACCCGACTCATCTCCCCGTCGAGCGGCCCACCTGGAGAAAGTACCGGGCGTCCATGCCCGGATTCTGAGCAGCACGGCGGGCGACCCCGCAGCCCTAGCGTCGACGCGACCCTGGTCACTACGATGCGCCCCGACGGCGCCGCACAAGCTACCGGTGCCGCGGAAGAAGCACGAGGAGCACTGCGCATATCCCGGTCAACACCGCCCCGGGAAAGATGACGCCCCAGTTCCACTGCACGTCTTGAGGGCCATCGGGGCCGAAGATCCCGTACCAGGTGAAGAACAGGCCAAGGGTCAGCCCCCCGAGTAGCGCGACGGTCACAGAGATCGACCTGACCCTGTCCAGCACAAACCCCCTGCCCGCCTGTAGCGACGATCGTGTTGCCGAGTCGCTAGCCTCGGCAACGCTGCAGCCTACCCGCGTGGGCGCCCCCCACCTATGTCAATCCCCGTTCATGAGCAGCACGACGTGGCCCATGCTTACGCAGTAAGGCGGTCTCGCGCCGGCATCACACGGCGCACCATGGCTGGGGCTACTGCCCAGGAAAGAACTGTGTGGCGCCGGTCCGGGTGTGGGCCGGCGCCACCATGAACGGAGCCCACGCGATGACCTCACACGGACGAGCAGTGATCGTCCTGATCGCCGGGTTCGTAGCCGCAGCAGTCGGCATCTACTGCTGGATCGTTCCCGATGCTGTCAGCTGAGCAGAAGGTCCGCTACCGCGACAGGAACATCGTCGAACGATGCTTCAACCGCCTCAAGCAATGGCGGGGCATCGCGATGAGGTCGGACAAGACCGCCCGCTGCTACCGCGCCGCGATCGCTCTCGCCGCCACGCTGATCTGGATCAAATCAGACTTGACACACGGCCTAGGCCGATTGACAGCACGGTGAGTGCGAGCCAGTCGCGACGGGTGGGTGCCGGTGCGGCGACGTCTGCGGCGGTCATGACACCACAGCGCCGAGTGCAACGCCGCCGTCTTTCGTGGCGTGCGGCGGTCCGTCGACGATCCGACCGTCGATGATGGTGACCACGCCGTGCATTTGGGGCAGGTGCACGAGGTCGTGGGTGACGAGCAGCGTGGAGGTGTTCCGCTCTGCCGTGAGTCGCAAAATGAGCTCGATGATGGCGGCGCCGCGGTCTTGATCCAGGGCGCTCGTGGGCTCGTCGACCAGCAGAACGCTGGGCTTGTTCATCAGCGCCCGCGCGATGTTCACACGCTGGCGCTGCCCGCCGGAGAGTTGGTGCGGGCGCTTGCCGGTGTGAGCGGTGAGGCCCACCGCATCCAGAAGCTCGTCGGCGCGCTCTGCCACAACCCGACGGCGACGACGACTGTGTGGCGCGCCCAGCTCGTTCATCACGGTGAGCTGCTCGCGCGCGGTGAGCGAGGGGATCAGGTTCGGCTGCTGAAAGACGATGCCGATCTTGTCGCGCCGCAGCTCCGTCGCCTCGCCGCCATCGAGGCCTGTGGCATCGACGTTGTCGATGAGCACCTGGCCCGAATCGGGTCGGATCAATGTCGCCGCGACGGCGAGCAGGCTCGACTTGCCCGAACCGCTGGGCCCGGTGATGCCGGTGACGGTGCCGGGGTGCGCGGTGAGCGTGACATGGTCGACGGCAGTGACGCGGGTTTCGCCGTCGGGGAAGGTCAGGGTGATGTCGTTCAGGCGGATCATCGGTTGCTCCCGAGTGCGGTGAGGGGGTCGGCAGAGGTGACGGAGCGCAGGGCGAAGGCGGCTCCGGCGAGCCCCAGGGCGATCATGATCGCGCCGGGCAACACCGTCGTGATCGGGCTGAGCAGGAAAGGCAGAACTGTTCCCGCGAGCGCACCGAAGAGCGCTACGACACCGACACCGATACCGATTCCGAGGACGAGTACGACGAGGGCCTGCCCGAGCGCGTCGCGCACCAGCGAGGTAGTGCTGGCGCCGAGGGCCTTCAGTACGGCGATGTCGCCCTTGCGCTGGATGGTCCAGACGGTGAAGAACGCGCCGATTACGAGGCCCGAGATGCCGAACAGCATGGCGACCATCAGCAGCAACGATCCGATCTCGGACCTGAAGGCGCTCAGGGCGGTCAGCGAGCCGAGGTTTGTCTGCGAGACCGTCTGGTTCGCGGTGTCCGCAGCGGCCCAGTCGGGACTTCCGCTGATGGCCAGCACGGTGGCGTATGCGTCGGGGTTGCCCGTCGCCGCCGAGTAGGCCTGCCAGTCGTGCAGGCTCATGGTGACGACGGGTGTGTGGCTGTACCAGTCGTCACCGCCGATGCTCTCGACCGTGTAGGTGACGCCGGCGATCGTGACGTCGTCACCTACCTCCACGTCCAGGTCTTTCGCCGCGGGGGCAGACAACCCCAGGCGGCCGTTCTCGGTGGGAGCGTCAGTTGCGTAGCCCGATTCGACGCCGAAGACAGCGATGGCGATCCGCCTGTCGCCGGCCTCCGCGCGAGTCTGCGTGATCCCGATCGGCTGCACGTCGGTGACGCCGTCTGTGGATTCCCAGTCGGTGGCCTGCTGCTCGGTGACGGCCGAGTCGGCGAAGCTGACCGAGTCGCCGACAGTGGGCGCGGAGAAGACGATGCGGTCGCCGGGCATCTCCAGCACGGCGGAGATGTTCTGGGTGGCGAGCCCGCCGGTGAGTCCGCTGAGGAACCCGACGAGAATGGTGATGAGGGCAACCACGGAGCCGATCAGGATGAATCGGCCGCGGGCGAAACGCAGGTCGCGGAGCGCGACGAACATGTGAGGTCCTTTCTGCCGCTGATGCGGTGATACCTCCACTCTCGCCATTCGACTCCTTTCGATCATCGGCCGTCCGGACGGCCATTCCCGACCGAACGAGGGGTCCGGGAATCGTTCTTTCGGACGATGTGCGCGGCGGTGGCCCGCGTAGGATTCGGACCATGCAGCACACTGCGCTCACCCCCGTTTTTGTGGGTCTGCGCACGGGACTGCACGGGCTGTTCGTGGCGCTCACGGCGCTCGTGATCGTGCGCGCCGTTGTGGCGCCGACCGATTCCGAGATCGCTGTCATCTCTCTCGCCCTCGTGCTGTTGGGCACCTACGGGGCGGGCGGAGTCGCCGCAAGGGCAACGAGCCGACTGCGTGCGGCGGGCGTTGTGTGGCTCACGGCTCTCACGATCGAGTGGGTCGTGTTGCTGTGGCTCACCCCCGACGCTGCGTACCTCGTCTTCCCGCTGTTCTTCCTCTATCTGCACGTGGTCGGGAGCTGGTGGGGCACGATCGCGATCATCGTCTCGACGGCGATCGCGATCTGCGCCCTCGGCATCCACGGAGAATGGACCGTGGGCGGGATCGTCGGCCCGATCGTCGGCGCGGCGGTCGCGCTGCTCATTGGGCTCGGGTAC
>NZ_JBMWDN010000007.1:0-120630 GCF_049545465.1 Microbacterium sp. NPDC079356 | reverse complement strand
ACCCGACCCGCTCCGCGAGCACCGTCGCCGGCATCGTCGGCGTCTCCAGCAGCAACGCACGCACCCGCGACTCGAACGGCGTGAACGACGTCGGCGCCGCTGTCCGCTCATAGTGAGGCGGCGATTCCGAGTTCACCGCCTTGATGACCGTGGTCCTCGAGATCCCCAACCGCTCAGCAATATGCGCCTTCGGCACGCCCTCGCCGGCCAGCCTCCGGATCAACGCCCAGTCCTCCAAAGTGATCACTCTCCAATCGTTGAGTGTTCACTTTTCAAGCGCCGCTACTGTCCAGTTTTCGAGCGCCGTCGACATCGAACAAACACGTCGTCGTGTTGAATCTCGCCTTCGACAAGGTGATCTGCTGGGCCCTCGCGACCATCTGCTCAGTGATGAACACCGCGAACTCTTGCACCGGACGCTCTGCCCACTCGTCCAACCGCTCACGGAGCCAGCCTGGCCGCAAGCGTGATCCCCGCTCTTCACCGCCCTCGAAGTACGCCGCAACCTTCACGGGCAGCGCGTTCGCGCGGACCGCGCCTAGCAGCAGCGTCGCGAACCAACGGTCAACGACGCTCCGAGATTGATCCTGATCGACCGCGACCTCCGCAGGAAGCAAGTCACCGCCGGGGGCAGTGTGCGGTGGCAGGTCGGACAGATAAGCCGCGAGGCTGCACGGAGGGAGTTCATTCGCGACGGCCGCCGCGATCGCTTCGACGGTCGCTGCACCATCGATCTGCGCGACGGTCCACGCCCAAAGGCGATGCCACGCCCGCACCGACTTCTCCCTCAGAAGCAATCCCGTCCACGCAGCAGTAGCGTCCAACGCAATGAGGCGAGGGTCCGCGTGCGCGGCCGGATCGAAGAGGAGCCGATCCCCAAGGTCGTCCTGCAGCGTCCCATCACCGCCCCCGGCAAGTTCCAGCAGGATCAGCAGCATCCTGATCGTCTGCGCCGACCCTTCCGGCATCGGTTCGGGCGTGATTTGGACCGCAGCGGGTAGGAGTCGTTCCCGCAATGCGCGACCATCCTCCGCGGATGCCATGCGGCACAGACACAGGTCCGATCGTTCCCGCAAGATTTCCAGCGGTACACGGTCAGATTCCGCGAGCGTCAGGAGCACGCCTAGGCCCGCGCGAATTGCTGCCGTGTCGGCGTTTGGGCCAATGCTCAACCCGCCGCTGGACATTCTCACGAACCCGAGGTCTTGCTCGACGGCGCCGTAGTCCCAGAAGAAGCCCCACTGCCTCTTCGAGTAGGCGCCGGGCCCAGTGCCGGCCAACCGCGCCACGTCGAGATCATTCCCCGACAGAGCGCCTCCCACCGCGCGAACCCCGTGCGGGGTGACCGGCGAGTCGTGCGCGTCTTGATGAAGGATCGTGATCGCTGCGAGGACGACCTCACAGCGTCTGAGCAGCTCCCGCTGAGCATCCACAGTCAGTTCCCGGCTGTCGCACTCGTCCGCCACGAGCGCATGCAACGTGTAGTAGCGAGCGTGAAACGTGGTGCTGATCGCGACCGTCGCCAGCTTTCTACTCTCCGCTGTCACATGTCGGCTTACCGCCAGAGGGTTCTCACCCACGTAATCGAGCGGCTCCGCCGCGACCCACGCCGGCCCGTCGACAACTTCGCTCATGCGCACAATGTATCGGTCGCAAAAACGTTAGCTGAACTGGGAGCCCCCGGATCTATCTGTTCCGAACGATGTTCTCGCTCAACGCGGGCGACCTGCACGCTGCGTTCGTAGCTGTTCAGCTGTTGTCGTAGCTGGTCTGCAGAAGTCTCTGTGCGCGGTCCAGCTCTCGTTGAGTGGAGATCCGCAGCTCGAGATCCCCTGTACCGAAATGCCCAACTTGCCGAACGTCACGCGAGTACCCGTCCTCGAGTTCGACCTCGTCCGGGTTCACCTTCAGATAAACGAGCAAGTTGCGCGACTGCGGATGCACTTCCACACAAGCGAAGTTCTTCAGTCTCCGGTAGGCGAAATACTGCTTGGTCGCCTTCTTGGATACGTCATCACCCAGCGCGGTCAGGAACGCGTCGAGTTGTTCGTAGAGTGCGGAGAGTTCAGGGGAAGCCTGTGCGAGGAGATCGGTCACGGTCTTGCTATGCCCGCGCGTCGCATTCGGCGCATCGTTCGCGGACTGCGGTTCAACTCGAGATGCGTGGACGAGTTCGAGGGCGAACAGTTCGCCTCCGAAGTCGCGGTAGGTGACGAGGTCGATCGAGCGGTTGATCTGCTCGACCGCGTGTTCGTCGTAACGGGTGTATCCACTTGCCACACACACGAGCCGCGGTGCGCGCCAGTCGATCGCATCGGCGACATCCGGTCCTAGCTCCTTCATGACGAGCAGGGTGAACTCGGCTCTGTGATCGACGAGCCAGTTCAGATAGAAGAGCCCTTGGTTGATGACGTTCTCGTTGGTGGCCCGCTTGTACTCGAAGATCACCGGAGAATTGTTCTCGTCGATGCCGAGGGAGTCGATTCGGCCACCGTGCCGACTTCCCGTGGAGAACTCGCTCGCGAGGAACCGCGTCGCGAACATCTCCTCCATGTTCCGCTCGATGAGCTGCTGCAACGACCGTTCGAGCGCGACAGTCGTGCTGTGAAGTTCGGTCGCAACACGATCGGTGACGCGGAAGAGTTTGAGGTCAGCCACGTGAAGCCCCCTGGTCCTTGAGGTACTCGTAGAGCATCGCGGGTAGCGCCTTCCCCAGCTCGGCGTACAGCCCGCTGTCGTTGAACAGATCATCGATGAACGCGGGCGTCTCATCTCGCACCCCGAGCAGCGCCTTCGTGAACGCCTTCGGCAGCGCCGGCGACTCCGCGAACTGCTGCGGCGAGTTCACCGCGGCCTGGTTCGCGAGTTCAACGTCCAGGGCGAGCTTGCCGACGATGTGGTTCATCTGCAGGTCGATGACGCCGACGCCGTACTTGTCGCCGAGGCGTTCGTTGAGCTTGTGGATGATCTCCTCGAGTGCGGACCGGTGCTTCTCGTGGATCGCGCCCGATCCGATCGCGGTGATCGGATCCAGGCCCGGCCCCTGCTCAAGGTTGAGCTTCACCGACTCGCCGGCGCTGATCTTGTAGCCGACGAGCGTCACGTCCGAGATGTCGACGGGTTCGATGATTGTCGCGGTGGACAGTTGCGGGAGGATGCGGCGGAAGAAGTAGTGGCGGCGGGGTAGGTCGGTGTCTTCGAGGTTGCGGGCCTGGGAGATGAAGTCGTAGAACTTCACGAAGTTCCCCACATCGGACTTGAAGAGCCGCAGTTCGTCCTGTTCGGCCTTGTCGTTATCGAGAACCGCGGCGACCCACCGTTTCTGGAACCGGTCCACCGCCGGCGCGGTCGCCGCCGACACCTTCGAGTTCGCGTTCACCCCACCAGCAAGCGCGACGTCGAACGCCTGCTCGACCTCCGCTATGTCGTAGATCCCGGCCGAGTCGAGCTTCACCACGAGGTCGTAGATGAGGTTCGGGTCGGTCGTCGCGGTGAGCGTCGCCTTCCGGTAGTACGGCAGGAACGCGTCCAGCACCTCGACAGGGTCGTTGACGAAGTCGAGGACGAACGTCTTGTCCTTGCCCGGATACGTGCGGTTCAGCCGCGACAGGGTCTGAACGGCCTGCACACCACCGAGCTTCTTGTCGACGTACATCGCGACCAGGCGGGGCTGGTCGAACCCGGTCTGGAACTTCTCCGCCACGATCATCACGTTGTACGTGGCCGGCTTGAACGCCTCCGCCAGATCCGACGGCACCCCCGGGTTCTGGGTCCGCTCCGTCAACCCCTCGCCGACGTCGTCCGGGTCCTCAACCGTGCCCGAGAACGCGACCAGCGACCGCACTCCCAGCACCCCGGCGTCGGCGATGTAGGTGTCGAGGTACTTCTTCCACCGCACTGCCTCAACACGCGACCCGGTGACGACCATCGCCTTCGCCTTGCCCTCCAGCAGCGGCTGGACGAAGGTGCGGAAGTGGTCGACGACGATCTTCGCCTTCTGGCTGATGTTCGTCGGATGCAGTCGCACGTACTGCACGAGCGCCTTCACCGCGGTCGACTCATCGACCTCACCGGCACCGTCGTAGTCGGAATCGGGATGCTGCAGCTTCCACGCCACCTTGTACGGCGTGTAGTTCTGCAACACGTCGAGGATGAATCCCTCCTCGATCGCCTGCTGCATGGAGTACAGGTCGAACGGCTCCGGCAGATCCCCACCCTCCGGCACCCGCCCGAACAACTCCAGGGTCTTTGCCTTCGGGGTCGCGGTGAACGCGAAGTACGAGATGTTCGGGGCGGATGCGGTGACCTCCATCGCCCACTGCAGGTACGCGTCCGAATCGATCGGGGCACCCTCGGCGACCGCCGCCTGCTCATCCGGGGACAGCACCTTCGTCAACGCGCCCGCGGTCGACCCGGTCTGCGACGAGTGGGCCTCGTCCGCGATGACCGCGAACCGGCGCCCCTGCAGCTCGGGCAGGGTCTGGATCGCGGTGATCAGCGCCTCGAACGACTGGATCGTCACGATCACGATGTTCTTGCCGCCGGTCAGCGCGGCGGCGAGCTGCTTCGACTTCGACTCGCCCGCATCCTTGGTGATCGACTGCACCACCCCGGCCTGCTTCTCGAACTGGCTGATCGCGTCCTGCAGTTGCTTGTCCAGCACCGTGCGGTCGGTGACCACCACGACCGTGTCGAACACCCGCTGGTTCTGGTCGTCGTGGAGTTGGGAGAGGCGGTGTGCGAGCCACGAGATCGAGTTCGTCTTCCCCGACCCCGCCGAGTGCTGCACCAGGTACCGGTTCCCCGGCCCCTCGGCCCGCGCCGCCTCGACCAGGCGGGTCACGGCCCGCCACTGGTGGTACCGCGGGAACAGCACCTTCTCGGTTTTCGTCTTCTTGCCCGTGTCGGGGTCGACGTCAACCTCGACCTGCAGGTGTACGAACGACCCCAGCAGCTGCAGCCAGGTGTCGCGTTGCAGGATCTCCTCCCAGAAGTACGCGGATGCCGACCCGTCCGGGTTCACCGGGTTCCCGGCACCCTCATCGGCGCCCTTGTTGAACGGCAGGAACCGCGTCTTCGGCCCGGCGAGCTTCGTGGTCATCTGCACCTCGGAGTTCGACACCACGAAATGCACCAGCGACCGCTTCGCGAACCCCAACAGCGGCTCACCCGCCGGCGACCGGTCGAACCGGTACTGGTTCACCGCGTTCCCGATCGACTGTGTGAAGTCCGTCTTCAACTCGATCGTCGCGACCGGGATGCCGTTCACGAACAGCACCAGATCCAACGCCTTGTTCGGATGCTTCACCGAGTAATGCACCTGACGCATCACCCGCAGCCGCATCTTCGCGTATGCCTCGAGCGTGTCCGGATTCTGAGTGGTCGCCGGCCGGAACTGCGCCAACCGGAACTTCACCGCACCACCATGCAGCGGCACCATCGAGAAACCCTCATGCAGAATCCGGATCGTCCCACCGTTCTTCAACGGATCCAGATCCAGAGACTTCGCCAGACGACTCAGGATGCTGTCACCCGCAGCCTTGTGCTGCGCTTCGGTGTCACCGGGGCGAACGACCTTCGCGAACTCGGTCGGCTGCGAATCCTCCAACCAGCCGAGCACGTCCTCGGGGAACAGTGCGAGCTCACGGTCGTAGCCCACGTCGGTCGGCGAGTACAACCAGCCGTTCGCAGCGAGATGCTCCGCGATCTCGTTCTCCAGCACCGACTCCAGATGCGCCCCAGCAACACCACTCACACCGACACCCCCGCATCGATCTTCCCCGTCACCGCAGCCGAAATCAGCGCCGCACGACGCTCACGCGCCAACAAGATCGCCTTTCGCGCAGTTTCGATCGCAGCGTCGACCTCGGCGGTCACAGCATCGAGCCGCTGAACGATGCCGTCCTGTTCCTCGAGCGACGGGACCGCGATTGGCATCTCCCTCACATCAGGAAGGCTGAGCTGGATCTTGGTGCCGCCGTACGCCGCTTTCTCGAAGTGCGCCTTCCCTGCAGAGGAAGACACGACGTACGCGGCGAACCGAGGATTCAGCCGATCCCGATCGAGCCGGACCAGTGCGACGTGTTGGCTCACGTAAGCCCCAGAGTCGGGCCCATCGATGACGGCCACGGACCCCAGGTCCGCCGTGATGGAGATCAACAGATCTCCAATCTGGGTCAGTGCCCGAACGCCCTCTTCGCCCTGCGGAAGCTCGACCCGTTGCCGCTCAACGGGGCGCAACTCGAGTCGGTCGCGTTGAAGATCTCCGATGCGTAGGAAGACGTCCGATCCTTCGTCGGCGTAGAACTGGCCCCAACCTCGTGACCCGCTTGTCACGAATCGAATCCACCGGCGCAGGGGCGCAAGCGACCATCCGGCCGGCAGTCGACCAAGCCATTCACCCGTGGCCTCGGCGGACGCGCTTCCCCACCCAATCGCCAGATCGACCGCAACGATACGGCGTTCGGTGAGGAGGGTGATGAGTTCCTCGTTCTTCGCGATGAACGCGTCGATCTGCGCCGTCTCCCGATCCAGATAGTCCGCAATCGCCCGCTGCTCGGGTAGGGACGGAAGCGCGATACGCGCGGCCTTGATCGCAGTCGAGGTCATGCTCGGGAGCGCGGTGTCGGTTGCCCAAGCTCCGAACGGCAGCGTCGTCGCCCAGTAGTAGGCGAAGCGAGGAAGAAGCCTGGAGCGGTCGATCACGCTGTAGAACATCGTGTCGACAGTCCAGAACTTGCCCTCAACGTAGAGCGGTCGGTCCACCGTGCCCTTCCTGCCGAAGAGCACCGATTCACCGTCGAACAGGTAGCTCGAAGCCCGACGGAATTCACCGCCTGATCCGTAGACCGGATACCCACCCTCCGAGACCTCGACGTTGCTGTAGTCCGCGCCGTTTCCAATGCGGGCAAGACGTCCGAACGTTGTCGTGCCCCATCGATCCGCAGGGGTCGCCGTCACCGCTCCACCTCCGCGAGCATCGCGCGGAGCTGATTCATGACGGCTTCGAGATCTCGGTCGATCTCCTCGAGTGGGCGGGGTGGGACATACCGGTAGAAGTGGCGGGTGAAGGGGATCTCCGCGCCTTCTTTCGTCTTGGCGTGGTCGACCCATGCGTCAGGCGCGTACGGGAGGACTTCGCGGGCGACATAGGCGTCGACATCCTCGTCCCAGGGCACGTTCTCGGTATCGCGGAGCGACGCATCCGCCTCCGGGTTCCCCTTCGTGTCGGTGCAGATGTCGGCGCTGTCATCCTGCTCACCGAGCTCCGTCGTCACGGTCCTGAGGAGCGGCGCGGGGAGGGTGAGGCCTTCGGCTTTCGCGGCATCCTTCAGCACCGTCTGGAACTCGGCCCGGTTTCTCCACACGGTGTCGGGGCCGAGCCGGTCGAGGGCGGCACGTAGAGCTGCGGCATCCGTCTCGTTCAGCTTCTGGATGGCCTTGGCCTCGAAGACGGTGTCGATGCGTTCGGGCGTCGCGTGCCAGTTGAGTTTCAGCGGGCGTTCGACAGTGATGGTGCGGTAGAGGAAGTCCTCGTTGCGGAAGATCTTCGACTGCTCGCCGTCCTCAAATCCGGCGTACAGGCCGACGATGGTCTCGATGTTCTTCGACGAGAGTTCGTTGCGCTTGGAGCCGAGGCCCTTGCGGAGCTTGGTGAACATCTCGCGGCCGTCGATGAGCTGCACCCGGCCCTTGCGGGTCTCGTCTTTGCGGTTGGTGAGGACCCAGATGTAGGTGGAGATGCCGGTGTTGTAGAACATGTCCTTCGGCAGCCCGATGATCGCTTCGACCAGGTCGTTGTCTAGCAGCCACTTACGGATGTTCGATTCGCCGCCGCCGGCGCCGCCGGAGAACAGCGGTGACCCGTTGAGGACGATCGCCATGCGGGATCCGCCGTCTTCGGGTTTGCGCATCTTCGACACGAGGTGCAGCAGGAACAGCATGGCGCCGTCGCTGACGGCGGGGGTGCCGGGGCCGAAGCGGCCGTTGAAGCCGAGCTTGGTGTGTTCGTCGTCTACGTAGGTGCGCTGGTCTTTCCAGTCGACCCCGAAGGGCGGGTTGGAGAGGCCGTAGTCGAATTTCTTGTCATCGAAGTGGTCCTCGGTGAGGGTGTCGCCGAGGGCGATGTTGTCGACGTCCTGGCCCTTGATGACCATGTCGGCCTTGCAGATCGCGTACGACGCGTCGTTGTAGTCCTGCCCGTACAGGCTGAGCTGGATGCCCGGGTTCAGGGTGCGGAGGTATTCGTCGGCGACGGAGAGCATGCCGCCGGTGCCGGCGGTCGGGTCGTAGATGGACCGCACCACACCCGACTTCGAGAGAGCATCGTCGTCGAGCGCGAACAGTAGCTCGACCATGAGCTTGATGACTTCACGCGGGGTGTAGTGGTCGCCGGCGGTCTCGTTCGACTTCTCGTTCGCGAACCGGATCAGCTCCTCGAAAACGAGGCCCATCTGGATGTTGCTGACCGTGCGGGGGTGGAAGTCGGCCTGTGCGAACTTCTCTGTCACCGCGAACAGCTTGTTCTTCTCCGCCAGCTTGTTCAGCGTCTTGTCGAACTCGAACCGCTCGAAGATGTCCCGCACGTTCGGAGAGAACCCCGCCAGGTAGGACGAAAGGTTCGCGCGGAGATCCTGCGGGTCAGCGACGAGCTTGCCGAAGTCGAACGGAGACGTGTTGTAGAACTGGTGGCCGGCGGCTTCCTGGAGCTTGATCGCCTGCAGCATCTCAGGGAGCGACTCGATCGACTTCGCGGCCTCCAGCACGGCGGGCTTTGTGTCGGCGAGCACGGCGTCGAGGCGGCGGAGCACGGTGAACGGGAGGACCACCGACCCGTACTCGGAGGGCTTGAACGGGCCGCGAAGGGACTCGGCGATGTTCCAGATGAAGGCGACGTGATTCACCACAGGTGGGCACTCCTGGCTTAGCAACGATGAGGGCGCGACACAGCGTCCCCGTTCCCCATCCTGGCCCATGCCGCGCACGGTCCACGGTCGTCAGAGCCGGACTGCCACGGTTGGCGACCTCTCAACGTGACATTCATCACAGACTGTCATACCGATCAGGCCATGCCGAGGTGGCCTAATCGTCAGCTTTGAGAGATGCCCAGCAGTGTGCGCTCCCCTGCCACATGGGAGTCGTACGCGCAGGGCATCGGCAGCAAGATGCAGAGGTGCCGAGTTGAGCGGGGCTACAGCCGGAAGCGCGTTTACGCGAGGTTCATCGGGATCCGACAGCTCAGTCCATCCCGACGGCCATGTCGGTGAAGCGCGAGAAGTGTCCCTGGAAGGCGACGACGACAGTGTCGGTCGGGCCGTTACGGTGCTTCGCGACGATGAGGTCGGCTTCGCCGGCGCGGGGGCTGTCCTTCTCGTACGCGGCCTCGCGGTGCAGCAGGATCACCATGTCGGCATCCTGCTCGATCGAGCCCGACTCACGCAGGTCGCTGATCGCGGGCTTCTTGTCGGCACGCTGCTCGGGACCACGGTTCAGCTGCGACAGGGCGATGACCGGGACCTGCAGTTCCTTCGCGAGGAGCTTCAGCGCACGCGAGAACTCCGAGACCTCCTGCTGACGCGACTCGACGCGCTTACCGCTCGTCATGAGCTGCAGGTAGTCGATGACGACCATCTCGAGCCCGACGCGCTGCTTGAGCTTGCGGCACTTCGCGCGGATCTCGACGAGCGTCATGTTCGGGCTGTCGTCGATGTAAAGGGGCGCGTCGTTGATGCGGCCGCGGGTCGAGGCGATCGTCGTCCAGTCGCGGCTGTCGAGCATGCCCTTGCGCATGCTCTGCAGCGGCACCGAGCCCTCGGCGCTCATGAGGCGCATCGCGATCTCGCTGCGCCCCATCTCGAGCGAGAAGAACACGGTCGGGCGGTTGTGCTTGATGGCGGCTGCGCGGGCGAAGTCGAGCGCGAGCGTCGACTTACCCATTGCGGGACGCGCCGCGACGACGATCATCTGTCCGCCGTGCAGACCGTTGGTGAGCTGGTCGAGCCCGGCGAACCCGGTCGGGATGCCGGTCATCTGACCGTCGCGACCGCGAGCGGCCTCGATCTCCTCGACGGCGGCGTCGACAGCGACCTGCAGGGGGACGTAGTCCTCGGACTGCTCGGCACCGGTGACCGAGTAGATCTCGGCCTGGGCGTTGTTGACGAGGTCGAGCGCCTCGCCCTGCCCGTTGTAGCCCATCTGCACGATGCGGGTGCCGGCCTCGACGAGCCGACGCAGCAGCGCCCGCTCGCGGACGATCGACGCGTAGTAGGCGGCGTTGGCCGCCGTCGGGACGATGGACGTCAGCGAGTGCAGGTAGTCCGCCCCGCCGGCACGCTGCAGATCGCCTGTTTTGATGAGCTCGTCGGTGACCGCGACGACGTCGGTCGGCTCGCCGTGCGAGTAGAGGGAGAGGACGGCCTCGAAGATCAGCTCGTGCTTCGGGACGTAGAAGTCGGTTCCGCGGAGCGCCTCGATGACGTCGGCGACCGCGTCACCCGAGAGCAGCATTCCGCCGAGGGTGCTCTGCTCCGCGAGCATGTCGTGCGGCGGAGTCCGCTCGGGGCCGCGGGAGCCGCCGATTCGGTCGTCCGACAGATCCGCGATCGACATCCATGCCCCTCTTCCGGGCCCGCTGGAAGGCCCTCGCACACGCTAGGGAGGGGCTCCGACACACGCAAACCAGCCTGTGGATAACTGTGTGGAGAACGTGCGGGAAACGCCGACCACCCTGTGCAGAGTGCCTGTGGAAAACCTGCGAAAACACATCGTTCCACACCGCCGAATGTCCTTTTGATCTGGGCTTGTGCTTCCCACAGGCTGTGGATGGATAACCGACCTCAAGTGGCGCTTGAAGGTTCAGCGTTATCCCCACCCCATGTGCAGAATCGCCCGTTTGTCAAATGAGAAAGTCGGGCCTTCCCGGCGGTCTTCCCAAACCCTCGGAACCTCTTGCCAAGCTCACAGGAACGGCGTACTTTATGGGGTCCAGGCACCCCGCAGACGCGGCCTTCTCGGCATGCGTCCCGATGTTTCCATCGTGGAGGTGACCTGTGCACACGACGCTACGCGCGTTCACCCGCCTCGGTCTCCTCTGTGCGATCGGGCTCGGGATCGCCGTGATCTGGGCCGCGATCGTCACCGTGCTGATCGCACCGGATGCCCGCGCGTCCGACCGCACGGACGAGGGACTCCTCAGCGGGGTGACCAAGATCGTCGAAGACGTCACCGAGCCTGTCGTCGACAAGGTGGTGACCCCCGTCACGCAGAAGGTCGCGAAGCCCGTGACCGAGAAGGCGGTCAAGCCGACCGCCGAAAAGGTCGTCGCGCCGGTCGTGGAGAAGGTCGCGAAGCCCGTCACGGACAAGGTCATCAAGCCCGTCACCGACAAGGTCGTCGCGCCGGTCACCGACAAGGTCGTCAAGCCGGTCGCCGACAAGGTCATCAAGCCCGTCACGGACAAGGTCATCAAGCCCGTCACCGAGGCTGTGAAGCCCGTCACCGATGCTGTCCTCGAACCCGTCGTCGAGGTGGTGACCCCCGTCACGGACGAGGTCGTCGAGGCCGTCGTCCCGCCCATCGTCGACGCGGTCAGCCCGGTGACCGACCCCGTCGTCGACGCCGTCTCGCCCGTGATCCCGCCGATCGTCGAGGTCGTCTCGCCCGTGGTGGATGCCGTGACACCCGACATCGAGCTTCCGAGCCTCCCCGTCGACGTGCCCTCCACGGGACCTGTGCCGGGCCTTCCGGTTCCGACCGCGCCCACCGTGCCCGTCGTCGAGCCGGCCGTGTCGATGCCGGTCGTCGACGCTCCCACCGGTGCGCTCGTGAACCGGCCCGCGACCGCTCCGACGGAGGCGTCGTCGGGCACCCCGACGCAGGTCGCCCAGCTCTTCTCCCGCGCCGTCGCGCAGGCTCCCGCCGACTTCGGCGCGGCTGTCGCGGCGCCGCATCCGCTCGATCTCGCAGGCCCCCCTGCACCCGCGCCCTCGGCGCCGCTGAGCGAGTCGGGTTCTCTGTCTTCCGCATCCTCCGGAGGGGCTGCCGGGCTGTTCGCCCTGCTCCCGCTCGGGTTCCCCGTCGCGCACCGTGCCTGGGCACGACGGGGTCGCCCGACCGATGAGCAGCGCCTTCCCGCGCCCTTCTTCGACACCGACGTCTCTCCCGACTGACGGGGATCGCGCCGCGCTTTCTCGCGGCATGCATCCGCACGCTCTGCGTGCCGGCGCTCCGGCGCCTATTCCCTGTCGATCTTTGAGGAGAGATGAAATGAACTCCACGTTGTCGCGTGTCCTGCTGGGCACGCTCGTGGCCGGGGGCATCACGCTCTTCGGCGCGGCGGCCGCACAGGCCGCAGAACCGACGACGTCCGGCGAGGACGGGCTGCTTTCGGGCACCCAGGCCCTGCTGAACGTCGACATCCCGATCACCGTCGGCGACACCGCCGTCTCGGTGATCGGCGACTCGTCCAGCTCGTCCGACGACGAGGCCGAGCCGGCTCAGCCGCGCGAGACCTCGTCCGGGTCCACGAGCGGTGCCGACGGCGCCGCCTCGGGGTCGCAGGCGCTGGTCGACGTCAACGTCCCGATCACGGTGGACGACACCGCGGTCTCGGTCATCGGCGACAGCACCACCGAGTCGACGGATGCCGCGCCCGCCGCGCCGGCACCCGCACCCGCCGAGCCCGCCGACGCCCCGTCCACCGACGGAACCGACGGCGTCGGCTCGGGCACCCAGGTCGTCGCCCCCATCACGGTCCCCGTGACCGTGGACGACACCGCGGTCTCGGTCGTCGGCGACAGCACCACCGAGTCGACGGATGCCGCCACCCCGGCCGCCCCGGCGCCGAGCGGTTCGACCGCAGCGCCGACCACGGGTGGTTCGGACGGCATCCTCTCGGGCTCGCAGGTGGTCGCGCCGATCACCGTGCCGGTCACCATCGGCGACACGGCGGTCTCGGTCATCGGTGACAGCACGAGCGACAGCACCGACGTCGCCGCGCCCACCGCACCGGCCACCGGAACCACCGGCGCGCCCTCGACCGACGGCACCGACGGCATCGGCTCCGGCACGCAGGTCGTGGCCCCCATCACGGTCCCCGTGACCGTGGACGACGCCGCGGTCTCGGTCATCGGTGACAGCGCGAGCGAGAGCTCGTCGGGTCCGGCCGCGCCGGTCTCGGGCGGCTCGACCGGAGCGCCCACCACGGGCGGTTCGGACGGTATCGGCTCGGGCACCCAGGTCGTCGCGCCCATCACGATCCCCGTGACCGTCGGCGACACCGCGGTCTCGGTCATCGGTGACAGCACGACGGAGGGTACGGATGCCGCGGCCCCCGCAGCACCCGCACCCGGCACGTCAACGGGCCCCGTCACCTCCGGTGAGGGCGGTGTCGGAAGCGGTACGCAGGTCGTGCTGCCCATCGGCATCCCGATCACCATCGGTGACACCGCCGTCTCGGTCATCGGCGACAGCGAGGTGACCGACCCCGGCACCCCGACGGACCCGACCGACCCGACCGACCCGACCGACCCGGTCGACCCCACGGACCCCACGGACCCGGTCGACCCCACGGACCCGACCACCCCGGTCGACCCGACGGACCCCACGGACCCGGTCGTCCCGACGGACCCCACGGACCCGACCACTCCGGTCGACCCCACGGACCCGACCACCCCGGTCGACCCCACGGACCCGGCCACCCCGGTCGACCCGACGGACCCGACCACCCCGGTCGACCCCACGGACCCGACCGACCCCACCACGCCGGTGAACCCGACGGACCCGACCGACCCCACCACGCCGGTCGAGCCCACGGTCCCCGGTGACGGCACGGACGGTCAGATCCCCGGCGGCACCCCCGCCCCGATGGTCACCCGGGCCAGCGGTGGCGAGACGCCGCAGGCGCTGGCTCAGACGGGAGGCGTCGCGACCCCGTGGCTGCCCCTGGCCGCGATCACCCTGCTCGCCGGCGGTGCGCTGCTCACGCTGCGTCGCCGCACCGTCTGACCGACTCCCCCCAGAAGGGCGGATGCCACGGGCCCCCACCCGCGGCATCCGTCCACCCCCTCGCGGATGCATGGATCCTGCGTGACACGCCGGGTCCCCACCCCCACCACCGGCGTGTCGGCCGAGATCCATTGCATCCGCGACACATCGCACGGCCCCCGGAAACGACGGATGCCGCGGTCCCGACCCGTGAGGGAAGGGACCGCGGCATCCGAACCGCGCGCCAGGATTACTTGGCGGCGACCACCTGCAGGGTGATCACGGCGGTGAGCTCGTCGCCGAGGCGAACGGTCGCCTCGTGCTCGCCCACGGCCTTGATCGGCGAGGTGATGTGGATCTTGCGCTTGTCGAGGTCGCCCAGACCGGCGGCCTTGACGGCGTCGGCCACGTCGGCGGTCTTGACCGAACCGAACAGGCGGCCCTCAGCGCCGGCCTTGACGGTCAGCTTGACCGTGTTCGACTCGAGCGTGTTCTTGAGCGCCACGGCCTCTTCGTGGTCGTGGATCGCGCGGGACTCGCGAGCGGCGCGGATCGACGCCACCTGCTTCTCGCCACCGCGGGTCCAGGCCACAGCGAAGCCCTGGGGGATGAGGTAGTTGCGGGCGTACCCGTTCTTGACCTCGATGACGTCGCCGGCGCTACCGAGCCCGGCGACCTCGTTCGTGAGAATCAGCTTTGCCATGTCGGTACTCCTTACCGGCCAGCGCCGGCGTAGGGCAGGAGCGCCATTTCACGGGCGTTCTTGATCGCCTTGGCGATCAGACGCTGCTCCTGCACCGAGACTCCGGTGATACGACGGGCGCGGATCTTCCCACGCTCCGAGATGAACTTGCGAAGCGTCGCGACGTCCTTGTAGTCGATGACGCCGACGCGGATCGCCTTCGCGGGAGCGGCGTTCTTCGCGCCCTTCCGCGGCTTGCGGCGATCGCCGGTTGCCTTTCCAGCCATGTGTCTTCCTTAAGAGAGATGGATGCCGCGACCCGCGGCATCCGCAATTCGAATCAGAACGGGGTGTCGTCGCCGTAGCTCGTCCCGGGCGCGCTCCAGGCGTCAGGAGCCGAGGACCCGGGCGTGGCCCAAGGCTCGTCCTGCTGCACCTGCGGACGCGACTGCTGCTGACCGCCGCCGAAGCCGCCGCCACCGTTACCGCCGCCGTTGGAGGCGGCGCGGGTGACCTGAGCCGTGGCGTAGCGGAGCGAGGGGCCGATCTCGTCGACCTCCAGCTCGATCGCCGTGCGGTTGTTGCCTTCGCGGTCCTGGTAGGAGCGCTGCTTCAGGCGGCCGGTCGCGACGACCCGCATGCCCTTGGTGAGCGAGCCTGCGACGTGCTCAGCGAACTCGCGCCAGACCGACGCGCGCATGAACAGCGCTTCGCCGTCCTTCCACTCGTTGGCTTGACGGTCGAAGCTGCGCGGCGTCGATGCGATCGTGAAGTTCGCGACGGGGAGGCCGTTCTGCGTGTAGCGCAGCTCGGGGTCCGCCGTGAGGTTACCCACGACCGTGATGATGGTCTCGCCGGCCATGAGCCTTAAGCCTTCGCTGCCTTGCGGGCGGCCTTGGCCTCAGCGCGCTCCTTCTCGGCGGCGACCTGAGCGATCGCCTCCTCGGCGCGGAGGACCTTGGTACGCATGATCTGCTCGTTCAGCTTGAGCTGACGGTCGAGCTCCTGCGTGGCCTCGCTCGTGGCGGTGAAGTTGACGACGGCGTAGATGCCCTCGGTCTTCTTCTGGATCTCGTAGGCGAGACGGCGCTTGCCCCACACGTCGACGTTGTCGATCGAGCCACCATCAGCGGTGATGACCTTCAGGAACCCGTCGAGCTTGGGAGCAACCTGGCGCTCGTCGACCTCGGGGTCGAGAATCACCATGAGTTCGTACTGGTGGATGTGCGTCACTAACCCACCTCCTTCGGACTAGAACGGATGCCGGGCGTTTCCCGGCATCAGGAGGGTTGATGCACGTGTCCGATGATTCCGCGCATGAGCGCAGACGGACAACCACAACAGTCTAGCGGATGCCCGGCCCCGCCGCGGAATCGCTCAGTCGACGCCCCAGCGCCCCGGCGGCGTCGGCGAGCTCGGGTGGCCCCACGACCTCGAACGGGACGTCGAAGCGCAGCGCCCACGCGAGCGCTCCCGCCCACGACCAGGATCCGACGCGCACGCGACTGCGGCCGTCGCCGAGGTCTTCGAGCTCCGCGTCGCCCAGGAACGGCACGACCCGCTGCGCGGGCGTCGACAGGATCAGGTCGGCGGTCACGGGCCATCGGTCCTGCTCGTCGGAACCCTTGAACCTCGCGGCGAGATAGGTGCGTGCATCGCCCGTGGGGATCTCGCGCGGCTCGAACGGGACGCCGCCGCCCTGCCGGAGCCGCACGCGGTCGAGCCGCAGGATGCGCCAGCCCGCGGCATCCCCGTCCCACGCGACGACGTACCAGCGCCCGTCGCGCACGACGACGGCGTGCGGCTCGATCGGCCGGGCGCGGCCGTCGTCGCGGTACTCGATGCGGAGGGTGCGGTGATCGCGGGCCGCGGCGCTCACCGCCGCCACGACCGTCGGCGCCGCCTGCGCGCCCGCCGCGTCCGCCTCGAACCGGATGCCGTCGATGCGGTGGCGCAGGTGCGACGGCATGACCTGCCGCATCGTGGCGAGGGCCCGGGCCGCGGCATCCGCGATGTCGACTCCGGATGCCGACTGCAACGCGACCGCGATCGCCACCGCCTGCTCGTCGTCGAACAGGAGCGGCGGCAGCTCCTCGCCGGGCGCGAGGCGGTACCCGCCGTACGGGCCCTTGACCGCCGTGATCGCGTAGCCGAGTTCGCGCAGCCGGTCGACGTCGCGTCGCACGGTGCGCACGGTCACCCCGAGGCGGTCGGCGAGCTCCTGCCCCGCCCAGTCGCGCCGGGACTGCAGGACCGACAGCAGGTTCAGCATCCGGTGCGAGGGCGAGGACATGTCCCCATCCTCGTCGAGAAGCGGACAGGAACGGTCCTCTACGCGGAGGAGAGTCGCCGCAGGCAGACAGCCACTCAGCAAAGGACGACCATGACCCTCACCACCACGACCCACCTCAACTTCCGCGGCACCGCGCGCGAGGCCCTCGAGTTCTACGCCCGCGTCTTCGACGGCCAGGCGATGGTGACCACCTACGCCGACCTCGGGATGCCCGCCGACGCACCCGGCGCCGACACGGTCGTCTTCGGCATCCTCGTCGCGGCGGACGGATTCCGCCTCATGGCGTACGACGTCCCGGGGCCCGCCGCCGGCGCCGAGGCGATCGCGGGCACGACGCACCGCGAGAACGGGATGACGATCACCGACCGCGCCTTCTTCGTCTCGCTGCAGGGCGACACGCTCGACGAGGTCACCGCACGCTGGGACGCCCTCGCCGAGGGCGCGACCATCGTCGAACCGCTCGCCGCGTCGGCATGGAGCGCAGGGTTCGGCATGCTCACCGACCGCTTCGGCGTGACCTGGGTCGTCGACGTGCGCACCGCGTGAGCCGGGTCGCCTGACGGCGAACGGGACGGATGCCGGTGCCCCGCCGCATCCGTCCCGTTCCCGGGAGCGACCGGCCGGTACCGTGGCCGTCATGGAGTGGACCGCGGACGTCTCGGCCGGCGACTGGCTGCGCGAGCGCATCGACGACCCGTGGACCTGGACGATGCACGACGTCGTGCCGCGCGGGTTCGAGGCGTACGCGCGGGTGTTCCATCCGGCATCCGTCACCGAGCTCCCGGGTGAGCGGCTGCCCACGATCGAGGAGTGGGTGGCGGTCACGGCCGACGAGCACCTCCGCGTGAGCGAACGCCTCGTCACACGGGACCTCACGTGGCGTGAGGCGGCGGGGATCTTCGGCACCGTGTTCCACCCCACCGCCCAGTGGTCGAGCCTGACGCAACAGGAGGACACGGGCGGCACGCTCGTCACGCCCGACGGGCGTTGGGTCGATCCCCCCGAGAGCGGGCAGCTCCTGCCCGAGCTGCTCGCCGCGATCGCGTCGATCCTCGCGCAGCACACGACCACTCCGGACGACGGCGTCGTCGCGCTCTGGGAGGGACACGGGGCGCTGCTCGGGCACATGGGCGAGGGGCCGTCCCGCGCGTTCTTCCAGATGGGGGACCCTGCCGACCCGGTGCTCGCCCATCACAACCAGATGCTCGGGACGAGCGTGAAGGACGCGTGGAACAACGTCTTCCGTCGGAAGACCTGGCAGGAGGGCATCCTGTCGCGGGAGATCTCCGAGAGTCCTCGGCTCGAGCTCCCGGACCGGGGACACGTCCTCTTCCGCGGCGGCGTCAGCGAGCTCGCCCGACCGGACTGGTTCCTCGACGTGCCCTGGCGCGACCGGCCGGCAGAGGAGCACGGCTTCGAGCCGTCGGCGCTCAGCCCGAGCATGGTCTGGCCGGCGGATCGTGCGTGGGTGCTCGTCTCCGAGGTCGATTACGACTCGACGGTGATCGGCGGCTCCCGCGAACTGATCGCCGCCCTGGTCGCGGCATCCGATCTCGAAGCACTCGAGATCCCCGAAGGCTCCGCCCTGACGTCCGACTCCGACGAGGTGAACCGATGAGCACATCGACCTTCGACCCGACCCCGCTCACCGAGCCGGTCGACCGTGCGGCCGTCTCCGCCCACCGCAAGGAGCTGCTCGCCGCCGGTCGGCTCCCCTCCGGCGGAGGTGTGTGGGTGATCGTCGTCGTGGTCGCAGTGTTCCTGTTCGTGGGGTTCTTCGTCGTCAGCATCTTCGTCGAGGTGCTGACGAGCTCCCTCAGCGGAGCGAACCGCAACCCGCTCGCCTTCGGGTTCATCCTCGTCATCTCGATCTTCGCGATCGGTGTCGTCTCGCTCATCATCCGCGGGCTCAAGGGATCGCACGAGCGGATCTACCGCCTCGAGCGGTTCGCGCGGGCGAACGGGCTGACGTGGTACGCCGAGGCATCCGCTCCGCCTCTGCCGGGCATGATCTTCTCGCACGGGCACTCCCGCAAGTCGACCGACATCCTGCGGGGCGAGAGGCCGCGGTTCGTGGAGTTCGCGAACTACCGCTACACGACCGGGTCGGGCAAGAACCAGACGACCCACCGCTGGGGGTACGTCGCGATCCGGCTGGCGACGCCGCTGCCGCACATCGTGCTCGACGCGACCGGCAACAACGGGCTCTTCGGCTCGAACCTGCCGCAGGCGTTCGACAAGGACCAGCGACTCAGCCTCGAAGGCGACTTCGACGAGCACTTCGCGCTCTACTCCCCGCAGGGGTACGAGCAGGACGCGCTCTACCTCTTCACGCCCGACATCATGGCGCGCTTCATCGACCACGCCGCGCAGCTCGACGTCGAGATCGTGGACGACTGGCTGTTCCTCTACGCCAAGCGCGACCTGTCCACCCTCGACCCGAACACCTGGGCGTGGCTGTTCTCGGCCGTCGGCGCCCTGCTCGACAAGCTCGCCCAGTGGGAACGCTGGCGCGACGACCGACTCACGCAGACCGCGGCCGTGCCGGGCGCGACGGCCGACTCGCTGCCGTTCGCCCCGCCGCTCGGGACGCTGCGGCCGCCGCCGGGGGTCGCCGCGCAGGGCCGACGCCTGAAGGGCGGCGTCTCGTGGCCCGCCATCATCATCGGCGGGCTCTTCGTCCTCGGCGTCTTCGCGATGCAGAGCGGCCTGCTCGACGCGATCTTCCGCTGACCCGGCGCGCCGCGCCGCGGCATCCCCCCTTCCCCTGTCACAAACAGCAGCCGCGCGCGGCGTGTTGTGACAGGGGAAGGCGGGGGGCTCAGCGGGCGGACCAGCCGCCGTCCATCGTGTAGCTCGCGCCGCTGACCATGCCGGCATCCGGCCCCGCGAGCCAGACCGCGAGGGCGGCGACCTCCTCGGGTTCGACGAGGCGCTTGACCGCGGCCTCGGCGAGCAGCACCTGCGACAGCACCTCGTCCTCGCCGATGCCGTGCAGCTTCGCCTGGTCGGCGATCTGCTTCTCGACCAACGGCGAGCGCACGTACCCGGGGTTGATGCAGTTGCTCGTCACCCCGTGCGCACCGCCCTCGAGGGCGGTCGCCTTCGACAGTCCCTCGAGACCGTGCTTCGCGGCGACGTAGGCCGACTTGTAGGGGGATGCCACGAGTCCGTGCACGCTCGACATGTTCAGGATGCGGCCGAACCCGCGCTCGTACATGGCGGGCAGCGCCGCGCGGATGAGCAGGAACGGCGCCTCGAGCATGAGGCGCATCATGAACGAGAAGCGCTCGGGCTCGAACTCCTCGATCGGGCGGACGTGCTGGATGCCGGCGTTGTTCACGAGGATGTCGACGTCCAGCCGCAGGTCGGCGAGGACCGCCGTGTCGCTCAGGTCCACGGCCCACGCCTCGCCGCCGACGGCGGCAGCGACCCGCTGCGCGCCGTCGGCGTCGACGTCCGCGACCGTCACCCGGGCACCGGCGGCGGCGAGCGCCGAGGCGCACGCCGACCCGATGCCGCTCGCGCCACCCGTGACCAGGGCGGTCCGGCCGGTGAGGTCGGTCATGCCCGCTCCTTCTCGCGGAGCAGTTCGGCTGTACGGGCGGCATCCGCGTCGTCGATCGCCTGCAGTGAGGCACCCTTCGTCTCGCGCATGAGGACGATCGTGGTCCCGGTGATGAGGCAGGCGATCGCGATGTAGATCGAGACCGGGGTCCACGAGCCGAAGTCCCGCAGCCACTGGGTCGCCAGGATCGGGGCGAGCGAGCCGGCGGCGATCGCCGTCACCTGCGCGCCGAGCGAGACGCCGGAGTAGCGCATGCGGGTCGGGAACAGCTCGGCCATGATCGCCGGCTGCGGCGCGTACAGGAACGCGTGGAACGTCAAGCCAACGGTCACGGCGAGCACGATGAGCACGGGGTTGAGCGTGTCGAACAGCGGGAAGGCGAAGAACGCCCACGTCGCGCTGAGGATCGCGCCCGTCAGGGCGACGGGCCGGCGGCCGAACCGGTCGGCGAGGCGCCCCACCTGCGGAATCACGAGGAAGTGCACGACGTGCGCGATGAGCAGGGCGAGCAGCAGCTGGCTGGTGTCGTACTCGTGGACGGTCTTCAGGTAGACGATCGAGAAGCTGACGACGATGTAGTAGACGATGTTCTCCGCGAACCGCACGCCCATGGCCTGCAGCACGCCGACCGGGTAGCGACGCAGCACCTCGACGACGCCGTACGAGACCGCCTTCTCGGCCTCGACCTGCGCCTTGGCCTCGAGGAAGATCGGCGCCTCCTCGACGTGACGGCGGATGTAGAAACCGACGAGGACGATGACGGCCGACAGCCAGAACGCGATGCGCCATCCCCAGCCGAGGAAGTCCTCGGAGCTCAGCACCCACGAGGTGATGAGCAGCACGAGCGTCGCGAGCAGGTTGCCGACGGGCACGGCGGCCTGCGGCCAGCTCGACCAGAACGCGCGCGACCGGTTCGGGCTCTGCTCGGCGACGAGGAGCACGGCACCGCCCCACTCGCCGCCGACCGCGAAGCCCTGCAGGAAGCGCAGCGCGACCAGCAGCGCGGGGGCCCAGTACCCGATCTCGACGAAGCCGGGCAGGCAGCCCATCAGGAAGGTGGCGACGCCGACGATGATGATCGTCGCCTGCAGGGTGGGCTTGCGGCCGAAGCGGTCGCCGATCTGGCCGAACACGACGCCGCCGAGCGGCCGCGCGATGAAGCCGACCGCGTAGGTGACGAAGGCGGCGATGATCCCGTCGAGCGACGATCCGGTCTGCGGGAAGAAGTAGGTGCCGAACACGAGGCTCGCGGCGGTGGCGTAGAGGAAGAACTCGTACCACTCGACGACGGTGCCGGCCATCGAGGCGGCGACGACGCGGCGCAGGCCGGACGGGGTGGGGGATGCCGCGGGGTCGGCGGCGCGGGTGGGGGCTGACATGGTCTCTCCGATCGATGTCGTCGATGACATCCGGGGTGGTCTGCTCTGACGCGGGACGCGGTCGCGCAGTCGGGCGGCGGCTGGGAGCTCACGGCGCTCGGCCGCCAGGCGGTCGACACCGCGGGACGGATCGAGTCCGCGCTGACGCAGCTCTCCGGCGCCGGCGAGGACCACGACCCGATCGCGGGTGTCGTGCGCATGTCGGCGACGGACGGGTTCAGCGCCTTCATCGCCGCCCCCGCCGTCGCGCGGCTGCGCCGGCAGCACCCGCGCCTGAGCGTCGAGATCGTCACCGCGACCCGGCGGGCCGCCGCGCACCGTCCCGGCCTCGACATCGAGGTGGTCGTCGGCGCCCCGCAATCCCGGCGCGCGCAGGGCGTCGAGCTCGGCGCGTACACGCTCGGGATGTACGCCTCGCGTGCCTATCTGGAACGGGAGGGGATGCCGCGCGACGCCGCCGAGCTCATGCGGCATCCGCTCGTCTACTTCGTCGACGCGATCCTGCAGGTCGACGCCCTCGACCTGCCGCGGCGCCTCGTACCCGAGATGCGCGACGGACTGAGCTCGACGAACGTGTTCGTGCACGTCGAGGCGACGCGGGCGGGGGCGGGCATCGGGCTGCTGCCGTGCTTCGTCGCCGACCGGCACGACGACCTCGTGCGGCTGCTGCCCGATCAGTTCGACGAGCGGCTGCCGTACTGGATGATCGTGCGGCCCGAGTCGCTGCGGATCCCGGCGGTCGCCGCCCTCGCGGACGCGCTGCGCGACGAGACCGCGGCCGCCGCCGCGATGCTCGCCGGGCGCCGCTGACGCGCGGCGTTCTCCTCCCCTGTCACAACCTGCAGCCGCGCACGGCGTGTTGCGACAGGGGAAGCCCCGGCGCCCCGTCAGTCGATCGCGACGAGCGCGGCGCGGCGGGGCCGGACGATCGGGTCCTGGTACCGGGCCGGGGTGACGGTGATGTCGGTCTGGTCGTCGAACCAGCTGCCCGCGCCGCGACGGCCGAGCACCTTGCGCGCGGTGAGGATGCCCCAGACGAGCGGTGCGCCGACGGCGAGCGCGACGGCTCCCGTGAGCGAGCGGTCCTCGCGGCCGAGCACGGCCTTTCGCTGCCACGCCTCGTGCAGCGCGCCCCCGCGGGCCGTCGGGACGAACCGCGGCGGCAGCAGGCCGCGCCGGCGCAGCGAGACGAGCTGCTCGACGTCGGACCACCAGGTCGACTGCTCGGGCGCGTGGAAGTAGTTGTCGGCGAGCCACTGCGCGTTCGGGTGGCGGAACCGGCGGGCGATCACGTCCTCGGCACTGCCCTGCACGCCGCTGCCGTTGAACACGGTGTTGAGGTGGGTCTTCGAGACGCCGAAGGTGTCGAGGGCGATGACGGGGACGCCCATCGCCATGGCCTCGATCGCCGCCGTCGAGCTGACCGTCACGAGCCCCTCGGCGTTCGCGAGCGCCTGCGCCATCGGCTCGTGCGAGAAGACGAGGTTGTCGGGCCGGTCCCGCAGCAGTTCGGTCAGCTCGGTGCGCTCGTAGTGCGTCTCGGTCTCGCCGAGCTCGGGGCGGGAGCGCAGCTTCACGACGACGCGCCGCGACGGGTCGGCCATGGCCGCGGCCCGCAGGATGCCCGCGATCGCGACCCGGTCGGCGGGCTCGCGCGGGACGATCGCCTGCGCCGCGAAGACGAGGTCGGTGCCGCCCCCGGACGGACGCGCCGGACGCGCGAACGGCAGGGTCGCGAGCCCCAGGCGCAGCTCGAGGCCGAGGCGCTGGGCCAGGTGCCGGAACGCCCGTCGCTCGCGCTGCGAGTGCACGATCATGAGGTCGCAGTGCTTGCGGTACATCGCGGCGCCGCGCTGGGCGGGGATCGAGATGCCGGGCAGCCCCGACACCACGACGGGCCGCGGCGCGACGCGGTCGATCTGCCGCATCACGAGCCGCACGAACGGGCCGCGGCCGCCGATGACGACGACGTCGGGCCGGTCCTTCGCGAGCCAGGCCGCGATGTCGTCGCAGGCCAGGCGGGTGACCGCCTCGGGACGGATGCCGGTGCCCGCCAACGCCGCATGCTCCTGCGCCACGCTCACCGTGAGCGGCGTCTTCACGAGCAGCAGGTGGGGGTCCACCGACGGCGCGGAGTCGATGAGCGCCGCCGACCACTTCACGAAGGAGTCGGCGTCGGCGATCGCGACGACGCGCAGGCGTCCCGGACGGTCACCGCGCATGGTCATGCCGGGACGCGGCGCAGCTTCGCCATGGGGGCGAGCTCACCCTCGTAGATGCGCTTCACCCCGTCGCCGAGAGCCGTCTCGATGACGCGGATGTCGCGGACGAGGTGCTCGAGACCGGTCGGCTCGAGCGAGGCGGCGTGGTCGGAGCCCCACATCGTGCGGTCGAGGGTGATGTGGCGTTCGACGGCGACCGCGCCGAGGGCGACGGCGGCGAGGGAGATCTGCAGGCCGCGCTCGTGACCGGAGTACCCGACGGGGATGCCGGCGTAGCGGTCGCGGAGCGAGGCGATCATCTTGATGTTCGCCTCCTCGGGCTCCATCGGGTAGGTCGACGTCGCGTGCATGAGCACCGTGCGGTCGGTGCCGAGCACCTCGAGCGCGCGGTCGATCTGCTCGATCGTCGACATGCCCGTCGAGAGGATGACCGGCTTGCCGGTGGCGCGCAGCGCCTCGAGCAGCTCGATGTCGGTGAGGCTCGCCGAGGCGACCTTGTGGGCGACGACGCCGAGGTCCTCGAGGAACTCGACGCTCGGGACGTCCCACGGCGAGGCGAACCAGTCGAGGCCGCGCATCGTGGCGTGGTCGCCGATCTCGATGTACTGGTCGCGGTCGAACTCGACGCGGTAGCGGTACTCGAGGTAGGTCATCGTGCCCCACGGGGTCTCGCGGAGCGTGTCGCGCATGTGTGCGGGCGTCGCGATCTCGGGGGTGCGCTTTTGGAACTTGACCGCGTTCGCGCCGGCGTCGGCGGCGACGTCGATCAGACGCTTGGCGAGCTCGACGTCGCCATTGTGGTTGAGGCCGATCTCGGCGATGACGTACACGGGGTGTCCGCCGCCGAGTACGTGGTTTCCGATGGTCACCGTCATGGCGAGTCCTTTCGTCGTTACTCCCCTCAGCGTCGGTTCCGACCGTGAATGACGGATGAATCCCGGGTGGCGAGGACCGGACGACTGGCTGTCGGGTGGGTGCGTCAGCGTGCGGCGAGGACGCGGTCGGCCAGTTCGCGCACCGCTCCGGCGCCGCCGGGGCGCGTCAGCACGACGCGCGCGGCGGCGACGACCTCGGGCCGGGCGTCGGCGACGGCGACGGGCCAGCCGACGAGAGCCATCGCCGGCAGGTCGTTGACGTCGTTGCCGAGATAGGCCGTCTCGGCGAGGTCGATGCCGCGGTCGGTCGCCCACTGCCGCAGCACGGTCGCCTTGTCGTCGACGCCGTGGATCACCTCGACCTGCAGCTTCTCGGCGCGGGCGCGGACGACCGCGTTCTGCTCGGTCGACAGGATCAGCACCGGCACCCCGGCCCGCCGGAGCAGCGCGACCCCCATGCCGTCGGAGCGGCTGACGCGCACGTGCTCGGTGCCGGCGGCATCCACCCAGGCGGAGTCGTCGGTGTGGACGCCGTCGAAGTCGGTCACGACGACCCGCGCGGCAAGCGGTTCGGCGGGCTCGAGCAGGTGCGCGAGGGTCTGCGCCGTGCGCAGTTGCGCCGGGTCGTCGACCTCGATCGCGGTCTCCTCGGGGACCTCGACGATCTCCGTCCGGCCGAAGAAGCGGTGCCGGGCCTCCCGGAACCCGTCGGTCGTGAAGACGTAGAACGCCCCCGTCTCGACGTAGTGCGGGTCGCGGTCCTGCCGGCGCGGTCGGTGTGCGGCGTCGTGACCGAGAGCGGATGCCGCACCGGCGGCATCCCTCCGCCAGACGAACTCGTAGCTCTCCCGCGCCGAGAACACGCTGTCGGCGCGACCGCCCCGCACGAGCGCCACCGCCTCACCGAGGGCGGCGGCGGGGATGAAGGGGCTCGTCGCCTGCAGGAACGCCGTCACCCGGGGGGTGATCCCCTCGGCCGCGAGGGTGTCGAGGGCGTGCAGCAGCGCGCTCTCGGAGCTGGCCTGGTCGCCGGAGATGTCGGCGGGGCGGTCGACGACGCGCGCCCCGGCGGCGCGCGCGGCGTCGGCGATTGCGGCGTCGTCGGTCGAGACGACGACGAGGTCGATCGCGCCGGAGGTCAGCGCGGCACGGACGGCGCGCGCGACGAGCGGGATGCCGCCGACGCGAGCGACGTTCTTGCCCGGCACGCCTTTCGACCCGCCGCGGGCGGGGATGATCGCGATCGTCTGGGCGGTGCTCGGTGTCACGTCATCCTCCTCGCAGGGCCTTCCAGGCCCGCTTCCCCCGGCGCCGCGCGCCGCGGAGCGCGAGCTGCACCTCGGTGATGCGACTCGCGCCGTCGCGCTGCCCGAGCGCACGCGAGAACAGGCCGGGCGTGCCGCCGCCGGGCAGCGCGAGCGAGGTCAGGCGCGCGCGGGCGAAATACCGGGAACGCTCGGCGGCGGGCGCTGACGCAAGGAACTCCTCGGCGCGCGGCCGCAGGTGCGCGGCGATGACCGGCTGCATGGCGTACCCGACGGCATCGACGAGCAGCTGCATCCGCTCTCCCGGGTAGGGCGAGTCCGGACGGGTGAGCGCGTCGATGATCGTGACCGGGATGCGGTTGCCGTTCTCGAACGGGGTGAGTCGCTGCAGCAGCAGATCGGTGCCGACGGCGCCGATGGGCAGGCCGGTCAGCGCCTGCAGCGTGGGCAGGGCCGTCGAGAAGCCGGCGACCGCGCCGACGAACGGCAGCCGCACGGCGAGGACCTCGGCGGGGGTGCCGCCGCGGAAGACGGTGAAGCTCACCCCGCGCGCGGCGGCGTGCGCCGCGAGGTCGTCGATGAGGGCGGGGGCCGACGACGGGTGCGGCTTGAACACGATCGAGCCCGGGCGCCACTCGAGCGCGCGGTCGATCATGTCGCACTGCATCCGCAGCTCCTCGTCGGCCGAGATGAGTTTCAGCGCCGAGAGGTACTGCCCGAGCACGAGGGCCGGACGATCGAGCTGCACGAGCGCATCGATCTCGGGGTGGTCCGTCGCGGCGGCGACCTCGTCGACGACCGCGCGGAGGGCGGCGGGCGGCACCGGCACGCGATCGGCGGCGGGGAACAGCAGCGGCTCGACCCCGGGCACGGTGTCGGCGTAGACGACGGCGGTGACCCGGCTCGCGACGGTGTGCGGCCAGCGGTTGCGGATCGGCGAGTACGTCATGAGGCCGTCGCCGACGATCGACACGTCGGCACCGGCGAACACGTCGATGAACACCCGCGACGGCGCAACCTGCGGGCTCTGCAGGAACAGCTCGACGGCCGCGTCGCCGATCCCCCAGGCCTCACGCAGGAGGCGCTCGAGGACGGGAGCCGCATTCGCGGTCACGCGCCAATGCGGCGGGCGCTCGGGGGCGAGCAGCTCGTTCAGGTCGACGACGCGGTCGAACCGCGCGCGGAGGGTGGCCAGGTGCGCGGCGTCCCCGATGCCCGGGGCGGCTTCGGGGATGATCGCCGCGTTCACGGCGACGAGGATGCGCCCCGACGGGGATGCCGGGATGGCCCCGGCATCCATCGCCGCGACAGCGGTCATGAGACCGTACGCGGAGTTGAGGACGAAGATCTGCGTCATGCGGTGCGCACCTCGCGCACGAGGCGCGCAAGGATGCGGCGACGGCGGTCCGACAGCCGCGACAGCGCCGGGTCGATCTGCTCGGCCGGGATGGCGCGCAGCAGGTCACGGATGCCGGTGCGCAGCGCCGTGCGGTCGGCGGTCGACATCGCGCGGGCGCGGAACAGGTGGTAGGCGCACACCGACATGGTCGTGGTCGCGATCTTCGGGAGGAAGCGGTCCGCCTCGTCGTCGGCCTCGACGACGCGGATCGCCTCCGCGAAGGCGGGGAGGAAGTCGAGCTGGCGACGGTCGAGCACCTGGGTGAGCGAGGTGGTGACGCCGCGGCGGTACAGGATCGCGGGGGCGTCCACGACCGCGAACGATTCCGCGCGCAGGTGCAGGCGCCAGATCCACGGGCGGTCCTCCGCCGTGAACAGGCCCGGCTCGAAGTGCGCGAGACCCTGATCCAGCACGCGCCGGTGGAACATGCCCGCCCAGGCATAGGGGTAGTCGACCATCGTCGTCTCGTCGGCCGGCATGATGGCGTCGCGCGGCGACACGACCCGGCCTCGGCGCCCGTGCGGTGCCCGCATCAGACGTCGACGCCCGTCGGTGTCGGTGACATGGTCGGTGCGGACGAAGTCGCATTCCAGCCGGCGCATCGAGCCGACGAGGCTCTCGAGGCGGTCCGGGTGCATCCAGTCGTCACCGTCGACGAAGCAGAAGAACTCGGTGTCGACGAGGTCGAGTCCCTGGTTGCGCGCGGCCGCGAGGCCGACGGGCTGCGCGTTCGAGATGATCTCGACGTGGGGCATCTCGCGGGCGAAGTGCTGCACCTGCGCGCGGGTGTCGTCCGTCGAGCCGTCGTCGATGACCACGAGGCGCAGGCGGCCCGGGTCCTCGAACTGGCGTCCGAGCGTCGTGACGGTCGTGCCGATGTACGGACCGGCGTCTTTCGCCGGCAGGATGACGGTCACGATCGGGGAGGACACCCCGCGATCCAAACAAGCGGGCGTGACCGGAAGGTGTCGTCCGGGTGAACGGTCGTGGTCGGGCGTTCAGGCGAGCCCGAAGGCGGCGAGCTCCTCGTCGGTCAGCATCCGGGACCGGATGAGGAACCGCATCCCCGTCGGCCCCTCGACCGAGAACCCCGCCCCGCGTCCCGGAACGACGTCGATCGTGAGGTGCGTGTACTTCCAGTACTCGAACTGGGATGCCGACATGTACACCTCGATCGGATCGTCGAGGCCCGCGTCGATCTCGCCGAGTTTCACGTCGCCCGCGCCGGTGAGGAACATGCCCACGGGGTAGCACATGGGGCTGCTGCCGTCGCAGCATCCGCCCGACTGATGGAACATCAGCGGACCGTGCTGCGCGGTGAGGGTGCGCAGCAGGGCCGCCGCCTCGTCCGAGACGGCGACCCTGCTGTAGGTGGTGTCGGTCATGGGGTGACGGCTCAGAAGAAGCCCATCGCGCCTTCGGCGTACGACACGAGGAGGTTCTTCGTCTGCTGGTAGTGGTCGAGCATCTTCAGGTGGTTCTCGCGTCCGATGCCCGACTGCTTGTACCCGCCGAAGGCCGCGTGGGCGGGGTACTGGTGGTACGTGTTCGTCCACACACGGCCGGCCTCGATCGCACGTCCCGCCCGGTACATGGTGTCAGCCGAGCGGCTCCAGACGCCTGCACCGAGACCGTAGAGGGTGTCGTTGGCGATGTCGATCGCGTCGCCGAAGTCGTCGAAGCTCGTCACCGAGACGACCGGGCCGAAGATCTCCTCCTGGAAGATCCGCATGTCGTTCGTGCCCTCGAACACCGTCGGCGCGACGTAGTATCCGCCGCTCAGGTCGCCGCCGAGGTCGACCCGCTCACCGCCGGCCAGCAGCTTGGCGCCGCCCTGCTTTCCGATGTCGATGTAGCTGAGGATCTTCTCCAGCTGGTCGTTGGAGGCCTGCGCACCGATCATGGTCGCCGGGTCGAGCGGGTTGCCCTGCACGATCTTCGAGACCCGGTCGAGGCCGTCGCCCAGGAACTGGTCGTAGATCGACCGCTGGATGAGAGCGCGTGACGGGCACGTGCACACCTCGCCCTGGTTCAGCGCGAAGAACGTGAAGCCCTCGAGCGCCTTGTCGTAGTACGCGTCGCGGTCGCGCGCCACGTCGTCGAAGAAGACGTTCGCGCTCTTGCCGCCGAGCTCGAGCGTGACGGGGATGAGGTTCTGCGATGCGTACTGCATGATGAGCCGGCCGGTCGTGGTCTCACCGGTGAAGGCGACCTTGCGGATGCGCTTGTGCTGCGCGAGCGGCGCGCCCGCCTCGATCCCGAAGCCGTTCACGATGTTGACGACGCCCGCCGGAAGCAGGTCGCCGATGATCTCGAACAGGAACAGGATGGATGCCGGGGTCTGCTCGGCGGGCTTGAGCACGACGCAGTTGCCCGCGGCGAGGGCGGGAGCGAGCTTCCACGTGGCCATGAGGATCGGGAAGTTCCACGGGATGATCTGGCCGACCACACCGAGGGGCTCATGGAAGTGGTAGGCGACGGTGTCCTCGTCGATCTGGCTGAGCGAGCCCTCCTGAGCCCGGAGCACACCTGCGAAGTAGCGGAAGTGGTCGACGGCGAGCGGGATGTCGGCGGCGAGCGTCTCGCGCACCGGCTTGCCGTTCTCCCACGTCTCGGCGACGGCGATCTTCTCGAGGTTCTCCTCGATGCGGTCGGCGATCTTGTTGAGGATGACGGCGCGCTCGGCGGGCGTGGTCTTCTTCCACGACGCGAACGCCTTCCACGCGACGTCGACCGCGCGGTCGATGTCCTCCACGGTGCCGCGGCCGACCTCGCAGAACGGCTTGCCGGTGACGGGGGTGATGTTCTCGAAGTACTGGCCCTTGATCGGATCGACGAACTCGCCGCCGATGTAGTGGCCGTAGCGCGCCCGGTACTCCGCGACCGCGCCCCGCTGGCCGGGTGCGGCGTAGACGCTCGAGACGCCCTCTTCGACGATGGTCATGCTGTCTCCTTCGACGGACATGGATGCGGCGACGTCGCCGCGGATCGGATGCCGGCACGCTACGCCGCGCAACGTTGCATCCGGTTGCGCCCCGGCATCCCTCCGTCCCCGCCTTCCCCTGTCGCAACACGCCGCGGCGCCCTGCCGTTTGCGACAGGGGAACGACCCGTCAGGCGCCGAGGGCCTCGAGCCGGGCGACGAGCCCGGGGCGACGCGGCGAGCGCGGCGGCAGCAGGCGCAGGCACAGGCGGAGCACCTCGGCATCCTCCCGCCCGTCGGCGCTGTCGGCGTAGGCGAGCAGCGCCTCGACGCCGGCCTCGCCGATCATCGTCTCGCGCAGGGTGGCCCGCACCGACGTGCGCAGCTCCTCCACCCCGGGCGCGACGGAGTCCGGCAGCACCGGTCCGGTGTACGCGGCGAGCGCGACGCGGTGCGCCCCGCGGTCGAGCAGCGACACGACGTGCTGCACGTCGGTCTCGAGCTCCGCCGGCAGCCGGTACGGACGCGACAGCGGCACGAGCTGCGGGGCCTGCTTCTCGAGCACCCTGCGCAGCCGCACCATCTCGGGACGCAGGGTCTCGACCGCGGGCTCGCCGTAGACGAGGTCGGCGAGCGCCTCGGCCGACAGGCCTTCCCGGTGGCTGGCGAGCATGAGCAGGATCTCCGCGTGTCGTGCGCTGAGCTCGAGGACGGATGCCGCGGCATCCCCCTCCGTCTCGAGCAGCGCCCGGTCGCGCCCCAGCACCCGCAGGGTCGCGTGCCGGACGGTCGCGGCGCGGGGGGCTCGGCGCCGGGGCGCCTCGGCGCGGGAGCGCAGCCGTCCGACGAGCAGCTCGCTCTCGATGGCGCGCGCCGTCGCGTCGACGAGCAACTGCGCCTGCGGCGTGACGGCCTCGCTGCCGCCGGTGACGTCGATCACCCCGAGCAGGCGATGGGTCTCGGGGTCGTGGACCGGCGCCGCGGTGCACGACCACGGCTGCACGAAGCGGTTGAAATGCTCGGCCTGCCGGATCTGCACCGCCCGGTCGAGCGCGAGCGCCGTGCCGGGCGCCGACGTGCCGACGGATGCCTCGGCCCAGTCCGCGCCGGCGACGAATCCCATATCGCCGGTGAGGGTGCGCACCCCGCGGTCGCCCTCGACCCAGAGGAGGCGACCCGAGGCATCCCCGACCGCGACGATGACACCTGAGTCCTCGGCGGAACCGGGCAGCAGGAGCGATCGCACCATCTCCATGACCCCGGCGAGCGGATGCGCCCGCCGGTAGGCCTCGAGCTCGTCGGCCGTCATGTCGAGGCGCGGGAGCCCTTCGGCGGCGGCATCCGAGGCCAGCGACCGGCGCCACGACTCCCGGACCAGCGGCCGGACGTCCTCGAGTCGCGGGTCGCCGGCGTTCCCGGCGAGGAGCTCCTCGTGCGCACGCTCGATCAGCAGGCGCGAGGTGGCGGGCGCGACCTCGACCCGGGCGGACCACGGCGAGCTCATGGGGCTCCGATCATCGTCGAAGGAGCGGTGCCGGTCAGTCTAGGTCGACCTGCCCGGGAACGACAGGGCGGGGGCGGCCCGCGGCAAGGCGACCACCCGCGCTCGCCTGTCACGACACGCCGTCGCCGGCCGCAGATCGTGACAGGCGAGCGGCCCCGGGGCCCCGCCGCCGGGCCATGATGAAGGCATGAGCTCCGCGAAGTCCGTCGCCGCCGTCGTCGTCCGTCGCCTGACGCGGTGGGGCACGGCATCCGTCGTCGGCGGCGGCGCGCTCGCGCTGTTCCCGCGCACCCGCGCGTTCGGCCTGCAGAACCTGATGTGGGGCGCGATCGACGCCGGTCTCGCGGCGTTCACCCGCCGTCAGCGGAGCGTCCCGAAGAAGCGGATGCTGCGCCGCATCCTCCTGGTGAACGCGGCGCTCGACGTCGGTTACGTCGCCACCGGCGCCCACCTCGCGGCGCGTACGCCCTCGTTCGGGGGGCGCCTGAGCCGGGCGGATGCCCGCGGACACGGTCTCGCGATCGTCATCCAGGGTGCCGTCCTCTTCGTCATCGACCTCACCGCAGCGCGACGCCTCTGACGTCGTCTTGCGCCGCCCACCCCCGTCGTGTAAAGCTGACTTGACAGTAAAGTTAGCTTGACACGACGGAGGGAATCATGACCGGCATCGGCGACACCGCGCCACAGCTCGACCGCACGCGATGGGGCCGCCTGCGCGGCGGCAGCCGCACCCCCGCGATGGCGATCGCGATCCCGGCCGGCCTCGTGCTCGCCGTCGCGGTCGGCGTCATCGCCGGCGCGATGTGGAACGCCCCCACCCCGCCGTTCATCGTCGGGATCGGTTTCACCGTCGTCACCCTGCCGGCGCTCGTCGGCCTGGTGTGGGCGTTCCTCGTCGATCGCGAGACCATCCGCGGCGCGATCGACCGCCCCGAGGAGTCCATCGAGGGCGCCTGGTACGACAAGGCCGCGCAGGGCGCGTTCTCGGACACGCTGCTGATCACGGGCCTCGGCACGGCGTTCTTCGCCATCACCAGCATCCGCGTCGACATGCTCATCGCCCTGATCGGCGTGCTCGTCGTCGCGATGGGCAGCTGCGGCATCCGCTATCTGATCGCGCGACGTCGGGGCTGAGCGTGCAGAACTCCCTGCCCGCACTCCGTCAGGACCGCGGCTGGTCGCAGCAGCGCCTCGCCGACGAGCTCGGCGTCTCGCGCCAGACGATCATCTCCATCGAACGCGGGCGCTTCGACCCCAGCCTGCCGCTCGCGTTCCGCATCGCCCGCCTGTTCGAGACGACCATCGAGACCGTGTTCGAGCCGGACGGGGAGTGACCCGCCGCGTGCACGGGCTCAGCCCCGCGCGGCCCACCACTCGCGCAGGCGCTGCTCGGCGGCATCCGCTCCGATGACCCCCTCGTCGAGGCGGATGTCGAGCAGGAACCGGTACGCCTCGCCGACCTCGCGACCGGGACGGATGCCGAGGACCTCCTGGATCCGGTTGCCGTCGAGCTCGGGACGCATCGCGTTGAGCTCCTCCTCCTCGGCGAGCGCCGCGATGCGCGACTCGATGTCGTCGTACGCGGTTCGCAGCCGCGCCGCCTTGCGTTTGTTGCGGGTCGTCACGTCGGCGCGCGTGAGGATGTGCAGCCGCTCGAGCTGCTCGCCCGCGTCGCGGACGTACCGGCGGACGGCCGAGTCGGTCCACGCGCCCTCGGCGTACCCGAAGAAGCGCAGGTGCTGCTCGATGAGCTGACACACGGCATCCGTCGTCGCACCGTCGAACCGCAGCGCCTGCAGCCGCTTGCGCGCCATCCGCGCGCCCTTGACGTCGTGGTGGTGGAAGCTGACCGCGCCGCCCGGCTCGAGCTTGCGGGTTGCGGGCTTGCCGATGTCGTGCAGGAGCGCGGCGAGGCGCAGGGTCACGTCGGGCGCCTGACCCGGGTGCCGCTGCTTCTCGAGGTCGATCGCCTGCGCGAGCACCGTGAGCGAGTGCTCGTACACGTCCTTGTGGTGGTGGTGCTCGTCGACCTCGAGCCGCAGGGCCGGGACCTCGGGCAGGAAGAGCGCCATGAGGCCGGTGTCGACGAGCAGACGGATGCCGCGGTCCGGCGCCTCCGTCGACAGGAGCTTCACGAGCTCCCCCTGGATCCGCTCGGGGCTCACGATCGACAGGCTCGGCGCGAGCCGGCTCATCGCCTCGAGGGTCGCAGGGTGCACGTCCATGCCGAGCTGGCTCGCGAAGCGGGCGGCGCGCAGCATCCGGAGCGGGTCGTCGCCGAAGCTGACGTCCGGATCGGTGGGGGTGCGCAGCGACCCGCCGACGAGGTCCTCGACGCCGCCGGTCGGGTCGACGAGCGACGGTCCCGGGATGCGGAGCGCCATCGCGTTGACCGTGAAGTCGCGGCGGACGAGGTCCTGCTCGAGGGTGTCGCCGAACTCGACGGTGGGTTTACGGGTCGCGCCGTCGTAGCTGTCGGCGCGGTAGGTCGTGATCTCGACCTGCTCGCCCCTGATCTTCGCGCCGATCGTGCCGAACGCACGGCCGATGTCCCACGTCGCCGTCGCGAGCGGTTTCACGATGCGCAGGATGTCGTCGGGTCGCGCGTTCGTCGTGTAGTCGAGGTCGTTGACGGTGCGGCCGAGCAGCGCGTCGCGGACGGGTCCGCCGACGATCGCGAGCTCGAACCCGGCATCCGCGAACGCGCGGGCGAGCGTGGCCGACACGGGAGCCTCGGCGAGCGCGCCCAGGCGCGCGAGACCCTCGGCCATGTTCAGCATGCCTACGAGCCTACCGACGGCATCCGGCGCCCCCCGCCTCACACCACGCGCAGGAATCCCGTGAACGCCAGCTCGCGCACGCGCGGCAGCAGGTCGGCGCGGAGCGCGGCGGCATCCACCTCGAGCAGGTCGGCGATCGCGTCGATGAGCACGCCGAGCGGCAGGTCGCCGTCGCACGCGCCGACGAGGGCGGCCAGTGCGGGGTCGACGTTCAGCACGCGCCCGAACCCGGCGCCCTGGCGCAGCTCGATCACCGAGGGTTCCTCGGCGCCCGGGCGGTGGTGGCGGGCCTCGGTGACGTCCGACGCCACGACCGCGGTCGCCTCGGCCAGTCCGTCGTCGTCGAGCAGCCCGAGGCGGTCCCACGCCGCGAGCGCGGCCGCCAGGTGCGGCCCCAGGGCCCCGGGCACCGGCTGGGTGACGCGCTCGTAGCGGGCGAGGGGCGGCATCCCGATCGGCGTCCGTCGCAGCAGCAGGTACCCGAAGCCGACCGCCGTCACCCCGCGCGCGGCGAAGTCCCCGAGCCACGCGTCGATGAGCCGCGGGTAGTCGGGGCTCCCCGGCGCCGTGCCGCCGTCGCGCACCCACAGTTCGGCGTAGGCGAGCGGGTCGAGCTGCTCGCGTTCCACGATCCATGCGTCGAGCGGGTGAGCGGATGCCGCGACCCACTCCCGCACGCGGTCGAGACCGTCCTGCCCGTCGCGGTACTCCCAGTTGCCGAGCAGCTGCGCCGTCCCGCCGGGGGCGAGCACCCCGCCGACGCCCGACACGAACGCCGCGACGAGATCGTCACCCGCGAAACCGGCATCCCGGTATTCGTACTCGGGCACCCCGGCGACGCGCGGCGTGATGACGAACGGGGGATTCGAGACGACGCGGTCGAACTCCTCGCCCGCGACGGGCTCGAACAGGCTGCCGTGGCGCACCTCGATGCTGTCGACGTCGTTGAGCGCGGCGTTCAGCAGCGTGAACCGCAGCGCCCGCTCCGACACGTCGGTCGCGACGACGCTCGACGCGCTCCGCCGCGCCCGCAGGGCCTGGATGCCGCATCCCGTCCCGACGTCGAGTACGCGCCGCGCGGGGGTGTCGAGTTGCAGACCGGCGAGCGTGAGCGAGGCGCCGCCGACGCCCAGGACGTGCCCGGTCGGCAGCGCGCCGCCCAGCGCCGCCTCGTCGAGGTCGCTCACGATCCACCACCACCCCGAGCCGGCGGCATCCGTGTAGTCCTGCGGGCGCAGCAGCACGAGCGGTGTCGCGGTGCCGCACTCGACGCGCACGATCCCGAGCGTCACGAGACCCGCGACCCCGGCGGTCGGCAGCGCGCGGTCGAGGTCCGCGGCCGGCGCGGCGTCGCCGAGGAAGAGCGTGCGGCACAGCACCGCGAGCGCGTCGCTGCGGCCCGCGAGGGCACGGCGGGCAGGGGCGAGCAGGCCGCGGCCGATCCCGTCGTCGGCGAGCGGCCCCCACGCGGCCCGGACGGCGTCGGCCGTGTACCCGGCGGCGGCGAGGTCGGCGCGGAGCGCGGCGGTCGTGGACGGGTCGGGATGCCGGATGTCGCTCACCGTCCCATTCAACCGGCCTCGGGGCCCAATCAGGGGCTCCGCAGGACGGGGACCCTAGAATCACTCCCGATGGTGCGGTCATCGATCGCACGGGAATCGACCTCTTCATGACCTTCATCTCGCCTGCTCCGGGCCGACGTCCGCCTCGCCGATCCCTGTGGCTGCGTACGGCGGCGGCAGCGACGGCCGTGATCGCCCTCGCCGCCCCGGCCCCGGCGGCCTTCGCCGCGGTCGACGACGCGCCCGACGAGACCGTCACCGCCACCCTCGCGCCGGGCGCGGGCGGAGTGGTCCCCGCATCCGGCGATCTGACCCTGACCCTCACGGCCGACAACCCGGGCCCGGACGCCGTCCCCGCCGGCGCGGCGACCGTGGGGATCGGCTCCGATCCCCTCGTGTCGACCGCGGCGATCGCGTCGTGGCTCGACAGCGGCTCGACGGGCGCGTCGTTCGACGACGTGGGCGAGATCGCGATGCCCGAGGTCGCGTCCGAGCAGTCGGCATCCGCCGCGCTCACGATCGACGCGGGCGATGCCCCCATCGACGACCTCGACCCGGGCGTGTACCCGGTCCGGGCTGTCTACGGCACCGGCGAGGACAGTCTCCGCGCGCGGACCGTCCTCGTCGTCCCCGACACCGGCGCACCGGCTCGTCAGATCGGCGTCGTCGTGCCCATCACCGCGGGGCCGCAGTCCACCGGCGTCCTCAGCTCCGATCAACTGTCCGAACTCACCGCCGAGGGGGGCGACCTGCGCGAGCAGGTGGATGCCGTGACGGGCACGCCGGCGATCCTCGCCGTGGATCCCGCGATCACCGCCTCGATCCGCGCCCTGGGCTCCGCGGCGCCGGCCGACGCGGTCGCGTGGCTCGACGACCTGATCGCGCTCCCGAACGACCGGTTCGCGCTGCAGTACGGCGACGCCGATCTCGCCGCGCAGATCGGCGCGGGCGAGGCATCCCCCCTCCGGCCGGTCTCGTTCGCGGCCTACCTCGACCCCACCGACTTCGGCGCCCCCGCGGTCGACGGCGAGGCGACCCCGACCCCGACGCCGACCCCCGAGGAACCGACCCTCCCCACGCTCGAGGAGCTGTTCGACGTCGGCGCCGACCGCGACAGCGTCTTCTGGCCCGCGACCGGAACGGCCGGCGCCGAGACCGTCGCCGCCCTGGGTGCCGTGACGGGCGGCGATGACCCGCCCGTCACGCTCCTGCCGAGCTCGGTGGTGCGATCGGATGCCGGGGCGCACGCGGTCTCGGCCGACACGGACCTGCTCCTCTACGACGCCGGCCTCTCGCGCCTGCTCGAGGACGCCTCCGCGACCGATGCCGACACCGCCCGCGGAGCGCTCCTGGCGGAGTTCACGGCCCGGGTGGCCGTGGGCGACCTCGCCGACCCCCTGCTCGTCACGGTCGACCGCTCGAACGGTCGGTCCCAGGCCGCCCTGCGCGGCGCGATCGACGCGGCGACCGGGCTCCCCGGCTGGACGGCGACCGACCTCGACGGCCTCCTCGCGGCTCCCGCCGCCGCGGTCGACGTCGATTCCGTCCCCGCCGACCAGGACCGCGTCGCGGTGATCGACGGGTTCCGCGCCGCGCACGGCGGTCTGCAGCGCATCTCGGGTGTGCTCGACGACCCGACGCTGCTCACCTCGTCGGTGCGGGCGACCGAGCTGCAGCTGCTCGGAAACGCGTGGCTCGACGACCGCGAGGGATGGGATGCCGCGATCCAGGCGCAGCGCGAGCGCATCGCCTCGTGGACCGACGGTGTCGCCCTCGTCCTCGGCGGCCCCATCACCCTCGCCGGGGCCTCCGCGCCCCTCGTCTTCACCGTCCGCAACGACCTGCCGTGGCCGGCCCGTGTCGACCTGCTCGCCTCGCCCGGTGACGCGCGTCTGGTGATCGAGTCGACGACCGAGGTCGAGATCGGCGCCCAGCAGACCAGCCGCGTCGCGATCCCCGTCTCCGCCCTCGTGGGCAGCGGCGAATCCTCCGTCGACCTGCAGCTGCGCACCCCGTCCGGCGTCGAGATCGGGCGGAGCGAGACCGTCGAGGTGTCGGTGCGCGCCGAATGGGAGTCGGTGGCCCTCGTCATCCTCATCGTCCTCGTGTCCGCCCTCCTCGTCTTCGGTGTCGTCCGGACGGTCCGACGGCGCAAGCGGATGCCGGTGGCCCCGTGATGGCCGGCCTCGGACGCGCGAGCGCCACCGTCGCCGCCGGTACCATGGCGTCCCGCATCACGGGACTCATCCGCAACATCGTGCTCACGGTCGCCGTCGGCACCGTCGGCGCGAAGGCTGCGGACTCGTTCGCGATCGCGAACCAGCTGCCGAACTCGGTGTTCGCGCTCATCTCCTCGGGGCTCCTCGCCGGCGTGATCGTCCCGCAGATCGTCAAGGCCGTGAAGACGCACGACGACCGCGGCAGCGCCTTCGTGTCGAAACTGCTGACCCTGGGCGTCCTCGCCCTGCTGGTCGTCACGATCGTCGCCGTCGTGGCGGCGCCCGTGCTCGTGGAGATCTACGCGGGGAGGTTCACCGACCCGGCGGCGAAGACGCTCACCCTCGCCCTCGCCTACTGGTGTCTGCCGCAGCTGCTCTTCTACGGGCTGTACGCGCTCGTGGGCGAGATCCTCAACGCGAATCGCATCTTCGGGCCGTTCGCCTGGTCGCCGATCGTGAACAACCTGATCTCGATCGCGGGCTTCGGCGTCTTCATCGTGCTGTTCGGCACCTACGAGTCGGCCTCGGGCTGGACGGCGGGCATGATCGCGCTGATGGGCGGCACCGCGACCCTCGGGATCGTCGTGCAGGCCGGCATCCTGTTCCTGTTCTGGCGGCGAGCGGGATTGCACGTGCGGCCCGACTTCGGCTGGCGGGGCATCGGCCTCCGTCAGATCGGCCGCCTCGCCGGCTGGACGTTCCTCATGGTCGTCGTCGGGCAGATCGCCGGCGCCTTCCAGATCAACATCGTGGGCGCCGCCTCGGGTCCCGCGGCGGCCGGTGCGACGCTGCAGAACGCCTGGCTGCTGTTCATGCTCCCGTTCTCCGTGATCGTCCTCTCCCTCGGGACCCCGTACTACACGAAGCTCAGCGAGCACGTCGCGGAGGGACGGACGGATGCGGTCACCGCCGACCTGTCCTCCCTCACCCGGACCGTCGGCATCTTCATGGTCGGCATCCTCGCCGCGATGGCCGTGGCCTCCGTGCCGCTGGCGCGCTTGTTCACGACATCGCCGGACAACGCCGTCGCCTTCGCCTGGGTCCTGGGCGCGTACCTGCTCGCGCTCCTGCCGCTGTCGTTCCAGTTCGGCATCCAGCGCACCTTCTACGCCCTCAAGGACACCCGCACCCCCTTCGTGTACACGCTCGTGCAGGCGGCGCTGGTCATCGCGACGGCTCTGGCCGCGTCGGCGCTCGTCCACGCCGGCATCCTGCCCCTGACCTGGCTCGCCTTCGCGATCGCCCTCGGACAGTCCGTGGCGAACATCCTGCAGTTCGCACTCGCGATCACCCTCCTGCGGCGGAAGATCGGTCCGCTCGGTTTCGGTGCGGCGTTCCGCGGAGTCCTGCGCTTCCTGCTCGCGGCCGTCCCTGCAGCGGCCGCGGGGTGGGCCGTCTTCCTCCTTCTCGGCGGGGTCGAGGGGTGGGCCGTCTCCGAGCGTCTCCCCGGATTCTTCGGCGCCGCTCTCATCGGCGGTGTGACACTGCTGGTCTACGGCGGCATCCTGGCCCTGTTTCGCACTCCCGAGCTGGGCGTCGCGTTCCGTGCCGTCCGCCGCTTCCTGCCGGGCCGGTGAGCCCCCGGTCCGTGGAATGCCACGCGGCTACCATGGGTTGAACTGTCAGGGCGCGAACATCGCCCAGACGAAGAGAGGATTCATCGTGCGCAAGGTCATCATCATCGGCTCGGGTCCGGCGGGCTACACCGCGGCGATCTACGCGGCGCGCGCGAACCTGTCGCCCCTCGTCGTCGCCAGCTCGGTCGAGGCCGGCGGAGAGCTAATGAACACGACCGAGGTCGAGAACTTCCCCGGGTTCCCCGAGGGCATCATGGGCCCCGACCTCATGACCAAGATGCAGGAGCAGGCCGAGAAGTTCGGCGCCGAGGTCGTCTACGACGACGTCGTGTCGCTCGACGTCTCGGGCGACATCAAGACCGTCACGCTCGGCCGCGGCGAGACGCACGAGGCCGAGGCGATCGTGTTCGCCACCGGTTCCGCGCCCCGCAAGATCGGCATCGAGGGCGAGACCCGCCTGTCGGGCCGTGGCGTCTCGTACTGCGCCACGTGCGACGGCTTCTTCTTCCGCGAGAAGGTCATCGCCGTCGTCGGCGGCGGCGACTCCGCGATGGAGGAGGCGACGTTCCTCACGAAGTTCGCCTCGAAGGTCTACGTGATCCACCGTCGCGACGAGCTGCGCGCCTCGAAGATCATGCAGGACCGCGCCAAGGCCAACGAGAAGATCGAGTTCGTCTGGAACGCCGAGGTCATCGACGTCCTGGGTGAGGATGCCGTGACCGGCGTGCGTCTGCGCGACACCGTCGACGGGTCCGAGCGCGACCTCGCCCTCGACGGCGTGTTCGTCGCGATCGGCTATGACCCCCGCACGCACCTCGTGCACAACGTCCTCGACATCACCGAGCACGGCACCGTGTGGGTCGATGGCCGCACCTCGAAGACCTCCGTCCCCGGTGTCTTCGCCGCCGGTGACGTCATCGACCCGACCTACCGCCAGGCCGTCACCGCTGCCGGCAGCGGCACGGTCGCCGCCCTCGACCTCGAGCACTACCTCGCCGCGCGCGGCGACGCGGGTGCCCCCGCGCAGGACGCCGCACTGATCGACGGGCTGCCGACCCCCGCCTGAGCGCGGAACAATTGCGGCATCCGCTGCGTTTTCCCCTCTGACACCCACGTGTCGATTCCTAAGGAGACAGACATATGACCGCCAAGGCCACGAGTGAGAGCACCTGGCAGCAGGACGTCATCGACGCCGAAGGCCCCGTCCTGGTGGACTTCTGGGCGGCGTGGTGCGGACCCTGTCGCATGGTCGGCCCCATCCTCGACGAGATCCAGACCGAGAACCCCGAGAAGATCACGGTTCTGAAGCTCAACGTCGACGAGAACCCGCAGCTCGCCCTGGAGTACCAGATCACGTCGATCCCGGCGATGAAGGTCTTCCACAAGGGTCAGGTCGAGAAGACGATCATCGGCGCCAAGCCGAAGTTCGCCCTCGAGCAGGACCTCGCCGACTACATCGGCTGAGCACGCCACGTCACGAAGGACCCGCGCGACCTCGGTCGCCGGGTCCTTCGTCGTTTCCGCGCCGCCGGAACATCCGCGCCCACCACGACGGACGGGACGCGAGTTCCCACGCGCGTCGACCCGCGTCGGTGCGTTCGCTCCGGCGCGCACCCGGCAGATCCGCGATGTCGGCACGGCCACGGACGAGGTCCTCGACGACCGCCGGCAGACGCAAGAGCCGGGTGAGGTGACCGGGGAGGTCGTCATCGTTGTCGCAGCGGCGAAGTCGCTCCAGGTCGGCAGGTGTCACCCGCAGCTCGTCGAGGACGGGCCGGTCGTCGACGAGTTCCGGCATCCGCTCGACGGCGGCCGTGCGCAGCATCCGCTGCACCTCCCCCGTCCACCCCTCCTCCGGCAGGACCGGCACCCATCGTGCCGGCCACGACAGCGTCAGATCCGGGATGCCGCGCCCCCGCATCCGCTCCTTCTCCGGCAGCGCCGCGAGTCCGGCGGCGCTGAACACCTCCATCGTGAGGCCCGTCCGCGTGCGGGTGAGCGCGACCATGGGGCGCTGCGCCGGCGGCCAGGAGTCCCGGACGTGCCCGTGCGCCACGACGATGGCCGCTCCGTCGACCTCGGCGACGGTGACGGATGCCTCGAGCTGCTGCGCGAGCGAGGTGAGACCGGTAACACGCTCGCCCAGCAGCACGTAGACCCGGAACGGGAGTTCTCGGACCGGTGGCGTCGACGGCGGCGGGTCTGCGGCATCCCGCCCGCGCCCGACGAGGAAGAGGCCGTCGGATTCGAGCAGCACGTCGGCCCACCATTCCGCCGCGAGGGAGTCCAGCACCGACTCGGGTGCGGTGCTCGTGACCGTGCCGTCGGACGCGACGACCACCTGGCCGTCGGGCGTGAGGGCCACGCGCGCGATCACGGTGCCGTCCTCGTCGCCGACGACGGCGGGTATCCCCCGTTGTCGGAGCGCGGCGCGCACCGCATCGATGGTGAGGACTGTCCGCGACGGGGCGATGTCGATCGTGGCGATCGTCAGTTCGTCCATTGGCGACGTTTCACGTGGAACGGTCAGGAGGCTCGGACCGAGACGTTCCACGTCCGATGCGGCTCGCTGCCGAGCAGGCGCCAGACGGCCGCGCTCAGCGCGGGGTAATCCAGGGCGATCTGCCGCAGCACACGGTAGTTCCGCGCCTGGCTCGGACGCTGCCCCCCGTCGGCCGCGATGTTCTCCGCCCGCAGGGTGAGCACGACCAGCTCGTCGACCGAGGGCAGATCCTCCATGAAGGCCCAGGGATCCTCACCGTCGCGCAGCCGCTCCTCGACTAACACCGACAACTCGTCCGACGCCTCCGCGCGCAGCACCTCGAGGCTCGCGCGTCGGGGGAGGTTGGGGCGATCGCTCACCCCTCCAGCCTACGCTCGCCTCCCGACGTCCGGCCCCGATCAGGAGCCGCCGAACTCCGTCTCGCCGAGCTCACCGAGGATGCGGTTGAGATCCTGGATCGTCGCGAAATCAATGCTGATCTGGCCTTTCCTTGCCGTCAGCGAGATCTTCACCTTTGTGTTGAGCCGGTCCCCCAGCCGCTCCGCGACGTCGTCGAGGTGCGCACGGCGCGTGCCGGCCTTGGGGAGCGGACGCACCCGATTGCCGATCGTCTTGGCGGCTGCCTCCGCGGCGCGCACCGAGAGATCCTCGTTCACGATCTTGTCGGCCAGGCGCTGCATGTGGTCGGCGTCGTCGACCGAGAGGATGGCGCGGGCGTGGCCGGCGCTGAGCACGCCGGCCGCGACGCGCTGCTGCACGGGCACGGGGAGCTTGAGCAGCCGGATCGTGTTGCTGATCTGCGGACGCGATCGCCCGATGCGCGTCGCCAGCTCCTCCTGGGTGATCCCGAAGTCCTCGAGGAGCTGCTGGTAGGCGGACGCCTCTTCGAGCGGGTTCAGCTGCGAACGGTGCAGGTTCTCGAGCAGCGCGTCGCGCAGCAGGTGCTCGTCCTCGGTCTCCCGCAGGACCGCCGGGATCGCGGTCAGGCCGGCTTCGCGGGCAGCGCGCGTGCGGCGCTCGCCCATGATGAGCTCGTACGCGCCGTCCTCGTTGCGCCGCACGACGACCGGCTGCAGCACACCGAACTCGCGGACGCTGTGCACGAGCTCGGCGAGGTCGTCCGCGTCGAAGTTCGTGCGCGGCTGGCGCGGGTTGGGGACGATCTCGTTCGGGTCGACCTCGATCAGACGCGTTCCGGGAACGGCGACGAGCTCATCCTCCCCCGCCGGAGTCTCCGCGGGTGCGGCATCCTGGTTCGATCCGTCGGCGTCGGCTGCGGGCAGCGACGCTCCCGGGAAGAACACGTCCACGGGACGTGCCTCCGACGAGTCCTGCGTGGGGATGAGGGCTCCGATGCCCCGGCCCAGTCCGGTTCGCTTGGCCATCAGTGGGCTCCTTCTTCTGAGTTCTGTGCGAGACCGCGCCGCGCGATCTCGACCGCCGCCTCGCGGTACGCCACGGCGCCCGCGGACTGTCCGTCGTAGGCGATGACCGTCTGCCCGAAGCTCGGGGCCTCGGAGACACGGACCGACCGCGGGATGACGGTGGTCAGCACCCGGTCGGGGAAGTGCGTGCGCACCTCGTCAGCGACCTGCTGCGCGAGTCGGGTCCGCCCGTCGTACATGGTCAGCAGGATGGTGGACAGGTGCAGGGCGGGGTTGAGGTGCTTCTGGATCATCGAGACGCTCCCCAGCAGCTGACTCAGTCCCTCGAGCGCGTAGTACTCGCACTGGATCGGGATGAGGACCTCGGTCGCAGCCGTGAAAGCGTTGATCGTGAGAAGTCCGAGCGACGGCGGGCAGTCGATGAACACGTAATCGACGTGGTTGTCCGCCAGGTAGGTATCCAGGGCCGTCCGCAGACGGTGCTCCCGCGCGACCTGGGAGACGAGCTCGATCTCCGCGCCGGCGAGATGGATGGTCGACGGTGCACAGAGCAGATTCGGCGACTCCGGGCTCGTCTGGATCACGTCCGCGAGCGGCTCCTCATCGATGAGGACGTCGTAGATGCTCGCGACGTCGGCGCTGTGCGGGATGCCGAGCGCCGTCGACGAGTTCCCCTGCGGGTCGAGATCGATGACGAGCACGCGCGCACCGACGGAGGCGAGCCCCGCCGCCAGGTTGACGGTCGTCGTGGTCTTCCCCACGCCGCCCTTCTGGTTCGACACCGTGAAGACGCGGGTGGAGCCGTCGAACTCGACCTTCACCTCGGCGAGGACCTTCCTGCGCGACGTCAGATCCGCCAATTCGCGGGCGATCGGACTGTCGTCGAAAGAGAAGGGTGCGGGAGAGGTGGTGTTCTCCGAATCCGGCACCTGTTACTCCTGTCGTGTCGAGGACGTTCCCACTGTAGTCGAGGCCTCCGTCAGCCTCCGGCGCCGATCGTCGTTTCACGTGAAACAGGGAACCTGCGCTCCGCACGTTTCACGTGAAACGTTCGCCGACGTTGCAGGCCGCTCGATGTTCCACGTGAAACATCGCCGGCTGTTATCAGCGCACGGTGGCGCGGATGACGCGCGTCGACTCGGCGACGACACCGTCGCCGACGGGTTCGACCCGGACATCCGATAACCGGAACTTCCGAATCGCCTTTTCCGCGGCGGAGATCTCGTTCGCTGCGTTGGCACCTTTGAGCAGGACCAGCTCCCCGCCGTCCCGCACCAACGGCGCAGTGATCGGGATGAGGGTGCGGAACGCGCTCACGGCGCGGGCGGTCACCGCATCCAACACAGCACCCTCGGTCCAATCCTCGCCGCGTGCGCGGACGATCTCGACGTTGTCGAGCCCGAGCTCGTCCGTCTGCTCCGTCAGCCACGCGATGCGGCGCTCCATCGGCTCGATGAGCACCCAGCGGACGTCAGCACGTGCGATGGCGAGCACGAGTCCCGGCAGACCGGCGCCGGAACCGATGTCACCGACGCGGGATCCGGCCGTGAACAGCGGCGCAGCGACCGCACTGTTGAGGATGTGCCGGGTCCAGATGCGGGGGAGTTCGAGTGGTCCGATGAGACCGCGCTCCTCGCCCTGGGCGATCAGCGCGTCGGTGAAGCGACGAGCGAGATCGATCCGATCGCCGAAGACGGATGCCGCGGCATCCGGTTCGCGCTCGGGTGTTTCACGTGAAACGTCAGCCACGGCGCAGAACGGTGTGGCGATCGGCGCCTTCGCCGTAGGACTCCGACACCAGGCCGTGCTCCGCGGCGATGTCATGCACGAGCTTGCGTTCGTAGCTGGACATCGGCGGCAGGGATGCCTGCGAGGCACCGTCGTCGAGGCGCTCCAGCGCACGCTCCACGAGCTTCTGCAGCTGCGCGCGTCGCGCTTCGCGCGATCCGCCCACATCCAGGATGAGGCGCGAGAACCGACCGGTCTTGGTCTGCACCGCGATGCGGGTCAGCTCCTGCAGCGCCTGCACCGTCTCGGGGTCGGACAGGAGCGAGAGTGCGTCGGGCTGCTCGTTCTCGACGGACACGTACGCGCGGCCGGCGCGCACGTCGAGCGTCAGGTCGCCGTCGATGTCCGCGATGTCGAGGATGCCCTCGACGAAGTCGGCGGCGATGTCGCCTTCCTGCTCGAGCTCGTCGACGGTGGGCACAGCGCGAGCGCCGGGGGTCTGGTCAGTGGTCGTCATGATCGATCCTTCGGTCCTCGTCAGGACGTGCCGTCCTGCTTGCCTTTCTGAGCCTGCTTCTTCGCGCGCTGCTTGCTCACCGGCTGCTGGCGCTTGGGGGCCTGCGCCTTCGCGCGCTCGGCCTCCTCGAACAGGCGCTGCTGCTCGGCCTCGTACTTGGCGAGGGGGATGACCTTGCCGCTCGGGTCGAGAGCCTTGCCCTTCTTCGCGAGCCGCTCCTCGCGCGCCTTGGCCGCCTCCGACCCGGGGGTCGGGAGGTTCCGGATGACGACGAACTGCTGGACCATGGTCCAGATGTTCGAGGTGAACCAGTACATGACGACGCCGAGCGGGAAGAACACACCCGAGAAGATGAACGCCAGCGGCAGGACGTACAGCATGATCCGCTGCATCTGGTAGGCCTGGCCGGTCTTGGCCTCGGGGGAGAGGTTCTTCGAGATGATCTGCAGCTGCGTGAAGAACTGCGACAGGATCATCAGGATCACGAGGATCACCAGGATCACGACGGTCGCCGTCTGACTCGTGTTGATCGCGTCGATCATGTTGACGTGCAGCGGTGCGACATCGAACAGCTCGGCGTTGTAGAACTCGCGCGTCAGGGTAGCGTTCAGCAGGCCGGTGCCACCCACACCCCACTCCGCGTGACGCTTCACCTCGCTGAGCGTGTAGAACATGCCGAGGAGGATCGGCATCTGCACCAGCAGTGGCAGACAGCTCGACAGCGGCGTCGTACCGTGCTTCTTGTACATCGCCATGGTCTCGCGACTCATGGCCTCGCGCGACAGCTGGTCGCGCTTGCCCTTGTACCGCTCCTGGATCTTGCGCATCTCGGGCGCGAGTTCCATCATCTTGCGCTGGCTCTTGATCTGCCGCACGAACAGCGGGATGAGCGCGGCACGCACGACGATGACGAGCCCGATGATGGACAAAACCCAGGTGAGGCCGGCATCCGGTGCCAGTCCGATCGACGTGAAGATCCAGTGCCAGAAGACGAGGATCGCCTCGACGACGAACTTGAACGGCCACAGGATGATGCTGAAGAAGTCAGGATCACCGGGTTCGGGTGTCGTCGGGTTCGGGAGCGGCGGGAGGGTCGCCGAGGCGAAGAGATCCATCACGGATCAATCCTTTCTGAGGGGCACGACGAAGCCGTGCGAAGTCAGGTCGTGCCGGAAGTGCGTGTGAGCGGGGACGTCGTCGATGCCGCCCGCGGCCCACGGGTGGCATCTCGCGAGACGGGCCGCCGCGAGCGCCGAGCCCTTGAGGACCCCGTGCTGCTGCACGGCGCCCAGCGCATAGGCCGAACACGAGGGATAGTACTTGCACACGTCGCCGTACAGCTGGGAGACGGTAGCCCGGTAGCCGTGCAGCAGCGCGATCACCGCGTTGCGGGGGAGCAGCGTGATCGTCGCCGGCAGGGTCGCGGCATCCATCACCGCCGTTCCGCGGGTGTACGAGGGAAGAGGCGCCGAGCTCATGCGGCCGCCTTCCGTTCGAGGCAGCGGATGACCTCGGTGCGCAGGGTCGCGAAATCGACGGATGCCGCAGCGGGCAACGCGCGGATGACCACATCGGCCCCGGGCCGGACCTCCGGCAGGGCCTCTGCGCAGATCGCCTTGAGCCGGCGACGCACCGTGTTGCGCACGACAGCGCCCCCCACCTGCTTGCTCACGATGAAGCCGAAGCGTGGGGGGCGCTGTTCAGACGTGCTGACCACGTGGGTCACGGTGTGTGCCGCCGGACAGCGGGAACCTCCGCGGACGACGGAACGGTAGTCCGCCCCGCGGGTGATGCGGTTCCCGCGCGCCAGCACCGCGTGGTGTCAGGCCGAGAGCTCGGTGCGCCCCTTGGAGCGGCGAGCCGAGAGGATGGCGCGGCCTGCGCGGGTGCGCATACGGGCGCGGAAGCCGTGCTTCTTGGCGCGGCGGCGGTTGTTGGGCTGGAACGTGCGCTTGCTCATGAAGATCACTCCGGATGGGCGGGGTCACCCGAACGCTCGAGACCGGGGACACAGGTACATGGGGGACTCGCGCCGAGAGGCACAAGTCAACCGACCTAGGATACGTCGAGATTCCTGAGATCCCAAACCGGGACGCCGACCGGCCATTATCCACCGACGCCCGAACGCTGCTGGCGACGACACGCGGGCCGGTTCTACAGTGGGTTTTGCCTTGCGGAGCGCCGATGACTAGCGTGATCCGGATACTTATCCACAGGTTGTGCACAGTACCGTGCACACCATTGTCCACACCCCGGGAGGGTCATGTCCGAGCACGAACTTCCAGATGTCCCCGTCTGGAGCGCCGTGCTCGACGTGCTGGCGAACGACGACCGCGTCACGCCGCAGCTGCACGGCTTCGTGAACCTCGCCGTCGCCCAGGGGGTGATGAGCGGGACGCTCTACCTCGACGTCCCGAACGACCTCACCGCCGGCCAGTTCAACAAGCGCCTGCGCGGACCCATCATGGAGGCCCTCGCGCAGGTCGACGCCGAGCCGTCGGCGAGCACCTTCCGCGTGGTCGTGAACCCCGAACTCGGCGACACCCACCTCACCGCGCCGGTCCCGGTCCAGTCGGCCCTCGCGCCGACCCCGTCGGCACCGACCCGGCCGAACGCCGAGGACTACAGCGAGCAGGCGGCACCGGCATCCCGCAACGACACCCGCCTCAACCCGAAGTACACCTTCGACAACTTCGTCATCGGCCAGTCCAACCGGTTCGCGCACGCGGCGGCGGTCGCCGTCGCCGAGGCGCCGGCCAAGGCGTACAACCCGCTGTTCATCTACGGGGACTCGGGGCTGGGGAAGACCCACCTCCTGCACGCGATCGGCGATTACGCGATCAACCTCTACACGGGCATCAAAGTCCGGTACGTCTCGAGTGAGGAGTTCACGAACGACTTCATCAACTCGATCGTGAACAACCGCGCGTCCGCGTTCCAGGCCCGGTACCGCGACGTCGACATCCTCCTCATCGACGACATCCAGTTCCTGCAGGGTCGCGCTGAGACGCAGGAGGCGTTCTTCCACACCTTCAATCAGCTGCACGACCACGACAAGCAGGTCGTGATCACGAGCGATGTGCCGCCGCGTCACCTCACCGGGTTCGAGGACCGGATGCGGAGCCGCTTCGAGTGGGGTCTCATCACGGACGTGCAGGCGCCCGACCTCGAGACGCGCATCGCGATCCTGCGTAAGAAGGCGCAGTCCGAGCGTCTGCAGGTGCCCGACGACGTGCTGGAGTACATCGCCACCAAGGTGTCGAGCAACATCCGCGAACTCGAGGGCGCCCTCATCCGGGTGTCCGCGTTCGCGAGCCTGAACCGCTCGAACCTCGACATCTCGCTCGCGCAGACGGTGCTCCGCGACATCGTCGACCAGGACGACGCGAACGTCATCTCGCCGACCGACATCATCTCGGCCACGGCCCAGTACTTCCGCCTCACGGTCGACGACCTGTACGGCTCGAGCCGTTCGCAGTCCGTCGCGACGGCTCGGCAGATCGCCATGTATCTGTGCCGCGAGCGCACGAGCCTGTCGCTGCCGAAGATCGGTCAACTGTTCGGCAACCGCGACCACACGACGGTGATGTACGCGTACAAGAAGATCAGCGAGCTCATGAAGGAGCGTCGCTCGATCTACAACCAGGTGTCCGAGATCACCTCGCAGCTCGGCCGTTCCTCGCGCTGACGGCCCCACACGCCCGGGTGTGCGGCCGCACTTGACACGTGCGCGGTCGGACCACCAAAATGCCGTTTCCCACAGTGTGGAAAGCCTGTGGATAACTGTGCGTCACGGGCCGTCGGATGTGAACGAACGGCGACAGCCTGTGGATGAACGGATGACACGCATCGATTCCGCGCCGTCGGACTCACGCGTCTTTCCGCAGCCCGTGCACAAGTTACACGGATGTGGTTCCGGCTCGGCGACAGGGATCCACCGACTTATCCACAGTTTCCACAGCTGTTAACAAGAAGACAGAGAACTATCTAATGGAAGCCCGATCCGATCACACCCACGGGGTGCGGGCCGGTCGCGGCGAGCTCGGCAGAGCGGCTTCCGGAGCGTCCTGTCGTGGGCACTAGCATGAGAGGGCCCATCTCGCCGTCAAGGGAGCATCAGTGAAGTTCCACGTCAACCGCGATGTATTCAGCGAAGCCGTGTCGTTCGTCGTGAAACTGCTCCCGCAGCGGAACCCGCAGCCGATCCTCGCCGGTGTCCTCATCGAAGCCGGCGACGACGGTCTGTCGCTCGCCGCGTTCGACTACGAGGCATCCGCCCGTACCCGCATCGAGGCGACGGTCGACGAGCCGGGCACGATCCTCGTCCACGGCCGACTGCTGTCCGAGATCGCGAGCCGTCTGCCGAACGCACCGATCCAGATCACGCAGGATGCCGACGGTGAGATCCTCCTGACGTGCGGTTCGGCGCGGTTCACCCTCGCGGCGATGCCCGTCGCCGAGTACCCCGCGATCCCCGAGGTCTCGGGCGACTCCGGCCTCGTCCCCGGCGACGACTTCTCGACCGCGATCGCGCAGGTCGCGTTCGCGGCCTCCCGCGATGACGTCACCCCGGTCCTGACGGGTGTGCAGCTCGAGGTGACCGGCAACGAGCTCAGCCTCGTCGCCACCGACCGCTACCGCGTCGCGCTGCGCGAGATCAACTTCGACAGCGGCGCCGTTGCCCGCGAAGAGGCGACGACCGCGCTTGTCCCCGCGCGCACGCTGACCGAGGTCGGGAAGACCTTCGCGCACTCCGGCGACATCCAGATCTCGTTCTCCGGATCGGGTGATCGCGAGATCATCGCGTTCACGGCGGGCAACAAGACCGTCACGTCGCTCCTGATCAAGGGCAACTTCCCCCCGGTGCGGCGACTCTTCCCCGCGCAGACCGAGCACTACGCCGTCGTCAACACGGCGGAGCTCGCCGAGGCCGTCCGCCGCGTCTCGCTCGTGCTCGACCGCTCCGCGCCGCTGCGTTTCACGTTCTCGGACGAGGGCGTGTCGATGGATGCCGCGGGCACCGAGCAGGCCCGCGCCACCGAGTCGGTCGACGCGACGCTCGCCGGCGACGAGGTGACCCTCGGACTCAACCCGCAGTACCTGCTCGAGGCGCTCGGCGCCGTGAAGAGCGAGTTCACGCGCATCACGTTCACCTCGAGCGAGAACGCCAACAAGCTGAGCCCGGTCCTCATCACGCCGCAGACCTCGGGGACGCCCGAGAGCTTCAAGTACCTGCTGCAGCCGAACCTCCTGCTGCGCTGACCCCCGGCGTCCGTCCACATCGAGGCGTGTCGGAGCCTCGAGGGAGGGTGATCTGGTGATCGTGGAGCACCTGAGTCTCGTCGACTTCCGCAACTACGCGGCGGCCGACGTGAGTCTGGCCGCCGGTCCGAACGTGTTCGTCGGCCGCAACGGCCAGGGCAAGACCAATCTCGCCGAGGCGATCGGCTATTTCGCGACTCTGGGTTCGCACCGGGTGTCGCAGGATGCGCCGATGGTCCGGTACGGGGCGGATGCCGCCTTCGTCCGCGCCCGGCTCGGGTACGGCGACCGCCGCATCCAACTCGAGGCGCAGCTGAACCGGTCCGGCTCGAACAAGGCGCGCGTCAACGGGTCGCCGGTGCGCACCTCGGAGCTCCCGCGCTACGCGCAGGTCGTGCTCTTCGCGCCCGAGGACCTGCAGATCGTGCGCGGCGACCCGTCCGCGCGACGCCGGTTCGCCGATCAGCTCCTCGTGCAGCGCGCGCCCCGCATGTCGGGCGTGCTCGGCGACTACGACCGCGTGCTCAAGCAGCGCACGGCGCTGCTGAAGTCGGCGCGGGCTCGGGGACTGAAGGCGGAGCAGCTCACGACGCTCGACGTCTGGGACGACAAACTCATCTCGCTCGGCACCGAGATCATCCTGGCCCGCCTGCGCCTGGCGGAGGATCTCGCGCAGCCGATGCGCGACGCGTACGAGGCCATCGCCGGCGCCGACCACGACCCGCAGCTCGAATGGGTGCTCACCGTCGAGGGGTCAGACCCGGAGGACGACGCCGCACCCGTCGCGAAGACCGGTTCCGCCGTCGGGGCCGACGCGGTCGCGGCATCCTTCCGCGCCGGACTGGCGGCGAAGCGATCCCAGGAACTCGAGCGCGGGGTGACCCTCGTCGGACCCCACCGCGACGACCTCCTCCTGCGCCTGCGCGGACTCCCCGTGAAGGGGTACGCCTCGCACGGCGAGTCCTGGTCGACGGCGCTGTCGCTGCGGTTGTCGTCGGCGCAGCTGCTGCGCGACCAGTTGCGCCTCGGCGACCCGATCGTCATCCTCGACGACGTCTTCGCCGAGCTCGACGCCGACCGTCGCGCCCGTCTGGCGGGCGTCGTCGCCGATTTCGAGCAGGTCATCGTCACGGCGGCGGTCGAGGGCGACGTCCCGGCGTCGCTCCGGGTCCGCACCGTCCGTGTCGAGGCGGGCACGATCGTGACGGATGCCGATGTCTGACGCCACCGGCATCCCCGAAACGGTCGCGACCTACCTCCGGCTGCGCGGACTCGAGCCGTCGGCCGCGAAGAAGCGCCGCCGGAAGCGGCGCAACGACGACGACGAGAATCAGCCGTTCACGCCGGGTCGCGATCCCAAGGGCGTCGGCGACCTGCTGGCCGACCTCACCCGGCAGTCGGGATGGGACGCGCAGCTCGCGAAGGAGGACCTCGTGCTCCAGTGGGCCGAGGTCGCCGGCGAGGAGACCGCGCGTCACGCGGATCCCGTGGCCCTGAGCGACGGCGTGCTCACCGTCCAGTGCGATTCGACGGCGTGGGCGAAGAACCTCCACCTCATGCGCGCGACGATCGTCACCGAGCTCATCCGGCGGTTCCCGGAGGCGGGCGTCGAGTCCGTGCGTTTCGTGGGGCCGGACGTCCCCTCCTGGAAATGGGGCCCCAGAGCCGTTCCAGGGCGGGGTCCACGCGATACCTACGGTTGACCGACGTCCCGGAGGCTTCGGAAAGGTTTCGTGCCGCCACAGCGGCGTTCAGCCGCGTGACGAGGGCGTGAGGCACTAGACTGGGATCAAGCCCAGAAGATGGATGTGGAGCGCGCGAAACCGATGACGTCAGATACCCCCGACAACACTCCCGAGGATCTCGACCCGCCCGCCGCACCCCGGATCCCCGCGGAGTACGGGGCCGACGAGATCCAGGTCCTCGAGGGCCTCGAGGCCGTCCGCAAGCGCCCCGGCATGTACATCGGTTCGACCGGTGAGCGCGGTCTGCACCACCTGGTCTACGAGATCGTCGACAACTCCGTCGACGAGGCCCTCGCCGGCTACTGCGACACGATCCACGTCACGATCCTGGCCGACGGCGGCCTGCGCGTCGTCGACAACGGCCGCGGCATCCCGGTCGACCCGCACTCCTCCGACCCCAGCAAGTCGACGGTCGAGGTCGTCCTGACCGTCCTCCACGCGGGCGGCAAGTTCGGTGGCGGCGGGTACGCGGTCTCGGGTGGTCTGCACGGTGTCGGATCGTCCGTCGTGAACGCGCTGTCGACGCGGTTCGAGGTCGAGATCGCTCGTCAGGGACACATCTGGCGTCAGACGTTCTCGGGTGGCGGCAAGCCCGAGGGCCCGCTCGCCAAGGGCGAGGAGAGCGACAAGACCGGCACGACCATCACGTTCTGGCCTGACGCGGCGATCTTCGAGACCACCGACTTCGACTACAACACCCTCCGCACCCGCTTCCAGCAGACGGCGTTCCTCAACAAGGGTCTGCGCATCACCCTGACCGACGAGCGCCCCGAGGCCCTCGACGTCGTGGATCTGCCCGAGGGCGGTTCCGAGACCACGCAGCGCCACGACGACTTCCTGTACGAGCGCGGCCTGGTCGACTACGTCGAGTACCTCAACAAGGTCCGCAAGGCCGAGGTCATCAACGAGGAGATCATCGAGATCGAGTCGGAGGACACGGTCCGTCACATCTCGCTCGAGCTCGCGATGCAGTGGACCTCGGGCTACACCGAGAACGTCTTCACCTTCGCGAACACGATCAACACGCACGAGGGCGGCACGCACGAAGAGGGTTTCCGTGCGGCGATGACGATGTACATCAACCGCTACGCCAAGGAGAAGGGCCTCCTCAAGGACAAGGACGAGAACCTCGCCGGCGAGGACATCCGTGAGGGCCTGACCGCCGTCATCTCGGTGAAGCTCTCCGAACCGCAGTTCGAGGGCCAGACGAAGACCAAGCTCGGCAACACCGAGGCGAAGGCCTTCGTGCAGAAGGTCGTCGGCGACCAGCTCATGGACTGGCTCGACCGCAACCCGCAGCAGGCGAAGCTCATCATCACGAAGGCCATCGAAGCGGCGACCGCGCGCATGGCGGCGCGCAAGGCGCGCGAGACGGCGCGTCGCAAGAGCGTCTTCGAGTCGGCATCCATGCCCGAGAAACTCAAGGACTGCACGAGCAAGGACCCGTCGATCAGCGAGATCTTCCTCGTCGAGGGCGACTCGGCCGGCGGCTCGGCCGTGTCCGGCCGCGACCCCGAGCGTCAGGCGATCCTGTCGCTGCGCGGCAAGATCCTCAACGTCGAGAAGGCGCGGCTCGACCGTGCCCTGGGCAACGCCGAGATCCAGGCGATGATCCAGGCGTTCGGCGCCGGCATCGGGCCGGACTTCGACATCGAGAAGGCACGGTACCACAAGGTCGTCCTGATGGCCGATGCCGACGTCGACGGTCAGCACATCACGACGCTCCTGCTCACCCTGCTGTTCCGCTACATGCGCGGGCTCGTCGAGGCGGGCTACGTCTACCTCGCGCAGCCGCCGCTGTACCGGCTGAAGTGGTCGAACGCGCCGCACGAGTACGTCTACAGCGACGCCGAGCGCGACGCGCTGCTGCGCGAAGGGGCCGCGGCGGGCCGCCGCATCCCGAAGGACAACGGCGTGCAGCGCTACAAGGGTCTCGGCGAGATGAACGCCAAGGAGCTGTGGGAGACGACGATGGACCCCGAGACGCGCACGCTGCGTCAGGTGACCATCGACGACGCGGCCGCGGCCGATGAGATCTTCTCCGTGCTGATGGGCGAGGACGTCGAGGCGCGGCGCGGGTTCATCCAGCGCAACGCCAAGGACGTGCGGTTCCTGGACATCTGAGTCCACCGCATCCGCCCCGGCACTCCGACGACGAACGAAGACTGAGAGAACATGGCTGACGAAGAGCGTCCCGACCCGAACGCCGGCTACCAGCACGGCAACATCGACCAGGTCGACCTCCAGGTCGAGATGCAGCGGAGCTACCTCGACTACGCGATGAGCGTGATCGTGGGTCGCGCGCTGCCGCGCGTCGAAGACGGCCTCAAGCCCGTGCACCGCCGCGTCATCTACGGCATGTACGACGGCGGGTACCGTCCCGACAAGAGCTACTCGAAGTGCGCCCGCGTCGTCGGCGAGGTCATGGGTCAGTACCACCCGCACGGTGACAGCGCGATCTACGACGCACTCGTCCGTCTCGTGCAGCCGTGGTCGCTGCGCTACCCGCTGGCCGATGGTCAGGGGAACTTCGGCTCCCCCGGCAACATGGGCGCCGCGGCCCCCCGGTACACCGAGACCAAGATGGCCCAGCTCGCCCTCGAGATGGTGCGCGACATCGACGAGGACACCGTCGACTTCGAGGACAACTACGACGGCCGCACCCGCGAGCCCGTCGTCCTGCCCTCGCGCTTCCCGAACCTCCTGGTCAACGGCTCGGTCGGTATCGCCGTCGGCATGGCCACCAACATCCCGCCGCACAACCTCCGCGAGGTGGCCGACGGTGTCATGTGGGCTCTGCAGAACCCGGATGCCTCCCGCGAGGAGCTCCTCGATGCGCTGATCGAGCGCATCCCGGGACCCGACTTCCCCACCGGCGCGCAGATCCTCGGCACGAAGGGCATCCGTGAGGCGTACCGCACGGGTCGCGGCTCGATCACGATGCGCGCCGTCGTGAACGTCGAGGAGATCCAGAACCGCACCTGCCTGGTCATCACCGAACTCCCGTACCAGGTCAACCCCGACAACGTCGCCGCCAAGATCACCTCGCTCGTGCGCGAGGGCAAGCTCAGCGGCATCGCCGACATCCGCGACGAGACGAGCGACCGCACCGGTCAGCGACTCGTCGTCGTCCTCAAGCGCGACGCCGTCGCGAAGGTCGTCCTCAACAACCTGTACAAGCACACGCAGCTGCAGGAGAACTTCGGCGCGAACATGCTCGCCATCGTCGACGGTGTGCCGCGCACGCTGCCGATCGACGGCTTCATCAGCTACTGGCTCGCGCACCAGTTCGAGGTCATCGTCCGCCGCACCCGCTACCGGCTGCGTGAGGCCGAGAAGCGCATGCACATCCTGCGCGGCTACCTCAAGGCGCTCGACGCGCTCGACGAGGTCATCGCCCTCATCCGCCGCTCCCCCACGGTCGACGAGGCGCGCGAAGGGCTGAAGTCGCTCCTCGACGTCGACGACGCGCAGGCCGACGCGATCCTGACGATGCAGCTGCGCCGCCTGGCCGCCCTCGAGCGCCAGAAGATCGTCGACGAGGCCACCGAGCTCGAGCTCAAGATCGCGGACCTGAACGACATCCTCGTCTCGCGCGACCGCCAGAGCGGGATCATCGCCGAGGAGCTCGGTGAGATCGTCGCGAAGTTCGGCGACGAGCGTCGCACGCACATCCTGCACGGCTACGACGGCGACATGTCGATGGAGGACCTGATCCCCGAAGAGGAGATCGTCGTCACCGTCACGCGCAACGGCTACGTCAAGCGCACACGCAGCGACAACTACCGCTCGCAGCACCGCGGCGGCAAGGGTGTGAAGGGTGCGCAGCTGCGCGCCGACGACGTGGTCGAGCACTTCTTCGTCTCGACGACGCACCACTGGCTCCTGTTCTTCACGACCAAGGGGCGCGTCTACCGCGCAAAGGGCTACGAGCTCCCCGAGGGCGGACGGGATGCGAAGGGGCAGCACGTCGCGAACCTGCTCGCCCTGCAGCCCGGCGAGGACGTCGCGCAGATCCTCGACATCCGCGACTACGCCGCGGCCGAGTACCTCGTCCTCGCGACGCGCGACGGCAAGATCAAGAAGACGGCGCTCACCGAGTACGACACGAACCGGCAGGGCGGCATCATCGCGATCCGCCTGCGCGGTCAGGACGAGGAGGACGGCGACGAACTCGTCAGCGCGATGCTCGTCGACTCGACCGACGACCTCCTGCTCGTCTCGCGCCTGGGCATGTCGCTGCGGTTCACGGCGAACGACGAATCGCTGCGTCCGATGGGCCGTTCGACCGAGGGTGTGAAGGGCATGTCCTTCCGCGACGGCGACAGCCTGCTCTCGGCATCCGTCGTGCGTGACGAGGGATTCGTCTTCGTCGTCACCCAGGGCGGGTACGCCAAGCGCACCTCGGTGGAGCAGTACCGCGTGCAGGGCCGCGGTGGTCTCGGCATCAAGGTCGCCAAGCTGCACGACGACCGCGGCGAGCTCGCGGGCGGTCTGATCGTCAGCGCGGACGACGAGGTCCTCGTGGTTCTTGCCAGCGGCAAGGTGGTACGCTCGGCCGTTGCTGAGGTGCCTGCGAAGGGTCGCGACACGATGGGTGTCGTCTTCGCTCGCCCCGATGACGACGACCGGATCCTCGCGATCGCCCGCAACGGCGAGCGGGGTCTGGCTGAGAGTGCGGGGGCCGAGGAGGCCGCCGCAGCTCCCGAGACCACCGAAGAGAGTGACGCATGAGCTCCGTAGCCGACAAGCTGGCCAAGAAGTCCTCGAGCCGGACGACCGCGAAGCAGGTCCGCCTCCGTCTCGTCTACGTCGACTTCTGGTCGGCCGTGAAGCTGTCCTTCCTGGCGGCCGTCGCCCTCGCGATCGTCACGGTCGTCTCGACGCTGCTCGTCTACCTTGTGATCAGCTCGACCGGTCTCGTGGGCCAGGTCGACGCCCTGCTGGGTGCGGTCAACGGCGAGAACACCTTCACGCTCGCCTCGATCCTCAACCTGCCCCAGGTGATGGCGTTCACCGCGGTCGTCGCGATCCTGAACCTCATCGTCGTGACCGTGCTGGGTGCGGTCCTCGCGGGGATCTACAACCTCATGGTCAAGGTCACCGGCGGTCTGCTCGTCGGCTTCACCTCGAACTGAATCGGATGCCGCGGCATCCGCTCACGCGACGGATGTCCCGAGCAGCAGACCCAGCGCCCAGGTGACGGCGAGGGCGAGCGCCCCGCCGACGACGAGACGCACGACGGCCCGCCGCTTGCCGGCGCCGCCGAGGGTCGCAGAGATGGTGCCGGTCAGACCCAGCGCGATGAGGACGGCGACGAACGTCGTCGGCACCCGCCATTCCGCCGGTGGCAGCAGGATCGCGAGGAACGGCAGCAGCGCGCCGAGCGTGAAGGCGATCGCCGACGACACCGCAGCCTGCCACGGGCTGGTGAGCTCGTCGGGGTCGATGCCGAGCTCGATGTCGAGGTGCGCGCGCAGGGCGTCGTGCGCGGTCAGCTCCTCGGCTACCTTCCGCGCGGTCTCCGCACTCAGCCCCTTCGCCTCGTAGAGTTCGGCGAGCTCGCCGAGTTCCTCGTCGGGCATCTCGGCGAGCTCCCGCGTCTCTCTCTCGATGAGCGCGCGCTCGGTGTCGCGTTGGCTGCTCACCGAGACGTACTCGCCGAGCGCCATCGAGATCGCCCCACCCACGAGAGCGGCGGACGATGCCGTGAGGATCGGTCCGAGGTCGCTCGTCGCACCGGCGACGCCGACCGCGACGGCGGCGACGCTGACGATGCCGTCGTTCGCGCCGAGGACACCGGCGCGCAGCCAGTTCAAGCGTTGGCCGAGGCCGGCGCCCTGCGGTTCGCGGTGGCCGGGCTCACGGGGAATGGTCGTGCTCATGAGGCCAGTGAATCAGAACGAACGGATGCCGCGGGCCGCCGCCGCCGCGGATTCGTCAAACGGCGCCCTCTTCGGGTAAAGTCTTGGAGGTTGCAGGTGTGAGCCGGCAACGACGGGGCTATAGCTCAGGCGGTTAGAGCGCTTCACTGATAATGAAGAGGTCCCAGGTTCAAGTCCTGGTAGCCCCACCGTCACCGCACCGGGGGCCTTAGCTCAGTTGGTAGAGCGCCTGCTTTGCAAGCAGGATGTCAGGAGTTCGAATCTCCTAGGCTCCACATTCCAGAAACGCCGGTTCCCCACGGGGTCCGGCGTCTCGCGCATCCCCGGTCGTCACATCCCGTCACGCCGCGACACGGATCGTCGTCTTCTTTGACACCCCTGCGGCCATGGCGGAGATTCGTTCGCACAGTCCTCGGAGCGAGGCGGAACGGAGCGGACGATGACGGAGACGACGGCGGGCCTCGAGCCCACGAAGTTCGCGTATTGGGTGCCCAACGTGTCGGGCGGACTGGTGGTGTCCTCGATCGAGCAGCGGACCTCGTTCGACCTGGACTACAACATCGAACTGGCCCGCACGGCCGAGCGCGTCGGCTTCGAGTACGCGCTCAGTCAGGTGCGGTACCTGTCGAGCTACGGCGCGGCGCAGCAGCACGAGTCGACGTCGACGAGCCTCGCCCTGCTCCTGGCGACCGAGAAGCTGAAGGTCATCGCGGCGGTGCACCCGGGCCTGTGGGAGCCTGCGGTCCTCGCGAAGTTCCTGCTCACGGCCGACAACTTCTCGAAGGGTCGCGCGGCCGTCAACGTCGTGTCGGGCTGGTTCAAGGACGAGTTCACCAAGCTCGGACTCCCCTGGCTCGACCACGACGAGCGCTACCGGCGGTCGGGCGAGTTCCTGCAGGTCTTGCGCAAACTGCTGACCGAGGAGAACGTCCGGTTCGCGGGCGACTTCTACCGGGTGAACGACTTCACGCTGCGGCCCGGACCCTACCCGGTGCCCGGGCGACCGCATCCGGAGATCTTCCAGGGCGGCAACTCGACGGCGGCGCGTTTCAACGGCGGCGCTTACGCGGACTGGTACTTCTCCAACGGCAAGGACTTCGACGGCTTCACCGAGCAGTACGACGAGGTCACCCGCATCGCGGCGGAGCACGGACGTCGCGTACGGTTCGGCCTGAACGGCTTCGCGATCGTGCGCGACACCGAGGCCGAGGCGCGCGAGCAGTTGCGCGAGATCATCGCCAAGGCCGACACCGAGGCCGTCGAGGGCTTCCGCACGTCCGTCCAGCAGGCGGGTCCCGCGACCGCCGACCGCAAGGGGATGTGGGCGGACTCGAACTTCGAGGACCTCGTCCAGTACAACGACGGGTTCCGCACGCAGCTCATCGGCACACCCGAGCAGGTCGCCCGACGCATCGTCGAGTACCGCCGGCGCGGGGTCGACCTCCTCCTCCTCGGCTTCCTGCACTTCCAGGAGGAGCTCGAGCAGTTCGGCGAGAAGGTCATCCCTCTGGTGCGCGAACTCGAGGCTCAGACGGGGGTTGCGCAGCGTCACCACGCCGACGTGTGAGGAATCTTGCGCTGATCTTGAGGTGATGTTGCGCTTCGCTTGCGCCGCACCCGACACCATGAATGGTGTCGCCGTTGGAGACGAGCACCCGAAGCTCGGACCCATCGTGAGCAGCAACTCCGCTGGGGGACGCGGAGTTTCTGGGGGCTCTGCGCGACAGGGCCTGGGGTGCGTGGTTGGGGAGCTCGCACCCCAGGCAGTCCCCCCGCGTCGGGGCGGCGCGTAGGGTGAACGCGTGGACATCCGCGTCGCCGCGTACGCCGTCATCACCGACGGGGACCGCATCCTGCTCACTCACTGGAACAGCCCCACGAGACCCGCGTGGACCATGCCCGGCGGGGGCATCGATCCCGGTGAGGATCCGAAGGATGCCGCGGTGCGCGAGGTCTTCGAGGAGACGGGGTTCCACGTGGAACTCGACGGCATCCTCGGCACCGACTCGCAGGTGATCGCCGCCAAGGACCGGCTGCACGGCGAAGGGCCCATCCAGGCGCTCCGCATCCTCTACCGCGCGCACATCGTCGGCGGCGACCTCCGCAATGAGGAGGACGGATCGACCGACGAGGCGGCGTGGTTCCCGCTCGCCGACGTTCCGGCGCTGACCCGGGTCGGTCTCGTGGACACCGCCCTGCGGATGGCGGGGCTGCTGCCTCAGGCCTGACGCTCGCCCATCGCCTGCGAGATGTCGGCGACCGTCGCGCCGTAAGCACGGATGAGGTCGTCGGCGTCGACGAAGAGGCTGAAGCCGTGGGCGCCGGCTCCCATCGCGATCCGTCGACCCGTGATGGTCTCGTCCGCGTAGACGGGCCAGTCCGTCGTGCTGCCGATCGGTGTGATCGTGCCGCGCTCGAACCCCGTCGCCGCGAGCGCGAGCTCCGGTTCGGGCAGCCGCAGTTTGTTCACACCGACCACGGCCCGCAGCTTCGGCCACGAGATGGCGCGATGGCCCGGGATGAGAGCGAACAGGTAGGTGTCGTCGCTGCGCTTGACGACGAGGGTCTTCACGATGTCGGATGCCGCGAGACCCAGCAGCCGTGCGGCTTCCTCGAGACTCCCCGCGGCCGGCCGGGCGACGAACTCCACCGACAAAGACCGGGAGCGCGCCGCTTCAGCGACGCGCTCCGACGGTACGGGCGTGGATTCAGGCATCCGGTGCACGCAGCGGGTCGTCCGCCACCCACAGCTCGTCGTCGGCACGCAGCGTCTGCCACGCGGCGTAGAGCACACCGGCGGCCGCGGCGATGCCGAGGATGAGGGCGAGGACGCCGCCGGCGCTCGGGCCGCTCTTCTTCTCGGGGACGCTGAGCTTCTTCGTCGCCTTCTTGCCGGCCTTCTTCGCCTTTTTGCGGAAGTCGTCGGCGTCGAAGCCGCCGAGCCCCTTGCCCTTCGCCAGACGGAGACGCGTGTCGTTGGCGACGTCCCACACGGACAGGGCGGTACCGACGACGGCTCCCGCGGCGGGGACGATGGCGCCGTTGAGCACCTTGCGTCCGGTCTCGACACCGCGGTCGACGTAGGGAGCGGCGTACCGCTCGTAGGAGTGCTTGGCGGCGGGCACCACGTGGTCGTGGTTGTACTTGCCGAGCTGGCGACCCGCCTCGCGGGCGACCTCACCGGCCTGGCCGACCAGCACCTGCTGGGACTCCCAGAGGTTCGCAGCCTGCTTCTGCAGCTTGCGGAGTTCCTTTTTGGTCTTGCGGTTGAGGCTCACGGGGCCCTCCCTTTTCGGGGTTCATCCGGGGACGTAGTGGGTCCATACTGCCAGACGCATTCAGGCTGTGAGGGGGGTTGCAAGTGAGAGGATGATGGGTATGCCGATTCACTCCGCTGTCGCAACCCTGCACACCACCCACGGCGACATCGTCGTCAACCTGTTCGGCGACCAGGCGCCGCGCACCGTCAAGAACTTCATCGGCCTCGCCGACGGATCCCAGGCGTGGACGCACCCCGCCACCGGCAAGCCGGGCGAGGGTCCCCTCTACACCGACGTCATCTTCCACCGCATCATCCCGGGCTTCATGATCCAGGGCGGCGACCCGCTCGGTCAGGGCGTCGGCGGACCGGGCTACAACTTCGACGACGAGATCAGCCCCGAGCTGACCTTCAACAAGCCCTACCTCCTCGCCATGGCGAACGCGGGCCTGCGCCGCAACGCCATCACGGGCAAGGCCGAGGGCACCAACGGGTCGCAGTTCTTCATCACGACCGACCCGACCCCGTGGCTCAACGGCAAGCACACGATCTTCGGCGAGGTCGCCGATGACGCCTCCCGCAAGGTGGTCGACGCCATCAGCGCCGTCCCGACCGGTGCGCAGGACCGTCCGCTCGAGCCCGTCGTCATCTCCTCGATCGACATCGCCGAGGCCTGATCCCTTCGTGACCTCGGCCGACCCCCGGACCAATCCGGACAACTTCTGCTACCGGCATCCCGACCGCCAGAGCTTCGTGCTCTGCCAGCGGTGCCTCCGCACCATTTGCCCCGAGTGCCAGACGCCACTGCCCGTGGGCGTCATCTGCCCGGAGTGCCTCGCGGAACAGCAGAAGGGTGCGCGGTCGGCCGAGGTGAGGCGGATTCCGGGGCGGTTCGCCCGCAAGCTGCGCAGCGACCGCCCCGTCGTCACCTACGCGATCATGATCGTCACGATCGCGATGTACCTCGTGCAGCTCATCCCCGTCGTCGGCGGCGCGGTCACGGGCGCGCTCGCTTTCGCTCCGCCGTACGTCGTCCCGGGCAGCGGGGCGCCCTTCGAGCCGTGGCGGATGCTGACGGTCGCCCTCGTTCACTCGACGCCGCTGCCGTTCCACGTCGCTCTGAACATGCTGGCGCTGTGGGCTTTGGGCCGCAGCCTCGAACCCCTTCTCGGCAAGGCGCGGTTCCTGGCCCTCTACGCGCTGAGTGCGATCGGCGGATCGGTCCTCGTCGCGCTCATCGCGCCCGGTTCCGCCGTCGTCGGTGCGTCCGGCGCGGTCTGGGGTCTGCTCACGGCCATGCTCATCATCGGGCGCCACGTCGGCGCGAACATCCTCCCGATCGCGATCCTGCTCGGGATCAACCTGGTGTTCTCGTTCGTGGGTGCGGGAGTGTCCTGGCAGTCGCACATCGGTGGCGGTCTCGTGGGTCTGCTGGTCGGCTTCGTCTTCGCGCGGACACGCGCGCAGAACCGTCAAAGCCTGCAGGCGCTGCTGCTCGTCGCCGTCGGGCTCGGCCTCGTCGCCGTCGCCGTGACCGTGCCGGGTCTGCTCTACCTCTGAGTTATCCACAGGTTCATCCACAGATGGGGATGAATCACACCGGTGTAATTCCCGTCGAGGACGAGGGATGCCGCGGGCTCAGCGCCAGCGCGTCGTCATCAGGAATCCGATGAACGCGATGCCGAAGCCGATCGCGAGGTTCCACGGCCCGATGTCGGGGATCGGGAAGGCCTGGCCGCTCAGGTAGAAGACGATGATCCAGATCAGACCGATGAGCATCAGCCCGAGCATGATCGGCTCGAACCAGACGGGGTTGGGGGCGGCGTCGCCCTCGGTCTGGACGAGTCGGTCGTCGTCCTTGTCTCCACGTGCCATGGGGGGAAGTCTACCTGCCAGCCCGGATCCAGCCTTCGCTGGCTAAACTCCGATCGTGACCGACTCCTCGCCCACGGAGCACCCCACCCGACGTTCCCGTCGTCCGCGCCCTCGACGTCGCGCGACGGTCGCGAGCGTGTTCGGCGAGATCCTGCTCACGGTCGGTGTGCTGACCCTGCTCTACGTGTCCTGGCACACCTGGATCGGCGACGCGATCGTGCAGAGCGAGCAGCAGGCTGCCGCGCAGGCGCTCGCGGAGGAGTGGGCGAACGAAGCGCGCGCAACCCCGGGCCCGTCCGAGACCCCCGCGCCCGATGCGACCGCGGAGCCGGAGGGCCCCGCGGCGATCCCCGTCCTCGGCGAGCAGTCGCACGGCGACGTGTTCGGGATCATGAGGGTGCCGCGCTTCGGCTCGAACTGGCAGTTCAAGATCGCCTCCGGGATCACCCGCCCCGACATCCTCGACCGCGGCGAGATCGGCCATTACCCCGACACCGCGATGCCCGGCGCGGTCGGGAACACCGCGTACGCCGCGCATCGCTGGACCTCCGGGGCCCCTTTCGACCCCATCGACCGCTTGGTCATCGGCGACGCGATCGTCATCCAGACGAAGGCGGGCTGGTACACCTACCGGTTCCGCTCGCTCGAGTACGTGCAGGAGACGCAGGTGCAGGTGCTGCTCCCCGTCCCCAATCAGCCGGACGTCGAGGCCAACGGCCGATACCTGACGCTCACCAGCTGCGCGCCGAAACTGAACTCCCTGGAGCGCATCATCGCCTACGCCGTGTTCGACGAGTTCACCCCGACCGCCGACGGCCCGCCGGCGTCGCTGACCGGCGGGGTGGGCGCCTGATGTACGCGGCGCTCTGGCGTGTGCTGCCCGGTCCGTGGTGGGTGCGGGTGCTGATCCTGATCGTGCTGGCCGCGATCATCCTGTACCTGCTCTTCTACTACGCGTTTCCATGGGTCTTCCACACGCTGTGGCCGAGCGAGGAGTCCACCGTCGGCGGCGGCGGGTGACCATCGGCATCCGTGTCCTCGTCGTCGACAACCACGACAGTTTCGTCCACACCCTGATCGGGTACCTCGTCGAGTTGGGCGCCGACGTCGAGATGGTCGAATCGGATGCCGCGGATGCGCTCTCGCGCGTGGACGCGGCCGACGGCGTCGTGATCTCTCCCGGCCCCGGCACGCCCGAGGATGCGGGTGCGTCGATTCAGGTCGTCCGGCGGTGCGCCGCCACCGCCACCCCCCTGCTCGGCGTGTGCCTCGGGCATCAGGCGATCGCGGTCGCGTTCGGCGGGGTCGTCTCGCACGCTGCCGACCTCATGCACGGGCGCACCTCGCCCGTGCACCACGACGGCACCGGGGTGTTCGCGGGACTGCCGTCGCCGTTCACGGCCACGCGCTACCACTCGCTCGCCGTCGAGCGCGACCGCGTTCCGGCCGACCTGCGCGTCACGGCGTGGACGGAGTCCGGCACGGTCATGGGGCTCGCGCACCGTTCGCTGCCGCTGGTCGGGGTGCAGTTCCACCCCGAGAGCGTGCTCACCGAGGGCGGTTACCTGCTGCTGGGCACGTGGCTGGAGGGCATCGGAGTGGTGGATGCCGCAGCGCGCGGCGCCCGGCTGTCACCCCATCGCACCGTGGCGTGACCGCGGGAGTCAGCCGCTGCAGGTCGTGAGGACGATCTCCGACCCGACGGGAACCTCGCCGATCGCCGACTGCACCTTCACCATGCGCGGGTCGGTGGCCGGGCAGGAGGGATCCTCCTGGATGACGGGGTCGAGGCGGTACTCGTCCGAGCCGAGGATCTCGGCGGCCTTGTCGACCGTGTAGTTCAGCGCGAAGTCCTCCACGGTGACGGTACCGGTGGCGACGACGAGGTCGACGGCGGTACCGAGGGGGACCTCTTCGCCGGCGGTCACGGGCGCGCCGTCCACCGATCCGCTGATCACGACATCGGCCGCCAGGGCCGGGTCGTTGCGTCGTGTGATCGAACCGAGCGTGAGGCCCTCCTGCTCGAGGGCGGTCGTCACCTCGTCGACCGTCAGGTTGGCGAGGGTGGGGATGGCGGCCATCTCGACACCCTCTGAGACGTACACGGTGACCTGGTCTCCCGGTGCGACGGTGGTGCCGGCCGCGGGGTCGGTGCGCACCACGGCGCCTTCGGGGACGTCGGCGCTCGTCTCGCCGACCTGCAGCGGCTCGAGCTGGTCCTTGCCGAGGACATCCTGCGCGCGGTCCCAGGTCATCGTCACGACGTCGGGGACGGTGAGCGCGTTCGGGGTGACGGTCCCCTCCTCCGGGCGGATCGTGTTCACCCAGATGAAGACCGACACGAGCAGCACGGCGAGCATCGCGATGCCGGCCCACACCCACGCGACGGGGGGCCCGGCCTGCGTGCGGCGCATCGTGTCGTCGCTCGTCAGTTGGCGCAGCGAGCGCGCCGTCTCGGCGGCCTGCTTCGGGTCGGGTCCGTACAGCTCGTTGCTGAGGTGCTCGACGCGTCGCTTGCTCGGCGCCTTGCGGCCGGTCGCGGCGGCGAGGGCGTCGCGGAAGGCGACGGCGGTCTGCGGCCGCTGGAACGGGTCCTTCGCGAGCGCGCGCAGCACGAGGGCGTCGAGCGACCGCGGCACGGTCTCGACCACCTCGGACGGCGGGACGGGCGCCTCGGACACGTGCTGATAGGCGACCGCGATCGGGTTCTCGCCGCGGAACGGCGGCTGCCCCGTCAGCAGTTCGTAGAGGACGATGCCGGCCGAGTAGATGTCGGCGCGGGCGTCCACAGGGTCGCCCTTGGCCATCTCGGGCGAGAAGTACGAAGCGGTTCCGATGATCGCGGTGGTCTCGGCGACCGTCGACGACGAGTCCGACACGGCACGCGCGATGCCGAAGTCCATGACCTTCACCTGACCGGCATCCGTGACCATGACGTTGCCGGGCTTGATGTCGCGGTGGACGACGCCGGCCCGGTGGGAGTACTCGAGGGCTTCGAGGATGCCGTCGGTGTAGCGCAGGGCGTCCTCGATCGGGACGGGACCCTCGCTGATGATGTCCTTCAGCAGGCGCCCCGAGACGAGCTCCATGACGATGTACGGTTCGGGATGCGGCTGACCCGCGGCATCCGTCCTCGTCTCCTCACCGGCATCGAAGACACGGACGATCGCAGGGTGCGACATGCGCGACGCGGACTGCGCCTCGAGGCGGAACCGCGTGCGGAACGCCCCGTCGGCGGCGAGATCCGGCTCGAGGATCTTGATGGCGACGTCGCGCCCGAGCGTGAGGTCCTGCCCGCGGTACACCGAAGCCATGCCGCCTCGGCCGATGAGGTCATCGACGCGGTAGCGGCCCGAAAGCACGCGTTGCTGTACGGACACATCACTCCCCGGAATGGAACCCGGACAGCCTATCCGACCCCGCTCGAAAGCCCGCTGAAAGCGGTCGTGGTCAGCCGTCGCCCTCGCCGTCGGCCGGCGGGGTCTCCTCGGGTGCGGGCACGATCGACGCGGACGCCTCGGGAGAGCTCCCCGACTCGCGCTCGGTGCCCTCGCCCGTGCACGTGACGGTGTAGGTCACCGAGAGGGCCTGGCTGTTGTCGTCGACGACGATCTTCGCCGGACGCTGGTCGATGCCGAAGCTCGCCGTCGACTCGCCGTTCGTGTCGAAGATGCCGCCCGAGAGTGTCATCGTGTAGCTCGACGCCGTGGGAGCGCCCGCGGGACAGGTGTAGCTGTCCCACATGACCTGGACCGTCGATCCGGCCGTGACGGTGCCGTCTCCGTTGCCACCCTCGATGCGGGGGGCAGCGGGCACTCCGAGCGCCGCGGCGTCGGCGTAGTACAGCAGCGTGATCTCGCGGTCGAAGCGCACGTTGCCGGTCGGATCGACGCTGTAGACCTGACCGGCCTCCGCGTCGGTGTCCGCCTCGGCACCGCGCTCGCAGACGACGTTGTCGAAACCGTTTTCGTTGAGGATCGCGGTGGCTTCCCCGCACGTCTTCCCCTCGAGCCCCAGGGTCGCGGGGTTCGCGGTCGTCGGCTCGGTCTCGGTGGGGGTCGGTGCGGGTGAGGAGGGCGGGACGCTGGCGCTCGACGGGGGGTTCGAGGGCGTGTTGCTCGGAGCCGCGGTGTTGCCCTGAGGCATGAACAGCGTGATCAAGAAGCCGACGAGGACGATCGTCAGCAGCACGATGAGCGCGACCAGGGGCCAGGTCCACGGGCTGCGCTTCTTCTTGCGCTGCGTCCCCGCGGGCGAGGCCTGGTCGGTCGACAGTGCGGCCGTGCCCGTGCCGACGGCGGCAGCCGCACCGGCCCCGGCCGCGGCGGCGGCGCCGGCGGGCAGGAGGCGGGTCGTGGCATCCGATCCCGTGGTCGGGGTCAGCAGCTGGGTGAACGCGTCCGCGTCGGCGGCGCCGCCGATCGCGGGGACGATGGCCGCGGCGCCGGCGACGTCCCCACGACGCAGCGCGCCGGCGGCACGCGCGACGGCGGAGGTCGAGGCGGGACGGTCCTCGGGCTTCTTCGCGATCATGCTCATTACGAAGCGCTGCACGGGCTCGGCGACCGTGTCGGGCAGCGGCGGCGGGGTGTCGTTGATCTGCGCCATCGCGATGGCGACCTGCGACTCACCCGTGAACGGACGACGACCCGCGAGCAGTTCGTAGGCGACGATGCCGAGCGAGTAGATGTCGGTGGAGGGGGATGCCGCGTGCCCCGACGCCTGCTCGGGCGAGAGGTACTGAACGGTTCCCATGACCTGGCCGGTCGCGGTCAGCGGCACCTGATCGGCGATGCGGGCGATGCCGAAGTCGGTGATCTTGACGCGGCCGTCGGGGGTGATCAGCAGGTTGCCGGGCTTGATGTCGCGGTGGACGAGCCCCGCGGCGTGGGCCGCCTGCAGCGCCGATGCGGTCTGCGCGACGATGTCGAGGGTCTTGTCGGACGAAAGGGCGCCCTCGCGCTCGAGGATCGTCGACAGCGCCTCGCCGGGGACGAGCTCCATGACGAGGAAGGCGGAGCCGTTCTCCTCGCCGTAGTCGAAGACGCTGGCGATGCCCTCGTGGTTCACGAGCGCGGCGTGACGGGCCTCGGCGCGGAAGCGCTCGAGGAAGCCCGGGTCGCCCATGTACTCGTCTTTGAGGATCTTGATGGCGACCGTGCGGCCGATGACGTGGTCGGTGGCCTCCCAGACCTCGCCCATGCCGCCGATCGCGATCCGCGAGTCCAGTTCGTACCGTCCGCCGAAGCTCACACCCTGCGTCGGTCTCATTCGCTCAGCACCGCCTCAATCACTTTCTTCGCGATCGGGGCCGCGATCCCGTTGCTCGTGCCGTTCTGGCCGAGCCCACCACCGTTCTCCACCATCACCGTGACGACCACTTCCGGGTCCTCTGCGGGCGCGAAACCGGTGAACCAGAGCGTGTACGGGTCCCCCGGATTGTGCTCCGCCGTTCCGGTCTTCCCGGCGACGTCGACGCCGTCTATTCTCGCACCCGACGCCGCACCGTTTTGGACATTGCCGATCATCAGGGTCGTCATCGTCTCGGCCACCTCGGGGGTCAGCGCTTCGCCGAACTGCGTGTTCGCGGGCTCGTCCTGCACCGTCAGATCGGCCGCGACGACGCGGTCGACCATCCGCGGGTTCATGACGACGCCGTCGTTCGCGATGCCGGCGGCGACCATCGCCATCTGCAGCGGGGTGGCGCGTACGTCGGTCTGACCGATGCCGCTGAGCGCGGTCTGCGGCGCGTCGAAGCCCTCGGGGTAGCTCGACGCGGCGACGTCGAGGGGGATCTCGAAGGCCGAGTTGAAGCCGAACTTCTGCGCCTGTTCACGGATGGCGTCGGTGCCCAGCTCGAGCGCGAGCTCGGCCATGGGGATGTTGCAGCTGAGCCGCAGCGCGGTCTCGAGCGTCGTCTTCTCCCCCGGTCCGCACGTGCCGCGGTCGAAGTTGTGCAGGACGTTGTTGGTTCCCGGGAGCGTGAAGGTCGCCGGGTTGTCGAACTCGGAGTCGGGGGTGTACTTCCCCGAGGCGAGGGCGGCCGACGCGACGACGAGCTTGAAGGTCGATCCGGGGGGCTCCGTCTCGCGGGTCACCCGGTTGGTGAGCGGTCGCAGCGGATCCGCCTGCAGCTCCTGATCGGCGGCGTTGACCGCCGAGCTGTTGTGCGAGGCGAGCTTGTTGGTGTCGAAGCTGGGGCTGGTGGCCATCGCGAGGATGCGGCCCGTGTCGGGCTCCATCGCGACGACCGCGCCCTCGAGTCCGTCCAGCGCGTCGTACGCGACCTTCTGCACCGCGGGGTCGAGCGAGAGCAGCACGTTCGACCCGCGCGGCGGCTGGCCGCTCACGATCTGGTCGAGACGGGTCAGGAACTGCTGGCTGCCGGTGCCGGCGAGGGCCGCGTTCATGGCGTACTCGAGCCCGGTCGAGGAGCGCAGGACGGGGTTGATGAACCCGGTCACGGGCGCCCACATCTCGGCATCCGGGTACGTGCGGATCCAGCTGTAGACGTCGTCGCTCGGCTCTGACGACGCGATCGCCGTGCTGCCGGCGAAGATCGTGCCGCGCTGCACCGCGTACGAGTCGTACAGCGTGCGCCGGTTGTCGGGGTTCTCGTTCAGCTGACCGGCGAGGGCCACCTGGATCACGCTCGTCGCCGCGAACAGGCTGAGGAACATGAGGAGCACCACGACGCTCAGTCGACGGAGTTGCTTGGTCATCCGATCACCACCCGGGGCCTGGAGCGGACGGCATCCGAGATCCTCAACAGGATCGCGATGATGAGGAAGTTCGCGATGAGGGAGGAACCGCCGGCCGCGAGGAACGGCATCGTCAGACCCGTCAGCGGGATGAGACGGGTGACGCCGCCGACCATGATGAACACCTGCAGCGCGAGGGTGAACGACAGCCCCGTCGCGAGCAGCTTTCCGAAGTCGTCCTGACCGGCGATGCCGATCCGGATGCCGCGGCTGACGAAGACCATGTAAAGGGCCAGGATCGCGAAGACGCCGACCAGGCCGAGTTCCTCACCGAGGCTCGGGAGGATGTAGTCGTTGTGGGCGAGCGGCGTCAGGTCGGGTCGGCCCAAGCCCCAGCCGGTGCCGATGAGTCCGCCGTGGGCGAGGCCGAAGATGCCCGAGACGAGCTGGTAGCTGCTGCCGTTGATGTAGTCCGGGTTGAAGGCGTCGAGCCAGTTCGAGAACCGGGAGGCGACGTAGGGCAGGACCTGCGAGGCGGCCAGGGCGCCCGCGACGGCCAGGAGGACGCCGAGGATCGCCCAGCTCGCTTTGCCCGTCGCCACGTAGAGCATCGCGATGAACATGCCGAAGATGAGGATGCCGGTACCCAGGTCGCGCTGAAGGACGATGATCCCGAGCGAGACACCCCACACGATCAGCAGCGGCCCGAGCTGGCGGGCGTGCGGCCAGGTGATCCCGAGGAAGCGCGTGCCGACCGAGGTGAGGGCCTCGCGGGTGCGGACGAGGTAGCCGGCGAAGAAGATCGCGAGGCAGATCTTCGCGAGCTCACCGGGCTGGAACGAGAAGACACCGGCGACCGACACCCAGACGTCGGCGCCCGCCTCGATGCCGAGTCCCGGGACGAAGGGGAGCAGCAGCAGCAGGATGCCGCTGAGGCCGAAGACGTACGTGTATCGGAAGAGCACACGGTAGTTCCGGAGGAAGATGACGATGAGGATGGCGCCGGCGATCGCGATCGCCGCCCAGACGAGCTGGCGGAACCCGAGCGAGGACCAGCCGACGCGGTCCTCGGCGATGTCGAGGCGGTAGATCATGGCGACGCCGATGCCCGTGAGGAGCGTCGCGATCGGCAGGACGAACGGGTCGGCGTCGCGGGCGCAGATGCGCGTCACGATGTGCAGCGCGAGCGACAGCCCCGCCAGCCATCCGCAGTACGAGAGGAACGTCGGGTCGATCTCGTCGCGGGTGCCCAGCTGGACGAGCAGCACGGCGACCGTCGAGACGATGATGGCGAACACGAGCAGGCCGAGCTCGCGGTTGCGCTGGGTCGCCGGCATCCGGAGTTTCCGGAGTGCCTTGATGACCGTCGTGTCGGTTTCTACCGCGGCTGTCATGGGGTCCCCTGGCGGAGGTTGTCGACGATCGCCTCGGCGTCGGCGAGGGATCGGGCGGAGATGGTCTGCTCCACGGACAGCCGCTGATACGCGGGCAGGTCCGCGAGGAGGATGTCGGTGTCCTCGTACGGCGTGGACAGCGAGATCGGACCGATGTCCTGCTGGATGCCGCGGTAGATCACGACGCTGTCGTCGTCGGGGCCGACGAAGTAGCGCGTCTGCGTCCAGGCGTAGCCGGCGAAGACGCCCGCGGCGAGCACCGCGACGATCGCGATGAAGCCGACGAACCACCAGACGCGGCGGCGGCGCGCGCGGCGGCGGTCCTCTTCGATGAGCTCCTCGAGGTACTCGGCCGCGGGCTCGAAGTGGCTGGGCTCGTTCGCCGCCTGGCGTCCGGTCTGGAACCAGCCCGTCCGGGCGGGGCGCGCGACGGGGACCTCGATGCCCTTCGGGGTGGCCGCGGACCCGACGATGGTCGCGGTGCCGCTGAACATCGGATGCCGCCCGCCCACGTCGACGAGGACGATCGTGACGTTGTCGGGGGCGCCGGCATCCAGCGCCAGCTTCAGGAGCATGTCGGCGGTCCGACCCGGGGCGAGGTCCTGGCGCAGGACCTTCGCGGTCTGCGCGTCGTCGACGACGCCGCACAGTCCGTCGGAGCAGATGAGCCACCGGTCGCCCGGCTGGGTCTGCATGATGAACGCGTCGACCTCGGGATCGGTGCCCATGTCGCCGAGCACGCGCATGAGGACGGACCGGCGCGGGTGGTAGCGCGCCTCTTCGGGGGTGATCCGGCCCGAGTCGACGAGGCGCTGGACGAAGGTGTGGTCGGTCGTGATCTGCGTCAGCACGCCGTCGCGGAAGAGGTAGACGCGGGAGTCGCCGATGTGGGCGATGACGGCGTAGTCGTCGACCATGAGCACGGCGCTGACCGTCGTGCCCATGCCGGCCAGCTCGGGGCGCTCGGTGACCGTGTCGACGAGGACGTGGGCGGCGTCGACGATCGCGTCACGGAGCTCGCGCTCGGCTTCGGCCGGCGTCGGGAATGCGTGGTCGAGGCCCTCGAGGTGGTGGACGGCGATGCTCGAGGCGATGTCACCGCCGGCGTGCCCGCCCATGCCGTCGGCGACGACGAACAGGTTCGAGCCCGAGAAGCCCGAGTCCTGGTTGTTGGAGCGGACCTTCCCGGTATGCGAGATGGCGGCGCTCGAGCCCTCGAAGACCATCGGTGCGGGCCGTTACTTCCGCAGCTCGAACGTCGTGGCGCCGACCTTGATCGGAGCGCCGACGATGACGGGGACGGGGGATGCCACGCGCTCGCCGTCGTGCCAGGTGCCGTTCGTCGAGTCCAGGTCCTGCACCATCCACTGCTCACCCCAGAGGACGAGGCGGGCGTGGTGGCTCGAGGTGTAGTCGTCGCGGATGACGAGGCCCGACTCGCTGGAGCGGCCGATCGTCAGGGGCTCGTCACCGAGGGGCAGTTCGAGTCCGGCCTTCGGTCCGCTCGTGATGACGATGCGGGACACGGTGTTGACCGTCGCCTTCTGGGGACCCGAGGGTGCCGCCGGGCGCGTCATGACCGGCGAGACGATGGAGGTCTCGGCGTTGGCCGGGGCCGTCGCGACGGGGCCCGCGGCGGCCGGTGCCGGCTCGGGCATCTTGCGCACCTTGACGCCGAACAGGTCGGCGCGCAGCGAGTAGACCACTGCGAAGACGAAGAACCACAGCAGGATCAGGAATCCGATCTGCAGCAGCAGGAGTGTCAGTTCGCTCATGCCTGGCCTCCGAGGTCGAACAAGCGGGTCGCGGGATCCTGCGGCCGCGGGGGGATGCGGGATGCCGCCTGCGCGACGACGCGGAACGTGATGCGCGTGCGGCCGATCGTGACCACGGAGTCCGGCTCGAGGGCGGCCTCCGAGACCTTCTGCCCGTTCAGCTGGGTGCCGTTGGTCGAGCCGAGGTCGCGGACCATCGCACGGCGACCGTCCCACAGGATCTCGACGTGGCGACGGCTGGTGCCGGCGTCGGGGATCGTGATGTCGGCATCCGTCCCTCGGCCGATCACGGTGCGGCTGCCGGTGAGGCGGTGCTGCGTGCCGTCGATCTCGACGACGCCGTGCCACGAGACCTCCTCGGCCGAGGCGGAGCGCGAGTCGACGCGGACGGTGCCGGTCGTCAGGGACTCGTCGGGGTTGATCGCGAGCGAGACGGGGCCCGCGAAGCTGTACTTCTGCGCCTTGGCGTGGCCCTCGACCAGCTGTACGAGTTCGTCGTGCAGGGTGCGGCCGAGGGCGCCCATGCGTTCGTGGTCGGCGGGGGCGAGCCGGACGACGAGCGTGTTCGGCACGAGGATGCGGTCGCGCGAGACGACGGCGGCCTTCGCATCGAGTTCGGCACGCAGTGCGGAGGCGATCTCGACAGGCTGCACACCGCTGCGGAAGGTCTTCGCGAACGCGCCGTTCACGGCGCGCTCGATTCCCTTCTCGAAGCTGTCAAGTAGTCCCACGGGGCTCCTCAGGCAGTCTGGACCGGTGCTCACATGCTAGTTGTCGACCCTGGCAGGGTCTGGGGAACACAGCTGCGGCCGTTTCTCCGGCGGGCTCGCGCCATGATATCCTCGGAAAGTTGATCCCGTGGCGACACGGGTTCGCGCGAGTGGCGGAATAGGCAGACGCGCTGGCTTCAGGTGCCAGTGCCCGAAAGGGCGTGGGGGTTCAACTCCCCCCTCGCGCACAGACAGTGCGAAACGAAGCCGGTCGGTGGTGAGAACCCCGACCGGCTTCGTCGTTTCCGGGCGATGCAGCCGGGCTTTTAGGCTCGTACGATGAGCACGTCGCGCGGGAGGATCTGGACCGGCGTCATCCGCGTCGCCCCTTACGATCGCGACCACACCGTCGCGATCCGGGCCGCGATCAGCGTCGGCGTCCCCCTCGTCGTCCTGTGGTCGATAGGTCGCCTGGACCTCAGCATCTATGCGAGCTTCGGAGCCTTCGCCTCGCTCTACGGCCGCACCGATCGCATCGGCGACCGCGTCCGGATGCAGGTGGCCGCCGGGACGGTCGTGGTCGCCGCGATGCTCATCGGCACCGCGCTCTCGGTCGCCGACGTGCCGGCTCCGTTCGCGATCGTGGTCGTGGCTGCGGTCGCCTCCATGGCGACCCTGCTCGCGTATGCGACGCAGTGGCACCCGCCCGGCGCGCTGTTCATCGTGTTCGCGGCCGGGGCCACGGCATCCATCCCTGCAGAAGGCGCGCGTTTCGGCCATGTCCTCGTCGTGGGTCTGGCCGCCGTCTTCTTCTCCCTCGCGGTGACCCTCGTCTCAGAGACGGTGACCGGTCGCCGGATCCCCCGTCTCACGCGGACGAAGAACCGGATGCCGGTGGGCGCCGTCGCCGCGGAGATGGCCCTCACGGTCGCGGTCGCGACGGTGCTCGCCGGCGCAGCCGGACTGCTCCTCTTCCACGCCCACTGGTACTGGGCGATGGTGGGCGCGGTCGCTGCGGTGAGCGGCCCGCACGTGAAGGCCCGCGTCATCCGCGGGCTGCAGCGGCTCATCGGCACCCTGCTCGGCGTGCTCGTCGCGGCGGGCATCCTCGCCCTGGGGTTGCCGCCCCTCACGGTCATCCTCATCGCCGTCGCCTTGCAGGCGGGCGCCGAGCTCTTCGTCGGGCGCAACTACGCGATCGCGATGGTCTTCATCACGCCGCTCGCCCTGCTCATGGTCCAGCTCGCCGCGCCCACCACGGTCGGCGTTCTGCTGACGGACCGGCTGTGGGAGACCGTCGTGGGGATCGTCGCGGGGACCACCGTCGCCGTGGGCTCTGCGCTCATCCGCGGGCGCCGCCGGCGGGCCTGAGCCCGGATCAGCCCTGGTAGCCGATGAGCCAGGTGACCCCGAAGCGGTCGCTGACCGTTCCGTCGTCGTCGCCCCAGGCGCGCAGCTGCAGATCGTCGACGATCCGGCCTCCGTCGGCCAGCCGGGCGAACCACGTCTCGAGGACAGCCGGCTCCGCAGCCCCCAGCAGGGCGAACATCACTCCACGCAGCTGCAGCGCCTCGTCCCCGGGACCACCGTCCGAGGCGAAGAGCGCGACCGGGCCGGTCAGCATCCCGTGGGCGATGAAATCGCCGGGACCGTCGACGCGCTCGAACTCGGCGAACGTGTTCAGCACGAGGTCGCCGCCGAACACCCCCTGATAGAAGGACAGCGCATCGCGCGCCGTGCCGGGAAACGTCAGATACGGGGTGAGTCCGGTCATCCGCTCACCGTAGACCGCCGTCACCCGCGTGACCAGAGCGGATGCCGGTGCCCGTCCCTTGATGACGCGCCGATCAGCTCAGCGAGAGGAAGAGCTTCTCGAGGTCCGCCATCTGCAGCTCGGCGTCGTCCTCGCCGAGGCACTGCTGCATGGCGGCGGCGATGACCGCGAACCCGGCCCGATCGATCGCGCTCGACACGGCAGAGAGCTGTGTGACCACCGCACGGCAGTCGCCGCCGTCCTCCACGGCGGCGATCACGGCGGCGAGCTGGCCCTGCGCGCGCTTGAGGCGGTTCGCGATGCGGCGGACGGCCTCGTCGTCCCGGAGCGCCGTCGACACCGTCAGACCTCCTCGCGCGCGGCGGCCTCGAGGCCGTCGGTCCACGTGAGCCAGCCGCCGTCGAGGTTGCGGACATCGTGCCCCAGCTGCTGCAGCAGGCGGCTCGCGGTGTGCCCGCGCTGTCCGACCCTGCAGTGGACGATGAGGGGCGCGTCCGGCAGCTCCGCATGACGCTCGCGGATCTCGTCGAGCGGCAGGAGGACGGCGCCGGGGATCGCGCCGGCCTCATTCTCCTCGGCTGTGCGGACGTCGACCACGACGGCGCCGGCCGCGCGGGCGGCATCCACTTCGTGCCACTGGATCGTGCGGTCGGCTCCCGTCGCGAGGTTCTCGGCGACGTACCCCGCCATGTTGATCGCGTCCTTCGCCGATCCGTACTGCGGTGCGTACGCGAGTTCGAGCTGGGACAGAGCGGATGCCGTGAGCCCGGTCGTCATGGCGACGGCGAGGACGTCGAGCCGCTTGTCGACGCCGGCTCCGCCGCAGATCTGCGCCCCCAGGATCAGGTCGGTCTCGGGGTCGACGAGCAGCTTCATCGCCATCTGCTCGGCACCCGGGTAGTACGTCGCATGCGAGAAGGGGTGGGTGTGCACGACGCGGTGCGCCCGGCCCGTCGCGACGAGCCGGCGCTCGCTCCAGCCGACGAGCCCGACCGTGAGGCCGAGGATGCCGACGATCGTCGTCCCGAGCGCGGGGGTCGCGGGTGCGGTGACGAAGCCGGCGATGTCGTCGGCCGCCGCTCGGCCGTGCCGGTTGGCGAGGCCCGCCATGGTGACGAGGGTCGCGGCGCCGTCGAGGTGGTCGGTCTTCTCGACCGCATCGCCCACGGCCCACACGCCCGGGATGTTCGTGCGGTGCCGGTCGTCGACGGCGATGCCGCCGGTCGGGCCGAGTGCGATGCCCGCGGCCTCGGCGATCCGGACGTCGGGACGCACGCCGCGCGCGTCGACGACGAGATCGGCGGGCACGCGGCTGCCGTCGGACAGGACGACGGCGCCGGCCTCGAGACGCTCGATCGTGGTCCGGGTGCGGACGTCCACTCCGGCGGTCGACAGCGCACGGTGGACGGGCGAGGCCATCTCGGGGTCGAGGGCGCTCAGCACCTGCGTCCCGCGCTGCACGAGGATGACCTGCGCGCCGCGGTGCGCGAGGTTCTCGACGGCTTCCACGCCGATGAACCCGCCACCGGCCACGACCGTCCGCGGCGTCCGCAGCCCCGCGAGGACCTCGGTGATCGCATCGACGTCGTCGACGCTGCGCAGGGTCGCGACCGGAACGCCCTCGCCCGGGATGCCGCTGGTCGCCGCCGCTCCCATGGCGAGCACGAGGTCGTCGAACGGCTCGTCCCGTTCGGTGCCGGCATCGAGGTCGCGCACCCTGACGACCTTGGACGCGGCGTCGATCGCCGTCACCTCGTGCCGCACGTGCACGCGCAGCGCGAAGCGCGCGGCGAGCGATGCGGGGGTCTGCAGCAGCAACGACGACCGGTCGGCGATCACGCCGCCGACGTAATAAGGGAGTCCGCAGTTCGCGAAGGAGACGTGCGCGCCGCGCTCGAAGACGACGATCTCGCGCTGTTCGTCGAGACGGCGCAGGCGCGTGGCCGCCGACATCCCTGCCGCGACACCTCCGATGATGATGGTCCGCATGTCCTGATGATACCCCGGGGGGTATCGCTGCAGTCGCCGGATGGGCAGACGCCGGGTGTACGTCCGGCAACGTTTGTGTCACCTTCGCACGTGGGGGGTGACTGCACAGGCTGCGAGGGCTAGGTTGGGGAACGACCGGCGGACGTGTCGCCGGCAACAATCAGTAAGGCAGTTCATGAGCGTCAGCGGTACCGTCAAGTGGTTCAACTCGGAGAAGGGCTTCGGGTTCATCGCTCCCGATGAAGGCGGCGCCGACGTCTTCGCCCACTACTCGGCCATCGAATCGTCGGGCTACCGCTCGCTGGAAGAGAACCAGCGAGTTGAGTTCGACATCGCACAGGGCCCCAAGGGTCTTCAGGCGGAGAACATCCGTCCCCTCTGAGGTTTCACACCTCTTCAGTGAGGAGCAGGCGGCGGAGCTCGACCATCGTGTCGACCGCCGCCTGCGCTCCTTCTGACTCGTGGGGCCAACTGAAGCCCCACCGCACGAAGATCACGGGCACGCCGTTCGCCGCGCCCCCATCGATGTCGTGATGGCGGTCCCCGATGAGGATCGGTCGGCTCGTGTCGACCCCCATCGAGCGCAGCCGCCGCAGTGACTCCGCCACGATGTCCGCCTTCGAGGCGAGGGTCTTCTCGTCCGGGGTCGCGCCCGCCATCGCCTGCATGTGCTCGGCCAGACCGTAGTGCTCCATCAGCGCGACGACCTGGACCTCCGGCTTCGAGCTCGCCGTCGCCTGCGGGATGCCGGCGGCCGAGATGTCCGCGATGAGCTCCCCGACACCCGGGTAGAGCCGCGTGCGCGCCGTGTACCCGTCCTGCTTGCCGAGTGCGCGGTAGTAGGTGACCGCCTCGGTCGCCTGCTCCGGGGTCATCCCCACGTTCTTCTGGAACGAGTCGTACATGGGCGGTCCGATCCAGTGGACCAGTTCCGCGCGGGTCGGGGCGGGGTACCCGAAGTGGCTCAGGCAGCGGTCGAGTCGGCTGAGGATGCCGTCCGATGCATCGACGATGGTGCCGTCCACGTCCCAGAGGATGCAGGACCAGGGGGAGCGTGTCGTCATGCGTCCAGCCTACGGGCGGGTCGGAGCGTCCGACGGACGAGGACCGCAAGGGCGTACGCGATGGCGCCGACGACCATCTTGTCGATGAGGGAGATGGTGATGTTCACGATGCCGATCGCGACCTCGGGGTTCACCCCGATCATCCCCCTCACGACGTCGCGCAGGCCGTCGAGCCCGCGGTCGGTGGAGCCACCCAAGTAGAACACCGTGATGGGAACCGCGATCGCCGAGGTGACCGCTGCCACGACGGCACTCAACCCCAGGAAGCGGGGGAGCGAGGCGGCGAGGCGGAATCGGGACGCCCCGAATCCCCAGACGAGTCCGGCGGACACCATCGTCACCGAGAACACCGCGTCGACGAGTTGACCTTTGAGGAGTTCGACGGTGATGAAGAGGACGCCGACGGAGGCGGCCGCCCAGGGGCCCGCGAGGATGGCCACGAGAGCCGTCCCCGCCATGTCGAAGAAGAACACGTCGCCGAGCAGGGGGTTCACGAACTTGCCGGTCGAGTTCAGGAGGACGCCCGCGACGATGACGGCGATCACGCGTCCCGGCGTGCGCCCCACCGCGGGAGGGGGCGGTGTCTCCGTGACCGGCGCCGGAGAGTGGACCGGATCGGTGGCGACGGCCTGCGCCACCCGCGCCTGCCAGCGAGGACACCGCAGTGGCGTCCTCGCCGAGCGCCTCCGCTATCTCGGCGACGAGGCCGGCGTTGAGCCGACGCCGACCGAGCCGGAACGCATCCGAGATCGTGGTGTGGGCGACGCGCGCCGCCGCGGGGTTCGCGCCGGCTATGCGCCGCTCGGTGATCCGGGCGGCCAGTTCGCGGTACGAGACGCCCCTCGCGTCGCGCAGGGTGCGGAGCTCCGAGACCAGCTCGTCGATGCGCGCCGCACTCGTGTCGCTCGTGCCCCCCACACCGTCATCGTAGAGCCGCGGAGGTGCCGAGTCGGACCCCGGGTCACCGACACGGCACCACCGCGGTGAGCGGCACGCGAGCCCGAATCCGCGTGCAGCGACGGTGCCCGGTGACGTGGTGATCTCGTTCTCCCCCCGGAGACGGACCGCCACCGGCGCACCTGCTCGCCGTCCACGGTACGAGCCGTCAGCCGCGGACGGGGCGTCGGAGCCCATTCCCGGACGATCCCGAACGGGCCCGCGGGTAGGCTCGTCGCCGTGCGTCTCGTCATCGCCCGCTGCTCCGTCGACTACACCGGTCGCCTCAACACCCACCTGCCGCCCGCCACCCGCCTCATCATGGTGAAGGCCGACGGCACGGTCGCGTTCCACCGCGACATCCAGCACCAACCGCTCAACTGGATGAGCCCGCCGTGCACGCTGACGGTCATCGAGCCCGGCGAGGACGACGTCGACGTCGTTGAGAAGTGGCGCGTGACGCACGCCAAGTCAGGCGATGAGCTGACCATCCGGATCTACGAGGTGCTGCACGATTCGTCGCACGAGCTCGGCACCGACCCGGGCCTCGTCAAGGACGGTGTCGAGGCCGACCTGCAGCGGCTGCTCGCGGAGCAGGTCGGCGTCATCGGCGAGAACCTGACGCTCGTGCGCCGGGAGTTCCCCACCGCCATCGGACCGGTCGACCTGCTGCTGCGCAACCCTGAGGGCGGCACCGTGGCGGTGGAGGTCAAGCGTCGGGGCGACATCGACGGCGTCGAGCAGCTCACGCGCTACCTCGAACTGCTGGGGCGCGACCCGCACCTCGCGCCGGTCACCGGCGTCTTCGCCGCTCAGGAGATCAAGCCGCAGGCGAAGGTCCTGGCGGCGGACCGCGGCATCCGTTGCGTCACCCTCGACTACGACGAGATGAAGGGCATCGAGTCGGGAGCTCCGCGTCTGTTCTGACGCCCCTCAGTGGCTGGTGCCGCGGGTGCCCGGCAGGGGCTTGGCGGCGCCCGAGGCGAACCCCGACGCCGCGACCAGCGCGGCGATGATGAACAGCGTGTTGAGCAGGCCGATGTGCGTGCTGATGACACCCAGGATCGGCGGGCCGCACAGGAATGCGACGTAGCCGATGGTCGCGGCGGCGCTCACCCGCGCAGCTGCGTGCTCGGGGTCGTCGGCGGCGGCCGACATCCCGAGCGGGAAGCCGAGCGAGGCGCCCACGCCCCAGAGGGCCGCGCCGACGAAGACGAGTGGCAGGTTCGGCGCCAGGATGAACAGCAGGATGCCGACCACGGCCGTGATCGCCAGCACCCGCAGCGTCGCGACGCGGCCGAAGCGGTCGACGAGCGGGCCGCCGAAGACCCGCACGACGGTCATCGCCACGGAGAAGACCGTGAGCGCCGCGGCGCCGAGTGCGACGCCGCCCTCGTGGTCCTCGCTCACGCCGAGGGCCATCCAGTCGTTCGCGCCGCCCTCGGCGAATGCCATACCGAGCATGACCACGCCCAGCACGTAGGTGCGCGGTTCGCGCCACGCCGACAGCGCGGCCGCCAGCCGCGAACGCCACCCGCTGGGTGCCGCGTCCGGGGCGCCGAAGTCGCGCTGCGGCACGTACGCGAAGGCGACGACCGCGAGGACGACGATCGCGACGGCGATCACGGCGGTGTGCGGGAAGACGCCGATGCGTGCACCGGCCACCAGCGCGCCGATGCCGGCGCCGATGACGGTGCCGAGGCTGAAGAAGGCGTGGAACAGCGGCAGGATCGTCTTGCCCACCTCGACCTCGATCGCCGCACCGTCGACGTTCATGAGCACGTCGAGCGCGCCGTTTCCGAACCCGAAGAGGGCGAGCCCGATGAGGACGAGCAGGAGCGAGGGCGCGACGTCGGTGCCGAGGCCGATGAGGAACAGCCCCACGGCAAGGACCAGCATGACCGTCAGCATCCCGCGACGCGTCCCCATGCGGGCGGCGATGACGGAGGACACCGACAGGCCGAGGATCGACGCGACGCCCATGCCGAGAAGGAGCAGGCCGATGGTCGAGTTCTCAATGCCGAGGGCGGCCTTGATCGAGGGCACCCGCGACGCCCACGTCGCGATGCTCAGACCGCTCGCGGTGAAGATCGCGAACACGGCGAGGCGCCAGGTCCACAGGCGGGAGGCGGTGAGCTGCAACGTCATGGCGTCACTCTAGCGGGATCTCCGAATCGATTCGAGAATCGGATCCGTGCGGCTACGATCGAAAGATGAGCAGCCGCCGAGCGACGATCTCCGACGTCGCGCGTGAAGCCGGGGTGTCGGCATCGACGGCATCCGTCGTCTTCAGCGGCAAGGTGTCCGTGTCGGACGCCACCCGCGCCAAAGTGCTGCAAGCGGCCGAGGCCCTCGGGTACAGCGGACCGGATCCGCGGGCGGCATCGCTGCGCACCGGACGTGCCGGCGTCGTCGCCGTGCTCTTCCGCGAGCGCCTCGCGTCCGCGTTCCGCGACCCCGTCACCGCGGCGATGATGGACGGTCTCACCGATGCGCTCGCGCCCATCGGCGCCGGCGTCCTGCTCCTCCACGACGAGGGACCCGTCGAGTCGGCGCCCACGCTCACGACGGCGCCGGTCGACGCCGCGATCCTGCTCGGGTGCAACGAGATCCTGCAGTCCTCGGTCGACGTCCTCGGGCGCCGCGGCATCCCCGTCGTCGTCATCGAGGGCGACGCCGGACCCGACGTGCCGCAGATCCTGCTCGACAATGTCGAAGCCCAGCGCACCGCCGCCGAGCACATGCGCTCGCTCGGACACGAGCGGGTGGCCCTCGTCACGCTGACGAAGGATGCCACGCGCCCCCGCGGCTTCATCGACGACCCCAGCCGAATCGCCGTCGAGGTCACCCGCGACCGCCTGCGCGGCGCGCGGCAGGTCTACCCCGACGCGCCCGCCTACGCCGTCGGGGCGAGCTCGATCGACGAGGGACTCGCCGCCGGTCGCGTCCTGCTGCAGGGGGAGCGGCCCACGGCGATCATTGCGCAGAGCGACCTGCTCGCCGCCGGCGTCATCCGCGCGGCCGAGGAGGCAGGTTTGCGTGTCCCCGAGGACCTCAGCGTGACGGGTTTCGACGGCATCACGGTCGACGGGCTCGCGCCGTACGCCCTGACGACGCTCGTGCAGGACGCGATCGCGAAGGGGCGCGCCGCGGGCGAGGCCGTCGTCGCGATGCTCGAGGGGCGGGACCCGGCATCCCTCACCCTCACCTGCACATTCCGACGCGGGAACACGACCGGTCCGGTACCCGCCTGACCTGGGAACCCGCCGGGCGCCGGCTGGTCGTCAGCCGGTAGACTGGAGTCCTCGACCCCCGCGAGTGCACAGAGGAGGCCAGGTTGCTGATTCTCCTCGCGGCGTTCGCGCTCGTGCCCCTCCTCCTTCCGGCACTCGTCGCGCGCCTCGGGTCACGCACCTTCCTCGTCGCGGCCATCGTCCCGATCGCCGCGTTCGTGCACACGGCCTGGCAGAGCCCCGCCGTGCTCGCCGGGGATATCCCGTTCGAGACATACATCTGGATCCCGGATCTCGCGGTGCAGGTGTCGATGCGGATGGACGTCCTGTCGTGGGTGATGTCCCTCATCGTCACCGGCGTCGGCGCCCTCGTGATGATCTACTGCCGCTGGTACTTCGCCGGCAAGACCGAGGGCCTCGCGACGTTCTCGGCGGTGCTGCTCGCCTTCGCCGGGGCGATGTACGGGCTCGTGCTGACCGACGACATCGTCGTGCTCATCATGCTCTGGGAGGTCACGAGCGTCCTCTCGTACCTGCTCATCGGCTTCTACCACCGGCGCGGCGCGAGCCGTCGTGCCGCGCTGCAGGCCCTGCTGGTGACGACCCTCGGCGGGCTCGTCATGCTCATCGGCGTCGTCATGCTCGTCGTCCTCTACGGCACGACGAGCATCGCGACGATCCTCGAGACCGGCCCGATCTTCGAGGGCGGCCAGGCCGTCGCCTTGGATGCCGCGATCGTGATGCTGCTCGTGGGTGCGCTCAGCAAGTCGGCCATCTTCCCGTTCCACTTCTGGCTGCCCGGCGCCATGGCCGCGCCGACCCCGGTGAGCGCCTACCTGCACGCCGCCGCCATGGTGAAGGCGGGCATCTACCTCATCGCCCGCTTCGCCCCGGCCTTCGCCGACACCGACCCCTGGCGTCCCATCGTCATCGGACTCGGTGTCTTCACGATGCTGCTCGGCGGCTTCCAGGCGCTGCGGGAGTCCGACCTCAAGCGCATCCTCGCCTTCGGCACCGTCAGCCAGCTCGGCATGCTGACCGTCGTCCTCGGGTACGGCGAACGCAACAGCGCACTCGCCGGTCTCGCCCTGCTCGTCGGGCAGGCCCTCTTCAAGTCGGCGCTGTTCCTCGTCGTCGGCGTCATCGACCGCCAGCTCAGCACCCGTGACATCGCGGAGCTCTCGGGCGTCGGTCGGCAGGCGCCCACCCTCGCAACCTTCTCGATCATCGCGATCGCCTCGATGGCGGGGGTCGCCCCGACCGTCGGCTTCGTCGCGAAAGAGGCCGCGCTCGCCTCGTTCCTCGAGGGCGGCACCGAGCCGGCGGCCCTCATCCCGCTCATCGGCATCCTCCTCGGTTCGGCTCTGACGGCGGCGTACGGCATCCGTTTCGTGTGGGGTGCGTTCTGGACGAAGAAGGATGCCGCCGGCGCCCCGCTCGAGCGCACCGAGTGGCCCGACCCGCCGATCGGCTTCCTCGTGGCCCCCGTCGTGCTGAGCGGTCTCACGATGGTCGCCGGCGTCGCGGCGCCGCTGGTCGACGCGGCGATCGCCGGGTACGCCGACGGCATCCCGCTCGAAGAGGGCGGCAAGGAGTCCCACCTCGCACTCTGGCACGGGTGGGAGCCGGCGCTGTTCCTGTCGCTCGGCTCGATCGCGCTCGGAGCGCTGCTGTTCTGGTTCACCCAGCGGCGCCCGCTGAAGGCGCGTGTCATGCCGTTCACGGCGAACGACGTCTACAACCTGTCCCTGCGCGGCATCGCCCGCATCTCGGTCTGGACCACCTCGCTCACCCAGCGCGGCTCGCTGCCGTTCTACGTGGGCACGATCTTCGTCGTGTTCGTCGCGGCGGAGGCTACGGCGCTGCTCGCCGGTACGGAATGGCGCTTCGCGGTCGACGCGTGGCAGAGCCCGGCCCAGCTGCTGGCGGCACCGGTCATGATCCTCGCCGGTTTCGTCGCGATCCGCGCCCGTAAGCGCTACACCGGGGTCGTGCTCGTCTCGGTGACGGGGCTCGGCATGGTGCTGCTGTTCGCGACGAGCGGTGCCCCCGACCTCGCGCTCACGCAGATCCTGGTCGAGACCGTGACCCTCATCGCCTTCGCCCTGGTGCTGCGCCGCATCCCCGCCCGTCTCGGCGACCATAACGCCTCGGTGCTGCCGGTGGTCCGGGCCGTCATCGGCATCGGTGTCGGCGTCACGATGGCGGCGATCGCCCTCATCGCCACGGGGGCCCGCGTCGCCGACCCCGTCTCGGGTCCGTTCCCCGACCTGGCCTACGAGATCGGACAGGGCAAGAACGTGGTCAACGTCACCCTCGTCGACCTCCGCGGCTGGGACACGATGGGGGAGCTCTCGGTGCTCATCCTCGCCGCGACGGGTGTCGCCTCGCTCGTCTTCGTCACGAACCGCTCCGACAGCCGCGTCCTGCCGTCGATGCCGACCAGCACGAGTCGCAGCCGCCGTCCGCTCGTCGAGACGGCCGATGGCCCGCGCCCGCGCTCGACGGCGCCCGGCTCGACCCGGCAGGCCTGGCTCGTCGGCGGGCTGAAGGTCAAGCCCGAGAACCGATCGCTGCTGCTCGAGGTGATCGTCCGCATCCTCTTCCACTCGATCATCGTCGTGTCGGTCTACCTGCTCTTCGCCGGTCACAACCTGCCCGGCGGCGGCTTCGCGGGCGGCCTCGTCGCGGGCATGGCCCTCGTGATGCGCTACGTGGCGGGCGGACGGTGGGAGCTCGGTGCCGCCGCGCCCACCGATGCCGGTCGCCTGCTCGGCGCGGGCATGGTCCTCGCGCTCTCGTGCGCGATCGTGCCCCTGTTCTTCGGCGCCGCACCGCTGACCAGCACCTACTGGAAGGCCGAACTGCCGCTCCTCGGGGAGGTCGAGTTCGTGACCTCGACGATCTTCGACGTCGGCGTCTACCTCGTCGTCATCGGGCTCGTCCTCGACGTGCTGCGGTCGCTCGGCGCCGAGGTCGACCGGCAGACGCAGGCGCAGCGGGAGCGGGTGACCGCATGACCGTTTCGCTCGTCCTCGTCATCATCATGGGGGTGCTGTTCGCCGCCGGGGTGTACGCGATGCTCGAGCGCAGCCTCACGCGCGTCCTCATCGGCTTCCTGCTGCTCGGCAACGCCGCCAACCTCTTCCTGCTCGTCGTCATGGGCGCCCCGGGTGTCGCACCCTTCTACGGCAGCGCCGGCGAGGGGGAGTCCTTCAGCGACCCGCTGCCGCAGGCGCTCTCGTTGACCGCCATCGTCATCACGTTCGCGATCTCGTCCTTCCTGCTCGCCCTCATCTACCGCTCCTGGCAGCTCGGTCAGGCCGACACCGTCATCGACGACGAGGCCGACCGCGAGGTGCGCGAGCGCGGCGCCCGCGACGAGGAGACGATGGACGACGAGATCACGGACGAGGACGACGACGCCACGACCGACTTCATCGGGACGGAGACCTCGCCCATCGTGATCCTCCACGCGCAGGACATCGCCGAACTGCGCGACGACGCCCCGACGGACACCCCGGGAGGCCCGCGATGACCGCGCTCGTCCCGCTCCTGGTCACCCTGCCACTGCTCGGCGCGGGGATCGCGCTGATTTTCGGCCGCCGCCGCCGCGTGCAGGTGGGCGTCTCGATCGTGACCCTCACGGTCGCCGCCGCCGTCGCGGCCGTGCTGCTGTACTACGTGGATGTGAGCGGGATGCCGCTGGCGGTGTCGGTCGGCGGATGGCCGATCCCGTTCGGCATCGTGCTGTACGTCGACCGCCTCGCGGCGCTGCTCGTGCTCGTCTCGAGCATCGTGCTGCTCGCGGTCCTGCTCTTCTCGGTCGGCCAGGGTGCGGCCGATGGCGACGAGGAGACCCCGGTCTCGATCTTCCACCCGTCGTACCTGATCCTCGCGGCGGGCATCTTCAACGCGTTCATCGCGGGCGACCTCTTCAACCTCTACGTCGGCTTCGAGATCCTGCTGGTCGCGTCGTACGTGCTCATCACGCTCGGGTCCACCGAGTCCCGCATCCGCACCGGCGTCGTCTACATCGTCGTGTCGCTCGTCTCGTCGATCCTCTTCCTCGCCGCGATCGCCGCCATCTACGGCGCGCTCGGCACCGTGAACATGGCCCAGCTGGCGGACCGGATGGGGGAGCTCCCCGACGAGGTGCAGCTCGTCCTTCACCTGATGCTGCTGCTCGCCTTCAGCATCAAGGCGGCGGTCTTCCCGCTGTCGTTCTGGTTGCCCGACTCGTACCCGACCGCGCCGGCGCCGGTCACGGCGGTGTTCGCGGGCCTGCTGACGAAGGTCGGCGTCTACGCGATGATCCGCACCGAGACGCAGATCTTCCGAGAGAACGACGTCAACCAGCTGCTGCTGATCGTGGCGCTCGCGACGATGGTGGTCGGCATCCTCGGCGCCGTCGCGCAGGCCGAGCTCAAACGCATCCTGTCGTTCACACTCGTCAGCCACATCGGTTACATGGTCTTCGGCCTTGCGATCGCGACACCGGAATCCCTCGGCGCCACGATCTACTACATGGTCCACCACATCGTCGTGCAGACCACCCTGTTCCTCGCGGTCGGGCTCGTGGAGCGCCGGGCGGGGTCCACGTCGATCCTCAAGGTGAAGGGGCTCATGAAGGCGGCGCCGGTGCTCGCCGTCCTCTACTTCATCCCCGCCATCAACCTCGGCGGTCTGCCGCCGTTCTCGGGCTTCATCGGCAAGTACGCGCTGTTCAACGCGGCCGCCGAGGTCGGCACGCCGATCATGTACGCCCTCATCGTCGCGGGGATCGTGACCTCGCTCCTGACGCTCCTGGCGCTGATGCGCGCGTGGAACCTCGCGTTCTGGCGCGAGGAGGAGGACCACACCGAGGAGTCCGGTGTCGTCGACCGCATCTCGTACCTGGGCGACGCCCCCGCCGCCGGTGTGCAGACCGAGCGCCGCGTCATCCCGCGCATCATGACCGCCTCTACGGCGGGCATGGTGGCCGTCACCGTGGCGCTGACCCTCTTCGCCGGGCCGCTCTACAACCTCTGCGCGAGCATCGGCGCGGCGCTTCCCTACCCCGTGAGCCTCACCCAGTTGCAGGACGAGGTGAACGATGGGAACTGACGTCAAGCGCAGCGCGCTGACCGGCATCTGGCGGCAGCTGCCGTTCTTCCTCTGGCTCATCGCACTCTGGATGCTGCTGTGGGGTCAGTTCACCGTACTCGCCTTCCTGACCGGGACCGTCGTCGCCGTGTTCGTGACGAGCGTCTTCCGTCTGCCTCCGGTCGAGCTCTCCGGACGCCTCAACCCGTGGTGGCTGCTCGTCTTCCTCGTGCAGTTCCTCGGCGCCGTCGTGAAGGGCTCGCTCGTCGTGGCGTGGCAGGTCGTCCGGCCCGGCCGGCAGCCCGGCGCCTCGGTCGTCGCGGTGCCGCTCGTGACCGACGACGACCTGATCATGGCGCACGTCGGGGTCACGGCATCCCTCATCCCCGGTTCGCTCGTCCTCGAGACCGACCGCGACCGCCGCATCCTCTACCTGCACGTCCTCGGCGCCGCGACGGATGCCGAGGTCGACGCGCAGCGGCGGATGGTGCAGCGCTGGGAGGCGCGGATCGTGCGGGCCGTCGGCTCGCCCGTCCAGCTCGAGGCGATCCGCGCGTCGGGCGCCGGCGGCGCCGAGATCCGCACCCGCGTGGAGGAGGAGCGCTCGTGACCACCGCCCTGATCGTCGTCATCTGCGCCGTCTTCGGTGTCGCCGCCCTGCTCACGGTCTGGCGGATCATCGTCGGGCCCTCGATCCTCGACCGCGCCGTCGCCTCCGACGTCCTGCTGACGCTCCTCATCTGCGCGCTCGGCGCCGAGATGGCGATCAACCATCACACGCGGACGCTTCCCGTGCTGCTGATCGTCGCGGCCGTCGGCGTGTTCGGGTCGGTCTCGATCGCGCGGTTCGTCGCCCGCCGGGACGGAGCCGAGCGATGACCGAGATCCTGCACGTCGTGTCGCTCGTCCTCATCCTCGCGGGGGCGCTCCTGTGCCTGACGGCCGCGATCGGACTGCTGCGCCTCCGCGACGTGCCGACCCGCCTGCACGCGGCGACCAAGCCGCAGGTGCTCGGGCTCCTGCTGATCGCCATCGCGGTGGGGATCGAGCTGCAGTCGTGGGCGGTCGTCGCCTTCCTCGTGCCCGTGCTCGTCATCCAGTTCGCGACGGCGCCGCTGTCGGCCCACATGGTCGGGCGCCAGGCGTACCGCAACGGCACGATCGACCGGCGGACCCTGCACGTCGACGAGCTCGCCGACGCGAAGGAGACCCCGCCCGGCGCGGGCGGCTGAGTCTCAGCCGATCAGGCTCGGCTGCAGGTCGGGCATCGTCCGCCGGAACGTCATGCGCGTGACCCCGGCGACGGCGAGCAGCAGGGCGCCGACGAGCCACGTCGCGAGCACCGCGGCATCCGCCCAGGCGCGGCCGGCGACACCGCCGTACATGACCTGCCGCATCGCGTCGACGACGTACCCCATCGGCAGCACGTGGTGCAGGGCCGCCAGCGGCGCCGGCAGCGTCTGCCACGGGAACGTGCCGCCGGCGGTCACGAGCTGCAGCACCATCAACACGAGGCCCAGGAACTGCCCGACCGACCCCAGCCACACGTTGAGCGCGAGGATGATGGCGGCGAAGGTGGCCGACGCGAGCAGCAGGATGCCGAGGGTCGGCAGCGGATGCGTGAACGAGAAGCCGAGCGCGATCGACAGCACGCCGAACAGCGTCACCATCTGCACCGCGCCGAGGGCGGCCGGCGTCAGCCAACCTGCGATCGCGACGCGGACGGGGGAGCGGAGCGCGGTGACCGCGCGACGGGACACGGGCTTCACGATGAGGAACAGCGCGTAGATGCCGATCCACCCGGCGAGGGCGGCGAAGAACGGCGCGAGTCCGGCGCCGTAGTTCTGGGCCTGGGTGAGCGAGTCCTCGGCGACACCCACCGGGTCGGCGAGGGTCGCCGCCTGCGCGGCGCGGGTCTTCGCGCTGTCGTCGGGCAGCTGCTCGGCGCCCGCCTGCAGGGCGTCGCGGAGCGTGCCCGCACCGTCCTCGAGCCGGTGGATGCCGGTGGCCAGCGAGTGCGCGCCGGTGTCGAGTTCGTGGGCCCCGGCATCCGCCGTCGCGATGCCGTCGGCGAGGGTGTGCGCCCCCGTCGCCGCCGTCGCCGCCCCCTTTGCGAGCGTGGAGCTGCCGGCGGCCACCTGGGACGCGCCGTCGTCGAGCGCGTCGATCTGCGAGACGGCCTGCTGCACCCGGGTGTCGAGGTCGTCGACGCGGGTGCCGATGGGGTCGAGGACGTCCAGCACCTTCGCGATCTGCGCGTCGTCGAGTCCCTGGTCGGTCAGCGCGCTCGTGAGGTCGCTGCGGAGGGTGGGGACGGCGGAACTCACCCGGTCGGCGGCCGATCCGACGCGGTCGGCGACGCTGCGGAGTTTCGCGGTGCCGCCCGAGACCTGCGCGGCCCCGGAGGAGAGCGAGCGCAGGCCGTCGGCGAGCGTGTCGACACCCGACGCGAGTTTCGTCGCCCCGCCCTCGAGCTTCGTCGTGCCCGCGGCCAGGGCGCCCGCGCCGTCGGCGAGGGTGTCGGCACCGTCGCCGGCCGTCGTGAGGCCGTCGGTCAGGGTGCCGGCGCCGTCGGCGGCGTCGAGGAGCTTCACGCGCACGGTGTTCAGCGCGTCGAGCATCGTCAGGCCGGCTTCGCGGACGACCTTCTCGCTCACGGTGGTGCGGATGCGTTCGACCGCCTGCGTGCCGATCGTCGAGGCGAGGTAGTTGTTGGCGTCGTTCGTCGTCAGGTCGATCTCGGCCTGACGCGGGTCCGCCGACGAGATCGAGGCGACGGCTGCGGTGAAGTCGGCGGGCAGGGTGACGGCGAAGTCGAACGCGCCGTCATCGAGGCCGCGGCGGGCACCGGCGGCATCCACTTCGTGCCAGTCGAAGCTGCCGTCCTCGAGCAGCGAGTCCGCGACCTCTTCGCCGAGGTTTCGGGCGCTGCCGTTGAGCGTCGCGCCCTCGTCGCTGACGACCAGGGCGACCGGCACCTGCGACAGGTTGCCGTACGGGTCCTGGTTCGCCCACAGGTACAGCCCGCCGTAGAGGACGGGCACGAGGATCAGGGCGATGAGGGCGATCACCCGCATGCGGGTGGAGGTGAGCCGCCGCAGCTCGGCGGCGAACAGGGCGGGGATCTTCACGGACGGATGCCTCCGGTCGAAGGGCGAGCGGTGACGGATGCCGGTCGGCGGCGCGCGCGGCGCAGCGCGGCGCCGGCGCGGATCCGCGGCCGACCGACGTGCGCGGGCGTCGCGGGCACGCTCGGGGTGAGCGCGCTCGCCGCGGCCGTCCCGGCGATGACGAGCACGGCGAAGCCGCGGGCGGCGAACTCCTCGGCGATCCGCTGCCAGTGCACGGGATCGCCGCCGTGGCGGTCGGGCGAGACGAGGACGAGAGCCTCGATGCCGCGGCGGAGCGCCGCGAGTTCGAGCAGCATGCGGATGCGGTCGTCCGCCGGGACCTGGCCGAACGGTGTGCGGGTGAGGTGGCGCCAGCCGTGGTCGTCGAGCCAGTGCCGGGCCGACAGGGGGTCGGCGCGACGCCCCGCGAACATGAGCTCCTCCTCGACGACACCGACGACGGCGACGTCGGGGGCCGGGTCGTTGACCTCGGGGGCGTCGACGAGCGCGGCGACGCGGCGGAGCCGACGGGCGCCGCGGTGTCCGCCGAGGGTCACCGTGCCGGCATCCGGACGCATCCGTCCCGTCGCGATGAGACCGAGCACCGAGGGGCGCTGCTCCGTCTCGGCGGTGGCGAGGGTGACACGTCCCGTCTCGAGGATGAGCGAGGTGGGGGGAAGGATGCCGCCGTCCTTGCCCTTCGCGACGGCGTCGAGGGCGATCCTCATGCGCGAGCCTCCGCGAGCACGGCGCCCGCCTCGCGCCACCCGAGCCCCGCGACACCGAGGATCGCGCGGACGGCCACACCGGCGGCATCCGGCCGATTCGAATCCAGCCGCGTGATGACGGTGCGTGCCGCCTCTTCGACGAGGCGCGCGACCGTCGTGACGTGCAGGTCGCCGCGGAGGGTGCCCTCGCAGCGGCCGCGGTCGACGATCTCGAGCACGCGGCGGCGGACCGGCGTGAGGATGGCGGCGGTCTCGCCGACGTGGGAGTCGTCGAGGGCGACGGCGGCGGCGAACTGCACGTGCGCGGCGCCTTCCCAGAGGGCGAGGGCCAGCCGGGCGAGGGCGAGCGGCGCGGGGCCGTCGTCGTCGACCGTGTCGGCGATGGCGTTGAAGCGCTCGGCGCCGGCGTGGATCATCTCGCGGATGAGCGCGTCGCGGTCGTCGAAGTGGCTGTAGAGGGCGCGGCGGCTGAGGCCCGCGGCACGCGCGATCGTGTCGACGGAGGCGTTCGGGTCGGCCGCCAGGGTTTGCGCCGCAGCCGTGAGGAGGCCGGCGCGGTTGGCGACGGCGTCACGGCGGATGCGGCGGGGAGTAGGGGAGTCGGTCACGGAGCCAGTGTAATTATCCTGCACACATGTGTGCAAGATAATTCAGCGAACCCACAGCGGCACGCTCTTCAGCTACTACCTGGACATGGCTCGTCCGCGACCCGGGCGAGATCCACACCCGGGTCGCATACCGCCCGCCGCGGGGCTAGGCTCAGTCGGCGCCGAAGTCGAACGAGGCGGACTCGCCGGCTTCGTCGAAGGCCTCGGCGAGACCCTCGCGCTGCTCGTCGAAGGGCTGCGCGTGACCCGTGATCGCCGCCGCGCCGCCGCGCTCGAGGTCGCCCACGAGCTCGCCAGTCGCACCGCCGATGAGGCCGAGCGAGACGAAGTGCTCGAGGCGGGCACGCGAGTCGGCGATGTCGAGGTTGCGCATCGTCAGCTGCCCGATGCGGTCGGTCGGGCCGAACGCGGCGTCGCCGACGCGCTCCATCGAGAGCTTCTCGGGCGAGTACGACAGGTTGCGGCTCTCGGTGTTCAGGATCGTGTAGTCCTCGCCGCGGCGCAGACGCAGGGTCACGGTGCCGCTGATCGCGGACCCCACCCAGCGCTGAATCGACTCGCGCAGCATGAACGACTGCGGCTCGAGCCAGCGGCCCTCGTACATGAGCCGACCGAGACGCCGGCCCTGCTCGTGGTACGTGGCGAGGGTGTCCTCGTTGAGGATGCCGTTGACCAGGCGCTCGTACGCGATGAACAGCAGCGCCATGCCCGGGGCTTCGTAGACGCCGCGGGACTTCGCCTCGATGATGCGGTTCTCGATCTGGTCGCTCATCCCGAGGCCGTGGCGCCCGCCGATCGCGTTCGCCTCCATGACCAGGGCCACGGCATCCGCGTACTCGACACCGTTGATCGCGACGGGGCGACCCGCCTCGAACGTGATCGACACGTCCTCGGCCGCGATCTCGACCTCGGGGTCCCAGAAGCGGACGCCCATGATGGGCTCGACGATCTCGAGCGACACGTCGAGGTGCTCGAGCGTCTTCGCCTCGTGCGTCGCGCCCCAGATGTTCGCGTCGGTGGAGTAGGCCTTCTCGACCGAGTCGCGGTAGGGGAAGCCATGCGCGACGAGCCACTCGCTCATCTCGGTGCGGCCGCCGAGTTCGGTGACGAAGTCGGCATCCAGCCACGGCTTGTAGATGCGCAGGGCCGGGTTCGCCAGCAGGCCGTAGCGGTAGAACCGCTCGATGTCGTTGCCCTTGTAGGTGGAGCCGTCGCCCCAGATGTCGACGCCGTCCTCCTTCATGGCGCGGACGAGCATCGTGCCCGTCACGGCGCGGCCGATCGGCGTCGTGTTGAAGTAGGTGCGCCCGCCGGAGCGGATGTGGAACGCGCCGCACGAGAGGGCGACGAGGCCCTCTTCGACCATCATCGGCTTGCAGTCGATGAGGCGGGAACCCTCGGCGCCGTACTGCAGGGCACGGCCGGGGATCGAGGCGATGTCGTCCTCGTCGTACTGGCCCAGGTCGCCGGTGTAGGTGAACGGGACGGCGCCCTTGTCACGCATCCAGGCGACCGCGACCGAGGTGTCGAGACCCCCCGAGAAGGCGATGCCGACGCGCTCGCCGACGGGCAGGGACTGGAGGACCTTCGACATGGCCTCCATCCTATCGAGCGGGCGGTCCGGCCCCCGGCGCGGTTACGCGCGGGCGGTTGCGGCGGAGACCCGGGGCGACACCCGGGGAGCGGATGCCGGGGACCGGTGTGTCGGCGAGAATCTCCGCTCGGCGGGTCGGTGCGCCGGGATGTGAATGCTCACATCGCCGGGACCGGGCCGCCTGGCGCCTGCGCAGGTATACCCCTGCCCGCCCGCCGCGTTACCGGAATGTTATCGCTCACAATCTAGCGCTGCGAGAAATGTGAAGGCTAACATTCGAGCATCCGAAGGCCAGGGCGGCCCGGAACACCGGCGGTGAGCCGGACCCGAACAAGGAGGTTTTGGGATGAAGAAGAGCGTTTTCGCGGCTGCAGCCATGCTGGGGGCATTCGCGCTGGTCGCAACAGGCTGCGCCGGCGGCGCGGCTCCCGGAGCCGGGGGCAACGGGGGCGGCGGCGGTGACGACGTCATCAAGGTCGGCTTCGCGCAGACCGGGTCGGAGTCGGGGTGGCGTGCCGCCAACACCGAGTCGATGAAGAAGGCCTTCTCGGCAGAGAACGGCTTCGAGCTGATCTTCAACGCGGCCGACAACAAGCAGGAGGCGCAGATCTCCGCCGTCCGCAACTTCATCAACCAGGGTGTCGACGCCATCGTCATCGCCCCCATCACGGTCGACGGCTGGGACGACGTCCTGAAGGAAGCCAAGGATGCCGGGATCCCCGTCATCCTCGAAGACCGCACCGTCTCGGCCAGCGAGGACCTCTACGCCTCGTGGGTCGGCCTCGACTTCGAGCAGGAGGGTCGCACCGCCGGCGAGTGGGTCAAGGAGAACTTCGACGGCAAGGGCGCGAACCTCGTCGTCCTGGAGGGCACGACCGGTTCGTCGGCCGCGCTCGACCGGGCGACGGGCTTCAACGAGGCGATCGAAGGCACCGACATCAACGTGCTCGACTCGCAGACCGGCGACTTCACCCGTGACGGCGGCAAGAAGGTCATGGAGGGCTACCTCCAGAAGTACGGCAAAGAGATCAACGTCCTCTTCGCGCACAACGACGACATGGGCCTGGGTGCCCTCGACGCCATCAAGGCCGCCGGTCTGACCCCCGGCAAGGACATCCAGATCGTCACCATCGACGCGGTGAAGGACGGCATGACCGCCCTCGCGAACGGCGAGTTCAACTTCATCGTCGAGTGCAACCCGCTCCTCGGTGACAAGGCCGCCGAGCTCGTCAAGGCCGTCGTCGCCGGCGACGAGGTCGAGAAGCGCACGATCGTCGAGGACCAGTCGTTCACTCAGGAGCAGGCCGCCGAGGTCCTCGACTCCCGCCCCTACTGATCGACGGAACCCCCACGGTCCGTACGGATCACCGAACCACCGCCGGGGACCGGATTCCGGTCCCCGGCGGTCACCACGGAAAGGTGCGCGTCATGGTCGATGTCGCAGCCACGCCGGAGTCCCCGGCCACCATCCCCGCGCATGGCGAGGTCGTGCGGATGCGGGACGTCACGATCCGGTTCCCGGGCGTGCTCGCCCTGGACCGGGTCGACCTGACGCTGCGCGCCGGCGAGGTCCACACCCTCATGGGTGAGAACGGCGCCGGCAAGTCGACGCTCATCAAGGCGCTCACCGGCGTGTACGCCATCGACGGCGGGACGATCGAGGTGGCCGGCGAGCAGCGGGTCTTCCGCTCGACGGCCGACGCCGAGGCATCCGGGATCTCCACGGTGTACCAGGAGGTCAACCTCTGCACCAACCTTTCGGTCGGCGAGAACGTCATGCTCGGCCGCGAGGTGCGCCGGGCGGGCTTCATCGACTGGCGGGCCACCCACCGCGAGGCGACGCGGTACCTCGCCGCCCTCGGCCTCGACATCGACCCGCGCTCGGCGCTCGCGTCGCACTCCATCGCGGTGCAGCAGCTCGTCGCGATCAGCCGGGCGACGGTCGCCGATGCCCGGGTGCTCGTCCTCGACGAGCCCACCTCGAGCCTCGACCGCAGCGAGGTCGAGCAGTTGTTCGCCGTCGTCCGCGGTCTCCGCGACCGCGGCGTCGCCATCCTCTTCGTCACGCACTTCCTCGACCAGGTCTACGAGATCTCCGACCGGCTCACGGTGCTGCGCAACGGCCAGCTCGTGGGCGAGTACCTGCCCGCCGAGCTTCCCCGCGGCGAACTCATCGCCAAGATGATCGGCCGGCAGCTCGACGAGCTCGAGGCCCTCTCGCGCTCGGCCGAGCGCGAGATCGACCGCACCGCGACGCCCGTCCTGCGTGTCGCGGGCCTCGGCCGCAAGAACGTCATCGAACCCGTCGACATGGAGGTCTACGAGGGCGAGGTCGTCGGCATCGCGGGTCTGCTCGGCTCGGGACGCAGCGAACTCGTCCGCCTCGTCTACGGCGCCGACCGCGCCGACGCGGGCACCCACGAAGTGCGGGGGGATGCCGCACGCATCACCAACCCGCGGAACGCGATCGACAAGCGCATCGCGTTCTCGAGCGAGGACCGTCGCGCCGAGGGCATCATCGCCGACCTGACCGTCGCCGAGAACATCGTCCTCGGCATCCAGGCCAAGCGCGGCGCGATGCGCCCGATCGGCCGCGCCGAGCGCGACGCGATCGTGTCGGAGTACATCTCGGCGCTCGGGGTCCGCCCCGCCGACCCGAACGCGCTCGTGCGCAACCTCTCGGGCGGAAACCAGCAGAAGGTGCTGCTCGCGCGCTGGCTCGCCACCGCGCCGCAGCTCATCATCCTCGACGAGCCGACCCGCGGCATCGACGTCGGCGCGAAGGCCGACATCCAGCGCAAGGTCGCCGAGCTCTCGGCGGAGGGCCTCTCGGTCGTCTTCATCTCCTCGGAACTCGAGGAGGTCGTCCGCATCGCGCAGCGCATCGTGGTGCTGCGCGACCGTTCTAAGATCGGCGAACTGGACGCCACCGACGTGACCGTCGACGACCTGGTCGCCCTGATCGCGCAAGAGTCCGGCGGGACGACGACGTCCCGCCTCAACCCGGAGACAGCGGCATGAACCCGACACTCAAGCGCTTCCTGGCGCACCGCCTCGTCTGGCCGATCGCGGCACTGCTCGTGCTCGTGATCATCAACACGATCGCGCGGCCCTCATTCATCTCCATCACGGTGCAGAACGGTCAGCTCTACGGGCCGCTCATCGACATCCTGCGCAACAGCGCACCGCTCATGCTCGTCGCGCTCGGCATGACGCTCGTCATCGCGACGCGCGGCATCGACCTCTCGGTCGGCGCGATCATGGCGGTCTCGGGCGCGGTGGCCCTCACCTTCATCTCGTCGTCGCCGGCACCCGAGGACCTCTCGACGGTGCTCATCGCGATCGCGCTCGCCGTCGGTGTCGCCCTCGTGCTGGGTGTCTGGAACGGCTTCCTCGTCGCCGTCGTCGGGGTGCAGCCGATCATCGCGACCCTCGTGCTCATGCTCGCCGGCCGCGGTGTCGCCCTCCTCATCACGGGCGGCTTCATCACGACGATCACGAGCGCGCCGTACCGCTTCATGGCGCAGGGGTACCTCGTCGGTCTGCCGTTCGCGTTCTACGTCTCGGTCGTCGCGATCGTCATCGTCGCCGTCCTGCAGCGGCGCACCGCGCTCGGCGTCCTCACCGAGGCCGTCGGCATCAACCCCGAGGCCAGCCGCCTCGCCGGTGTCCGCTCGCGCGGCATCGTCTGGGGCGCGTACGCGGCGAGCGGGCTGCTCGCCGGGTTCGCCGGCATCCTCTACTCGTCCAACATCATGGCGGCCGACGCCAACGCCGCGGGCCTCTACATCGAGCTCGACGCGATCCTCGCGGTGGTCCTCGGCGGCACGAGCCTCATGGGCGGCAAGTTCACGATCGCCGGCACCGTCGTCGGCGTCTTCACGATCCAGACCCTCAAGTCGACGATCACCTTCCTCGGGGTGCCGCCGGCGGTCAGCCCGCTGTTCCTCGCCATCGTGGTCGTGATCGTCGTCCTCGTGCAGTCCCCGCGCACACGGTCCCTCTTCGCCAAGGGAGCCGATGCCGTCCGGGGCGGCACCCGTCGCACCGCGGAGGTGGCCTCGTGAGCGCGATCACCGCAGACCTCGGACGCACCGGCGGCTTCGCCGACACGGTCCAGCGCTTCCGCAGCCGGCACGCCTCGTGGGTGCCCGTCTTCGCCGCCGTCGTCATCCTCGTCGCAATGCTCATCGGGGCGCAGGCCTACTTCGGCAACTTCGTCACCCCGCGCGTGCTGTCGGCGCTGCTGCTCGACAACGCGTACCTGCTGATCCTCGCCGTCGGCATGACCTTCGTCATCCTCACCGGCGGCATCGACCTCTCCGTCGGCGCCGTGATGGCCTTCGCCGGGATGCTGGGTGCCAGCATGCTGAGCCAGGGGATGCCGGTGGCCCTCGTCATCCCGGTCATGCTGGTCCTCGGCGCCCTCATGGGTCTGTTCGTCGGCGTGCTCGTGCAGTACTTCGGGGTGCAGCCGTTCATCGCCTCGCTCGCGGCCATGTTCGCGGCGCGCGGCCTCGCGTTCATGGTGAGCCTGTCGTCGATCCGCGTCGAGGAGCCCGCCATCCTGTGGCTGCAGTCGACCCGCATGCAGGGCGGGCCGGGCAGCTTCTACCTGACCCCGACCGGCATCCTGGCGCTGCTGGTCGTGCTCGCCGGCATCCTGATCCTGCAGTTCACCCGCTTCGGACGCACGATCTACGCGATCGGCGGCAACGAGCAGTCCGCGCGCCTCATGGGTCTGCCGGTCGTGCGGACGAAGCTGCTCGCGTACGTCATCAGCGGGGTGTGCGCGGGACTCGCGGGCGTCGTCTTCACGGCGTACACCGGGGCCTCCTACCCGTTGAACGGCATCGGTACCGAGCTCGACACCATCGCCGCGGTGGTGATCGGCGGCACGCTGCTCACGGGCGGCAGCGGGTTCGTGCTCGGATCGATGATCGGCGTGTTCGTCTACGGCACCATCAAGACGGTCATCTCCTTCCTCGGAGTCGACCAGTCGTGGACCCGCATCACGATCGGAGCACTGCTGCTCGTCTTCGTCGTCGTGCAGCGCCTGCTCGTGGCGCGGGCCGCGCGAACGTCGCGGTGACGCTCGGGGGGAGCTCACCGCGGGCATGATGGTCCGTATGGATGCGCGCGAAGCAGCGGTCGCGCCGGTCGTCGAGGTGACCGGCGCGACCGTTCGCTTCGGCTCCGAGACGGTGCTCGACGCCGTCGACTTCCGTCTGCTGCCCGGCGAGGTCCACTCGCTGATGGGCGAGAACGGCGCCGGCAAGTCGACGCTCATCAAGGCGATCACGGGTGCCCTGCGACCGGATGCCGGGACGATCCGCGTCGGCGGTGAGCCGGTGCACTTCGCCTCGCCCGCCGATGCGCTCGCCGCGGGCATCAGCGCCGTCTACCAGGAGATCGATCTGCTGCCGAACCTCTCGGTCGGCGAGAACGTGCTGCTGGGACGCGAGAGCAGGCGGTTCGGGGCGATCGACTGGCGCGAGACGCACCGCCGCGCGGGCGAGATCCTCGAGGGGCTGGGGCTCGACATCGACCCCCGCACGCGACTGTCGCGGCATTCCCTGGCGATCCAGCAGCTCGTCGCGATCGCGCGGGCCATCTCGGTCGACGCCCGTGTCGTGGTGCTCGACGAGCCGACCTCGAGCCTCGACCTCGACGAGGTCGCCGAGCTCTTCCGCGTCATCCGCGAACTGACCTCCCGCGGTGTCGCGGTGCTGTTCGTCTCGCACTTCCTCGACCAGGTCTACGAGATCTGCGACCGCATCACGGTGCTGCGCGGCGGCCGCCGCATCGGCGAGTACGTGCCGACCGAGCTGCTGCGCATCGACCTCGTCGAGAAGATGCTCGGACGCGGGGCCGACGAGCTCGACGTCCACCAGCGGGAGGATGCCGCGGCATCCTCTCCCGTCGCCCTCGCCGGACGCGGCCTCGTCTCGGGGACGGGGCTGACCTCGGCCACCCTGGCGATCGGCGAGGGCGAGGTCGTGGGCCTCGCGGGGCTGCTCGGTTCGGGACGGTCCGAACTGGCGCGCGCGCTGACCGGGGTGGATCGACCGGATGCCGGTGAGATCGAGGTCCGCGGTGCGCCCGCCGTGCTCGCGACGCCGCGACGGGCGATCGGGCAGGGGATCGTCTACTCGTCCGAGAACCGGCGCACCGAGGGGATCATCGGCGAGCTCAGCGTGCAGGACAACATCACCCTCGCGCTGCAGGCCGATCGCGGCATCCTGCACCGGCTCACCCGCGCCCGCCGGCGCGAGCTCGCAGTGAGCTGGATCGAGGCGCTCGACATCCGTCCCGCCGATCCGGACCGGCCGGCGGGGACCCTGTCCGGCGGCAACCAGCAGAAGGTACTGCTCGCGCGGCTGCTCGCGCTGTCACCCCGGGTGCTCGTGCTCGACGAGCCGACCCGCGGCATCGACGTCGGCGCGAAGGTCGAGATCCAGCGGCTCGTCGCCGACCTCGCCGACAACGGCCTGTCGGTGTTGTTCATCTCGGCCGAGCTCGAAGAGGTGCTGCGGGTCTCGAACCGCATCGCGATCATGCGGGGCGGACGGCTCGTCGACACGATCCCCGCCGATTCGCTCACGGTCGATTCGCTGCTGGCGCTCGTCGCGCGTCCCGAGGACGAGTCGTGAGCGACGAGCGCGGCGCGAAGTCCGCGAACATCTTCGACGTCGCGCGCCTCGCGGGGGTCTCGCACCAGACCGTGTCGCGGGTGCTCAACGATCTGCCCAACGTCCGACCCGCCACCCGAGCCCGCGTCGAGCAGGCGATGGCGCAGCTGCGCTACAGCCCGTCGCCGGCCGCCCGTGCCCTCGTTACGAAGCGCACCCGCACGATCGGTCTGATCACGCCGGGGACGGCGGACTTCGGGCCCACCTCGATCGCGATGCACTTCAACGTCGCGGCGCGTGTGGAGCGGTACTCCGTCGACTCGGTGACCGCGCCCGACACGGATGCCGCCAGCATCCGCTCGGTCGTCGAAGGGCTCCTCCGGCAGCGCGTCGACGCGATCGTCCTCGTCGTGACCGACCTCGGCGTCCTCGAGGTCGTGCGCGGGCTCGACCTCGGTGTGCCGATGGTCGCCGCCGCCGCGACGCAGCGCCGGCATCCGCAGCTCGTGTCGATCGATCAGTACCGCGGCGCGCGGTCGGCCGTGCGTCACCTCGCCGAGCTGGGGCACCGCCGCATCCTCCACATCGCGGGTCCGGTGCGGAATCCGGATGCCGTCGAGCGCATCCGCGGCTGGCGCGACGAGCTCGCGGCCCGCCAGCTGGCGGTGGTGGAGCCGCGCCACGGCGACTGGACCGCGGCGAGCGGGGCCGAGATCGGACGGTCGCTCGACCTCTCCCCGGGTGACGCGGTCTTCGCGGGCAACGACCACATGGCGATCGGTCTGCTCTCGGCGCTGCGCGCCCGCGGGCTGCGCGTCCCCGAGGACGTCGCCGTCGTGGGGTTCGACGACGTGCCCGAGGCCGCCTACCTGTCGCCGCCGCTCACGACCGTGCGGCAGGACTTCCGTGCCCTCGGCGAGCTCATGATGCAGAAGGTGCTCCTCGCCGTCGAGGAGCCCGACGGACTCACCGAGGACACCCCGCTCCCGACCCACCTGATCGTGCGCGAGTCCTCGCGCGCCGCGGAATGATCCCGGAGGTCCACGGATGAGCGTCGAGGAACTGATGGCGATCGTCCGCGAAGAGTCCCTCGATGCGCCCGTCCTGTACGGCGTGGGCGACGTCCACATGAACGCGGTGCTGCTCACGCGCACGGATGCGCAGTGGCAGGCGTGGGTGTCGGACGAGCGCGGCGGTGTCATGGGACGCACGCTGCAGACCTTCGACACGGAATCCGCAGCGCTCGAGTACGTCCTGTTCAAGCTGCGGCAGGTGACTCCGCTGCGCCGCACGCTCGCCGGCTGGCGCAGCTGACGCGCGCGACCGCCCTCGGAATGATCCGGGGTTCAGACCGTGAGGGCGGAACGCGCCCCGCGGGTGCGCAGGCGCCCGACGGCGACGACGATCGTGCCGACGACGACGAAGGTGACGGCGATCCCGGCGACGTACGCCCAGACACCGCCCCACCCGGCGACCCCGTTCGGGTTCAGGAATGGGTACGGGTACCAGAACGCGACGCCGCGCACCGGGTCGGTCACGAACGGTCCGCGGATCAGGGTGTAGACGATCCAGAGGATCGGGACGGCGAGGATGACGAGGACCGACCGCCACCGCAAAGCGCGGTGGGTGGGCGCGACGAGCAGGTCGATCACGAGGAACAGCGGCGCGACGACGTGGAGGATCTCGTTGGCCCAGGCGACGTGGTCGTCGGCCGTGGGCAGCCCACGCAGCAGCAGGTTGTAGACCACGCCGGTGATCGTGAGGTAGGTCGTGGCTGCGGCCAGGGCGACGGCGATCCCCCGGGGTTCGCGGTCTTCGTGCGGCGGTCGCATGAAGAACCAGATGACCGCCGCCAGCAGGGCGATGGCCCCGACGAGGTTCGACAGGATCGTGAAGAAGCTGAAGAAGTTCGCGATCGTGGTCGTCACGTCGCGGTCGTTTGCGATCGCCAAGCGGACCGTGGTGACGAACTGACCGACGAGGGCGGTCATGATCACGGCGGCCGCGAGGAGCCGGATGGCCGACCACACCGTCGGCCACGTTCGGGTACGCATGACCGAACCCTAGCGCGCGGCCCGGCGATGCGGGCCGCGCGCAACGGGAGAGGTCAGCCCTTGACGACGGGGACGACGAGGCCGCCCCAGGTCTCGTTCTCGAAGTCCGCGGTCTCCTGCGAGGTCAGCAGCTCGTAGAGCTTCTGCACGCGCGCGTCGTCCTCCAGCTCCGGCCGGGTCGCGAGGACGTTGTAGTACGGGCTGTCCTCGCCCTCGAGCAGGATCGCCTTGTCGCTTGTGAGGCCGGCGGGCAGGGCGAACGAGATGGTGACGAAGGCGGCATCCACATCGGGCAGCGCCTGCGGCAGCGTCGCGTTCTCGATCTCGCGGAACTCGAAGTCCTTGGGGTTGGCGGTGATGCCGCTCAGATCGACGACGTCGTCGGTGACCTCGATGAGGCCCTCGGATGCCAGCAACTGCAGCGCGCGTCCCTCGTTGGTGGGGTCGTTCGGGATCGCGATGCTCGCGCCGTCGGCGAGCTCGTCGAGGCTCGACACCTTGTCGGAGTAGAACGCCGCGCTCGGCAGGTAGGCCTCGCCGACGCTCACGAGCTCGCCGCCGGCCTGCTCGTTGAAGGTCTCGAGGAAGGTCGCGTTCTGGAACAGGTTCGCGTCGATCGACCCGTCGGCCAGCGCGGTGTTGGGCGTGTTGTAGTCGGTGAAGGGCACGAACTCGATGGTGAGTCCCGCCTCCTTCGCACTCGTCTCGGCGATGTGGTTGAGGATGTCACCGGCCGGCGTCTGCAGCGCGCCGACCTTGAGCGTGCCGAGGCCGTCGCCGTCGCCCTCACCACCGGCGGAGGGCGTCGAGGCGCAGCCGCTGAGCAGGAGCGCGGTGGCGGCGGCGGTGGCCAGGAGGGCGGAACGGAGGGTGCGGGACATCGTGATGCCTTTCGTCGGTGGTGCGGGGGACCGGCGTCGGGACGGCCGGAGGAGGGAGGGGCGGATTAGACGGTGGATGCCGCGGCGACGCGCGCGCTGCGGCGGGTGCTGCGTCGGCCGAGGCGCCGGGCGCCCCAGGCGGCGAGGCTCTGCAGCACCATCACGATCGCGAAGATGATGACGATGACCGCGACGATGTGGATCCAGCTGTACTGCTGGTAGCCGTAGCGGATCGCGACGTCGCCGAGTCCGCCGCCGGCGACCGTGCCGACCATCGCCGAGAAGTTGATGATCGAGGTGACCGTGGTCGACAGGCCGAGGAGCGCGGCGGGGGCGGCCTCGGGCAGCAGCACCTTGGTCACCAGCTGCCACCGGCTCGCGCCCAGGGACGAGGCGACCTCGAGCAGACCGGGATCGACCTCCTTGACCGCGATCTCGACCATCCGGGCGAAGAACGGGATCGCGACGGCCGACAGCGGGACGATGGCCGCGGTCGATCCGATGAAGGTGCCCACGAGGGCGCGCGTGACGGGGATGAGGGCGACCATCAGGATGATGAACGGCACCGACCGGCCGAAGTTGACGATGAAGTCGAGCGCCCGGTTGATGGCGACACCCGCGGCGCGCGACCCGAACGGACGCTCGAGGAACCGGCCGGCCTCGGTGCCGACGAGCACGATGCCGAGCGGCAGCCCGACGACGATCGTGACGAGCAGGGCCACGCCGACCATGTAGAGCGTCTCGCCGGTGGCCTTCAGCAGGACGTCGATCAGCTGCTGGTTCATGCGGCCACCCCCTGGAGGACCTCGATGAGCAGGCCCTGCGCGCGGAGGTCCGCGATGACGGCCGCGGCGACGTGGCCGGGCACCTCGAGGCGGGTGCGGCCGGCCTGGGTTCCGGCGATGCGCTCGACGACGGCGCCGAGGATCGATACGTCGGCGTCGTGGTCGCGTGCGAGCCGTGCGATGACGGGCCGGTCGGCGGTGCCGCCCGCGAAGGTGATGTCGATGACGGTCGCGTCGGCGGGTACGCCGACGGGCACAGGGCCGAGCGGGAACAGCTGCGAGGTGAGGCGGGAGCCGGGCGTGCGGATGACGTCGACGAGACGCCCTTGCTCGACGACGCGGCCCTGCTCGAGGAGTGCGGCCGAGTGGCAGGTGGACTTCACGACGTCCATCTCGTGTGTGATGAGGAGGACCGTGAGTCCGAGCTCCTCGTTGATGCGGCGGTACAGCTCGAGGATCGAGTCCGTCGTCTCGGGGTCGAGGGCGCTGGTCGCCTCGTCCGAGAGCAGCACGCTCGGCCGCGAGGCGAGGGCGCGGGCGATGCCGACGCGCTGCTGCTGACCGCCCGACAGCTCGTGGATCGACGCGTCGCCGCGGTGGCCGAGGCCGACGAGGTCGAGCATCTCCTGCGCGCGGTCGCGACGGGCGGCGCGGGAGCCGCCGTCGAGCTCGAGGGCGAGCTCGACGTTGCCGCGCACGGTGCGGCTGCTGAGCAGGTTGAACCGCTGGAAGACCATGCCGATCCGGCGGCGGGCCGCACGCAGCTCCGTCTCGCCCAGTGCCGTGAGCTCGACGTCGTCCACGGTCACGGTGCCGTGGTCGGGCCGTTCGAGGAGGTTGACGATGCGGGCGAGGGTGCTCTTGCCGGCGCCGCTCTGACCGACGATGCCGAACACCTCGCCGGTGGGGATGGTCAGCGAGACGTCATCTACGGCGGGGACACCGCCGTAGTGCTTCGAGACCCGATCGAGCGCGATCAACGGCCGTCCTCTCGGATGGTGGGGGTGGGGGAACGATGGCGCGGTTTCCGCGCGCAGTCCCCTCGATGCAACCCAACCCGTGCCGACGACGACAAATCGTGTGACGTCGCGTTGCGGGGCGGATGCCGCGGTTCGGGCCGCGGACCCGGCCCGATAGGATGGGGTGTAACCGTCCGATAACGGGGGAGAGCCCATGCCAGGCATCGTGATCGTCGGCGTTCAATGGGGAGACGAGGGCAAGGGCAAAGCCACCGACCTCCTGGGTGAGCGCACCGACTGGGTCGTCAAGTTCAACGGCGGCAACAACGCCGGCCACACCGTGGTGATCGGCGACGAGAAGTACGCCCTGCACCTGCTGCCCAGCGGCATCCTGTCGCCGGGCGTCAACGCCGTCATCGGCAACGGTGTCGTCATCGACCTCGAGGTGCTCTTCGCCGAGCTCGGCGCCCTGCAGGCCCGCGGCGTCGACGTCTCGCGGCTGAAGGTGAGCGCCAACGCGCACATCATCACGCAGTACCACCGCACGCTCGACAAGGTCACCGAGCGCTTCCTCGGCAAGCGCATGATCGGCACGACCGGTCGCGGCATCGGCCCCACCTACGCCGACAAGATCAACCGCACCGGCATCCGGGTGCAGGACCTGTTCGACGAGAACATCCTGCGCCAGAAGGTCGAGGGTGCCCTCGACCAGAAGAACCACCTGCTGGTGAAGGTCTTCAACCGCCGCGCCATCACCGTCGACGAGGTCGTCGACGACCTGCTCTCGTACGCCGAGCGCCTGCGGCCCATGGTGTGCGACACCGGTCTGCTGCTGAGCGACGCGCTCGATGCCGGCGACGTCGTCGTCTTCGAGGGCGGCCAGGCGACGATGCTCGACATCGACCACGGCACGTATCCGTTCGTCACGTCGTCCTCCGCGACGGCGGGCGGCGCATCGACCGGATCGGGCGTCGGGCCGAACCGCCTCGACCGCATCGTCGGCATCGTGAAGGCGTACACGACGCGTGTCGGCTCGGGTCCGTTCCCGACCGAGCTGTTCGACGAGGACGGCGACTTCCTGCGCTCCCGCGGGTTCGAGTTCGGCACGACGACCGGCCGGCCCCGCCGCGTCGGCTGGTACGACGCCCCGATCACGCGCTACGCGACGCGGATCAACGGCATCACCGACCTCGTGCTCACCAAGCTCGACATCCTCACGGGCCTGAAGGAGATCCCCGTCTGCGTCGCCTACGACGTCGACGGACAGCGTTTCGACGAGGTGCCGGTCAACCAGACCGACTTCCACCACGCGACGCCGATCCTCGAGAACTTCCCCGGCTGGAGCGAGGACATCTCGACCGCGCGCACCTTCGAGGACCTGCCGCAGACTGCGCAGGACTACGTGCTCGCCCTCGAGAAGATGAGTGGCACGCGCATCTCGGTCATCGGCGTCGGGCCCGCGCGCGACGCGGTCATCGTGCGCCACGACCTGCTCGACTGACCCGTGCGGTTCCTGCTCGGCGGGTACTCCGCCGGCATGGGCGGGTCGGCGACGGGCATCGGACTGCTGGATGCCGGGAGCGCCGCATCGCCGTTGGCGAGCGGGCCCCTCGGCTTCGGCGGCGACGTCGTCGCGGCCGAGTCGCCGTCGTGGATCGCGCGGCACCCGTCCCTCGACGTCGTCTACGCGACGCTCGAGGGCCGCGGCACCGTTCGCGCCTACCGTCAGACGGGGGAGCGCACGTTCGCTCCGCTCGGACCCGAGGTGGCCGTGGGCGAGAGCCCCTGCCACGTGCTCGCGCTCGAGGACGCGCTGATCGTCTCCTGCTACGGCGACGGTGCGGTGGTGCGCGTCGCGCTCGCTCCCGACGGGCGGCCCGGGTCCGCCCGCGCGTGGACGGCCGCCGCCGAGGGCGGACCGGCATCCGATCTCACCGCTGCGGCCCGCGCGCTGCGTGCCGCCGCCGGCGCGGAGTACGCCCACCTCATCCCGCACGCCGACGACGAGACGGATACGGCCAGACCCGCGCCGGGTCGGCCGTCGCACGCGCACCAGGCGGCCGCGCTGCCCGGCGGAGTGATCGCGACGACCGACCTCGGCCTCGATCTCGTGCGCTTCTGGCGCGGCGGCCGCGAGGTGCAGCGCCTCGCCCTGCCGACCGGCACCGGCCCGCGTCACCTGCGGGCGCACCCGAGTGGGCACGTGTACGTCGTGACGGAGTACTCGGGCGAGGTGTTCGCGCTCGCGGCGGATGCCGCCGGCGAATGGCGCCTGGTGGGCGGGGCGCAGCTCGGCGCCTTCCCGGGCGACAGGGGCGCGGAGCTCGCGATGTCCGCCGACGGTGTCTTCCTCTACGCGGGGCTGCGCGGCAGCGACACGATCGCGACCGTCAAGGTGCGCGGCGGCGGCGAGACCCTGCAGCCGATCGCGCTCGCCGAGGCGGGCACGGTCTGGCCGCGTCACCACGTCGTCGCGCGCGACACGCTGCTCGTCGCGGGTGAGCGGGCCGAGGAGGTCGTCTCGCTCGCGATCGAGGATCGCACGGGCGTCCCCGGCCGCGTCCGGCACCGGACAATAGCACCGTCGCCGACGGCGCTCCTACCCTTCTCGTCCTGACCTCCGTGCTCGGTAACGTGTCGGGGCGGAGGGGAACATGAGCGCGGGCGGGCAGACGGGCGCGAGCCGGACGGCGATCGCGCGGCTGGGCGGTTTCACCGCTTTCGTCTGGATCGCGGGCCTGGTCGTGGCGGGCATCGTCGCCCTCATCTACGCGGACGAGGGCGGCTTCGACGTGGGTGCGGTCGGTGTCGACGAGGACTACGCGAGCGAGCCGTGGACGAGCCCGGACCCGATCGTCGCGGACGACCGCGGCGGCGGGGTGTACGAGGGTTCCGACGGTGCGGTCATCCGTCTCAGCGGTCTCGACGTCGACGCTCCCGTCGTCCTGACGCCCGAGGACTCGACCTACCTCGGCGGTGTGCGGGTCACCGGCCCCGGCGGCCGGATCGTGACCGAGGGTGAGTACGGCGAGCCGCCGCGATTCTTCTCCCTCGCCGACGGCCGCGTCGTCGTGCTCGTCGAGCAGCCCGACGTCGAGCTGTGGGTCGACGGGTTCAGCGATGAGACGTGGCGCGCGCGGGTGACCACGGGCGGGCTCGGGTGGACGAACGACGTCGCCTCCGGGTTCGAGTCGGCCGTCTTCACCCACGCCGGCGAGGCGTCGACGGCCCGGCTGAGCGCGCGCGGCGAGGGGAGCATCGCGATCCAGATCGTGACGCCCCACGGCAGTGAGAGGACGTTCGACGGCGAGGCGCCGCTCGACCAGTCGATCGCGTGGCCCGACGCGCCGCTCGTCGTCTTCTCGGTCGAATCCTGGGACGACGTGGGCTGGAAGCTCGAGTTCCCGCCGACGCCGACACTGACACCGACACCGACGCTGTCACCGTCACCGTCACCCGGCGCGACGCCGTGAGTACCGCGGATGCCCGGATCCGGCGCTTCTCGACCATCACCTGGCTGGCCGGGTCGGCCGTCGCGGTCGTGCTCGCCTTCATCCTCGTGCCCTTCGTCGGGGTCAACCCGCGGACGGGGGACCTCGTCCTCACCGACCCGAACCGCTACGAGTACGAGCCGTGGGACGACCCCGACGCGCAGGAGGCGCGGCTCGAGGGCGACGAGCTGAGCGGTACGGCCGCGAGCGGCTTCGTGGAGCTGCCGCCGGGCGACGACGTCTGGGTCGTGGGCCCGCTCACGAGCGGCACGGACGACTACCTGAACGTCTACCAGCAGGTCGACGCCGCCGTGGGTCTCGACGACGAACGCCCCGAGTACATCGGGCTGGTGAGCGAGAGCCGGAAGATCGCCGTCGTGTCGGCCGCGACGGGCGGCCGGCTCTGGTTCGCGCCGCGTCTCACCGACTGGACCGCGAGCGTGAGTCGAGAGACGCCGACACCCATCGGGGGCGGGTCCGCGACAGGCGACGGTCCGGCGTTGCTGTCGCACGACGGCGACGCGCTGAGTGCCCGCTTCGCCTTCGAGGGGGACGGCTTCTTCACCGTGGATGCCGCCTTCCCGGGCGAGATCATCGACCTCGTGAAGGGCGTCGACGACGTCGACACCCGCGCATCCTGGCCCGCGCAGGGGCGCGTGATCCTGCGGGTCGACACCGACGAGGGCGCCGGGCGATGGACCATCACGCTGGACGAACCGGCATCCGACACACCATGACCACCGAACGAAAGGGACGGACGTGACCTTCGACGCCACGCTGGACGCCGCCTTCAAGGCGCGATTGCCGCTGCTGTACCTCGAGACCGGCGAAGAGGTCCGCGCGATCGCCGCGATCACCGACGCCGCCCACGCGCAGCGCAACCGCCGGGCGGTGTGGACGTGGACTTCGGCGCTCGGGCTCATCGGCCCCGACGGCAAGAGCGTCTCGAACACGACGAACCCCGCCCGCGCGCTGCAGCACGCCGCCGGCGTGACCGACCCGAGCGTGTTCATCTTCTGCGACCTGCACGCCTACTTCGGCGGCGAGCACCGGCAGGGCGATCCGGCGATCGTGCGCACGGTGCGCGAGACCGCCCTCGAGTTCCGCCACGGCGACGTCTCGCGCACGCTCGTCATCACGGCGCCCGTGCGGGTGATCCCGCCCGAGCTCGACGAGCTGACGCACCTGTTCGACTTCCCCCTGCCGACGGCCGACGAGATCCGCGACCTGCTCGACACGATGATCGACAACAACGCCCGCGAGATCCGCGTCGCCGCCGATGACGCGGCCCGCGAGGCTCTCGTCCAGGCGGCGCTCGGACTCACGATGGCCGAAGCCGAGAACGCCTTCGCGCGCGCGATGGTCAACGACGGACGCCTCAGCGCAGACGACATCGGGGTCGTCCTTGACGAGAAGCGTCAGGTGGTGCGCAAGTCCGGTGTGCTGGAGTTCGTCACCGCGAACATCGACCTCGACGACGTCGGCGGCCTGAACAACCTCAAGCGCTGGCTCGAGCGCCGCAACGGATCATGGTTGCCGAGCGCCCACGAGTACGGCCTGCCCGCCCCGAAGGGCGTGCTCATCACGGGTGTGCCGGGCTGTGGCAAGTCGCTGACGGCGAAGGCCACGGCGGCCTCGTGGGGGCTGCCGCTGCTGCGCCTCGACATCGGACGCATCTTCTCGGGGCTCGTCGGCTCGAGCGAGCAGAACCTTCGCACCGCGATCGCGACCGCCGAGGCGGTGGCCCCCTGCATCCTGTGGGTCGACGAGATCGAGAAGGGCTTCTCGAACACGACGGGGCAGGGCGACTCCGGGACGACGGCCCGCGTGTTCGGGACCTTCCTGACCTGGATGCAGGAGAAGCGGCATCCGGTCTTCGTCGTCGCGACGGCCAACAACATCGACGCCCTGCCGCCGGAGTTCATGCGCAAGGGGCGTTTCGACGAGATCTTCTTCGTCGACCTGCCCACGGCCGTCGAGCGCGAGGCGATCTGGTCGCTGCAGCTCGCCGCCCACGCGACGCCCGCGAACGGCCTGCGCGCGGTCGCCGAGGACCGCGGTGCGGTCTCGTCGCTCGTCGCGGCGAGCGAGAACCACTCGGGCGCCGAGATCGAGCAGGCCGTCGTCGCCGCCCTGTACGAGGGGTTCGGCGGCCGCCAGGCGATCACGGCGGACGTCGTGAACCGGGTCGTCGAGACGATGATCCCCCTCGCGGTGACCCAGGCCGAAGAGGTCCAGCGCATCCGCGCCTGGGCCGCGCAGCGCGCCGTCCGCGCGACCGGGGCCGAGGACCTCGACGCGCACGACACCCCCGCGGGCGGGGAGGATGCCGACGGCATCCTGTCGTCGCGTCGCGGCGGCCGGACCGTGGACTACTGAGGAGGACCGGGATGAAGAAGCTCGTCGTGCAGCTGCGGGCCGACGGATCGGTCGCGGCCGAGACGTTCGGCATGACCGGGCCCGAGTGCCTCGACTACATCGAGCAGCTCGAGGCGCTGCTCGACGCCGAGACGGCCACGTCGCAGTTCACCGAGGACTACACGCGGGTCGCCGCCACGGCCGAGGACGAGCTGCGGCAGGAGGACCGGGGCCGATGACCCTCGTCGAATCGCGCGGCGTCGGCGGGCGGGCGAGCCTGCTCGGCACGACACCGCCCCCGCCCGGGCAGCCGGAGCTGCGCTGGTCGCGGTTCGTGCCCGCGACGGCGGCGGAGGGTCCGGGTGTGCGGGCGGCGGTCTGGGTGCAGGGCTGCGCCGTGCGGTGCCCCGGCTGCTTCAACCCGCACCTCTGGGCGACACGCGGCGCCCGCCTGGACGAGCCGGCCGAACGGGCCGCGGAATGGGTGGATGCCGCCGTCGCGGCCGGCGTGGACGGGATCACGCTCCTCGGCGGCGAGCCCTTCGACCAGGCCGACGCGCTCGCCGTCGTCGCCGAGGCGTTCCGCGGCGCCGGCCTCGGCGTCATGGCGTTCTCGGGGTACACGTTCGACCGGCTGAAGGAGTGGAGCCGGGACCGCCCGGACATCGCGCGCCTGCTCGCGGCGACCGACCTGCTGTGCGACGGGCCCTACCTCGCCGACCTCCCCGACACGCGGCGGCCGTGGATCGGGTCGCGCAATCAGGCGATCCGCGCCCTCACCCCGCGGTACGCGGCCGAGGTCGAGCGGATCGCGCGCGACGGCGGCGGCGACGCCCTCGAAGTGCGCATCGCCGCCGACGGCACCGTCGCCGTGAACGGGTGGGCGACGGATGCGGCGCTCGCCGCCCTGCTGGACGATCTGGGTGTGCGCGGCGACCGCGCGGCATCCCTCAGGAAGGAACCCTCCCGATGAGCATCTCGTTGATCCTCGTCCCCGCCGCCCTCGCCGCCGCGGCCGCCCTCGGCGGCACCGGTGTGCTCGGGGCGGTCGCGCAGAACCGGGACGCGACGACCGAGCCGGGTGCGCCGCCCGCGGCCGTGCCGATCGCGGTGCAGACGCGGATGAAGGATGCGAACCTGCTCGCGGCGGCCCTCGCCGACCTCGGCGCGACCGACACGTCGCTGGTCGACGGCGAGCTGACCGCCACGATCGACGGGCTCGAGCTCGTGATGTCCCGCACCGAGGGCGACGTCTGGGGCGCGCACCTGTCGCGCATCGACGGGCACGAGGTGACCGAGGCGGATGCGGCCGAGCTCATGACGCGACTGGATGCCGCCTACGCGCGGCACGTGCAGCAGGCGGTCGCCGAGCGCATCCGCGCCCGCGCCGACCAGGCCGGGTTCGAGCTCGTCTCCGAGACCCGCGACGAGGACGACACCGTCACGATGGTGCTGAACGTGCGGGAGAACGCGTGAGCAGTCCGACCCGCGAGGCGGTGCCCGGGTGGGGCTGGATGCTGGGGGTCAGCGCGTGGCTCGTGCCGGTGTTCTTCGGCCCCGGTTTCGCGTGGATCGGCTTCCTGATCGTCGGTGCCGTCTCGCAGCGCGGCGCCGCGTACGTCGCCGCCCTCGCGAGCGGCGTCCTGGGGATCACGATCGGCGTCGAGGTCTGGGGCGGGTTCACCGACATCGTCGCCGCGATCGTGCACCTCGCCGGCATCGTGGTCGCACTCGCGCTCAACCCGGCGTGGCTGCGGACTCTGTGGGAGCGTCGCGTCGCCGGGAAGGACAAGAACCGACCCGCCGTGTGGCGGCGCGCGGCGGAGCCTGCCGCGGCGGCATCCGCTCGTCCGTCGCGGAGAAGTCGCCGGGGCTCGAAGCGGGCGTCGAAGCCCGCGCCCGAGCGCGAGACGACCCGTGCGGCGGAGTCCGTCGGGGCGACGTCGGCGGATCTGCTGCAGCCGCGGGAGGCGGTCGAGCCGGTGGATGTGCAGACCGCGTCCGCGGACGAGCTCGCCGAGCTGCCCGGGATGAACCGGAGCAAGGCGCGACGGGCCGTGCGGGCGCGGACGAAGGAGAACGGGTTCGTGACGCTCGAGCAGTTCGGCGAGACGGCGGGGCTGCAGCCGCACGAGATCGTCCGCTTGCGAGCGGCGGCGACGTGCTCGCCGAGGCCGCGGGGAGAGCGTCGCTTCGGTCGACGCGTAGACCTCTGATCGCCGGAGACGCCGACGTCCGAGGTCGGTGCGGTCGTGAAGGTGTGGCTCGAGCCCGAGCACGTCCCGGCGCGCAAGGACTTCCTGCACGGCTGAGCCGCTGCGCCGCCCGCGATACGCTCGACGCCGGAGGAATGATGACCGACCCGAACGCCCAGCTGCGGACCCTGCGATCCAGCATCGACAACATCGACGCCGCCCTCGTCTTCATGCTCGCCGAGCGATTCCGCTGCACGAAGCAGGTCGGCGTCCTCAAGGCCGAGCACGGGATGCCGGCATCCGACCCCTCCCGCGAGGAGCAGCAGACCGCGCGTCTGCGCCGTCTCGCCCTCGAGGCCGACCTCGACCCCGAGTTCGCCGAGAAGTGGTTCAACTTCGTCGTCGCCGAGGTGATCCGCCACCACACCGAGGCCGCCGAGGAGCGCTGATGTAAGACGTCCAACATCGTGCGCTTTTGAACACTCAAACATGCTCCGGGTCGCTCTATCTGCGTCAGGTCGACCGAGTTGCGCCAGGAGATCGCGCCGATCGTCCGGACTTCGTTCTCCAGCGAGGGCTGCATGACCCGTACGTCGAGGGACCGCCCGAACGAGCTAGCGCCGGGGTGGCCAGACAAGCAGAGTCCACACATCGCCGCCGAAGCGGCCAGGAAGCTTGCAGTCAACTTGAGAGCGTCTCTGAACGCTCTGGAGCTGAGCGTGCGAGCGCTGGAACGCAAGTCGGGTGTAGACGAGGCGACGATCCGCAAGCTGCTCGCCGGTTCGAGCTGGACTGACATTTACTCGATCGCGCTGATCGAAGCGGCGCTCGAGAGGCCGCTTTACGACAGCCCCGCAGACTGACGGGTCAGATGGACGCGCTCTCGACCCGTGGTATCGAGAGTTGATGATGCGGCCGGGGACATCCACTTCGTCGCAGATGAGTGATGTGGTCGGCGGCTACGAGTGCCCGCGTGCGACCTTGTCGTCCTCCGTGTCGCGGCTGTCCGATGTCCTGGTCGGCGCCCCTGGTTGCCGTCGGGATGCGACGAGTCGAGGATACCGGTCACGTCCCATGATGATGAGGTGATCGGCTGAGAGGGCCATCTCAGCCATGAGGTGGCTCGAGATCAGAACGGTCATGCCGCCGTCGGCTAGCGATCGGACGAGCTGGCGCACCCATTGCACGCCTTCAGGATCCAGGCCGTTGACCGGCTCGTCGAGCATCAGCACGTGCCCTCTCTCGCAAGTACCCCCCGGCAACTGCGCGGTGTCCAGGACCCTAGCGTGTCTGCACCAACTGCTGTCCACCGAGACTTCCGCGGGGATCCTTCGTCGCCCGGCCCCACACATCACCAGTCGATAGCGAGACTCGGATGGGCGGGTCGAAGTACTGGGCGAGCGCGAACGTCCTGACTCTTCCCGCCTCCGTGCAGGAGAACTGTCCGCAGCGGCATTCTGGGCTCGCCCCAGGCGCTTGAGCGTCGATAGCATGGCCCGGACCTCAAACGCAGAGGAGCCACTGATGTGGACTCAGACCCTTGACCCGACCGGACAGCTCTGGCTGTCCGCCCTCATCGCAGTTCTCCCCATCGTCGTCTTCCTGATCGGGCTGCTCGTCTTCAAGCTCAGCGGCCTGCTCGCTGCGACGATCGCCGTCATCCTCGAAATAGTGGTGGCCCTATGGCCGTTCGGGATGCCGCTCGGATCGATTGCCGGCGCAGGGCTACTCGGCATCCTCACCGCGATCTGGCCGATTGCCTACATCATCTTGATGGCGGTGTGGCTATACCGAATCACCGTGGCCAGCGGTCGGTTCGATGTCATTCGCGCGAGCATCTCCGGAATCTCCCCTGACCAGCGGATCCAGGTCCTGCTCATCACCTTCTGCTTTGGAGCGTTCCTCGAGGGTGCGGCGGGATTCGGTGTGCCCATCGCGATCTGTGCGGCACTCCTCGTGCAGCTCGGATTCGGTCCCGTCAAGGCGGCCATGCTGTCGCTCGTGGCCAACGTTGCTGCTGGCGCATACGGGGCCATTGGTATCCCGGTCATCGTCGGAGCGCAGATCGGTGAGGTTCCCCTCGGTGACCTGTCCGTGGACATGGTGCTGGTTCTGCAACTGCTGACGTTCAGTGTGCCGTTCATCCTCGTCATGATCCTCGACGGCCTGCGCGGAGTGAGAGAGACACTCCCCATTACTCTTTCGGTGGCTGTTGCCTACGCCGCCTCTCAGGCAGTCATCCTGTTTTTCCTCGGTCCGGAGCTTGCTGACATCGTCCCTGGGCTGATCGGAATGGTGGTCGTTTTCGGGGTCTCGCGCGTCTGGCAGCCTCGCCGGGTGTACCGCGAAGGCGGAAGCGAGATCCCCGAGCGGGTGCGGCAGGACTTCGGTGACGTCGTCGTCGCTTGGAGCCCGTTCTACATCCTCACCGGTCTCATCTTCGTGTGGAGCATTCCCTGGTTCAAGGCGCTGTTCGCTGCTGATGGACCGCTCGCCAGGCTCACCTTCGCGGTCCCGATCCCGGGGATCACCGGTGTGGTGGTCCCATCTGGGGCCGATGCCCCCGTTGCGGCGACCTGGGCTTTCACACCCGTCAACGCCACCGGCACAGCGATCCTCATCGCCGTGATCGTGTCCTTCCTGACAATGCCGCGGGTGAGCACGCGCGACTTGGGCCGTCAACTGGCGGGGACCGTGCGTGACCTCGGGAAGCCGATCGTGTTGATCGCGCTCATCCTCGTCATCGCGAACATCGCCAACTTCTCCGGCGGGTCGGCCACGATCGGGAACGCCCTGGCCGCGGTGGGACTGCTGTTCCCGCTGTTGGCCCCCATCATCGGGTGGTTCGGTGTTTTCGTGACCGGTTCCGTCGTCAACAACAACACCCTCTTCGCTCACCTCCAGACTGTCACCGCGCAGCGAATCGGGGTCGATCCGACTCTCCTCGTCGCAGCCAACACCGCCGGCGGCACCGTCGCGAAGGTGGTGTCTCCCCAGTCCATCGCTATCGCCGCAGGTGCGGTGGGTCTGAGTGGACGTGAGGGCGAGATCCTCCGCGCCTCTATCAAGTACAGCCTCGGCATGCTGGCATGGGTGTGTGTCTGGGTGTTCTTGCTCTCACTCATGCGGTGACCGTCGATCACCCACCTCGGGGAACACAACACCGCAACGCAACTCCAATAGACCGAACATCCGCCGGTAAGCGGCGGACTGGAGGACCATGAACTCGACACCTCTCGCCGGCCCCGACGGTATCGACGTGATTCTCGGACACGATGAGAAGCGCACCGAGCACGAGCGCCGCCACTTCTTGACCCGTGAGCTGATCGCCCGGCGTTTCGGGGTCACGCACCGTGACATCAAACTGCGACGCCAACCGCCGGGACCCTTCGGCTACCGGTCACACCTGTATGCGGCGGTCGGCGGGGACGAGATCCCTGTCTCCATCAAGGCGGCCAGCCGGGGAGACGTCACCGTGGTGGCGCTCGCGGACCTCGCCGTCCCGATAGGCCTCGACGTTCGTCCCAACCAACTGGATGACGCGGACATCGCTGAGATCCGACGACACTCGCACTTGCTGCCCGACACCAGCGAACGCGCAATGAGAGAGCACTGGACAAGAGCTTTAGCCGTAAGAGAAGCTGACGGCCGCGGACTTCGAGTACAGCTCGAGCACGTGATCCTCGACCCTGTCAGCAGTACGGGCTGGGCTCCCGACCGCAGGGTCCACTACCGACTCGTCGACCTGTCGCGAGACAGATGGACAGTCACGCTGGCCTACGGCGGCGGCCCGCGGTAGAAGCAGCGCAACCAAGCGGCGGTGGGGCGAGGCGTTGCAAGCATGTCGCATCGACCGCGGGAAGTCAGGCCAAGGTGCGGATAACCCTTCTCAGCCACACCCTTTGAGGCGTGATCGCGCGGTTGAGAGCACCCTCCCCCTCAGCGGAGGGAGTCCGTCACCGCGCGCAGCGCGTCCGCTGAACGGCGGAACAGTGCCAGCTCGCTCGGAGAGAAGACCGTCTGATCGACGGGACGAGCACCTTTGACGCTCACGATGGATGGGACAGACAAAGCAACACCGCCCACTCCGTGCAAGCCCGGGAGGACGGTGCTGACCGGCATGACGGCGTGTTCATCTTGAAGGATCGCCTCGACGATGCGCGCGACCGAAAGGCCGATCGCGTAGTTGGTAGCCCCTTTGCCTTTGATGACGGTGTACGCCGCGTCGCGCACATCGACGGCGACCGCATCCAGCGCGTCCGGCGTGAACCGATGCCCGTCCGGGCCGACCCAATTCAGGATCGGAACAGTACCGATAGTGGCGGTGGACCAGAGAGGGAACTCGGTATCGCCGTGCTCGCCGACGATGTACGCGTGCACGCTTGAGGTGGACACGCCTGCCCGTCGCGCCAGCTTCCACCGCAAGCGGGACGTGTCCAACACTGTGCCCGATGCGAAAATCCGCTCCGCGGGCAGCCCGGATTGCTCCTGAGCCAGAACAGTGAGGACGTCACACGGGTTCGAAACGATGACGTAGATGGCATCCGGAGCCACGCTCAGGAGCTGAGGCATTAGGTCAGCGACGATGCGGGCGTTGACCGCAGCGAGCTCGATTCGCGTCTGCCCGGGCTTCTGCTTCGCGCCGGCGGTGATGACTACAATATGGGAACCGGCCACCACCGACAGGTCACTTCCGCCTGAGATGTCACTGGCGCCCGTGAACTGGGATCCGTGCGCCAGGTCCAGCACTTCTGCGTCTACACGTTCTGCAGCGATGTCATAGAGGGCTATGTGGCGGGCGGATCCGCGAATCAAGCAGGCGTAGGCCGCGCTGGACCCGACACTGCCTGCGCCGACGATGGTGACCTTTGAGTTCTCGATCGCGCCCATGCCATCAGTGTGTCGCAGCTCGAGCGACCGTACAACAAGCGGACGTGCGGGAAGCTCTAAACCGAACGGATGAGGCGAGCTCGCGCGGAAGTCGCATCGCCGCGTTCTCGCCGCAGTATTGTCAGGCGGCGTAGATCTACTCAGCGCGGGACCCCGACAGCATCACGAAGATGCCTCCCGTAGCGAGGATGGTTTCCGAATCGTCCGTGACCGGCCACCGGAAGAAGATCCTGTTTCCTTCCACCTCAGGTCTCCCGCGCAACGCGGCCTCCACCCGCGCCGTCCAGGGTGCAGTCATCTCTTCGATCCACTCCTCGAATACCCGAACTTCCTGTTCGTCAACAAGGCCTGGGTGGACGAGCTCGGCATCCCGATGCCCACGACCATCGACGAGTACCGCGATGCGCTCGAGGCGTTCGCGACGGAGGACCCGAACGGCAACGGCAAGGCGGACGAGATCCCGCTGTCGTTCCGCACCGACTCCTTCTGCGCGAACCCGCACGATCTGATCGCGGCGCTCGGCGGTCAGCCCGAGAACAACGACCACCGCATCGTCCGGGACGGGAAGGTGGAGTTCACGGCCAACACCGACGGCCACCGCGCCGGCGTCGAAGCCCTCGGCGAGTGGCACGCCGGCGGCCTGATCGATCCCGAGGCCTTCGCTCGGGACGACGTCGCCTACCTCTCTAAGGGCAAGACGGACGTGCCGGTGCTCGGCTCATTCTTCCGGTGGGAGCTCAAGGAGATGGCCGGCGCCGATCGCATCGACGACTACGCGCTGCTCGGTGTGCTCGAGGGCGTCGACGAACAGCGACTGACCAGTGTCGCCAACAACCATGAGATCAGCCGCGGGGCGATGGCGATCACCCGCGCGAATGAGTACCCGGCGGCGACCATGCGCTGGGCTCACCGGGTCTTCGACCCGGTGATGTTCGCCGAGACGAGCTGGGGCCCGATCGGCGTCACCCTCGAGGAGGGCCCCGACGGACTGCTGACCCAGATCCCGGCTGCCGAGGGCGAGTCCGAGGGGGAGCGCCGACAGCGCGTCGCGCCCTGCGGTCCGCGCATCACCACCGCCGAGGACTTCGAGACGGTCGTGGCTCCCGAGCGACCGGATCACCGCAGAGATCGTCGTCGGCGCGCTTGAGATGGCCCGGTGGCGGCGCCGTCCCGAGCCCGGAACCGTTGTTCATGCGGACAGTGAGACTGTTCGTGCTGGTGTTCTCAGGGGTCCTGACCCTCACAGCGATGGACGCGCAAGGATGCTGGTGCCGGGTGTTCTCAGGGGTTCCTG
>NZ_JBMWDN010000006.1:0-136608 GCF_049545465.1 Microbacterium sp. NPDC079356 | reverse complement strand
CGAGGTTATTTGGCATTTGACAAGTGCACGCTGTTGAGTTCTCAAGGATCGGATGCTCCCACACCACCCCCGCAAGGGCTTCGTAGTGAGGCAACGTCACTGACTCTTCGCTCGACTCCCGATCAGGACGGCACGCAACGATCAGAAGATCGTGTCGGGCTCATCACCACGGGGCTTCGAGGTGGAGTCCCCATCCTAGACCACAAGGCCTTGTTCTCTCTAGGAGAGGTTTGGGATGGATTTCGTTCTCCGCTTGAGGGGGCCGGAGGCCTTTCGGTCTCTCGCTCTTCCCTGTGGGGCGAACAAGTAATAAGTTACGCCGCTCCCCCGGGTCGGGCAAATCATGTTCGCATCCCGGGCGTGTCGCGCAGGAATCCGCGCCGTACGCGCAGAGGCCGCCCTCCCCACGGCGGGGACGACGGCCTCTCGGAACGCCGCGGTCAGGAGACGAACACCCCTGCGAGGGTCTTCTTGCCCCGCCGCACCACCGACACACCACCGGGAAGCGAACCGGAGACGACGTGCTCCTCGTCGGCGACCTTGACGCCGTCGACCGACACCCCGCCCTGGGCGATCGCGCGGCGCGCCTCGCTCGCGCTCGACACGAGACCGGTCTCGAGCAGTGCCTGGACGACCGGCACGCCGCCGGCGGCGGTCATGTGCGGGAGTTCCTCCAGCGCGGAGCGCAGCGTCGGGGCATCCAACGCCGTCAGATCACCCTGACCGAACAGGGCGTCGGACGCCGCGGCGACCGCGGTCGCGGCATCCACCCCGTGGACGGTCGTCGTGACCTCCATCGCCAGCCGGCGCTGCGCGGCTCGGCGGAAGGGCTCATCGGCCACGAGCCGCTCGTACTCCTCGATCTCGGAACGCGTCAGGAAGGTGAACACCTTCAGTCGCGCGATGACGTCGGCGTCGTCCGTGTTGAGCCAGAACTGGTACATCCGGTACGGGCTGCACATGTCGGCATCCAGCCAGACGGCGTTGCCCTCGCTCTTGCCAAACTTCGTCCCGTCGCTGTTCGTGATGAGCGGGGTGCCGATCGCGTGCACGGACGACCCCTCGACCCGGTGGATGAGGTCGGTCCCGCTCGTCAGGTTGCCCCACTGATCGCTGCCACCCGTCTGGAGGACGCAGCCGTACTGGCGGTGGAGCTCCAGGAAGTCCATGCCCTGCAGGATCTGGTAGCTGAACTCGGTGTAGCTGATGCCCGCATCCGAGTTCAGGCGGGCGGCGACGGCATCCTTCTTCAGCATCGTGCCGACGCGGTAGTGCTTGCCGATCTCGCGGAGGAAGTCGATCGCACTCAGGGGCGCCGTCCAGTCGAGGTTGTTCACCATCCGGGCGGCGTTGTCCCCCTCGAAGCTGAGGAACCGCTCCACCTGACCGCGCAGACGCTCGACCCACTCGGTGACGGTCTCACGGGTGTTGAGCGTGCGCTCCGCCGTCGGCCGCGGGTCCCCGATGAGCCCGGTGGACCCACCGACGAGGCCCAGCGGCTTGTGCCCGGCCAGCTGCAGCCGTCGCAGGAGCAGGAGCTGAACCAGGTTGCCGAGGTGCAGGCTCGGAGCGGTCGGGTCGAACCCGCAGTAGTACGTGATCGGCTCCCCCGAGAGCATCTCGCGGAGCGATGCCTCATCGGTGGACACGTGCACGAGACCACGCCAGACGATCTCGTCCCACACGTTGGCGAAGGACGGGTCGTTGGCGGGCGCGAGGGCCTTCAGTTCGGCGCTCGGAGCGGATTCAGACACGTCTTCCAGGCTATCAGCGGGCGTGTGGCGGCCCCGCGTGCCGGCACGGCTCAGACCGACGTCCCCCACCAGAGGAGGAAGGCGGCACCGAGCGCCGTCACCCAGCTGACCAGGCTGCCGATGAGGAAGTACTCGGCGCGCGTACCCAGGTCGCTGTCACGGGAGATCTCGGGGAACCGCACGATGCCCTTCGCCGCGAGGACCGCAGCCAGGAGCGTGAACGCGCCGGTCACCGTCAAGGCGAACACGAGCACACGCTCGAGCGGGCCGATGAGGCGGCCGCCCTTCAACGCGTTCGGGGCATCGGCGGCGACGTCTCCCCCGCGGAGCGCGGCACGGACGACCACGTTGCCGGATTCGCTCAGGAAGACGACCGCACCGAGCACGAACAGCGCCACGTCCAGGCTGACGGCGCCGAGGGGGGAATCCGCAGGCCACGACTCGCCCAGCGGCCCCTGATTCAGGCGCACTCCGTCGAACGCGACCGCGACGAACGCGACGACCGCGACCGCGACGAGCGGCCAGAGACCCGCCCGGCCCCCAGCGGAGCCGGGCGTGGCGAGGACCCAGACGGCCGCGACCGCGACGGCGACGAACGCCCACACCACCGCGTCCGCACCGGCGGCACCGATGAGGACGACGAGGGCGGCGACCGCGTACGCACCGGCGCGGCCCCGAGACGGAACGTGCAGGCGGATGAGGTCGGCGACACCCACCGCCAGAAGGACGATCCCCGCGCCGATCACGAGAGCTCCCGGCTCAGGTCGGCGAAACCCGCGACGAGCGCCGCGGATCCCGCCGACGCGAGCGCCTGCGAGACCGCGGGCTGGGTGACGCCCTCGGCCTCGGCGAGCTCCCGTTGGGTGCGGCCGAGGCAGCGTCCGTAGGTCAGCCGTCGCGTCCGTTCGCTCATCGACGCGACGAGATCGTCCCGCGCGAGCAGGTAGGCGTTGGCGTACGCGATGCGGTGGAGCATGACGGCATCCTGCCCCTCCGCGGCGGCGATGCGGGTGCGCGCGCGCGGCACGGCGCGGTCCTGCAATCGGTGGGCCTCGTCGATCGCCGCCCGGGCTGCCCACCATCCGGGTCCGTCCGTGATCGACTCGTCGACCGGGTTCACCGCGCCGACACCGACCCCGAACCTCAGCTGAACCCCGTCGGGGAGGTGCAGCTGCACGAGCAGCAGGGACGTCAGCGCCGCCGCGAGTCCCGGGTAGACGGCTTGGAACTCGTCCCCGACGGTCGCGGTGAGGGGTGCACCGGCGACCGGGTGGTCCGCGTGGACGCGTTCCGCGGTCGCCACGATCGCCCGCTGCGCCGCCGCGCGGTCCGGAAGGCGGCGTGATCCGACGATGTCGGCGATCACCGCTGCGTCGTCGCTCATAGGGACAGGGTAGGACGCTTATGCCGAGCTGGCAATAAGCTTTTTACTTATTTTGTCGAGGAGATAAGTGAGGGAGACGGTCGCAGAGTCACGCGCTCAGGGCGCGAGCGAGTTCCTGGGTGCGCGCGACGAGCGCGGCGCGCTGCTCCGAGACCCGCACCGGAGCCGTCCCACCGGACCCATCCCTGCTCGCCACCGATCCCTCGACCGTGAGCACCTCACGCACCCCCGACTCCAGGTGCGGTGACACCTCGGCGAGGAGGGCGTCGTCGGCATCCGCCAACTCGATCCCGCGCGACTCGCACGCCTGCACCAACGCCCCGGAGATCTCGTGCGCGTCGCGGAAGGGAACGCCGCGCTTGACGAGCCAGTCCGCGACATCCGTGGCGAGGGAGAAACCCTCGGGAGCCGACGCGGCCATCCGCCCGGTGTCGAACCGGAGAGTCGCGATCATCCCCGCGAACGCCGGCAGCAGCACCTCGAGGGTCGCCACCGAATCGAAGACCGGCTCCTTGTCCTCCTGCAGATCGCGGTTGTACGCCAACGGCAGCGCCTTGAGCGTCGCGAGCAGACCGGCCAGGTTGCCGATGAGGCGACCCGACTTGCCCCGTGCGAGTTCGGCGATGTCGGGGTTCTTCTTCTGCGGCATGATGCTCGAACCCGTCGAGAAGCCGTCGTCCAAGCGGACGAAGGAGAACTCCCGCGTGTTCCAGATGATGATGTCCTCGGCGAAACGCGAGATGTCCACACCGATCATCGCCGTGATGAAGGCGAACTCGGCGACCACGTCGCGGGCGGCCGTGCCGTCCATCGAGTTCTCGGCGGGCCGGGCGAGACCCAGCTCGTCGGCGACGAGCTGCGCGTCCAGGCCGAACGTGGCACCGGCGAGCGCTCCCCCGCCGTAGGGCGAGACCGACGCGCGGACCGACCAGTCGCGGAGCCGCTCGAGGTCGCGGACGAGGGGCCAGGCGTGCGCCTGGAGATGGTGGGCGAGCAGGACGGGCTGCGCGTGCTGCAGGTGCGTGCGACCGGGCATGATCGCCTGGGGGTGCGCCTCGGCCTGCGCGACGATGGCATCGATGACACGCACGAGATCACGCGCGATCACGCGCGAGTGATCGAGGAGGAACAGCCGCACGAGCGTGGCGATCTGGTCGTTGCGGCTGCGTCCGGCCCGCAGCTTGCCGCCCAATTCGGGGCCCACCTCGCGGATCAGCGCCGCCTCGAGGGCACCGTGCACGTCCTCGTCCGACTCGGTCGCGACGAGCTCGCCCGACCGCACCGCCTCGCCGAGCGCATCGAGGCCCGCGTGCATCCGGGCCTCCTCGTCGGCGGTGAGGTAACCGGCACGTCCCAGGGCGCGCGCGTGCGCGTGCGAACCGCGCAGGTCGTAGAGCGCGAGGGCCCAGTCGAAGTGCGTCGAGCGGCTCAGCGCAGCGAGCTCCGGGGAGGGGCCCGAGGCGAAACGCCCGCCCCACAACGCACCCTGATTCGTTGCTTCGTTCTTGCTCTCGCTCACGACTCCACCCTATCGGCGGGCTCCCCGCCGTCCGTCGGCACCGCTCGCCGCGACACCGCCGCGAGCGCACTCTCGAGCGGTCCGCGGCCGACGAGGATCGCCCACAGGCTGCACAGGACGATCGCTCCCAGGAAGAACCACCCGAGCGGATGCAGATCGCGGAACGCCCGCAGGTCTGTCGTGTCGCCGAGCACCGCGAGGGCGATGAGAGCCCAGGCGACGACCTGGCCGACGTAGGCGGTCAGGGGCATCGACCCGACGGCGCGCAGAGGTGCCAGCACCCAGGTCAGCGGCGTCCGGCACACGAGCAGGCACGCGCCGAGGACGGCCATCGCGAACCCCGTCGACGACACGACCTCGACGATCCCGCCGCTGTGCGCCTCCGCACTGAGGACGGCCGCGGCGTAGGAGTCCGGTGGCGCCCCGCCGGCCATGTCCGCGAGGAGCCCGATGACCGCGCCGAGCGCCGTGAGTGCGACACCCGCCGCGAGGATCAGCGCCTGGGTGCCCGCCCGCCGCAGATCGGTGCGCCCCAGCGCCATCCCCGCCGCGACGAAGGCGATCCACAGCGGGAAGGGGTAGGCCCACCCGACGGCGAAGAAGAGCGTCTCCCCCGCCTCGCCGTCCCAGATCGGCAGGGCGTCGAGGAACGGCAGGAACCAGGGGACGACGAGGGCGACGGATGCCGCGATCGCCCACAGCGCCCACGCCGGAAGCGCCAGCAGGGGCAGTGCGAGGAGGAAGAGGATGCCGTAGGCCGGCAGGATCACGTAGATCGGGACGCCGGTCTGCGTCAGGAGCAGACCGATCGCCCACAGCAGGACGGCCCGGACCGCGAGACGACGGCGGTCGACCCCCAGCCGCGGGGCGCGGCGCGGCATCCGTCCCCCGGTCATGAGCGCGATCGAGACGCCCGCCAGCACGGCGAACAGGATCGAGGAGCGCCCGTTGACGACGTCGATCCACGTCGCAGGGTCGGCGATCCGCAGCGGCTGCTCGATGGTGAGCAGGTGGGCGGCGAGCATCCCGAACACCGCGAGGGCGCGGGCGAGGTCGACGCCGTGGAGCCTGGCGGGGCCGTTCCAGCTCCGCCAGGCACGGCTCACTGCTGCCGGAGCAGCCACACCAGCAGCGCCTTCTGCGCGTGCAGGCGGTTCTCCGCCTCGTCCCAGACGACGCTCTGCGGACCGTCGATGACATCCGCATCCACTTCGTACCCGCGGTCGGCGGGGAGGCAGTGGATGAAGATCGCGTCGTCCTTCGCGAGCGTCATGGTCTCCTGGGTCACCTTGTAGGAGCCGAGATCGCGCAGGCGGGCGATCTTCTCCTCCTCCTTGCCCATCGAGACCCACGTGTCGGTGACGATGACGTCGGCACCGGCCGCGGCCTCGTTCGGGTCGGTGAAGAGGGTGAGCGATCCGCCCGTCTCCGCAGCGATCCGGTCGGCGTCGGCGACCACGTCCGCCCGGGGCGCGTAAGCCTCCGGCGAGGCGATCCGCACGTGCATGCCGGCGGTGACGCCGGCGAGCGCGTACGAGTGCGACATGTTGGAGAGACCGTCGCCGAAAAACGTCAGCGTCAGACCCTTCAGCTCGCCCTTGTGCTCGCGGATGGTGAGGAGGTCCGCGAGCAGCTGGCAAGGGTGGAAGTCGTCGCTCAGCGCGTTGACGACGGGGACGCGGGTGCCCGCCGCCATCTCCTCGAGACCTGCCTGCGCGTAGGTGCGCCACACGATCGCAGCGACCTGACGCTCGAGGACGCGCGCCGTGTCGGACGGGGTCTCCTTGCCGCCGAGCTGACTGTTCGCCGTCGAGATGATGAGCGGGGACCCGCCGAGGTCGGCGATGCCGACGGCGAACGAGACACGGGTGCGGGTGGAGGACTTGTCGAAGATGACGGCGACGGTCTGCGGACCCGCGAGCGGCTTCTCCTTCCAGCGGTCGCCCTTGAGCTCGACCGCGAGGTCGAGGATCTCGGCCTGTTCGGCGGGGGTCAGGTCGTCGTCGCGCAGCAGGTGGCGGGTCATGCGGGGGCCTCCGTCGTGTCAGAAGTGTCGTCGGTACCGGGGGTGTCGTCGAGCATCAGGGCGTCCTCGACGGTGGCGAGGGCGCGGGCGAACAGCGTCTGGAACTCGTCGATCTCGACATCGCCGATCGTGAGCGCCGGCGCCAGGCGGATCGTCGCGTCGTTCGCGGCGTTGATGATGAGCCCGTGCTGCTGCGCCGCGGCGACGACGGCTCCGGCGACGGGATGCCGCAGGGCGACCCCGATGAGAAGCCCCTGGCCGCGGCATCCGGTCACCAACGGGGAACCGATCGCCGTGACCGCGTCGCGGATCTGCCGGCCGCGTTCGGCGGCCGCCTCGACGAGTCCCGCTCGTTCGATCTCGTCCAGGACGGCCGACGCGACCGCGGTCGCGAGCGGGTTGCCGCCGAAGGTCGACCCGTGGGTGCCTGGGTAGAACAGGTCGCTCGCGGCGCCGAAGGTGACGAGCGCGCCGATCGGGATGCCGTTGCCGATCCCCTTGGCGACCGTGATCGCATCGGGGGTGATCCCGGAGTGCTGGAAGGCGAACCATGCCCCCGTGCGACCGGCGCCGGTCTGGATCTCGTCGATGATCAGGAGCGCGCCGTGGCGCCGGGTGATCTCGCGCGCGGCGGCGAGGTATCCCTCGGGCAGTTCGAGCACGCCGGCCTCGCCCTTGATGGGCTCGACGAACAGGGCGGCGACGCGGTCGTCGATCGCCGCCTCGAGCGCCTCGATCGTGGAGTCGAGGAACTCCACACCCGGGACCATCGGCTCGAACGGCTGCTGCATGGCGGGCTTGCCGGTGAGGGCGAGGGTCCCCATCGTGCGCCCGTGGAACGCGTTCTTCAGGGCGAGGATGCGGGGGCGCTCGGATCCGCCGTGCAGGCGGGCGAGCTTGAAGGCGGCCTCGTTGGCCTCGGCGCCGGAGTTGCCGAAGTAGACCCGACCGGACTCCCCCGTGCCCGCCAGCCGCTTGAGGCGGGCGGCGAGCCCGAGCTGCGGCGGCGTCGCGAAGTAGTTGGAGACGTGGCCGAGGGTGGCGGCCTGGTCGGCGACCGCCTGCACGAAGACCGGGTGCGCGTGACCGAGCGAGATCACGGCAATCCCACCCAGGAAGTCGAGGTAGCGCGTGCCCTCGTCGTCCCACAGGTGAGCGCCCTCCCCGCGCACGAGCATCGCGTAGCGTTCGCCGGAGTTGAGGACGAGGTCGCGCGCGGCATCGTCCTTCCAGGTCGTCGTCGTCTGCACGGTCATCCCGCCACCACCTCGGTCCCGATCCCCCGCTGTGTGAACAGCTCGACCAGCACCGAGTGGGGCTGGCGTCCGTCGATGATCGCGGCGCGGTTCACGCCGCCGTCAACAGCGTCGAGGCATGCCTGCATCTTCGGGATCATCCCGGATTCCAGGCGCGGCAGCATCGTCCGCAACTCCGTCGCGGTCAGGTTCGAGACGAGCGAGTCGCGGTTGGGCCAGTCGGCGTAGAGCCCCGCGACATCGGTCAGGATGACGAGCTTGACCGCGCCGAGCGCGACCGCGAGGGCGGCGGCGGCGGCATCCGCGTTCACGTTGAGCGAGCTGCCCGGATCGTCGACGTCGGGGGCGATCGAGGAGACGACCGGTACGCGACCGGCGGCCAGCTGATCGAGGATCGGCTGAGGGTCGACGGCGACGACGTCGCCGACGTGCCCGAGGTCGTGCTCGGCGCCGTCGACGACGACACCCCGGCGCCGCCCCTGGAAGAGCCCGGCGTCCTCTCCGGACATGCCGGTCGCGAACGAGCCGTGCGCGTTGATCCGCGAGACGAGCTGCGGGTTGATCTGCCCCGCCAGGACCATGCGCACGACGCCGATGGCCTCGGTGCTCGTGACGCGGTAGCCACCCTTGAACTCGCTCGGGATGTCGAGACGGTCGAGCATCTTCGAGATCTGCGGGCCACCGCCATGGACGACGACGACCTTCACACCGACGTGGTGCAGGTAGGCGATGTCCTCGGCGAACGCGGTCTGCAGCTCTTCGCTGACCATCGCGTTGCCGCCGTACTTGATGACGACGATCTGCTCGCGGAAACGCTTGAGCCAGGGAAGGGACTCGACGAGGACCGCGGCCTTGCCGGTGGCCTCTTCTGGGGTGGTCTGCTGGATGTCGGTCATGACGAGTAGGCGCTGTTCTCGTGGACGTAGTCGTGGGTCAGGTCGTTGGTGCGGATCGTCGCCGCGGCATCCCCGACGCGCAGGTCGATGAGGATGTGCGTCGCGCGGGGCGTCAGGTCGACCTCCTCGCGGGGGCGATCGGGGCCGCCGGCCGTGCACACGCGGACCCCGTTGAAGGACACGTCCACGTCGTAGGGGTCGAAGGCGGCATCCGTCGTCCCGATCGCCGCGAGCACGCGACCCCAGTTCGGGTCGTTGCCGAAGATCGCGGCCTTGAAGAGGTTGTTGCGCGCGACCGAGCGGCCCACCGTGACGGCGTCGTCCTCGCTCGCGGCGCCGACGACCTCGATCGTGATGTCGTGGCTCGCCCCCTCGGCGTCGCCCTGCAGTTGCGTCGCGAGGTCGAGGCACAGCTCGGTGAGAGCGGCCGCGAAGTCGGCCGGGTCGGGTCGGATGCCGCTGGCTCCGCTCGCGAGGAGCGTCACCTGGTCGTTCGTCGACATGCAGCCGTCGGAGTCGAGCCGGTCGAAGCTGACCCGCGTCGCCTCGCGGAGCGCGGTGTCGGCGGCCGCGGCATCCAGATCGGCGTCGGTCGTGATGACGACGAGCATCGTCGCCAGCCCCGGGGCGAGCATGCCGGCGCCCTTGGCCATGCCGCCGATCGTCCAGCCGTCGCGGCCGACGACGGCGCGCTTGGGCCGGGAGTCGGTGGTCATGATGGCGAGGGATGCCGCCTCGCCCCCGTCGGCGGAGAGGGCGGCGACCCCCTTCTCGACGCCGTCGAGGACCTTGGCACGGAAGACCTCGTCCCCCGTGCCGATGAGCCCGGTCGAGCACACGAGGACATCGCCGGCGCCGACGCCCAGGAGCTCGGCGGCCCTCTCGGCGGTCTGGTGCGTGGTCTGGAAGCCGAAGGGTCCGGTGAAGCAGTTCGCTCCGCCGGAGTTGAGGACGATCGCCTCGACGACGCCGTCCCCGATGACCTGCTGCGACCAGAGGATGGGGTTCGCCTTGGCGCGGTTGGTGGTGAAGACGGCCGCACCGACCTTCTTCGGACCGCGGTTGACGACGATCGCGACGTCGTTCGCTCCCGTGGACTTCAGGCCGACGGCGACGCCGGCCGCCTCGAATCCCTGCGCTGCCGTGACACTCACGGGGCTACACCGTTCACGCTCAGACCCGTCGACTCGGGGAGACCGAGGGCGATGTTCATCGATTGGATCGCGGCACCCGCGGTGCCCTTGACGAGGTTGTCGACCGCGGCGACCACGACGACGCGGTTCGCGGCGCGGTCGATAGCGAGGCCCAGGAGCGCCGTGTTGGCGCCGAGGACGTCCGCCGTGCGCGGGAACCGCCCCTCGGGCAGCACCTGGACGAACGTCTCGTCGGCGTACGCGGACTCCCACGCCTCCCGGATCTGCGCGTCGGTGGCACCGGGCACGATCGGCGCCGTCGAGGTCGCGAGGATGCCGCGCGCCATGGGGACGAGAACGGGGGTGAACGAGATCCGGATGTCGGCGGCGGGCGCGGCGGCGGCGAGCGCCTGACGGATCTCGGGGATGTGGCGGTGCGTGCCGCCCACGGCATACGGGTTCGCGCTGCCGAGGATCTCGGAGGCGAGGAGGTTCGTCTTGAGGCTCTTGCCCGCTCCGGACGGGCCGACCGCGAGGACCGACACGATGTCGCCCGGGTCGATGACGCCGGCGGCCACACCGGGCGCGAGACTGAGCGACACGGTGGACGCGTTGCACCCCGGCGCGGCGATCCGCCGCGCACCCGCCAGCACGTCGCGCTGCTTCCCCCCGTCGACGAGGAGCTCGGGCACGCCGTACGCCCACGGCTCGGGGAAGTCGCCGCCGTAGAACTGGTCCCACGCGGCCTGGTCGGTCAGTCGGTGGTCGGCACCCGCGTCGATGACGAGGGGGACGTCCGCCAGCGTCTCGGTGTACTGCGTGGACTGACCGTGCGGCAGGGCGAGGAAGACGACGTCGTGGCCCGCGAGGACCTCGGGCGTCGTGTCCTGCAGGGTGAGGTGCGCGAGCGAGCGCAGGTGCGGCTGATGGTCGCTGAGCGGCTGCCCGGCGTTGGAGTGCGCCGTGACGCTGCGGATCTCGACCTCGGGGTGAGCGGTGAGCAGGCGGAGGATCTCGCCGCCCGCATAGCCGGAAGCGCCGGAGACGGCGACCGAGATGGTCATGGATTCAACCTTATTGTCTGGGGGGGAACGGGGCCGGAACGGCGACACCTGCGGCTCACTCCGAGACGCGGAGCACAGCGGGAGGGTCGCCTAGCGTCGGCGGTCGCCCAGACGTCGACGCGCGCGCGAGCCCGCGGAGGCGGGGAGGATCGCGGCGGAGGACACACCGCGACGGTATCGCCGCGGCATCCGGTCCCGCAAATCGACGGTCACGACGCCGTCGCGGGACCCTCCGTCAGGATGCGCAGGAGGTCGAGCTCCGCGGCGCGCTCGAGCCCCGACCCGCGTGAGCGCGAGACACCGCGGGCGCGCTCGTCGTCGAGGACCCGCGCGGTCGTCTCGGCCAGGGGACGGATGCGGCCACCCGCCGCGCGATAGGCCGCGTTGCTGCGCGTCGCGAAGCCGCGCATGTCGTCGGGCAGCCACAGCGGAAGGGACCGCGGACCCATCCAGTGGCTCACGCCGTGGCGTTCGAGCCAGTCGCCCGGAGCGACCTGCACCTGACCCGTGTGCCCCGAGAGCCGCTGCACGAGGGCGACGAACCCCGCGAAGGGATGCGGCTCGCCCACCGCGTTCACGACACCCTCGAACGCGCGGGCGCCGGCCGCCACGATGAAGTCCGCCAGGTCGTCGACGTCGATCACCTGCACCCTGCCCTCCGTCTGCGGCACGAGGACCGGCCCGTCGGCCGCCGCGGCGAACCGTGCGGGCCAGTAGCCGAACCGGTCGGTCGGGTCGCCGGGGCCGACGATGAGTCCGGGTCGGACGATCGCGAGCCGTGCGGCGAGACCGTCCGCGGCGCGCTCGGCGGCGACCTTCGCGCGGGCGTAGTCCTCCTCGTCGCCGTCCTGCCACGCGGGGACGATCTCGGCGGTCTCGTCCGCACACTCCTCGTCCGCTCCGGCGTACACCGAGACGCTCGATACGTAGGTGGCGTGCGCTGCGCGACCGCCAAGGGCGTCCGCAGCGGCCCGCACGTACGACGGGACCGAGGAGACATCGACGACGTCGTCCCAGTCCCGGTCCGCGACCTCGCGATAGGCATCGGGCGCCGCGCGGTCGGCGACCACGAGACGGGCGCCCGCCGGCGCGGCACGGTGGCCGCGCGCGAGGCAGGTCACCTCGGCGCCGCGGTCGACCCACCGCTGGGCGATGCGGGATCCGAGCCAGCCGGTACCGCTGAGGATGAGGATGCGGGTCATGCCCCCATCGAACCAGCGGGGGCCGCCGGGCGACACCCCGCGCTGCGATCAGCTCGGGAGCGCCCGGATCTTCGCCAGCAGGTCGGGTCCGGTCCGGTCGAGGAGGCGACCGCCAACGACGATGCCGAGGACGGCGATCACGACTCCCTCGACGACGCCCACCGCGAGCGCGACCCAGGTCCAGACCCCGTCCTCGGTGGTCGAGGCGTAGGCGGCGACCGCGATCGTCGGCGTCGACAGCGCGATGACGACACCCCACACGACGAAGGCGAGCAGTCCGTTGACGAAGGTCTGGCCCGGCACGCTCTTGAACGGGCTGTCGCCCGGAGCCGCCACAGGGCTGATGATCAGCGCCGACGAGACGGCGGAGACCCCGTAACCGACGAGGACGATGCCCACGGAGGCGCCCAGCGTGATCGGGAGTGTCGCCAGATTGCCCGAGAGGACCGCGGTCACGGTCGCGAGCAGGACGATGAGCGGCAGTCCGACGCACGCCGCACCCAGGGTGCGGCCGGCCCGGTCGGCCACGCCGCGCACACCCGTGGCGAGGACGGTCGCGTACGCCGTGCCGTCGTAGGAGACGTCGGTGTACCCGGCGATGGAGAGCATCAGCGCCGCGAAGACGGGCGAGAAGCCGAAGAAGAACCCGTCGGTCCCGCCGGTGACGAGGAACACGATCGGCAGGAGAGGCACGACCAGGAGCTGACGGAGGTACCGCGGGTCGCGCAGCCAGCCGTTCAGCGATCGCGCCCAGGTCGCACCGACGCCGCCGGTCGGCAGGAGCCCGAAGAGGCCGAGGCGGCCGGCAGCCGCCACCTTGCGGGTGCGGCGCGGCGCGGCATCCGTCCCCGCGTCGATGACCCGCGACCACACCACCCACAGCGCGCCGACGGTGGCGACCGCGATGCCGAGGCGCGCCACCGCCGACAGGACGTCGCCCGCGGCGAGCGCGGGGGCGACGCCCCACGCGGCGCCGATCGGGGTCCACGGCAGGACCGCGGCGGCGGATGTGAGCCGCGTCACCAGGTCGCCGCCGGCGTCGAGCAGGGTGAGGACGCCGGTGAGGATCGGCCCCGACAGGACGAGCAGGATCAGCACGACCGTGCCGATCAGTTCGCGGCCGCGGCGGTTGCCGCCCAGGCCGCCGGAGAGTTCGCCGACGAGACGGGAGGCGAGGACGCAGGTGAGAACCGCGAGCACGGCCGCGGGGATCGAGACGACCGCCGCCAGCGGCCACCTCACCCACAGGATGACCGTGCTCAGCGCCGCGAGGGTCGTCGCGATGCCGGGGAGACCGGTCAGCCCGGTGCCGCCGAGCGCGAGCATCGTCTGGGTCCGGGTGAACGGGAAGACGGCGAGGCCGCGCGCGTCGATGGACGTGTCCATGCCGGTGAGGAGGATCGGACCCAGCACCCATCCCAGCAGCAGCGCGCTCCCCCCGAGCACCGCCACGACGGTGGCGGTCCCGAGCGGTTGGAAGACGGCGAGCGCCACCATCCCCGCGACGATCGAGACGAGCGCGCCGATGGCCCAGAGCGCGCCGAAGATGAAGCCCACGAGCTGCCACGGGCGACGTGCCAGCGTGTTGGCGAGGGCGCGGTACCGCAGCTTCAGGACTGTCGCAACCACTGCGGACCCTCCGACTGGTGGCGTCCGCCCACGAGCGAGACGAACCGGTTCTGCAGGCTGTCGCCGGCGCGGACCTCGTCGACGGTCCCCGCGGCGAGCACCCGACCGGCGGCGATGACGGCGACGTGGTCGCACATGCGCTGCACCAGGTCCATCGAGTGGCTGGAGACGATGACGGATCCGCCGGAGGCGGTGTACCCGCGCAGGACGTCTTCGATGTTCGCCGCCGAGACGGGATCGACCGATTCGAACGGCTCGTCGAGGACCAGCAGACGCGGCGCGTGGATGAGGGCGCAGGCGAGCGCGATCTTCTTGGTCATGCCGGCCGAGTAGTCCGCGACGATCGACCCGGCTGCGGCGCGCAGGTCCATGAGGTCGAGGAGGTCCGACACCCGCTGGCCGATCTCCTCGCGGGGAAGACCGAACATCATGCCCGTGTAGGTGACGAGCTGCTCCCCCGTCAGGCGGTCGAACAGCCGGATGCCGTCGGCGAGGTTGCCGATCATGCGCTTGGCCGTCGCGGGGTCGCCCCACACGTCGACGCCGTGCACGTGGGCACTCCCGGCGTCGGGCTTGAGCAGCCCGGTGGCCATCGACAGGGTCGTCGTCTTGCCGGCGCCGTTAGGGCCGACGAGCCCGTAGAACGATCCGGCGGGGACCGTGAGGTCGATGCCGGCGACGGCGGTGACGGAGCCGAACTGCTTCACCAATCCGGTCAGCTGCAGGGCGGGGACGGTCGGAGAGTCGGTCACCGGCCGAGCCTAACCGCCCCGACCACGCGTGTCGGGGCCGACTGGCACAGTGGAGGGATGCTGCGCACGCTCGCCGTCTCGGGTTACCGGTCGCTTCGCGACCTCGTGATCCCCCTGCAGGAGCTCACCGTCGTGACCGGCCCGAACGGCTCGGGCAAGTCGAACCTCTACCGCGCCCTGCGGCTGCTCGCCTCCGCCGCGACCGGCGACCTCATCGGCGCCGTCGCCCGCGAGGGCGGTCTGTCCTCGCTGCTCTGGGCGGGCCCGGAGAACGGCGGCGATCAGGGGACGGTGCGCCGTAACCCGATCGCGGTGCGACTCGGGTTCGCGTCCGACGAGCTCGGTTACCTCGTCGATCTGGGCATCCCGCAGGCGTCGCAGGACAGCGTGTTCGCGCGGGACCCCGAGATCAAGCGCGAGCAGATCTTCGCCGGCCCGCTCGCCAAACCGTCGACGCTCCTCATCGACCGGCTGCGCGCCCAGACGCGCGTCCGTGACGGCGGCTGGGTCTCGCTCGACCAGAAGCTCGCCCCCTTCGAGAGCATCATCATCGACCTCGCCGACGGCGACACCGCACCCGAGCTGCTGGGTCTGCGGCGCATCATGAACGGCTGGCGGTTCTACGACCACTTCCGCGTCGATGCGGACGCCCCCGCGCGGCGCCCGCAGGTCGGCACGAGATCCCCCGTGCTCGCGCACGACGGATCGAACCTCGCCGCCGTGTGGGCGACAGTGGTCGACGCGGGGTTCGGCCGCCTGCTCGATCGGGCGGTGGACGAGGCGTTCCCGGGCAGTCGGGTGCGCATCGCGGCATCCGACGGCCTCCTGCGACTCACCCTGACGCAGCCGGGCCTGCTCCGGCCGCTGGATGCCGCGGAGCTCTCGGACGGCACGCTGCGCTACCTGCTGCTCTGCGCGGCGCTGCTTCCCGCCCGGCCGGCGCCGCTCACGATCCTCAACGAGCCCGAATCGAGCCTGCACGTGAGCCTGCTCGCGCCACTGGCGAACCTCGTGCGCGCGGCGGCCGCACAGACGCAGGTCCTTCTGGTGTCGCACGCCGCGGGGCTCATCGACGCCCTCCCCGACGCCCACCGGATCCCGCTCGAACGGCACCTCGACGGCACACTCGTGAGCGGTCAGGGGCGACTCGAGGGTCCGCCGTGGAACTGGGGCACGCGCTGACGCGGGTCAGAGCGTGATGAACGAGGCCGCGACGACGAGAGCAGCCATCACGACGGCGACCACCGCGCCGAAGATCGTGAGCGAGCGGAGCACCGCGTAGCCCCGATGCCCCGCGGGCGCACGCCGCGCACGTACACCTGCGGCGATCGCCGCGATGCCGGCGAACACGAGCCAGACCGCTCCGCGCGGGACGATCTCGGCCCAGGCGCTGGGGAAGAAGACGGCTGCCTGCGGGAACAGCCATGTCCCGTACTGCCACCCCGTCGCGAACGCGACCACGCTCATCACGATCGTGAGCAGATTGACGATCGCCAGGGCGCGGATGAGGACCGCTCCGCGCGGCATGCGCAGCGGCGCGCCGTCCTCGGACGGTCGGGCACCGGCAGTCGTGGATGTCATGACCGAAACGTACCCCTCGGTCGGCCGACCCCGCAGTCGGCCGTTCGGGGGACGTCGTCAGTCGCGGATCGTCGCCCCGAAGCGTTCCGCGGCGACGGCGACACCGGCGAGCTTCGCGTCGGTGGCCTCCGATGCTGTCAGCGTGCGGTCGTCGGCGCGGAACCGCAGCGCGAACGTGAGGCTCTTCGACCCGTCCGCGACGCCGGCACCGCGATAGTCGTCGACCAGGCGCAGATCCTCGAGGAGCTGCCCCGCGCCGTCGACGAGGGCGGCCCGCACGTCACCGGCGGCGACGTCCGCCGGCACGACGAGGGACACGTCCTGCGTCGCCGCGGGGAAGGTCGCCAGTGAGGGGGAGACCTCCGGTTCGCGCACGAGCGACAGGATGCCGTCGAGGTCGAGCTCCGCGACGAACACGCGTCCGTGCAGGTCGGCCGCCTCGGCGACGGCCGGGAGGAGCTCGCCGACGTAGCCGACCTCATCACCGCGGACGGTGAGGATGCCGGTGCGCCCCGGGTGGAGCGCTGCGCGCTGACCCTGCTGCACGTCGATCTGCACGCCCGCCGCGGCGGCGATCGTGCGGACCGCGCCGAGCGCGTCCGCGAGGTCGTACGGCGCCGCGGCGCCGCCGGGACGCTTGACCGCCGCGTTGCCGTGGAGAAGCACGGCGACGTGCCGCGGCTGCGGCGGGATCGAGCCGTGCAGGGCCGCGAGGGTCTGCTCGTCGGGGCGCTGCGCGAGCGGCGGGACGGTGTCGGTGCCGTAGGTCACGCCCTCGTCGGGGGTGAAGACGCTGCCCGACTCGAAGAGCGCCAGATCGGTGAAGCCGCGCGAGACGTTCCGGTGCGCGATCTGCAGCAGACCGGGCAGGAGCGAGCGTCGCAGGTACGGCGCCTGGCCGTCGAGCGGGTTCGCGAGACGGATCGAGGGGACGTGCTCCCCCGCCGCCGAGCCGTGGAGGTCGTTCTGCTCCTCGGTCGTGAACGGGAAGGCGACGACCTCGACGAACCCGGCCGCGGCGAGCGCGTTCGCGACGCGCCGGCGTCCGCGCTGGTGCGGCGTGAGTCCGCGCCCGGACGGCGGCGTCGGGAGGATGGAGGGGATGCGGTCGAGCCCGTGGATGCGGGCGACCTCCTCCGCGAGCGTCCAGCGGTCGGTGAGGTCGGGACGCCAGGACGGCGGGATGACCTCCCAGGCCTCGCCCTCGTCCGCGACGTCGCATCCGATCGTCTCGAGGGCGCCGACGACCTCGTCGTCTGAGTAGTCGACGCCGATCAGGCCGGCGGTGAAGGTCTTCGGCAGCTCGATCGAGGGGATGAACACCTCGGCGAACAGTGCGCCGCCGGTCTCCGTGTCGAGGGTGCCGCCGGCGAGCTCGACCATGAGGTCGGCGACGCGGCGGGCGGCGACGAACGGGATGAGCGGGTCGACGCCGCGCTCGAAGCGTCGCGACGCCTCGCTGGGCAGCTTGTGCCGGCGGGCCGTGCGTGCGATGGACACGGTGTCGAAGATCGCCGCCTCGATGAGGACGTTGCGCGTGGCATCCCCCATCTCGGTCCTGCCGCCGCCCATGACACCCGCCAGGCCGATCGGGCCGGACGCGTCGGTGATGAGCAGGTCCTCGGTGTGGAGCGTGCGCTCCTTGCCGTCGAGGGTCGTGAGCTTCTCCCCGGCGGTCGCGCGACGGACGGTGATGCCACCGGTCAGCGTGTCGAGGTCGTAACCGTGGATCGGGTTGCCGAGTTCGAGCATCACGTAGTTCGTGATGTCGATCAGGATGCCGAGGGAACGGATGCCGGCGAGCGTGAGCCGCGCGGTCATCCACGGCGGCGTCGGGCGGGAGGGGTCGACGTCGCGCACGATGCGGACGACGAACTCGCTCGCGCCGGGGTTGCCGTGGATGGGCGCCGCGTCGTCGATCGCGACGGGGAATCCGCCGGTCGGCTGCTGGAGCTCCTCGAAGTCGCGCAGACCCGGGTCGCGGAAGGTCGCTCCCGTGGCGTGGGCGTATTCGCGTGCCACGCCGCGAATCGACAGGGCGTAGCCGCGGTCGGGGGTGACGTTGATGTCGACGGCCACGTCGTCGAGCCCCAGGAGGGCGATCGCGTCGGTGCCGACGTCGGGGTCGAGACCGAGCTCGGTGAGGCGCAGGATGCCGGAGTGCTCGTCGCCGAGGCCCAGCTCCTTGGCTGAGGCGATCATGCCGTCGGAGACATGACCGTAGGTCTTGCGTGCCGCGATCGGGAAGGGCCCGGGAAGGACCGCACCGGGCAGGGTCACGACGACCTTGTCGCCCTCGGAGAAGTTGCCGGCACCGCAGACGATGCCGCGGATGCCGCCGTGCGCCTCACCGACGTCGACCTCGCACCACCGGATGGTCTTGCCGTTGGACTGCGGTTCGGCCTCGAACGAGACCACACGGCCGACGACGATCGGTCCGCTGAGGTCGAACGTGTGCACGTCCTCTTCCTCGAACCCGACCGAGACGAGCGACGCGAGGACGTCCTCGGGGGTCGTACCGGGCGCGACGTCGACGTACTCGCGCAACCAGGAGAGCGGGACGCGCATCAGACCACCATTCCGAACTGCTCGCTGAAGCGGACATCGCCTTCGGCCATGTCGCGCATGTCCTGCACATCGCTGCGGAACATGAGGGTCCGCTCGATGCCCATGCCGAAGGCGAAGCCCGAGTAGACCTCGGGGTCGATGCCCGCGGCGCGGAGGACGTTGGGGTTCACCATCCCGCATCCGCCCCACTCGATCCAGCGCGCCCCGCCCGGGAAGGTCGGGTGCCACAGGTCGAGCTCGGCGGACGGCTCGGTGAACGGGAAGTAGTTGGTGCGGAACCGGGTCTTGGCCTCGGCTCCGAAGAGGACCTTCGCGGCGTGGTCGAGCGTGCCCTTGAGGTTCGCCATCGTGATGCCCTTGTCGATCACGAGGCCCTCGAACTGCGTGAACGCGGGCAGGTGGGTCGCGTCGAACTCGTCGGTGCGGTACACCCGTCCCGGGCAGAGGATGTAGATCGGCACTTCGCGCTCGAGCATGGAGCGCACCTGAACGGGGCTCGTGTGCGTGCGCATGACCAGGTGACGCGCCACCGGGTCGACGAAGAAGGTGTCCTGCATCTGACGCGCAGGGTGGTCGGGGGCGAAGTTCAGCGCGTCGAAGTTGAACCACTCGTGCTCGAGCTCGGGACCCTCCGCGATCTCCCACCCCATGCCGACGAAGAGGTCGGCGATCTCCTCCTGCAGGAGCGAGATCGGATGCCGCGCCCCGACACGCGTCGCGGGGACGATCGCGGTGATGTCGACGCGCTCGGCCTCGAGCTTCGCCGCCGTCTCGGCCGCGGCGAGCTCGGCCTCACGGGCGGCGAGCGCCTGGTTCACGCGACCGCGAGCCTGACCGACGAGCTTGCCGGAGGCGGCCTTCTGGTCGTTGGGGACGTTCCGCAGCTCGGCGTTCAGACGCGCGAGCGGCGACCCCTCCGCGGTGTGGGCCGAACGGGCGGCTTTCAGCGCGGCGGTGTCGGGAGCGGCAGCGAAGGCGGCCAGCGCCTCGGCGACGGCGGCATCCACCGCCTCGGGGGTGATCTGGGGTGCGTCGGACACGAGAGACGAGTCTACCGGCGGGCCGGAGCCCGCCCCGCCGGTAGACCGACGTCAGAAACTACCGCCACCTCCGCCGGCACCGGGGTTGAACTTACCGAGACCCCGCTGCGCCGCAATGAGCTCGGTGTCGGTGGTCTCCTGCACCGGCCGCGCGGGACCGGCGCTGCTCTTCGGAACACGCCCGAGGCGCTTCTCGACCAGTCGCGCGACACCCGACAACGCGAGGCACAGCCCGATATAGATGGCGCCTGCGACGAGGGTCGCCTGGACGATGGGACGGTCGAGCGAGTTCTGCGACCCCAGGTACTTGGCGTAGAAGAGCAGCTCTTCGTAGGTGATGATGAACCCGAGGGCCGTATCTTTCAGGGTCACGACAAGCTGCGCGAGGATCACCGGCATCATCGCGCGGATCGCCTGCGGCAGGAGGACCAGGCGCATCACGCCGGACTTCGTGAGCCCGAGCGCGTATCCCGCCTCTGACTGGCCTCGGGGCAGCGATTCGACACCGGCACGGATGACCTCGGCGAGCACGGATCCGTTGTAGAGGATGAGCGCGACGACGACCACCCAGTAGCCCTCCATTCGGACACCGACGACCGGGAGTCCGTAGTAGAGCAGGAACATCATCACGAGGACGGGAACGGCGCGGAGGAACTCGACCACGGCGCCCACCGGCCACCGCAGCCACGCGTGATCGGAGAGACGCCCGATCGCCAACACGAACCCGAGAATGAGGGCTCCGACAGCGGCAGCTGCGAACGCGGCCAACGTACGGCCGGCGGCGAGGAGGAACTGCTCCCAGATCCGCGTGTAGGTGAAGGCGTTCCACTTCTCGGCGGAGAACTGTCCCGTGACCGCCAGCCGCCACACGAGGAATCCGACGACAGCGGCGACCACCACGATTGTCGCTGCCCCGATCACGCGGTTACGGGCGACGGCGCGAGGCCCGGGGACGTCGTACAGCACGCTGCTGCTCATCGCGCCACCTTCCAACGGTTCTCGAGCGATCGCTGACCCCACGAGAGGAGCAGGACGAGCGCGACGAAGATCACCATGACCCACAGGATGACGACGAGCTGATTCTCACCACGCTCGCTGAGCCAGTCGCGAGCCGATCCGAGGTTCATCACCGAGAACCCGGCGGCGACGGTCGTGTTCTTGAGGAGAGCGATGAAGACGCTCATCATCGGGGGGATGACCGACCGGAAGGCCTGGGGAAGAACCACCAGCGACATGACCTGACCGAAGGTGAGGCCCAGCGCACGGGCGGCTTCCGCCTGACCGACGGGGACGGTGTTGATCCCCGACCGGACGGTCTCCGCGACGTAGGTCGCCGTGTAGATGCCGAGCGCCGCGATGGCGAAGACAACCTGGACACCACCGCTCGCCCGGACGTCGAGCAGCGGCGGCAGCGTGAAGGCGAACCCGAAGAACACGAGGGTCAACGGGGTGTTGCGGATCGTGTTGACGTAGACGGTGCCGACGCCGCGCGCGATCGGCACCGGCGACACACGCATCGCTCCGACGATGATCCCGAGAATCAGCGCGAGGAGTCCACCCCCGAAGAAGAGCACGAGCGTGCCCAGGAGCGCTTCGCCCCAGAAGTCGAGGTTGTCGGTGATGACGCCCATGCGATCCTTTCGAACGTCTCAGAGGGGGGATGCCCGGGGAGACGAGCATGCGCGTCTCCCCGGGCACGGCGGTCAGTCGACCTCGGGCTGCTCGGCCTTCACACCGGCCGGCTCGAGGTACTCCTCATACAGGGCGGTCCAGACGTCGCCGCCGTCGGTAAACAGCGTGTTGATGTGGTCCTTCAGCACGGTGTCCCCGTCGGCGAGACCGACGCCGTAGCGCTCCTCGCTGAAGGGCTCGCCGGCGAGCTTGAGGTTGTCCGGGTCCTCCGCGACGTAGCCGGCGAGGATCGCCTCATCGGTCGTGATCGCGTCGACCTGACCATTGAGCAGCTGCTCGACGCACTCGGAGTAGGTCTGACGCTCGGTGACCTCGCCGTTGTACTCGTCGCGGATGCGCTGCAGCGGCGTGGATCCCGTGACGGAACACGTGACCTTGTCGGCGAGGTCGTCCGGACCGCTGATCGAGTCGTCGTCCGCAGCGACCAGCAGGCCCTGACCGGTGATGAAGTAGGGGCCGGCGAAGTCGATGACCTCGTCGCGGGCGTCCGTCATCGAGTAGGTGCCGACGTAGTAGTCGATGTTGCCGTTGACGATCTCCTGCTCACGGTTGGCGGAGGGGATCGTCTGGAAGTCGATCTGGTCCTCGTCGAAACCGAGCGAAGCGGCGATCCACCGTGCGATGTCGACGTCGAAGCCGGTGCGCTCACCGGAGACGGCGTCCTCGTAACCGAGACCGGGCTGGTCGCTCTTGACACCGACGACGATCTTGCCGGCCTCGGAGGCGCGGTCGAAGGTGGGGCTGCCGTCGAGCGACACGTCGCTGGCGACCTCCCAGAGGGCCTCGCTGCCCTCGGTGCCTTCGCCGCCAGTGCCGCCCTCGGCGCCGGGAGCGGTGGGGCTGCCGCTGTTGCAGCCGGCGAGCGCGAGTGCCGCGATCGCGATGCCGGCGAACGTGCCGGCGAGTCGAGTCTTACGCATGTGATCCTCCTGGTTTCGTGTCGTGCGTCGTTCGTCGCGCCGGTGCAGGGCGCGTACGTCTCAGTGGGTGATGAGCTTCGAGAGGAAGTCCTTCGCGCGGTCGCTCTTCGGGTTCGTGAAGAACTCCTGCGGTGCGGCCTCCTCGACGATCTGGCCGTCCGCCATGAAGACCACGCGGTCGGCCGCCTTCCGGGCGAAGCCCATCTCGTGGGTGACGACGATCATCGTCATCCCGTCCTGCGCGAGGCCGACCATGACGTCGAGGACCTCGTTGATCATCTCGGGGTCGAGCGCGGACGTCGGCTCGTCGAAGAGCATCACCTTCGGCTTCATCGCGAGCGCACGGGCGATCGCCACGCGCTGCTGCTGGCCGCCGGAGAGCTGCGCGGGCAGTTTGTCGGCCTGGTGGCCGACGCCCACGCGGTCGAGCAGCTCACGGGCGAGCTTCTCGGCATCCGCCTTCTTCATGCCCTTCACCTTGATCGGCCCGAGCGTCACGTTGTCGAGGATCGTCAGGTGCGAGAACAGGTTGAAGGACTGGAAGACCATGCCGACGTCGGCACGGAGCGCGGCGAGTGCCTTACCCTCCGCAGGGAGATCGGCGCCGTCGATCGTGATGCGGCCGCTGGTGATCGTCTCGAGACGGTTGATCGTGCGGCAGAGCGTCGACTTGCCGGACCCCGACGGGCCGACCACGACGACGACCTCGCCGCGGTTCACCGACAGGTTGATGTCGGTGAGCGCCTGGAAGTCGCCGTAGTGCTTCTGCACGTCGGACATGACGACGAGCGGCTCGCCTCGACGAACGTCGATGTTCGACGTGCGCGGCGCGGGATCGGCAGCAGGAGTGGTCATGGAACTCACCCTAGGCAACGCCCGCCCCGGTGAACGAGCGGATGCCACGGGGTTTACAGTTCCGTAATCAACCCTCGAGAATGGTCGCTTCAGGTCGCGCGCTGCGCGAAAGCCGATTCGTAGAGGCAGACGCTCGCCGCCGTCGCGAGATTCAGCGACTCGGCGCGGCCGTAGATGGGCAGCCGGAGCGACAGGTCCACGAGCTGGAGGGCGTCCTCGTCGAGTCCGCGCGCCTCGTTCCCGAAGACCCACGCGGTCGGCTCCGCCAGGGTCGTCCGGTGATCGACGAAGTCCTCTCCCCCGACGTCGGCCGCGACGATGCGCAGACCCGCGGAGCGTGCCCGCCCCGTCGCATCCGCGAGGTCCACCCCCACCGCGACGGGCAGGTGGAAGAGCGAACCGGTCGTCGCGCGGACGACCTTGGGGTTGAAGGGGTCCACCGTGCGACCGGTGAGGATGACCGCGTCGGCACCGACGGCATCCGCTGCTCGGATGATCGTCCCGAGGTTGCCCGGGTCGCGCACCTCCTCGCAGATCACGATGAGGCGGGGCTCGCCGTCGAAGACGTCGCGCACCGAGGTCGGCACCTGGCGGGCGACGGCCACGATGCCCTGGGGCGTCACCGTGTCGGCCATGGCGTCGATGACTTGCTCGCTCGCGAAGGCCACCTCGACACCGGCCTCGGATGCCGCATCGCGGATGTCCTGATGCTTGTCCCATGCCGTCGGGGTCGCATACAGCTCGAGCAGGGTGTCCGGCCGCCAGAGCAGAGCCTCCCGGGCGGCCTGCGGGCCCTCGAGGAGGTAGAGGCCGGTCTCCTGCCGCGCCGTGCGCTTCGTCAGCTTCGCGACCGCGCGGACGCGCGGTGAACGTGGGTTCTCGAGCACGCTCTCAGTGTAGGGCGGCGCGCGGCGAGCACCGGCATCCGGGAACGCGAAAAGGCGCCCTCCGAAGAGGACGCCTTCTCACGGATGCTGAGGCGATCAGGCCTTGGGCGCGTTGACGTCGGCCGGCAGCGCAGCCTTGGCCGTGGCGACGAGCGACGCGAAGACGGCCGGCTCGTTGACCGCGAGCTCGGCGAGCATGCGGCGGTCGACCTGGACACCCGCGAGGCCGAGGCCCTGGATGAAGCGGTTGTACGTGATGCCGTTCTGGCGGGCAGCGGCGTTGATGCGCTGGATCCAGAGGCGACGGAAGTCGCCCTTGCGCTTGCGACGGTCGCGGTACGCGTAGACGAGCGAGTGGGTGACCTGCTCCTTCGCCTTGCGGTACAGACGCGAACGCTGTCCGCGGTAACCGGAGGCGCGCTCGAGGATGACGCGACGCTTCTTGTGGGCGTTGACAGCCCGCTTGACTCTAGCCATTTCTTCTACTTCCTAGGGTGTTGCGTCGGCGCTCAGAGGCCGAGGAGCTTCTTGGCGACCTTGGCGTCGCCGGGAGCCAGGATCTTGTCGGCGGACAGGCGGCGGGTGCGCTTCGTGGGCTTGCCCTCGAAGTTGTGACGGAGGTTCGCCTGCTGCTTCTTGATCTTTCCGCTGCCGGTGACCTTGAAGCGCTTCTTGGCGCCCGAGTGGGTCTTCTGCTTGGGCATATCTCTTCCTTCGTTGTGGTTCCCGCCGGGCGGGGGTCTGGGGCCGCTTACTCCGCCGGAGCGGAGGCGGGGGTCTCGTCGGCCTGACCGGTGCGCGCCTCGCGGGCGGCCTGCTTCGTCGCGGCGCGGGCCGCGTTCTGCTCGGTCTTGACCTCGGACTTGTTCTTGTGGGGAGCCACCACCATCACCATGTTGCGGCCGTCGATCGTGGGGTTGGACTCCACGGTGCCGAACTCGGCGACGTCCTCCGCGAACTTGCGGAGCAGACGCACACCCTGCTCGGGACGCGACTGCTCGCGACCGCGGAACAGGATCATCGCCTTCACCTTGTCGCCGGCCTGGAGGAAGCCCTCCGCGCGCTTGAGCTTGGTGATGTAGTCGTGCGCCTCGATCTTCAGACGGAACCGGACCTCCTTGAGGACGGTGTTCGCCTGATTGCGCCGCGCTTCCTTGGCCTTCTGCGCAGCCTCGTACTTGAACTTGCCGTAATCCATGATCTTGACCACGGGGGGCTTCGAGTTCGGGGCTACCTCGACGAGATCGAGGTCGGCCTCTTGGGCCAGGCGCATGGCCACCTCGATGCGGACGACGCCGACCTGCTCACCCGCGGGTCCGACGAGGCGGACCTCGGGGACGCGGATGCGGTCATTGGTGCGGGGATCGCTGATGCGGAACTCCTCTTTCGTGCGGTGGACGGCCTCCGGTGACACGGAAATGTGTCGCCGGGCGGAAGATCGTCACGTCCACCCCGCACGATGCACGCATCGGCGTTCTGTGTTCTGCACCCTGGACAACCTCGCGGAACGAGGCGGAGTGCGGGACCCGGTAGCCTGGAGCGGCAAGCGCGGGTGGGATGTGATCCTCTTTCGACACGGAGCAGAACACTCCGGTGCCCGCAGAAGTCTAGCAGAGAGCAGCACGTGAGCACTATTCCGGCCGACCACAGCGACCACGACCCCGAGCGCCTCTCGCGCTGGGACGAGCAGGAGCGGGTCGCACAGTCCGCCACGCGGGACATCGCGGACGTCCCCGCCGTCGAGGTGATCACGACCACCTCGGTGCACCTCATGAGCGCCGCGGCCGTGAAGCTCGGCCTCGCCGACGACCCCGACACCCAGAAGGACCTCGACGAGGCGCGCAAGCTCATCAACGCCCTCGCCGGCCTCATCACCGCCGCCGCCCCCGAGGTGAGCGACATGCACGCCCGATCCCTCCGCGACGGGCTGCGCACACTGCAGCTCGCCTTCCGCGAGGCATCCAGCATCCCCGACCCGATCGGCAAGGGGCCCGGCGAGAAGTGGACCGGCCCCGTCACCTGACGTTCAGGCGCGGACGAGTTTGACAGTCAGCGAGTCCACCAGGACCGCGACGCGGTCATCCGCCGCCCATCGCGAAGCCAGACGCTGCAGGATCGCGTCGAGCGCCGCCTGATCCAGGCCGTCCACGAGGTGGAGACTGACGATCAGCTCCGAACCGCGCAGCCGCGAGTGCGGGTCGCCCGTCGCGACGGACAGGTCGAGCACACCGAGCTCGGTGCCGGTCGACTCCTGCAGGCCGGCGAACACCTCGGGCGAGGTGTGCGGCGGCTCCCAGCTCTGCCCCTGACCGATCGCCCAGACCGCCGGACGACGCAGGACGAACTCGGTCTCACTGCCGGGGTCGATCACGATGAGGTCGGTGTCGTCCGCGGCGGCCGACAGCGCCGTGCGGACGCCGTCGGCGGGGACCGGACGGGCCGCGGCATCCCACCGCGACATCGCCTGCACGGAGGAGAACACCGGCAGGACGCGGCGCCCGTCGGGCGCGGCGACGGTGACGATCGAGAGCTCCTGGGTCTTGTCGACGGTGAGCCCCGTCGGGCCGACACCCTCCTCGCCCTTCTCGGCGACGAGGGGGATCAGCAGGCGTGCCGTGCGATACGCGTCGACGACCGCCGCGGCATCCCCCTCCCCCGCGTGGAACGCGGTGAGCGCGGCCAGCAGCGCGGGGTCGGCGCTGCCGTCGTCGCCGCTGTGAGGGTTGGGCTGGAAGCTCCGCCCCTCCCAGGGCACGCCGGCGGAATCCGCCGAGTGCGCGTGCGGGTCAGTGTCCGGCGACATCCAGCGCCTCGGCCAGCGTGAACGCGCCGGCGTACAGGGCCTTGCCGACGATGGCGCCCTCGACGCCGAGGGGGACGAGTTCGCGCAGCGCCGCGATGTCGTCGAGGCTCGAGATGCCACCGGAGGCGACGACGGGCTTGTCGGTGCGGACGGCGACCTCGCGCAGCAGCTCGATGTTCGGGCCCTGCAGCGTGCCGTCCTTCGTCACGTCGGTGAGGACGTAGCGGCTGCACCCGGCATCCTCGAGGCGGTCCAGCACCTGCCACAGGTCGCCGCCGTCGCGGGTCCATCCGCGCGCCGCGAGCGTGGTGCCCCGGACGTCGAGGCCGACGGCGATCGCCTCGCCGTAGCGCAGGATGACGTCGGCCGCCCACTCCGGGTTCTCGAGCGCCGCGGTGCCGAGGTTGATGCGCGTGGCACCGGAGTCGAGCGCCGCGTCGAGCGATTCGTCGTCGCGGATGCCGCCCGAGAGCTCGACCTTCACCCCGCGGAGCGACTTGATGACCTTGCGCAGCAGGGTCGCGTTCGACCCACGACCGAACGCGGCGTCGAGGTCGACGAGGTGGATCCACTCGGCCCCCTGGCGCGCCCACTCCTGGGCTGCGTCGACGGGGTCGCCATAGCTCGTCTCGGTGCCGGCCTCACCCTGCGTCAGTCGGACGGCCTTGCCGTCGGCGACGTCCACAGCGGGCAGCAGGATCAGTTCGGGCGTGGATGCGAATTCGTTCATGGCTCCGGGTGGGACGATGTGCGCACCGGGCGCGCGCACAGAGGGACACGTTACTAGGACGCGGGAAGCGACCCGATCCAGTTCGACAGCAGACGGATGCCGGCCGCGCCCGACTTCTCGGGGTGGAACTGCGTCGCCGACAGCGGGCCGTTCTCGACGGCGGCGAGGAACGGCGCCCCGTAATCGCACCAGGTGAGCACCGGCTCGCGGAACGGCTTGATGACGTCGAGGGTCCAGTCCTGCGCGCCGTAGGAGTGCACGAAGTAGAAGCGTTCGTCCTCGAGTCCGGCGAAGAGCGTCGACCCCTCGCCGGCGCGGACGGTGTTCCAGCCCATGTGGGGCAGCACCGGTGCCTGCAGCTCGGTGACCGCGCCCGGCCACTCCCCCAGCCCCTCGGTGTCGACTCCGCGTTCGACGCCCAGCTCGAACATCACCTGCATCCCGACGCAGATGCCGAGGACCGGCATCCCCCCGGCGAGACGGCGACCGATGAGCTCGTCGCCGCGGCTCGCGCGCAAGGCCGACATGACGGCGGAGAAGGCCCCGACGCCCGGGACGAGGAGTCCGGCGGCGTCGGCGATCAGGCCGCGATCCTTCGTCAGCCGCGCATCGGCGCCCGCTTCGCTGAGCGCCTTGACGGCCGAGTGGACGTTGCCGGAGCCGTAGTCGAGGACCGCGACGAGCGGTGCATCCGTCACAGGGCGCCCTTGGTGCTCGGGATGCCGGCGACGAGGGGATCGAGCGCCTTCGCCTGGCGGAACGCGCGGGCGAAGGCCTTGTACTCCGCCTCGGCGATGTGGTGCGGATCGCGGCCGGCGACGAGGGTCACGTGCATGGTCAGGCCGGCGTGGAAGGCGATCGTCTCGAAGGTGTGGCGCACGAGCGAGCCGGTGAAGTGGCCGCCGATCAGGTGGAACTCGTAGCCCGCCGGCTCACCGGAGTGGACGAGGTAGGGCCGGCCGCTGATGTCGACGACCGCCTGCGCCAGCGCCTCGTCGAGCGGCACGAGCGCATCGCCGTACCGCGAGATGCCGGACTTGTCGCCCAGTGCCTGACGGATCGCCTGGCCGAGCACGATGGCCGTGTCCTCGACGGTGTGGTGCGCGTCGATGTGGGTGTCGCCCGCCGCGCGGACCGTCAGGTCTGTGAGCGAGTGCTTCGCGAACGCCGTGAGCAGGTGGTCGAAGAACGGCACGGTCGTGTCGATCGTGCTCCGACCGGTGCCGTCGAGGTCGAGCTCGAGCTCGATGGTCGACTCGCTGGTCGCCCGCCGGACGGAGGCGGTGCGGGGCGCAGGGGTGCTCATGCCCCGAGTCTACCGAGGCATGATGGGCCGACCGCGCCCGTGACGGAGTCGGCTCAGAGGGAGGCGAGCGCCTCGAGGAACGCCGTCGACTCCTCTTCGCTGCCCGCCGTGACGCGGAGGGTGTGCGGCAGGCCGACGTCGCGGATGAGGACGCCGCGGTCGTAGAGACCCTGCCAGGTCGCCGCCGGGTCGTCCACGCCCCCGAAGAGGACGAAATTGGACCAGCTCTCGTACGGCGAGTACCCGAGCGCCGACAGGGTCGCCGAGATGCGGTCGCGCTGCGCGACGATGTCATCGACCATGCGGAGCATCGTCGGGGCGTGGCGGAGGGCGGCCGTGGCCGCGGCCTGGGTGAGTGCGCTGAGGTGATACGGCAGGCGCACCAGGCGGAGCGCGTCGATGAGCGCGGGATCGGCGGCGAGGTAGCCCACGCGCGCCCCGGCGAAGGCGAAGGCCTTGCTCATCGTGCGCGACACGACGAGACGCTCGCGGTCGTGAAGCAGCGTGAGCGCGGACGGCTCGTCGCGCGGGGCGAACTCCTGGTACGCCTCGTCGACGATCACGATGCCCCGGGAGGCCTCGTAGACGGCCTCGATGACCTCGAGCGACAGCGGCGTGCCGGTGGGGTTGTTCGGTGTGCAGAGGAAGACCACGTCCGGCTGCGCGCGTTCTATCTGCTCGGCGGCATCCGCTGCGGACAGGGTGAAGTCGTCGCCGCGCGTACCGCTCACGTAGGTGGCGCCCGTGGCGCCCGTGAGCAACGGGTACATGGAGTACGTCGGCGCGAACCCGAAGGCCGAGCGCCCCGGCCCACCGAACGCCTGCAGGATGTGCTGGAGGACCTCGTTCGACCCGTTGGCCGCCCAGATCTGATCCGGTTCGAGACCGTGGCCCAGGTAATCCGCGAACCCCTCGCGCAGAGCCGTGAACTCACGGTCGGGGTAGCGGTTGATGTCGCGCAGCGCCTGCGCGATGCCGTCGAGGATGTCGTCCGCGACCTCTTCGGGAACCGGGTGGGTGTTCTCGTTGACGTTGAGCGTCACGGGCAGCGACGCCTGCGGGGCGCCGTAGGGGATCTTGCCGCGCAGGTCGTCGCGGAGGGGGAGGTCGTCGAGACTGGCACTCACCCCGCCATCGTAGGACGTGGCGCGGCCTTACTCGCCCGCCTGCGCCGAGTAGGTGGCCGGGATCGCGATCGACTGACCGGCGTCCACCGCGGAGGACGACAGCGCGTTGAGGCGGACGATCGCGTCGATGACGTCGCGCGGGTCGCTGTCGGGCGCGATGTCCTGCGCGATGCTCCACAGCGATTCGCCGGGCATCACGGTCACGGTGTCGAAAGACCCCGCGGACGCCCCCGCGTCGCCGCTCGCGAGAGCACCCCCGCTGGAGAGGATGCCGACGCCCAGAGCGACGACCACGGGCAGTGCGGCGAGCGTGGCGAGGACACGGCGACCTCGCGTGGTCATCCGAAGGCGCGTGCGCACGACAGGCGCAGTCGCGGTGGTGATGGTGATCGCGGTGCTGGTGGTCGCGGTGATCGAGTTCATGGTGTCCTCCTCGGGGTGACCCCGGTCAGATGAGATCTTCGCCCCCGCCCGTCGGCCGGGACGGACGGGTGCGAAGTTCTCTTCCGAATCTATCTTCGAAGTTCGTCGACTGTCAAGGGTGCGGTTCTCCGCAGATCGATCGAAGACGACACGCGGTCGGCTACGGGACGATCCGATCGACACCGGATACGGTTTCGATGACCAGAGCCCATCACCAACCTCCGACATTCGAAGGCGAGTGCTCCCGGAGGGACCCCGGGGTGACGAAAGGAACGACATGAGCGACAAGCCGCAGACGCGTCGGCGCAAGAGCCTGAGCGACAAGCAGCTCGCCATCCTCGAGGTGATCCAGCGCTCCATCGCCCGTCACGGATACCCGCCGAGCATGCGCGAGATCGGCGACGCCGTCGGCCTCAAGTCGCTCTCGAGCGTCACCCATCAGCTCAACCAGCTCGAGCTGAGCGGCTACCTCCGTCGCGACCCCGGCAAGACGCGCGCCATGGAGGTCCTCATCGATCTGCCGGGCTCGGCGGGCGAGAACCCTGCGGACGTCGCCCCGAGCGTCGGCGACGCCGCGATGGTGCCGCTGGTCGGCCGGATCGCCGCCGGCGTCCCCATCACCGCCGACCAGCAGGTCGAGGAGATCTTCCCCCTCCCCCGTCAGCTCGTCGGCAAGGGCGAACTGTTCATGCTGAAGGTCTCGGGCGACTCGATGATCGACGCCGCGATCTGCGACGGCGACTGGGTCGTCGTCCGCTCGCAGGCCACCGCCGACAACGGCGAGATCGTCGCCGCCATGCTCGACGGCGAGGCGACGGTGAAGACCTTCCGCCAGCGCGACGGTCACACGTGGCTGCTCCCCCGCAACTCGGCCTTCGAGCCGATCCTCGGCGACGACGCGGTCGTCCTGGGCAAGGTCGTCGCGGTCCTGCGCGCCGTGTGACGGCGCGCACGCGAAGAGAGGGGATGCCGGGCGGCATCCCCTCTCTTCGTTGCGGCCTCAGACCCCGGCGCCCACCTCGGCGCGGACCGCGCGAGCCGCCGCGACGATGTGGCGGAGGGAGGCGACCGTCTCGTCGTACCCGCGCGTCTTCAGACCGCAGTCCGGGTTCACCCACAGGCGACGGACGTCGAGCTCCGCGACGGCGCGCTCGAGCAGCGACGACACCTCGTCGACGGACGGCACGCGCGGCGAGTGGATGTCGTAGACGCCCGGTCCGATGCCGTGGGCGAATCCGGATGCCGCGACCTCCGAGATGACCTCGCCCCGACTGCGGGCGGCCTCGATCGACGTGACGTCGGCATCGAGCGCCGCGATCGCGTCGATCACGACCCCGAACTCGGAGTAGCAGAGGTGCGTGTGGATCTGGGTCTCGTCGGCGGCGCCCGCAGTGGCGAGCCGGAAGGACCCGACCGACCAGTCGAGGTACGCCGGCTGGTCGGCGGTCCGCAGCGGCAGGAGCTCCCGGAGCGCCGGCTCGTCGACCTGCACGATCGCGATGCCCGCCCGCTCGAGGTCGGCGATCTCGTCGCGGAGTGCGAGGGCGACCTGGTCGGCCGTCTCGCCGAGCGGCTGGTCGTCGCGGACGAAGGACCAGGCGAGGATCGTGACGGGTCCGGTCAGCATGCCCTTGACGGGCGCGGCGGACAGCGACTGCGCGTAGGCCGCCCACGGCACCGTGATGGGTGCGGGGCGCGAGACGTCCCCCCACAGGATCGACGGGCGCGTCGCGCGGGAGCCGTAGGACTGCACCCACCCGTTGCGGGTGACCGCGAACCCGTCGAGGTTCTCGGCGAAGTACTGCACCATGTCGTTGCGCTCGGGCTCGCCGTGCACGAGGACGTCGAGCCCGATGTCCTCCTGCAGAGCGATGACGCGCGCGATCTCGTCGCGGAGGAACCCTTCGTAGGTCGCCTCGTCGATCTCGCCGCGCGTCGCGCGGGCGCGCGCCCGGCGGATCTCGGCGGTCTGCGGGAAGGATCCGATCGTGGTCGTCGGGAGCGCCGGCAGACCCAGCACCGCGTCCTGTGCGGCGGCACGCACCTCGAACGGGGTGCGGGATCGGTCTGCCGGGGTGAGCCCGCCGGCACGGGCGCGGACGGCGCCGTCGCGGACCCCGGGCGCCGAGCGGCGGTCGGCGAGGGCGGCCGTCGCGGCATCCAACTCCCCGGCGATCGCGTCGCGACCATCGGCGAGCCCGCGTGCCAGGGTCGTCACCTGGGAGACCTTCTGATCGGCGAAGGCGAGCCAGGACACGAGGCGGGGATCGAGGTCGGGCTCGTCGGCGAGGTCGTGCGGCACGTGCTGCAGCGACGTCGAGGTGCCGACCGCGACGGCCGCGGCGCCGAGGCCGCCGACCGCGTCGAGCACGTCCGCCGCGCCGGCGAGGTCGCCCCGCCAGACGTTCCGGCCGTCGACGACGCCCGCGACGATCACCTTGTCGTCGAGTCCCGCGACGGGCGACGGCACGCCGCCGCGGGTGAGGTCGATCGCGAGGCCCTCGGCGGCGGAGGCGGCGATCGCGCGCCAGGCGGGCGCGGAGAGCGCGCCGTATCCGGCGGCGACCAGGATCTCGGGACGGTCGCCGGAGGCGGTGAGGACGTCGAGTGAGCGGGCGGCGGCGGTCGCGAGCTCGTCGTCCGAGTACCCGAGCGACTGGCTCACGAGGGCCGGCTCGTCGATCTGCACCCAGTGCGCCCCTGCGTCGCGGAGAGCGGCGAGCAGCTCGACGTACACGGGCAGCAGGTCGTCGAGCCGGTCCAACGGGCGCGTGCCGGGGGCCGCGGCATCCGTCCCCTTCGCGAGGGCGAGGAAGGTGACCGGGCCGACGAGCACCGGACGGGTGACGTATCCGTCCGCGACGGCCTCCGCCACCTGCCGCGCGAACCGATCGCTCGAGAGGGCGAACCGCGTATCGGGGCCGATCTCGGGCACGAGGTAGTGGTAGTTCGTGTCGAACCACTTCGTCATCTCCAGCGGCGCGGCCTCGCCCACGCCGCGGGCGGCGGCGAACAGGGCCGACAGCGGCACCGACCCGTCCTCCGCACGCAGGTGCGCGAACCGCTCGGGAAGGGCGCCGACGGCCGCGGCGACGTCGAGGACCTGGTCGTAGAAGGAGAACGTCTCGGGGATCGACGAGTCACCGCGACCCAGCCCGAGCTCGGCGAGGCGGGCGCGGGTGGTCCGGCGCAGGTCGGCGGCGACGGACTCGAGTCCCGCCTCGTCGAGCGCGCCGCTCCAGTGGGCCTCGACGGCGCGCTTGAGTTCGCGGCGACGGCCGATGCGGGGGTAGCCGAGGATCGTTCCGGCGGGGAAGGCGGTCATGAGGTCTCCTCTGTCGCGGGGATGATGCCCGCCTCGCGCAGGGTGGCGAGGACGGTGTCGTGATTGTTGAAGGCGTAGAGATGGATGCCGGGGGCACCGCCCGCGAGGACGGCCCGGCAGAGATCGGCGGCGTATCGGACACCGATCTCGCGGCGACCGTCGGCGGTGGGCTCGACGTCGAGGTCGACGGCGAGGGTGCCGGGGACCTGCTCGCCCGTCAGCTCGATGACACGGCGCAGTCGGGAGGGCGAGGTGATCGGCATGATGCCCGGCAGGATCGGGATCTCGACCCCGGCACTGCGGGCGCGGGCGACGAAGGCAAGGTAATCGTCGGCGTGGAAGAACAACTGGGTGATCGCGAGGGTCGCCCCCGCGGCCTGCTTCGCGAGGAGGGCGTCGATGTGCTCGGCGGGGTACCGCGAGCGCGGGTGGCCGTTGGGGAAGGCGGCGACGGCGATGTCGACGCTCGGCCGCCGCTCGACGCGGGCGGCGCCCGGGACGCCGGGGATGGGCTCCTCGGTGTACGGGGACGTCTCGGCCTGCACGCGGTCGATGAGCTGCACCAGCTGGGCCGCGCTCTCGAGGTCGCCGAGCGCCGCCGCATCCTCTCCGGCTCCCGCCGGCGGATCCCCCCGCAGCGCCAGGAAGGAGCGTATGCCGGCGTCGAGGAACTCGCGGATGAGGGCCGTCGCCTCGGCGTACGAGCTGCCGATGCAGGTCAGGTGCGCCAACGGCTCGACGCGCGTCTCGCGCAGGATGTGCGTGAGCACCTCGAGGGAGCGACCGCCGCCGGAGCCGCCGGCGCCGTAGGTGACGGAGATGAAGGCGGGGTCGACGGCGGCGAGCCGGTCGATCGTCTCGTAGAGGGCGGCGTAGGACGCGTCGGTGCGCGGCGGGTAGACCTCGAACGAGACCGGCACCGTCGTGACCGACGGGGGCTGGATGATCGACATGGCGGTGCTCCGGAGACGGGACGGAAAGGCCTGGCGGCCGCGGACCGCACACACGGGTGCGGGGACATCGCGGGCGGGTGCCGGGCTCGGCTGTCGCTCCGGGCCCGGGGTTCCGGGCCACTGTTGATGCCCTCATGCTGCCACGCGGGTCGGCGCCGTGACGGGCATGTGACGCCCGGTTTCGATCCGGCCGCCGCGTACCGTGGAGCCATGACGACGATCGCCCCCTACGGTTCCTGGATCTCGCCGCTGTCCGCCGCCGACGCCTCCGCCGCGGCCGCGCGGTTCGACGGCGCACGGTACGTCGGCGACGAGATCTGGTGGGGCGAGTCCCTGCCCGACGAGGGCGGCCGGACGACGGTGCGCCGCGCGGCCGACGACGGCACCGCGATCGACGTGCTGCCCGCGCCCTGGAGCGCCCGGTCCCGCGTGCACGAGTACGGCGGTGGGTCGTGGACGACCTCCGACGACGGCCGTCTGTTCTTCGTCGAGAAGACAGACCAGCGCGTCTGGATGCTGCGCCCCGGCGGCGAGCCCGAGGCCCTCACCCCGGTCGACGACCGCGCCCGCCACGGCGGCCTGCGCTGGCAGGCGGGCACCCTGCTGGCCGTCCGCGAGGTCCACGACGACTCCCCCGTCCCCCGCCGGTCGATCGTTGCGATCCCGCTCGCGGGCGGCGAGGTGCGTGAGCTCGTCAGCAGGAGCGACTTCCTCGCTCAGCCCGCCCTGTCGCCCGACGGCCGGCGGCTCGCCTGGGTCGCGTGGGACCACCCGGACATGCCGTGGGACCGCACGCAGGTCCGCGTCGCGGAGCTCGACGACGGCCTCGTGTCGACCTGGCGGACGGTGACGTCGGGCGCGACCGCCGCGCTGCAGCCGGAGTGGGATGCCGCGTGCCGCCTCGTCTTCGTCGACGACCCGACGGGGCGGTGGAACCTCCGCCGCGAAGACGCGGCATCGCCCGAGGGATCCGTGCCGGTCGCACCCGCGGACGCGGACACCGGCGGCGGCCTGTGGGTGCTCGGCGTGCGGTGGTACGCCCCGCTCGCCGACGGCGGATTCGTCGCCGTCCGCACGAACGGCGCCGACGAGGTCGTGCGCATCGGGGCGGACGGCGTCGTCGCCGCGACGGACGTGCCGGCACGATCCCGCGTCGTCGTCGAGGACGTGGCGGGCTCGCGCGCGCTCGTCTCGGGGACGGGCCCTGGGATCACCGGCATCTGGGAGATCGCCCCGGACGGACGCGCGCGCCTCGTCCGCGGCACACCCTCGGGTCTGGGCGCGGAGTGGATCCCGCCGGTACGCCCGCTGACCGTCCCCGGACCGCACGGCGGCGTCCACGCCTACGACCACCCGCCGACGAGTCCGGACTTCGCCGCCCCCGAGGGCGAACTGCCGCCGTACCTCGTCCTCGTGCACGGCGGCCCGACGGCGCACGTCGGCGGCGTCGCCGACAGCCGAATCACCTTCTTCACGAGCCGCGGCATCGGCGTCCTGGAGGTCAACTACGGCGGCTCGACCGGGTACGGACGCGCCTACCGCGAACGACTGCGGGGGCAGTGGGGCGTCGTCGACCGCGACGACGTGGCAGCCGCGGCATCCGGTCTCGCGGCGGAGGGACGAGCGGATGCCGCCCGCATCGCGATCGCCGGTGGTTCTGCCGGCGGGTGGACCGTCCTCGCCGCCCTCGTCGGGACGGACGTGTTCAGCGCGGGCATCTCCCGCTACGGGGTGGGGGATGCGCGGCTGCTGGCGACCGACACCCACGACTTCGAGGCGCGCTACCTCGACGGGCTCATCGGGCCCCTGCCCGAGGCCGAGGCGCTCTACCTCGAACGCTCACCCCTCGGCCACACGGAGGGCTTCCGCGTGCCGGTGCTCCTGCTGCAGGGCGCCGACGACGCGGTGGTGCCGCCGTCGCAGGCCGAAGCGATCCGGGACGCGCTGGCGGCGAAGGGCGTGCCCCACGCCTACGTCCTGTACGACGGCGAGGGGCACGGCTTCCGACGGGGGGAGAACGTCATCCACGCGCTCGAGTCCGAACTCGCCTTCCTGGGCGAGGTGTTCGGTTTCGAGACGCCCGGCGTCCCCGCGATCACGCTCAGCTGACCGCGGGCGCGCTCAGCGGGTGAAGGGCGCGAGCTCCGCGGCGAGTCGCTCCGACACGTGCGCGTGGACGGCGGTTCCGCCCTCCTCGTGGCGTGTCGACAGGATGTGTCCGGACTCGTGGACCGCGTTGACGAGGTCGCCGCGGTCGTACGGCACGAGCGCCCGGACCTCGACGGCCGGCAGCGGCAGGGCGTCCTCGATCGTCGCGCGCAGCTCGGCGACGCCTTCGCCCGTCCGGGACGAGACGAAGTGGGCCTTCGGCTCGAGCCCGCGCAGCACGAGCCGCGTGTCGGGGTCGATGAGATCGGCCTTGTTGAAGACGACGATCTCGTTCGTCGAGCGAGCGCCCACGTCGCCCATCACGTCGCGCACGGTCGCCAGCTGCGCCGCCGGATCGGGGTGCGACCCGTCGACGACGTGCACGATGACGTCGGCATCGCCGACCTCCTCGAGCGTCGAGCGGAACGCCTCGACCAACTGGTGCGGCAGGTTGCGGACGAACCCGACGGTGTCGGTCAGCGTGTAGACGCGTCCGTCGGCGGCCTGGGCCCGGCGCACCGTGGCATCCAGCGTCGCGAACAGGGCGTTCTCGACGAGGACACCCGCGCTCGTGAGCTTGTTCAGCAGGCTCGACTTGCCGGCGTTCGTGTACCCCGCGATCGCGACCGAGGGGATCGTGTTGCGCTTGCGCTCGGCGCGCTTGGCGTCGCGGGCGGGCGCGAAGTCGCGGATCTGCCGGCGCAGCATCGCCATGCGGGTGCGGATGCGGCGACGGTCGAGCTCGATCTTCGTCTCACCGGGACCGCGCGAGCCCATACCGGCACCGCCGGCACCGACCTGGCCACCCGCCTGACGGCTCATCGAGTCACCCCACCCGCGCAGGCGCGGGAGGAGGTACTCGAGCTGGGCGAGCTCGACCTGCGCCTTGCCCTCGCGGCTCTTCGCGTGCTGGCTGAAGATGTCGAGGATGACGGTCGTGCGGTCGATGACCTTGACCTTGACGACGTCCTCGAGCGCACGCCGCTGGCTGGGGGCGAGCTCGGTGTCGGCGATGACGGTGTCGGCGCCGACGGCGACGACGAGGTCGCGCAGTTCCGCGGCCTTCCCGCGGCCGATGTAGGTCGCCGGGTCGGGGTGCGGACGCCGCTGCAGCACGCCGTCGAGGACGACGGCACCGGCGGTCTCGGCGAGCGCCGCGAGCTCGCGCAGCGAGTTCTCGGCATCCTCCGTCGATCCCTGCGGGTAGACGCCCACGAGGACGACGTTCTCGAGGCGCAGCTGCCGGTACTCGACCTCGGTGACGTCCTCGAGTTCGGTCGACAGGCCGGGGACGCGGCGCAGCGCGGCGCGCTCCTCGCGGTCCCATTGCTCGCCGTCGGTGTCGCCGTAAGCGACGGTGCTCTCGTCCTGCAACGCCTGTGCGGCGCCGAACACGCGCACCCCCGAACGCGCTTCGGCGCGCGCGAGCACGCGGTCGACCGGGTCCACCGGTTCGTCCGTCGTGGCAGGGGTGGTGGTGTCTGTCATGTGATCCTTTCGCGGCCTCGCGGCCATCCGTGAACTCTAGCTTCCCGCGCCCGGGACCGCCTCCGCTACGCTCGTCGCATGGGGAGCGACCATTACTTCAGCGCGTCCCCGTCCAGCTCTGAGAACCTCCGCCGCATCCGTGTGTCCCTGGCCGGTCGCGATGTCGAGGTGACGACGGCGGGCGGGGTGTTCAGTCCCGACCACATCGACGGCGGGACGGCCGTGCTCCTGGCGAACACTCCCCCACCACCGGCCGGCGGTCATCTGCTCGACCTCGGATGCGGCTGGGGTCCGATCGCACTGTCCCTCGCCCTCGACGCCCCGCGCGCCACGGTCTGGGCCGTGGACGTCAACGAGCGGGCTCTCGACCTCGTCCGCCGCAACGCGGAGGAACTCGGCCTCGACAACGTCAACGCCGTACAGCCCGAAGATGTTCCGGAGGGCGTCGCCTTCCGCACGATCCGTTCGAACCCTCCGATCCGGGTGGGTAAGGACGTCCTGCACGGGATGCTCGAGACCTGGATCCCCCGGCTCGCCGAACGCAGCGACGCGTGGCTCGTCGTCCAGCGCAACCTCGGCTCCGATTCGCTGCAGCGCTGGCTCGCCGCCTCGCTGGACCGCGGCTATTCGGTCAGCCGCGCGGCGACCGGACGCGGCTTCCGCGTGTTGAAGGTGCGCCGCCACGGCACGCCCGCGACGGGCACGATCCCGCTCCCCTGACGTCGCCGTCCGGCTCAGGCGAGGGTGATCTCGCCGGAGAAGACGAGGGATGCCGGCCCCGAGAGGAGCACCCGCTCCCCCGCATCCGTCCGGAGCACCCGGACGCCCAGGCGACCGCCCGGCACGTCGACGTTCCAACGGTCCGGCGCACCGGTGCCGGCCCAGTGACGGACGGCGAGCGCGGATGCCGCGACCCCCGTCCCGCACGAGAGGGTCTCGCCCACGCCCCGCTCGAACACGCGCATGCGGATGGCGCCGACGCCGTCGGTGACGAGGGGCTCCTCGGGGACGACGAACTCGACGTTGGCGCCGGCGGCGGGCTCCGGGTCGAGGAGCGGCTGCACGGACAGGTCCAGCCCGGCGAGCTCGTCCTCGCTGGAGAGCGCGACGACGACGTGCGGGTTCCCGACGTCGATGCCGAGACCGGGTCGGGCGACCTTGAGCCCGCGGGCGCGGACGAGGACCTCGTCCGCCGTCGGTCGCCACAGGCCCAGGTCGACCTCGAAGCCGTTGTCGGCGAGGGTGACGGTCTTGGTGCCGGCGCGGGTGCCGATCCGGAGGGTCTCGCCCGGCGCGAGCGTCGCGAGCCCGGCGCTGAGCAGGTACTTCACGAAGACGCGGACCCCGTTGCCGCACATCTCGGCGACGGATCCGTCGGCGTTGCGGTAGTCCATGAACCACTCGGCGTCGGGGGTCTGCGCGCCGGCGTCGATGGCCGAGGAGCGCACGACGCGCAACAGCCCGTCACCGCCGATGCCGAAGCGACGATCGGTCAGAGCGGCGATCTGCTCGCCGGTCAGGTACAGGTCGCCGTCGGGATCGGCGACCACGACGAAGTCGTTGCCCGTCCCGTGGCCCTTCGTGAATGCGATCGTCGACACCGGACCAGTCTAGGCGCGGGCAGCGGCGCGGACGCCGGTCACGGCGAGTGCGGTGCCGCCGCCACCAGGCGGGCGCCGGGGGTCCCGGCATCCACCCACTGGATCCCGGGGTATCGGCGGAACCACGACACCTGACGGCGGGCGTACCGCCGCGTCAGCGCTTGGGTCTCGGCGATCGCCTCGTCCTCGGTCATCCGGCCCGTGAGCTGCGCGTGGGCCTGCGCGTAACCGATCGCCCGGGGCGCGGTCGGGCCCGACTCGAGTCCCTCCGCCCGCAACGTCTCGACCTCGGCGAGCAGACCGTCCCGCCACATCCCGCGCACCCGCTCGTCGAGTCGCTGCACCAGCTCCCCGCGCTCGAGATGCACGCCCACGATCGTCGTGTCGGGATGCCACAGCACGGGCGCGTCCGGCAGCGCGGCACCGTGCGTGTCGGCGCCCTGCAGGAGCACCTCGAGGGCACGGACGACGCGCCTGCCGTTGCGCGGATTGAGACGGCCGGCGGCATCCGGGTCCACCTCCCGGATGCGGGCGAGGAGCGCCTCCGCGCCGTGCGCGTCGAGGTCCGCCTCGAGACGAGCACGCAGGGCGGGATCGCGCGGCGGGAACCGGAAGTCGAAGACGACACTCGAGACGTAGAGGCCAGACCCGCCGACGAGGATCGCGTCGCCGCCGCGGTCGAAGATCCCGCGGATCGCCGCCCGCGCGCGCTCCTGGTACACCGCGACGGCGACGTCCTCGGTCACGTCGAACTCGTCGAAGAGATGATGCGGGATGCCGCGACGCTCCGCCTCGGGCAGTTTGGCCGTCCCGATGTCCATGCCGCGGTAGAGCTGCATGGCGTCGGCGTTCACGATCTCGGCCAGCCGACCGCGACGGATCAGCTCCTCGGCGATCTCCAGCGACAGCGCGGTCTTGCCGGTGCCGGTCGCGCCGACGATCGCCCACAGGCGCGCCGCGCCCACGGGATCAGAGCCCGGGCGTCGCGGTGCGCAGCGCCGGCAGACCGAGCGAGACCGCCCGGGGCCCCGCCTCCCCCGCCGGGGCGGGCACGCCGCAGGAGTCCGCCTGCGCGCGATCCCACGCGTCGCCGGCCCGCGTGCGGCGGATGCGCAGCGGCGCGCCGTCGGGGCTGTCGGCGAGCAGGTGGAACGGAGCGGCGTGGGTGATCGCCGTCGTGACGACGTCGCCGGGGCGCGGCGTCGGCGATCCGTCGGGAACCTCGAAGTGCACGAGGCGGTTGTCCTCGGCGCGACCGGTCAGGCGGCGGGTCGCGGCGTCCTTCTTCCCCTCCCCCGTGGACACGAGCACCTCGACCGTGCGACCGAGCTGGGCCTGGTTCTCCTCGAGGGAGATCCGCTCCTGGAGGGCGACGAGGCGGTTGTACCGCTCCTGCACGACCTCCTTCGGCACCTGGTCGGGCATGGTCGCCGCGGGCGTGCCCTCGCGGATCGAGTACTGGAAGGTGAACGCGCCGGCGAACCGCGCCTGCTCGACGACACGCATCGTGTCCTCGAAGTCCTCGTCGGTCTCGCCGGGGAACCCGACGATGATATCCGTCGAGATCGCGGCGTGCGGCATCTTCTCGCGCACACGGTCGAGGATGCCGAGGAACCGCTCGCTGCGGTACGAACGACGCATCGCCTTGAGGATGCGGTCCGATCCCGACTGCAGGGGCATGTGCAGCTGCGGCATGACCGCGGGGGTCTCGGCCATCGCGTCGATCACGTCGTCGGTGAAGGCGGCCGGGTGCGGGCTCGTGAAGCGCACCCGCTCGAGACCGGGGATCTCGCCGGCGGCGCGGAGGAGCTTGCTGAAGGCCTGCCGGTCGCCGAACTCGACGCCGTAGCTGTTGACGTTCTGACCGAGCAGGGTGACCTCGATCGCGCCGTCCTCGACGAGCAGCCGGATCTCGTTCAGGATGTCGCCGGGGCGACGGTCCTTCTCCTTGCCGCGCAGGCTCGGGACGATGCAGAACGTGCACGTGTTGTTGCAGCCGACCGAGATGGAGACCCAGCCGCTGTGCGCGGAGTCGCGCTTGGTGGGGAGGGTCGAGGGGAACACCTCGAGGGACTCCAGGATCTCGAGCTCCGCCTCGCCGTTGTGGCGGGCACGCTCGAGGAGGCTCGGAAGCGACCCCATGTTGTGGGTGCCGAAGACCACGTCGACCCAGGGAGCCTTCTGCTGGACGGCATCCTTGTCCATCTGGGCCAGGCACCCGCCGACGGCGATCTGCATGCCGTCGTGCTTGTCCTTGCGGCTCTTGAGGTGACCGAGCGTGCCGTACAGCTTGCCCGCCGCGTTGTCGCGCACCGCGCACGTGTTGATCACGACGACGTCGGCCTCGGTCCCCGCATCGGCGCGCACGTACCCGGCCGACTCGAGCGATCCTGAGAGCCGCTCGGAGTCGTGGACGTTCATCTGGCACCCGAACGTCCGCACCTCGTAGGTGCGCGGCCGGCCGTCGGCGGCGAGCGCGGCGGCGGACGGGGCGATGAGGGTGGGGGCAGCGGAAGGGCTGGTCATGATCAGGCCATTCTACGAGCCGCGTCGCGGTACCGGAGGCGGCGCCGCTCAGCGCAGGAGCGAACGGATGCGGCCCGCCGAGATCGCGCTGAAGACGACCGCGACAGCCAGCAGGATCGTGACGGCCGCCCACGCGGGCACCGTCGCGGCCCCGACGGCGATGTCGATGCCGTAGAACTCCGACAGGTTGGCGACGGCCTTCGTGTCGCCACCCGTCACCGCCTGGAGCGTGCCCTCCGTGAAGGGGCGCCGCAGCAGCATCGCCCCCTGCGCGAACGGCAGCGCGTTGATGACGTCGGCCACGGTCTCGGGCAGCGAGCCGACCGGGATGTACGAGCCCGCGACGAACCCCAGCACGGTGCCCACGACGGTGGAGAACGCGGAGTAGGCCCCGGTCGTCGTGAGGAACGACGCTCCGAAGCACCCGAGAGTCGTGAACGCCGCGCAGCACAGGAGCATCGCCCCGAGGGCGGCGGCGATCTGCTCCGGCGGCAACCACGCGCCGCGGACGAGACCGAGGTGCAGGACGGTGAGGACGAAGATGATCCCCGACATGAGCACGGCGACGGTGACCGAGGAGATGAGGTAGCCGAGCACGAGGTGCGTTCGCCGGATCGGGGCGACCAGGAAATCGCCGAATCGCCCCGTCGCCCGATCGTCCACGAACACCGAGACGGCGCCGATGCCCGAGGTGACCGTCGTGAGCAGGACGATGCCCGACAGCATCCAACTGTCGACGAACGCCTCGATCTCGCCGCGGCTCGCGCGAGGCAGGGACTGCTCGAGCCCGTCGACCTGCAGCCGCGCGAGGAAGAGCGTGTACAGGAGGAAGAGGATGAGACCGCTCAGTAGCGAGAAGAAGACGTTGAGGCGGTCGCGGAAGAAGAGGGTGAGGTTGCGGCGCACGATGGCCGCGACGATCCTCACGCCGCCTCCTCCGTTTCGTCCCGTCGGCCCGTGAGCGCGAGGAACACGTCGTCCATGCGCCCGTGCCGGAACTCGAAGTCGCGCACGCCGTCGCCCAGGACGGCGAGGATGCGGCGCGCCTGGTCCGCGCCCGCCACGGGGACGACCAGCACCTCGCCGCCGCGTTCGACCGTCGCGGCGTCGACGTCGGGATGGGCGAGCACGGCCGCGGGGTCGTCGGTCGTCACAGTGAGGATGCTGCGGCTGAACCGGGCGCGCAACTCGGTCGGCGTCCCCTCGGCCACGATGCGGCCCGCGTCGATGATGCTGACCTGATCCGCTTCCTCGGTCTCCTCCATGTAGTGGGTCGTGAGGAAGACGGTGAGTCCCCGCTCGCGGCGGAGTCTGCCGATCGCGGCCCAGACAGCGACGCGGCTGGCGGGGTCGAGGCCCGCCGTCGGTTCGTCGAGGAAGAGGATCGCCGGCTCGTGAAGGAGGGCGCGCGCGATGTCCGCGCGGCGGCGCTGACCGCCGGACAGCCGTCCGTACGGGCGCCCGAGGACGTCCTCGAGCTCGATCACCTCGGACAGTTCGGACAGACGCACACCGAAGCGCCTGCGGGACACGCCCGACAGCGTCGCCCGCAGGGCGAGGTTCTCCCGCACTGTGAGGCCGTCGTCGAGGAGCGAGCGCTGGAAGACGACGCCGATCTCGGACCGCACCGCCTCACCGTCGGCCGCCACGTCCCGGCCGGCCACCCGCACGCGACCCGCATCGGACCGGAGCAGCGTCGTGAGGCATCCGATCGTCGTCGACTTGCCCGCGCCATTGGAGCCGAGGAAGGCGAAGAGCTGCCCGTCGGGGACGGTCAGCGAGATCCCGTCCACCGCCCGCACCGCCCGGTACGACTTGACGAGTCCCTCGACCTCGATCGCCACTGCACACCCTCTCCGTCGTGCGATGCGCACGTGGGGCCGAGTCTGTCAGACGAGGCCGCACGACGACACCGTCGACACGGGAGTCACGGCTCGAAACGAACCCCGCTCCGTGGAGGCGCGCTGAGCTCGTCGAGCGCCTGACGCGCCACCGACAGCGCGACGGCGCCGTACCCCCGTCGGGCGAGCTGACCTGCCAACCGCCGCAGCGCGGCATCCCGCTCCACACCCATCAGTCCGCGCGCCTTGGTACGGGCGAACTCGAGCGCGCGCTCGGTCTCGTCGTCGGGAAGCTGTGCGAGCGCCTCGTCGACGACCTCTCGCGGGATTCCTCGCTGCGAGAGCGTCTGCGCGATGGCCTGACGACCCTGCGCCTTGCGGGAGGTCGCCTTGTCGATCAGCTGCTCCGCCAGGGCGGCGTCGTCGAGGTACCCCAACGAGAGGAACCTGTCGATGATGCCCTCGGATGCGGCCTCGTCGAGGTCGTGCTCTCGGAGAGCCGATCGCGCCTCCCGGACGGACAGCGACCGCGTGCGGAGTTTTCGCAGCAGCGTCCGCTCCGCCGCCGCAGCGGCCTCATCCTCCTCGGCGGGGACGACCACGGGAAGGGTTCCCGTCGCCGGATGGGCGGCACGCGCGGCCCGCTCCGATTCCGATCGCTCGCCGATCCACGTCGCATGCCACGGCTGCGCCTCGGTATCGCCGGAGGATACGGATGAGCGCTCGACCCGCTGTCCGAAAAGGGGGATGACGGGGGCGAGCGAGTCGCGCTCGCCCCCGTTCCGGTCCGTCATGATCAGGCCGGGCGGCGAGCCGCCAGCTCGTCGGGCGTCGCGGCATCCGCTGCAGCCTGCTTGGGCTGACCGATGCCGAGCTTCTGCTTGATCTTGGTCTCGATCTCGGCTGCCACATCGGTGTTCTTCAGCAGGAAGTTGCGGGAGTTCTCCTTGCCCTGACCGAGCTGCTCGCCCTCGTACGTGTACCACGCACCCGACTTCTTGACGATGCCGTGCTCGACGCCGAAGTCGATGAGGCTGCCCTCGCGGGAGATCCCGACACCGTAGAGGATGTCGAACTCCGCCTGCTTGAAGGGAGGCGCCATCTTGTTCTTGACGACCTTCACACGTGTGCGGTTGCCCACGGCCTCTGAGCCGTCCTTCAGCGTCTCGATGCGACGGATGTCGAGGCGGACGGACGCGTAGAACTTGAGCGCCTTACCGCCGGCGGTGGTCTCGGGCGAACCGAAGAACACACCGATCTTCTCGCGGAGCTGGTTGATGAAGATCGCGGTCGTCTTCGTCTGGTTCAGACCACCCGTGATCTTGCGGAGGGCCTGCGACATGAGGCGCGCCTGGAGACCCACGTGGGAGTCACCCATCTCACCCTTGATCTCGGCCTCGGGGACGAGCGCGGCGACGGAGTCGATGACGACGAGGTCGATGGCGCCGGAGCGGATCAGCATGTCGGCGATCTCGAGCGCCTGCTCACCCGTGTCGGGCTGCGAGACGAGCAGGGCGTCGATGTCGACGCCCAGCTTCTCGGCGTAGGCGGGGTCGAGTGCGTGCTCGGCATCGATGAAGGCGGCGATGCCACCGGCGCGCTGCGTGTTCGCGATCGCGTGCAGCGTCAGCGTCGTCTTACCCGAGGACTCCGGACCGTAGATCTCCACGACACGGCCGCGGGGGATGCCGCCGATACCGAGCGCGACGTCGAGCGCGATGGAACCGGTCGGGATGACCTCGACGGGAGCGCGCTCGTCGCTGCCCAGTCGCATGATCGATCCTTTGCCGAACTGGCGATCGATCTGGGCGAGGGCCGATTCGAGGGCCTTCTCGCGGTCGGCAGGTGATGGCATGTCGTGCTCCTTCGTGCTCGCGGTTCCGTCGCCCGTAGGCTGTCGCGATCGTCACCGACGGTTCGGATTCTGCGACAGGGCGGGGGTGTCATCTGACGTCGTTCACGTTAGGAGGACCCTCCGACATCCATCTGCCGGCGCCTGCTTCCGTGGATGACGTCTCTACGACACCCGCTGTGAAGGAGACTACGCTCGCATCGAACGCATCTTCGATACGACACGCCGGTCAGCGGCGCGGATCGAGCCGTCCTGCCCCGTGTCGGCGGGCGACGGGGACGTCGGTCTCCGCGCAGAGCGCGTACCAGACCTCGCGCGGCGGGACGCCGGCGTCCAGCGCTTCGCGCGCCGTCTTGTTACCCACGGCGGAGAGCACCAGATCCGAGACGAGGGCAGACCCCCCGGCACCGAACTCGTCCGAGACGGCGCGATCGAACTCGCTGTGACGCATCGAGCGGTCAGCGCAGCGACAGCTCGGGAGCGGGGACGTCCTCTCCCAACGACGCGAGGTCGTCCGGGACGACGTCGCCCAGCGAGTGCAGGCCCTCGAGCACGGAGATGCGCTCGCCCACCTCGCGCATGATGGCGGAGATCGGCACATCCAGTGCCTCGGCGACGGCGGCGAGGATCTCGCTCGACGCCTCCTTCTGCCCGCGCTCGACTTCGCTCAGGTAGCCGAGGGCCACACTGGCCTTGCCGGACACCTGGCGGAGGGTGTGACCCTTCTGCAGACGGAAGTCGCGGAGGACGTCACCGATCTCTTGACGAACCAGGATCATGCGTGGGCCCTCCCTCTGCTGCGATCCACCGAATCCCTCGCGGGGGAACCACGGTACAACACGTTCGATGTCACCCTAGACCCCGAGCGCTGGGGAATGGATGGGAATCACCGAGACGTAACGTGCTCGGAACGAGCGCTATTCCCGCCTCAGAGAGCGTCGACGGCGAGCGTGATCGCACGGGCTGCCGCAGCCGTGCGGATCTCGTCCCGGTCGCCCTTCAACAGGAGCGACTCGACCCGCGATCCGAGGGGCGTGGAGACGGCGATGTGCACCGTTCCCACCGGCTGCCCGTCCGACGACACCGGGCCTGCGATCCCCGTCGTGGCGATGCCGACGTCGGCGGGCTCAGCGCCCCCGACGGTGCGACGGACGCCGTCCGCCATCTGGCGCGCCACCCGCGGATGCACGGGACCGTGGGCCTCGAGGAGGGTCGCGTCGACCCCGAGGAGCCGCTCCTTCAGATCGGTGGCGTAGGCGACGACGCCGCCGCGGAAGACGGCCGACGCACCCGACACCGAGACGACGGATGCCGCGACGAGGCCGCCCGTGAGCGACTCGGCGACACCGAGGGTCCACCCCAGTTCCTTCAGCCGCTCGACGAGCCGCTCGGACTCGGAGCGGGGTCCGCTGGCGACCGCGGTCTGCTCGAGCTCCTCGGGGAGTTCGCTGGGCGTCCGGCGCATCATGGCTTCCTCGAGGTGCGGGAGCGGAGCGCGGTGACGACGTAGTCGATCCCGCTGGCGACGGTCAGGACGACGGCCACGCTCATCGTGATCGTGTTGACGACGTGGATCCACTCCCCCACGACTGTCCAGAGCGGTAGGAGGGCGAGCGAGAGGGCGACGGCCTGCGCGACCGTCTTCAGCTTGCCCATCCAGGCGGCCGCGACCACGTGGTCGGTGGCCACGACGAGGCGGTGCACCGTGATCCCGAGTTCGCGCACGAGGACGAGGACGACGACCCAGACGGGCAGTTCCCCGAGGATGGACAGCGACACGAAGGCGGCGCCGGTCAGCACCTTGTCGGCGATCGGATCGAGCAGCTTGCCGAGGTCCGTCACGATGTCGTGCTTGCGGGCGAGATACCCGTCGATGCCGTCCGTCGCGATCGCGACGATGAACAGCACCGCCGCCCACCACCGGAGCGGGCCGTCCGAGCCGCCGTCGGCGAGGAGCATCCAGACGAACACCGGCGCGCACAGGATGCGCAGGATCGTGATGGCGTTCGGGAGCTGCCGCGGGATCGTCACGGTCCGAGCCTATCGAGCCGCGGACACCCGACCCTAGTCGCGGCCCGTGAGACCCCAGGCATCCTCATCACCCTCGGACTCGACGACCTCGTAGCCTTCGAACTGCTGCGTCACCGCGTCGGGCCCGTACGGGTCGGCCGCAGGAGTCGACACAGGCGTCGCGTCCGCCGGAGGCTCCTCGCCGCGGAGGCGGGCGAGGACGGCGGGCAGCTCGTCGGGGGTGACGAGCACGTCGCGGGCCTTGGAACCCTCGGAGGGACCGACGATCTCGCGCGCCTCGAGGAGGTCCATGAGGCGACCCGCCTTCGCGAAGCCGACCCGGAGCTTGCGTTGCAGCATCGACGTCGACCCGAACTGGGTCGTGATGATCTGCTCGGCGGCGGCGAGGAGCAGCTCGAGGTCGTCACCGATGTCGGCGTCGATCTCCTTCTTCTCGACGATCGCCTCGACGTCCTTGCGGTACTCGGGTCGCGCCTGGTTCTTGACGTGCGCGACGACCTTCTCGATCTCCTTCTCGGCGACCCAGGCGCCCTGGACGCGCACGGCCTTCGAGGCCCCCATCGGGAGGAAGAGGCCGTCGCCCTGTCCGATGAGGCGGTCGGCGCCGGGCTGGTCGAGGATGACGCGCGAGTCGGTGACGCTCGTCACCGCGAACGCGAGACGGGACGGGACGTTCGCCTTGATCAGACCCGTCACGACGTCGACCGACGGCCGCTGCGTCGCGAGGACGAGGTGGATGCCGGAGGCACGGGCCAACTGCGTGATGCGGACGATCGAGTCCTCGACGTCGCGGGGAGCGACCATCATGAGGTCCGCGAGCTCGTCGACCACGACCAGCAGGTAGGGATAGGGCTTCAGGACGCGCTCGCTGCCGGCGGGGAGCTGGATCTCGCCCGCCACGACGGCGCGGTTGAAGTCGTCGATGTGACGGAATCCGAACGACGCGAGGTCGTCGTACCGCATGTCCATCTCCTTCACGACCCACTGCAGCGCTTCGGCCGCTTTCTTGGGGTTCGTGATGATGGGCGTGATGAGGTGCGGCACGCCGGCGTACGAGGTGAGCTCCACCCGCTTGGGGTCGATGAGCACCATGCGGACGTCCGACGGCTTCGCGCGCATCAGCAGGCTCGTGATCATCGAGTTCACGAAGCTCGACTTGCCCGAGCCGGTCGATCCCGCGACCAGGAGGTGGGGCATCTTGGCGAGGTTCGCGACGACGTAGCCGCCGCCGACGTCCTTGCCGATGCCGATCGTCATGGGATGCGTCGCCTGCTGCGCGTTGGGCGAGCGCAGGACGTCGCCGAGCGTGACGATCTCGCGGTCGGTGTTGGGGATCTCGACACCGATCGCGCTCTTGCCCGGAATCGGGGCGAGGATGCGGACCTCGTTGGAGGCGACGGCGTAGGCGATGTTGTTGGTGAGCGCGGTGATGCGCTCGACCTTGACCCCGGACCCCAGAGCGATTTCATACTGGGTCACGGTCGGGCCGCGCGAGAAGCCGGTCACCTTCGCGTCGATGGAGAACTGCTCGAAGACGCCCATGATGGCGCGGACCATCGCGTCGTTCGCCTCGGAGCGCGCCTTGTGCGGCGTGCCGGCGGCGAGCGCGTCGGCGGACGGCAGCCGGTAGTCCGCGGCATCCGGGTCGACGGAGTCGAGATTCGCGGCCACGAAGTCCGGCAGCGGCGGGACGGGCGGCACGTCCCCGGCCGCGGCGTCGCGTTTGCGGCCCGGCGTGCGAGGCGCGGCGGGCGCGATGATCTCCGTCACGGCATCCGGCATCACCTCGGGCGTCGGCGTCGTCACCGGGTTGTCGAAGCTGCCGTCGCCGCTGGCCTCGAGGAGCGCCGTCAGGTCGTCGGCGCCCAGTCCGCCGTCGGCGTCCTCTTCGCGGCCGGACTTGTTGCGCCGCCACCAGGGCAGCGACTCGCCCTCGTCCTCGGGTGCGTCGAAGGCGACCGTCGGTCCGGTCCGACCCTGGGACGGGGCGTCGTCGGCCTCGGAGCGCTCGGCGCCGAACATCCAGGCGTACAGGTCGCCGAGGCGCCGCCCGATGCGGTTCGGCGGTGTCTTGGTGAGGATGAGGACGCTGAGGAACGCGAGCAGGCCCAGCACGATGCCGGCCCCGATCTCGGAGAGCACCGTCAACGGCTCGCCGATGGCCCACCCGAAGAGGCCGCCCGCGGCGCTCAGTGCGGCGAGGCCCTCGCTCGGCTGCGGTCGGTCCGCGACGACGTGGCAGAAACCGGCGACCGCGAGGATGAACAGGCCCGCACCGATGCCGATCCGGCCGTTGTCGTGGACGGAGGGCGGATGCCGGAAGAGCCACCCCGCGAGCAGGAGCAGGATGACGGGGAAGACGAACGCCTCGCGGCCGATGAGCGCACCCACGGTGTAGGCGCTGATGTTGGTGCCGACCTCGGTCCCGATGAGGAACCATTCGACGACGGCGCCGGCGATCGCCATGAGGACGAGGAGGAACGGGAACCCGTCGCGCCGCTGGTCCTTCTCGAGCGATTCGGAGCCGAAGGCGCGGAACATGCCGCCCGCCACGTGTGCGAGCCCCAGCCAGGCGCGGACCAGGACCGGGGGACGCTCGACGTCGTCGACGTACCGCTTCGGGGCCGGTTCGGCCTTTCGACGAGGCGTGGGCTCGGCTTTCTTCGCGCGCGCCGAGGAGCCCGACGCGGAGGCGCGGGGTTTGCTGGCCGGACTGCTGCTCCTGGGCATACCTTCCACGGTAGGCGCGAGGACCGACATGTGCCCGGATTGACGCGACCCCTCGCCGGTATCCGCGGTCAGCCGAGGCGCATGACCATCGTGTCGCGGCCGAACCCGCTGCGCGTGACCGCGAACCCCTCGCTCCGGTAGAGGACCTGGGCGAAGTTCCCCCGCTCGACGGACAGGCAGATGCGCGCGCGGCCCTCGGTACGGGCCTCGTCGCACAGTCGCCGCAGGAGCGCACGTCCGACGCCGTGCGAACGCCACAGCGGTTTCACCCCGATGATGAGCTCGGGCACCCCCGTGCCGACGTACCCGAAGCCGGGATCGTTCGGCGGCATCGTCCGGTACCACGCGGCCCCGACCTGTTCCGCGCCGGCGACGGCGACGAACCCGACGTCACCGGGCCGCATCCACCCCGACAGGTACCTGCTGTAATCGGGATGCGACAAGATCTCGTGTCGCGGGCGCGCCGCACCGGGCCGCCAGTTGGCGGCCTCGACGACCATGTCGCCGAGGAACACCCCGTCCGCCTGAACGGCCGGGCGCAGCGACCACGACTCGGGCATGCCCGAATGGTAGCGGCCTCGTCAGGCTTCGATCACCATGGGGACGATCATCGGTCGACGACGCAGCGACTGGTTGACCCAGCGCCCGATCGTGCGGCGCACGACCTGCTGCAGGGCGTGCTGGTCGCGGACACCCGACTGGGCGGCGTCGGTGAGCGCCTGAGCGATCTTCGGCTTCACGGAGTCGAACACCGCGTCGTCCTCCGCGACGCCGCGCGCGTGGATCTCAGGACCCGTGACGATGCGGCCGGTCGCGGCATCCACCACGACGATGACGGAGATGAACCCCTCCTCACCCAGGATGCGACGGTCCTTCAGGTCGGCGTCCGTGATCTCGCCGACGGACGACCCGTCGACGTATACGAAGCCGAGGTCGAGCTGACCCACGACACGAGCCACCCCGTCCTTCAGGTCGATGACGGTGCCGTTCTCGGCGAGGATCGTGTTCTCGGCGGGGATGCCGCTGTCCTGCGCGAGCTTGGCGTTCGCCATGAGGTGGCGGTACTCGCCGTGGACGGGCAGGACGTTCTTCGGCTTCAGGATGTTGTAGCAGTAGAGGAGCTCACCGGCGGCGGCGTGGCCCGAGACGTGGACCTTCGCGTTCGCCTTGTGGACGACGTTCGCCCCGAGCTTGGTCAGCCCGTCGATCACGCGGTACACGGCGTTCTCGTTGCCCGGGATGAGGCTCGAGGCCAGGATGACCGTGTCGCCCTCGCCCGGCTCGATCGCGTGGTCGAGGTTCGCCATCCGCGAGAGCACGGCCATCGGCTCGCCCTGCGAACCCGTCGACATGTAGACGATGCGATCGTCGGGGAGGTCCTTGGCCTTCTTGTAATCGATCAGGACGCCGTCGGGGACGTGGAGGTAGCCGAGCTGCTCGGCGATCGTCATGTTGCGGACCATCGACCGGCCGAGGAACGCGACCCGCCGGCCGTGGGCGGCGGCAGCGTCGATGACCTGCTGGACGCGGTGCACGTGGCTCGAGAAGCTCGCGACGATGACGCGGCGCGGCGCCTTGCCGATCACCTGATCGAGCACCGGTCCGATGGCGCGCTCGAGCGGGGTGAAGCCGGGGACGTCGGCGTTCGTGGAGTCGACGAGGAAGAGGTCGACCCCCTCCTCGCCGAGACGGGCGAACGCGCGGAGGTCCGTGAGGCGACCGTCGAGCGGCAGCTGGTCCATCTTGAAGTCGCCCGTCGCGAGGACGAGACCCGCGGGGGTGCGGATGCCGACGGCCAGCGCATCCGGGATGGAGTGGTTGACCGCGACGAACTCGAGGTCGAAGGGCCCCACCTGCTCGCGCTGCCCCTCTTTCACCGTGAGCGTGTACGGCTTGATCCGGTGCTCCTTGAGCTTCGCCTCGACGAGCGCGAGGGTCAGCTGCGACCCGATGAGGGGGATGTCGCCCTTGCGCTTGAGGAGGTAGGGCACCGCACCGATGTGATCCTCGTGACCGTGCGTGAGGACGACGCCGACGATGTCGTCGAGCCGGCCGCGGATCGCCTCGAAGTCGGGCAGGATCAGGTCGACGCCGGGCTGGTGCTCCTCAGGGAAGAGCACGCCGCAGTCGACGATGAGCAGCTTGCCGTCGAACTCGAAGACCGTCATGTTGCGGCCGACCTCACCGAGTCCGCCGACGGGGGTCACCCGCAGCGTGCCGGGCGCGAGTGCTTCAGGGGCGGAGACGGGAGTGGTCATCGAGTTGTTCCATGCACCTTCGGGAGGGCGCCGCCGGCGGCGGCATTGCGGTCAGGTCGGAAGTTGGAGAAGTCGGCACCGTCGACATCCGCGACGAGGGCGAGCTCGTCCTCGATGAGGGCGGCTTCCCACTCCTCCGGCCCGACGAGCGGCAGACGCACGCGCGGGCTGGAGATGCGGCCGAGTCCGTGGAGGATGTACTTCGCACTCACGGTGCCCGGGACGTGGGTCATCACGGCGCGGACGAGGGGTTCGAGCTTCTGGTGCGCGGCGGTCGCGGTCTTCAGGTCGCCCCGGTTCACGGCATCCACGATCACCCGGTAGGGAGCGGACGTGATGTTCGCCGTGACGCCGATGAGGCCGGCGGCGCCGATCGAGAGGTGCGGCAGGACGTTGGCGTCGTCGCCGGAGAAGTAGAGCAGGTCCGTCTGGTTGAGGACGCGGCTGACCTCGCTGAAGTCGCCCTTGGCGTCCTTCACCGCGAGGATGTTCGGGTGCTTGGCGAGGCGCAGGATCGTCTCATACTTGATCGGCACGCCCGTGCGCCCGGGGATGTCGTAGAGGATGACGGGCAGGTCCGTCGCGTCGGCGACGAGGCGGAAATGCGTCAGGATGCCGGCCTGGGTGGGCTTGTTGTAGTACGGCGTGACGATCATGATGCCGTCCGCGCCGGCCTTCTCGCTCGCCTTGTAGAGCTCGATCGCGTGAGCGGTCTCGTTGGAACCGCCGCCCGTGATGATCTTGGCGCGACCCGAGGAGACGGACTTGCCGACCTCGACGAGCTTCAGCTTCTCGGCATCCGTCAGCGTGCTGGTCTCACCGGTCGTGCCGGTCACGACGATGCCGTCGGCGCCGCCGGTGATGACGTCGTCGATGTGCTTCTCGACCGCGGGCCAATCGACCTCGCCGTCGGCCGTCATCGGAGTGACGAGCGCGACGAGCACCTGACCGAACGGATTGGCGGAGTGCGTCATGGTTCCCAGGGTACCGGTCGGGGTCCGCCGGTCGTGCGGGGTGGTGGTCGGGAGGCTGGGTCGGGCGCGCGGTCGGGTTCGGGCAGAAAGGACCGGTCAGGTGGAGGGCGCGCCCCGATGATCGTCGAGTGAGCGGCGTGCCGGCCCCTTCGCCGGTCTTTCGATCAGAAAGCGGCACGGACGCGACGGCCGAAGTCGGACTCGTGACCGCCGCGTGCGAGGACCCCGAGGACGGCGGACTCGACCGTGGGCCAATCGTGGAGGATCATCGCCGCGTCGAATCTCAGGGTCACGAAGCCGAGGGTCGCCGCGACCGCATCGCGAACGAGGTCGCGGTGCCTGCCCTCGCCTTCATGCGTTCGACCGTCGGCCTCGATGATGAGGCAGTCCCCCACGACCAGGTCGACTCTGCCGACGCCGGGAATGGTGACCTGGGAGAGGCAGGGGATGCCGAGGAGGTGCAGCCGATACCGGATGAGCGTTTCGAGCCCGCTGTCCGCATCCGCTCGCGCGAGATCGACCAGCGGACGGATGCCGACGGGTACCGCGGTTCGCAGCTCTTCCCGTTCGCCATGCGTGAGGAGTCCCTGCCGCAGCGAGGATTCGAGCGCGCAGAGAAAGGCCTCCGTGCCGGCGCATCGGGCGATCTGGCTCAGGCAGTGCACGAGGTCGACCGTCTCGAGGCGACGCGGTGCCCGGTGACCGTCTCGGTGGACGACGACGCCGACGGGCGCGGGGACGGTGTGTCGGTCCGGATCGACCCACATGTGGGTCTGCGAGTGCGGTCCCCCATCGAGGGTCCAGAGCCCGTGATGTCGCGCGGCGCTGAGGCAGGCGACCCGACCCCGCCCTCGCAGTGCCTCGAGAACGGCGGGGGCGGTATCCGGGAGGGCGTACACGCCCTGTCGTGCTCGAAGGAGGTGACCCGCCTCGACCGCGGCGCGGAGTGCGGCATCCGTCACTCCCGTGTCCCGAAGGGTCCGCGTCCGCGCGACTCCCCCTTGGGACGCGACGGCGGCGACGGCGGTGACGGCGGTGGGAAGCACCCGATCGAGCGTGGCGGCGTCCGGCCCGGATCCGGTGCGGAGTCGTCGCACCTGTGGACAGCGGCAGCGGGCCGATCTCGTGTGAGGAGGCGATGACACCCGGCATCCCGACGCAGATGACCGGTCGACCGGAGACACGCCGCAGCGAACGCACGCCCCGGCGGCGTGTCGGCTGCGAAAACGGTGTTCCGGGTCAGCGGCCGCGGGAAGCGGCGGGCACCACCACGCGGTCGGGCAGCAGCTGTGAGACGGCGACGAGAGCCTTGTATCGGAACGAGGGGATGCTGACGGCACGGCCGCGGGCGGCGTCGCGCAGCGAGGTGCGCACCACTTGAGGGGCCTCCAGCCACATCCATCCGGGGACGCCCTCCTGTCCGGGCGGCAGGCCGAGCCGCTCGTGGAAGTTCGTGTGGACGAAGCCCGGACACACCGCCGTGACCGTCACGCCGCGGGGCGCGTAGACGGCGTTCGCCCACCGGCTGAAACTCACGACCCACGCCTTGGCCGCTCCGTAGGTGCCCCGCGGGACCAGCCCCGCCACCGAGGCGACGTTCAGGATGCGGCCACTGCCGCGCTCGAGCATGGCGGGCAGCGCGGCACGGGTGAGACGCATCGTCACCTCGGCGTGGAGCTCGAGGTGGCGGGCCTCCTCGTCGATGTCGCTCTCCTCGAACGCGCGGCGCAGGCCGTAGCCGGCGCAGTTGACGAGCACGTCGACACCCGCCGCGCGCTCCTCGACGCGCCGCCGCTCGGCGGGATCGAGCAGGTCGGCCACGAGGAGCTCGGCCCGTCCTCCGGCCGCCGCGATCTCGTCGACGAGAGCGCGCAGCGCGTCGGCGTCGCGGCCGACGAGGACGACTTCGGCGCCGCGGGACGACAACTGACGGGCGTACTCTGCGCCGATCCCGGAGCTGGCTCCGGTGACGAGGGCGGTGCGAGTCATGCGCGCCAGCCTAGGAGCGGGTCAGGGGGCGACGCGACCGTTCGCGTTGAAGGCGGCGTACGTGAGCGGCATGAGCTCGCGCCACACGTTCTCCATCTTCTCGGCGCACATCTCGATCTCGCGCTGCGGGAACGACGGGAAGTGCGTGCCCTCGCGGGTGGTGCGCAGCGACAGGAAATTCATCAGCGACCGGGCGTTCACCGTCACGTACATCGAGGACATGATGTTCAGCGGCAGGACGATGCGGGCGACCTCGCGGGCGATGCCGGCGTCCAGCATCCGCTGATAGCTCTCGAAAGCGGCGACGGATGCCGCGCGCGTCTCGCGGGCGACGAGCTCGACCTGCTCCTCGGACCCGGGGAGGAACTGGTAGGCGCCGGGCTTGCCGACCTGCACGAGATTGCGCTCGGGGGCCGGGACGTAGAAGACGGGACGCAGCTCGCGGTAGCGGCCCGACTCCTCGTTGTAGGACGCCATGCGGTGCCGCATGAATTCGCGGAACACGAAGATCGGCGCCTGGACGTAGAAGGTCATCGAGTTGTGCTCGAACGGCGAACCGTGGCGGTCGCGCATGAGGTAGTTGATGAGGCCGCGGTCGCGCCCCGTCGCCTCGGTGCCCTCGGCGGCGGCCTCGAGGGTCTGCTCGCCCTGGGTCGAGACCCGGGCCGCGAAGAGCACGTCACTGTCGGATGCCGACGAGCGCACCAGCTCGACGGTGACATCGCTGCGGAACTCGATCTCGGGGCTGTCGGCGCGCTCACTCACGGCTCACACACTACCCGCCGGGGTGACGCCGGATGACGCCGCGGCGCCCCGACACCGCGGCCGGCATTACTGTGGAGCGGTCATGGAACTCCTCCCCGCCATCGTCGTGCTGACCGCGCTGCTCGCGGTCACCGTCGGCATCGGTCTCACGCTGCGGTGGCGGCAGAACCGGCCGCGTCCCTTCGACCCGCAGGAGGTCGTCGAGCCGACCCGCCTGGGCGCGGAGCGGCTCGGCGACGAGGCGACCCTGCTGCAGTTCAGCACCGAGATGTGCGGCCGGTGCCCGGGCGTCCACCGCACGCTCCGCGAGATCGCGGACGAGCGGGACGGGGTCATCCACCTCGACGTCGACCTCACCCACCGCGTCGACATCGCGCAGCACTTCCGGGTCCTGCAGACCCCGACCACCCTCATCCTCGACAAGCACGGCGTCGTGCGCTCCCGGTTCGGCGGCACACCCGGACGCCAGGTCGTCGAGATGGAGCTCGACCGGGTGACCACGGGAGCCGGCCGTGGCTGAGGTGCGCGGGATCGATCCGCGCGGGCCGCGGTTCGCGGCATCCGTCACGTCGGTGCTGCTGCTCGTTGCGACGCTGCTGGCGCTGCTGGGGAGCTCGACCGCTCACACCGACGCCGGATTCGGCTGGCTCGGCCCGCTGGGCGGCGGCATGTTCATCGTCCCGGTCCAGGGCTGGGTGCTTCCGTTCACACCGCTGCCGATGCGCCTCCTCGACCTCGGCTTCCTCGCCGTCCTCGTGATCGCGGTGCTGTTCCTGTGGGGTGTGGTCTCGCCGCGCACGGCGCCGTGGGGTGTGCTCTACCGCCGCCTCATCCAGCCCCGCCTCGCTCCCCCGACCGACCTCGAGGACCCCCGTCCGCCCCGTTTCGCCCAGGGCGTCGGACTCTTCGTCACCACCGTCGGTCTGCTGCTCCACGTGATGGGCGTCCCGGTGGCGCTCCCGATCGCCGCGGGCCTCGCCTTCATGGCCGCGTTCCTCAACGCCGTGTTCGGGCTGTGCCTCGGATGCCAGTTGTGGCTGGTCCTGCAGCGCGTCCGCCTCGTGGGCCGTATCGCCTGACGCTCCGCTGCGGCCGCGTCAAGTCATATCGCACGCTCATGGACGAGGTTTAGGCTCGGCATCGATCCGTCACGACCACGACCGAGGAGACACCATGAGCGTCACGAGCGAAGCCACCACCAGCTGGAAGGGCACCCTGTTCGAAGGTTCGGGCGAGGTCGCCCTCGAGAGCTCCAACCAGGGACCGTTCGCCGTGAACTGGAAGGCGCGCAGCGAGGGATCCACCTCGGTGACGACGCCCGAGGAACTCATCGCCGCCGCGCACTCGTCGTGCTTCAGCATGGCCCTCTCCAACGCCCTCGCCGAGAACGGCACCCCGCCCGAGAGCGTCGAGACCACGGCATCCGTCACCTTTATCCCCGGCACCGGGATCACCGGCTCGCACCTGAACGTCAACGCGTCGGTGCCCGGCCTCTCGGCGGAGGACTTCGACCGCATCGCCCACGAGGCGAAGGCGGGATGCCCCGTCTCGGCAGCCCTCTCCGGCATCGAGATCACGCTCGAGGCGACGCTTGCCTGATCGCCGCGTCGTCGTCTCGGGGGCGTCGGGTCTGATCGGACGGGCGCTCGTCGATTCGCTGCGGGCCGACGGGTACACCGTCACGCGACTCGTCCGCCACGAGGCGCAGACCCCCGACGAGGTGACCTGGGCGCCGGGCGAATCGCCGCTCGACCCCCAGGTGCTCGCGGGGGCTGCGGCCGTCGTGAACTTCAACGGCGCGACGATCGGGCGCTTCCCGTGGACGCCCTCGTACAAGAAGACGCTGGTGTGGTCGCGCATCCATCCGACGCAGACACTCGCCCGCGCCCTCCGCGAGCTCGCGGACGAGGCGCCGTTGTTCGTGAGCTCCTCGGCGACCGGGTACTACCCGCCTGACGCGCACGGCCGGACCTTCGACGAGTCGGGTCCGCGCGGCGACGCGTTCCTGTCCGACCTCTGCGGCGAGTGGGAGTCCGCGGCGACCGCATCGGGCGTCCGCACCGCGCTGCTGCGCACCGCCCCCGTCGTCCACCAGGACGGCGTGCTGAAGCCGCTGCTGCTGCTCACCAAGCTCGGCCTGTCGGGGCCGCTCGGCCGCGGCACGCAGGTGTGGCCGTGGATCTCGCTCGAGGACGAGGTCCGTGCGATCCGCCACGTCATCGACCGCGGGATCACGGGGCCGGTCAACCTGACGGGGCCCGAACGCGCCACCGCGAACGACCTCGGGTTCGCCCTGGCACGCCGCCTGAACCGCCCGTACGTGCTGCGCGCGCCCCTGTGGGCGGTCCGGCTCGTGCTCGGCAAGGACGCGGTCGAGGCGCTGCTCGCCAACGACACGCACGTCGTCCCGGCGGTGCTGCTCGAGACGGGCTTCACGTTCCGGCATCCGACCGTCGAGGACGCCGTCGCGGCGGCCGTCTGACCGGTCAGCCGCGACGGTCGGCGCGCTCGCGCGAGATCGCGGTGCGGATGGCGCTGCGTGCGCGCCGGCGGTCGCCCGCACCGTCGTAGAGGAGCCCCATCCGGTACCAGGCGCGCCAGTCGCCGGGGTCGCGCTCGACGGCGTCGCGGTACGCCGGGAAGAGCGCATCGGCCTCGGCCTGCACGGGGCGTCCGCTCGGGCGCAGCGACAGTTCCTCCTCCGGCAGGCCGCCCTCGGCCTCGAGTCGTCGGCCGAGCCGCTGCGCTCCCAGGCCGAAGCTCAGCTCGCGCCACAGCGCCCACACCGCCACGACGGGCAGGAGCACGAGGGCGATCCCCATCGCGATGCCCACCGGATCGCCGCTCGCCACGAGCAGCACGGCGCGCTGCGCGACGAGGGCGATGTAGAGGACGAGGACGACGGCGACGATCCCGACGCCGATGCGGGTCCTCATCGGGCGGTCGTCGCGGCGACCTGGCCCGAGACGTCCCCGTCGGCGACCGGCACGGTGCGGGACGTGTGCGGCATCCGGATCCCGATGTCGATCATCGCGTCGAGACCGACGACGATCCCCGACGCGTCGCGGGCGGCGTCGAGTGCCACGCGGATGCCGGGGGCATAGGCCGCGGCAGGGTCCACCGTGTCGTGGACGATCGTGAGCGACTCCCCCGGCCCCGACAGGATCGTCTCCTGGCGGGCGATGACCCCCGGACGGCGGAGCGAATGGACGGGGACACTGGCGATCTGCTGGCCCCGCGCGCGCTGGTCGACGTGCGGCGCCTCGACGGGTCCGACCTCCGACCGCGCCGCGGCGATGAGCTCCGCGGTGCGGACGGCCGTGCCGCTGGGCGAATCGACCTTCGTCTCGCGGTGGGTCTCGACGATCTCGATCGAGGGGAAGAAGGGAGCGGATGCCGCAGCCAGCGCGGACCCGATCACCGAACCCAGCGAGAAGTTCGGGATGAAGACGGCGCCCGTGCCGGCGGCATCCACCAGCGGGCGGACGAGGGCGATGCGCTCGGCGGACCATCCGGAGGTGCCGACGAGGACGTTCTTGCCGCGCTCGATCGCGGCGCGGACGACGTCGATCGACACGGCCGGGGTCGAGGCGTCGACGACGAGATCGGCACCGTCGAGCTCGGCGAGGTCGCTCGAGGACCCGAGGACGGCGACCGTTTCGTATCCGTCGGTCGCTGCGATCACCTGCGCGATGATCCCGCCGAGTTTGCCGTTCCCGCCCACGAGGGCCACGCGCGTCGTCATGCCACCAGCCTAGGCGGGCAGGAACGACGCGATCGTGTCCCACGCGAGCTTGACGACCAGCAGGCCGAGGACGACGAGGAACACGACGCGGACGAAGCCGTTGCCGCCGCGGGTGGCCATCCGTGCGCCGAGGAGGCCACCGGTGATGTTGGCGCACGCCATCAGCAGGCCGAGGGCGAGGATGATCTCGCCGTGCACGCCGTAGACGATGAGCGCGGCCAGGTTCGTCGTGAGGTTCGCGATCTTGGCGTTCACACTCGCCTGCAGGAACCCGAAGCCGAGGACGCTGACGAGGAGGATGACGAAGAACGACCCGGTGCCCGGCCCGAGGATGCCGTCGTAGAAGCCGACCCCGAGCCCGATGGCGCCCGAGCGCCACACCACGGCGCGGCGATCCGTATGCCGCGGCTCGTGGTTCAGCCCCATGCGCGGCCGCAGCAGCGTGTAGACGCCGACGGCGACGACGGCGACGAGCACGACGGGGGTCAGGAGCTCACGGGGCACGTACCGCGAGAGGGCCGCACCGACGGCGGAACCGGCGAACGCCCCGGCGACGAGCGGGATCAGGAGGGTGAGGTGGACCCGGACACGACGCAGATAGACCCAGCTGGCCGAGAGCGTCCCGAAGAAGGACGAGAGCTTGTTCGTCCCGAGGATGAACGGCGTGGCGACGTCCTTCGGCACCCCGATCACGAGGGCGGGGAGCTGGATGAGGCCGCCTCCTCCGACGACGGCGTCCACCCAGCCGGCGACACCGGCGGCGACGACGAGGAACAGCAGGGCGCCCGCGGAGACGGGGAGCCACTCGGCGAGGAGAGGGCCTGTCAGCACCTCACACCGAGAGGATGTCGGGGAGACCCGTCCGCAGCTCCACGGGCAGGTGCGCGAGGTCGTTGTGGGAGACGAGCGTCCACGGACGCCCCGGGCGCTGCGCCAGCACCGTCAGGCCGCAGTGCGCCTGGTTGATCGTCAGCCACCGCCATTCCGGCGCCTGCAGCACCTCGCGTACGAACCACGCGATGACGAAGTTGTGGGTGATGAGCAGCTCGTGCGCGTGGGGACGGTGCGCGAGGAATTCCGCCCCGGCATCCGCCATCTGCGCGGCTCCCGCGTCGGCCTCGGCCTCGGTCACTCCCCCGAAGAACGGCTCGTACACGTGCGGGGTGTCCGGCGTCATGCCACTCGGCACGCAGTCGAACAGCAGGGCGGTGGGCTCGGGGTCGACCGCGGGCAGGCGCTCGGCGACAGCGCGAGCGGTCTCGGCCGCACGCACCAGCGGTGAGTGCCACACAGCGGTGAGCGGGACGCCCGAGAGACGATCGGCGAGAAGCTCGGCCTGCCGACGACCGCGCGGCGAAAGCGGTCCGTCGGCGAGCCCGTGCTCGGCGTCGAGGTGCTCGCCGTGTCGCACCAGATAAAGATAGTGCGTCACCGCTTGCTCGCTTCGTCGAAGGTGCGCCGGGGGTTGCCCCGGCTCCCTCCACCCTAAACCAGCCTCAGTCGGTGGCTCGCGCGATCTCTGCGAGGTGGGCGCGGCTGAGGTGCACACCGACGCCTTGCACGAGTTCGTCGACGTGGGCGACGGCGTACGCGTTGACGATCGGGGCCGCGACGACCCGCTGCCCGAGGAGCCAGGCGATCGCGACGGCGGCGGGCGGCACCGCGAGCTCGCCCGAGATGCGGTCGAGCGCCCGCAGGGTGCGCGCGCCTCGACGGTTCATACTCGCCGCCAACTGGCGACCGCGCACCGTGCCCCCGACGTGGTCGCGGTCGCGATGCATCCCCGACAGGTACCCGTGCTCGAGGGCCTGCGACGGCGTGACGGCGATGCCCTGCGCGCCGGCGACCAGTCGCAGATCGCCGTCGAACTCGTCGCGCCGGAGCACGTTGTACGGCACGTCGAGCACCGTGAAGCGGGGGTATCCGGCCGCCGACAGGATGCGGGCCTCCACCAGCTGCGCGGCGCGGTAGCCCGCGGCGCCGACAGCGCGCACCTTGCCCGACTCGACGAGCCACTCCGCCGTGGCGAGGGTGTCCTCGAGCATGGTGGTGCGGTCGGAGGTGCCGTCGAGGGACAGCACGTCGATCCGGTCGGTGCCGAGTCGGATGAGGGATGCCTCGACGGCCCGCACGAGGTTGACCGGGCCGAGACCGGGGTTGTCGGCGCCGCGACCGACCCGGACCGTGAGGACGATGTCGTCGCGGTTGCGCCGGGCCGCCATCCATCTGCCGATGGCGTGCTCGCTGCGACCGGCGGCGTAGCTGTCGGAGGTGTGGAGCGCATTGCCGCCGCGGTCGACGTAGCGGTCGAGGATGGCGTGGGCCGCCGCGATGTCGACGTGCCAGCCGAACTCGCCGCCGCCGAGGATGAGCGGGAACACCGAGAACCCGGTCTCGCCCAGGGGGACGCGCACGGTGCGCCCCACCGGAGCGCCGTGGACGGGCAGCGGACCGGACGGGTGCAGGGTGGGCGCGGCGCTCGGCGACGTCGGATCCGCCGTCTCGAACGCTGCCATGCCCGTCTCCTTGCAGAGCGCTCGGGGAGACATGCGTCCACGCGCCGCCGGGTGCGCTCACTCCGAGGGTAGAGCAGCCCTCGGACGCGACGTGCACAGCCACCCCGTGAACGATGACGTTTCGATAACGGTTGCCGCAGCGGGGCGGCAGTGAAACGGCGAACGCCCGCCCTCCGAAGAGGACGGGCGTTCGTCAGAGGAGGATCAGGCCTCGGCCGGCGCCTCGGCGGCCGCGTCGCCGGCGGGAGCCGACTCCTCGACCACGGGCTCGAGCGACAGCTTGCCGCGGTCGTCGATCTTGGTGATGCGGACCAGGATCTTCTGACCGACACCGAGGACGTCCTCGACGTTCTCGACACGCTTGCCGCCCGCGAGCTTGCGGACCTCGCTGACGTGCAGCAGGCCGTCCTTGCCGGGCAGGAGCGAGACGAACGCACCGAAGGTCGCGATCTTGACGACCGTGCCCAGGAACTGCTCGCCGACCTCGGGGTTGGTCGGGTTGGCGATGGCGTTCACCTGCGCCCGCGCGGCCTCGGCCGAGGGACCGTCGACGGCGCCGATGTACACCGTGCCGTCGTCCTCGATCGAGATCTGCGCGCCGGTCTCGTCCTGGATCGCGTTGATCGTCTTGCCCTTGGGGCCGATCAGCTCGCCGATCTTGTCGACCGGGATCTGGACGCTGATGACACGCGGCGCGGTGGGCGCCATCTCGTCGGGCGCGTCGATGGCCGAGTTCAGGACGTTCAGGATCGTGAGGCGGGCATCCTTCGCCTGCGTCAGCGCGGCGGCGAGCACCGACGACGGGATGCCGTCGAGCTTCGTGTCGAGCTGGATCGCGGTGATGAACTCGCTCGTGCCGGCGACCTTGAAGTCCATGTCGCCGAGGGCGTCCTCGGCGCCGAGGATATCGGTCAGCGCGGCGTAGCGCGTCTGGCCGTCGACCTCGTCGGTCACGAGGCCCATCGCGATGCCGGCGACGGGTGCGCGCAGCGGCACACCGGCGTTCAGCAGCGACAGGGTCGAGGCGCACACCGAGCCCATCGACGTCGAGCCGTTGGAGCCGAGCGCCTCGGACACCTGGCGGATCGCGTACGGGAACTCCTCGCGGCTCGGCAGCACGGGCACGAGGGCGCGCTCGGCCAGGAAGCCGTGCCCGATCTCGCGACGCTTCGGGCTGCCGACACGGCCGGTCTCACCGGTCGAGTAGGGCGGGAAGTTGTAGTGGTGCATGTAGCGCTTGCTCGTCGTGGGCGACAGCGAGTCGATCTGCTGCTCCATCTTGAGCATGTTCAGAGTGGTGACACCCAGGATCTGGGTCTCGCCGCGCTGGAAGATCGCCGAGCCGTGGACGCGCGGGATGACCTGCACCTCGGCGTCGAGCGGACGGATGTCGGCCAGCCCGCGGCCGTCCATGCGGACGCCCTCGGAGAGGATGCGGCCGCGGACGACGACCTTCGTCACCGACTTGTACGCGGCGGAGAACTCGATCGGCGCGCCGGCGGGCAGCTGCTCCGCCTCGACGGCCGCGATGAGCTCCGCCTTGACGCGGTCCTTCACGGCGTCGTCGGCAGCCTGACGCTCCTGCTTGTCGGCGATCTGGTACACGTTCACCAGGTCGTCGTAGGCGCGGCCGGCCACGAAGTCGTAGACCTCGGAGCTGTACGGCGGGAAGACGGGGTAGACGCCCGGCTCGCGCGAGGACTCGGCGGCCATCTGCGCCTGCGCCTCGACGAGCTGCTTGAGGAACGGCTTGGCGGCCTCGAGGCCACCGGCGACGATGTCCTCGCTCGGCTTGACGGCGCCGCCCTTGATGAGGTTCCACGAGTTCTCGGTGGCCTCGGCCTCGACCATCATGATCGCGACGTCGCCGTCGGGCAGGACGCGACCGGCGACCATGAGGTCGAATACGGCCTCCTCGACCTGCTTCTGGTTCGGGAACGCGACCCACTGGTCGGCGTGCTCGCCGTGACCGGGGATGAGCGCGAGGCGCACACCGGCGATCGGGCCCGAGAACGGCAGACCCGAGATCTGCGTCGACGCGGAGGCCGCATTGATCGCGAGGGCGTCGTAGTACTCGCCGGGCGCGATGGACAGCACCGTCACGACGATCTGGACCTCGTTGCGGAGGCCGTCGACGAACGACGGACGCAGCGGCCGGTCGATGAGGCGGCAGACGAGGATCGCCTCCGTCGAGGGACGACCCTCGCGACGGAAGAACGAGCCGGGGATCTTGCCCGCCGCGTACGAACGCTCTTCGACGTCGACGGTCAGCGGGAAGAAGTCGAAGCCCTCACGGGGGTGCTTGCCGGCGCTGGTGGCCGACAGGAGCATCGTCTCCTCGTCGAGGTAGGCGGCGACGGCGCCCTGCGCCTGCTGGGCGAGGCGTCCGGTCTCGAACCGGACGGTGCGGGTGCCGAAGCGTCCGTTGTCGAGGACGGCTTCGGCGGCGGTGATTTCAGGACCTTCCAAGAGGTCTCTCCTTCTTTGTTTAGACTCGCACGCGCGTTTCGCGAGCGAGATCGTGCGAAGGAGCAGGAACAGGCAGATATGGGCGCGCGGAGAATCCGCGAGGACCGCCTGCGCTGGCCACCAGTCGAAGACCACCATCCGCGGGAACGGGATGGGAATCCACCACAGGGGACCAGCTTCCTGCCGGGCCTGCTCCATGAGCTCACTGTGAAGTTGAGCGGATGCCGCGATGAGGACCGCGGGCAACCCGGCCCAGCCTATCAGCGGACCCTTCGGAGTGCGTATCGTGGCGGCATGAGCGACGACGAGAAGACCGCGGACGCGGCATCCGAAGACATGAAGCGGAAGTTCCGCGAGGCGCTCGAGAAGAAGAACGCGCAGAGCCGGAAGGGTGAAGCCCACCTGGACGGGGACTCCGCCGTGCACGGGACGCACGGCGCCGTCACCAAGCGCGAGTTCCGACGCAAGAGCGGCTGAGCCCGAACGGCCCGACATGACGGCGGGCCCGGACACCTTCTGGCTGTCCGGGCCCGCCGCGTTCGTGTCGCGTCAGTGCGAAGCCACCTCCGCGCGGCGGCGAGCGCGCTCCTCCTTGGCCGCTGCCTCGTCGAGGGCGGCGTCACCGAGGCCCGTCGTGTCGACGGCGCCGGTGTCGTCCGAGACGCCGTGACCCGTGAGCGTCGACTCGTCGAAGGGTCGCTGCCCCGCGAGGACCGCGGCGACCTGCTCGCGATCGATCTGCTTCGTCCACGTGCCGATGAGGAGCGTCGCGACCGCGTTGCCGGTGAAGTTCGTGAGCGCACGGCCCTCGGACATGAACCGGTCGATGCCGACGATGACGCCGACGCCGTTGACGAGGTCGGGGCGGTAGGCCTGCAGACCGCCCGCGAGGGTCGCCAGGCCCGCACCGGTGACACCGGCAGCACCCTTTGAGGCGATGATCATGAAGACCAGGAGACCGATCTGCTCGGGGATCGACATCGGCGCGCCCATGCCGGCGGCGATGAACAGCGACGCCATCGTCAGGTAGATCGCGGTGCCGTCGAGGTTGAACGAGTACCCGGTGGGGACCGTGATGCCCACGACGGGCTTGGAGACGCCGAGGTGCTCCATCTTGGCGATCAGGCGCGGCAGGGCCGACTCGCTCGAGGAGGTGCCCACGATGAGCAGGTACTCGCGGCCGAGGTACTTCATCACCTGGAAGATGTTGATGCGGGCGACGGCGTACAGGAGCGTTCCGAGGACGCCGACGATGAACACGATGCACGTGATGTAGAAGGCGATCATCAGAAGGCCGAGGCTCAGGATCGCCGCGACACCGGTCTTGCCGACGACGGCGGCGATGGCGCCGAACGCACCGATCGGGGCGAGCCAGAGGATCATGCCGAGGATGCGGAAGACGAGGGCCTGGAGGTTCTTGACCGCGTTCATGATGGGCTCGCCCTTGGCGCCCATCTTCTGCAGGGCGAAGCCGACGAGCAGAGCGATGAACAGGACCTGGAGGACGCTCTCGCCGGTGAAGGCCGAGAAGAAGGTGGTCGGGATGATGCCGAGGATGAACTCCGTCGTCGTCTTCGCCTCGGGCAGCGAACCGGTGTCGTAGGTCGCGCTCTGCATGTTGAGGCCCTCACCCGGGTGGATGATGTTGCCGACCACGAGACCGACTCCCAGGGCGAAGGTCGACATCGCCATGAAGTAGAGGAGCGCGAGGCCGCCGATGCGACCGACGGTGGCCGCCTTGGCGATGGAGCCGACCCCGACGACGATCGTGCAGAAGATGATCGGCGCGATCATCATCTTGATGAGGTTGACGAACGCTTTGCCGACCGGTTCCAGCTCGACGGCGAAGGTCGGCCAGAGGAGACCGACGACGCAGCCGAGGACCACCGCGATGATCACCGAGACGTACAGCCAGGTGTGCTTGTCCCAGGCCTGCTTGCCGCGGCGGGGGTTGTATCCGGGGAGCCGGAACGAGGTTGTGAGGGCCATGATCTCTCCTGCGTGACAGTCTTTGTCGTGAGCCGACGGCGGTGTCGACGAGGATCAGCGTGCGCCTCGCGGACCGGCATCCGCCGTTGTGGTCGTATTGTTCGCAGAACGGCGAGAGGAGTGCAGGGTGGCGCGACCCCGACCGACGAGCGCGGCATCCCGCGTCTTCGTCGCCGTCTCGGCCGCCGTCGTCGTCCTCTCCCTCGCGATGGCGGGGATCCTGCTCTGGGAGGGCCAGCGCGCCGTCCGCGCGGAGGCCGAGCGGGTGACGCGGGCGGTGGCCGAGACGATCGCCGACAGCGCCGGCGTCGTCGACGCCCTTGCGCAGGGGGACCGCGCCGCGGCGTCGCGCGTCCTGCAGCCCGTGATCGAGGCGATCATCGCCGACGCCGGCGTCGACTTCGTGACCGTGATGGACCCCTCCGGCATCCGGATCACCCATCCTGACCCGGCTCGGATCGGCGAGCGCTACCTCGGGACCATCCCCGAGGGCACCGCGACCCTCACGGAGGAGTTCACCGGGACCCTGGGGCCGTCCGTCCGGACGATCGTGCCGGTCGTCTCGGACGGCGAGGTCGTGGGGCGCGTGTCGGTGGGCGTCACGATCGGATCGATCGCCGAGACGCTCGGCCCGCGCGTCCTGGTGGCGGTCGGCATCGCGGTGGTCCTCGCCGCGGCGGGGCTCGCCGGAGCCATCCTCGCCCGGCGGGCGACCCGGCGGGTCACCGGAGACCTCCCCGCCGGCGCGGTGCGCGACGCCGTCTCGTCGTACGAGTCCATGCGCACCCTCGGGGAGGCGCTCCGGGCGCAGACGCACGAGCACGGCAACCGATCGCACACGGCCATCGCCCTGCTCGAACTGGGCCGCACGAGCGAGGCGATCGAGATCCTCTCGGAGGACGCCCGGCAGAGCCAGTTGCTCGTCGATCAGGTCGCGGCCCGCCGCGAGGGCGACCCCACTGTGGGCGCCCTGCTGCTCGGAAAGGCGTCGCAGGCCGCCGAGCGCGGCATCGAGTGGCGCGCGCGCATCGACGCCGACGCGCCGCGATCGGTGCTTTCCCCCGTCGACGCGGTGTCGGTCGTCGGAAACCTCATCGACAATGCGCTGGATGCCGCGGCGTCCGGCGCCGCGCCGCGGTGGGTGGACGTGCGCATGACCCCCACCGCGGAGGACGAGCTCGCCGTCGAGGTCGCCGACAGCGGGGACGGCATCCCGGCTGAGATCGCGGACCGCATCTTCGCGCACGGCTTCTCGACGAAACCCGCGGGCGAGCTCGGTCGCGGCGTGGGCCTCGCCCTCGTGCGCTCGATCGTGGAGGAGGCCGAGGGCACGATCTCGGTGACGTCCGATCCGACGACGTTCCGCGTCATCCTCCCCCGGAGCAACGGATGATCGGCGTGCTGGTCGTCGACGACGACGCCCTCACCCTCGAACTCCACCGGCACTACGTCGAGCGGCTGGACGGCTTCGAGGTCGTCGCCGAGTGCACCGGCGCACGCGCCGCCGTCGCCGCCCTACTCGACAGTCCCCGCGCCGCCGACATCGACCTCGTCCTGCTCGACATGACGATGCCGGACGGCTCGGGCCTCGATGTCCTCCGCCACTTGCGCGCCCGAGCCGGGACGGTCGACGTCATCGCGATCACGTCGGTCCGCGATGCGGAGGTGGTGCGACAGGCGATCACGCTCGGTGCGGTGCAGTACCTCGTCAAACCCTTCACGTTCGGCGACTTCCAGGATCGGATGCAGCAGTACCGCCGCTTCCGCGACCAGGTGTCGCAGACGGCGGGCGCGGCGACGCAGGCCGAGATCGACGCGATGCTCGGAACGCTGCGCACCGCGCCCGCGCCGACTCTGCCGAAGGGGCTGTCGCCCGAGACCCTCGGCCGCGTGAGCGCGCTGCTGCGGACAGGGCCGGCGTCGGCGCGGGAGGCGGCGGACCGGCTCGGGATGTCGCGGGTCGCCGCGCGGCGATACCTGGAGCACCTCGCCGAGGCGGGCCGGGTCGAGCGGGTGCAACGGTACGGGACCCCGGGTCGCCCCGAGACGGAGTACCGCTGGAAGCAGTGAGCGGCGCCGTTCAGCGCTGCACGCCGGCCCGCCCGGCGGGACGGCCGACCAGGACGTAGTCCGGGACCTTCGCCGTCAGCCCGTCCCCGGCCGTCCGGCCCCGCAGCCGGCGCCACACCCACGGCAGCGCATCGCGGCGCAGCCACGAGCCGGCCGGGGGCTCCTCGTCGACGTGGAACGCCTCGTCGAGACCGGCGAGCGCCTCGGCGTCGGGCATGCCGACCGCCTCGGCGGCGCGATAGGCGACGTAGCGATGCCCCCGCGAGCGCAGGTGCACCTTGTCGTCGGCCCAGAGCTCGACGCGCGACAGCTCGGGGAGGGCCGCGAGGTCGAGGAGGATCGCGCCGGTGCGCGCGGCCGCCCGGCGCAGGTGCGCGTTGTAGACGGCGAAGCGTCGGGTGAAAACGCCCGCCGCCCACCTGTCCGGGAGGAAGACCGTCGCAAGCAGCACGTCGCACCCCGCGTCGCGGAGGCGGGTCACGGCGTCCTCCACCTGCGCGGCCAGCGCGACCGGGTCGCACCGCACCTGCGTGAGGTCGTTGGCGCCGATCAGCACCGACACCAGGTCGGGGCGCATCTCGAGACAGCGGGGCAGCTGCTCCTCGACGAGGTGCGCGACGCGGCGACTGCGGACGGCCAGGTTCGCGTAACGGAAGGCACGACGCTCCCCGCCGCTCAGCGCGAGCAGGTGCGCGAGCCGGTCGGCCCATCCGCGGAACGCACCCCGCGGCATGCGGGACGCATCGCACAGGCCCTCGGAGATCGAGTCCCCCAGCGCGACGTATCGGGACCAGGAGCGCCCCTCCGCGGCGCCGGGGGCGGCGACGTCCGGGCGGGGCCACGCGAGGGCCCGGCGCCCGGCATCCGTCCGGTGCAGCATCGCAGCACGGTCGTAATGCTCGACGAGGCGGTCCGCGAGCGCCTCCCAGGTGCGTCCCGACACCGCGTCGCGGGCGGCGCGGGCAAAGGCGCGCCGCTTCGCGCCGTCGCCGGCGAGGTCGGCGACCCGCGCGCGCAGGTCGTCCGCGTCGCCCGGGCGGTAGAGCCACCCGTCGACGCTGCTGCGGACGAGGTCGACGGGACCGCCGGCCCCCGTCGCCACGACCGGGACGCCGCTGGCCTGCGCCTCCTGGATCGTCTGGCCGAAAGTCTCGCTCTCGCCGGGGTGGACGAAGACGTCGAACGACGCGAGCGCGGTCGCCAGCGCGTCGCCGTCGAGGTGGCCGAGGAAGACCGCGTCCGGCAGGAGCTGCTCGAGGACCGGTCGCGCAGGCCCGTCCCCGACGATGACGAGACGGATGCCGGGGATCCCCCGCAGCGCCGCGAGGTCCTCCACCTGCTTCTCGGGAGCCAGTCTCCCCACGTACCCGACGATCACCTCGCCGGGGGCGACGCTCCGCCGCCACCGCTCGTCGCGTCGGCTCGGCGTGAACCGCGCACCGTCGACGCCGCGTCCCCACAGCGCGACGCGGTCGACGCCGAACCCCTCGAGCTGCGCGCGCGCCGACGCGGAGGGGGCGAGGGTGAGGGTCGCACGGCGGTGCAGCCGGCGCACGTGCGCCTCGGCCAGGGCGGCCCCCTGCGGGAGCCCGTACCTCCCCGCGTACGAGACGACGTCGGTCTGGTACACGGCGACGCTCGGCAGCCGGCGCGCCTCCGCGGCGAGCAGCCCCTGCCACCCGAGCAGGAACGGCGAGGCGAGGTGGACCACGTCCGCGTCGAAGCGGGCGAGGTCGCGGACGAGCGAGGCGACCGGCGGCACGGCGAGACGGACGGCGGGGTACCGCGGCAGCGGGACGGACGGCACGGCGCGGCCCGGCATCCCGAGCTCCCGGCGTCCGGCGGCGGGCGCGATGACGAACACGTCGTGCCCGCGTCGTTCGAGATGATCCCGGATCTGCAGGACGGATCCGGTGACCCCATTCATGTGCGGGAGGAAGGACTCGGTGACGACCGCGACTCTCACAGCACCAGGGTGACGGGCGGCGGAGCCCTGACACAGCGCGGAAGGCCCGGATCGCGGAGTGTTCATCCACCCCTCCCCGCGCGTCCACCGACCGGTTCCGCGCCGTCCCCCGTTCGCGCGTCGTTCACCCCCGCCTGCTACACAGGCGCCGTGTTCGCCGATCTGCTGACGAGCGTCGCGGCGGGCCCGTGGGCGCTGCCGGCGCTCTTCGCCCTCGTCCTCGCCGACGCCGTCCTCGTCGTCGTCCCGGGCGAGGTGGCCGTCACCGCGGCGGGAGCGCTCGCAGCCGCCACCGGGACGCCCCCGCTCGCCGCCGTCGTCGCGGTGGCCGCCGTCGCCGCCTTCTGCGGCGACGCGCTCTGCTACGGCGTGGGACGGTTCGCCGGCGTGGAGCGGTGGGGATGGATGCGGCACCGCCGCATCCGTGCCGCGTTCGAGTGGGCGGGAGCCCGCCTGTCGCGCGGGACGGCGACGGTGGTGTTCACAGCGCGGTTCATCCCCTTCGCGCGGCTCGCGGTCAACCTCACCGCGGGAGCGACGAGGGTGCCCGCGGCCCGGTACCTGGGTGCGGTCGCGGTCGCGGCGAGCGTCTGGGCGCTCTACCAGGCGGTCGTGGGTGCCGCGATCGGCGGTCTCCTGCCGGGGAGCCCCGCGCTGGCCGTCATCGTCTCCATCGCCGTCGCGATCATCCTGGGCGTGACGATCGACGCGGCGGCGGCCCGCTGGACGGGCCGCCGCTCACGCTGACGGGGTCACTCCCCCGTGAGACCGCCGAGCAGGTGGCCGAACGAGCCGCCCTTGCCGAGGTAGGACTCGGGGTCGAACGGGTCGAGCGTCTCGCCGGCCGGGCGCCGCGTCACGGCATCCGCCAGTTCCCGTGCGCCGCGCTCGATGCGAGCCGACAGCGGCGAGACGTCGTCGGCGCGGGCACCCCAGTCCGAGGACGCGGCGAACACACCGGTCGAGACCGCCTCGGCGTGCAGGTAGGCGAACAGCGGACGGATCGCGTAGTCGATCGCGAGCGAGTGCCGCGCCGTCCCCGCGTTCGCCCCGATGAGGACGGGCTTGCCCTGCAGCGCGTCGGGGTCGAGCACGTCGATGAACGACTTGAACAGGCCCGAGTAGCTCGTCGAGAAGATCGGCGTCACGACGATGAGCGCGTCGGCCGACACGACCGTGTTGATCATCGTCTCGAGGGCGGGCGGGGCGAACCCGGTGAGCAGGTTGTTCGTGATGTCGTGCGCGTACTCGCGGAGTTCGAAGGTGTCGACGGATGCCTCCACCCCCCGTTCCTTCAGGTCCGCGAGCACGGCGGTCGCCAGCTTGTCGGCCAGCATCCGCGTCGACGACGGGTTCGACAGCCCGGCGGAGACGACCGCGATGCGACGGGCGGTCATCGTGCACCGCCCAGACCGAACGCGGCGCCGACGGGAGCCGGGGTGTCCTGGTACGGGCTCGGGCCGGAGAGGTTGTCGCCGCGGTTCGCACGCGGGCGGGCCTCACGGACCGGACCGTCACCGTACGTGGCAGCCACCCGCGCCGCGTGGGTGGGGGCATCGGGGACGATGGCCGGCCGATCCTTCGCCAGCTCCTTGCGGAGCACCGGCACGACCTCGCCGCCGAGGAAGTCGAGCTGCTCGAGCACGGTCTTCAACGGAAGCCCCGCGTGGTCGACGAGGAAGAGCTGACGCTGGAAGTCGCCGAACAGGTCGCGCATGCCTGCGTACCGGTCGATCACCTGCTGCGGCGAACCGACGGTGAGCGGCGTCATCTCGGTGAAGTCCTCCATCGACGGGCCGTGGCCGTAGACGGGGGCGTTGTCGAAGTACGGGCGGAACTGCGCGACGGCATCCTGCGAGTTCTTCGCCATGAACGCCTGACCGCCGATGCCGACGATCGCCGTCTCGGGAGCCCCGTGGCCGTAGTGCTCCCAGCGCTGACGGTAGAGGCCGATCAGGCGCTGGTAGTGCTCGGCGGGCCAGAAGATGTTGTTCGCGAAGAAGCCGTCGCCGTAGTACGCGGCCTGCTCGGCGATCTCGGGCGTGCGGATCGAGCCGTGCCACACGAAGGGCGGCACACCGTCGAGCGGCCGCGGCGTCGAGGTGAAGCCCTGCAGCGGCGTGCGGAACGTGCCCTCGAAGTCGACGACGTCCTCACGCCACAGCTTGTGGAGCAGGGCGTAGTTCTCGATCGCGAGCGGCACGCCCTGACGGATGTCCTTGCCGAACCAGGGGTAGACGGGACCGGTGTTGCCGCGCCCGAGCATGAGGTCCATGCGACCGCCCGACAGGTGCTGCAACATCGCGTAGTCCTCGGCGATCTTCACGGGGTCGTTCGTCGTGATGAGCGTCGTCGAGGTCGAGAGGATGAGGCGCTCGGTCTGCGCCGCGATGTACGCGAGCGTCGTCGTCGGCGAGGACGACCAGAACGGGGGGTTGTGGTGCTCGCCGATGGCGAAGACGTCGAGGCCCACCTCTTCGGCGTGCTTGGCGATCTCGACGGTCGCCGCAATGCGCTCTCGCTCGCTCGGCGTGTGACCCGTGGTGGGGTCCTGCGTGATGTCGGTGACGGTGAAGATGCCGAACTGCACCCCGGGCCAGGTGGTGGTGGTGCTGCTGGTGTCGCTCACGGTGTCCCTCTCGATTCCCGGACGGATCGCGCCCGATTCATGCAAGTGAATATACCGGTGTCAACGCCGTGGTGTCCACGGTATTCCCGCAGGTACTGCTCGTCGTCCTCGGGCACGCCATCCAGCGGCTGACGTACGACTCGGACATCGCGCAGAGCCTCTACTTCCTGATCTACGCGTTCCACATGCCGGCGTTCGCGCTCATCTCGGGCTACTTCTCGCGCTCCGACCCGCCGAGCAGACGACGGATGACCCGTCTCCTCACCGACATCGTCGTGCCGTACGTGATCTTCGAGGGCCTGTGGACGCTGACGAAGTTCCTCGTCGAGGGCCAGGCGAACCCGAACCTCACCCAGCCGTCGTGGACCCTCTGGTTCCTGCTCGCCCTCGCCATCTTCCGGCTCGTGCTGCCGTACCGCTGGACCTCGATCGGACGGTACACGATGTACGTCTACCTCCTGCACTCCTTCGTGCTCTACCCGTTCCGGGAATCGGGGGTGCTGCGCGGACTCGATCCGACGTGGCTGTGGCTGCCGCTCGTCGCCCTCCTGTCGGTGGCGATCACGGTGCTCCTGGCGTCCCGACCGGTCCGCCGCGTCTTCCGCCCGCTGATCGAACCGCGCCCCGGATGGCTCTTCGCCGACCCCGACCTCACGCGGAGCGACGGACGGCGCAACGACCCGACGGGGTCGCGGCGGCCGGGCGCGCCGAGCGGGACGCCCAGTACCTGAGAGGAGTCAGGCGGGGGCGAACGACAGGCCGAACGCCGCGGCGACGCCCTCGTTGACGACCCGCCCCGCTCGCACGTTCAGTCCCTTGGCCAGCGCGGGATCGGCCGCCGATGCGGCATCCCACCCCTTGTCGGCGAGCGCCGTGACGTAGGGCAGCGTTGCGTTCGTGAGGGCGCGCGTGGAGGTCTCGGGCACCGCGCCGGGCATGTTCGCGACGCAGTAGTACACGGCGTCGTGGACGGCGAACGTGGGGTCGTCGTGCGTGGTCGGACGCGAACCCTCGAAGCAGCCGCCCTGGTCGATCGCGATGTCGACGAGGACCGCGCCCGCCTTCATGCCCGCCACCATGTCGAGCGTGACGAGCTTCGGCGCCGCCGCACCCGGGATGAGGACCGATCCGATGACGAGATCAGCGGATGCCACCTGCTCCGCGATCTCGTACCGGCTGGAGGCGCGGGTGTGCAGGCCGGCATACCGTTTCTCGAGCTCACGCAGCCGCGGCAGCGAGACATCGATGACGGTGACGTTCGCACCCATCCCGAGGGCGTTCGCCGCCGCGTGCTCGCCGGCCACCCCGCCGCCGATGACGACGACCTTTGCCTTCGGCGTCCCGGCGACCCCGCCCAGGAGGGTGCCGCGGCCGCCTGCGGCACTCATGAGCGTGTGCGCGCCGACGGTGATGGAGATCCGGCCGGCGACCTCGCTCATGGGCGACAGGAGGGGCAGCGACCGATCCGCCGCCTGCACGGTCTCGTACGCCACGGCGGTGGTTCCCGCCGCAATGAGGGCGTCGGTGAGCGGTCGGTCCGCGGCCAGGTGGAGGTAGGCGAAGAGGGTGAGGTCGCCCCGGAGGTGACCGTACTCGGCGGCGATGGGCTCCTTGACCTTCACCACGAGCTCGGCGTCGCCCCAGGTCGATTCGGCGTCCGGCGTGATCGTCGCACCGGCCGCCGCGAAGGCGTCGTCGGAGAGGCGGGAGCCCGCGCCGGCCCCGGACTGCACGAGGACCTCATGACCGCGGGAGACGAGGGCGTCCACACCGGCGGGGGTGATCGCCACCCGGTTCTCGTTGTTCTTGATCTCAGTGGGGACCCCGATGCGCATGGCGGCACGCTCCTCGTCGGCGAGTGATGTGGATTCATCCTGCAGATGATTCGTGACGAACGTGTGACAACGGAACATCCTTCGGTGAAGATGGCCTGGGGACGGAAGAAGGAGACGGAATGACGGCTATTTCGCACGACCGGGCGAAGGATCTTCGACCCGCCGTCCACCTCGACGAGGTCGATCGTTCGATCGTCGACGCCCTCGCCGCCGATGCGCGGCTCACGAACGCGGAACTCGCCGCCCGCATCGGGGTGGCACCGTCGACCGCGCACGCCCGCACCCGCGCGCTGGTGGAGCGCGGGGTCCTCACCGGCTTCCACGCGAGCGTGGACCAGCGGGTCGTCGGTGCGGGACTCCAGGCGATGGTGCACGTGACGCTGCGACCCGGCTCGCGCCACGAGAGCATCACGGAGTTCGCCCACGAGGTGCGCGGGCTCCCCCAGGTCATCCAGATGTTCTTCCTCGGCGGGTCGGACGACTTCCTCATCCACATCGCCGTCGCGGACTCCAGCGAGGTGCGGGCCTTCGTCGTCGAGCACCTCTCCGCGCAGCGCAGCGTCGCGAACACCCGGACGAGCATCATCTTCGACTACCACCGCAATCGCGTCGCCGCCCCGTTCCACTGAGCCGGTAACGACCCGCAACATTGGGCGGCACGCCGGGGCGGCCTGCTTATCCTCGGACCATGTCCGCTCAGAGCCTCCCCGTCCTCGACCTCTCACTGCTCGATCAGGGGCCCGAGGCCGCCGACGCGTTCCGTGCCGAACTGCGCCGGGTCACCCACGAGGTCGGGTTCTTCTACCTCACCGGCACGGGCGTCTCCCCCGAACTCGAGGCCCGCCTCCACCGCGCCGCGCGCACCTTCTTCGCGCTGCCCGACGAGGCGAAGCTCGAGATCGAGAACGTGAAGAGCCCGCACTTCCGCGGGTACACGCGTATCGGCGGCGAGCGCACGCAGGGCCTCGTGGACTGGCGCGAGCAGATCGACATCGGACCGGAGCGCCCGGCGGTGACCGACCCGGACGCCCCCGCCTACGCCGCGCTCGTCGGACCCAACCTGTGGCCGAGCGCCCAGCCCGAACTCCGCGGGATCGCCGAGGAGTGGACGACGATCCTGTCGGACGTGGCCCGGACGCTGCTGCGCGCGTGGGCCGAGGCCCTCGGCGCACCCGCGACCTACTTCGACGACCACTTCGGCGAGGCGCAGACCCTGCTCAAGATCGTCCGCTACCCGGGGTCCGCTGCGCCCGAGCCCCAGCAGGGCGTCGGTGCGCACAAGGATGCGGGTGTCGTCACGCTGCTGTGGGTCGAGCCCGGCAAGGGCGGCCTGCAGGTCGAGCGCGACGGCGAATGGATCGACGCACCCGCCGTTCCGGGATCCTTCGTCGTCAACATCGGCGAACTGCTCGAACACGCCACCGGCGGGTACCTCACCGCGACCAACCATCGCGTCGTCTCGCCCCGGGCACCCGAGGACCGCATCTCGGTCCCGTTCTTCTTCAACCCGTCACTCGACGCCGAGCTGCCCGCGATCGACCTCCCGGCCGACCTGGCCGCTCAGGCGCGCGGGGTGTCGCAGGACCCCCGCAACCCCATCCACGGGCTCCACGGCGAGAACGCGCTCAAGTCGCGGCTGCGGGCGCACCCGGACGTCGCCGCGATCTGGCACCCCGACCTCGTCGCCGCGCGGGCCTGATCCGGAACGACGAAGACCGCCCCACACCGTGGGGCGGCCTTCTCAAGAATGTTTTGCGCGATTGAACGCTGGGTGCGGTGCCTTATCGACGGAGGCCGAGGCGCTCGATGAGCGAGCGGTAACGGTTGATGTCGACGTCCTGGAGGTAGCCCAGGAGACGGCGGCGCTGACCGACGAGCAGGAACAGCCCACGACGCGAGTGGTGGTCGTGCTTGTGCTCCTTGAGGTGCTCGGTGAGGTCCTTGATGCGCTGCGTCAGCATCGCGACCTGCACCTCGGGGGATCCGGTGTCACCGGGGTGCGTCGCGTACTCTTCGATGATCGCCTTCTTGACGTCTGCTTCCAGTGCCATAGGTGATCCCCTTCCTCTTCGTTGCGCGGCGCCCGACGCCTGATGCGTGGGCTCTCTTTATCCGCGGCCGATCGAACGGCAACCACAGGAGTCTACACGACGGGGACCGAGGTCACCGCCCGCCGTCAGTAGCGCGAAGTCACACCGAGGTACTCGTCCAGCGTGAGGCCGGTCTTCTTCAGATGCGTCGCCACCCCCGTGCCGACGTACCGCAGGTGCCACGGCTCCCAGCGGTAGCCGGTCACCTTCTCCTCGCCTCGGGGGTACCGCACGATGAAACCGTACCGATGCGCGTTCGCGGCCACCCACCGGCCGGCGCGGGTCTCGCCCCAGGACTGCGAGATCGAATTGACGTCGATGGCCAAACCGGTCTGATGCTCGCTGTGGCCGGGTCGCGCCGAGCGCCGTTCGGCCTCCGCCCTGCCGTGCTGACGGACCTTGCTCGCGAAGACGCTCTGCTGCGAGGCGTAGGAGCGGAAGCCCGAGATGATCGAGAGCGAGACGCCGTCCTTCCTGGCGTCGGCCCGCATCCTCGCCCAGGCGCTCGTCAGCTCCGGACGGAGCCCGTTGCCGTAGGAGGACGGCAACGGGATCGACTTGTTCACGATCAGGATGCCGCGGATGTACATCGGCTTGCCGGGGGCGACGGTGCGGACCGCGGGCGACCCCGCGGAACGCCACTGCGCGGTCGTCACCGGGGTCAGATAGCCGTCCATACGGTGGAGGATCAAGGACCCCGTCGACAGGCGCACGAACGAATCGCCGGGGATCCGCGAGCGGATGGTCGTCTTCGGGCGGCCCGCCCGCGCGTACTCGGCCGCGCTGAGCGCTTCGACGGTGTCGATGCTCCGGTCGGCGGCCGAGGTCGGCCACGTGACGAGGCCGTAGACGACCGGGGACCATGCCGTCTTCGCGTAGACGACCGGAGCGCGCGCCACCTGCGGCTTCCCGGCGCGCCGGTACTCCGCGGCCGTGATCACCCGGTGCGATCCGTTCGTGCGGACGAAGTGCACGGCGGGCGACCAGACGGCGCGGTACCAGCCGCCGGCCACCACGGAGCCCGCGCGCGGCGAACCCGCCGCGCGCCGCTCCGCCGACGTCATCTTCTTCGTCTTCCCGTCGGGCGTGCGCGCGTAAAGGTCCGACGGCCCGGACTGGTAGCGGAAGTAGCGCGTCGTCGACACATGTCCCATCAGGCGGACCTTCGGCGAGCCGGCGCTCACGAACGACGTCCGATCGAGCGCGACGACCTTGTCGACACCGCGGTCGTCCGTGCCGTCCGGCCAGGTGATCAGTGCGTACACCTGAGGGGACCACGTCACCCGCCCATAGGTGACGGGAAGGGTGCGGATGCGGGGACTCCCAGCGGCCTTCCACTGCTCCCGCGACAGCGCGGTGACGCTGCCGTCCGTCCGGGTGCGGTAGACCCGCGGGTCGGTGGACCACGGCGTGCGGTAGTAGCCGTGGACCGTGACCGCCGGGGACGGGGATGCCGTCGGTGTCGGGGTGGGTGTCGGGGTGGGTGTCGGTGCCTGGGTCGGCGTGGGCGAGGGCGTGCCGGTGGGCGCCGCGGTCTGCGCCGATGCCGCGCCGGGCGTCAGGACCACGGTCAACGCGAGTACCGCCGCGGCGAGCACCGCCGTCCACCGTGCCCGCGGGCGTTCGTTCCCCATGGTGCTCACCTTAGGGCAGAGCCCGGGCGCACGTGTGGCCCGACCGAGGAACGGCCGGGCCACACGTGAGACGTCGGATCAGGCGACGTCGAGCAGATCGATGATGAAGATCAGCGTCTTGCCGCCGAGGAAGTGTCCACCGGCGGGACCGTACGCGAGGTGCGGCGGGATGACGAGTTCACGCCGGCCGCCCACCTTCATCCCCGGGATCCCGTCCTGCCATCCCTGGATCAGGCCGCGGAGCGGGAACTGGATGCTCTCGCCGCGGTTCCAGGACGAGTCGAACTCCTCACCGGAGAGGTACTCGACGCCCACGTAGTGGACGGTGACGGTGTCGCCGGGCTTCGCCTCGACACCGTCCCCCTCGATCAGGTCGCGGACGACCAGGTCAGCGGGTGCGGGACCCTGAGGCGCGTCGATCTCGGGCTTGGTGCGGTCTGCAGTCATGAGTCCATCCAACCCGAGGCGCTCTCCGTGGTCAAAGCCGTCAGGCCTGGACGGAACCCTGGAGGTCGAGCTCGATGGTGACGTCCTTGCCGACGAGCACGCCGCCGGTCTCGAGCGCCGCGTTCCAGGTCAGACCGAAGTCCTCGCGGTTGATGACGGTCTTCGCCGTCGCACCCGCCTTGTAGTTGCCCCAGGGGTCGGTGCCGAAGCCACCGAAGTCGACCTCGAAGGTGACGGGCTTGGTGACGTCCTTGATCGTGAGGTCGCCGTCGACGAGGAAGTCGCCGCCCTCGACGCGCACACCGGTCGACGTGAAGGTGATCTCGGGGTAGGTCTCGACGTCGAAGAAGTCGGCGCTGCGGAGGTGGCCGTCGCGGCCCTCGTCCTTGGTGTCGAGCGATGCCGCGTCGACCTTCGCCTCGAGAGTGGCCTCGAGCGGGTTCTCGGGGGCGACGAGGGTCGCCTCCTTGACGTTGAAGTGGCCACGGACCTTCGAGATCATCATGTGGCGGACGCTGAAGCCGACCTCGCTGTGCGAGGCGTCGAGGATCCAGGTCCCCGCCTTGTAGCCGGGGATGTCGAGGGTCGCGGTGGAGTCGGTCATGGTGGTCCTTCGTCTGGGGGTCCGGAATGCTCCGGCGGTCGAGAGGGCGAAACGTCGCCGCATCCGATCCTATTCCCCTGAATAGAAAAACCCGCCGCGGGCGGGGGTCTTGACAGCGTCGGGAGTGAGCGGGATCATTTTTCCAGGCCAACTCAGCGCCCGGAAGACTCGCAGGCATCGCCGCGGCACCGGGCGCTGAGTCTTTTCTCCGGCAGTCCCCCTCAGCGGGCGAGGACGTCCCCGCGGGCCCGCGTGGCGCGCTCGAGGTAAACACGCTCGTCGACGGCGGCCGCAGGGTCGCGGCCGGTCACCACGCGCTGCCGCGCGGCGGCCAGCGAGGTCGCCTCGGCGATGAAGCGCCGCATCGCCGCGGACCGGTCCCCCGGCAGCGTCCGCGCCCAGGCGACCGCACGCGCGCGACCGGCGCGGGTCGCCAGCATGTCGACCTCGCCGGGCGAGAACCACCCCGCCGCGGCGTAGTCGCCGAGTCGCGCGCGGGTCAACCGTGCCTCCTCGCGTCGCAGCAGGACGACACCGACGATGAACAGCACGAACAGCGGTACCTGGAGTGTCGTGTAGAGGGCGAAGAAGTCGGCGAACACGGCGGAACCGTTCCAGAGGGCGTGCAGAGCGATGGCCCCGACGATTCCGAGGAGCCACCGCGGTGCCGCCGCGGAGCCGCGGAGCCCGATCCGCGCGGCCCGGCCGAGCGCGTACCCCGTCACTGCCGTGAACATCACGTGCGCGAACGGCGACAGGACCCCACGGAGGAAGAACGTGTAGGCGGCGCTCTCGACACCCTCGGTGATGAGGCTGTCGGCGAAGTAGAGGATGTTCTCCGTGAAGGCGAACCCCGCCCCGACGAGGGCGCCGTAGACGACACCGTCCACCGGTCCGTCGAAGGCGCGGCGCGCGGCGACGAAGACGAGCAGCACCCCCGCGCCCTTGGCGAGCTCCTCCACGATCGGCGCCTGCACGACAGCCGACAACGTCTCCGGCACCTGCGGGACGACGAGACCGATGACGAGGTCGACCGCCAGGGTGAGGGCGACGGATGCCACCGCCCCCCACGCGAGCGCGAACACCACCAGGCCGCGGGGCTCCGGCTCCCAGCGGTCGATGATCCGGACCGCGACCAGGACGAGCGCGAGCGGGACGAGCGCCAGGACCCCCGCGACGACCGCGGCGACGGGGCCGAGGAAGGTCAGGAAGTAGGCCGCGAGGCCGAGCGCCACCAAGACGAGCACGATGCCCACGATCCAGAGGATCGTCCGCCCGGCTCCCGGCGTGGGCACGGGCAGGTCCCGGCGCGGCGGAGCCGGCGGGGGCGTCGCCGGCATCGAATGGGTCGGCTGCGCGAGCGGCGACGGGAACGACATGCGCTCAGCCTAGGGGCGGGCGCGCACGAGCCGCCGCCGCGCACGGGAACGATAGCCTGGGACCATGCGCTTCGCCCACGTTGTCCCCGACGGAGTCGACGAGCCGCAGCTGGTCCTGGTCGAGGAGGATCGCGCGACGGTGGTGTCGCGCCTCTTCGACGGTGCGCCCTCGCGCCTGCAGCGGCTCATCGAAGGAGGTGACGCCCTCCTCGCCCGCGTCCGGGACGCGGCCGCCGACCCCGAGGTCGAGTGGATGCCGCTGGGCTCCCCCGTGTTCGCGTCCGCGATCCTCGACACGCCCGTCACGATCGCCGTGGGCTTGAACTACGCCGCGCACTCGAGCGAGCTGGGGCTGAAAGCGGACGCCGCTCCGACCATCTTCACGCTGTGGCCGGGCTCCCTGGGCGGGCACCGCCAGACGACCACCTGGCCACGTTCGCTGAGTCAGTCGGTCGACTACGAGGCCGAGCTCGGTGTCGTGATCGGCCCAGCGGCCCGCGACGTCGCGCTCGAGCACGCACTCGACCACGTCTGGGGCTACACGGTCGTCAACGACATCACGGCCCGCGACATCCAGTTCTCCGAGGCGCAGTGGTCGCGGTGCAAGTCGTTCGACGGCTTCACCCCGACGGGCCCCTTCGTCGTGACGGCGGACGAGATCTCCGACCCGCAGGATCTGCACATCTGGGCCGTCGTCGACGGGCAGACGGTGCAGGATGCCTCGACGGGCCAGATGATCCACCCCGTCGCCAAGCTCGTCTCCTACCTTTCGCGGTCGGCGACCCTGCTCCCCGGCACCCTCATCTCGACCGGCTCCCCCGGTGGCGCGGGCTACTCCCGCGATCCGCAGATCTTCCTCCGCGACCGCTCGACGGTCACGGTCGGCATCGACGGCATCGGTGAGCTGACGACGTTCTGCCGGATCACCGACTGACCCGCAACGACGAAGAGCCCCGGATGCCGCGCATCCAGGGCTCTCGTCGTACGACTCAGTACCCGCTGTTCTCGAGCAGTTCCTGGCAGGTCATCGTGACGCCTTGGAAGGTGACGGTGCCGGAGGGGTCGTCCAAGCAAGCGTTCACCTGACTGACGAGATCGCCACCCCCACTGGCCTGGAATGCGGCAACTGCAATGATGATCACTACAACCACCAGGATCATGATGACGACGCTCACGATAATCGCCGCGATCGCCAGACCGTTCTTCACGCCGGCCTTGCGGCTCTGCACGAGAGCCACGATGCCGAGGATGAGACCGATCACCTGGGTGCCAGGGATGATGGCGAGGATCAGCGCGACGATCGCCATGGTGCGGCCGGGGGTCGATCCGCCCGAGGGGGCGGCGTTGTACTGCGGCGCGTTGCTGTAGGCGGGCGCTTCGTAGGCCGGCGGTGCCGGGGGGACGTTCTGGGAGTTCGGCTGGTTGGGATCAGTCATGGAAGTGTCCTTCTGGTCGGTCATCGGCCGGGATTACGACCCCGACGCTAGCGTTCACCGTTCTCCCAGACAACCGGCAATCAGTGCTGCTCCACGTCACCCGGTTTCGTGATAACGGGGATGGCCCGCGTGACCGCCTGCAGCCCCGACAGGCGTGCCGGCGACAGCTGCTTGTCCACCTCGTCGCGCGACATCAGGCCGGCCTCGACGACGAGGTCGCCGACGTTCCGCTTGGTGAGCAGCGCAGTCTTGGCCAGGGCCGCGGCGGCGGTGTAGCCGATGAAGGGCGTCAGTGCCGTGATGACGCCGACCGACGACCCGACCATCGTCCCGAGGCGTTCGCGGTTGGCCGTGATGCCGTCGACGCAGTTGACCCGCAGCGTGCGCATACCGCGACGCATCCAGGTGATCGACTGGAAGATCGAGTGCGCGATCACCGGCTCGAACGCGTTCAGCTGCAGCTGCCCGCCCTCGACGGCCATCGTCACCGTCAGGTCGGCGCCCGCGACGGCGAAGGCGACCTGGTTGACGACCTCGGGGATGACCGGGTTCACCTTGCCGGGCATGATGCTCGAGCCGGCCTGTCGGGGCGGGAGGTTGATCTCGCCGAAGCCCGCCTGCGGGCCGCTCGAGAGGAGCCGCAGGTCGTTACTGATCTTGGAGAGCTTGATGGCGTTGCGCTTGAGCGACGACGAGAACGACATGAAGGCGCCGGTGTCGCTCGTCGACTCCACGAGGTCCTCGGCGGTCTCGAGGTCGAGACCGCTGATCCCGCGCAGGTGGCGGAGCACCGAGCCGGAGTAGTCGGGGTGCGTCGTGATACCGGTGCCGATGGCCGTCGCACCCATGTTGATCTCGTAGAGCAGGTACGCGTTCTCGCGGAGCCGGTGGTAGTCCTCCCCCAGCGTCGTCGCGAAGCCGTGGAACTCCTGCCCGAGCGTCATGGGCACGGCATCCTGCAACTGGGTGCGGCCGACCTTGAGCACGTCGTGGAACTCGTCGGCCTTCTTCAGGAAGGCCTGCCGCAGCAGGTCGAGCTCCTCGAGGAGGGACTGCAGGTCGAGGCCGAGGCCGACCTTGATCGCCGTCGGGTAGACGTCGTTCGTCGACTGACTGCGGTTCGTGTGGTCGATCGGCGAGAGGAACGCGTAGTCGCCTTTCTCACGGCCGGCCATCTCGAGCGCGACGTTGGTGATGACCTCGTTCGCGTTCATGTTGGTCGAGGTGCCGGCCCCGCCCTGGATGACGCCCACGACGAACTGGTCGTGGAACTCGCCGTCGATGACGCGCTGCGCCGCACGGTCGATGAGGTCGGCGCGGGATGCCTCCAGCACGCCGATCTCCTTGTTGGCGCGCGCGGAGGCCTGCTTGACCATCGCGAGGGCGACGACGAGGTCGCGGTAGACGGAGATGGGCCGCATCGAGATCGGGAAGTTCTCGAGCGCTCTCGCAGTGTGGATGCCCCAGTAGGCGTCGGCGGGGATCTCCATCGATCCCAGGGAGTCGGTCTCGGTACGCGTCATCGCGTCAGGTGCCATTGCGGTGTCCTTGTGGGTCACAGGGTGCGGGGATAGGACGAGCCTATCCCCGCACCCCGCCGACCTCAGCGGTTGACGCTCGACATGTCGGCGTAGCGGTCGCCGGCCGCCGGCGCGACCTCGCTCAGCCGGCGCAGCTGGTCGTCCGAGAGCGCGAGCTCGGTGGCGCCGATGTTCTCGTCGACGCGCTCGAGCTTGCGCGTACCCGGGATGGGCACGATGTCCTCGCCCTGCGCGAGCAGCCAGGCGAGCGCGACCTGAGCGGGGGTCGCGTCCACCTCACCCGCGACGCCTTCGATGACGTCCACGATCCGCAGGTTGGCGGCGAGCGCCTCGTCCTCGAACCGCGGGTTGTTCCGACGGAAGTCGTTCTCGTCGAGCTGGTCGACCAAGCGGATCCGACCTGTCAGGAAGCCGCGACCGAGCGGCGAGTACGGCACGAACCCGATGCCGAGCTCGCGCAGCGCGGGCAGCAGCTCGGCCTCGGGATCCCCATGAGTCCGAGGCCGATGCGGCCGACCCGGGAACCGTTCTGGCCGAGTGCGGTGGTCTTCATGATGCGGTGATCTCCTTGTCGTAGATGTCGATCTTGTGGTCGATGACGGCGAGACTCAGCGTGACCTCCTCGAGCCGGCGGCGGACGACCTCCCGGTGCTCGACGAGCAGTCGACGCCGTTCCGCGATCGTCGCGTCCCCCTCGCGCACGAGCTCGGTGTAGCGACGCATGGTGGCGATCGGCATCCCGGTCCAGCGGAGCCGCGTGAGGAAGCGGATCCAGGCGAGGTCCGCGTCCGAGTAGCGCCGGTGGGTCGAGGATGTCCGGTCCACGGGATGCAGCATCAGGCCCGCACGTTCGTCGTAGCGGAGGGCGTGCGCGCTGACGCCGGTCGCGTCCGCCGCTTCGGCGATGGAGGCGCCGGCAGAGGTGGAGAGGAGGGACATGCCCTCACGGTAGGACTTCGAGTGCGCGCGAAGTCAAGAGGCTCAGGCGGGCTTGCGGGAGAAGGCCTCGAGGCGCTCGTCGGGCGTGAGGGCGGCCATCCGCTCCACCCACTCGGCCGAGAAGTAGTCCCCCGTCGGCGCCTCGACCACGGGGACGACCGTGTGCGTGATCGTGTCGTCGTACACGTGGACGAGGTGGAAGGACTGTCCGGCATCCATCCCGTTCACCTCGCTCGCCGGTCGCTGCAGGTTCATCGTGTAGCAGGTCGCGGAGGCGACGCTCACGGGGATGCCGGCGAAGGTGCCCGAGGTCGAGTAGTGCAGGTGACCGCCCAGGATGCCGCGCACGTCGGTGCCGGCGAGCACGGCCGCCAGCTCGTCCTGCTCCCGGAGCTCGAGGATGTCGAAGAACGGGATGTGGCTCGGGATAGGCGGATGGTGCAACGCGAGTAGCGTGCCGAGCGGCGCCGGCTCGGCGAGCACCTCCCGGAGCCACTCGCGCTGCGCCGCATCGACGAGGCCGTGATGCCAGCCGGGGACGGTGGAGTCGAGGACGACCAGTCGCAGCCCGCCCAGGTCGTGGACCGCGGTGAGCGGCGCTTCGGAGCCCGGCTCATCGAAGAGCCCCTCCCGCAGGGCGGGTCGCTCGTCGTGATTGCCCGCGACCCACACGACCGGCGCATCCAGCTGCTCGGCCATCGGTTCCACGAGCTCGCGCAGCCGGCGGTAGGCGGCGGGCTCTCCCAGGTCGGTGAGATCGCCCGTCACGACGATCGCGTCGGGGCGGATGCCGGTGCGCTCGACGGCTGCGAGGGCCGCCGCGACACCTCCCGTGGCGTCGTAGGCGCCGCCGAGCGGGCGATCGCCGGCGAGCAGATGGGTGTCGCTCAGATGGACGATCGTGCGGACGGCGGGCGCATGGCGGCCGAAGGAGACGGGCTGCATGCCACCCAGCCTATTGACGCCCCCGGACGCGCGGCGATCAGTGGTTGAACAGGATGAGCAGGAGCCCGCCCAGCACGACCAGGCCGCAGACCGCGAACGCGGCGTACGCCCCGACGAGGGCGATGCGCTTCTGCGCCGGGCTCAGCGGGTTCTTCTTGGCGGCCTTCCTGGCGGCCTTGGCGGCCCGCTTCTGCTCCTTGGGCGTCATCACGGTCAGCGCGTCGGTGAAGGTGGCCGGGATGACCACCGGCACCCGTCCCGCCCGAACGAGCAGACGCAGACCGATCGCGTAGAAGGCGACCACGGTCGCGGCGGCGAGGAGCGCCGCGACGAAGACCTGGACGAAGGCGAGCCAGTTGACGTCGACGCTCATCGGGTTCCCTCCTCGTCGGATGCGGCGGCGGACTGCGCGACGCGCTGCTGACGGCGTGTGGGGGGCGGTTCCTCCGTGAGACCGACGGCGGCACCCGAGTCGGCCACCTCGCTGCTCATCGCGTTCGCCGCGGTGACCTCGTTGCGCCGGGACCGCAGGAAGATCGCGAGCACGACGGCGACGGCCACGACGGCGCCGATGATGACGCCGATCAGCTCACCCGGTCCCTCGCCGAAGAGGTTCTCGAGTCCGACGATGAGGAGGGCGGCCAGTGCACCGACGATGCCGGCGGCCGGAAGCGTGAGGACCCACCCGACCGTGATGCGCCCGACGGTGCGCCAGCGCACGCTCGACCCGCGGCGACCGAGGCCCGACCCGATGACGGACCCCGAGGCGACCTGCGTCGTCGACAGGGCGAAGCCGAGCGCGCTCGAGGCGAGGATCGTCGACGCGGTGGATGCCTCCGCCGAGAAGCCCTGTGCGGGCTTGACGTCGGTGAGGCCCTTGCCGAGCGTGCGGATGATGCGCCACCCGCCCATGTACGTGCCGAGAGCGATCGTGAACGCGCACGCGAAGATGACCCAGAGCTCGGGCTCGGACTGCGTCTGCCAGCCGACCGTGATGAGGGCGAGGGTGATGACGCCCATCGTCTTCTGCGCGTCGTTGGTGCCGTGCGCGAGGGCGACGAGCGACGACGTGAAGATCTGACCCCAGCGGAAGCCGTCGCGGCCGTCCGGCTTGTTGTCGTAGCGGCGGGTGACGGCGTAAGCGATCTTCGTGGCGGCGAAGGCGATGATGCCGGCCGTGAGGGGGGCGATGAGGGCGGGGAGCACGACCTTCGACAGGACGACACCGACGTTGATCGCGCTGACGGACGCGCCGACGATCGTCGCCCCGATGAGGCCGCCGAAGAGTGCGTGCGAGGAGCTCGAGGGAAGGCCGAGCAGCCAGGTGAGCATGTTCCACGTGATGGCGCCGATCAGCCCGGCGAAGATGATCGCGGGGAAGATCGAGGGGGAGAGCTGATCCTCGCGGATCATGCCGCCCGAGATCGTCTTGGCGACCTCCGTCGACAGGAATGCGCCGACGAGGTTGAGGATGGCAGCCAGCAGCACCGCGACCTTGGGCTTGAGTGCGCCCGTCGCGATCGGCGTCGCCATCGCGTTCGCCGTGTCGTGGAAGCCGTTGGTGAAGTCGAAGAAGAGTGCCAGTGCGATGACCAGGACGACGATGAGTGCTGCGGTCTCCACAGTTCGCTTTCCGTCGGGAATCGGGGGAACGGGTGCCGCGGCGATCGGCGTTGCGAACGAAAAGTTCACCCAGACGTCACCAGGGGTTCAATCGGGCCTGGGAAATCCTCGCACACGATCCGCCATGGCATAACCCGCGCGCGCCCGCGAGGGTCGGTTAGCGTGGTCGGGTGACCTCCGTAGCCGTGACACCGCCCGTCGCCGACCGCCGCCCGTTCACCCGCACGCACCACGGAGACGCCGTCTCGGACCCCTACGAGTGGCTGCGCGCGAAGGACGACGAGACCGTCATCGGCCACCTCGAGGCGGAGAACGACTACACCGACAGCCGTACGGCGCACCTCGCCGGCCTCCGCGAGCGGATCTTCGAGGAGATCAAGGGCCGCACGCTCGAAACCGACCTCTCCGTCCCCTCGCGCCGCGGGCGGTGGTGGTACTACGGCCGCACCGTCGAGGGCAAGCAGTACGGCATCAACTGCCGCGCCCCCATCGCGGACGTCGCGGACTGGACGCCGCCCGTGCTCTCCCCCGACACCGACGTCCCCGGCGAGCAGGTGCTCCTGGACGGCAACGTCGAGGCCGAGGGCCACGACTTCTTCTCCCTCGGCAGCCTCGACGTCTCGAACGACGGCACCCGGATGCTGTACGCCGTCGACGTCGCCGGTGACGAGCGCTACACCCTCCGCATCCGCGACCTGGTGACCGGCGACGACCTCGCCGACGTCATCGAGAACACCTTCTCCGGCGCGGTCTTCTCCCCCGACGGTCGTCACGTCGTCTACACGACCGTCGACGACGCCTGGCGACCCGACACCGTCTGGCTGCACGAAGTGGGGACGGATGCCGCATCCGACCGCGTCATCTTCACCGAACCCGACGAGCGGTACTGGGTCGGCGCCGGCTTCACGCGCAGCGACCGCTTCCTCGTCATCGGGGTGGGGTCCTCCATCACCTCGGAGGAGTTCCTCGTCCCGGCCGACGACCTCACGGCGGAGCCCCGATCGGTGTGGCCTCGCCGCGAGGGCGTCGAGTACTCGCTGACCCACGCGGTGATCGACGGGGAGGACGTGCTCTACATCCTCCACAACGACGGCGCGCTGGACTTCGAGCTGGTGCGGGTAGCGGCATCCGACCCCACCGGGCAGCGGCACGTCGTGCTGCCGCACCAGCCGGGTCGGCGGTTGCTCGACGCGTCCGCCTACCGCGACTGGGCGGTCGTCGAGTACCGCCGCGAGGGCCTCGCGCGCGTCGGGATCCTCGACTACGCCACCGATGAGGTCACCGAGATCGCCTTCGACGAGCCGCTGTACGCCGCCGGCGCGAGCGGATCGTCGGAGTGGGCGCCCCCGGTCATCCGTCTCGGTTACGCCTCGTTCGTGACGCCCGGCACGGTGTACGACTACGTCGTGGCGACGGGCGAGCTCCTGCTGCGCAAGAGCCAGCCGGTCCTCGGCGGGTACGACCCGGCCGACTACGGTCAGGAACGGGTCTGGGCGACCGCCGACGACGGCACGCGCGTCCCCGTTTCTCTCGTGTGGAAGCGGTCGTTCGGCGAACCGGGAGCGGCGCCCCGCCCCGTGCACCTCTACGGCTACGGCTCGTACGAGCACTCCATCGAGCCCGGATTCTCGGTCGCCCGCCTGTCGATGCTGGACCGCGGCGTGATCTTCGCGATCGCCCACGTCCGCGGCGGTGGCGAGATGGGGCGCCAGTGGTACGAGGAGGGCAAGCTGCTGCACAAGCGGAACACCTTCACGGACTTCGTCGCCGTCGGCCGTCACCTCGTCGCCGAGGGGTACACCTCCCCCGACGGCCTGGTCGCGGAGGGCGGCTCCGCCGGCGGTCTGCTCATGGGCGCCGTGGCGAACCTCGCCCCGGACCTGTTCGCGGGCATCCTCGCCGGCGTCCCGTTCGTCGACGCGCTGACGACGATCCTCGACCCGTCCCTCCCGCTCACCGTGATCGAGTGGGACGAGTGGGGCGACCCGCTCCGCGACGCCGACGTGTACGCCTACATGAAGTCGTACACCCCTTACGAGAACGTGCAGGAGGGCGTCCGGTACCCCCGCATCCTCGCCGTCACCTCGCTCAACGACACCCGGGTGCTCTACGTCGAGCCGGCGAAGTGGGTCGCGCGGCTGCGCGAGGTCGGTGCGGACGCCCTGCTCAAATGCGAGATGGTGGCGGGGCACGGTGGCGTCAGCGGGCGGTACAACTCGTGGCGCGAGCGCGCGTTCGAGCTCGCCTGGCTCCTCGACGTCCTGGGACTGGCCGACGCGGACTGACACTGTAAGCGGGGCCGTGGGTACGATGCCCCCATGGCACCCGTTCCCCGCTACCGCGCGGCGGTCCGCATCGACCTCGACCTCGTCTGCGCGCACCCCGACGATCTCGTCGGCGGCATGGATGACGCGTCACGGATGTCCGCGTCGTCGATGGATGCCGAGGACGCGCTGCTGTCGCTGATCGAGGTGTCGGTGGCCGACGGCGCGCAGCAGCTGGTGCGCATCGAATCCACCAACTCCTCGATCGTCGACTCGGAGTGGGAGGGCACGTCGGGCGAGGTTCCGGAAGGATCCTCCGACACCGCGCGGGTCGCCCGGGCGGGTGCGCGCCTGGCGGGGATCGACTGGGCACTGGACGAACTCTTCGGCGGACCGACGACCGAGGCGACGGCATCCGAGCTGCGCCAGCGGACGATCATCAAGGGGCTCGTCTGGAACGCCTCCGTCCTGGTCGTCGACTGCCTTTTCGACGATGTCCGCCAGCTGGCGGACGCGGCCGACACGCGATCCGCCTGGCGAGAGACGCACGTGATCTCGCAACTGCCCCCGCAGTACGCGACGCACTACGACCGGGCGTTCGCGCAGAAGTTCCTCGCCGCCACGATCGAGGTCACCTCCCGGCTCAGCGCCTCACCCGTGTACCCTCCCACCGTCGCCCACGAGCTGGCGCTGAAGCTCGTGCTCGACGAGGCGGCGCGCAGCGCCGAACGCCTCACCGGCGACCTGCCGGAGGGCTGGCGCGAGCACCTGGACACCGTGCTGTTCCAGGACCTCGATGCGGAATCCCTCTTCGTCGAGCAGGATGCGATCAGCAAGCGGGATGCCGCCGCCGCGACACCTCCGCTGGACTTCGCCAGCTGGTTCATCCCGTACGCGCACGCGCCGGCGCCGGCGCCGTACGCGAGCGACGATCTCAAGGAACCCTCCCGCGGCTAGCAGGCTCGGCCGCGTCAGGCAATTGTCAGTTTTGCCCGCGCCGATCCCGTAACATTTTCAGTCCCAGGGGGAGTACTCCACGACGGTCGGTTCGTCATTACGGATGTGAAGGTGCATCCCGGACCACCGGTCCCGATCACTCGGGATGGAGAAGACTCTGGCGTCCTTTCATCACGCCATTGAGGAGACTCCTGTGGAAATCACCCCTCTCGTCTGGGGCATCACGATCGCCGTCACGATCGCCTTCTTCGTCTACGAATTCTTCGCGCACGTCCGCAAGCCGCATGAACCGTCGATCGGCGAGTCGGCGCGCTGGTCCGCGTTCTACATCGGTCTCGCGCTGATCTTCGGTGTCGTCATCGGCCTCATCCCGGGCTGGGGCTGGGTGTACTCGGGCGAGTACTTCGCCGGGTACCTGACCGAGAAGGCGCTGTCGATCGACAACCTCTTCGTCTTCCTCATCGTCATGACCGGGTTCGCGGTGCCGAAGAAGTACCAGCAGAAGGTGCTGATGATCGGCATCGTCATCGCGCTCATCATGCGGGGCGCGTTCATCGCCGTCGGCGCCGCGCTCATCGAGAACTTCTCGTGGATCTTCTACGTCTTCGGCGCGCTGCTGCTGTTCCTCGCCTACCGTCAGGCGTTCGCACACGGTGAGTCCGACCCGGCCAACGGCAAGTTCATGCAGTTCGTCCGCCGCATCCTGCCCGTCAGCGACGAGTACAACGGCGACAAGCTCACGGTCAAGAAGGCCGGTAAGCGCTTCGTCACCCCGATGCTGCTGGTGATCATCGCGATCGGCTTCGTCGACCTCATCTTCGCGGTCGACTCGATCCCCGCGATCTACGGTCTCACCAACGAGGCGTACATCGTGTTCACGGCCAACGCGTTCGCCCTCATGGGTCTGCGTCAGCTGTACTTCCTCATCGGCGGTCTGCTCGAGCGCCTCGTGTACCTCGCACAGGGCCTGGCCGTCATCCTCGCCTTCATCGGTGTGAAGCTCGTCCTGCACGCCATGCACGTCAACGAGCTGCCGTTCATCAACGGCGGCGAGCCGATGCTCTGGGTTCCCGAGATCCCGATCTGGTTCTCGCTCCTGTTCATCGCCGCCACGATCGTCGTCGCGACGGTGGCGAGCCTCGCCAAGACACGTCGCGACCGCGACCGCGAGCTGGACGCCGGCGCACCGACCTCGACCCCCTCCCCCGCAGAAACGAAGGAGCACCGCTGACCGATGGACAGCGATCATACGATCCCGCCCATCACTGAGACCGACGGCATCGAGGTGACTCGATGAACGATCTGGCCCTCAACATCGCCCTCGTCGTGGTGTTCGTCCTGGTGGGCGGGGTATTCGCGGCGACCGAGATGGCGCTGGTGACCCTGCGGGAGAGCCAGATCAACGCGATCGCCGCGCGCGGCAAACGTGGGCAGAAGGTGGCGGGCCTCGCCCGCAACCCCAACACGTTCCTCTCGGCGGTGCAGATCGGCGTCACGGTGGCAGGCTTCGCGTCCGCCGCGTACGGCGCGACCTCGATCGCCCCGTCGGTGGCGCCGCTCATCGAGTCGTGGGGCGCAGACCCGGGCTTGGCTCTGACGATCGCGACGCTGATCCTCACGCTGCTCATCGCTTACCTGTCGCTCGTGCTCGGCGAGCTCGTGCCGAAGCGTCTCGCCATCCAGCGGAACGCCCAGTTCGCCTACGTCGTCGCGCCCGTCCTCGACGGGTTCGCCAAGGTGATGAGGCCGGTCATCTGGCTGCTGTCGGTATCGACGAACGCCCTCGTGCGCCTCCTCGGCGGAGACCCGCACAAGACGGGTGAGGAGATGACGGATGAGGAGGTCCGCGACATCGTCGCGAGCCACGAGGGTCTGCCCGAGGACGAGCGCCGCATCCTGGAGGACGTCCTCTCGCTGCGGGAGCGACAGCTGAGCGAAGTCATGCGACCGCGTCCCGACGTCACCTCCCTCGACGACAGCGCGACGATCGGCGAGGCCATCTCCGCCGTGCACGAACTGCCGTTCTCGCGGTACCCCGTGGCCGACACGTCCATCGACGACATCGTCGGCTTCGTGCACGTCCGGGATCTGTTCGAGGCGGCTGCGGATGCGGCGGCCCCCCTGTCCAGCATCGTCCGGCCGATCCCCTACTTCCCGTCGACGGCGCGCGCCCTCCCGACGCTGACGAAGATGCGGGCGGAGGGGCACCAGATCGCGGTCGTCGTCGACGAGTACGGCGGTACGGACGGCATCGTGACCCTCGAGGACCTCGTGGAGGAGGTCGTCGGTGAGATCTTCGACGAGTACGACGACGCCGTCGCCCCCGTGGGTGATCGCGAGATCATCGACGGGCGCCTCAACCTGCAGGACTTCTCCGAGGCGACGGGGATCACGCTCCCCCGCGGCGCCTCGGACACGGTCGCCGGATTCGTGACCGAGCGGCTCGGTCGCCTCGCGGTCGTGGGCGACACGATTGACGTCGACGGCGCGACGATCCAGGTGACCGCCATGGACCGCCAGCGCATCGCGGAGGTCCGCGTCACGCCTCGTGAGGCCGAGACGCCCGTGGCGTGAGCGCCGATGTTCCGCATCCACCCGCCGCCCGCGCATACCCGCACGCGTTCTCGTCGTGACATGAGCAGGATCGCCGCGCGGTCATGACCGAGGGTTGGCAGATCCACCTCTTCGTCCCGGCGGCGGCGCAACAGCCGTGGCCTGACGACGAGGCGGCCGAGGTTTGGGCGCACGCCCGTCGAGCCTGGTTCGTCGCAGGCCCGCAGGCGACTGTGGGCTGGTTCGGTTTCCGCCTGAGCGCGCGGACTGCAGTCGCTCTCGCCGAGGCGATCGAGCGCTGGACGGATGTCACCGATGAAGACGATCTGCGCGACTGGCCGGCGGATCTGCGAGAGCTTTCGAACGGCCGTCCTCAGCCTCATGCTGACGTCGTACACGTGGAGCCTGCCTCGTTCCTACCCGTCGCACTGTGGACCTTCACGGCCACCACGGAAGCCGCTGCCTTCGATGTCGCTACACGCCCGCGGCCTATCGAGCACAGCATCTGGGAACCGGGGACGGTCGGATTCTGGATCGACGTCGCCACCGCCCACATGCTCCTGCGGGTTCCGTGGGGATCACAGGGCGCTCTCTCACAGCTCCGCAAACAACTGTGGTCGTGGCTCGTCGAGCGCGACGCGGAGCGGCTCAGCGCAGAAGCCGAGTGAGCCCGCACCTGCCGCCTGACAGCGCATGAGGCATGCCGGCTACAGGACGTGAACCTGCAACCCCCGTATGACAAGTACGGGTCGACGCACAGCGATGGTGCCGGCTACAGGACGTGAACCTGCAACCCCCGTATGACAAGTACGGGTCGACGCAGAACGATGGTGCCGGCTACAGGACTTGAACCTGCAACCCCCGTATTACAAGTACGGTGCGCTACCAATTGCGCCAAGCCGGCAGGTGGCCCAGTCTATCCGGGCCGCGCCGGTCACTCCGCAGGCGCGGTGGGCGTCGGCGTATCCGCCCGTGCCGTCGGCGTGGGGGTCGGGGTCTGCTCGGTGTAGAACGCGTCGCTCGCGCTCGTCAGCACGAACTGGGAGAACTCCGCGGCGTCCGACAGTGCACCCATGTAGGGCTGGCCGTTGACGAGGATCATCGGCGTGCCGGTGAGCTCCAGACCGTCGGTGTCGGGGATGCCCGCGATCGCGCGCTCCGTGGCATCCTTCGCCCACTCGATGAAGTCGCCGTCCTCGATGCACGACCGCAGCTTCTCGGGGTCGCTCGCGCCGACGGCCTGCGCCAGGTCGGCGAGCTCGACGTCGGAGAATCCGTCCGTGTCCATCGCCGGCTGACGCGTGAGCAGCTCGGTGTTGTACGCGAAGAAGACGCTCTCGTCGTGGGTCGCGACGCAGGCCGCCGCCGCGGCGGCGCGCAGCGAGTACTTCGTGCCGTTGGACTTGGCCGTGAGCATCGACACCGGATGGTAGCTGAGGGTCGCGGCTCCCTGGTCGACCCACGTGGTGAGCTGGTCGACATTGGCGAGCTGCCATTCGCGCGCACCCGGCGAGAGGTAGTCGACGTAGACGCGGATGTCGACGGGAGCAGCGGTCGGGGATGCCGTCGGTGCCGGCGTCGCCGCCTTGTCCGACCCCGGGGTCGCCTCGACGGCGCTCTCGTCGATCGCGCCCTGGTCCGCCGCGACGCCCGTGACGTCGCTGACCGCGAAGCCGTCCGATGATGCGGTGCTCGGGGTCAGGTCGCGTCCGCCCATTGTCGACGTGACCGACCACACGACGACGGTCGCGACGGCGGCGACGGCCGCGGTCGCCAGGACGCCGAGCGAGATGCGACGAGCGATCCGCGCGCGCGATTGGCGGATGTGGACGCGCTGCGCCTTCTCTCGCACGGCCTCGCGGCGGTCGGTCGCGGATGACGGAGTGTCGCCGGAATCGGTGGACATGAAACCTCGGGAAGATCTGTGGTGGCCGTAGGGCCCGGCGCTCGGGGGTGGCGCACGGTCGATGTTAGTCAGACGCGCTGGAAAAAGGCTGACGAGACCGCATCCCCTCTCGCGGCCCTCCCGTGCCATACTGAAGACGCACCCGATGGCGGGTGTGCGGGGTCGTCCCCGCTCGCTTCACTACGGATCGTCCGGCACGTACCTGCCGGTGAAGGAGAAGAAACAATGGCGTCCGTCACGTTCGACAACGCAACCCGTCTGTACCCCGGTGGAACCCGCCCCGCGGTCGACAAGCTCAACCTCGAGGTCGCCGACGGCGAATTCCTCGTCCTCGTCGGCCCGTCCGGCTGCGGTAAGTCCACCTCCCTGCGCATGCTCGCGGGTCTCGAGGAGGTCAACTCCGGCTCGATCCGCATCGGCGACCGCGACGTCACCGACGTCCCGCCGAAGGACCGCGACATCGCGATGGTCTTCCAGAACTACGCGCTGTACCCGCACATGACCGTCGCCGAGAACATGGGCTTCGCGCTCAAGATCGCCGGCGTCGGCAAGGAGGAGCGCGCCGCCCGCGTCCTCGAGGCCGCCAAGCTCCTCGACCTCGAGCAGTACCTGACCCGCAAGCCGAAGGCCCTCTCGGGTGGTCAGCGTCAGCGTGTCGCCATGGGTCGCGCCATCGTCCGCCAGCCCCAGGTCTTCCTCATGGACGAGCCGCTGTCGAACCTCGACGCCAAGCTCCGCGTCCAGACGCGCACGCAGATCGCGTCGCTGCAGCGTCGCCTCGGCGTCACCACGGTCTACGTCACGCACGACCAGACCGAGGCCCTCACGATGGGTGACCGCATCGCGGTCCTCAAGGACGGTCTGCTCCAGCAGGTCGGCACCCCGCGCGACCTCTACGAGAAGCCGAACAACGTCTTCGTCGCCGGCTTCATCGGCTCGCCTGCCATGAACCTGTTCCCGGCGAGCCTCGCCGACGGCGGCATCCAGTTCGGCACCGAGGTCGTCCCCCTCGACCGCGACACCGTCGGCCGCGCCACCGGCAGCCAGGTCACCGTGGGTGTGCGCCCCGAGGACCTCGAGGTCGGCCCCGCCGACGGTCGCGGCCTCGCGGTTCAGGTCGACCTCGTCGAGGAGCTCGGCGCCGACGGCTACCTGTACGGTCACGTCGACATCGACGGCAAGCGCACCGACGTCGTCGCCCGTGTCGACGGCCGCAACCACCCGAACGCGGGCGAGACGGTCACGCTGGCCGCCAAGCCGGGCCACGTCCACGCGTTCGACATCGAGTCGGGCGACCGCCTCAACGACAAGCCGGTCGTCTCGGCCTGATCGTCATCATCAGCAGGACCGCGGCGCGGGAAGGTCTCCGGACCTCCCGCGCCGCGGCGCGTCAGCCGGAGGTCACCGCGTGGTCCATTCCCTGAGCATCACCGCCAGCAGCGTCGACGCAGGGCTCCTCGCCCTGCCCTGGTCGACCCCGCTCGGCGAGTGGCCGAGCGACGCGATCGTCTCGCTCCCCAAAGGCCTCTCCCGCCACCTCGTGCGATTCGCGAGCCTGTCGGGGCGGGTGATCGCGGTGAAGGAGACGACCGCCGAGATGGCGCGCCGGGAGTACGAGATGCTCGGCTCGCTCGGCCGGCTCGACGTGCCCTGCGTGAGTCGGGTGGCGGTCATCGACGGGCGGCGGACACCCAAGGGCGAGCCGCTCCCGGCCGCGCTCGTCACCGCGCACCTGCGCTTCTCCCTCCCCTACCGCGCCCTGTTCACCCAGGTGCTGCGTCCCGACACGGCGACGCGGCTGGTCGACGCACTGGCGGCCCTGCTCGTGCGCCTGCACAACGTCGGCTTCTTCTGGGGCGACGTGTCGCTGTCGAACACGCTGTTCCGACGGGATGCCGGGGCCTTCGCCGCGTACCTGGTGGATGCCGAGACGGGCGAACTGCACGAGGGCGGCCTCACGCGGGGTCAGCGCGAGCACGACCTCGACGTCGCCCGCACGAACATCGCCGGCGAGATCATGGACCTCGAAGCCGGTGGCCGCCTAGAGGGCGGTGTGGATGCCGTCGCCATCGCCGACGGCATCATGTCCTCGTACCGCTCCCTGTGGAGCGCCCTGACGGAGACCGAGACGTTCGCCGCGAACGAGACCTGGCGCATCACCGAGCGGGTGCAGCGGTTGAACGGCCTCGGCTTCGACATCGGCGAGATGTCGATCGACGAGACCGCCGACGGCACGAAGGTCCTCATCCAGCCGAAGGTGGTGGATGCCGGCCACCACCAGCGCCGCCTCCTGCGCCTGACGGGTCTCGACGTCGAAGAGAACCAGGCGCGCCGTCTGCTCAACGACATGGACGAGTTCGCCGCCCGAGTCTCGCGCCTCGGCAGCGACGAGGAGATGGTCGCGCACGAGTGGCTCACGCGGGTGTTCGAGCCGGTGGTCAAGGCGATCCCGTGGGAGCTGCGGAGCAAGCTCGAGCCCGCCGAGGTGTTCCACCAAGTGCTGGAGCACCGGTGGTACATGTCGCAGGCGCGCGGTACGTCGATCCCGATCGCGGAGGTCCTGTCGTCGTACATCGACGACGTCCTCCGTCACCGCCGCGACGAGGCGACCGTGATGGGGCCGCCGACCGAGACGATGGCCGTTCCGGTCGTCACCGCCGATCTGCCCCTCCCCGACGAGGACGACGAGGAGCAGGTCGACTGGCGCGACCTCGTCTGAGCGGGGTCAGTACCCGACGGTGAACCGCTCGTTGCGGTGCTTCGGCGACTCGATCTCGTCGAGGACGGCGATCGCGAAGTCGGCACCGGAGATGAAGGACTCGCCTTTGTCGTCGGTGACAATGACGTCGCCGCCGTCGCGGTACGAACCGGTGCGCTCCCCCGGCGCCCAGGCGCCGAATCCGCCGGCCGGGTGGATGTAGAACCACTCGCGGCCGGTCGTGTCGGCCTGCAGGTCTTCGAGGATGCCGATGGCCTCCATCGCTTCGGGCTTGATCTCCTCGGGAAAGCCGCTGTCGATCACGCGGGGCCCACCCGGGGCGACGAGGCTCCCTCCGGCGCCGCCGACGACACCGACCCGCACGGACAGCGGAAGCTCGCGGATCAGCTCGGTGACGGCATCCCGCATCTTGCCGGCCATGTCACCGCGCGGCGACGTCGCGAACACGACGACCTCGACGCCCTCCAGCTCGGCGACGAGCGCGGGCGCGTCGAGGAGCGTGCCCTCGACGTAGGTCGCGCCGTCGACGCGTTCGGCGGGGAGCTTGCGGGCCACGGAGACGACCGTGTGGCCGCGCTCGGCGGCCTCGGCGACGATGTGGCCGCCGGCGTAGCCGGTGCCACCGATCACAGCGATACGGGTCATGGGATGCGTCCTTTCGCAGTCGGTGACGTCAGTCTGGCGCGCGTTGCTCCGCCTGGGCTCTCACTCGGACGCCGCGCGCAGCGTGGCGACCTGGTAGAGCGCGACGGATGCCGCGATGCCGGCGTTCAGGGATTCGGTCGCCGCGTTGATCGGGATCGACACGATCTGATCGCACGTCTCGGTGACCAGGCGCGAGAGACCCTTGCCCTCGGAGCCCACGACGATCACGACGGGGCGGTCGGCGAGCTCGAGCGCGGGCAGGGAGACATCCCCGCCGCCGTCCAGACCCAGGATGAAGACACCCTGCTTCTTGAACTCCTTGAGCGTCGTCGTGAGGTTCGGCGCGATGGAGACGGGGATGCGGGCGGCCGCCCCCGCGCTCGTCTTCCACGCGGCGGAGTTCACGCCCGCCGAGCGGCGCTGCGGCAGGATGATCGCCTGCCCGCCGAACGCGGCGGTGGAGCGGATGATGGCACCCAGGTTGCGGGGATCGGTGACGCCGTCGAGGGCGACGAACAGGGGCAGCTGGCCGCGGTCGATGACCTGCTCGAGCAGGTCCTGCGGGTGGGCGTACTCGTACGGCGGAACCTTGAGCGCGACGCCCTGGTGCACACCGTCGAACCCGGCCATCCGGTCGAGCTCCTGACGGGTGACCTCGAGGACGGGGATGTCGCGGTTGGTCGCGATCGAGAGCATCTCCTTGACGCGGTCGTCCATCTCGACGCGCTGCGCGATGTAGAACGCGGTCGCGGGGATCTTGGCGCGGAGCGCCTCGAGCACGCTGTTGCGCCCGGTCACGGTCTCGGTGTCGTCACCGGACTTCGCCTTGGGCGCGCGACCGCCCGTGGTCTGACGGATCTGCGGTTTGCCACCGGCGGCGACGAACCGCTCCTTGGCGGCCTTGCGCTTCCCGGCGGGGTGCCAGGCGCGGTCCTCGGCCTTGGGGGTCGGGCCGCGCCCTTCGAGCGAGCGCTTGTTCTTGCCGCCGGATCCCTTCGTAGGACCCTTCTTGCCGCGTCCGGCGGACGGGTTGCCTGGCTTAGCCATTGTTCAAACTCCAATGGGTCCCTTCGGGACCGTCTTCGAGGACGACGCCGGCCGCCGCGATCGCGTCGCGGATGCGGTCGGCTGCCGCCCAGTCTTTCGCCGCGCGGGCCTCCGCGCGCTGGTCGATCATGGTGGTGATGAGGGCGTCGAGGGCGGCGTCCGTGGCGGCGCCGTAACCGACCGCTGTCGCGGAATCGTCTGCGGGAAGTCCGAGGACCTGCAACATGGCGACGACGCTCCCCCGGTGCGTGATGGCGGTCGCCAGGTCCCCCGCATCGACCGCCGTGTTGCCACGGCGCACCGTGTCGTGAAGCACGGCGAGCGCCTGCGGCACGCCGAGGTCGTCATCCATCGCCGCCGCGAACGCGTCCGGGATCCATCCCGGTCGCAGTGCCGTCGCGGGATGTTCGGTCGCCCGGAGGACGCGCTGCAGGAACGAGTCGATCCGACCGAGCGCCGCCTCGGCCTCGGCGAACGTCGAGGCGGAGAGATCCAGATTCGAGCGGTAGTGGGCGGCGAGAAGCGCGTACCGCACCACGACGGGGTCGTTCTCCTCCAGGACGTCCTCGGCGAGCAGGAAGTTGCCGAGCGACTTCGACATCTTCTGATCGCCGACGGTGACGAGGCCGTTGTGCACCCAGTACCGGGCGAACGGATCACCGGCGGCGGCCGACTGCGCGAGTTCGTTCTCGTGGTGCGGGAAGCGCAGGTCGAGACCCCCGCCGTGGATGTCGAACTCGGGCCCGAGGTAGCGCCGGCTCATCGCCGAGCACTCGATGTGCCAGCCGGGACGGCCCGATCCCCAGGGCGATGCCCATGCGGCATCCGCCGGTTCGCCCTCCTTCGCGCCCTTCCACAGGGCGAAGTCGCGCGGATCGCGCTTGCCGCGCGGATCGGCGTCGGCGGCGGACTCCATCGCGTCGACGGACTGGCGGGTGAGCGACCCGTACTGCGGCCAGGACCGCACGTCGAAGTACACGTCACCTGCAGCGGCGTACGCGTGGCCGGCCTCGATGAGGCGTTCGATGAGTTCCTGCATCTGCGGGATGGATGCCGTCGCCCGGGGCTCGTACGTCGGGGGCAGGATGCCGACCGCGGCATACGCGCGCGAGAACTCGAGTTCCATCCGGTACGCCAGCGCCCACCAGGGCTCGTCGTCGGTCGCGTTCGCGAGGACCTTGTCGTCGATGTCGGTGACGTTGCGGACGAACGTGACGCGACCGAAACGGTGGACGAGCCACCGACGGAGGACGTCGAAGCTCAGCGCCGCGCGGACGTGGCCGATGTGCGGCCCCGACTGGACGGTCGGCCCGCAGACATACATCGTGACGTTTCCGGGGTCGGCGGGCGCGAAGTCGCGCAGCGCCTGAGCCTGGGAGTCGTAGAGCCGAACCGTCACCGGTCCATGCTACCGGCGGGTGGCGGAGGCACCCGCGTCGAGACGATAGAAAAGGAGGGTGCTGCATCTGCTCGCCGTCCTCGCCGCCGCGCTGCTGTTCGGGACGACGGGAACCGCCAACGCCCTCGGTCCGGACGACGCCTCGACGCTCTCGGTCGGCGTCGCGCGGATGGTGGTCGGCGGCATCGGGCTCGCTGCCCTCGCGTTCCTCCTCGCCGCCCGGTTCCGCCGGCGGACGCCCGACCGGCCGCGGCCCGCGCTCACCTGGCGCCCGCTCGCGCTCATGGCGGCCACGGGGGTCGCGATCAGCCTCTACCAGCCGCTCTTCTTCCTCGGCACCGAGACCAACGGCGTCGCCGTCAGCACCGTGATCGCGCTCGGGTCCGCTCCCGTGCTCGCCGGCATCCTCGAATGGGCGATCTCGCGCCGGGTGCCCTCCGGATTGTGGATGGCGGCCACCGCCCTCGCCGCGGTGGGTGTCGTGCTGCTGGGGATCGGCGGCGGGTCGGGCACGGGTGGTGTCGACGGCGCGGGTCTCGCCGCCGCCGTCGGCGCCGGCGCCTGCTTCGCCGTGATCGCCAACGCGCAGCGGCGCCTGCTCGACGCGGGATGGGACGCCTTCACCGTCGTGGGATCGATGGGTGTCGGGTCGGCCGTCCTGTGCGCCGCGGCGATCCCCTTCGTCGACCTGAGCTGGGCGGCGACGCCGTCCGGGCTCGCGATGGCGCTCTGGCTCGGTCTCGCGACGATCTCCCTCGCCTATGTGCTCTTCACGTGGGGCCTCCAGGGGCTGACGGCGGCGACGGCGGCGACGCTGACCCTCGGCGAACCCCTCACGGCGACGGTGCTCGGCGTGACGGTGCTCGGCGAGGGGCTCTCCCCTCTCGCGGTGACGGGCCTCGTCGTCCTGGCTGCCGGTCTCGTGACGCTCGCCTGGGGGTCGCGGCGACCCCGCGACCCCGCCCCGTTCGCCGTGGAGGCCTGACGTGCCCGCTCCCCTCGACATCCGCCTCGACGACCTCACCGGGCCGGCCAGCACCGCCCTCGTGCGGCAGCACCTCGCCGGCATGCACGCGCAGTCCCCCGCCGAGAGCGTGCACGCCCTCGACGTCGGCGCGCTGCGGCATTCGTCCGTCACCGTCTGGTCGGCGTGGCGGGAGGGCGAGATCGCCGGGATCGGAGCCCTCGCCCGTCTCAGCGCGACGGATGGCGAGCTGAAGTCGATGCGGGTCGCCGACGCCCATCTCGGCACCGGCGTCGGCCGCGCGATCCTGCGTCACATCCTCGCCGCGGCCCGCGCCGACCGCCTCACCCGGGTCTGGTTGGAGACGGGGTCGGATGCCGCGTTCCTCGCCGCGCGCACGCTGTACGCGAGTGAGGGGTTCGTCGAGTGCGAACCGTTCGGCGACTACCGCCCGGATCCCGCCTCGACCTTCATGACGCGAGAGCTCTGAGCCGCGAGGTCACGCCGGCATGACGACGGCCACCGCGAACGCCGCGACGCCCTCTCCGGTACCGGTGAATCCGAGCCCGTCCGTCGTCGTCGCCGAGACCGCGACGGGGGCGCCCAGCGCCTCGGACAGCACCCGTTCCGCCTCCGCGCGCCGCGCGGCGAACCGCGGCCGGTTCGCCTGCACCTGCACGCTGACGTTGCCGATGCGCCATCCCGCCTCGCCTGCGAGGGCGCGGGTGCGGGCGAGGAACGCTGCGGCATGAGCACCGGCGTACTCGGGCTGGTCCGTGCCGAAGTGCGTGCCGATGTCGCCGAGCCCTGCGGCGGCCAGCACCGCGTCGACGATCGCGTGCGCGACGGCATCCCCGTCGGAGTGCCCGTGGAGTCCCGGCGCCCCCGGCCACTCCAGGCCGGCGAGCCACAGCGTGCCGTCGCCGCCGAAGGCGTGGACATCGGTACCGATCCCGACCCGCGGGATCGCGACCGGCGCCGCGGGGACGACCGGCGGGATCGGCGAGACGAGCCCGCGTGCCCGGTCGAGGTCGGCCGACGTCGTGATCTTGAACGCCCGCTCGTCGCCGGGGACGGTGCGCACGACCGTGCCGGCGGCCTGCAGCAGGGCGGCGTCGTCGGTGTGGTCGGCGGCGGCATCCCGATACGCGTCGTCGAGGACGGCGCGACGGAAACCCTGCGGGGTCTGCGCCGCGGCGAGGACCGACCGGTCCACCGGCTCGACGACCGTGTCGGCGTCGATCCGCTTCAGGGTGTCGACGACGGGCAGCACGGGGATGACCGCATCCGACCCCGCGGCGACCGCGTCGATCACGCGGGCGAAGACCTCGGGCGGGGTGAGCGCGCGGGCGGCGTCGTGGACGAGGACGATCTCGACGTCGGGCCAGACCGCGGCCAGTCCCGCCGCGACCGACGCCTGCCGGGTCGCGCCGCCGGCGACGACCGAGACCAGGTCACCCCGATCACCGGCGGCCTCGTGGGCCTCGGTCGTGGCGTCGCCGACGCGGTCGGCGGGTGCGACGACGACGACCTGCGCCTGGGGTGCCGCGAACACGCCGCGCAGCGCGCGACGCAGGATCGTGTGCGCATCGATCCCCACGAACGCCTTGGGCGCGTCGGCCCCGAGCCGGGTGCCCGACCCCGCGGCGACGACGATGACGGCCACACGGGGAACGGGGATGATGCTCATGCCTCCGAGCGTACCGACGCGTGTGCGCGCGGGCGGCGCCGCAGGAGGAACACGGCGACCGCCAGCAGCACGGCACCCCCGACCGCGATCGGCAGGTCGAGGAACCACTCCATCACCGCGAACGGCGGGACGAACGCGCACACCCAGGCGAGGGCCACGACCGCCCGGGGCGGTGTCGACCCGAGCGTGCCGAGGGCCTCCCACCGTGCGATGGCGAGAGAGAGCACGAGCAGGACGGCCAGCACGACGACGAAGAGGATCGGCCGCGACCACCACCAGGCCTCGGACGCCGGTGTCGGCGCCGCCCCGGGGATGAGCAGGCTGACGCCGGTGAGGGCCAGCATCACCGGCAGGTGCCAGAGGTAGATCGTCATGAGCCGGGACCCGAGGACGAAGACGGCCCCCTGCATCGCGCGGAGCGACATGAGGCGCGCGAGCGCCGGCTTGAGCAGTCGCAGCAGGCACGCCTGGGCGATCCCGAGGACCACGAGCGGCACCGTCGGCGGATTGAGGTTACCGAGCATGCTGGTCGAGTACGGTCCGACCGCCGTCAACGACCACAGGAGCAGATAGCAGGCGGCCGCGATGCCGGCGAGGGTGAGCGGATGCCGCCGGTCGAACCATCCGTCGGCGTACCAGAACCCGAACTGCTGCACGAGAGGCCAGACGAACAGCAGGTTCAGCAGGCCGACCTCTTCGACACCCGACGAGAATCGCACCAGGTCGACCACGACGACACCCAGCGCGAGGACGACGAGCGTCGCCAGCGGACGGCGGGCGTGGCAGGCCGCGAGGAACGGGACCGCCGCCTGGCACAGGAGATACGCCGCGAGGAACCACAGCGGCGACCCGGCGCCCACGGCGGCATCCGACACGAGCTGCGCCGGCAGACCGGCCGCCGTGGCGACGCCGAGGACGACCGCGAAGAAGACGAAGAGGGGCAGGGCGGGCTGCGCGAGACGGAGCGTGCGCGTGCGGATGAAGCCGGCGGCATCCCCGCCCTTCGCCGTCCATGACCGCCAGCCGGTGGCCGCGGCGAATCCGCCGACGACGAAGAAGAGCGGCATGATCTGCCCGATCCACGTTGCCGCATCGAACCACGGCTGCTGTTCGGCGGGGCGGGATGCGACGAGACCGCCGTCGGGTCCGGGTCCGATGCCGACCTGCACGAGGTGTACGACGATGACGAACAGGACGCAGACGACCCGGGCGAGGTCGAGGGTGAGGTCCCGCCGCGAGAGGTCGACGGCGGCGGGCGCGGCGCGGGTGGTCACGGCCTCATCATGGCGCGCGCATCGCCCGAACGCACGCATGCCGTCCCGCGGCAAACGAAGAACGGCCGGCTGAGCAGCCGGCCGTTCTTTCGTGGTCTCAGGAGGCGAGGACCTCGTCGAGGACGCTGGACGCTTTCTCCTCGTCGGCCTTCAGTGCCAGCGCGATCTCGGAGATGAGGATCTGCCGCGCCTTCGCCAGCATCCGCTTCTCACCCGCGGAGAGCCCGCGGTCCTGGTCGCGGCGCCACAGGTCGCGCACGACCTCGCTCACCTTGATGACGTCACCCGACGCGAGCTTCTCGAGGTTCGCCTTGTAGCGACGCGACCAGTTGGTCGGCTCCTCGGTGAAGGGTGCGCGCAGGACGTCGAAGACCTTCTCGAGCCCGTCCTTGCCGATCACGTCGCGGACGCCCACGAGATCGACGTTGTCCGCAGGGACCTCGATGATGAGGTCGCCCTGGGTGACGTTGAGCTTCAGGTATTTCTTCGTCTCTCCCTTGATGACGCGATCCTTGACCTCGATGATGGTCGCAGCGCCATGGTGCGGATAGACGACGGTTTCGCCAACCTCAAAAAGCATGCAGTTGTGTCCTTTCGGCAACCTCCAGAATACCACAGGCGACATACGCTAGAGTTCGCCGCCCCCTCCGCCCGGTCCCGCCGTCGTGACCCCATAGGATGAGAGGGCCGCCGTTCGTGTCATCTGGAGGATCCGTGAAATCGCGTCTCATCGCGTCCCTCGCCCTGGGCGCCGCCGTCGTTCTGGGAACCACGGGCTGCAACATGCTGGCCCCGCAGGCGACGACCATCCAGTACTCGGCGTCCGACGGCGTCAACATCCCCGAGTCCGGGCCGCTGAAGGTCCGGAACGCCATGATCATCGCCAACGAGGACGGCTCGCTGGGCAACCTCATCGCCGGCATCGTCAACGACACCGATGAGGACCTGGTCCTCAACGTCACCGTCGGCGACCAGCCGCAGCGCGTCGACGTCCCGGCGAACAGCACCGTCAGCCTCGGCGTGACGCAGGCTCCGCTCCTGTTCGACGACACCGGCAAGCCCGGCTCCGACGTCGACGTCTCGTTCCAGTCGGGCGAGGGCGAGGGCGTCCGCGTCGCCGTCCCGATCCTCGACGGCACGCTCCCCTACTACACCGAATTCGTCCCGACGCCCGCCGCGACGGCGACGACCACCGGCTGACACCCCCGTCACGAAGGCCCCCACCGCGAGGTGGGGGCCTTCGTCGTCGAGGGGGCGCTCAGGCCTCGAAGCGGTAGCCGAGTCCGCGGACGGTCAGCAGCATGACGGGGTCGCTCGGGTTCGTCTCGATGCGCGAGCGGATGCGCTTGATGTGGACGTCGAGCGTCTTCGTGTCGCCGAAGTAGTCACTCCCCCACACCCGGTCGATCAGCTGCCCGCGCGTCAGCACGCGGCCGGCGTTGCGCATGAGCAGTTCGAGGAGCTCGAACTCCTTGAGCGGCATCGAGATCTCCTTACCGTCGACGGCGACCGTGTGCCGGTCGATGTCGAGGGTCACGCGACCGCCCTGGATGATGCGGTCGTCGACGTCGAGCTCGTCGCTGTCCGCACGGCGCAGCACGGCGCGCATGCGGGCGAGCAGCTCACGCGAGGAGTAGGGCTTCGTGATGTAGTCGTCGGCGCCGAGCTCGAGCCCCACGACGATGTCGACCTCGCTGTCCTTCGCGGTCAGCATGATGATCGGCACCTTGGAGGTCTGCCGGATGACGCGGCACACCTCGGTGCCCGGCATCCCCGGCAGCATGAGGTCGAGCAGGACGATGTCGGCGCCGCGCGACGTGAACGCGTCGAGGGCCAGGCCGCCGTCCTCGGCGATCTCTACCTCGAACCCCTCCCGTCGCAGGAGGTAGGCGAGGGGGTCTGCGAGGTCGGGCTCGTCTTCGACGATCAGGACTCGGGTCATGAGGCTTTCCTTCTGCTGGGCGCCTTCGCGCCGATCTTCTTCTTCTTGGGCTTGCGGGTGGTGGACGTGTCGACGGCGGCGAGGGGCAGGCGGATCGTGAAGGTCGACCCGCGGCCGGGGCGCGACCAGAGGTCGACCGACCCGCCGTGGCGCTGGACGGCGTGCTTGACGATCGCGAGCCCGAGTCCCGTGCCACCGGTGCGCCGGGACCGGGCCTGGTCGGCGCGGTAGAAGCGCTCGAAGATGCGCTGCTGGTCCTCTTCGGGGATGCCGATGCCATGGTCGGCCACGGCGATCTCGACCGCGCCGTCGGCCTCCCGCACACCGACCCCCACCTGCGCTCCGGGCGGCGAGTAGGCGATGGCGTTGGCGAGCAGGTTGCCGACCGCCTCGGTGAGGATCTGGCGGTCGCCGCGGACGAACAGGCCGCGGTCGCCCCCGCGGGCGACGCTGATCTCGGCGGACTCCGCCGACACTGCGAGCGACTCGATCGCCGCGCGGACCACCTCGTCCACCGAGACGTCGCGCATCTCGGAGATCTCGTCGGCGGACTGCAGGCGGGAGAGGTTCATGATGCGGGAGGTCAGCTGCCCGAGGCGCGTCGCCTCGGCGCTCAGGCGCTTGACGAAGTGACGCACCTGCTCGGGGTCGTCGGCGGCGGACTCGATCGCCTCCGCGAGGAGGGTGACGGCGCCGACGGGGGTCTTGAGCTCGTGCGAGGTGTTCGAGACGAAGTCGCGCCGCATCTGCTCGACGCGCTCGCGCTCGGTGATGTCGCGGATGACGATGAGGGTGAGACGCGGGGTGATGACGCTCGCCCGCGCGGCCACGACGCGCGGCTCGACGCCGCGGTTGAGCGTCATGTTCTCGGTCGCGGGGAGCCCCGTTTGGCGGGCGCCGCGCACGAGGACGCGCAGCCGCTCGGCGTCGAGGCTCTCGTTCACCCGCAGCGAGAAGACCTCTGCCGTCGCGGAGGCGGCGAGGACGAGCATCGACGGATCGACGACGACAGCCGCGTCGTCCATGGCCTGCAGAACGGATGCCGTGCCCTCGGGGAGCTCGGTCGAGGTAACCAGCCGGGTGCGCTCCCGCGATCGCGCCGCATAGAACACGAGTGCGGCCGCACCACCGCCGACCAGGAGCCCCACGACGAGCGCCAGCAGCTCGAGCTGCGTCGAATCCATGACCCCAGCGTAGGGTGGGCACGCCCCCGCCATCGGACGGAAATCGGCCCGTAGGTCGGTCACCGCCGACTGTTCACCGTGTCGGCACCGACCGTTAACCTGAGCGCGGGAGGATGGCCGAGGTCTCTGCGCGACAGTCGCGCCCCTCACCCGCCCGCACGAAGAGAAGGTGCTCCATGCGCGAAGTTTTCCACCAGTCCCTCGAGGACGTGCAGACCCGTCTCGTCGAGATCTCCGAACTCGTCACCGTCGCCATCGAGAAGGCCACCCGGGCCTTCGCCACGAGCGACGTCGCCCTCGCCGAGGACGTCATCGACAACGACCAGGTCATCGATGACAAGGCCATCGAGCTCGACGAGCTCGCCATCGAGATCCTCGCGCGCCAGCAGCCCGTCGCGCGCGACCTGCGCATCGTCGTCGCGGCGCTGCGCGTGAGCGCCTCGCTCGAGCGCATGGGCGACATCGCCGAGCACATCGCCCAGCTGACGCGGATGCGCTTCCCCGAGCGGGCGGTCCCGAAGGGACTGAAGAACACGTTCACGAAGATGGGCGAGATCGACACCGAGGTCGCCCGCACCCTGGCCGACCTGCTGCGCACCGAGGACCTGTCGCTGGTGAGCCGCCTGCATGAGCTCGACGACCAGCTCGACGCACTGCACCTCGCGGTGTTCGAGAAGGTCCTGAGCGACAACTGGCAGGGCGAGGCATCCGCCACCGTCGACGCCACGCTGGCCTCCCGCTACCACGAGCGCTTCGGCGACCACGCCCTGTCGGTCGCCAAGAAGGTGTCGTACCTCGCGACCGGAACCTGGGCCGCCGACTCCGAGGGCGTCGACCTCGAGGTCTGAGCCGCCGCAACGACGAAGAGCGGATGCCGGGAGGCATCCGCTCTTCGTGTTCCCGGCGTAAGGCGGGTTACTTCTTGCCCTGCGAGGCGACCGCGGCGGCGCCGGCAGCGGCGGCGTCGGGGTCGAGGTACTCGCCCGGTCCGATCGGGACGAGGTTCTCGTCGAGGCGGTACACGAGCGGGATGCCGGTGGGGATGTTGAGCTCGGCGATGTCGTCGTCGCTGATGCCGTCGAGGTGCTTCACGAGCGCGCGCAGCGAGTTGCCGTGCGCGGTCACCATGACGGTCTTGCCCGTCTTCAGGTCGGGGACGATCTCGCCCTCCCAGTAGGGCAGCAGGCGGTCGATGACGATCTTCAGCGACTCGGTGCGGGGCACCTCGCCGTCGATGCCCTCGTAACGCACGTCGCCGACCTGCGTGTACGGGTCGTCGTCGGAGATGTCCGGCGGCGGGACGTCGAACGAGCGACGCCAGAGCATGAACTGCTCCTCGCCGAACTCCTCGAGGGTCTGCGCCTTGTCCTTGCCCTGCAGGGCGCCGTAGTGGCGCTCGTTGAGGCGCCACGACCGCTTGACCGGCACCCACAGGCGGTCGGCCGCGTCGAGGGCGATGTTCGCGGTCTGGATGGCGCGGGACAGGAGCGAAGTGTGCAGGATGTCGGGCAGCAGACCCGACTCCTTGATCAGCTCGCCGCCGCGCTGGGCCTCGGCCTTGCCCTGATCGGTGAGACGGACGTCCACCCACCCGGTGAACTGGTTCGACTTGTTCCACTCGCTCTGGCCGTGCCGGAGGAGGATCAAGGTGTAGGGGGCTGTCATGCCCGCAATCCTACCGGCGCGGCGGGTGCGATCATGGGGGCATGACGCGCTCCGATCCTGTCGTCGGACAGGTGACCCGGGGGACGACGAACACCAACCGCCTGCGCCGCGTCGACCGCTGGATCGCGCGGCATCCGGTGCTGCGCCGGACCGCCGATCCGCTCGTGGTGGATCTCGGCTACGGCGCGAGCGGGGTGACCGCGTTCGAGCTCGAAGCCCGGCTGCGGCGGGCGCGCCCGGACGTCGAGGTGCTGGGGCTGGAGATCGAGCCGGCCCGCGTGGAGCGCGCCCGCGCGCAGCTCGCGCTGATCCGTGCGGGGGCGGGGGTGTTCGCCGCGGATGCGCGCGTGTCGTTCGCGCGCGGCGGGTTCGAGGTGCCGGTGCCGGACGGGCGCCGCCCGGCGGTGATCCGCGCGTTCAACGTCCTGCGTCAGTACGACGAGGCCGACGTGCCCGCGGCGTGGGAACGGATGGCGTCGCGCCTGCGCCCGGACGGCATGCTCGTCGAGGGCACGTGCGATGAGCTCGGCCGGATCTCGACCTGGATCGAGATCGGACCGGATGCCGCGCCCCGCACGCTCACGATCTCGTTGCGGCTCGCGGGGCTCGACTCCCCCGCCGTCGCCGCCGAGCGGCTGCCGAAGGCGCTCATCCACCGCAACATCCCGGGCGAGCGGGTGCACGAGGTCCTCGACGCCCTCGATCGGGAGTGGACGCGGGCGGTCGCCGCGTCGTCGTTCGGCCCGGTCCAGCGGTGGCGCGCCGCCCTCGACGCGCTCGTCGCGGCGGGGTGGCCGATCGGCGGGCGGAGCCGGTGGCGACTGGGCGAGTTCACGGTGCCGTGGGAGGCCGTCGCGCCCCGATGAGCGGGGCGCGTCACACCCGCGGGAGCAGCGCGCGGGCTTCGTCGGGGCGCAGGCCCGTCGCGCATAGCAGGTCGGTCGCGAGCGGCCGCAGCGCCGTGATGAGGGTCTGGTCGCCGAGCGATCCGTCGGGGACGAGGGCGATCGGGTCGAGGCGGGCCGCCACCGCAGTGAGTACCTCGCGCGCCGCCGGCTCGTACGAGATGTCGGTCAGCGACGAGGCCACGAGGTTCGCGCCGCGTACGAGCTCGAGGAGCAGATCGGCGGCGACGTCGCGCTCGCGACCGTCGTCGCTCAGGTAGACGGCGCGCCGGGCGACGACGCGCAGGTTGCGCACCGCGAGGTCCATGGCCTGCCGCATCCGCTCGAAACGATCGAGCTCGAAGCGCTGGCGGCGGAGGAACGGCGAGATGCGGGCGATCGCCGCGCCCGACTCGACCGAGACCCGCCAGTCGTCGACGCGGCCCTGCAGCTCGCGCGCCTTCTCGAGCCCGCGCTCGGCGCGGACGCGGCTGCCGCGACGCAGGCCCTGCGCGACGGTGCCGGCGGCGCCCTCGAAGGCAGCGAACAGGCGCGTCGCGTCGGCGAGGGCGGTGCGGAGCGGGCTGCGCGGGATGAGGGCGGTGACGAGCAACGCCATCGCGCCGCCGGTGAGGGCGTCGAGCAGTCGCAGGAACGGCGTCTGCGAGGGGACGACGACCACGATGATCGACTGGATCGCCGCGGCGATCGCGAAGCCCGCCTGCGGCGAGACGAACCGCGCGATCGACAGGCTCACCCCGAGGGTGAGGGCGAGCTGCCACCACCCGCTGCCGGCCACGAAGACGACCAGCTCGGCGACGAAGACGCCCAGCACCATGCCGATGACGGTCTCGAGCACCCGCCACGGTCGGGCGTCGCGGACGAGACCGAGGCTCGAGATGGTGACGGTCGCCGCGATCAGCGGAGCCGGGTGCCCCAGTCCGTAGTGCGCGATCGAGAACGCGGCGCTCGCAGCGACCACGAGCTGCACGATCGCGACGGCGGACCCGCGCAGTCGCGCCCAGCCCTCGCGCGGATACCTCCGGGCGGTGGGCACCGGAACCGTGGTGGTCGGTTCGGGCGCCATCGTCAGCGGCGCTGCGACAGACGCGGCAGACGCGGGACGGATGCCGCACGCCCGGCATCCGGCGGAACGACGACCTCCTGCGCCGCGGCGATCTCGCCGTCCGCGACGGCCACGGTCAGCGCCGCGTCGACGGGGACGGACCGCTTCACGATCGCGAGGGCGATGGGGCCCTCCTCGTGGTGGCGGGCGACGGAGGTGATCGCTCCGACCTCGGCGCCGTCGAGGCGGACCGGTGCGCCCGGGTCGGGCAGCTCGGCATCCGAACCGTCGAGCTGCAGCGCGACGAGGCGACGCGGCGGGTGCCCGAGGTTGTGCACCTTGGCGACGGTCTCCTGGCCGCGGTAGCAGCCCTTGTCGAGGTGGACGGCCGTGCGCAGCCAGTCGACCTCGTGCGGGAGGGTCCGGCCGTCGGCCTCCGCGGCGGCGCGGGGACGCCACGCGGCGACGCGCAGCGCGTCGACGGCGAGGTGACCGGCCAGGCGGACATCGCCGCGGACGGCGGCGGCGGCGAGCTCGTCGAGGGTGGCCCGCGGCACGATCGCCTCGGCCCAGTCGCGCTCGGCACCGGGGTGCGGTTCGACCGGGGAGTATCCCCACCCACCGGGGCTCACGCAGGGCCACGGGTCGCGCCACACGACGGCGGCGCCCAGGGCGTCGACAGCGGCGGCGGTCCCGCCGACGACCGCGTGGTCGGTGGCGTCCTGCGGGTCGACGCGCAGGCGGAACCTCATCCGCGTCAGCCAGGTCAGCAGCGCGTCGGCGCGGTCGCGGTCGACGATGAGCCACGTGCGCTCCCCGTCGTCCACGACGGATGCCGCGTGCTCGACGTGCCCCTGCGGGTCGAGGACGAGCAACTCGGTGCCGACTCCGGGCGCGAGGGTCGTCAATGCCTGCGAGGTGATGGAGTCGAGCCACGAGAGCCGGTCCTCGCCGGAGACGGTGAGGACGGCGCGGTCCGCAAGGGGCGCGACCGCGGCCCCGCTCGCGAGGTCGCGCTGCTCCCGCACCGGGTTGCCGAGGTGGGCGAGCCCGCGGTCATCGAGGACAGCACCGGGCACGGCCGCGAAGGCGTCGGCGGTCATTGGATCCTCGCGAGTCGAGCGGAGGCGTGGGACGACAGGTCCGAGCCGAGCGCGGCGATGTCCCACGCCCACAGCAGGTGCCCGTCGACGAGCCCGTACATCCGGGTCGCGGCGCCGTACTCCTTGGCGCCCGCGGGGCGGACGATCGCGTCGGTGGCGATGTCGATGCGCGGACCGCGCACCTGGCCGAGGTAGAGCTCGCTGATGCCGTCGGAGTGCACGAGCGCGACCTCGATCTCGAAGCCGTCCTCCGCCGTGCGGAGAGCCTCGACGTCGTGCACCGTGCGCGCGTCGACGCGAGGTGCGAGGGCCGGCAGCAGCGCGGGCCCGGGATCCTGCTCGGTCGCGGGGCGGGACAGCCGCCAGTACCCGGTCTCGGCGACGAGGTCGCGGCGGCGGCCCTCGGCATCCTCGAACCAGGCGGTCGCCGCGTAGTTCAGGGCGTCGCCACCGTCATGGCTGAAGCTCACGCGGTGGGAGAACTCGCCCGACATCGTGCGACCCTGCGCGTCGTACTCGAGGACACCGGTGCCCTCCCACACGCCGAGGAGCCAGGAGAGCGGGACCAGATCAGCCGGAAGGTCGGTCGGCAGATCGATCACGATGTCAGCGCTGACCGCGGTAGAGGTTCCAGACGACGACGCCGGACACGAACGCGATCGCGAGCGATGCGAGGCCGAGCAGCCCGACGAAGAAGAGTTCGAGTGCGACGAGATCCATGCCGTCCACTTTAGCGGCCGGGAGCGGGCTCCCGGTCGGCGGATGCCGGTGGATCAGCTCGCGAAGAGTTCGGCGAGCGCGAAGCCGGCGCCGATGAGTCCCATCACCAGCATCGCGCCGAGGACGCTCGCCGAGATGCGCATGATGAACCCCTGCGACCGCCCCGACGCCAGCTGCACTGCGAAGGCGAGGAAGAAGCAGAATCCGAGACCGACCAGCAGCCACGCACCGCGCCAGTCGGGCTCGACGAACACGCCGACGGCGAGGGCGACGAGAGCGGCGGCCACCCAGACCGCGATCACTCCGGCGGCCCGTCGACGAGGGAGGATCTCGGGCGCGGTCATGATCCCTATTGTGACGCACCGGCGCGGGGCCCGCACGGCGGCGAGCCCGCGTCGCGGCGGCCGCGGGGCGAGCCCCTAAGATGAGACCGGTTCCGAGTCCGCACCGGAGGGTCCCCCTTGGCACAGTTGCTCGTCCTGAGCTCCGCCGCCGGCGGCGACTCCGTCCTGCCCTCCCTCGAACTGCTCAGCCACCGGGTCCGCCAGATCCCCGCCGAGGCGGCACAGCTGGTGAACGCCCCCAATGCGGACATCGTGTTCGTCGACGCCCGTAAGGACCTCGTCGCCGCGAAGTCGCTCTGCAAGATCCTGACGACGACGGGTCTCGACGCGCCGCTTCTGCTGGTCGTCACCGAGGGCGGACTCACCGCGGTCTCCCCCGACTGGGGTATCGACGACGTCGTCCTCGTCGGCGCAGGCCCCGCCGAGGTCGATGCCCGCATCCGCCTCGCCATCGGACGCGTGTCGAAGGAGCAGGTCTCCACCCGCATCCAGACCTCCGGCATCACGATCGACGAATCCTCCTACTCGGCGAAGGTGCACGGTCGCCCGCTCGACCTCACCTACAAGGAGTTCCAGCTCCTGCACTTCTTCGCAACGCACCCCTCGCGGGTGTTCACCCGCGAACAGCTGTTGAGCGAGGTGTGGGGTTACGACTACTTCGGCGGCACCCGCACGGTCGACGTGCACGTGCGCCGGCTGCGCGCGAAGCTCGGGGACCTCGAGCAGCTCATCGGCACCGTGCGAAACGTCGGCTACCGCTTCAACGTCTACGAGGACGAGCAGCTGCCGGGCTCCTCCGCCTGAGTCGGATGCCGCGGCATCCGAGACCGTGTTCACGCACACGTCACCGTCCCCTGCAATGATGTGGAGATGATCGACACCCAGGTTCACGACTCCGGACTGGGCGACGCGGACGACGACGACTTCGACGACGTCGTCGAAGCGTACGACTCGCAGCTGCCCGACAACCGCTACCTCGACCGCGAGCTCAGCTGGCTCGCATTCAATCAGCGCGTGCTCGAGCTCGCGGAGGATCCGAACCTGCCGACGCTGGAGCGCGCGAACTTCCTCGCGATCTTCGCCAGCAACCTCGACGAGTTCTTCATGGTGCGGGTCGCCGGCCTCAAGCGCCGCATCCTCACCGGCCTCGCCGTGCCGACCAACGTCGGCCGCGCTCCCCTCGATGTGCTGACCGACCTCGCAACAGCGGCGCACGCACTCCAGGAGCGTCACGCAACGGTGTGGTCCGAGCAGGTCCGCCCGGCCCTCGCCGACGCGGGCATCGAGGTCGTCTCCTGGGCTGAGCTGTCGGACCCCGAGCGGAGCACGCTCTACGACTACTTCTCGGCGCAGGTCTTCCCGGTACTCATGCCGCTCGCCGTGGACCCCGCCCACCCGTTCCCCTACATCTCGGGTCTGTCGCTGAACCTCGCCGTGCGCATCCGCAACGCGCGCACCGGCCGTCAGGAGTTCGCCCGTCTGAAGGTGCCGCCCATGCTCCCCCGCCTCATCGAGGTGGCGAAGAACGGCTCCACCGTGCGGTACCTGCCGATCGAGGAACTGATCTCCGAGAACCTCGCCGACCTGTTCCCGGGGATGGAGATCCTCGAGCATCACACGTTCCGCCTCACGCGCAACGAGGACGTCGTGATCGAGGAGGACGAGACCGAGAACCTCATCCAAGCGCTGGAGGCCGAGCTCCTGCGCCGCCGCTTCGGCCCGCCGATCCGCCTCGAGATCACCGAGGACATGGACGAGGTGACCCTCTCGCTGCTGCTCGACGAGCTCGACATCACCGAGAACGACGTCTACCGCCTGCCCGCCCCCCTCGACCTGCGGGGACTCTTCTCCCTGTCGCAGATCGAGCGGCCCGATCTGCGCTACCCCGCGCACGTGCCGAAGACCTCGACGCCGTTCCAGCCGGCGGAGCAGAACGGGCGCGCCGACATCTTCGCGGCCATCCGCAAGGAGGACGTCCTCGTCCACCACCCGTACGAATCGTTCACGACGAGCGTCGTGTCGTTCCTGCAGCAGGCCGCGCGCGACCCGCACGTGCTCGCGATCAAGCAGACGCTGTACCGCACCTCGGGCGACAGCCCCATCGTCGAGGCGCTCATCGACGCGGCCGAGAACGGCAAGCAGGTCCTCGCGCTCGTCGAGGTGAAGGCCCGCTTCGACGAGGCGGCCAACATCGTGTGGGCGCGCAAGCTCGAGAAGGCGGGCGTGCACGTCGTCTACGGGCTCGTGGGCCTGAAGACCCACTGCAAGCTCCTTCACGTGATCCGCGAGGAGGACGGCGTCCTCCGCAGCTACAGCCACATCGGGACGGGCAACTACAACCCGAAGACGAGCCGCATCTACGAGGACTACGGCCTGTTCACCGCGAACGAGCAGGTCGGTCGCGACCTGACCCGCCTCTTCAACGAGCTGAGCGGCTACGCGATCGAGAAGAAGTTCAAGCGGCTTCTCGTGGCCCCGCTCCACCTGCGCAAGGGCCTCCTCCGTCACATCGACGGCGAGCGCCGCAACGCGCTGGCCGGCAAGCCCGCCCACGTGCGCATCAAGGTCAACTCGATGGTCGACGAGCAGATCATCGACGCCCTCTACCGCGCCAGCCAGGCCGGGGTGAAGGTCGACGTCTGGGTGCGCGGCATCTGCTCGCTGCGCTCGGACCTGCCGGGGGTCAGCGACAACATCACGGTGCGCTCGATCCTGGGGCGCTACCTCGAGCACTCCCGCATCTTCACGTTCCACAACAACGGCGACCCGCAGGTCTTCATCGGCAGTGCCGACATGATGCACCGCAACCTCGACCGCCGCGTCGAGGCGCTCGTGCGGGTGACCGAGCCCGCGCACGTGAACGAGTTGATCTCGCTGTTCGAGCTGGCGATGTCCGACACCACGAGCTCGTGGCACCTCGGCGCCGAGGGCGAGTGGACGCGGCAGCATCTGGATGCCGAGGGCCACCCGCTCGTCGATCTGCAGGAGAAGACGATGTCGCAGGTGCTCCGCCGCCGGCGGGCGCGGGCGGTGCGATGACGGAGACCGCGGTCTACGCCGCGGGCGGCGTCGTCTGGCGGATGGTGGACGGCAAGCTGCTCGTGCTGGCGATCCACCGCACGAAGTACCGCGACATCACCCTGCCCAAAGGCAAGGTCGATCCCGGTGAGACCCTCGCCGAGACGGCCGTGCGCGAGATCTTCGAGGAGACCGGCATCCGTGTCCACCTCGGGGTGCCCGTCGGAATCTCGAAGTACCGCCTCCCGAGCAAGCGGACGAAGATCGTCCACTACTGGAGCACCGAGGCGACCGAGGAGGCGATCCGCGGGTCGTCCTTCGTGCCGAACCGCGAGATCGCCGCGATCGAATGGCTCACCCCGAAGAAGGCGCTCGAACGGCTGAGCTATCCGGTCGACGTCGAGATCCTCGAGAACTTCCTGCGCCTCGTCGACGACGGCGTGCTCGCGACCTTCCCCGTCGTCGTGCTGCGTCACGGCAAGGCGACTCCCCGCGAGGACTGGAAGGGGAAGGATTCCGCCCGCCCCCTCACCGACCGCGGCAAGCGCCAGGCGAAGGCGGCCGTCGGGCCGTTGCGGGCGTTCGGCATCCGTCGGGTCGTCTCGAGCGACGCAGTCCGCTGCGTCGACACCGTGGCACCGCTCGCGAAGGCGCTGGGCCGCGACATCCGTCGGACCGAGCTGATCTCGCAGGATGCCTGGGAGGAAGGACATGCGGATGTGCGCGCCGTCGTCGGCAAACGCGTGAGGTCGCGGAAGGCCGCTGTGCTGTGCTCGCACCGACCGGTGATCCCCACGATCATGAGCGAGCTGGCGCTGGCGACCGGGAGCCTGAAGGGCTCGTACATCGAGAGCGCCGCCGACCTCGAGGTCGGCGGGTTCTCCGTCGCGCACCTGTCGGCGACGAACCCCGGCTCGGGCATCGTGGCGATCGAGACGCATCCCCCGAAGGTGTGAATCGGCTGAGCGAGAGGCGTTCGGACCCGACCCGTTCACCTGTCGTTCACCTGCGGAGCGGAACCTGGTCACCGGCGACTCTTAGCGTCGAGCCAGCCCCGCACCGGGGTGTCCCGATCACCCGAAGGATTCACACGTGAAGCTCAACCGCATCGCCCGCGTGGGCGCTGTCGCCGCCGTCGCCGCCCTCTCCCTGTCGGCCTGCGCCGCCAACGAGGGCACCCCCGCTGGCGCCGGCCAGCCCTCCGACGGCGGCAGCTCGCTGTCGGGCACCGTCAAGGCGACCGGTGCCTCCTCGCAGGGCGCCGCCCAGCAGGCGTGGACTGCGGCCTTCCAGATTGCCAACCCGGACGTCACGGTCAACTACCAGCCGACCGGCTCGGGCACCGGCCGTGACAACTTCATCGCCGGCTCCAGCGACTTCATCGGCTCGGACCGCGCCTACAAGACCGACGAGATCGCCGCCGGGAAGTTCGGCGCCTGCGCGACGCCCGACATCGTCGAGGTCCCCGCTTACATCTCGCCCGTCGCCGTCGTCTTCAACCTCGAGGGCATCACCGAGCTGAACCTCACGCCCGAGGTCATCGGCGAGATCTTCAACGAGAAGATCGAGAAGTGGAACGACCCGAAGATCGCGGAGATCAACGAGGGCGTCGAGCTGCCCGACCTGGCGATCACGCCCGTCTTCCGCGGCGACGAGTCGGGCACGACCGGCACCTTCACCGCCTACCTCGCCTCCGTCGCGCCCGACGCGTGGCCGTACGAGGACGACGACGCCTGGCCCGTCGAGACCACGCGCTCCGAGGCTGCCCAGCAGACCTCCGGCGTCGAGGCCGCCGTCAAGGCCGGCAACGGCACCATCGGCTACATCGACGCCTCGCGCGTCGGTGACCTGGGCTCGGCCGCCGTCAAGGTCGGCGACGACTTCGTGCCGTTCTCCTCCGAGGCCGCCGCGGAGCTCGTCGCGTCGTCGCCGCTCGAGGAGGGCCGTGCCGACGGTGACCTCGTCTACGACGTCGACCCCGCCAAGGCTCCCGCCGGCTCGTACCCGATCGCACTCGTGAGCTACCTCATCGGCTGCCAGCAGTACGAGGATGCCGACACCGCCGCCATCGTGAAGGCGTACTTCTCGTACATCGTCAGCGAAGAGGGCCAGAAGGTCGCCAACGAGGCCGCCGGCTCCGCGCCGCTGTCGACCGAGGTCGCCAGCGAGGCCCAGGCCGCCATCGACCTGATCGGCGCCAAGCAGTAACACCCCTGCTGCGGGTGGCCCTCCACGGAGGGTCACCCGCAGCCCCACGTCCGCCCGCTTCCGACCCGAGGACTGCGATGCCCCCCACCTCCGACCTGGCCACCGACCAGGCGCCCACGAGACGACCGATGCGTCGCCGCGGCGACCTCGTCTTCTCCAGCACCGCGCTCGGCGCGGGCATCATCATCCTCATCGTGCTCGCCGCGGTGACGCTGTTCCTCATCGTCGAGAGCGTCCCCGCCTTCACCGCGAACCCCGACGAGACGCAGTTCCTGAGCGGCGAGCCGTTCTGGCAGTACGTCTGGCCCTTCGTCTTCGGCACGCTCTGGGCGTCGATCATCGCCCTGGTCGTGGCGACCCCGCTCGCCATCGGCATCGCGCTCTTCATCTCGCACTACGCCCCGCGCCGGCTCGCCTCCGCCCTCGGCTACATCATCGACCTGCTCGCCGCGATCCCCTCGGTCGTCTACGGCCTGTGGGGCGCCCTCGTCTTCTCGCAGATCCTGCAGCCCTTCTACGTGTGGCTGAACGAGAACCTCGGCTGGATCCCCTTCTTCGCCGGCGCCGTCTCCCCCACCGGGCGCACGATCCTCACGGCATCCCTCGTCCTCGCGGTGATGATCCTGCCGATCATGACCGCGATCACGCGCGAGGTCTTCCTGCAGACGCCCGTCCTCCACGAGGAGGCGGCGCTGGCCCTCGGCGCGACGCGCTGGGAGATGATCCGCATGGCCGTGTTCCCCTTTGCCCGGGGCGGCATGGTCTCGGGTGCGATGCTCGGGCTGGGTCGCGCCCTCGGCGAGACGATGGCCGTCACGATGGTGCTCTCGGCCACGGGTGCGGTCACCTTCCAGGTGCTCAACTCGAACAACCCGACGCCGATCCCGGCGAACATCGCCCTCAACTTCGGTGAGGCGTACGGGGACGGCGTCAACGTCCTCATCGCGACCGGCCTCATCCTCTTCCTCGTGACCTTCGCCGTCAACGCGCTCGCGCGGTGGATCGTGAACCGTCGCGCCGAGTTCTCTGGAGCGAACTGATGACGACGACCCTCACCCGCTCCACGGCCCGGACGCCCGTCGGCAACTCGCTCACCGCCGGTCAGCTGCCGAAGTGGATGCCGTGGGTGCTGCTGGCCGGTGCCCTCGCCCTCTCGAGCATCGTGTTCGCCATCATGAACGGCGGCGGTGACGTCGCGGACTTCAACATCGCCGCGGCGGTCTTCGTCGGGGTGGTGCTGTTCGCGATCGTCCTCGTCATCCTCTCGAGCGTCGTCGAGACCCGGCGCCGCGCCGCTGACCGGCTGGCGACCGTGCTGGTGTCGATCGCCTTCACGATCGCGCTGCTGCCGCTGATCTCGCTGCTGTTCACGGTCGTCGTCAACGGCATCGCACGATTCGACCCGATGTTCTTCTCGTACTCGATGCGGAACATCGTCGGCGAGGGCGGTGGAGCGATCCACGCCATCTACGGCACGCTCATCGTCACCGGGTGGGCGACGCTCATCTCCGTGCCGATCGGCCTCATGACGTCGATCTACCTCGTCGAGTACGGACGCGGCCGTCTCGCGAAGGCGATCACGTTCTTCGTCGACGTCATGACCGGCATCCCCTCGATCGTGGCGGGTCTGTTCATCGTCGCCGTCTGCGCGCTCATCTACGGGCCCGGTCTCAACACCGGCTTCATGGGTTCGCTAGCGCTTTCGGTGCTGATGATCCCCGTCGTCGTGCGGTCGAGCGAGGAGATGCTGCGGCTCGTGCCGAATGAGCTGCGCGAGGCGAGCTACGCGCTCGGTGTGCCGAAGTGGCTGACGATCGTCAAGGTCGTGCTCCCGACATCCGTCGCGGGCATCACGACGGGCATCATGCTGTCGATCTCCCGCGTCATCGGCGAGACCGCGCCGCTGCTGCTGACGGCCGGCTTCACCCAGTCGCTCAACGTGAACGCGTTCGACAACCCGATGATGACGCTCCCGGTGTTCGTCTACGACCAGTTCCAGAACCCCGGCACGAACATCCCCGCCGCTCTCGAGCGGGCCTGGGCCGGCGCGCTCACCCTCATCATCATCGTCATGGCGCTGAACCTCATCGCACGCTTCGTCGCGAAGAAGTTCGCCCCCAAGTTCGGCCGCTGACCCGCGGCATCCGACAGAAAGCACCCGAAGTGTCCAAGAGCATCGAAGTCAACGACCTCAACGTCTACTACAGCGACTTCCTCGCCGTGGAGGGCGTGTCCCTCGACATCGAGCCCCGCAGCGTGACGGCCTTCATCGGCCCGTCCGGATGCGGCAAGTCCACCTTCCTGCGCACACTCAACCGCATGCACGAGGTCATTCCCGGCGCGCGCGTCGAGGGCGAGGTCCTGCTCGACGGCGAGGACCTCTACGGCCCCGGCGTCGACCCGGTGCTGGTGCGCCGTCAGATCGGCATGGTCTTCCAGCGGCCGAACCCGTTCCCCACGATGTCGATCCGCGACAACGTGCTGGCCGGTGTGAAGCTCAACAACTCGCGCATCTCGAAGTCCGACGCCGACGCCCTCGTCGAGAAGTCGCTGCGCGGCGCGAACCTCTGGAACGAGGTCAAGGACCGTCTCGAGAAGCCCGGATCGGGTCTGTCGGGTGGTCAGCAGCAACGCCTCTGCATCGCGCGCGCGATCGCCGTCTCCCCCGACGTGCTGCTGATGGACGAGCCGTGCTCTGCCCTCGACCCGATCTCGACGTTCGCGATCGAGGAGCTCATCCAGGAGCTCAAGAGCGAGTACACGATCGTCATCGTGACGCACAACATGCAGCAGGCCTCGCGCGTCTCGGACAAGACCGCGTTCTTCAACATCGCCGGCACCGGCAAGCCCGGCAAGCTCATCGAGTACGACGAGACCGGCACGATCTTCACCAAGCCGTCCGTCCAGGCCACCGAGGACTACGTCTCGGGTCGCTTCGGGTGAGTCCTCCTCCCTGAGGCCACGCGCCGGCACGGATTCGGGTTCCGTGCCGGCGCGTTCTTTTGTGTGTGGAACCAGGGTCGGACGTCGGACCGCGCCGTGCGGCGTGTCGCCGCGCCGCACGGCGTGTTGCGGCCCGGCATCCGACATCCTGCTCGGATCGCAGCCTCCTCCTCATCCGGCCGACCTGACCGACTATGCGAAGAATGGTGAGGAGGGTGCTCGGGGGACGGCAGACGGGCCCAGCCTGAGGTCATGTGTGGGGACGCCTCGATCGTGACCTTCGCCGCTCTTCGCACCGCGGGCGTTCCCAGATCGGCGATCGATCGCTCGGTGACGCGCGGTGTGCTGCACCGCGTGCGCAACGGTGTCTACGCGACCCGCGAGGCCTGCACCGGGGCCGTCGTCGCTGCGCAGCACGGCGGGGCACTGGCCTGCATCACGGCCGCGCGCCACCTGGGCCTGTGGGTGCTGGAGGACGACCGCACCACGCACGTGTGGATGGGCCGCGACGGGCGTGCGCACCACGGCGCGGACTGTGGATGCGTCGTGCACTGGGACGGCGGCCGCCGCCGGGACTTCGGCATCCCGCCCCTTGCGATCGTGCTGTGGCAGATCCGGCGCTGTCGTGGACTCGAGTCGTTCTTCGTCGCACTGGAGTCCGCGCTCAGGAAGGGTTTGCTGCGTGCGCGCGATCGCGCCGAGCTCGTCGACCTCCTCGACCAGGAGGCACGCGATGTCGTCGCCTTCGCCCAGAGCGATGCCGACAGCGGGTTGGAATCGCTCGTGCGGTTCCGCCTGCGAGGACGTGGACTTCGGATCCGCACCCAGGTGTCGGTGGTCGCCGTCGGCCGGGTCGATCTGCTCATCGGCGACCGCCTGATCGTGGAGGTCGACGGGCGCGAGAACCACGACGGGCCGTCCCAGCGGCACAAAGACCTCGTCCGCGACGCCAACGCCGCCCTGTGGGGTCATCCGCCCTGTGGGGTCATCGCACGCTGCGCTTCGACTATGCAATGGTCATCCACGACTGGGACCTCGTGGAGCGGGCCATCCTCGCCGCCGTCGCCGAAATGCCCTGACACGTCGTCGGACGGGAATGGGCCAGTTGCGGCGCGTCGCGGCATCCGCTCGGCGTGTCGCGCGCGGGATCCGACATCGTGCGCGACCGGGTCAGTCGCGGGGGCTGAGGAGGTAGCGGTTGAAGGATGCGGTGAGCTCGGCGTCCACGGCCAGCGGGCGACCGTCGACGGCGGTGATCGGGGCGGCCAGACGCACGCTCGAGACGAGCCAGGCAGCATCCGCTTCGTACAGGGCCGAGGCGGGCAGCGTCTCGTACGCGGTCTCGAAGCCCTGCGCGGCGAGGTGCTCGAACAGGCTCAGCTGGGTCGTGCCGTGCAGGATGCCGCCGTTCGGCGCCGGCGTCACGAACGCGTCGCCGCGGCGGATGATCAGCGACGCGGTCGGCGCCTCGAGCACGAATCCGTCGGAGCTCACGAACACGGCGTCGTCGGCTCCGCGGCGCTTCGCCTCGCGGATCGCCGCCATGTTCACCGCGTACGACAGCGTCTTCGCGCCCAGCAGCAGCCACGGCGCCCGCCCCGGCAGATCGATGCTGTACCCGCGGTCGAGCACCGCCACCGCGATGCCCTCGGTGCGCGCCTTCGTGAAATCCGCGGCCGGCGCCACCGTGACCCACGCGGTCGGCGTCGGTCCGTGCTCGACACCGCGGCTCAGGATCAGTTTGATGACCGCCTCGCCCTCCCCCGACGCGGCCTGCGCGCGCCGGATCGCCTCGCGCCACTGCCCCAGGTTCGGCGCGGGCAGCTCGCAGATCTCGGCGGAGTGCGCGAGTCGCTCGAGGTGCGGCTCGACCTCCTGCGCGTGCCCGTCGACGACGCCGATCGACTCGAAGATCCCGTCGCCGCGCTGCGTGCTCAGCTCGCCCACGGTGAGCGCGGGGGCCGACGGGTCCACCTCGGTGAACGTGTCGGCGAAGTCGGTGCGCGCATCGTCGGATGCCGCGGGGTCGATCATGAGAGCGAAGCGCCAAGCCATGCGACGAGCCTACGCGGCGGCATCCGTCCGCGGCGGTGTCGACGGATGCCACGGATCGTGCGCGACACGCCGCTGAAGAGCGACGGGATGCCGCGTGTCACCCGGCATCCGTTGCACCCGTGAACGCGCACGACGCCCGCGCCGCGACACGCCCGGCCCGAACGAAATCCCCCGCGGGCTGGAATACCCGCGGAGCCCCTCCGTTACACTTTTCTAGCCGGGCCGCAGTAACCCCGGGCTCCATCTTCAGCCGCTGCGAGCGGCCACGCGCCGAGAGGCGTTCTGCGGCCCGGCACTTTCCTCCCCGCGACCGCGACGCGGCCCCCGACTCAGGTGAGGCCGTCGCGGCGCCACAGGGCCGCGGCCGCCGTGAGGTCGCCGGCGTAGGTGTCGAGGCGCAGCGCGCGGGTCGTGAACTGCGACGCCCGGCCGGGTTCGCTCGCGTCGTAGTCGTCGGCGAGGTCGGTCGCGCCGGCCGAGACGACGCGCGAGAACGCCGCCGCCCGCTCGAGGGCGAGCGCGAAGTCGCCTGCGAACACCCCGCGCATGATGAGGTCGATGAGCGAGACGAGCTCGTCGGGGCTTGCCGGTGTCGGCGCCCCCGCGATGACGACATCGGCCGATGCGAGCCGCGTGCGTCCCCGCTCGTAGAGCAGCGCGGACGTCGCCGGGTCGTCGTGGATCATCAGCTGCAGCAGGTACAGCCGCCACAGCGCGCCCGGCAGCGACCGGGCGGGCGACTGCGCCCACAGCTCGGCGATGGTCGCGATGCCGTGCGCGTCGGTGAAGGTCACGAGCCGGTCGATGACCTCGTCGTGCGGCGCCTCGCGCACCCGCGAGAGCAGAGCGGATGCCGTGGCGTGCGCCACGCGGCTGGCTTCAGCGGGATCGTCGGCGGCGAAGTTGCGATCGAACGAGTCGGGGGAACGGCGGACCGGCTTGTGGAAGTCGCGGGACGCGTCAAACATCGCTCCAGGCTACCCCGCAGGGCGGGGACGAGACCCGAGAGGCTCAGGCCGTGGGGATCGTGATGATCGGGTCGGTCGTGGGCGAGCCGTCGGGCGATCCGCCCTTCTGCTCGACCGTGACCGCCACGATGTCGCCGGGCTCGAACTCGCCGGACAGCAGCGCCGTGACCTCGTCGGACGGGTCGAACACGCCGGCCGAGATCGGCTGGTCGCCGCGGATGAACCACAGCTCGAAGGAACGGTCCGAGGGGATCTCGGGTGCGTCATCCGTCGTCAGCACGACCTTGTCGAGCTCGTCCGACCAGTGCAGCACGGCCTCGCCGCCGTCGGTGAACTGACCGGTCACGGTCTGCGCGTCGGGCGCGGCCTCGATCTGCTCCAGCGCCTGCACCTCGAGGGGCGTGCGGGCCTGTTCGACGAGGGATCCGACGCCCCAGCCGATGCCGACGAGAAGTGCGGCGGATGCGACGAGCGCGAAGAGTCCGCGGGTCCAGTTGCGTCGCTGCACGGCCTGGATCGCTTCGGTCGGCGGTCCGGCGACGACGGGCTCGTCCGCCGGAGCGGACTCGGCCGCAGGCTCCGCGGCGACAGGCTCAGCGGCAGCAGCACGCGCCGGGGCCTGCGGCATCCCACTGATCTGCTCGAGCAACCGGGCCCGCAGATCGGCGGGAGGGGCTTCTTCGCCCCCGCCTTCGGCGAGGAATCCGGCGACCTGTGCGTCGGCGTCGACCTGGTCCTGCCACTCGGGGTGGGCGGCCAGTGCGTCCTGGTAGGCGCGTTCGTCCTCCGGCGACAGCGCGTCGAGCGCGTGCCCTGCGGAGAGTTCGGCGAACTCCATCTCGTTCACAGTGTCACCCCCATCTCCTGTCGTAGGCGGTTCAGTCCGTCGCGCATGCGTGTCTTGATCGTTCCCAGCGGTGCTCCGAGGAGCGTCGCAATCTCACTTTGGCTGTATCCCCCGAAGTACGCGAGGGTCAGGGCTTCGCGTTGCGGGTCGGGCAGAGACCGGAGTGCGCGGACGACGCGACGTCCTTCGATCTTCATCTCGACCTGTTCGGCGATGCCTTCTTCTTGTGTGTACGCGTCCCGGGCTCCGACACGCATATCCCGGTCCACGCTCGATTGTGACGAGCGCACCCGGTCGACGGCCCGACGATGAGCCATCGTCAGGATCCAGCTTCTTCCTTGCCCTTTGTTCGGAGCGAACGAGGAAGCGGATTGCCAGACCTCGAGGAAAACCTCCTGCAGCACCTCTTCGCTCTGCGACGGGTCGACGAGGACGCGTCGGATCAGTCCGAACACCCGTGAGGAGAGCATGTCGTAGAGCTCTGCGAAGGCCGCCTGGTCGCCGTCGGTGATGCGGACGAGGAGGTCGCCGGCGTGATCTGCCGCCTGCCCGTCGTCGGGAACGTCAACACCGTCGATAACCATCGCCTCTCAGCATGCCACCCCGGAGACGAGGAACTCGGATGCCGGGGCCCGAAACCCCGGCTGGACGCGGGATCGAGAGCGTTTCGTGACCGTCGGCATCGGGCCAGCGAGAACCCGCGAAAAAGAATCTCGGGAAATGTGCAATCCGTTTGCCTCGTGGTTCCGAAGACCAGACATCGCCGCCGCAGAGGGCGGTCCCAACACATGGAGGACAACATGTTCAGCACGAAGAAGAAGATGACCGCAGCACTCTCTCTGACGCTGGTCGGTGCGTTCGCTCTCGCCGGCTGCTCGTCGAGCACCGCCCCCGAGGGTGGCACCAGCAGCGAGGGCATGGAGTCGCAGGAGCCGATGGAGTCGCCCTCGCCCGAGATGACCGAGGACACGATGGACCCCGCCGCCAACCTCGTCGGCCCGGGCTGCGCGGACTACGCCGAGGCCGTTCCGGACGGCGCCGGATCGGTCTCCGGCATGGCGCAGGACCCGGTGGCCACCGCGGCATCCAACAACCCGCTGCTCAAGACGCTGACCGCTGCCGTCAGCGGCCAGCTGAACCCCGACGTCAACCTGGTCGACACGCTGAACGGTGACGAGTTCACCGTCTTCGCCCCGGTCGACGAGGCGTTCGCCAAGATCCCCGCCGAGACCATCGAGGGTCTGAAGACGGACTCCGAGACGCTGACGTCGATCCTCACCTACCACGTGGTCCCCGGCCAGATCGCACCCGACGAAATCGTCGGCACGCACGCGACCGTTCAGGGCGCTGACCTCGAGGTCACCGGCTCGGGCGACGAGCTGATGGTCAACGACGCCAACGTCATCTGCGGTGGCGTCCAGACCGCGAACGCGACCGTCTACCTCATCGACACGGTGCTGATGCCCCCGATGTGATCACGGTCTTCTCGACCGGCGGCGTCGTCGAAGCTCTGCGGGCTCCGGCGGCGCCGCCTTCTTTTCCCTCGTGTGGGGGATGCCGCGGCTCGGCGCCGTCCGTAGCGTCGAGGCATGGCGAACAAGAACATGAACGGGATGTCGTTCGGCCTCTGGATCGGTTTCGGAATGCTCGGCGGGATGATGGTCGGACTGCTGTTCCTCGACAACATCGGGCTCGGCGTCGGGTTCGGCCTGTCGTTCGGCATCATGCTCGGGGTCGTCTTCGGCAGTTCGAAGAGCACCGAGTGACGGATGCCGCGCCGCTCCCCCGTTAGGCTGGGATGCTGAGGGCCTCTAGCTCAGTCGGTAGAGCATCGGACTTTTAATCCGCGGGTCGTGGGTTCGAGCCCCACGGGGCCCACCTCTATGGCAGCGTCGGAGTTTGGTCCCTGCGAGCCGCGCCACGCACCGAATCTGCTCGACTGGGTGATGCTCACGCCGACAGTCGCTTGGCCCGCGCGGCGGACCTTGCCCGTGCATCGCATCGGGCGGGCTATCTGAAAACACCGCGTCCGCGGGCGACGGGCGCGGGCGCGTGAAGCGGGACTGGCACGCATGACGACCGGCTACTGCGCGCTCGGGTGACTAGCGATCTCCTGGAGGATCGCCGATCTGGGAGGTGCTGGCTTCATCGCGCGGATAGTGCGTGATCGGGCTTCGCCCGAGTTGGATATCCGAGTATGCGTCGGATGCCGAAAGCTCGGAAGCAGCATGGCGCGGCCGCCGCCTCCGGCGGATGAACCCAATAGTGATGAGGATCGCGAGCAACACATACCCGATCAGCACGATCCACTGCGCCGCCGGCCAGTTGAACGCGACCGACGCCCACAGCAACAGGAAGCCGAACACGACAACCGCGATCACCGTGGTTCGGAGAATTGGGCGGCCCATGATGTGACCCCAATGGGGCGCCACGGACGGCGCCAGCCCGTCAAGCCGTTCGCTGAAGGATCGGGACGTGACTCTGTCCCCGCGCGTATCCCGGGGGTGTTGGCAGGGTGAGGCGGTCCCCTCGTCTCGCGGGTCAGGGATCCGGTCGGCGAAGGTACCATCACGCGACATCACACCAGCAGTCGAGGTGTATGGCCCCCAGATGGGGGGATGCTGGGGCTCGGGTGCCGCGCGCCGTCAGTGTACGCGCGACCGCGCGTGTCGGCGAGGATCTCGATACGCGGCGCAACGGCGGCCATCCGACCTCGAATCCACGGTCCCAGACTCGTCCACGGGATCCGGGCCTTCTCGCGTGCCGATCGGCTCGGTCTAATCGGGTGCGGGGTCAGCGATCGCTGGTCTCCCTTCGAGTTCGGCGGGCTACGACCCAGGCCTGCGCGGCGAAGATCACTGCTGGGAGACCTGCTGCGACGGCGACGGTGGGCAGATCGGATTGCGCCTTGCTGATCGTGAACGCGGCGAGGATCGCGACGTCCAGCACGATCGTGGCGATGGGTAGCCAGCGCTGCGCGTTGATCTTGTCGCGCAGCCGGCGAAGCACTCCCCACTGCACGGCGATGTCCATCGTGAGATAGAGGAAGACCCCCAGTGCCGCGATGCGGCTCAGGTCGAGTACCGCGGTGAGGATGATCGCGGCCCCGGCAGTGATCAGCAGCGGCTGGTGCGGCACCCGCGCCGGCAGGGAGGGGGCTTGCTTCATCTCCTGCAGCATCCCGTACAGGCGCGACACCGAGAACAGGCTGGCGAGCAGTCCGGAGAGGGTCGCGATCACCGCGATCGCGACAGTGATGCCCACGCCCCACGCGCCGAACACCGGGTCTGCTGCTTCAGCGAGGGCGTAGTCGCGGGCATCGATCGCGCCGGACGCCCCGATGCTCGCACCCACCGACAGAGTGATCAGCAGATACAGCACCGCGCAGATCACGATCGAGATCGTGATGGACCGGGCGATGTTCCGCTTGGGGTGTGCCAGGTCATCGCCCTGGTTTGTGATCGTCGTGAAGCCCTTGTACGCGAGCACGCACAGCGCGACAGCGGCGATGGCGCCGAGGATGCCGTCGCCGCTGTCGGAGCTGTGTGAGAAGAACCCGGCGCCGGTGGCGGCCGCACCGATGAGACCGGCCGCTGCGAGGACCGCGATCCCGACGATCTTCAGGACCGCGGTGACCAGCGCGGAGCGTTCCACGAGCTGGTTGCCGACGAGGTTCACTACAGCCGCGGCCGCGATCGCGATGATGCCCAGCAGCGGCACCAGCACGGCGGAGTCCTGGAGCCCGAAGGGTCGCAGCAGGTAGGTGCCGAACGTGCGGGCGAGGAGGCTCTCGGCGACCACCATCGACACGTACATGAACAGCGAGAACGACCCAGCGACCACGCCCGGGCCATACGCGTCCTTCAGCAGCATCGCGATGCCGCCCGCCGACGGGTTCACGCTCGAGTACCGTGCGTAGGCGTAGGAGCTGACACCTGCGACGGCGGCGCCGGCGATGAACGCGACCGGGAACCAGTCGCCGGCGAGTCCGGCGACCTGCCCGACGAGTGCGAAGATCCCCGCGCCGATCATCACCCCGGTGCCCAGCGCCACCGAGCCGACGAGGCTGATCTTCGCGGACTGCTCGCTCACGTGCGCCTCCCGACTCGCAGGTCCCGGGTCACTGGTCGCCGCCGAGGAGCCGGAGCCCGCTGTCGTCGGCCACGGCGATCTCTCCCGACGAGGTGAGAGCGACCGCCTGCGCCTGGCCGTCCGCACTGCCGACTTCGGTCCACGATACGGCGGCGTCCGCGCTCGTCCAGATGGTGCCCTCGGCGTCGACTCCGACCAGGGTCGAGTGGTCGGGGGATGCCGACAGCAGATACAGCGCCGGCGCATCGGTCACGGGCGCGAAGGTGGCCGCCCCGTCCACGCTGAACAGAACCCCGCCGGGGGTGGTGGCGTAGACGGTGCCGGTGTCGTCGACAGTGAGCGCGTACGCGGAGATGTTCGCGCCCGCTGCCGTCCAGGTCGAACCGCCGTCGGTGCTGGTCAGCACAGCAGGCTCATCTGTGGAGAGCCCGTACAGGGTGCCGTCGGGTCCGGCGGTCAGGGCGTGGAAGTCCTTCTCGCTCGTGTACGCGATGGGTGACCAGGACTGGCCGGCCCCCGCCGCGTTCGACGTCGCGCTCATCTGCTGCCCGTTCGGCATGTCGTCATCATAGCCTCGCTCGGCCGACCAACCGCTGGCCCACGGCCAACGCATGATCCGGCGGGTCTCAGAACGCCGTGGACCCGGTGATGACCGGGCAGCGCGTCTCATCCGCCTCTGAGAACACGCGAGCGCTCGTTGAACTCGTCCGTGTCGATCTCGCCGCGCGCGTAGCGCTCCTCGAGGATCCGCTGAGCCGACGACACCGCAGGACCAGGCGACGCCTCACCGGTCGTCGGAGGGGCGGAAGCTGCAGGCGATGTCGTACTGCGAGTGCTCAGCCGGACCGCCACGTACACCAGCAGCCCGATCCCGATCAGGATGAGAACAGCCCACAGCCAACCCCAACCCCAGCCCATTCCGAAGCCCATGTCGTAGCCGCCATCACCGTCATCCCACATCATCAGCACACCACTTCTTCCTCACGGGGACCGTGCCCCTCCCCTGCATGATCACCACCTATACCCCCGGCGGGTATCTACAATTCCAAGCTACGTCTCGCTGTGGCGGGGATGCGGGACCAAGGTCCCGGGCCCTGGCACGTCAACGCTCCCTCCGAACGGGCTTCCAGTTCCCCGCTGTCGCACGCGTCTCCTCGTCAGCCATCAGCTCGCCGAATGGATCGGCGCAGGTAGCAACGGGGCCCTAATCGCGCGCGTCTCCGCGCGTACGCGACCTCCCTGGATCGCGCATTGCCCGCAAGAGGATCCTCATACGGACAGTTCCGATGCGGCAGTTAGGGCACCATGGACGTTCAATTCACCGGGCGGGCTAAACGTGCGCATCGCGCTTCGATGGGTTCGGGCGTAGTCGATATCTGAGGGCATGCGTGGGCCGACCGGTTGTCGGGCTTCCCCGTTCGCAGTCGCGCGGGTGCCCTTAGTTGCCGCCGACCTGGAATTCGCCGATCTGTGTGGTGCCGTCGGGTTCGTAGACGGGGATGTAATGGACGGTGCCGGCGTTCTCTTCCTGCCATCGCAGGGCGTCTTCGGGTGAGGTGAACGATTCCGCGGCGGTGGTGCCGTTGGCGTCGTCCAGGTCCATCCGCCAGACGTACCCCGGCTGGTTGTCGGTGGTCATGACCGCGATCAGGTCGGGTTCACCGTTCTCGTTGATGACGCCGTAGGTGTACCCGTCGACGTTGACCGCCCATTCGGTCGTCTCCGCCAGCATCCAGGTCGCGGTCATCGACCACACCGAGTCCGGTCCGGTGACCATGCCGACCTGGTTGCCGGTGACCGCGTCTGCCGGGACGACGTACGTGGTCGGGTTGGCACTGTCGGACGCAGTGCTGCACGTCACGGATGCTCCGTCGTCGAACGTGAATGTCCCAGGAGTGAGGCAGGTCAGCGAGACCGCGACCCCGGTCGTATCCGCCGGCCGCTCCCCGAGTTCGAGCGCGTCGGTGCCGGTGAAGGTGCCGGAGGTGGTCTCAGCCAGCTCGGTGATCTCGGTTCCGCCGGGGAGGGGGATCAGCCCGGTCGCGGCGGCCGCGGCCGTGCCGCCGAGAACCAGGGCCAGCGTGATCCCGCCCGCGAGGAGCGCGCGGCGCCGCTTCGGTCGGGCGGTGGTGTTCACGTGCTCGACGAGTCGGGCACGGAACGCGGTCGCGAACTCGGGGCTCATCTGGATGGTGTTCATGTCGCCTCCTTCGAGAGGTACCCGGCAAGGGTGTGGTGACCCAACCGGTGCTGCAGGCTGTGCCGGATCCGGTGCATCCGCGTGCGCGCCGCCCCTGGCGACACTCCAACCGCGACGGCGGCGTCCGTGATCGAGTAGCCCTCCACCGCGACCAGGGCGAACAGCTCCGCATCCGCCCGGCTCAGCGTGGTCAGCGCGGCTGCGAGCTCGCCGTCGGCGACGAGCCCGTCGAGGGCCGCGTCCTCGGCCGAAGGTGCGGTTGCGCTGTGGGGCAGCGTGTCGAGCAGGGTCCGATAGCGGCGCTTCGCGCGGGCGAGGTTCCGGCACGTATTCGTGGTCGTCGCGAGCAGCCACGGCAACGGCGACCCGTCCACCAATCGCACCTGCCGGCGGCGCCGCCACAGTTCGAGGAACGCGACCGCGGACGCATCCTCGGCATCGTGGACGTCCTGCAGGATCCGGTAGGCGTGACGGAACACACGGTCGCGATGTAGATCGAAGATCAGACCGAACGCGCCACCATCACCGGCAGCACCACGCTCCCACAGCGTCCCCTGCGCCCGATCAGTCGCATCCATGCCCTGTACTGTCCACACCCTCCCGATCCGTTACATCCTCCATCACGACGCCCATCGCGACGTTGAGACCCGCGTCGCGCGGAGGCCGAGCACGAGTCGCACGCGCCCAGCCGTTTGCTCGACGTGCCGCATGCGCGCGAAGCACGCTGATGGACCGGCTTTCGGGCGGTGCTGATCGGTGTCATCGGACCCTGTCCGGCGCACTCATCACCGGAATTCGCGGGATTCACGGCCTTCCGGATTCACTTTCGGGCCCACGCTCTCGCGCGCTTGCCTTCGTGGCGTCGCTGTTGTCGTTGCTGTGCTTACCGGCACGTCGTGACGTCCGATCGAGCGCGTGTACTGGATCGTGAACTCGAACGGGACAAATGAGCAATACAGACGTGAGCACAGACAACGAGGTGATCGAACGCTCGGCCGATGAGCCGGGTGCGTTCGCGCTGCTCTTCGATCGACATGCGCCAGTGATCTACCGCTACGCGGCGCAGCGGCTGGGAGAGGGCAGCGCCGAGGACGTGATGTCGGAGACGTTCCTCGTCGCCTTCGAGAAGAGAGCAGCGTACGACCTCGCGGTCGTCGATGCTCGCCCCTGGCTGTTCGGGATCGCCACCCGCTTGATGCATAAGCATGTGCGGCTGGAAGCGCGGGCGTGGAAGGGCATGGTTGCGGATCTCGCGGCGCAGCTCTCGCCCGACGTGATCGAGCAGGCGGGTGCGCGGTTGGACGCTGCGCGGCTCACGCGGCGCTTGGCTTCGGCGCTGCGTGGTCTGCCTGCGTCCGACCGCGACACCCTGCTGCTGTACGCATGGGGCGACCTCGACTACGCGGGCGTCGCACGCGCTCTCGACGTGCCGATTGGCACCGTTCGCTCACGACTCAACCGTGCCCGCCGCATCCTGCGGACCGCGGCCGGCACGACCGATCCCGAGATGGAGAAGGAACATGGACGAGTTGACGCTGCTGCGCAACACGCGTAGCGAGGCCGCACCACCGGAAGCGGCGCTGAACCGGGGGCGCGGCGCGCTCCTAGCCGCAGCCGCCGGCTACGCCCAGCCGCACACCAGCACGCCACGCCGACCGAAACGCGCTCGGCGTTTCGCGATCAGCGGGCTCAGCGCTGTCGGCGCCGCGGCGCTCGTGGCGGGGCTCGTGTTGACGGACGTGGTCGGTTTTGCGGGGTGGCGCGGGGGCGCGGATGCAGCTGCCGCAGCCGTCCTCGATGAAGCCAGCTCCGCTGCGATCGCCTCGATTGACCCGGTGGTGCAGCCCGGTCAATACCTAAAGGTCAGGACGGTGGGAGTGCACCTGTCAAGCGGGGGCAATGGTGACGTCGTGGCCTCGTACCAGTACGCGTCCGATGACACCCTCTACCGTCCCGCGGATCCGTCCGACGACTGGGTATGGGTGCGCGGTCCGCAGTCCATCGCGGCGACCTTCGGTCCAGAATCGGAGGAGATCGCGAACGAGTGGTGGGACGGGGTGTCGTCGTCGGACACGTTCGAGGCTGGAGATCTCCTTCGAGCGCCGGGCGGCGCGTTCTACGGGGGCTCATCCGGGGCGGGATTCGCGGACTTGGACGAGCTTCCGCGAGACCCGTACCGTCTGCTCAACTACATCTACCGTGTCACCCTCGGCGCTGGCCCTTCACCCGACACCGAAGCGCTCGTCTATATGGCGGACCGGCTCCGAATCGGGAACGTTCCTGCGGATCTGCGCGCTGCGATGTATAAGGCCGCGGCCATGATCCCTGGCGTGACCTTCGTCAGTGATCAAGCCACCCTTCAGGGTCGAACGGGGATCGCGATCGGGCGGGTCGAGGAGGCATGGGGCACTCGCGTAGACATCATCATCGACCCCGACACCGGTACTTTCATCGGCGATCGCGAGGTGCTTCTCCGGGATCAGGATGGAATCCCGGCGGGAACCGCCGTGTCATGGACCACCGTCACTTCTTCGGTTGTCAACGAGGCGCCGGAGGGTGGATCGGTGTGCGGGAAGATGACCGTCAATCCCGAAACAGGAGAATGCTGAGTGGAGCTATCGTCGGGGTCGAGCCGGCGAGCCTCATCCTCCCGCCGACAGAAACTCTCCTGATCCCGCTCGAACTCCACCGGCCATCTGGCATGAGCGACCAGAGCTGACACCACCGCATGCCGCCACAGTGAGCTCGTACAGCCGAACATTTGCACCCACCCGGGTGACACGCTGCTCGAATAGCTCATGCGGCGCGCAGAGGGATCCCCTTGCGGTCACATATGGCAGCCCTTCCCGAACTCACGTTCGACCCACCGAAAACGTCCGATGAGGGCTTCGGCCAGTGGCCGTTACGGCGGGGGGTTTCGGCGGTTACATCGCCCGGCGTGTTGAGTGCTGATCCACGTCGGCGCCGGCCGTGCCGTAAACGATGGCGATCTCAACGGGTCAACGCACCACCGGCGATGATCGATCCGGAGGTTTGTGTGCCGCTCACGAGTGATCAGCAGAACGA
>NZ_JBMWDN010000005.1:0-195321 GCF_049545465.1 Microbacterium sp. NPDC079356 | reverse complement strand
AGCGTTCATCCTGAGCCAGGATCAAACTCTCCGTAAAAGAAAAATACTGACAACGACCGGAATAGGCCGAAGCAGCGAGTTTGAACTGACCAAAAGATAAATCATTGCTGACTATCCATCGCCGACACCGAAATGCCGGACTTTGATCCAAAGGAATCTCACCTCAGCCGAAGCCGAGATCGAGGTTATTTGGCATTTGACAAGTGCACGCTGTTGAGTTCTCAAGGATCGGATGCTCCCACACCACCCCCGCAAGGGCTTCGTAGTGAGGCAACTTCTCTACCTTAGGATGACACCCGCGAACCCGTCAAACCCGACACGCCGGCGATCTCGAAAGATCCGGAGTGTGGGAGGTGACGGCTGCGGGAGCGTCCCGATGCCCCGTCCTAGACCTGAGGTCAGACCCAATCGCAAAGCGACTGTTTTTTCTTGGAGGGGTGGTTCGCCATCTTGAGGACGGCGGGCCTTTCGGCCTCTCGCTCTTCCCTGTGGGGCGAACAAGTAATAAGTTACGCGGGGTTCGGGGACTGGGCAAATCAGCCCCGCATCCCGGGCGTGTCGGGCTCGCAGACCCGCTCAGCGCTTGTAGTTCGGCGCCTCGACGACGATCTGGACGTCGTGCGGGTGGGACTCCTTGAGACCGGCCGAGGTGATGCGCACGAACTTGCCGCGCGCCTTCAGCTCCTCGATCGTGCGGGCGCCCACATAGAACATCGACTGGCGGAGCCCACCGACGAGCTGATACGCGACGGCCGAGACCGGACCGCGGTATGCGACCTGCCCCTCGATGCCTTCGGGGATCAGCTTGTCGTCGCTCGGCACGTCCGCCTGGAAGTAACGGTCCTTCGAGTAGGAGGTCTTCTTGCCGCGCGTCTGCAGCGCACCGAGCGAACCCATCCCCCGGTAGAGCTTGAACTGCTTGCCGCCCTGGAAGACGACCTCCCCCGGGGACTCGTCGGTACCCGCCAGGAGTGAACCGAGCATGACCGTGTCCGCACCGGCGACGAGCGCCTTCGCGATGTCTCCCGAGTACTGCAGACCACCGTCGGCGATGATCGGCACGCCGGCCTCGCGCGCCGCGAGCCACGCCTCGTAGATGGCGGTCACCTGCGGCACACCCACGCCGGCGACGACGCGGGTCGTGCAGATCGACCCCGGTCCGACGCCGACCTTGACGGCATCCACTCCGGCGTCGATCAACGCCTGCGCGCCTTCGCGGGTCGCGACGTTGCCGCCGATGACGTCGATGTGCGCGAACGAGGCGTCGGCCTTGATTCGCTTGACCATGTCGATGACACCCGCGGACTGACCATTGGCCGTGTCGACCACGATGACGTCGACCCCGGCATCCCGCAGCGCCTCGGCGCGCTCCCAGGCGTCGCCGAAGAACCCGATCGCTGCGCCGACCCGCAGCCGGCCCTGATCGTCCTTCGTGGCGAGCGGGTACTTCTCGCTCTTGTCGAAGTCCTTGATGGTGATGAGCCCGGCGAGCTTTCCCTCCTCATCGATGAGGGGGAGCTTCTCGACGCGGTGGTGGGCGAAGAGGGCGATGACCTCGTTCGCCCCGATGCCGACCTTGCCGGTGACGAGGTTCTCGCTCGTCATGACGTCGCGCACCTTCGTCGTCTGGCGCTCGAAGCCCGAGACGAAACGCATGTCGCGGTTGGTGACGATGCCGACGAGGTGCCCCTCGTCATCCACCACGGGGAGACCCGAGATGCGGTACTGCCCGCAGAGCGCGTCCACCTCTTCGATGGTCGCGTCGGGGGTCGTCGTGATCGGGTCGGTGATCATGCCCGACTCGCTGCGCTTCACGCGGTCGACCATGGATGCCTGATCGGCGATCGACAGGTTGCGGTGGATGATGCCGATGCCGCCCTCGCGCGCGATGGCGATCGCGAGGCGCGACTCGGTGACGGTGTCCATCGCGGCGGAGAGGAGAGGAGTCGCGACGGTGATGCGTCGCGTGACCCGGGAGGAGGTGTCGGCCTCGGACGGGATGACGTCCGTGTGACCGGGCAGCAGCAGGACGTCGTCGTACGTCAGTCCCACGAATCCGAACGGGTCGTTGTGCTCCATGTGCTCTCCTGCATCGAACGGCTTGTCTGAATTCTAAGGCGCGGGGCGCTGCTTTCATTCCCTCCGCCCGCGATGAGGGCAAGAGGCGGAGTGTCGATGGTTGCGGCAGGGAAACACAGCGGCAACAATCGCTGGATACGGTCGTGTGGCGCCGGGGGCACCCGTACCTCTGCGCGCTGACCATGCTTCAACCAGGAGGTGTCGGTGACGACCACCCGCTCTGTGCGCGCCCGCAATCGATGGCGACGCGCACTCGTAGCCCTCATCGCCGGAGTCTTCTCCGGCGCCCTGCTGTTCGGCCTCGCGAATCCCGCGATGGCCGGCACCCAGGATCCGGAGGATTTCCCTTTCGCCGTCCAAGGCAACGTCCGGGCCGCTGGTGAGCCCGTCGAAGGTGCCACGGTGGTCGTGACGGGCGGTGAATACACGGGTGAGGCGGAGACCACAGCGAACGGATCGTGGCGCGTGCCCGTCCCCACGAAGGACGTGCCCTACACGGTCGAGCTCGTCGAGGACTCGCTTCCGGACGGCGTGAGCGCGCCCGACGGCTTCGAGTTCACGCAAGAGGTGGAGTTCGGCGCGACGAGCAACGTGACGCGCAACTTCACGCTGGGAGCGGCGGAACGGACGACGACGTCCTTCTTCGACCAGTTCCTGTCTCGAGCCGTGAACGGGCTGAACTTCGGTCTCATGCTCGCCCTCGCCGCGATCGGCGCCTCCCTCGTCTTCGGCACGACCGGTCTGTCGAACTTCGCGCACGGCGAGATGGTGACCTTCGGCGCACTGGCAGCGCTCTTCTTCTCCGTAGCCGTGGACATGCCGATCTGGATCGCGATCCCGCTCGCGGTGATCGTCTCGGGGCTGTTCGGATTCGGGATGGATGCCGGCCTGTGGCGGCCATTGCGACGAAAGGGCATCGGCACGGTCCAGCTCATGATCGTCTCGATCGGCCTGTCGCTGGCGCTGCGCTACGTCTTCCAGATGTTCGTCGGCGGTGGGACGGTCAATCTGCCGGGCGGAGCATCCGCAACGATCCCGGGGCTCGGCCCGATCCGGCTGACGGTGACCGACCTGATCAGCATGGGCGTCTCCATCGTCGTCATCGTGGCATTCGCCTTCTGGCTCATGCGCACCCGCATCGGTCGCGCGACGCGCGCGGTCTCCGACAATCCGTCCTTGGCAGCGGCAAGCGGCATCGACGTCGACAACGTCGTCCGCATCGTCTGGATCATGGCCGCTGCGCTCGCGGGACTGTCGGGCGTCCTGTGGGCTTACTTCCGCCCGGGGATCAAGTGGGACATGGGCACGAGCATCCTGCTCCTGGTCTTCGCCGCCATCACGCTGGGGGGTCTCGGCACCGCCTTCGGCGCGCTCGTGGGCGCGATCATCGTCGGCCTGCTCGTCGAGGTCTCGACGCTGTGGATCCCGTCTGATTTGAAGTACGTCGGCGCGCTCGTCGTGCTCATCGTCATCCTTCTGTTCCGTCCGCAGGGTCTCCTCGGGCGCCGAGAGCGAATCGGATAACGCCTCATGGACTTCCTCCAGATCCTCAGCAACACCGCGGCGCAGATCCTGTCGCCGGTCACCCTCGGCTTCGTTCTCGCGGCGATCGGTCTCTCCGTTCATTTCGGCTTCGCCGGCCTGCTCAACATGGGCGTCGCGGGCTTCATGGCCGTCGGCGCTTACGGCTTCGCGATCTCGACACTCACCTTCGGCCTTCCCTGGGCGGTGGCAGCCCTGATCGGCTTGGTCGGTGCGGTGCTGTTCTCCCTGGTCATGGGCATCCCGACTCTGCGTCTGCGAGGGGACTACCTGGCCATCGTCACGATCGCTGCGGCGGAGGTGGTGCGTCTGCTCTTCCTGACGTCCTCCTACCGCGAGGTGACGGGTTCGGCGGACGGCCTCTCGGGCTTCCAGCGCGACTTCCGCGCGAGCAACCCGCTGCCGCCGGGCCGCTACGGCTTCGGACCGTGGACGTATCAGTCCGACCAGTGGTGGGTCATCATCGTCGGCATCGTCGTCATCGCGGTCGTCGTCGCCTTCGTCTGGCTGCTGATGCGGAGTCCCTGGGGACGTGTCATCCGCGGGATCCGCGAAGACGAGGACGCCGTGCGCTCGTTGGGGAAGAACGTGTTCGCCTTCAAGATGCAGGCGCTCATCGTGGGCGGCGTGATCATCGCGGCCGGCGGAATCGTGACGGCGATGGGTACCAACGTGAACCCGAACGTGTACGTGACGTCGCAGACGTTCTACGTCTGGACGGCCCTGCTGCTCGGCGGCGCCGCCACGATCTTCGGCCCCGTGCTCGGAGCGGTGCTCTTCTGGGTCGTCCGCGCATTCCTGTCCAACCTCCTCCCCGCGCTCGTGAAGATCGGCTGGCTGCCCTTCCTCACCGCGGAGCAGAGCCAGATGCTCGTGTTCGTCCTGGTGGGTGTCGCCCTCATGCTGCTGGTCATCTTCCGACCGCAGGGCATCCTCGGAAGCAAGAAGGAGCTGACCTTTGTCCGCTGACGTCGCGCCCCCCGCTCCCCGTCCCAAGGCCACCGGCCTGCACAAGGGCGAGATCCGCCCCGGTGTGGAGAAGGTCGACCCGATCATCGTCGCCGACGGTGTCAAGCGAGTCTTCGGCGGCTTGACCGCCGTCGACGTCGACCACCTCGAGATCCCGCGGAATGCCATCACCGCGCTCATCGGTCCGAACGGTGCCGGCAAGACCACCTTGTTCAACCTGCTGACCGGGTTCGACAAGCCCAACGAGGGCACCTGGTCCTTCGACGGCCAGAACCTCGCCGGCATCCCGGCGTTCAAGGCCGCCCGGATGGGCCAGGTGCGCACCTTCCAGCTGACGAAGTCGCTGGGACTGCTCACGGTGCTCGAGAACATGAAGCTCGGGGCGCCCGGTCAGGGTGGCGAGACCATCTGGCGCGGCATCCTGCCGTTCCTCTGGCGCAAGCAGGAAGCAGCGATCGAGGACAAGGCCCGCGGCCTGCTCGCCCGGTTCAAGCTCGACGCCAAGGAGAAGGACTTCGCAGCATCGCTTTCTGGCGGTCAGCGCAAACTCCTCGAGATGGCGCGCGCCCTGATGAGCGACCCGACGCTGGTCATGCTCGACGAGCCGATGGCCGGCGTCAACCCGGCGCTCACGCAGTCCCTCCTCGACCACATCCTGGATCTCAAGGACCTCGGGATGACGGTGCTCTTCGTCGAGCACGACATGCACATGGTCCGTCACATCGCCGACTGGGTCGTCGTGATGGCCGAGGGGAAGGTCGTCGCCGAGGGGCCGCCCGACACCGTCATGAAAGAGCAGGCCGTCATCGACGCCTACCTCGGGGCCCACCAGGACGTCGATCTCGGCGTCGTCACGGGCCGCTACGAGGGCGAGCTGACCGCCGAAGCTCAGGAACTGATCGAGGAGCAGCACAAGCTGCAGGACACCGTCGAGGCGGATGCCACGACGCACGCCGCGGAGGATTCGTCGGCACCCGGCACTCCGGGCTCGACGCGCGGAACGGAGGAGACCAAGTGAGCGACACCGCCGCATCCCCCGCGGGCGCGACTGCGACTGCACGTGCTCAGAACGTCGTCGAGCTGCGAGATGTGCACGCCGGCTATCTGCCGGGCGTCAACATCCTCAACGGCGCCAATCTGACGGCCGCGAAGGGCGAGCTCATCGGCATCATCGGCCCCAACGGCGCCGGTAAGTCCACGATGCTCAAGGCGATCTTCGGGCAGGTGAAGGTCCGCTCCGGTGCCGTCATGCTCAATGGCGAGGAGATCACGGGCCTGCGAGCGAACAAGCTGGTGGCGAAGGGTGTCGGGTTCGTCCCGCAGACGAACAACGTCTTCCCGAGCCTGTCGATCGCTGAGAACCTGCAGATGGGTGCGTATCAGCGGCCGAAGGTCGTCAACGAACGCATCGACTTCGTGACGTCGATCTTCCCCGACCTCGCCAAGCGTCTGCAGCAACGGGCCGGTTCGCTCTCGGGCGGCGAGCGGCAGATGGTCGCCATGGGCCGCGCACTGATGATGGACCCCTACGTCCTCCTGCTGGACGAGCCGTCGGCCGGTCTGTCGCCGTCCCGCCAGGACGAGGCGTTCCTCCGCGTCTCGGAGATCAACAAAGCCGGTGTGACGACCATCATGGTCGAGCAGAACGCGCGCCGGTGCCTGCAAATCTGCGACCGGGGCTACGTCCTCGATCAGGGCCGTGACGCTTACACGGGCACCGGCCGCGAGCTGCTCAACGATCCGAAGGTCATCGGCCTCTACCTGGGGACGCTCGGCACCTGACCTCCAGAAGGACCCTTCGACGCCCCCGGCTTTCGGTCGGGGGCGTCGTCATGTGCGCACGGAATGCCGCCGGCGGACGTCCTCGGCGGCGGCATCCGCTCCCCTGCCGCGATGCACCGAGCGCCGGCCCATCGCTGCCGGTGACAGCGCGTCGGGCGCACAGAGAACGGCCCCGGTCCGAGGACCGGGGCCGTTCTGTGATCGTCGAATCAGCCGACGTTGAGGAACGAGTAGTTGTTGTCCTCGCCGTACTGGAAGACACCGATGGATGCCTCCGTCGGGTCGCCCACCTCGTTGAAGGTGATGGGGCCCGAGACACCGTCGTAGTCGGCGACCTCACCGGCGTTGATGATGTCGGCGCACTCCGCATAGGTGGTGCACTTCGTGCCGTCACCCGAGCCGCCGGACACCTGCTGCAAGTGCGCAGCGACGTCCGGACCCTCGCTGGAGCCGGCCTCGAGGGCAGCGAGTGCGAGGAGGATGACCGCGTCGTAGGACTCGGGACCGTAGGTGTAGTCCTTGAGCTCCTCGTTGCCCTCGCCCGTCCAGAACGCGTTGAGATCCTCGCGGAACGTGGCGATGCTGTCGGGGTCGACGGCGGGGTAGGTTCCCTTGGCGCCCGTCAGGGTGCCGGCCTCGAATTCGTCGCCGAAGTTCGAGAGGTTGCCGTCCACGAGGTACATCTTGTCCTTCGGGAAGTCGGCACCCACGAGCTCGGGGATGATCGTCTTCACCTCTTCGAACGTGATCAGCGCGATGGCGTCGGGGTCAGCCGCGAGGACGTCCTCGACCTGAGCCGAGAAGTTGGTGTCACCCGTGTTGTACAGCGACGCGGAGACCACCTCGCCGCCGGCGTTCTCGAAGGCGGCCTTCGTGAAGCAGGCGAGACCCGTTCCGTACGAGTCGTTGAGGATGATCATGCCGAGCGTCTCGGCGCCGTCGCCCGCGATGAGGTTGCCGAGCACCTCGCCCTGCAGGACGTCGGAAGGAGCGGTGCGCCAGTAGAGACCCTTGTCCTCGTAACCCGTGAAGGCGGCCGAGGTGTTGGCGGGCGAGAACTGGATCGCGTCGGCGGCGATGACCTGATCGATGAACTGCAGCGACGTGCCGGAGGACGCCGCGCCGATGATCGCCGTGGCGCCCGCGTTCAGCAGACGGGGGATCTCGGTCTCGTAGGCCTTGTTGTCGGTGTCGCCCGAGTCGCCCTGGACGAGGTTGATGGTCACACCCTTCGCCGCGTCGTTGACCTCAGCGGCAGCGAATTCAGTGCCGGCGATCTCGGGCGGGCCGAGGAAGGCGAGGTTTCCGGTGACAGGCAACGCGGTGCCGATGGTGAACTCGAGGTCGGTGGCGGGGCCCTCCGACGTGGAGGTGTACTCCGGGGTGTACGAGGCCGGTTCGGCCTCGTCGCAGTTGACCGGGAACTTGAAACCGGCCGGCTCGTTGGACGCGCCGCCGGACGCTGTGGGGGTCGAGGATCCGGCGCAACCGGCCAGGACCAATGCGCTCGCGCCGACCAGGGCGATGGCGCCCATGACCTTTGCGGAACGCGAACGGGAGAGAACGCTCATTGTGCTCCTTGCTGTGGTGACACGGGTCAGTTCGGGACCAGCCCGGTGTGTTCAACCTAGTGGCGCGCTCGTCTCCCCAATGTTGCCGTTCGTTAACGATGTGTAACGAGGTGGGCACGCTCCCATAACGGTCTCGGAAAGCGCGGTCAGACGGGGTCGGGCACCAGCGCTTCGGCGCGGGTCCGGTTGCGCCGGGACGACAGAAGCGAGTCCACCGTGAAGACCGCGACGGCGACCCAGACGAGGCCGAATCCGATCCAGCGCTCGAAGGGCATCGGCTCGCCGAGGATGAGCACCCCGGTGAGGAACTGCATGATCGGCGCGATGAACTGCAGGATGCCGACCACGGTCAGCGTGGTGCGGCGGGCGCCGGCGGAGAAGAAGAGGAGCGGAACGGCGGTGACGGCCCCCGCCAGCAGGAGCAGGACGGTGTGCCCGGTCCCTTCGCGGCCCATCGTCAGTCCGGAGGTGACGCCGACGAGGACGAGCTGGAGGACGGCGATCGGCACGAGCCAGAAGGACTCGAGGGTGAGGCCGCTCACGGCATCCACCGACGGTCCGATCTTCTTTTTGACGAGACCGTACGTCGCGAAGCTCGCCGCGAGGGCGAGCGCGATCCAGGGCACGCGGCCGACCGCGACGATGATCACGACCACCGCGACGCCCGCGATGCCGACCGCGACCCACTGCGCAGTGCGCAGGCGTTCCTTCAGCACGATGACGCCGAGGAGCACGGTCGCGATCGGGTTGATGAAGTACCCGAGGCTCGTCTCTACGACGTGACCGGTCAGGGTCCCGATGAGGAAGACCTGCCAGTTGACGTAGATGAGCAGGCCCGCCAGGAGCGTCCAGAGCATGAGGCGACGATCGCGCAGGATGACCCGCATCCGCCCCCAGCCGCGGGTGATCGCGAGCAGCGCGATGCAGAAGACGAGGCTCAGCAGGATGCGCCAGCCGACGACCTCCCACGGGGTCGTCGGGGCGAGGCTGACGAAGTAGAGCGGCAGGAAGCCCCACAGGACGTAGGCCGAGAAGACGAAGACGCCCCCGAGGGACTTCTCGCGCGCGGCCTGCTCGGGTGTCATGAGCACAAGCCTATGACGGTCATGACAGCGGGCGCGTCATCCGCACTGCCGTCGATCGCCCGGATCCTGCCATCAACGGGACAGGGCCCGGATGCCGAAGCATCCGGGCCCTGCGCTGCAGTCGCTGCGTGTCAGCGGACGACGACCGCCAGGACGTCGCGAGCCGACAGGACGAGGAACTCGTCGGCGCCGAACTTCACCTCGGTGCCGCCGTACTTGCTGTACAGGACGCGGTCGCCGACGGCGACGTCGAGCGGAACGCGGTTGCCGTTGTCGTCGATGCGGCCGGGGCCCACGGCCACGACCTCGCCCTCCTGGGGCTTCTCCTTGGCGGTGTCAGGGATGACCAGGCCACTTGCGGTGGTCTGCTCGGCCTCGACCTGCTTGATGACGATGCGGTCTTCGAGCGGCTTGATGGAAACCGACACGGTCTACCTCTTTCTTGCTGGTGGGGTCCTGCTACAAGACTCATCAGCACTCGCTTACCGAGAGTGCTAACAAAAGTCTAGAGCGCGGTTGGCACTCATGCAACGCGAGTGCCAACACGATGACGGATGCGGCGACGCACCATCCGACCGCGGAGACCTAGGCTGGCCGGATGGACAAGGCCGAGCTCACCGCCCTCCTGACCCCCCAGGGGCTGCGGATGATCGACGAGGTCGGACCCCTGGCATCCACCGCCGAGGTCGCGGCCGCCGTCTCGCGGCTGCGCTCCGCCGGCCACTCCCCCGATCTCGTGTCGGCCGTCGTCGGGCAGGCGCACCTGCGGGTGCGTGCAGAAGGCAAGTTCGGTCCGTTCGCCGAGCGCATGCTGTTCACCCGCGCGGGACTCGAGCAGGCGACCCGCCTCGAGGTCGCCGCCCGGCACGCCGGACGGTTCCGGGCCGCGGGGATCACCCGCGTCGCCGACCTCGGATGCGGCATCGGCGGCGACGCCCTGGGACTCGCGGGCATCGGCCTCGATGTGCTCGCGGTCGACGCCGACGAGACGACGGCCGCCCTCGCCGCCTACAACCTCGCGCCGTTCGGCGATGCGGTCACCGTGCGGCAGGGCCTCGCCGAGGAGACCGACCTGGACGGCTGGGACGCGGTCTGGCTCGACCCCGCCCGTCGGACCGCGGGGCACAGCGAGACCAGCCGCACCCGGCCCGAGGACTGGTCACCCTCGCTCGACTGGGCGTTCGCCCTCGCAGAGCGGATGCCGGTGGGCATCAAACTCGGACCGGGCCTCAATCGCAGCCTGCTCCCCGACGACGTCGAGGCGCAGTGGATCAGCGTCGACGGTTCGACCGTCGAGCTCGTGCTGTGGTCGGGCGCCCTGCGTCGCGACGGCGTGGCACGCTCGGCGCTCGTGATGCGGGGCCGGGCCGCGGCGGAACTGACGGCGGCCGCCGACGCGCCCGACGAGCCGGTCCGCGAGCTCGGCGCCTTCCTCCACGAGCCCGAGGGCGCCGTCATCCGCGCGCGCCTGATCGGCGAGGTCGCCCGGGAACTGCAGGCGGGGATGGTGGCCGAGGGCATCGCCTACCTGACCTCGGATGCCGCCTTGACGAACCCCTTCGTGCGGACGTTCCGGGTGCGGGACGTCCTGCCGATGAAGGTGCCCGCGATCAACGCCGCTCTCCGCGACAGGGGCGTCGGCACGGTCGAGATCAAGAAGCGCGGCGTCGACGTCGACCCGGCGCAGTTCCGGCGCAAGCTCGCGCTGCGCGGCGACGCCTCGGCGACGCTGATCCTCACGAGGGTGGGCGAGGGGCGGGACGCGAAGCGGGTCGCCGTGCTCGCGGAGCGCGTCTGAGTCAGCCGGATAGGGCGCCCTGCGAGGCCGCCCACCACAGCCAGCCGGCGCTGTAGGCGAGCGAGGCGATGCTCAGACCGAGACCCCAGAACGCGGTCTCGCGCTTCTCCCACGGGCGTCGCAGCGCGAGGACCGCGAGGACGACGCCGATCACCCCGACCGGGAACCCCCAGCCGACGAAGCAGGCCAGCACGAGCGCGAGCGACCCGAACAGCAGCGACCAGCCGGCGCTCCGCGGCAGCACCGGCGCCGGGGGGATCCAGCGGACGTCCGGCGCGGCGGCCTCGTCGGGATCCGGGTGCACCGCGAGCGGCGGCGCGACGGGCAACGGCTGCGTGAGCTCCCGACGGAATCCGCCCCGGTGCGCGCCGGGGAGCGCGGTGTCCGTCGGCGCAAGGACGACGTCGGGCGATGCCGCCTCGACGGCGGGGGCGGCGGGGGGCTCGTCCGCGGCTGGTGCGGCGGGCGGCGGCATCCGCTCGTCGCTCATGACGAGGGCTCCACCTGGATCGTCGTGACGGGCAGGGTCGAGTCGGCGCCGAACGCGAGGGTCGAGGCGGGGCGACCGCTCATGATGAGCTCGGACGCCAGTGCCGCGATCATCGCCCCGTTGTCGGTGCAGAGCGAGAGGGGCGGGATGCGGACGGCCACCCCCGCGGCCTGCGCACGCTCGAGCGCGACGTCGCGCAGGCGCTTGTTCGCGATCACGCCGCCGCCCAGCAGCAGGCGGGGCACGTCGTGACGCGCGCAGGCGTCGAGCGCCTTCGTCACGAGGACGTCGACGACCGCTTCGCGGAAGGATGCCGCCACGTCGGGCACCGAGACGGGCTCACCGGCCGCCTCGCGCTGCTCGACCCAGCGCGCGACGGCGGTCTTGAGCCCCGAGAACGAGAAGTCGTAGCGGTGCTCGGCCATGTCGGACGCACGCGACATACCGCGCGGGAACCGGATCGCCTGCGGGTCGCCCGTCGCGGCGGCCTTGTCGATCTCGGGGCCGCCGGGATAGGGCAGACCGAGGATGCGGGCGATCTTGTCGAAGGCCTCGCCGGCGGCGTCGTCCATCGTCTCGCCGAGCAGCTCGACGTCGGAGACGAGGTCGCGGACGAGGAGCAACGAGGTGTGCCCGCCGCTCACGAGCAGCGCGACGGTCGGGTACTCGACCTCGTCACCGGTGAGGATGTCGGCGGCGATGTGCCCCACGAGGTGGTTCACGGCGTACAGCGGTTTGTCGAGGCTGACCGCGAGCGCCTTGGCGGCGCCCACGCCGACCATGAGGGCGCCGGCGAGACCCGGCCCGCTCGTGACGGCGACCGCGTCGAGGTCGGCGAGCGAGACCTGCGCCTCGGCGAGCGCCGCCTCGATCGCCGGCTGCAGCGCCTCGAGGTGGGCGCGCGCGGCGACCTCGGGCACGACGCCGCCGTAGCGGGCGTGCTCGTCCATCGAGCTCGCGATCGTGTTCGAGAGCAGGGTGCGTCCCCGGACGATGCCGATGCCGGTCTCGTCGCAGCTCGTCTCGATACCGAGCACCAGGGGTTCGTGCGTCATCTCAGCACCATCCTTCGGCGGCGGTCGGCGCCGCGGTGCGACGGGCGTCCCAGGCGACGAGGTCCAGCTGCATGACGATCGCGTCGACGTCGTCGGGCTGGTAGTAGCGCGGCCGGCGGCCCACCTCGGCGAACCCTTCGGACAGGTAGAGCGCGGTGGCTCCGGGATTGTCGGCGCGCACCTCGAGGAACACCTCGCGCGCGCCGCGGGACCGGGCCGTCGCGAGCAGTTCGCGCAGCAGCGCGCGGCCCCGGCCGTGACCCCGCGCGTCGGCGGCGATGGCGATCGTCTGGATGTCGGCATCCGCTGCGCCCTGCACGGCGCGCACACCGCCGTACCCGACGAGGCGGCCCGCCTCGACGTCGACGACGTACCGGCCGTGGGGGGAGGCGAGCTCGCCCGCCATGAGGGCGTCGCTCCACGCGTCGGTCGGGAAGGACGCGCGCTCGAGGCGCATGATGTCGTCGAGGTCCGCGGCGGTCGCGGTGCGGAGGGTCACGAGCCGACCTTCTTGCGAGCGCCGGGGAGGGTGACGTCGGGTGCGCGCAGGTAGAGCGGCTCGCCGAGGGACTCGACCCGGCCCGCCGCGACCGCGCGCGCCGCGACGAGCGCGACCATCGCGCCCGGGATCGCCGTCACGTCCCGGCGCTCGGCGCCGTGCGCGGCGAGCGCGTCGTCGACGGCGTCGCGCGGGGTCAGGGTGGCGTCGATCACGCGCCGCGGGAGTCCGTCGTCGTCGATGCCGTCGTAGACGGTGTACGCGAACTCGCGGCGGCGGGCGTCGGTGACGACCGCGAACCGCGGCAGCTCGGCGAACGGGTCGGCGAGCAGCACCGCGAGGGCGGCCGCGTCGTGGCTGCGGACGGGGACGACCGGGATGCCACGGCCCAGCGCGAACGCGCGCGCCGCCGCGATCCCGACCCGCAGCCCCGTGAACGGCCCGGGACCCATGCCCGCGGCCACGTGGGTCAGGGCGACGGGCTGCGGAGCGCCGGTCGCACCGATGGGGCCGTGCGCGGCATCCGTCATCACCTGCTGCAGCAGGGAGCCGATGATCTCGGCGTGCCCGAGCGGGTCGGCACTGGCGACCTCGGCGCGCACCGCACCGTCGACATCGGTGACGGCGACGGCCGTGCCGAGGGACGTGTCGATGCCGAGGATCACAGGATCAAGGGTATCGGGAGGACGGATGCCGCGACGCGGCCGCCGTGGTCAGGGACGCCGCGTGACGGTGACGATGCGCGGCGCGGCGTCCTCGAGCTCGGCGGCGTAGGGGCCGGTCGTGCCGCAGGCGTTGTCGACGCCCGTGCCGCTCCAGCCGCGCTCGATCTCAAGCTCCCACCACGTGTCGACGAGGCCGTCGACCATGCCGCGCCCCCACTCGACGATGGTGACCGACCGGTCGGGGTCGAGGCCCAGGTCGTCGAGCTCGGCCGGGGAACCGAGCCGGTAGGCGTCGACGTGCACGAGCGCCGGGCCGCCGACTTCGGACGGGTGGGTGCGGGCGATCACGAACGTGGGGCTCTGCACCGGGCCGCGGACCCCCAGGCCCGCGCCGATACCGCGGGTGAGGGTCGTCTTGCCGGCGCCGAGGGGACCCGTGAGGACGAGCAGGTCGCCGGCGCGCAGGGCGCCGCCCAGCTCGCGGCCGAGCCGCTCCATGTCCTCGGGCGAGGCGACCTCTCGGCGCCCCTCGAAGTGCTCCATCCCGGTCACGACCGCACCTCCCGTCGCGGCACGCGCGGGCCGATGCGCGTGACGATCTCGTAGTTGATGGTGTCGGCGGCGTCGGCCCAGTCGGTCGCCGCGGGCACACCCGTCGCGGGGTTGCCGAAGAGCACGGCCTCGTCGCCGACCGCGACCGGGGCGTCGCCGACGTCGACGACGAACTGGTCCATCGCGATGCGTCCGGCGACGGGGAACGTGCGCCCGCCGATCGAGACGGGGCCGGCTCCCGAGGCCGCGCGCGGAACACCGTCGGCGTAGCCCATCGAGATCAGCGCGAGCGTCGACTCGCTGGCCGTGCGGTGCAGGTAGCCGTAGGAGACCCCCTGCCCCGCGGGCACGCGGCGCACAGCGGCGACCGCCGCCCGGAGCGTCATCGCGGGACGCAGCCCGAGGTCGGCGGACGACCGGTCGGCGAACGGCGACAGCCCGTAGATCGCGATACCGAGACGGACGCAGCCCAGGCGCGCCTCGGGCAGGTCGAGGGCGGCGTGGGATGCCGCGATGTGACGCAACGGCGGACGGAGACCCGCCGCTTCGGCCGCCGCCTGGGCGACCGTGAAGCGCGACAGCGCCGTGCGGTCGTCGGCGGCGGACGTGTTGGAGAGGTGACTGAACAGGCCCAGGACCCGGATGACGCCGGCCTCCTCGAGGGCCGCCGCCTCGGCGAACACCGCGCCGTAGTCGGCGGGGGCGATGCCGTTCCGACCGAGGCCCGTCTCGACCTTGAGCTGCACCGTGACGGGCCGCTCCCGCGACCCGGCCGCCGCGGCGGCGCGGACCTGCTCGAGGCTCGACACGCCGAGCTCGATGCGGGCGGCGGCGGCCTCGGCGAAATCCGCGCCCGGGGCGTGCAACCAGGCGAGCACCGGGGCGTCGATGCCCGCGGCGCGCAGCTCGAGCGCCTCGCCGACATCGGCGACCGCTAGGCGCGCTGCCCCGCCGGCGAGGGCCGCACGCGCCGAGCGGACGGCTCCGTGACCGTACCCGTCGGCCTTCACGACGGCGATGACCTCCGACGCGGTCACCCGCGCGAGGTGTCGTACGTTGTGCTCGATCGCGCCGACGTCGATGACCGCTTCCCGCGCGACGCCCTCCGGCATCCGGGTCACGATCCCACCTCCGCGACGACGTAGGCCGTCGCGAGTCCCGCGTCGTGCGAGAGCGACAGGTGCACGGTCGTGATGCCGCGGTCGGCGACGGTGACGGCGGTCTCGCCCGACAGCGCGAAGACGGGGCGGCCCGACGGTTCGGAGGCCACCTCGATGTCGGTCCAGTGCACGCCGTCCGAGCCGCCGAGCGCCTTGATGAGCGCCTCCTTCGCCGCGTAGCGGGCGGCGAGCGAGTGCGGCTTGAGGGTCTGCTCGGCGGGCGTGAACAGGCGCTGCATGAGTTTCGGGGTGCGGGCGATCGACGCCTCGAAGCGCGGGATGTCGACGAGGTCGACGCCGATGCCGATGATCATGCCGCCTCCCCCTCGCCGCGCTCTACGGCATCAGATCAGGATATCCGGGGTGCGCGGCAGGACGTTCGCACGGCGCGGCCGGCACGTACTTCGGAGATCCGGCGCCGGTGTGCGAGGAGAAAGGCGGACTTTCCGCCCGGAGTCGCTCCGTGGCGCCGATTTCTCCGCGGATGTTGCCGCCGCCGGGATCAGCCGCCGGGATCAGCCGCCGGGATCGGTCGACGGGATCAGCCGACGGCGAGGCGGACGACGCGCTCGACGGCGTCGAGACCGGGCGAGAGCTGCGCGTCGGAGCGTGCGTAGGTCTCGCGGGAGCGGCCGTAGGGGTCGACCACGTCGTCGTCGGCGGGATCCGCGGGCGGGAGCACGAGACCGCGCTGCCCCGACAGGACGGCGAGCGCGCCCCGCAGGCGGTCCCGCGGCTCCGCGCCGACGGCACCGGCCCGCAGCGCCTCATCGGGGGTCGCTGCGGCGAGGCGCTCGAACTCACGGATCGTGAACGCGGTCCGCAGCTGCCCCGGGGCGAGCTCGACCACCGCGCGCCGGTGGTCGCGGTCCATGGCGAGCACCAGGTCGGGGCCTCGCAGGATCGCCTCGGTCAGGTACCGCGATCCGTGGGCCGCGATCCGGTCGGCGGGCACGCCGCGGGCGATCGCGAGCTCGGCGGCTTCGACCGGCATCCGCACCCCCTCGCGTGCGCGGATGCCCGCGCTCGTCGCCGCCACGCCGAGGTCCGCGAGGCGCTGCTCGAGGACGAGCGCCGCGAGCGGCGAGCGGCAGATGTTGCCCGTGCAGACGGTGAGGATGTGGATCACGCGGGGCCCTTCGAGACGGATGCCGCGACTCGCCCTCGCCCGAGTCGCCCCCTCGGTGCTCGGCGGGACGGTGGCGCGGGGATGGGACGCGGACGGGCACCCGGTACGGTAGGCCCGTGCAGGATCAGCTTAGCGACGGCCCCTCGTCCCCCGCGGCGGAGGCGGAGACCCCGATCGCCGAGCCCGAGCACCGCCCCGACGGCGACGAGCGGCGCCGCCGCGGCCGTCGCCGACGCCGCACCGACTGGCGCCTCGGCGGCACCGGGGTGCGCCCCTGGAACGGCAGTCTGCTGGTCCTCGCGCTGCTCAGCCTGGGCGCGGCGATCTTCGCCGGCTCGCTCGTGCAGCTGCTGTGGCGGTCCCCGTCGGCGCCGCTGGTCTCGACGGCGATCCTGTGGGTCGGGATGCTGGTCCCCGTCGTGGTGGCGTTCCGCCGAGGACGCCCGGCCGGGCTGCTGCGCGTGCGCGGCGCGGACGTGATCTACGGACTCGCTCTGGGCCTCGGCCTGCGGGTGATCGAGGGATGGGTGTCGGATGCCGCGGCCCGCCCGTTCCCGTCCGCGAACCTCACCTCGTCGTGGCTGCTGTTCGAGGCGATCCCGTCGGGGCTCGTCGGCCCGGTGGTCGAGGAGTTCTTCTTCCGCACCGTCATCCTCGTCGCGATGTACGGGCTCCTCCGTCGCACCGCGGGTCGCGCGGCGGCGGCGGTCGCGGCGGTCCTCGTCTCGACGGCGAGCTTCATCCTCATCCACGTCGTCGACGGCTCGCTGCCGCTCGGCGAGTCCCTCTCGGTGGGCGCCGTCGGCCTCGTCTGCGCGACCCTCGTCATCCTGACCGGTCGCGTGTGGGGCGCCGTGTTCGCGCACATCGTCTACAACGCGACGGCGCTGCTCCTGATGGCGGCGGGCGCGGCGATCTCCGGCGGGCAGTGACACCACCCGCCGGAGCGCAGCGCATCGGTCAGGGGCGACCCATCCCGTAGTACGTCCAGCCGGCGGCGCGCCACGCGGCGGGGTCGAGGGCGTTGCGGCCGTCGACGACGACGCGGCCGGCGGCGAGGGATGCCGCGTGCGCCGGGTCGAGCTCGCGTCGGTACTCGTCCCACTCGGTGACGAGGATGACGGCGTCGGCACCGGTCAGCGCCTCGTCGCGGTCGGCGACGTAGGTGAGCTGCGGGTGCTGGCGACGGGCGTTCTCGATGGCCTCGGGGTCGGTGAGGGTGACGTTCGCGCCGAGCCCGTGCAGCCGGACGGCGACGTCGAGACCAGGGGAGTCGCGGATGTCGTCGGAGTGCGGTTTGAAGGCGGCGCCGAGCACGGTGACCTTCTTTCCGTAGACCTCGCCGCCGAGGCCCTCCTGGACGAGCTGGACGGCGCGCTCGCGGCGACGCATGTTGATCTCGTCGACCTCGCGCAGGAACGCGACCGACTCACCGCGGCCGAGTTCCTCGGCGCGGGCGGAGAAGGCGCGGATGTCCTTCGGCAGGCAGCCGCCGCCGAACCCGATGCCGGCGCCGAGAAACCGGCGACCGATGCGGGCGTCGTGGCCGATCGCGTCGGCCAGCATCGTGACGTCGGCACCGGCGACCTCGGCGATCTCGGCCATCGCGTTGATGAAGCTGATCTTCGTCGCGAGGAACGCGTTCGCCGACACCTTCACGAGCTCGGCGGTCGCGTAGTCGGTCACGATGAAGGGCGTGCCCTTTGCGATCGACGGGTGGTAGACCTCGCGGAGCACCTGGGTGGCGCGCTCGCCCTCGTCACCTGCGGGGACACCGGCGACGAGGCGGTCGGGGTCGATCGTGTCCTGGACGGCGAACCCCTCGCGCAGGAATTCGGGGTTCCAGACGAGGGTCGCGCCCGTCGCGCTGACGCGGGGAGCGAGGGATGCGGCGGTGCCGACCGGAACCGTCGACTTGCCCGCGACGATGTCGCCCTCGGACAGGTGCGGGAGGAGCGCGTCGACGGCCGCGTTGACGTAGGTCAGGTCGGCCGCGTAGCCGCCCTTGACCTGGGGCGTGCCGACACCGACGAAGTGGACGGCCGCGCCCGCGGCGGCGGCGAAGTCGGTCGAGAAGGACAGTCGACCGGAGGCGATGCCCTCGGAGAGGATCTCGGACAGGCCGGGCTCGAAGAACGGCGCCTCCCCCGCGGCGAGCGACGCGATCTTGCGCTCATCCACGTCGATGCCGACCACCTCGTGGCCGATCGAGGCCATGGCCGCGGCGTGCACGGCGCCGAGGTAGCCGCATCCGATGACAGAAAGTCGCATTGAAAAAGTCCCTCCACAACGAACGCCGTGTCGTCGACGCCCCGGTCGTGTCTACCAGATTCCGGTCACGATGTTTTTTCGCCGCCGTGTCGTCGCGCGTGCGGATCGTGTGGACGGGCCGGGTCCGACACGTGACGCCGCGGGCTCCTGTCGCTATCGTGAGCGCAACCGCACCGTCACTTCCGCCTGCGCACACCGACGCGCCCGCGTACACGCCCGACGACCGCGTCGCCCCCGAGGATCGTTCGCTCCTCTGGCCGGACGCGCACCTCCTGGCCGCGCCGCCGCCGGGCTACGAGCCGCTCGAGATGCCGGAGGTGTGGGAGCCGGATGCCGCGCCGGCGGCGCCCCTGCAGCCGTGGCCGTACGCGCCGTATGCGCCGACCCGGCAGCAGCCGCCGGAATCGGAACCGACGCCGGCGGCCGGTCCCGTTCCGGGCTACGTCATCTCGGTGCCCTACGAGGGGTCGCCGGCCCCGGCCGCGACGCCGCGCGCTCCCGCGGGACCGGCGACGCCGAGGAGCTTCCGGGACCTCCGCACCGGTCCGCTCGCCGGCCGGGACTTCGGGTCGATGCAGGAGTTCGCGGTCGCGGCCGTGCTCGAGGCGGGCTATGCGCAGGCGGACGTCGCGCGGCTGTTCCGGTTCGCGCCGTGGCAGCTGCGCGCCTGGGTCGACGAGGCGCGGAACGCGTCGTTCGGGCCGGGACGGAACCCGGCCTGACTCACTCGACCGTGACGGACTTCGCGAGGTTGCGCGGCTGATCGACGTCGAGGCCCTTCGCCGTGGCGAGACCCATCGCGAAGATGTGGAGCGGCACGACCGCGAGCAGCGGCTCGAAGAGCGGACCGGCCAGCGGGATGCGGAGCACCTCGTCGGCGAACGGGAGGACGGCGGCATCCCCCTCTTCGGCGACGGCGATCACACGAGCGCCGCGGGCGCGGATCTCCTGGATGTTCGAGACGACCTTCTTGTGCAGCTCACGCGAGGCCCGCGGCGACGGGACGATGACGAAGACCGCCTGACCGGGTTCGATGAGCGCGATCGGGCCGTGCTTGAGCTCGCCGGCCGCGAACCCCTCGGCGTGGATGTAGGCGAGCTCCTTGAGCTTCAGTGCACCCTCGAGGGCGATCGGGTACCCGACGTGGCGGCCGAGGAAGAGCACCGACTGGGTGTCGCCCATCCACCGCGCGAACTGCTCGATGTGCTCCTGCTCGGTCTCGAGGACCCGTGCGATGCCGGCCGGGACGGCCTCGAGCTGGGCGACCGCGTCGCGGGCGACCTCCGTCGCCAGCGACCCGCGGACGCGTCCGATGTGCAGGGCCAGCAGGTAGAGGGCGGTGATCTGGGCGACGAACGCCTTCGTCGAGGCGACGGCGACCTCAGGACCGGCGTGCGTGTAGACGATCGCGTCGGACTCGCGCGGGATCGTCGCGCCCTGCGTGTTGCAGATCGACAGCGTCTTGGCGCCCTGCTCGCGGGCGTACTTGACGGCCATGAGGGTGTCCATCGTCTCGCCCGACTGCGAGATCGAGACGATGAGGGTGTCGGGGCCGATGACGGGGTCGCGATAGCGGAACTCGTGCGCGAGCTCGACGTCGACGGGCACGCGCGTCCACTGCTCGAGCGCGTACTTGCCGACCATTCCGGCGTACGCGGCGGTGCCGCAGGCGACGACGATGACGCGGTTGATGCCGAGGAACAGGTCGTCGAGGCCGTCGAGCTCGGGGATGACGACCGCACCCTCGTGCAGTCGGCCGCGGAGCGTGTTCGCGACGGCTTCGGGCTCCTCCGAGACCTCCTTGGCCATGAACGACGACCAGCCGCCCTTCTCGGCGGCGGACGCGTCCCAGACGACCTCGAACGGCTCGACCTCGACGGTGCCCCCGGCGAAGTCGGTGACCTCGACGCCCTGCGGCGTGATGGCGACGATCTGGTCCTGCCCGATCGCGAGGGCGTTGCGGGTGTGCTCGACGAAGGCGGCGACGTCGGAGCCGAGGAAGTTCTCCCCCTCGCCCAGCCCGATCACCAGCGGCGAGTTGCGACGCGCGCCGACGACGAGGCCCGGCTGGTCCTGGTGCATCGCGAGCAGCGTGAACGCCCCCTCGAGGCGGGCGACGACGGCGCGGAAGGCGGCGACCAGATCGTGGGATGCCGCGAACTCCCGCCCGAGCAGGACGGCGGCGACCTCGGTGTCGGTCTCGCTGCGGAACGTGTAACCCTCGGCGAGGAGCTCGGCCTTGAGCTCGGCGAAGTTCTCGATGATGCCGTTGTGGATGACGGCGAGCTTTCCGTCGTCGGCGAGGTGCGGGTGCGCGTTGACGTCGGTCGGTCCGCCGTGCGTGGCCCACCGCGTGTGGCCGATGCCCGTCGTGCCGTCGGCCATCGGGTGCGCGGTCAGGTCGTCGCGGAGCACCTGGAGCTTGCCGGCGCGCTTGCGCATGTCGAGGTCGCCCTCGCGGTCGATGACGGCGATGCCGGCGGAGTCATAGCCGCGGTACTCGAGACGGGCGAGACCCGAGAGGAGGATGGCCTGGCTGTCCCGAGGCCCCACGTATCCGACGATTCCACACATGCGCTCCATGCTAGGTGCGGGCGGCTGGGACTCCGCCCCCCGGCGGGGCGCCGGGCGCGTCGCCGTCGGCAACGGCAAGGTGTGGTGCACGAAACATGCGTTTGGTACCTATGGACTTCTGCGTCCCCAGCGCGGCCGTGCCCCCACACGATGGAGTTCCCCCCATGTCCGCATCCCCTCGCGTCCGACGACGGTCGGCGCTCGCCCTCACCGCGGCCCTCGCGCTCGCCCTCTCCGTGCTGCCCGCCGGCACGGCGTCGGCGGCCGTGTCGACGTCCTGCACCGGAACGACCCAGTCCGCTGTGCAGAAGCGGATCCTGGCCGACGTGAACGCCGCCCGGAAGGCGAAGGGCAAGTCCGCCCTGTCGCTGAACTCGGCGATGTCGACCGTCGCGGTGAACTGGTCCGGCAAGCAGGCTGCCGCCAACCGGATGAGCCACAACCCGTACTACGCATCGCAGATCCCGAAGGGATGGACCCGCGCGGGTGAGAACGTCGCCTTCGGGTACACCCCGCAGAAGGTGACCGCCGCGTGGATGGGATCGACGGGTCACCGCGCCAACATCCTGGGTTCGTACAACCGCATCGGGATCGGCGTCGCGTGCTCGTCGAAGGGCCTCCCCTATTACACGCAGGTGTTCGGGTACTACCCGGCGCGGTGACGGGCGCGGGCGCCCGCGCGGCCCGTAGACTCGCGCTCACGTCGCAGCGTCGCGTCACCCCCGAGGAGGACCGATGCCCGACACCCCGCCCCCGCTGCCGCCGGGGACGCCGCCCCGCCCGCCGCTTCCCGCGCGGGCGCGGCGACCGCCGGCATCCGTCCCCGTGCTCGTCCTGGCGGGGTACCTGCTCCTGCTCGCGGTCATCGCGTTCTGGCCGACGCCCGTCGACGCCGATGTCGCCCCGCTGATCGACGCACTCTCGCGGCGCCTGCCCGCGATCACGCGACCCCGCGTCGAGTTCGCGGCCAACGTCGCCCTGTTCGTGCCGTTCGGAGTGCTGCTGCCGCTGATCCTGCGCCGCTCGCCCGAACTCGTGCTGCCGATCGCCCTGGTCGCGACCGTCACGATCGAGTGCGGGCAGGCGCTGCTGCTCAGCCACCGGGTGCCGAGCGTGCTCGACATCGTCGCGAACGTGACCGGAGCGAGTATCGGGATGCTGGTGCTCGCCCTGTGGCGCCGGATGCGGCGCGCCTGAGTCAGAGCTTGCGCAGGCGCACCGTCTCGACGGTGTGGTCCGCGGCCTTGCGGAGGATGAGCCTCGCACGGTGGCGGGTGGGCTCGACGTTCTCGACCAGGTTGGGGAGGTTGATCTCGTTCCAGTATCCGAGCGCGCGTGTCACGGCCTCGTCGTCGGGGATGTCGGCGAAGACCTTGAAGAACGAGTGCGGGTTCGAGAACGCCGCTTCGCGGAGGGCGAGGAAGCGGTTCACGTACCACTGCGCGATGTGGTCGTGGTCGGCGTCGACGTAGATGGAGAAGTCGAACAGCTCGCTGACGGCGATGTCGTGCGGGTTCGGCGCCGAGGCGAGGACGTTCAGCCCCTCGACGATGATGACGTCGGGTCGACGCACGGTGACATGGGCGTCGGGGATGATGTCGTACCGCATGTGCGAGTAGTAGGGCGCCTTCACCTCTACCTCGCCGGACTTCACCGCGAGCAGGAACTCGACGAGCGCGCGGCGGTCGTACGACTCGGGGAAGCCTTTGCGGTCCATGATCCCGCGGCGTTCGAGCTCGGCGTTGGGGTAGAGGAAGCCGTCGGTCGTGACCAGCTCGACCCGCGGGGTACCCGGCCAGCGGCTCATCAGCTCGCGGAGCAGTCGGGCGACCGTCGACTTGCCGACCGCGACCGATCCCGCCACCGCGACGATGAACGGCGTCGTGGCGTCGTTCTCGCCGACGAACTCCGCCGTGTCGGCGCCGAGCCGTTTGGTCGCCGAGGCGTACAGGGACAGCAGCCGGCTCAGCGGCAGGTAGACCTCGCGCACCTCGGTGATGTCGAGGCGGTCGCCGATGCCGCGCAGCTGCACGACCTCGGTCTCGGTGAGGGGCTGCTCCATGCCGGCGGCCATCCGCGCCCATTCGGCACGGGGGATCTCGCGGTACAACGAATCGTTCGTCGTCGGCGTCTCGTCGGGGGACATTGCGGCAACTCTAGCCGTGCCGCCGTCGCCCCTTACGCGCGCGCGTGCGGGTCCGCGTGCCGTACCCTGAGATCCGGTGTTCCGACGCGGCGATTCTGCCGCTCTCGACGGGGGTTTTCCATGTTCCGACGCGTGCTCGCGGTCGCGACCGCGCTCGTGCTCGCGGCATCCCTCGGCATCGCCGCGACACCGACGACGGCGGATGCCGCGACGGCCCCCCTGTCGTGGCTGAAGACCAACGGCAACAAGATCCAGTACGTCTCGACCGGCAAGACGTTCACGATCCGCGCGACGTCGTGGTTCGGCATGGAGACCGAGACCTGCGCGCCCCACGGACTGTGGTCGATCTCGCTCGATCAGGGCATGGCGCAGATCGCCGGCATGGGGTTCAACACCGTCCGCGTGCCGTTCTCGAACGAGTGCCTGGCGAAGAAGTCCGTCGGGTCGGTGAACACGGCCCTCAACCCGAAGCTCGCGGGCGCCTCGACGCTGACGGTATTGGATGCCGTCGTCGCGACGGCGCGCAAGTACAAGCTGCGCGTGATCCTCGACCGGCACCGCCCGGGCTCGGACGCGCAGTCCGCGCTCTGGTACACGGCGCGCTACTCCGAAGCGAAATGGATCTCGGACTGGAAGGCGCTCGCGAAGCGCTACAAGGGCGAGCCGACCGTCTTCGGGTTCGATCTGCACAACGAGCCGAGCGGGAACGCCTGCTGGGGGTGCGGCGTGCGGTCGCGCGACTGGCGCGCCGCGGCGATGCGGGCGGGTGACGCGATCCACGCCGTCAACCCGAAGCTGCTCATGATCGTCGAGGGCGTCCAGTACGGCGCCGACGGCAGCAACTCCTGGTGGGGCGGCAACCTGACCGGCGTGAAGACGAAGCCGGTCACCTTGAAGGTGAAGAACCGGGTCGTCTACTCGCCGCACGAGTACCCCGCCTCGGTGTTCGATCAGACCTGGTTCTCCGCGAAGAACTACCCCGCCAACCTCACCTCGGTGTGGGACAAGCAGTGGGGCTACATCTCGCGGAAGAACATCGCTCCGGTCTTCGTCGGCGAGTTCGGGACGAAGCTGCAGAGCGCGTCCGACAAAGCGTGGATGAAGAAGCTCGTCGCCTATCTGAAGGATCGGCGCATGAGCTGGGGGTACTGGTCGTTCAACCCGAACAGCGGTGACACCGGCGGCCTGCTGAAGGACGACTGGTACACCCGCGAGAAGACGAAGCTCGCGGCGCTGAAGCCGATCCTGACGCCGAAGAAGGTGCCGTACCCGGCGCCGCCGGTACCGAGCCAGCAGCCGCAGCCGAGCCAGCCCTCGCAGCCGCAGCCGTCGCAGCCCCCCGTCGTCGGCGGGACGTCGAGCGCGTCGTCGAACGGGGTGTCGGCGACGCTGACCGTCACGAGCGCGTGGCAGGGCAAGTACCAGGTCGGGCTCTCACTGACCGCACCGTCGACGGGCAAGGTGCGGTCGTGGACGGCCTCCTGGGCGTCGCCGGGGGCCAGCGCGATCGACAACGCGTGGGGCATGTCGTGCACCGTCGCAGGGGCCGGTTCGTCGTCGGCACGCATCACATGCCGCGGTTCCGAGTGGGGTGTCGCCAACCTGACCAACGGGGCACGCGTCGACGTCGGCGTGATCCTCAGCGCGCCGCAGCCGCCCGCGAAGCCGAAACTCTCGCTCTCGGTCAGCCGCTAGCCCCGGATTGGAACGCGCCGGGCGTCTGACGGTCAGGGCGTGACCATGCCGCCGTTGACGTTGAGGGTCTCGCCCGAGACGTAGCTGGACTCCGCCGACGCGAGGAACACGAAGGCCGGTGCGACCTCGGCAGGCTGTCCGGCGCGCTTGTACTCGTTCTCCTCGTCGAACGCGCGCATCTGCTCGTCCGAGACGCCGTCGCTGACCTGCAGCGCCGTCCAGACCGGACCGGGGGCGACGACGTTGACCCGGATGCCGCGGGGCGCCAACTGCTGTGCGAGACCCTTCGACAGGTTGTTGACCGCGGCCTTCGTCGCGGCGTAGTCGAGGCGGTCGGGCGCGGGCTTGTAGGCCTCGAGCGAGGCAGTGCTGATGATGGATGCCCCGGGAGGCATGTGGACGAGGGCGGCCTTCACGATCCAGAAGAAGGCGAAGACGTTGGTCGCGAACGTCTCGCTGAATTGCTCGTCGGAGAGGTCCTCGACGCGCTCGACCGCGACCTGCTTGCCCGCGTTGCTGACGAGGATGTCGATGCCGCCGAGGAACTCCGCGGCCTCGGCCACGAGTTCACGGCACTGCGCGCGGTCGCTGATGTCGGCGACGATCGCGTGACCGCGGACGCCCGCGTCGGCGATGACCTGCAGGACGTGATCGGCATCCTCCTGCTCGTCGGGCAGGTGCACGATGACGACGTCGGCGCCCTCGCGCGCGAACGCGATCGCCGCCGCCGCGCCGATGCCTGAGTCGCCGCCCGTGACGAGCGCCCGGCGCCCGCGCAGCCGCTCCGAACCGCGGTACGTCGACTCGCCGAGGTCGGGGACCGGCGTCATCCGCGCCTGCACGCCCGGCTCGGGCTGGTGCTGCAGGGGCGGCTCGACACGCGGGTACCGGGTGACGGGATTGTCGAACGTGTACTGATCGGTCATCGCGCCACCGTAGGTCGGGATGCGGCATCCGTTCGCCCCCTTGCCAGCGACGGCTTCTGGTGTAAGCGGGGGGTGGCGGGGGCGCCGGGATGATCGCAGGTGCCCGCCCCGGGCGCAAGCGTTCTGCCGAGGTGGGCGCCGTTCCTAGAGTGAGGCCGTGTCGAGCGCCCCCTTCCCCTCCCCCGAGTGCACCGTCTTCTTCCTGCCCGGGTTGGGGTTGGATGCCGCCGCTGCCGACGCGATCATCGCCGCCGCCGACCCGCGTCTGCGCATCGTCGGGATCGACCTGCTGGATCGCGGACGGGCGGCGTCGGTGGACGACCTGGCCGACACGGCGCTCGAGCGGATCGCGGCCGCGTCCGACGGCGGCCCGTTCCTGGTGTGCGGGCACAGCCTCGGCGGCAAGGTCGCCGCGCGGGTGATGGCCCGCGTGCTCGCGGGCACCGAGCCGGTGTTCGGGCTCGCGGGCGCCGTGCTGCTCGCCCCCTCTCCCCCGACGCCCGAGCCGATGCCCGACGACAAGCGCGCCGAGATGCTCGCGACGGCGCATGGCGCTCACCTCTCGCGCGAGGATGCCGCGGCCTTCGTCGCCGCGAACGTCGCCGCCTCGCTCGCCCCCGAGGTGCACGAGGCCGCCGTCGACGCGGTCGTGCGACAGCCGGCATCCGCTTGGCGCGACTGGCTCACCGCGGGAAGCCTCGAGGACGCGACCGGACTCGTGGGCGTGCTGGATCTGCCCGTGGTCGTGCTGGCGGGGACGGAGGACGACGCGCTCGGCGCCGACGCGCAGCCCGGGCTGATCGCCGATGTCTACCCTCGGGCGCGGGTCGAGCGGATGCCGGGGGTCGGCCACCTGCTGCCGTACGAGGCTCCCGAGCGGGTCGCCGCCGTGCTCGCCGAGCTCTGGGACGCGATCCGCACGACGGCGCCGACGGTCCTCGCGGAGTGGGGTCGGGTGATCGCGTCGTCGCGGGTCGACGTCGCGGTGCGGCGGACGCTCGCGCACCGCGCGATCGCGGATGACCCGCGTCGCGTGCCACGCGCCCTCACCGACGCGCAGGTCGGGACCCTGCGCGAGCTGGCCGCACGGATCGTGCCGCAGCACGGCGCCGCCGTCGACCTGGCCGCGCGGATCGACGACATGCTCGCCGACGGCGGCGGCGACGGGTGGCGGCCGGCCGGATCCCCCGTCGACACCGTCGCGTACGCGCTCGGGCTCGACGCGATCGCCGAGGTGTGGCCGAGCGACGCCGCCGAGCAGCGCGCGTTGATCACTCGGCTCATGACCGACGGGATGCCCGCGGCGGGTCTGGGGGCCGACGGCATCCGCTCGTGGTTCGAGGATGCGCGCAACGACATGCTGCGGATGTGGCTGTCGCACCCCGCGTCGCTCGCACGGATCGGGTTCGACGCGTTCGCGGTCGGCGGGACGGGTCCGCGACCCGTGGGGTGGTCGGAGATCTCCGCCGGGAGACGCGAGTCGTGGGAAGCGGCCGAGCTCGGGGAGGGGGCGGCATGAGCGGCGATCGTCGCCGGGTGACCGACGCCCCCGGCATGCAGCGATTCGACACCGACGAGGTCGTCGACGTGGTCGTGGTGGGCACGGGCGCCGGCGGTGCTCCGCTGCTCGCACGGCTGGCGCAGGCGGGGCTGCGGGTCGTGGCGCTCGAGGCGGGGCCGGACTTCGCGCCCGCCGAGTTCACGCCCGACGAGCTGGAGTCCACCAAGATCAACTGGATGTCGGACCGGCTGAGCGGCGGCGCCGACCCGACGGCGTTCGGACCGAACAACAGCGGCTACGGGGTCGGCGGCAGCACGCTGCACTGGGGTGCGTTCACGCCGCGGCCCGATGCCCGCGACCTGCGGCTGCGCTCGGAGACCGGCGAGGGCCGGGACTGGCCGATCGATCACGCCGAGCTGATCCGCTACATCGAGCGGGTGGAGTTCGACATCGGGGTGAGCGGCCCCGAGCATTACCCGTGGGATCCGTCGCGCCGGTACGCCTATCCCCCGGTGCGCCGCAACGGGTCGTCCGACGTGATGATCCGCGGCTGCGACGCACTCGGCATCACCGCGACCGACGGCCCGGCGGCGATCCTCACGCACGACCGCGATCAGCCGCATTTCGGCGTGCGGTCGGCGACGCTCGACAACGGCGACATCCACCAGGGCGACCGGTTCGGCGCGAAGGCGACGACCGCGAACACGTACCTGCCCGCCGCGGTGGCGGCCGGTGCCGAGGTGCGCCCGGACGCATTCGTCCACGGGATCGAACGGGATGCCGCCGGCCGGGTGACCGCGGTCGTGTACCGCTCGGACGGGGTCGAGCGGCGGCAGCGGTGCGCCGCGCTCGTGCTGGCGGCGGGCGGCGTGGAGACGCCGCGGCTGCTGCTGCACACCGGGGTCGGCAACGCGAACGGCGTCGTGGGGCGGGGGTTCATGGCGCACGGCGGCGTGCAGGTGTGGGGCCGGTTCGACGAGCCGATCCGCGCATACCGGGGCTACCCGTCGTCGATCATCAGCGAGGACTTCGTGCGCCCCGCGGATGCCGACTTCGTGGGCGGGTACCTGCTGCAGAGCCTCGGCGTGATGCCGCTGAACTTCGGCACGCAGCTCGTGCGCGGCGCGGGGCTGTGGGGCGACGAGCTCATGACGGCGGTCGACGAGTACCCGTACAGCGCGGGTGTCGGCATGAACGGCGAGTGCCTGCCCGACGACCGCAACGCGCTGACGCTGAGCGACGAACTCGCCGAGGACGGGATGCCGCGCGCCGAGATCTCGTTCTCACAGGGAGAGAACGAGCGGGCCATCGACCGGCACGGCGTGGCCGTCATGGAGGGAATTTTGCGGGCGGCGGGGGCGCGCAGCACGCGGGTCACGCAGCGCTCGTGCCACACGCTCGGGACCGCGCGCATGAGCGACGATCCCGAGGACGGCGTCGTCGACGCATCCGGTCGTTCCCATGAGGTCGACAACCTCTGGATCTGCGACAACTCGACGTTCCCGAGCGCCTTGACCGCGAACCCGGCACTGACGCAGATGGCCCTGTCGCTGCGGACCGCCGACCTCATGCTTGCCGCGCGCTGAGGTCGGCCGGTCGCGTCGCCCGCGTTCGCCGTGACGTTCGCGGATGCAACAGATCCACCCCGACACGCCGACCCCCGACCGCAGGATGCCGCGTGTCGCCCGGCATCCATTGCATCCGTGAACGCGGCAACGCGGCGACACCCGCCCCCAACCCGCAGGGTCCCGTTATGTCAGCTCGCTCGTCGACCCGTCGTCGTCGCAAACGGTCTGCTCCGAAGCCGCCGGGGCTGCCCCGGTGGGCGTATGCCGTGCTGGTCGTGGTCGCGCTCGGCGCGCTCGCGCTGGTCGTCGCGGCGCTGCTCGAGTACTGATCCCCGAGTACTGATCCTCAGCCGACGCGCGACGCCCGCGGCGTCCACCACGGCCGCCGAATCGGCGCGGCCGCGACGACGAGCTCAGGGCTGAGCGGCACCGGCACCTCGAGCACGACGACGTCGTCGCGCTGGTAGATGCGCGACCCGACGCCGAGCACGACGATGCCGCGCAGCTCGGGGCCTCCCGCGGGGAGACGGTCGAGCACTCCGCGCGACCACGTGCGGACGAGCAGCGCACCGTCGACGACGTCGATCGACAGCCACACCTCCTTCGCCTCGGAGTGCTTGATCGCGTTGACGAACCCCTCATTCACGACGGTCGCGACGCGGCGTGACAGCGCCGGGTCCTGCAGCGCGTCGACCGCCTCGGGCGAGATCTCGCTCGACACCCCGAGCACCGTCCGCCACGTCGCGACGAGCTCGAAGAGGTCCTCGTGCGCCCCCTGCAGGGTTCCCTCGAGCGCGGCCGAATCCGTCTCGGCGATGAACGCGAGTATCGAGTCGAAGGCGGCATCCGTCTCCCGCCGGAACGTCTCGATGTCGTCGGGCGTGAGCTCCCACTCGTCGGCGGCCGCGGCGAGCAGCACACACCGTCCCTGCACCCGCCCGTGCAGCACGTGCGCCGCGTTCCGCAGCGGGCGGCGGGCCGACGCGGTCTTCGCGGTCAGGGTGCGGGCGACGAGGCTCAGCACCGCTTCGAGGCGATGGGCGCTGTCGGCGGCGCGGGCGATCGCGTCGGTGCACGCGGCGAGCGCGAGCGCGACGAGCGGCAGCGAGATGAGGGGCACGAAGCGGGTCGGATCGGCCGGTCCGAGGATGACCCACGCGACCGCGGTCATCGCGATGCCGGCTGCGAGCCACACGCCGACGAGGATCCGTCCGCGTCGTGCGGGGGCCTTGCCGGGGGCGAGCCACCGGATGACGGCGTCGGCCGCGAGGGTCACCGGCGCTCCGGCGAGGATCGCGGCGAGCGCCGCCCACGGTCCGTTCGACTCATACGCGTACGGCACGGCGCCGACGAGGAAGACGAAGCCGGTGAGCAGGTACGGCGCGGGGCGGAGCATCGTCAACGCAGACCGGGACGGCGGCTCGATGGCGTGCTCACCGGTGCCGCCCTCGACGGCGCGCAGGTCGAGCCCGGCGCGTTCCTCGAGACGGTGGCTGGCGGTGCGCACCTCCTCGGAGTATGCGCGGGCCGCGGCGAAGTCGATCGTGCCCGCGAGCATCTCGTCGCGGCGGCGACGCAGTCGCGAGACGAGCGGGGCGAGCTCGGCACGGTTCTCGGATTCGAACCGGGCGAGACGCCGGCGGCCGGCGGTGAGCGCGGCGATCGCCTCGGTGAGTCGCCGGCGCGAACCGCGGGTGAGCTCGATCGACCGCACCGTCATCGCGATGATCGACAGGCCGGCGAGCCAGACGAACACGTTCGACCCGATGCGCGCGCCGATCCCGTCGAAGTCGGGCACCCCGTCGTACAGCCCGACGTAGATGGCTTCGTTGACGAACGGGCGGATGCCGGCGGCCACCGCGACCGCGGTGAGGACGAGGATGCCGCGGTGCGACGCGCGGCGCAGTCGCCGCTCGGCGAGCGCGACCGGGACGAGCAGCACCGCGAGCGCCGCCCACCCCAGGAATCCGACGGACACGACGTGGGCCACCCCGGCGCCCTCGTCGATGTGCTGGAACGGGGCGAGGACCGTGACCGCGATGAGGATGCTGATCCACAGCGCCGCGGGCGAGAAGAAGGCACCGCTGGTCACGGCATCCCACCACACGTGAGCGCCGAGACCGATGCGTCGCCGAGCGACGGGTGCGGGATCTCCCCCGGCCATATTGCGTCTTTCCCCAGCGGGCCCGGGTCGGCCCGGCGTCAGTCTAGCGAGGGGTCAGGCGCGGTGCGCGTGGACGTCGGGCGCGATGGGCGCGTGCGGCTGCGGCCGCTTCTTCGTGCGCGCACGGACGAAGTCGCCGACGCGACGCGACAGCTTGTGGCTCGGGATCTCGACGATCTTGAAGAACACCCACGACAGCGGGATCGACAGGACGGCGCTGACGAGGGCGGCGATGCGCAGGTTCTGGTCGCCGAACAGGTGCGCCATCGAGATCACGACGGGCTCGTGCACGAGGTACAGGCTGAACGAGATGAGCCCGAACCACTGCATGACGCGGCTCTCGAGGAAGCGGCGGAAGATCGGGACGACGATCGCGGCGATCACGGCGACGACGGCGCCGATGGTGGTGACCGCGTCGAACGGCTTCACGAGGAAGCGGAGCGACTCGAACGGGCGGATGAGCCACGGCGAGACGAGCAGGATGGGTGCGGCGAGGAGGAGCAGCGCCTGCGTGCCGCGGCTCGGCTTCCACGCGCGGATGGTCGGCAGCCAGGTGGCGATGACGACGCCGATGAGGAACATCGGCAGGTACACGAGCGCACGGTTGCCGAGGGTTGCCGAGACGCCGATGCCGACGACGGCGGCGATCGCGAGGATCCAGTTGTACCGGGCGAACCGGACGCCGAGGAAGACGAACACGGGCAGCAGGAACGAGAACGCGATCTCCCACTGCAGCGACCAGAGCGGGCTGACGAGGTCACCGGTGCCGAACAGCAGGGTCGCGTCGCCCCAGATCGCTTCGGGGCTGACGGGCTTGCTCGTGATGTCGAGCCAGGCGCTCTCCATGCCGCGGTCGCGCGGGATGATCAGCACCCAGCCCAGGTAGACGATGATCGCCGCCCACACCGGCAGGTAGAGGCGCAGGAGTCGCTGCGGGTAGTAGCCGACCCATGAGAAGTCGCGGCCCTGCTTGAGCACGGGCAGCGTGAGCACGACACCGCTCAGGACGAAGAAGATGAAGACCGCGCCCGCGCCGTCCCAGAAGATGTGCAGCGGGCTGTAGGCGAGCAGCTCGGGAAGGCCGTTCTCGGCGCGGCCCTTGAGATAGGGCTCCGCGAACAGCGGGAACGTCAGCATGATGTGGTGCACGAGGACGATGAGCGCGGCGAGTCCGCGCAGACCGTCGAGCGATGTCAGCCGTTTCATGGATCTCCCGGGACGCCCGCCGACGGCCGTGGAGGGGGGGGAGATCACGCGTCGCGTCGGGGAGAACGTCGAGTGAAGTGTACGTGAACGGGTGTGGCGGGCCCCGGCATCCGCCTGTGAGTCGTCGGATGCGGGGTGGGATGCCGAACGCCCGGGTCCGTGGCGAGCCCGGGCGTTCGGTGGGGGCTTACTTGAACGCGTCCTTCACGTTCTCGCCGGCCTTCTTGAGGTTGGCCTCGGTCTGGTCCTGGTGGCCTTCGGCTTCGAGGCGCTCGTTGTCGCTCGCCTTGCCGGCAGCTTCCTTGCCCTTGCCGGTGAGGTCCTGTGCGGCGTTCTTGATCTTGTCGTCGAGTCCCATGATCTGGTCCTTCCGTCGATCTTTCCGGAAGCGGCGCGTTCCGGGACCACCCACGCTAGGCAGGGGCCGGATGCGAGCCAACCCCTGGCTATTCGCGGCGTGATGGGTTACCGCGTCATGGTCGACGGGGCGCGGGTTGTCAACGCCCCGGCGGGCGGCGGTGTCGCGACCTATCGTGGCGGGGTGGGAGAAGAAGTCGAGAGCCAGGAGATCACGGGTGCGGACCGCACCCTTCATCGCGAGAAGATCCGTCGCAACCTCGACGTGTTCGAGCGGATGCTGCGCGAGGCGCGCTTCGACACGGATGACCCGATGACGGGTCTCGAACTCGAGTTGAACCTCGTCGACGCCGTCGGTGACCCGGCGATGCGGAACGAGCAGGTGCTGCGGGCGATCGCGGACCCGGCGTTCGTGACGGAGCTGGGGCGTTTCAACGTGGAGATCAACGTCCCGCCGGCGAAGCTGCGCGAGGGCGGGCTGACGACGTTCGAGGAGGGTTTGCGCGAGCGGCTGAACGAGGCCGAGGCGCGGTCGGAGGACCTGGGTGCGCATCTGGTGATGATCGGCATCCTTCCCACGTTGGCGGAGCGGCATCTGAGCCGGAGCACGTTGAGCGCGGATTCGCGGTACGACCTGTTGAACGAGCAGGTGCTCGATGCGCGCGGCGAGGATCTGGCGATCTCGATCGCGGGGCCGGAGCGGCTCGAGACGACGGCCGACTCGATCGTGCCGGAGGCGGCGTGCACGAGCACGCAGTTCCATGTGCAGACGTCGCCGGCGCAGTTCGCGGCGTATTGGAACGCGTCGCAGGCGATCGCGGGGGCGCAGCTGGCGGTGGCCGCGAACTCGCCGTACCTGCTGGGGCGGGAGCTGTGGCGGGAGTCCCGCATCCCGCTGTTCGAGCAGGCGACCGACACGCGCAGCGAGGAGTTGAAGGCGCAGGGGGTGCGTCCGCGGGTGTGGTTCGGCGAGCGCTGGATCACGTCGGTGTTCGATCTGTTCGAGGAGAACGTGCGGTATTTCCCTGCGCTGCTGCCGATCGTCGACGATGAGGATCCGCTGGAGGTGCTCGAGGCGGGCGGGGTGCCGTCGCTGGCGGAGCTGAAGCTGCACAACGGGACGGTGTACCGGTGGAACCGTCCGGTGTACGACGTGGCCGACGGGATGCCGCATCTTCGCGTCGAGAACCGGATCCTTGCGGCGGGGCCGACGGTGGCGGACACGGTCGCGAACGCGGCGTTCTACTTCGGTCTGGTGCGTTCGCTCGCGGAGGATGAGCGGCCGGTGTGGTCGCGGATGCCGTTCGCGACGGCGCGCGAGAGCTTCCTCTCGGCGGCGCGCGACGGCATCGACGCGCGGCTGTCGTGGCCGGGTGTGGGCCACGTGCCGGCGACCGAGTTGGTGCGCGACACGCTGCTGCCGCTCGCCGCCCAGGGCCTGGACGCGTGGGGCGTGTCGACTGCGGAGCGCGACCGGTATCTCGGGATCATCGAGGGGCGCTGCGCGACGAAGACGAACGGTGCGGAGTGGTTCGCGAAGCGGATGCGGGCCCGCACCGGCATGGAACGTGCCGACGCCCTGCGCGCCACCCTTCTGGAGTACCGCGAAGCGATGCACACGAACGAGCCGGTCCACACCTGGTCGTAACCCGCGCCGCACCTGCGCGCCGCGACACGCACCTCACGACGCCCGCGCCCGCACCCCGGCGGTGCGCCATCCCGCGCGGTCGGGCGGCGGATCCCACAGCCACCGCAGCGGCGATTTCGACCGGAGCGGCACGGGCTCCCGCCCGCTGCCGAGCGGAGCGTGCAGCACGAACCCGGCCTCGACCCGCTCGATGCGCCACCCGTTGTTGTGCAGGAGCAGGTGATGGAACCGGCAGAGCAGCACGCCCTCGTCGGTGTCGGTCCTCCCACCCTCGGACCACGGCACGCTGTGGTGCGCTTCGCAGTACGACGGCGGTCGTTCGCACCCGGGCCAGAGGCATCCCCCGTCGCGGGCGGCGAGCGCGACCCGCTGCGCGCGGGTGAACAGGCGCTCGTCACGTCCGACGGCGAGGGGTGCGCCGGCGGCATCCACCTCGATGCGGATGCGGCCGCCGGTGCAGTGCGCGCGGTCGACGACCGAGCCGGGCAGGGCTGAGCCGCCGTCCTCGACGATCCCGGTCGCTCCGTGACGCCCGAGGCCGTCGCGGGGCGCCTCGGTGACGATGACGCGCACGCCGGGCTCACGCGCTCCGAACACGTCTTTCGCGGTGGCGAGCGCGCCCGCGCGCAGGACGTCGACGAGCACGTCGTACGAGAGCTGTTCGTTCGATCGCGCGTCGTCGACGAGCGCGGCGGCCTCGGCGCGTTCGGCGTCGGTCATGAACCTGGGCCCGCCGCGGCGGGGGCGGAGGGCGGCGTCGAGGACGCTCCGCATCCACGGCCCCATCTCGTCGTCGAAGACCATCGATCCTCGGGAGAACCCGTCGCCGTCGGTCCAGAGCCGGAACGCCCTGCGCTCGAAGCGCCGCGCGAACCGCTCTTCGGCTCCGGCGGGGTCGAGCATGTCGCGCAGTGTGCGCGCCTGCGCGGTGAGTTGTTCCACCGACCACTGGTCGGCCTCGCCGGCGAGCCGTTCGGCTCCCCTGGCCCACACGGCCGCAGCTCCCGGCGTCGGCGGATCGCCGAGCCCGGTCAGGATCGCCCCGTACTGCGCCGACGACAGCGCCCCGTCGTAGAGGAGTCGATCGAGCGCGCCGTGCCACCCGGCATCCCCCGCGCCCATCAGCGCCTCACCCACTCGCACGGCGCGCGTCGCCTCGGCGCGCGTGATGCCGGTGGTCGCCTGGATCATCTCGACCGGCGTGCGATGCCCGGTCTCGGCGCTGAGCCCACCGCTGCCCCGCTCGCGGCTCGATCGCTGCGCCGCGACACCGGCGAGCACCGCCTGCAGCACACCGATTTCACGGGCCACCCGCCCCGCGCGGGCGATGAGCGTCCTCACCGTGTCGTCATCGAGACGACCGACGGATGCCGCCAGGTCAGACGTGTCGACGTCGAGCGCATCGAGGGCGGTGAGGCCCTCGACACTCTCTTGCAGCATCGTCCCGAATGGCATATCTGTACGATGCCACACCCCTCCGACATTCGTACACGTGTTCCCCGATCTGTGGATAACCGACTGGCCCACCGTCGTGCAGGCCCTGCGAACGCGGTGGTCACCCGCGAGCGGCGACAGCACAAGTCGTTCGCGATCGAGTTGGCCGGTGAGGATGCGAGGGCGTGGCGCGGTTCCGGGTGTCCGGCAACGACCTCGCCGTCTTCCCGTGGTGGGTGGGGCACATCGGCGATGAGACGCGCAATATCCCGCGCTCGGCCTGCGGGATCGTCGGTGCGCGGGTGCAAACGCGCCCTCTCGCCGAATGGACGCCGGAGGAGTTGCACGCCGCGGTGCTGGCCGCGCTCCGGGACATCGCCGCACACGGCGACGGCCGATGCGGTTGCGGCGAGGCGATCCGCTGATCCGAGCGTCTCGCCTTCTCGCGAGACCACCGCACCCGGCGCCTACCCCGCCACAGCCTCCGTCTGCACGTTCCGCTGCACGCGCCGCTCGGGTCGCAGCTTCATCGCGTGGCGTTCGAGCAGGAACCAGCTGGCCGCAGCGAGCGGCAGGGTCAGCAGGATCGACAGCGCCCCGGACATGAGCGATCCGTTCCAGTAGCCCGGATGCGGCACGTTCAGGGGCGTGCCGGCGATGCTGTGGTCGAAGATCCGCAGCCCCGCGTTCTGCAGCACGTGCTTCACGTTCTCGAACGAGATGACGTCGAGGTAGCTGCGTCCCGTGACGAGTGCGGTCGTGATCGGGGCGATGACGAAAGCGGCGACGATGAGGCATGCCCAGAAGCCGGGAATGCCGCGCGCCCCCTGATCTCGGCGGGCACACCAGCCTCAGCCCCGCACGACCTCCGCAAGCTGCTCCGCGACTCGCTGCGCGTCGGCTTCCGACGCTGCCTCGACCATGACGCGCACGAGCGGCTCGGTGCCCGAGGGCCGCAACAGCACGCGCCCCGCGTCGCCGAGCTCGGCTTCTGCCTCCGCGACGGCCGAGACCACGTCGGGGTCGGTCGCCCGCGACCGCTCGACGCCCGTCACGTTGATGAGCACCTGCGGGAACACGGTCATCACCTTCGCGAGCTCCGACAGCGGCTTGCGCTGACGGGCGACCTCTGCGGCGAGGTGCAGGCCGGTGAGCAGCCCGTCGCCGGTGGTGGCGTAGTCGCTCATGATGACGTGTCCGCTCTGCTCGCCGCCGAGCGAGAAGCCGCCTTCGTTCATGCGCTCGAGGACGTAGCGATCGCCGACGGCGGTCGTTTCGAGGTGGATGCCGTGGGCCGCCATCGCGCGGTGGAGTCCGAGATTGCTCATCACGGTCGCGACGAGCGTGTCGTCCTGCAGCAGGCCGCGCTCCTTCATCGAGACGGCCAGGATCGCCATGATCTGGTCGCCGTCGATGATCCGACCGTCGGCGTCGACGGCGAGGCAGCGGTCGGCGTCGCCGTCGTGCGCGATGCCGAGGTCGGCGCCGGTGCGGAGGACTTCGGCGGTGAGCACGTCGAGGTGGGTGGAGCCGACGCGTTCGTTGATGTTGAGGCCGTCGGGGTCGGCGCCGATGACGGTGACTTTCGCTCCGGCATCCCGGAACGTCTCGGGTGACACGCCGGATGCGGCACCGTTGGCGCAGTCGAGCACGACGTGCAGGCCGCGCAGGCTGGTGCGCAGGGATGCGAGGAGGTGCACGACGTAGCGGTCTTCGGCGTCGGCGAAGCGGCTGATGCGGCCGACGGCTCCCCCGGTGGGCGCGAGCTTGGGCCCGGCCATCGCTTCTTCGATGCGCTGCTCGACCACGTCGGGGAGCTTGACGCCGCCACGGGCGAAGATCTTGATGCCGTTGTCGGGTGCCGGGTTGTGCGACGCCGAGATCATGACGCCGAAGTCGGCGTCGATGTCGCCCACGAGGAACGCGGCGGCCGGGGTCGGCAGGACGCCGGCATCGAGCACGTCGACGCCGGAGGATGCGAGTCCTGCGGCGACGGCTGCACTGAGGAAGTGACCCGAGACCCGCGGGTCGCGTGCGACGACGGCGGTGAGGCGGCGTCCGCTGCGGCGGCGGGCTTCGGCGATACGACCCTGGCCCAGGACGACCGCGGTCGCCTGGGCCAGGGTGAGCGCGAGATCGGCGGTGAGGGGGCCGTTTGCGAGGCCCCGCACACCGTCCGTCCCGAACAGTGCCATCGAAGGATTAACGCTTCGAGTACTGGGGAGCCTTGCGCGCCTTCTTGAGACCAGCCTTCTTGCGCTCCTTGACGCGAGCGTCGCGCGACAGGAAGCCGGCCTTCTTGAGGGTCGGGCGGTTGTTCTCGGCGTCGATCTCGTTGAGGGCACGCGCGATGCCGAGGCGCAGGGCGCCGGCCTGGCCCGAGGGGCCACCACCCGAGATGCGGGCGATCACGTCGTAGCCACCGGCGAGGCCGAGGACCGTGAACGGGTCGTTGATGAGCTGCTGGTGCAGCTTGTTGGGGAAGTAGTCCTCGATCGTGCGGCCGTTCACCGTGATGGTGCCCGAGCCGGGAACCAGGCGCACGCGGGCGATGGCCTGCTTGCGACGGCCCACAGCGGCGCCGGGGACGGAGAGGACGGGGCGAGCCGGGGCGGCCTCAGCGGCAGCCGGCGTCTCGGTCGAGTAGTTCTCGGGAGTCTGGTCGAGGGAGTCAGCGATCTTCGCCATCAGATAATCCTTGTTCTTCTCTGCGGCGCTTACTGGGCGACCTGGTCGAAGGTGTACGTGGTGGGCTGCTGGGCCGCGTGCGGGTGCTCGGCACCGGCGTAGACCTTGAGCTTGGACAGCTGCTGGCGACCCAGGCTGTTCTTGGGGAGCATGCCGCGGACGGCCTTCTCAACGGCGCGCACCGGGTTCTTCTCGAGGAGCTCGGCGTAGGTGACCGACTTGAGACCGCCCGGGTAACCCGAGTGGCGGTAGGCCTTCTTCTGCTCGAGCTTCTGGCCGGTGAGGGCCACCTTGTCGGCGTTGATGATGATGACGAAGTCGCCGGTGTCGACGTGGTTCGCGAAGGTGGGCTTGTGCTTGCCGCGCAGGAGCGTGGCAGCGTGCGAGGCGAGGCGGCCGAGGACGACGTCGGATGCGTCGATGACCACCCACTCACGGGTGATCTCACCAGCCTTGGGAGTGTACGTGCGCGTCACAGTAGTGCTGCTTTCATTGATTCGAACGGAGAAGTTCGTGAATCCCACTCCGGGGTGGTTCGCTCGGGATGCCGGTCGAACACGCCAGTGGAGGGCTCACGTTCGCGGTGCGAGGCCAGCAGGGCGCAGGCACCAAAACTCGATACTACGCGATCGGATGACGCTTCGCCAACTTCAGCTCCTGGTGTGACGCGCCGCGGCCACGTCCATTTCCCAGTCGACATACAGGCGTCACATGACGGCCATAACCGCATGCCATGGTGACACCGACCTCTGCGCGAGCCATCCGGAGAGTCGACTGCGATTGCTCGAGAGAGATTGGAGGCTTCCGAGATGGTTGCGAGTCCGGCTCCTGATGTTCAGCTCAAGGCGCTCGGCATCCGAGTAACCCCAATGGATGCGAGGGAAGTCGTTGATTCGATCGGGATGGGTCATGGAAAGCGACGCCTTGCCCTCCGTCGTCGTCGCCGTCCTCGTCGTCGCCCTGACCGCAGGCGTCGGCGGCCTGGTCGTGCTCGCTCTGCAGCGCACGCAGGGAGTGGATCCCGAGCGCGCCGCGCGGCCCGTGGCATCCCTTCCCGTCGACAGCCCGTCTCCGACGGCGAGCGCCCCGCCGGCGGTGACGGCACCCGCCCCGGCCGAGCGCTACCTCGCCGCCGGAACCGACGTCGTCGCCCTCGACACCCTCGACGGCGAGATCATCGCCGCGACCTGCACCCCGGACTGCGACGGCCTGCTGCTCACGTCGCTGACCTCCGCCACCGACCCGCTCGCCTGTGTGACAGCGGATGCCGCGACCCCGGCAGCCCTCGCGATCACCCCCGACGCGGTCCTGTTCTGGACCGGCGACGACCTGACCACCGTCCCACGCTGAGAACACCGGACTGCCGCTACGCTGCCCATGTGCAGGGCGAGAGGACAGAGGTGCCGTCGAGGTGGCGCCGCCTCACCGACCTCGCCGTCGCCGTCCTGTCGGGCCCGTTCGCGAGCGGCGAGTACTTCACACGCTGGTCGCTGCTCATGTCGTTCGTCATCGGCACGTTCCTCAGCGTGCCGAGCGTCGGGATCCCCTCCTTCGACGGCTACCTGCGCGGCGTCGCCGTCGCCGCGATCGGCTGGGTGCCGCTCGCCCTCCTCGGCCTCGTCGCCGCTTACGCCGAACGCCGGCTCGCGAAGTCCGCCGCCGAGCGGGTCGCCGTCGTCATCGCAACCCTGGTCGGCCTCTCGGCGATCCGCCCCTTCCTCAACGACGCCATCAGCGTGGGCCTCTTCGGCCTGACCACCGGCGGCAACTGGACGGCGCGGATCACCACGAACATCGTGACCACCGGCATCCTCTTCACGGTCTGCGCCGTCGCCGTGACCTACCACCGACAGTTGCGGGCCACGACCCGACGACTGCGCCAGGCGAGCGCCCTCATGCGCGGGGGCACGGCCGAGGCCGCCCACCTGCGGACGAAGGTTTCGGGCATCCTCGCGCAGATGGCCGACGACCTCGCGCGGCACCGCGACCGCCTCCTCGCCGGCACGGTCGACTACGACGCGGTGCGCGACTACTCCACCCGCGTGCGGTCGGCCAGCCACCGTCTCGACGAACTCACGCAGTGGCCGACCGACGATCAGCCCGATTTCACCCCGACCGACGTCCCCCGCGGTGTGCCGCTCCTCGCGCGACTGAGCGCGACGCCGCCCCTCACCGTCGGACTGACCTATGTCGCCGCGACCCTCCCCTTCGGCCTCGCCCACGGCGGGCCGTCCGTGGCCGCCGCGGCCCTGGCGGCGAGCGCCGCCCTCGACCTCGCCGCGGGCGCCGTCACCCGTCGCGCGCGCCGTCTGCCCGCGACACCCCGCGGTCTCGTGTTCCTCGCCGTGTGGGCCCTCGCGGGCGTGGGCATCATGTGGCTGACCTACACACTCCTGCCCGACGTCGGCGCGCTCGGGCTCGTCCCGCTGCTCGGCCTGCCGCTCGCCGCGAGCGCCATCGCCATCTCCGTCGACTCCTACCGACGGGCCCGCGCCGAGGAGGCACGCGCCACCGCCGTCCTCCGCACCGCGGCCCGCACCCTCGCCACCGCCGTCGACACCGCGCGGGCACCGCTGCGTCGAGGGAGCGACCTGCTGCACGGCCGCCTGCAGAGCCGGTGCGTCATCCTCGCCGCGCACGTCGACGAGAACCCCGCCGACGAGGCGACGCTCACCGCCTTCCGCGCCCAGACCGACGAGATCCTCCACGACCTGCGCACGGGAGCCACCGCCGTCGACGAGGAGACCATCGAGGATCTCATCGAGGCCTGGGCGGTCGTGATGGACGTCCGCGTCGGCATCGCCGACGACGCGCGCGCCGCCCTCGACCGTCCCGGCGTCGGCGAAGAGGCCAACCGCATGGTCAACGAGGCCCTTGTGAACGCCGTCAAGCACTCCGGCGCGCGCGAAGCCGCCGTCGAGCTCACCCGCACGGGCGACCGGCTGCGCGTGCAGGTCTCGAGCCCCGGCATCCTCTCCGCCCGCGCCCTCACCCTCGCCGTCCCGGCGGGGCTCGGCACCCGAGAGGCGGGCACGGCGCTGCGTCAGGTCGGCGACCAGGTCGTGCTCGAGCGCGAGCTGGTGGTGCCTGCCGACTGACGACTCAACCGGCGAGCAGGTTCTCGACCCGCTCCCGCAGCTGACGCGGGGTGAACGGTTTGACGACGTAGTCGTCGACCCCGGCCGCCTTCGCGCGCGAGACGTCCTGCGGCGACGACCGGGCGGTGAGCATGAGGATGCGGGTGTCGGCGAACCCCGGATCCGCCCGCAGTTCGGAGCACACCTCGATGCCCGTCTTGATCGGCATCATCCAGTCCAGGATGACGACATCGGGATGCTGCGCATGCGCCGCATCGAGCCCAGCGCCGCCGTCGTGGGCGACCGAGACCTCGTGACCGACGCGCGCGAGCACCTGCTGCAGCAACAACGCGACATCGACGTCGTCCTCCACCACCAGCACGTGTGCCACGCGCTCACCTCGCGTCATCGAGCCGACCCGAACGTCGGCGATGCAGCAGACAATACACCGCCGTATCCACCGGAACACCGCCGACTGTACGGTGTACGCGTGACGAGGAGCGGGGGCGGGCAGGGCGCGCCGCCGCGCGGCCGCGCCGCAGGTCTCGCCCCGGACCTCGCCCCGGGCCGCCGCATCCTGTGGTGGGCCCTCACGTCGGCCGGCATCCTGCTGCTCGCCCTGGTCGGCGTCCGCCTGCAGGCGAACGGCCTGCCGATCGCCATCTGGTGGCCGGCCGCCGGTCTGTCGCTCGCCTTCGCGCTGCGTGTCGCGCCCGAACGGCGCTGGATCGTGTTGGCGCTGATCTTCGCCCTCACCGCCACCGCCAACGCGATCGCCGGCCGCTCCTGGGAGCTGTGGCTGCTGTACGCCTTCTTCAACACCCTCGAGGTGCTGCTCGTCGCCGCGCTGCTCACCCGGCGCGGCACCGGGTTGCGGCTCGACACCCTGTCGCGGGCGACGGGGTTCGTCGCGGCCGTGCTCGGGGGCGCCGCCGTCGCGAGCGTCGGGATCGCCGCGACCAACGTCCTGCTCCTCCGGGATGACTTCTTCCCCACCTCGATCGTCATCTTCGCCTCGCACAGCTCGGCGATGATCCTGATCGGGAGCCTCGCGATCCTCCCCGCCGGCCGCGAGGAGCGCGCGCGTCCCCTCGAACTCGTGGTGCACGCCGCGGCCGTCGGAGCCAGCGTCATCCTCGCCTTCGGCCCGCCCGGCCTCGCACACCTCTCGTTCCTCACCTTCGCGGCGATTGCGGGCGCGTGCCTGCGCTTCCCGGTCCGCGTCGCCACCTGGTCGGCGCTGCTCACCTCGATCGCGGTCCTCCTCCTCACCCTCACCGCCGGGGGCAGGAGCGGACTCGGCACCGTCGAGTCGCGGGATGCCGCCGTGACGCTCGTCGTGTTCATGAGCGCGATCGGCGTCTTCACCGTGCTCGTCTCGATCGCCCGTTTCGAGGGGCGCACCAACGCCGCCCTCGCCGTCCGGGCCGCCGAGGACATCGCCGCCGCCGAGCGGGCGCGCGCGGCCGCGATGACGCAGCAGCTCGACCTCGAACGCCAGCGCGAGGACTTCGTCACCGCGGCCAGCCACGAACTGCGTACCCCCGTGACCAACGTGCTCGGCTATGCCGACCTCCTGACAGACTCCCCTCTGTCGGGCGACCAGCGCGGTTGGGTCGAGGCGATCCGGCGCGGGGCCGCCCGCCTGGCAGGCCTGCTCGACGGACTGACCCAGGCCGCCTCGGGCGGCGAGCCCACCCGCCTCCCGGTCGACGACCTCATCCTCGAGGTGTGCGACGCCCACCGCCCCGAGGCCGTCGCCCGCGGCACCCACCTCGTGACGACGCTGAGCGCCCTGCACGTCTGGGCGGCCGAACCCGACGCGCGGCGGGCGCTCTGGAGTCTCGTCTCGAACGCGGTCACCTTCGCCGAGGCCGGTACCGTCTGGGTCGAGGCCCGCCGTGACGGCGACGACATCGCGATCGTCGTCGCCGACGACGGACCGGGCATGTCGCCCGAGACCCTCGCCAGCGCCTTCGAACGGTTCTTCCGCGGCCGCGAAGCCGAGGGGCGCACCGCCAGCGGCCTGGGCCTCGGGCTCGCCAACGCGCGCGATCTCGCCCGCCGCAACAACGGCGACGTCACGCTGGTCTCGACGCCGGGGCGGGGTGTGCGGGCGACGCTGCGCCTTCCCGCCGCGCCCGCGGTGTAGACCGATGACATCCTCGACACATCCCTGTTACAGGTCGCTGGTACGGTGCCCCATCGATGTCGCTCGTCGGCCCCCGCCCGCCGCTGCCGCGCGAGGTGGAGCTCTACGCCGATCACGTCCACCGGCGATTCCTCGTCAAGCCCGGCATCACCGGACTGTGGCAGGTCAGCGGCCGTTCCTCGCTGTCGTGGGAGGAGTCGGTGCGGCTCGACCTGTCGTACGTCGAGAACTGGACGCTCGTCGGCGACGTCGGCATCCTCTTCACGACCGCACGAGCCGCGCTCGCTCCCGGCGACACCGCCTTCTGACGTCGCGCGCTCTGCGCGTGGTTACACTGGCGACGGAGCCAACTGATGCCGACAACCGAAAGCCGCTGGGCGGACAGTCAGCTCATCGGCACGCGTGTGAGATCCGTGTGGCAGTGGCAGCTGGTGTTCACCTTCAGCGTCGTGGCCATCACCGTCGCCGTCGGCGTCCTCAACGTGGGACTGCTCGCGAGCCCCGGCTTCCTCATCGGGATCTTCGTCATCATCATCTGCTCGATGGCGACCCTGGTCACCCCGTGGGCCCGCACGCCTCGGCACGCCGCCTTCGTCCTCCCGCTGGTCGACATCGTCGCGATCGGGTTCCTCACCCTCAGCGAGCCGAGCCTCGGCTACCTGTGGGTGTTCCCGATCGCCTGGATCGCGACCTACTACGGGTCGGCCGAGATCGTCCTCGCCATCTGCGCCGTCGCGGTCATGAGCCTCGCCGACCCGTCGCACTGGGGTTTCTCGCCCGACGTGATCGTCGAGCTGCTGATCATCCTGCTGGCGCTGGCGTTCCTCGCCATCACGGTCGCCAGCGGCGCCCGCCGCATCCGCGCGTTCCGGGTCCTCGCCCGCAACCAGGCGCGCCGCCTGGCCGCCACCGTCGACCGGGTCCAGGCCGCCGAGCAGCGGGTCAATGCCGTGTTCGACTCCATCTCGGTCGCGCTGGCGCGGGTCACGCCCGGCGGCGAGATCGTCTCGGCGAACGCCGCGTACCGCGCCCTGTACTCCCTCGACACGCAGGACCTGCGCTTCCCCCTCGGCGGCGCCGTCGAGTACTCCGACTACCGCGGGCGGGCGCTCAGCCCCGCCGAGACGACCGTCGCGCGCGCCGTGCGTGGCGAGCTGGTCGAGAACGAGCGGCTCTGGCTCTTCGACCGCATGGGCACCTGGCGCGCGCTCGGACTGTCGATCCGCGACGCCGCCCCCAACTCCCTCGGCCAGCAGACGGTCGTCATCGAGCTCGCCGACCTCACCGCCGTCGCCGAGGCCCAGCGTGAGCGGCCCCACGTCACCCGCGTCGTCGCGCACGAGCTGCGCAACCCGCTGACGGTGATCCTCGGCCACGCCGACCTGCTCCTCGAGGGCTCGAACCTCACCCCCGGGCAGCGCGACCACCTCGACGTCATCGAATCGGCGAGCGAGCGCATGCTCACCCTGATCCAGGGCCTGCTCTCGCAGTCGACGGATGCCGCGGAGGACCATGCGAGGTTCGACGCCGCCGCGCTCGTCGAGGCCTCGATCGAGGCGTTCGAGCCCGCGGCATCCGCCTCGGCCCTCGCCATCGAATCCGTCGTCGCGGGTCCCCTCCTCGTCGAGGGCGACGAGTTCCGGCTGCGCCAGGTCGTCGACAACATCATGAGCAACGCGATCAAGTACAGCGACCGCGGCACCCTGCGCGTCGCGGCGGCGCTCGACGACGACGGCTGGGTCGCCGTCTCGATCGCCGACGAGGGCATCGGCATGACAGCCGAGGACGTCGAGCGCGTGTTCACCCCGTACTTCCGGGCGCAGAACGCGCAGGAGGGCTCAGTGTCGGGCACGGGGCTGGGCATGGGCATCGCCCGCGACATCGTCGAGGCCCACGGGGGTAGCATCGCGGTGGAAAGCGCCCTCGGACGCGGGACGACCGTCACGGTCCGACTGCCCGCCGCGGATCGTGATGAGGGGGTCGAGTCATGACGCAGGTCGATGTGACCATCGCGCTCGTCGCGATCGCGACCGCCTGCACGATCATGATGATCGGGCTGGGCTTCCTCCCGTTCCCGGGCCGCGCGGCGGCGATCTGGTCGTCGGGCTTCGCCCTCGCCATGCTGAGCTGCTACCTGCTCGTCGTCGCCGACCAGCTCGACTCGAGCTTCCTGCGCGCCGCCGCGCACGGCCCGATCCTGTGCGCCTCCGCCTTCGTGTGGGTCGGACTGCGAGCCCGTCGGGGGCGTGAACCGATCATGCTGGTGCCCACGATCGTCGTTTTCAGCGCGCTCGCGATCATCCTCGGCCTCGCCGCCGAGAGCGGCGCCTACGGCACGGTTCTGCGCATCTCGTTCACGGTGGCGGCCGTCGTCGCGGCCCTCACGGCGGGCGAACTGCTGCGGCTGCGCAAGCCGGAGCGCGAGATGTCGCTGCCGCTGCTCGTCGTCTCGCTCGGGTTCATCGGCCTCGCGGCCCTCGTCGTCGTCGACGGTGTGGTGCGCCTCGCCCAGGGCGCCGGCGCGCAGACCGAGGCCGACATGACTGCCCTCTACTCGCTCAACGAGCTCGTCGCGCTCGTGTACCTCGTGTGCGCGGTCGTCACCCTGCTCTACCTCGTGCGTCGCGGCTCGCAGAACGTCGACCCCCGACAGGGACTCGACTTCTTCGGCATCGCGCGTGACCGCCTCGCGCGCGCCGAGGCCGCGGAGGACCGGTGGTGGTCGATCCTCGACGTGCGCCTCGACGATCCGGGCGAGCTGCTCGAGGCGTCGAGCGGTCGCGCCTTCCAACGCGTGACGGCGCGCTTCGCGCAGGACATCCGCGACGTCATGCCTCCCGAGGCCGACATCCACGCGGTCTCCGCCACTCAGGTCCTCGTCCTGCTGCCGCGCCCCGACACCGCCGTCCGCGGTCTGCTCTCGCGACTGCTCGATCGCATCGGGACGCTCACCGACCAGCAGGCGGTGCCCGTCCGGCTCTCGGCGAGCATCGGTGTGGCCGCCGCGCCGCTCGCGGACTGGAACCTCGACCGCCTCTGCGCCGCCGCGGCCGAGGCCGCCGCGCACGCGCAGGTCTCGGGCGGCGACCGCTGGGAACGCGCGGTCTTCGCCCCCTGATCCGGCGCGGTCGGCCGACCCCCGCAGGATCATGCCGATGCCCGAGACCTTCCTGGCCGAATGGCGCACCCTCGGCGGCATCGTCGGCTCGATGACCCCGGTGCGCGCCGACGACGGACGTCTCGCGCTCGGCGAGCAGATCCAGGCTCGCGCGACGACGCAGTACCCCGAGTCGATCCTCGATCTGGGCGAGTACGCCTCGATCTACCAGGCCAAACCGGGGCGCTTCCTGCAGAACATCACGCAGGTGCCCGATTTCCGGCTGACCGCCGAGTTGGCGAAGGAGTTCGCGGCACGCGAGGACGTGCCCGTCGACGGCGTCATCTCCATCGACCCCGTCGCCCTGTCGTACCTGCTCGAGGCGACGGGCCCCGTCGACCTTCCGACGGGCGTGACGTTGACGAGCGCCAACGCCGCACAGTTCCTGCTCAACGACGTGTACCTCGACTACCCCAACGCCGATCAGCAGGACCTCGTGTTCTCGGCGGCGGCGGGCGCGGTCTTCTCGGCGCTGACGAGCGGCGACGTCGACGCCGGCGCACTGTTGCGGGCCCTGTCCCGCGCCGGTTCCGAGCACCGCCTGTACCTCTGGAGCGCGGGCCCGGCCGACGCCGACGTCCTCGCCGGCACGACACTCGCAGGGGCTCCCCCGACGAACGACGCCGACACCGCGCGATTCGGCGTGTACGTCAACGACGGCACCGGCTCGAAGATGGACTACTACGTCACGCCCGACGCGCACCTCGACATCACCGGATGCGGGGTCGGCGCCACCCCGCGCACCCTCACCGTGCAGGTCACGCTGACCTCGAACGCCCCCGCCGGCGCCGCCACCTCGCTCCCGGACTACATCACGGGCGGCGGCGCCAACGGAGTCCCGCCCGGGATCGCCCGCGTCGTCGGCGAGGTCTACCTGCCCGAGGGCTTCGAGGTCGCCTCCTCCGAGATCACGACGGAGAGCGGGTTCGGCGGCGGCATGGTCGGTGGCCGTCACGTGCTGTCGTACTCGGTCGACCTGAAACCCGGCGACACGCAGACGGTGACGATCGAGGTCACCGCCGACACCGACATCCGTGACGCCGAGGCATGGGTCCCCCCCCACCGCCGACGCCGATCTCCCGCCGGTCGTGCGCGCGTCGTGCGACCCCGCCGACGGCGCGATCCTCGGCTGACCCGGCGGGCACCCCGAATCGTCACGCGACGGAAACCGCAGGTCGGGCGGCCTCAGTTCCACTCAGGTGAGTACCCGGCCGCAAAGCATCATCCATGCGCCGTCTCCCCCGCGCCCTCCTTACGACCACCGTCTTCGCGACACTGCCCGTCGGCGCGCCCGTCGCCGCTCACGCCTCGACGATCTACCCGCCGGTCGACGCCTGCCAGTCGGATGCCGCCGGTGCCGGCCCGGGCGACACGGTCAGCTTCTCGTGCGACGACACCACGTTCGGCCCGAACGAGACCGTCACGGTCACCGTCACGGGAGAGAACGGCGCCGGCGCGACCTTCGCGATGATGCGCATGGCCGTCTCGGCGACGTCGGCCGGCGGCACCGCCAGCGCCGTCATCGACACCAGTCAGAGCACCGGCCCGCTCGTGCGGGCGGGCTTCGACGGCAGCCAGCTCTCGGGGCTGTGGATCGGCGCCGGCGCCCTCGTCGCCGCGGGTGCCGTCATCCTCGTCGCCGCGGGTCTGCGTCGCCGACGAGACCGGATCGACGACTGACGTCAGGCGACGTCGGGCTTCGCCCGCGCGATCGGCTCAGCCGTCACCAGGATCGGGAGGTGGTCGCTCGCGCCCTGCGGCAGCGTCCGCACCTGCTGGATCTCGAACCCGCTCGAGGTCGCGAAGTCGTAGTAACCCTTGAAGAACTTGTACCGCGTGTACGTGCGCGCATCGCTGAGACTCAGCTCGTATCCGCTCTCGCGGATGACCTGCCCGAGGTTCTCCTTGAACACCGGGTAGTTGAAGTCGCCGACCATGAGGATCGGCGCGCCCTTGCCTAGCGTCGACAGCTCGCGCAGCGCCGCCCGGATCTGATGACGACGCAGCGAGTTGAGCGCGGTGAGCGGTGCCGCGTGGAAGGACGCGACGATGAACTCGGTGCCGTGATCGATGTCACGCAGGTGGAGCCCCAGCATCCGCTCGTCGGCGGGCTTGAGGACGATGTCGTGCAACGACTTCTTGAGCGAGAAGGTGCGGCTCGCACCGGCGCGGAACCCGTTCTCGCGGTAGTAGATCGCCAGGCCCAATCGATTGGAGCGGGTCGCATCGGCGAGGACGAGGCCGCCGATGCGCTCGGGCATGTCGGTCGTGTCCACCTCTTGCAGACACAGCACGTCGACGTCGTAGCGGCTCACCAGTTCGGTGAGTTCGCCCGCTGCGGCGTGCTTGCGCAGGTTGTACGAGACGACAGTGATCATCGGTGTATCAGCCTATGACTAGAGTTCAAGAGTGGCTCCCAGGAAGAAGCTGCGGATGCCGCCGGCCCGCATACTCGTCCCCCTGGGCATCGTGCTGGGACTCGTCGTGGTCCTCGTGCTCGTGGGCGTCATCGGAGGCGCGGTGACCCGCGGATTCCAGGCCCTCACGGCCCGCGCCCCCGAGATGGGGACGACGGTCATCGCGCCGACCCAGGCTAAGGCCGCCGCAGCCGCGCGCGAGCTCTCCGGTGAGCAGAAGGATGCCGCCGACTACCTCGCGGCGCAGCCCACCGCGTACTGGCTGACCCCGGAGCAGGACCCCATCGGCACCGCCGGCGGGACCGTGCTCGACCTCATCTCCCAGGCGCGCGACCAGGGACGCTCCGTCGCACTGGTGGTCTACGGGCTGCCCGGGCGCGACTGCGGCAACCACTCCGCCGGCGGCCTGTCCGAGCAGGACTACCCCGTCTGGCTGCGCGAGATCGGCTCGGCCCTCGAAACCGCGCCCGACGTGCAGAAGATCGTCGCGCTCGAGCCCGACAGCATCGCCCTGTCGGAGGAGTGCGGCAACATCGCCGATCGCGCGCGCCAGCTCAGCACGGCGGTCGACCTGATCACGTCGCCGAACACCTGGATCTACATCGACGGCGGGCACAGCAACTGGCTGCCGCCGCAGAAGATGGCCGACCTCATCCGGCAGACCGGTGTCATCGACCGGGTGCGCGGCTTCGTGACGAACGTCTCGAACTACCAGTCCCCCGCCGACGAGTTCACCTACGCGGCGTCGCTGTCGTCGCTCCTCGACGGTGCTCACGCCATCGTCGACACCTCCCGCAGCGGCGCGGCGACCTCGGGCGGCGAATGGTGCAACCCGCCGGGGCAGCTCGTGGGAGACCCGGGCGGCACCTTCCACGACACCGTCGTCGACACGAACCTCTGGATCAAACCGCCGGGCGAGAGCGACGGCGACTGCAACGGCGGACCGGCGGCCGGTGTCTACTGGCCCGAAGCCGGCGTCGAGCTGACGCGGGCCGTCCGGTGAGAGCGACGGCGACCGCGCGAGGCGGCGCCTGCCGCCTGTGTAGCATGAGGACCGACTTTCACACCGGAATCGGGGGCTACATCGATGAGTGATTCGATGTCGATGCATAAGACGGCGGTCATCGTCGAGGACGATCCCGACATCCGTCATCTCATCGTCGAGGTCCTCGAGGCCGCCGGCTTCTCGACCGTCTCGGTCGGCAACGGCATCGACGGCGTCCGCGCCGTACTCTCGTACCAGCCGCTCATCACGACCCTCGACGTCAACATGCCGGGCATCGACGGGTTCGAGGCGGCCCGCCGCATCCGTGCGCAGAGCGACACCTACATCATCATGATCACCGGCCTCGAAGAAGAGGCGGACGTCGTCCTCGGCCTCGGTGCCGGCGCCGACGAGTACGTCGTGAAGCCGTTCCGCCCGCGCGAACTGCGTGCGCGCGTCGAGTCGCTGCTGCGCCGCCCGCGCGCCACCGGCACGGCCGTCGCCGCCGCGCCGCGGCAGGAGGCGACCGGTCCGTCGTTCCCGGGCGCACGACCCGCCGTGCCGCAGTACGACGCCGTGCCCACCTCCCCCGTGTTCGATGAGCGCATCATGACGCCCGTCTACAGCGAGCAGCCGCCGCAGGGCGGGGCGGTGGTCCTGCCGCCGCAGGGCGCTCCGCATCAGGGTGCGCCCCACCCGGGCATGCCGCAGCCCGGCGGCGCGGTGGCCCCGGCATCCGCTGTCCCGCCCGTGGGCGGACCCGGCTGGACCGTGCACCGCGACCTCGCCGTGCACGCCGAGCACCGGGTCGTCCTCGTCGCGGGGCGCGAACTGACGCTCACCCGCACGGAGTTCGACCTGCTGTCGACCCTCATGGAATCCAAGCGTCGCGTGCGCAGCAAGGCCGATCTGACGCTGGTGCTGCGCGGCGAGTCGTACGTGACGAGCTACTTCGTCGGCGAGGCCGACAAGCGGGCGATCGAGGCGCACATGACGAACCTGCGCCGCAAGCTCGGCGACAACCCGAACAACCCCCGGTACATCGAGACCGTCCGGGGTGTCGGCTACCGCCTCACCTCCGAAACCGTCGCCGGCGCCTGACCCTCGCCCCGCCATCCTTTCGCCGAATCACCACCCCGCTGCCGAGTCACCACCCGACGGCGCGCATCTGAGTGGAGAGTCGGCACGCGAGTGGTGAATCGGCACGCCGATCGTGAGTCGGCGCAGACCGGATGCCGGGGTTCGGACATCCGATCTCGATCGCCGTATCCGCGGAGATCCCGCCCGACACGCCGCATCGAGACCCCGGCACGCGGCGTGTCGCCGAGGATCTCCGCGGTTGTGGCCCATGCCACCCGGTGCCGGCACCCGATGAGCTCACGGTCGCACTGCATGCCGCGTCCCGCCGCATCCCCTCGCCGAATCACCACCCGGCTGCCGAGCCACCACCCGAGGGCACGCACATCAGTGGTGAGTCGGCACGCGGGTGGCGATTCGGCGCAGAGCGGATGCCGCGCACCGGGATTCGGCGCAGAGCGGATGCCGCGCAACCCGGAGCCGCGCCGGCGCGGGGTCAGACCTTGTAGCCCTGGTGGCGCTGGAACAGCTTGATGGCCATCGTGAGGGTCTGCAGGACCGTGACGACACCGACGATCGGCCAGCCGACCCATAGGATCGCGGACTGGGTGATCGGGTCGAGCAGGTTCCAGATGACGGCGATCGCGACGGCGACGATGGCGAGGATGATGAAGGGCGTCCAGTGTCCGAAGCTCACGCCGCCCTTCTCGGCTCTCGCCTGCAGGGCCCAGTTGTCGACCTTCTTCTTGGAGAGGAAGCGGGTCCACGACCGGATGAAGTGACTGATGCGGATCCACATGAAGATCTCGGCGGGGAACAGCAGCACGGCGAAGGCGATGTCGCGCGAGTTACACTTCTCCATCGCGCGGGCCATCCGCAGGTTCAGGCCGGCGGCCACGAGCGGCGGGATCAGCCACCACGGGGAGAACACGAACGCGTTGATCGACAGCGACGCGATCAGCAGGGTAATGAACGCGACGCGGACGAAGAAGTTCGTCAGCATCGAGAACTGCTCGAACCAGCGCAGACGCAGGTTCGGGTGGAACGGCTGCCCCTTCGTGTCTCCACGCTGACCGGGCCACATGAGCTCGATGGCGCCGTAGGTCCACTTCACCTGCTGCGCGTCGTACCCCTTGAGGGTCGTCATGCCACCGACATCCGCCCGGGCGAACGGGCTGATCTTCGTCAGGTACCCGGCCGACTTGATCTGCAGGGAGAGCAGCGAGTCCTCGACCTCTGAGTCCTTGACCCACGGCGAGTTCTGGTGGTTCTCCTTCATGATGTCGCGGAGCGCGGTCGTCGAGAAGATCGAGAACTGCCCGCCGAGCACCGCCATGTTGCGGCCGCGCAGCAGGTTCTGCATGTTGAAGGCCGCGAACTGGGTGCGCTGACCGGCGATCAGCCACTTGGCGATGAAGCCCTTGATGGGGCGGTCGTCGATCGTGTAGATCGCCGAGATGCCGCCGATGCGCGAGTCCGACACGGCCTCGTTCTCGAGGTACTCCACGGCGCGGCGGTCGGCGGTCGTGTCGCCGTCGACACCGAGCAGGTAGTCGTACCCCTCGACGAGGGCGTAGCCGTAGTTGAGCGCGCCGACCTTCTTGTCGGGGTTCTTGCCGATATCGTGGACGAACACCTCGGTGAACTGCAGTCCGAGCTCGGTCTCGACCTCGTGCGGTCCCGAGAACTCCGACGCGATCTTGACCGTGTCGTCCGAGGTGTTGTTGACGACCACGTGAATGACGTCGGGCACGCGGCTCTGCTCGAGGAGCGACCGGATGACGTCGGCGATCGACTCGGCCTCGTTGTAGGCAGGGACGATGCATCCGATCGTCGACCGGTGCACCGAGTGGTTCTCGAGCACCGAGGCGAAGTCATCGGCGAACTCGTCGACCGGCACGATCGCACCGGGACCGCCGGGCGACGCGGCATAACCGACCGCTTCGGGGGCCGCCTGCCAGGAACCCTGCGGGGCGACGCCCTGCCACTGCGCCTGCGGCTCCTGCCACTGCGAGGCGGGCTGCTGCCATTGCGGCTGCTGCTGCGCCTGCGGAGGCTGCCACGCGGGCTGCTGGCCCCACTGCGGCTCCTGGCCCGGCCAGGCGCCGGCCGCCGGCTGCGCGCCCACCGGGGGCTGCGCGGGCTGCCAGCCCTGCGGGCCGGGGATGTACGGACTCGTCACGTCGGTTCCTCGAGCTGGATCACGGAGTGGTGGGACCGCCGGTACCGGGGGTGGTGGTCCACCCGTCGGTGCCGGTGGTTCCCTGGGAGCCGTCGTTCGACGTGCCGTCGGTCGCGCCCCCCGTGGACCCGTCGGTCTCTGTCTCACGAGGATAGATCGCAATCGGGATGACGGGGTAGACCGTCTGCTGCACGAACGACTTGTCGTCGTCGGCCGTCCCCTCGACCCACACGTCGAGCGCGAACTGCAGCGTGATCCCGTAGGTGTCCGGCGGCAGCTGGTTGATCGTCGTCTCGGGGACGAGCAGACCGCCCTGGTAGCTGTTGATCAGCAGGCCCTTGCTCGAGCGGATCGTGTCGGTGGGCACGAGCGTGCGGGGGTCGGCGCTGAACTGGAACGGCGAGCTCACCTGGTTCGAGGACTGCGCGGTCTGCGACGAGATCGACACGTTCGAGAGGAACACGCGACGCTTCTGCTTGAGCACCGCCTTCTCGTCGACGCGGGTGTCCTTGACGTTGACTGCGAAGCCGAAGGTCTTCGCGTTGTCGGGGTACCACTCGCGGGTGCGCTTGGAGTCGACGGCCCAGAAGTCGAGGATGATGTCGAGACCGTCGGCGATCTCGTACGTCATCTGCACCGAGCCGTCGTAGGTGAACTGCGAGTCGAACGGCATCTCGACCGTCCCGGCGGCGGGCGTCGCGTTCGGAGCGGGGGTGGCGGCGACGTTCTCGCTCGTCCCCGAGATGGAGTTGAAGGCTTCGACGACCTGAGCGCACCCCGAGAGCGACAGCGCAGCCGCGGCGGCCAGTGCGACGACGCCGAGCCGGCGACGGGCGGTGGGACGGATGGACATGCGCGAACCTCGCTCGGTCGGAAGGGTGGAGGGCACCGGCGGCGGGGTTCGGGTCGCCGCCGCCAGTGCCACGTCTTCACCGTAGGGGCGGAAACCCTCGCTCACCGGTGACTTCGCGAAGCCTCGCGCTGGTCTTTACCGGACCTTGAGGTTCTTGAGGCTCAGCCGGATGCCGCCTGCTGCGCGATGGCGACGGTCACCGTGTCGGTCGCGGTCTGCTTCGCGTACTCGTCGGCCTTGGGCTTGGTCTGCACGAGGAAGTCGTAGGTGAACTGCAGCGTCACGTAGGTGGCGCCTTCGGGGACCTGACCGACGTTGAAGGTCTGCGAGTAGCTGTAGGGCTTGAGGACGAGGTAGCCGTTCTTCACGCTGGCCTCGTCGATCTGCGGACCGAGCGCGGGGAAGGTCTCCTCGGCGTTGGCCGGCACGGCGAGCATGGTCGCCTTCTGCAGGTACACCTTCTGCCCGTCGTTGGGCGTGATGGTGGTCACGAGCGACAGGCTGACGGGCTTGACGGCGTTCGCCGTCCACCGGTCCATCCGCAGGTCGGACCAGTAGTTGACGGCGACGCTCACGGCGCCCGCCTTGAGGTCCCGCTGCGTGGAGCCGCTCGAGAGGTCGTTCTCGACCGGGGGCGCGACCACGACGGGCGGGCTCGACACCGCGGCCGGGGCCGTCGGGGTCGGGCTCTGCAGGGCCCACGGGGACGGGCCGCATCCCGACAGCACGACCGCGCTACCGACGAGCGCCGCCGCGGCGGCCAGACGCATGGTTCTCATCCGCATCATGACCCCTCCCTGCGGTGCCGTCAGTCTACTGGCGTGGATCAGCGCAGCGCGGTCACTCAGTCATCGGCGGCGCCCAGGTCCCGTCGGGCCCGGGTCTGCTCCGCGCGCGCGGCCAGCAACTCACCCGCCGGGTAGCCGACCTCGGTGAGCGTCAGGCCGCGCGCGGCGAGCACCTTCACCTCGTTCGTGCGGACCAGCTCGTCGCGGATCTCGGCGACGCGGTCCACGCTGATCCGCCCCTCCCCGACCGCGACGCAGGCACCCACGAGCGCGCGCACCATGCTGTGGCAGAAGGCGTCGGCTTTCACCGAGGCGACGAGGACGCCGGACTCCTCACGCCGCCAGCCGTACTCGAGCAGCGTGCGGATCGTCGTCGCCTCCTCGCGCGGTTTGCAGTACGCCGCGAAGTCGTGCAGGCCGCGCAGGCTGCGGGCAGCGGCATCCATCGACGCCACATCGAGATGCGCCGCGACCCAGGTCGTGCGCCCTCGCTCGAGTGGGTCGTATCCGGTCGCCCGGTCGGCGACGCGGTAGGCGTACCGACGCCACACGGCGGAGAATCGCGCGTCGAAACCCTCGGGCGCCACGCTCACGCGGTGCACCGCCACATCCGGGTACGGACCGAGCACACCGTTGATGCGCGCGGCGAGCGCCTCGGGCTCCGGTCGCCGTCCCGACAGCAGCCGGCGCTCCTGTCCGTCGGTCAGGTCGAGGTGAGCCACCTGCGCTGACGCGTGCACCCCGGCATCCGTCCGTCCGGCGACGACCAGCCGCGGATCCCCGCCCAGGATGCGGGCGATCGCCGCCTCGAGCGTCCCCTGCACGGTCCGCAGGCCCGGCTGCCGCGCCCAGCCTCGGAAGTCCGTGCCGTCGTAGGCGAGATCGATCCGGAGGCGCACGGTGTCAGCCTATCCGCGCCGGTCAGACCGTCGCGTCGACCTCCGCGCGCGTGGGCGGGTTCGCGCCCGGCCGCGACACGGTGATCCCCGCGGTCACGACGGCGCGGCGGAGCGCGCGCGGGAGGGCGTCGACGTCGCCCGCGAGCAGTCCGAGGTCGTCGACGAGGCTCGTGATGAGGCTCGCCATGAACGCGTCGCCCGCGCCGATCGTGTCGGCGACGTCGACGACGAGCGGCGCGACCTCGACGAGACCCGACGGTCCGAGCGCGAGGGCGCCCTCGCCGCCGCGTGTCATCACGACGATCTGCGACCCCCGGGCGGCGATGGTCTCGAGCACGCGCGCGGCGGGCACACCCGGGTAGAGCGCCTCGGCATCCTCATCGCTCAGCTTCACCAGCGTCGCCGCCGCGAAGGCCCGCTCGGCGACCGGCCGCGGGTCGGGTCCGACGAGCGCCGGCCGCACGTTCGGGTCGACCGTCACGACACGGCCCGCCTGACGTGCGCGCTCGAGGGTCGCGAGCGCGACCTCTCCCCCGGGCTGCAGGAACAGCGCGATCGATCCGGAATGGACGACGGATGCCGCGACTGCCGCGTCCGCTGCGGCGTCCGCCTCGAGCGCCCACACGATGTCGAAGTCGTACTCGGCCGAGCCGTCGGCGCGCAGCCGGGCACGGGCGGTGGAGGTCGCGGCATCCGTCCAGGACGCCTCGTGGACGACCGCACCCGACGCGGTCACCTGCTCGGCGATCCGGCGGCCGCGGTCATCGCGGCCGAGGCGCGTCAGGAGGGTTGCCGGCACGTCCTGCCGCGCGATGCCGACGGCCACGTTCGCGGGACTGCCGCCGACGAACTCGGCGTCACCGCCGTCCCGTTCCACGATGTCGATGAGTGCTTCGCCGAGGACGAGGACGGCGTGCCGAGAGGTCATGCCCTCACTTTCGCACGTCGCCCGCGGGCGCGCACGTCGATGTCAGCGGACGACGGCGGTGACGGTCGGCAGGTGCGAGAGGAGCTCCTGACTGATCGACCCGAGCAGGAAGCGGGCGAGCGCACCCCGACCATGGGTGCCGACGACGACCATGCGGGCGTCGGCGGCGATCCCGGCCAGCACCTGCGACGGATAACCGCGCTCCACGCGGCGGACGATGCGCAGGTCGGGGTAGCGCGACGACAGGCCGGCGACGGACAGCGCCAGCACCTCCTCGGCCGTCGACTGCATGTTCGCGAGGTAGAGGTCGGGGTAGACCTCCATCGCGTTCCGCGGCGTGTGCAGCGGCGTCCAGACGTTCACCGCGATGAGCGGCTCGCCGAGCCGGTCCGCCTCCGCGGCGGCGAACTCGATCGCGTGCTCGGACACCTCGGACCCGTCGATGCCGACGACGATCCCCGCCCCCTCCCCGAGATCGCGGTCGGGGACGACCACGACGGGGCACTTCGCGCCCGCCGCGATCCGGATGCCGTGCACCCCGCGTGCCGGGCCGGTCCCTGGTCCCCGGTAGTCGCTGCCGATGACGAGGAGCGCGGCGTCCGCGGCGGCTTCGATGAGCTTGGTGACGGGGTTGCCGGATTCGACGCGGGTCGTGACCGGGACCCCGGCATCCGTCACCCGCGCCGCCTCGCCGTCGAGCAGACGCTGCGTCGCGGTCTGCGCCGCACCGAGCACCTCGGCCTCGCCGACGGCCCCGACAGCGCCGCCGACGACCGAGACGAGCTCGACCGCCTGCTGGCGCTGGGCGGCACGAGTGACTGCCCAGTCCACGGCACGGCGCGACACCGGGGCACCCGTGACTCCGACGATGATCTTTCCGGCCATGCTGCACGTCCCTTCTGGGGGCGACGCGCCCGCCGGATCGCGGTGACGTCTGCGGGCGCTCGTCCGTGTCTCGGTGATGCCAACCTATCCCGACCACGGGCGCGGCGGGAAGGGGCGGGCCCGTTCAGGATGCCGACCTAGACTGGATGCCGCGAATCGCCCGCTCGCCTCGAGACCCCTCCCCGCTTCGACATGACTCGACCTTCTTCCGCGCGCCTGCCGGGCCTCGACGGACTTCGCGCCGTCGCGGTCCTGCTGGTCGTCGTGTACCACCTGTTCCCGGCGCTGCCCGCCGGGTTCCTCGGTGTCGACGTCTTCTTCGTGATCTCCGGGTTCCTCATCACGACCCTCCTCCTCCGCGAGCACGACGAGCACGGCCGGATCGGCCTGGTGGACTTCTGGCGGCGGCGGGCCCGCCGGCTGCTGCCCGCGATCGGGGTCGTCGTCCTCGTGACCGCGTCGCTCGCCTGGATGGTGGGCGGCGACATCCTCGTGGGCCTCGGCGGTCAGCTGCTCGGGGCGACGACGTTCTCGTACAACTGGGTCGCCGTCGCGAACGGGTCGTCGTACTTCGGCGGCGGTCTCGACTCCTCCGCGCCCGAACTGCTGCGGAACCTCTGGTCCCTCGCCGTCGAGGAGCAGTTCTACCTGCTCTGGCCGCTGCTGCTGCCGCTCGTCCTGCGGCTGCGACGCGGCCGGGTGCCCGTCGCCGTCGGGTTGGCGGCGGCATCCGTCCTGGCCGCGGTGCTCCTCGCCGGCAGCGGCGCGACCCGCGTGTACTACGGCACCGACACGCACGCCTTCGGTCTGCTGCTCGGCGTCGCCCTCGCCTTCCTGCGCCCGGCGGAGCGCCGCGGCGGCGTGCCTGCCGTGGTCGGCGGTGCGGCGATCGCCGGGGTCGTCTTGCTCGCGTTCGTGACGCCGGGCGACGGGATCGAGACCTTCCCCGGGCTTCTCGTCGCGGCATCCGTCCTGACCGTCGTGGCGATCGCGTCAGCCGTGCGCGCGGGCTCGCGCCTCGGACGGGCGCTGGACGTCGCGCCGCTGCGCTGGATCGGCGAGCGGTCCTTCGGGATCTACCTCTGGCACTGGCCTCTCGTCGTCATCCTGACGGTCGCGACCACGCGCTCCTCCCCCGACGTCGCGGTGCCCGTCGAGGTCGCGCTCCTCACCCTGGCGCTCACGCTGGTCGCCGCCGAGGTGTCGTTCCGCTTCATCGAGCAGCCGGTACGCCGGCTCGGCTTCCGCGCCTCGCTCCGGTCCGTCCGGCGCGCGTTCCGCGGCGGCCCCGTGCGACGCCTCGCCGCCACGGCCGCGATGGCCGCAGGGCTCCTCGTCGTCGCCGGCACGACCGCGGCGGTCGCCGACGCGCCGACGATGGCCTCGAGCGAAGCGGCCGTCCGCGACGGACGCGCGGCGCTCGACGCGGCATCCTCCCGCTCGCATCACGCGACGCTGCCCGGCGCCGCCCTCCGGAGCGACGACGCCGTGCTGCGTCCGGAGTGCCCATCCGCGCACCTCAGCGACGACGAGGGACTCTGCACCCCGCCGGACGGCCGCCCCGCTCCGCCCGCCTCCGTCCGTGTCGCCGGAGCGCGCGTGACCCTCGTCGGCGACTCGGTGATGCTCGCGTCCGCCGGCGGCCTCCTCGACCGGATGCCGGGCGCCCAGGTCGACGCGAAGGTGTCGCGCTCGATGGGGGCCGGCGTCGCGATCGTCGACCGCCTCGCCGCCCGCGCACAGCTGCGCGACTACGTCGTCGTGGGGCTCGGCACGAATGGACCGGTGGACCCCGACGACCTCGCGCGCCTGAAGAAGGATGTCGGCCCTCACCGCACGCTCGTGCTCGTGACCGCCCACGCGCCCCGCGACTGGATCCCGGGCGTCAACGAGGAGCTCGAGTCCTTCGCGCAGCACACCCCCGGCGTCGCGATCGCGGACTGGTCGGCGGCGATCAGCGGTCACGATGACCTGCTGGCGGGCGACGGCATCCACCCCGGCGCCCGTGGCGGACAGCGCTACGCCGACGCCGTGGCCGACGCGATCGACGGCGTCGAGAACAGCCGCGCGCAGCTGCGCTACCGCGTCGAGCTCGCCCAGTGGGCCGTCGCCCAGACCTTCGACGCCGCGCGCTGACCCTCTCAGGACCGATCCCCCGCCACCGCGCCCGCCGCCCCACCGCGCCCGCCGAGCGACGCCCCTCCGCATCCACATCATGTGCTCCGGACGAGGGCACACGTTCTGGACCGTGCACAGCGTGTGATGTCGTTGCGAGCACATGATGTGGCCAGGGAGGCGGCGGCCCCACGCCCCCGCGCGGGTACGAGAAAGGGCCCGCCCCGAAACGGGGGCGGGCCCTCGGATTCCCTCCGGGGAGGGAGCCTTACTTGGCCTCGTCGGCCTTCTCGTCGTCGGACGCGACGGCGTCCTCGGCGGTGGCTTCGGCAGCAGCGCCCTCCTCGGGCGACTCGGCACCGGCGTCGGCGGCGTCCTCAGCGGGCGTCTCGACCTCGGTCTCCTCCGCAGCGGGCTCCTCGGCGGCCGGCGCAGCGGCGGCCGGAGCAGCCTTCTTCGACGACTTCGCCTTCGGGGTGACGGGCTCGAGGACGAGCTCGATCACGGCCATGGGCGCGTTGTCGCCCTTGCGGTTGCCGACCTTCGTGATGCGGGTGTAGCCACCCTCACGCTCGGCGACCAGCGGCGCGATCTCGGCGAAGAGCTCGTGCACGACGGACTTGTCGCCGATGACCGACAGGACGCGACGGCGAGCGTGCAGGTCGCCGCGCTTGGCGAACGTCACCAGGCGCTCGGCGAACGGACGCAGGCGCTTCGCCTTGGTCTCGGTCGTGGTGATCGACTTGTGCGTGAACAGCGCGGCAGCGAGGTTCGCAAGCAGAAGACGCTCGTGGGCGGGGCCGCCACCGAGGCGGGCACCCTTCGTGGGCTTGGGCATGTCAATTACTCCTGGAAAGAAATTCAGTCAGTGGACCGGGGCGAACCGGAGTCCGCTCAGACGGTCTCGTCGTCGTAGCCGCCGTAGAAGTGCGCACCGTCGAACCCGGGGACCGAGTCCTTCAGCGACAGGCCGAGCGAGACGAGCTTGTCCTTGACCTCGTCGACCGACTTCTGACCGAAGTTGCGGATGTTCATGAGCTGCGTCTCCGAGAGGGCGACGAGCTCGGACACCGTGTTGATGCCCTCGCGCTTGAGGCAGTTGTACGACCGGACCGACAGGTCGAGGTCCTCGATCGGCATCGAGAGCTCGTTGGTCAGGACCTCGGCGACCGGCGCGGGGCCGATCTCGATGCCCTCGGCCTCGACGTTCAGCTCGCGGGCGAGACCGAACAGCTCGACCAGCGTGCGACCGGCCGACGCGACGGCGTCGCGAGGGCTGATCGACGACTTGGTCTCGACGTCCAGGACGAGCTTGTCGAAGTCGGTGCGCTCACCGGCACGGGTGGCGTCGACGCGGTAGCTGACCTTGAGGACGGGCGAGTAGATCGAGTCGATCGGGATCTGACCGGCCTCGGCGTACTCGTTGCGGTTCTGCGTGGCCGAGACGTAGCCGCGGCCGCGCTCGATCGTCAGCTCGAGCTCGAACTTCGCCGAGTCGTTGAGCGTCGCGATGACCAGGTCGGGGTTGTGGACCTCGACACCCGCCGGAGCGGAGATGTCGGCGGCCGTGACCTCGCCGGCGCCCGTCTTGCGCAGGTACGCGGTGATGGGCTCGTCGCGCTCGCTGGAGACCACCAGCTGTTTGATGTTGAGGATGATCTCGGTGACATCCTCCTTGACACCCGGGACGGTGCTGAACTCGTGCAGCACGCCGTCGATGCGGATGCTGGTGACCGCGGCACCCGGGATCGACGACAGCAGGCTGCGACGCAGCGCGTTGCCGATCGTGTAGCCGAAGCCCGGCTCGAGGGGCTCGATGACGAATCGGCTGCGGAAGTCGCCGACCTTCTCCTCGGTCAGAGTGGGACGCTGTGCAATGAGCACTATGTGTTCCTTTCAGTCACGTGACCGCTATATGACACGTGCAGTTGTTGAAGTGTTGAGTTGTGACCGGGATGCCCGGGCCGCGACGCACGTCGCACCCCCGGCATCCGTCGAGGATCAGACGCGGCGGCGCTTCGGGGGGCGGCAGCCGTTGTGGGCCTGAGGCGTGACGTCCTGGATCGAACCGACCTCGAGACCGGCGGCGGTCAGCGAACGGATCGCGGTCTCGCGGCCCGAGCCGGGGCCCTTGACGAAGACGTCGACCTTCTTGACGCCGTGCTCCTGCGCCTGACGCGCAGCGGACTCGGCGGCCATGCCGGCGGCGTACGGGGTCGACTTGCGCGAGCCCTTGAAGCCGACGCCACCCGAGGAGGCCCAGCTGATGACCGCACCCGAGGGGTCGGTGATCGAAACGATCGTGTTGTTGAACGTCGACTTGATGTGGGCCTGGCCCAGCGCGATGTTCTTCTTCTCCTTGCGGCGCGGCTTGCGCGCAGCGGACTTGGCCTGTGCCATGTGAGTGTTCTCCTAAACCTGTGGCGGCCGCGCTTTAGCGCGCCTTCTTCTTGCCGGCGACGGTGCGCTTGGGACCCTTGCGGGTACGCGCGTTGGTCTTCGTGCGCTGGCCGCGCACGGGCAGGCCGCGACGGTGGCGGATACCCTCGTACGAGCCGATCTCGACCTTGCGGCGGATGTCTGCGGCGACCTCGCGGCGCAGGTCACCCTCCACCTTGTAAGTGCCTTCGATGTGGTCGCGGAGAGCGACCAGCTGGTCGTCGGTGAGGTCCTTGACGCGGATCGACTCGTCGATGCCGGTCGAGCTGAGGATCTCGACGGAGCGGGTACGGCCGATGCCGTAGATGTAGGTGAGGGCGATCACCACGCGCTTGTCGCGCGGGATGTCAACGCCGGCAAGACGTGCCATGCGATGTCTCCTAGGAGTAAGTGGAGGTGTGGAGCAGGATCGGTGCCCGGGCCTCCGACCCGAGGTGTCCCCCGCTGAGCGGGTTCTGATCCTGCCGAGATGTGTTCAGTTGTGAGCCTGCGAGGCCGCGCCGGGGCGCGGCATCCCATCAGCCCTGGCGCTGCTTGTGACGCGGGTTCGACTTGCAGATGACCATGACGCGACCGTGGCGGCGGATGACCTTGCAGTGGTCGCAGATGGGCTTGACGGAGGGGTTGACCTTCATGATTTTCCTGATTCGCTGTCTTCGCCGACGCACACGGGTGTGCGGGGCGTTACTTCTCGACCGGTCTCAGCGGTAGCGGTAGACGATGCGACCGCGCGTGAGGTCGTAAGGCGAGAGCTCCACGACGACACGGTCTTCGGGGATGATGCGGATGTAGTTCTGCCGCATCTTTCCGGAGATCGTGGCCAGGACCTTGTGACCGTTGCTCAGCTCGACGCGGAACATCGCGTTCGGCAGAGCCTCGGAGATCACACCCTCGATCTCGATGACACCGTCTTTCTTCGCCATACGCTCGCTTACAGTTGGCAGACCGGTCGGTCTGCGGTGAGTGGGGATTGTGGTGACACGCCGAAACAGGCGCAACGCACCAAAGATTTAGTGTACGTGATATCCAGGCGACCCGCCACTCGGCGTGTCGCCGCCGCGCGCTCAGCCCGCGATTGTTCTTCGCCGAGTCACCATCCACGTGCCGACTCACCATCCGATGGCGCGCATCTCGCTGGTGATTCGACGCACCGATGGTGATTCGACGCGCCCATGGCTTCCTGCACAGCCCGATGGATGCCGCGGACGTCCCCCGACGGCTGTTCCGCATCGCGCGGGCTTCGACGGGAGGCGAGGGTGAGCGGATGGACTTCGACGACGCCGTGTGCCGGATCGAGACGCGTCCCGCGCTCCTCCGAGGGGGAATGACCCGCCGCGACATCGCGACGCTGAGCCACGGAGATCTTCGAAAGCTCGCACGGGGCACGTTCGTCGCATCGGAGACGTGGGACGCGGCGTGGCCCGCCGAACGCCATCTCCTGCAGGTGGCGGCCTATGAGCAGCGCCGGCGCGGCGGCGTCGTCTACTCCCACCTGACCGCTGCGCTGCTGCACGGACTGCCTCTCTGGGGCGCCCCGCCGACGCATGTGCACGTCTCCGGCACGCAGCACAACGGGGCGGTCTCGCGAGGGACACCGTATGTGTCCCGCCATCGATGCGCCGTACCCGACGTCGACGTGGTCTCATCGGGTGGCCTCGTCCTCACCGCGCCCGCACGCACCGTCGCCGACGTGCTGCGGACGACGCCCCGCGACACCGCGATCGCGATAGCGGATGCCGCGCTCCGCGCGGTCGCGTGGGACGCACGGCAGCGACTCTTCGACGCCGATGCAGCCGAATATCTGCGCGCCGAGATCGCGCGACGGTTGACCACAGGCGCTCGCGGGGTACGTCAGGCGCGCGAACTCCTGGAACTCGCCGACGGGCGCTCGGAGTCCGCGGGAGAAAGTGTGAGCCGCTTGCGCCTGCACGAGCTGGGATTCCGGCGGATCAGGCTTCAGGTGCCGGTGGGGCCCTACTTCGTCGACTTCGGCCTCGATGACGCCGCGGTGTGGGGCGAGTACGACGGCGAGGTGAAGTACCGCGACGTCGCCATGCGGCACGGGCGGGCCCTGGAGGATGTCCTGCGAGCGGAGAAGGAGCGGGAGGACTGGATCCGCGGGCTGACCGGGCGTCGCGTCATCCGCTGGACGACCGCCGACATCCGCTCCCCCGGCGGTCTGCGCTCGAAGCTCTACCGGTTCGGCGTGTTCCCCACCCCGAATCACCGCCGAAACGCCGAATCACCACCCGAAGGCGCGCATTCGGGTGGTGACGGGGCAACCGAGTGGTGACTCGGCGAGTGAGCGCCGCCGCGCTCAGCGAGCGGACAGTCGCGAGAGGATGTCGGCCTGCGGGTCGTACGTGACCGGGACGACCTCGTCGTTCACGACGAGCGTCGGGGTCCCGGTGGCGCCTTCCGGCAACTCCTGCGACTGGGCGAAGCTCTTGTACTCGTGGTCCTTGATCGACTTCTCGAGCTCGGCGGTCACGTTCACGCCGGCATCCTTCGCGATCTGGATGAGCTCGTCGTCGGTCAGGCCGGGCGTCTGCTCCTGGGGCCGCTCGTCCCACAGCGCACGGAAGAAGGCGTAGGCGTTGTCGGGGTCGGCTTCGGCGACGGCGTACATGGCGGATGCCGCACGGCTCGAGTACTCGGTGCCCTGCGACAGCCGGTCGAGGATCGTGACCGGGTGCACCTCGAGGGTGATGCTGCCGTCGTCGACGAGGCCCGAGATCGTCTTGCCCTCCGTCTCCTCGAACTGGCCGCAGTACGGGCACATGAAGTCCACGTGGGTGGCGACGGTGTCGGGCCCGTCGCCGAAGGTGATCGCACCGGTCTCGCGGTTGATGCCGCTGGCCTGCGGGACGGGTCCGGGGTCCGACGCCTGCGAGTTCAGCACAGCGACAACGGCGACGACACCCACCAGGACCGCCACCACCGCGACGCTGATCCAGATCGCGAACCAGTTGGTCTTACCCGTGGCCGTCGCCATGTGCGTGTCCTCCTCAGGAGATGGGGGTCGGGGTGATGCCGAAGGCCGCGAGTCCCGCGGCGCCGCCGTCGGGGGCCGTCAGCACCCAGATACCTCCCTCGTGCACCGCGACGCTATGTTCCCAATGGGAGCCGTCCTGGCCGTCGACCGTGCTGACGGTCCAGTCGTCGTCCTCGACGAGGGTCGCCTCGCCCCCCGCGACGATCATGGGCTCGATCGCGACGCACAGCCCCGGCCGCACCTCGGGTCCGAGGTCGGCGACGCGGTAGTTGAAGACCGTCGGGCCCTCGTGCATCTTGCGGCCGATCCCGTGTCCGACGTAATCGCGGAGGATGCCGTAGCCCTCCCCCGACCCCTCGACGTAGGACTGCACGGCGTCGCCGATCTCGCCGACGCGCGAGGCCGAGGCGAGCGCGGCGATGCCGGCCCACAGCGAGCCCTCGGTCACGTCCGACAGCCGCTGACGACGTTCGACGAGCTCGGGACGGTCCGGGTCGGGCACGACGATCGTGATCGCCGAGTCCCCGTTCCACCCCTCGAACTGCGCGCCGCAGTCGATCGAGACGATGTCGCCCGGCTGCAGGACCCGATCACCCGGGATGCCGTGGACGACCTCCTGGTTGACCGAGATGCACGTCGTGTGGTGGTAGCCGCGCACCAGCTGGAAGTTCGATTCCGCCCCGCGGGCGAGGATCGTGCGCTCGGCGATGGCATCGAGCTCCGCGGTCGTCACACCCGCGCGAACCGCCGGACGCACGGCATCCAATGCCGCCGCGGTGATGAGACCCGGTTCGACCATCGCGCGCAGCTGCGCGGGCGTCTTGTAGATGGAGCGTCGGAAGACCATCAGGCGGTGATGCCGCGTGCCGCGAGGGCCGCCGTGATGCGCTCGGTGATCTCGTCGAGCGACCCGACGCCGTCGATCTCGTCGACGATGCCGCGCTCGCGGTACACGTCGAGGATCGGCGCCGTCTCGGACTCGTAGATCGACAGGCGCTTCGCGATCGACTCCTCGTTGTCGTCGGCGCGGCCCTGCTCGGCCGCGCGACGCGAGAGGCGGGCGATCGACTCGTCGCGCGGCACCGAGAGCTCGATGACCGCGGTGAGCGGTTCGCCCCGCTGATCGAGGAAGCCGTCGAGGTGGCCGACCTGGGTCAGGTTGCGCGGGTAGCCGTCGAGCAGGAAGCCGTGCGCGGCATCCTGCTGCGACAGCCGGTCGCGGACGATCTCGCTCGTCAGCTCGTCGGGGACGAGGTCGCCGGCGTCGATGATCGCCTTCACCTTGAGCCCGAGGTCGGTGCCGTCCTTGACGTTCGCGCGGAAGACGTCGCCCGTCGACACGGTGGGGATGCCGAGCCGTTCGGCGATGCGGGCTCCCTGCGTCCCCTTGCCCGAGCCCTGCGGGCCGATGATCAGGAGGCGGGCGGGGGTCTGCGTCATCGGAGGAGTCCTTCGTAGTGGCGCTGCTGGAGCTGGGCGTCGATCTGCTTCACCGTCTCGAGACCGACACCGACGATGATGAGGATCGACGCGCCACCGAACGGGAAGTTCTGGTTGGCGCCCACCGTCGCGAGGGCCAGGAGCGGGAGCAGGGCGATGAGGCCCAGGTAGATGGAACCCGGCAGGGTGATGCGGGTGAGGACGTAGTCGAGGTACTCCGCCGTGGGACGCCCCGCACGGATGCCGGGGATGAACCCGCCGTACTTCTTCATGTTGTCGGCGACCTCGACCGGGTTGAACGTGATCGCGACGTAGAAGTAGGTGAAGCCGATGATGAGCAGGAAGTACACCGCCATATAGAGCGGGTGGTCGCCGTTGACGAAGTTCGCCTGGATCCACGACACCCAGCCCGGCACGCTGCCGTCGGCGGCGGGGTTCGCGTTGAATTGCGCGATGAGGGCCGGGATGTACAGCAGCGACGAGGCGAAGATGACGGGCACGACGCCGGCCATGTTGACCTTGATCGGGATGTACGTGTTGCTGCCGCCGAGCGTCCGGCGCCCGACCATGCGCTTCGCGTACTGGACCGGGATGCGGCGCTGCGACTGCTCGACGAACACGACCAACGCGACGGTCGCGATGCCGACGGCCAGGACCAGCAGGAAGATCTCGAAGCTGCGGGCGACCGCGATGCTCCACAGCGCCGACGGGAAGGTCGCCGCGATGGAGGTGAAGATGAGGAGCGACATGCCGTTGCCGATGCCGCGCTCGGTGACGAGCTCTGCCATCCACATGATGAGGCCGGTGCCGGCGGTCAGCGTGACGATCATGAGGAGCTGCGCCCACCACGCCTCGTCGGTGAGGAGCTGTTGGCACTCGGCCACGCCGGTGATGCCGAAGAGCTGACCCGAGCGGGCGACGGTGACGAGTGTGGTCGACTGCAGCAGCGCCAGCGCGATCGTCAGGTAGCGGGTGTACTGGGTGAGCTTGGCCTGGCCGGCCTGGCCCTCCTTGTACAGGGTCTCGAAGTGCGGGATCACCACGCGGAGGAGCTGCACGATGATCGTGCCGGTGATGTAGGGCATGACGCCGAGCGCGAAGATCGACAGCTGCAGCAGCGCGCCGCCCGAGAAGAGGTTCACGAGCGAGAGCAGGCCCTCGGTCGACCCGGACTGGTCGAGGCAGGTCTTCACGTTCGGGAAGTCCACGAACGGAGCCGGGATGTGCGCGCCGAACCGGTAGATGGCGATGATGCCGAGCGTGAAACCGATCTTCCGACGGAGATCCGGAGTGCGGAAGACCCGCGCGATGGCGCTGAACAAAGGGATTTCCTCCAGTGGGATGCCGGGCGCGCCGGAGCTCGCCGCATTCCAACATACGGCAACAGGGGCCGGAGGTTATCCTCCGGCCCCTGGCACGTGATTACTTGATCGAGCCGCCGGCGGCAACGATCTTCTGCTCGGCCGAACCCGAGACCTTGTCGACGGAGACCGTCAGCGCGACCGAGATGTCGCCGGTGCCGAGCACCTTGACCTTCTCGTTCTTGCGCACGGCGCCCTTGGCGACGAGGTCCGTCACGGTGACGTCGCCACCGTTGGGGTACAGCTCCGCGAGCTTGTCGAGGTTGACCACCTGGTACTCGACGCGGAACGGGTTCTTGAACCCGCGCAGCTTCGGCGTACGCATGTGGAGGGGCATCTGCCCACCCTCGAAGCCCACCTTGACCTGGTAACGAGCCTTCGTACCCTTGGTACCGCGGCCCGACGTCTTACCCTTCGAGCCCTCACCGCGACCGACACGGGTCTTCGCGACGTTGGCACCGGGGACCGGACGCAGGTGGTGGACCTTCAGCACGCCGGGGCGCGCCGCATCCTTCTTCGGGGCAGCCTTGTCGGCAGCGGGCCCAGCCGCAGCCTTCCGGGTTGCCGGCTTCTTGGCCTTGGGCTCGACGGCCTCGACCGTCTCGTCCTTCTTCTCAGCCATCAGTCGATCTCCTCAACCTTCACGAGGTGCGCGACGGTCTTGATGTACCCGCGCGTCTGCGCGTCATCGGGACGAACGACGGAGTCGTTGATCCGCTTCAGACCGAGCGAACGCAGCGTGTCACGCTGGTTCTGCTTCTCGCTCACCTTGGACTTGACCTGGGTCACCTTCAGACGAGCAGCCATCATGCACCCACCTTTGCAGCCTTGGCGGCGTCAGCCTCGGCACGGACCAGACGCGCGGGGGCGACCTGGTCGAAGTCGAGACCACGACGCGCAGCGACGGCGCGCGGCTCCTCGAGCTGCTTCAGCGCTGCGACGGTCGCGTGCACGATGTTGATCGTGTTCGACGAACCCAGCGACTTCGACAGCACATCGTGGATGCCGGCGCACTCGAGGACGGCGCGGACCGGACCACCGGCGATGACACCGGTACCGGCAGCGGCCGGACGCAGCAGCACGACACCGGCAGCAGCCTCACCCTGGACGGGGTGCGGGATGCTGGAGGCGACACGCGGCACGCGGAAGAAGTTGCGCTTGGCCTCTTCGACACCCTTCGAGATGGCGAGGGGGACCTCACGCGCCTTGCCGTAGCCGACACCGACGAGACCGTTGCCGTCACCCACGACGACGAGCGCCGTGAAGCTGAAGCGACGACCGCCCTTGACGACCTTCGACACGCGGTTGATCGTGACGACGCGCTCCAGGAACTGGTTGTCGCCGCGGTCGCGCGAGTTGCGGTCGCGGGTCTGGCTGCGCTCGCGGCCACCGCGGCGCGGCTCGCGCTCGCGCTCGGCGGGCGCCTCGGCCGTAGCCGCAGCCGCAGCGGGCTGCTCGGTCGCGGTCACTTCGTTCTCCTTGTTCTCGGTCACAGGTTCAGACCTCCTTCGCGAGCGCCGTCGGCGATCGCAGCGACGCGGCCCGCGTAGCGGTTGCCGCCGCGGTCGAACACGACCGTCTCGATGCCGGCAGCCTTCGCACGCTCAGCGACGAGCTCGCCGACCTTGCGGGCCTTGGCGGTCTTGTCACCATCGAACGTGCGCAGGTCGGCCTCGAGGGTGGAGGCCGATGCGACGGTGAAGCCCTTGCTGTCGTCGACCAGCTGGACGAAGACGTGGCGGGCGGAACGGGTCACGACGAGACGCGGGCGCGCCTCGGTGCCCACGATCTTCTTGCGAAGACGGGCGTGACGACGCGAACGTGCGTCGGACTTCGACTTGAGAGCCATGGTTACTTACCACTCTTTCCGGCCTTGCGGCGAACGACCTCGCCCGCGTACCGCACACCCTTGCCCTTGTAGGGCTCCGGCTTGCGGATCTTGCGGATGTTGGCGGCTGCCTCGCCGACGGCCTGCTTCGAGATACCGGCGACGGTGAGCTTGTTGTTGCCCTCGACGGTGAGCGTGATGCCCTCCGGCGCCTCGACCAGGACGGGGTGCGAGAAGCCGAGTGCGAACTCGACCGCCGTGCCCTTCTGAGCGACGCGGTAACCGGTGCCGACGACCTCGAGGCCCTTGGTGTAGCCCTGGGTCACGCCGATGATGTTGTTGTTGATGAGGGTGCGGGTGAGCCCGTGGAGAGCACGCGACTCGCGCTCGTCGTCGGGGCGGGAGACCAGGACCTGGTTCTCCTCGACCTTGACCTCGATGGGCTGTGCCACGGTGAGCGAGAGCTCGCCCTTGGGGCCCTTGACGGCGACGTCCTGGCCGGAGACCGTGACGGTCACACCGGCGGGGATGTCGATGGGAAGACGTCCAATACGCGACATGTCAGATCACCACACGTAGGCGAGGACTTCCCCGCCGACGCCCTTCTGCTCGGCCTGGCGGTCCGTGAGGAGGCCAGAGGAGGTGGACAGGATCGCGACCCCGAGGCCACCGAGGACCTTGGGAAGCTCGTTCGACTTCGCGTACACGCGGAGACCGGGCTTGGAGACGCGCTTGATGCCGGCGATCGACCGCTCGCGGTTCGGGCCGTACTTCAGGGTCAGGGTGAGGGTCTGGCCGACACGGGCGTCGGAGACCTCCCAGCCGGAGATGTAGCCCTCCTGCTGGAGGATCTCGGCGATGTGCGTCTTGAGCTTCGAGCTCGGCAGCGCGACGGTGTCGTGGTGCGCGGAGTTCGCGTTGCGCAGACGGGTCAGCATGTCTGCGACCGGGTCTGTCATCGTCATAAGTGTGTTCCTTTAGTCATGAGGTTTCGACTGCCGTTACACGACAGGCGACCTTCTATGAATGAGCGATATGCAGTTGTGCAGTCGTTCGGCCCCGGAGCACGCCCCGAGGCCGAACGCTCGATCTTATCGGATCACGCCTGAGCGTCCGCCGACTTGAACGGGAAGCCCAGGTGCTTGAGCAGCGCCCGACCCTCGTCATCCGTCTTCGCCGTCGTGACGATGGTGATGTCGAAACCGCGGACGCGGTCGATCTTGTCCTGGTTGATCTCGTGGAACACGGACTGCTCCTGGAGACCGAAGGTGTAGTTGCCGTTGCCGTCGAACTGCGTCGCCGACAGTCCGCGGAAGTCGCGGATGCGGGGCAGGGCGAGGTTGACGAGACGGTCGACGAACTCCCACGCACGGTCACCGCGGAGGGTGACGTGGGCGCCGATGGCCTGGCCCTCACGCAGCTTGAACTGCGCGATGGACTTGCGGGCCTTGGTGACGACCGGCTTCTGGCCGGTGATCTTGGTGAGGTCGTCGACCGCACCATCGATCACCTTGCTGTCGCGCGCAGCCTCACCGACACCGGTGTTGACGACGACCTTCACGAGACCGGGGATCTGCATGACGTTGGCGTAGCCGAACTCGTCCTGCAGAGCCTTCTTGATCTCGGTCTGGTACTTCTGCTTCAGGCGGGGCTGGATCTTGCCAGCCTCCGCGGCAGTTGCGTTGCTCATGTTCAGAGGTCCTTGCCGCTCTTCTTGGCGTAGCGGACGCGGACGGTGCGCTTGACGCCGTCCTTCGTCTGCTCCTCGACGCGGTGGCCGACACGGGTCGGCTTCTTGGTCGACGGGTCGACCAGCGCCACGTTGGAGATGTGGATCGGGGCTTCCATCGTCTCGATGCCGCCCGTCTTGGTGCCGCGCTGCGACTGGCCGACGCGGGTGTGCTTGGTGACGTAGTTCACGCCCTCCACCACGACGCGGTTCTGCTCGACGAGGACCTCAAGGACCTTGCCCTGCTTGCCGCGGTCGCCGCCCTTGTCCTGCTTGCGGCCACTGATGACCTGAACCAGGTCACCCTTCTTGATGTGCGCCATGATCAGATGACCTCCGGTGCCAGCGAGACGATCTTCATGAACTTCTTGTCGCGAAGCTCACGACCGACCGGGCCGAAGATGCGGGTGCCGCGGGGCTCCCCGTCGTTCTTCAGGATGACGGCGGCGTTCTCGTCGAACTTGATGTACGAGCCGTCGGGACGACGGGTCGACTTGACGGTGCGGACGATGACGGCCTTGACCACATCGCCCTTCTTGACGTTGCCGCCCGGGATCGCGTCCTTGACGGTCGCCACGATGACATCCCCGACACCGGCGTAACGGCGGTTGGAACCACCGAGGACGCGGATCGTGAGGAGCTCCTTGGCGCCGGTGTTGTCGGCGACCTTGAGGCGAGACTCGTTCTGGATCATTGCTTACTTCGCCTTCTCGAGAATCTCGACCAGGCGCCAGCGCTTGGTGGCGCTGAGCGGACGGGTCTCGTTGATGAGGACGAGGTCGCCGATGCCGGCGGTGTTCTGCTCGTCGTGAGCCTTCACCTTCGACGTGCGGCGGATGACCTTGCCGTAGAGGGGGTGCTTCACGCGGTCCTCGACCTCGACGACAATCGTCTTGTCCATCTTGTCGCTGACGACGTAGCCGCGGCGGGCCTTGCGGTACCCACGGGCGTTGACGTCGCGGACGTCGTGCTCGGCCGACTCGTGACCAGTGGTCACGGGCGCCGTAGCGGCATCCTTCTTCTCAGCCATCACTCGGCCTCTTCCTTCGCGGCCTCAGCGGACTCGTCCGCCTTCTTGGCCTTGCTCTTCTTCGCCTTGGTGGCCGTCTCGACCGGGGCGGGGGTGGCACGGATGCCGAGCTCCCGCTCGCGGATGACGGTGTAGAGCCGCGCGATGTCGCGCTTGACCGCACGGATGCGGCCGTGGCTCTCGAGCTGGCCGGTGGCCGACTGGAAGCGCAGGTTGAACAGCTCTTCCTTGGCCTTGCGCAGCTCCTCCACGAGGCGCTGGTCTTCGAACGTGTCCAGCTCGCTCGGGGCGAGCGTCTTGGTGCCGACGGCCATTACGCGTCGCCCTCCTCGCGCTTGATGATGCGTGCCTTGAGCGGCAGCTTGTGGATGGCACGGGTCAGGGCCTCGCGAGCGAGCTGCTCGTTGACGCCCGCGACCTCGAAGAGGACGCGACCCGGCTTGACGTTGGCGACCCACCACTCGGGCGAACCCTTACCGGAACCCATGCGGGTTTCGGCCGGCTTCTTGGTGAGCGGACGGTCGGGGTAGATGTTGATCCACACCTTTCCGCCACGCTTGATGTGACGCGTCATGGCGATACGAGCGGACTCGATCTGACGGTTCGTCACGTAAGCGGGCGTGAGGGCCTGGATGCCGAACTCACCGAAGCTGACCGTCGTGCCGCCGGTGGCGGCGCCGTCACGCTTCGGGTGGTGCTGCTTGCGGTACTTGACCTTGCGGGGAATAAGCATCAGGCAGACGCTCCTTCTGCGACGGGGGCCTCGCTGCGGGGGCCACGACGACGGTCGCCACCGCGGTCGTCACGACGTGACTTCGGCGCGTTGGCCTGCTCGCGAGCGAGCTCCTTGTTGGTGAGGTCGCCCTTGTAGATCCAGACCTTCACGCCGATGCGGCCGAAGGTGGTCTTCGCCTCGTAGAAGCCGTAGTCGATGTTCGCGCGGAGGGTGTGCAGGGGCACACGGCCTTCGCGGTAGAACTCCGAACGGCTCATCTCGGCGCCGCCGAGGCGGCCGGAGACCTGGATCCGGACGCCCTTGGCACCGGCGCGCTGCGCACCCTGCAGACCCTTGCGCATCGCGCGGCGGAAGGCCACACGGGCGGAGAGCTGCTCGGCGATGCCCTGCGCGACCAGCTGAGCGTCGGCCTCGGGGTTCTTCACCTCGAGGATGTTCAGCTGGATCTGCTTGCCGGTGAGCTTCTCGAGGTCGGCGCGGATGCGCTCGGCCTCGGCGCCGCGGCGGCCGATCACGATGCCCGGGCGGGCGGTGTGGATGTCGACGCGGACGCGGTCACGCGTGCGTTCGATCTCGATGTTGCTCACGCCGGCACGGTCGAGCGACGTCGTCAGGAGGCGACGGATCTTGACGTCCTCCGCCACGTAGTCGGCGTAGCGCTGCCCGGGCTTGGTGGAGTCCGAGAACCAACGCGACACGTGGTCGGTGGTGATGCCGAGGCGGAAGCCGTACGGGTTGACCTTCTGTCCCATTACTTGCTCGCCTTCTTGGTCTGGGCAGCCGGGGCGGACTCGGCGACCTCGGGGGTCGAGAGCACGACCGTGATGTGGCTGGTGCGCTTCTTGATCTGGAACGCGCGACCCTGGGCGCGGGGCTGGAAACGCTTGAGCGTCGTGCCCTCGTCCACGTACGCGTTCTTCACGTACAGGTCCTGCTCGTCCAGGAACTCGTTGTCCTTGTCGGCCTTCACACGAGCATTCGCGACCGCAGCGGCCACGAGCTTGTAGATGGGCTCGCTGGCACCCTGGGGAGCGAACTTCAGGATGGCGAGAGCCTCCTGAGCCTGCTTGCCCTTGATGAGCGCGACGACACGACGAGCCTTCTGAGGGGTCACGCGGATGTGCTTCACGCGTGCGATGGATTCCACCATTTGTACTCCTCCTCTTCCTCTCTCTGAGAGCGTCGCCGCGTCAGCGGCGACGGCCCTTCTTGTCGTCCTTCTCGTGGCCGCGGAAGGTGCGGGTGGGCGCGAACTCGCCCAGCTTGTGACCGACCATGGTCTCGGACACGAACACGGGGATGTGCTTGCGTCCGTCGTGCACGGCGATCGTGTGACCCAGCATGGCCGGGATGATCATCGAACGACGCGACCAGGTCTTGATGACGTTCTTGGTACCGGCTTCGTTCTGCGAGACGACCTTGCGAAGCAGGTGCTCGTCGACGAAGGGGCCCTTCTTAAGGCTGCGAGGCATCTTCCTCTACTCCTACTTCCGCTTCTTGCCGGCGTTGCGACGGCGAACGATCAACTTGTCGCTTTCCTTGTTGGGGTGCCGGGTACGACCCTCGGCCTGGCCCCAAGGAGTGACGGGGTGACGTCCACCGGAGGTCTTACCCTCACCACCACCGTGCGGGTGGTCGACCGGGTTCATGGCGACACCGCGGACGGTCGGGCGGATGCCCTTCCAGCGGTTGCGGCCGGCCTTGCCCCAGTTGATGTTGGACTGCTCGGCGTTGCCGACCTCGCCGATGGTGGCGCGGCAGCGCGCGTCGACGTTGCGGATCTCACCCGAGGGCAGACGCAGCTGCGCGTACGGGCCGTCCTTCGCCACGAGGCGGACGGACGCACCGGCCGAGCGCGCCATCTTCGCGCCGCCGCCGGGGCGGAGCTCGATGGCGTGGATGACCGTACCGGTGGGGATGTTGCGCAGCGGCAGGTTGTTGCCGGGCTTGATGTCGGCGCCGGCACCCGACTCGACGATGTCACCCTGCGACAGCTTGTTCGGGGCGAGGATGTACCGCTTCTCACCGTCGAAGTAGTGCAGCAGCGCGATGCGCGCGGTGCGGTTGGGGTCGTACTCGATGTGAGCGACCTTGGCGTTGATGCCGTCCTTGTCGTTACGACGGAAGTCGATCACGCGGTACTGGCGCTTGTGGCCACCACCGATGTGACGGGTCGTGATGCGGCCCTGGTTGTTGCGACCACCGGTCTTCGCCAGCGGGCGAAGGAGCGACTTCTCGGGCGTCGACCGCGTGATCTCAGCGAAGTCGGCGACCGACGAACCGCGACGACCGGGGGTCGTGGGCTTGTACTTGCGAATAGCCATGTCTCTAGTCCTCTATCCCAGCTGTCAGCCGACGGCCGTGAAGATGTCGATGGTGCCCGACTTCAGGCTCACGATGGCGCGCTTGGTGTCCTTGCGCTTACCGGTGCCGAAACGGGTGCGGCGGGACTTGCCCGGGCGGTTGAGCGTGTTCACCGACGCGACCTTGACGCCGAAGATCTTCTCGATGGCGAGCTTGATCTCGGTCTTGGTGGCGCGCGGGTCCACGAGGAACGTGTACTTGCCCTCGTCGATGAGCCCGTAGCTCTTCTCGGAGACGACCGGCTTCAGGATGATGTCGCGCGGGTCCTTGTTGACGGCGGTCATGCCGAGACCTCCTCGGTGGAGCCGGCCTTCGCAGCGACGAACGCGTCGTAGGCGGCCTTGGTGAAGACGATGTCGTCGGAGACGAGCACGTCGTAGGCGTTGAGCTGGTCGAACGTGAGCACGTGGACGTACGCGAGGTTGCGGACGCTCTTGACGCTCAGCTCGTCATCACGCGTGATGACGACCATGACGTTCTTCGTCGGCGCGAGCTGAGCCAGAACCGCGGCAGCAGCCTTCGTCGAGGGCGCACCCTCGATGCCGAACGAGTCGATGACGTGCAGACGCCCGCCGCGAGCCCGGTCGCTGAGCGCGCCCAGGAGGGCGGCGGCGACCATCTTCTTGGGGGTGCGCTGCGAGTAGTTGCGCGGCTTCGGTCCGTGGACGATGCCACCACCGGTCATGTGCGGCGCGCGGATCGAGCCCTGACGGGCGTTACCCGTGCCCTTCTGCTTGAAGGGCTTGCGGCCGGCACCGGAGACCTCACCGCGACGCTTGGTCGAGTGGGTGCCCTGGCGAGCCGACGCGAGCTGCGCGACGACGACCTGGTGGATGAGGGGGATGTTCGTCTTGACGTCGAACAGCGCGGCGGGCAGCTCCACGGAGCCGGCCTTCTTGCCGTCTGCCTTCACGACGTCGAGCGCGAGAGTCGAGTCAGCCATGTTCAGGCACCCTTCACTGCGTTGCGGACGTAGACGATGCGGCCACGAGCACCGGGGACGGCGCCCTTGACGAGCAGCAGACCCTTCTCGGCGTCGACGGCGTGCACCGTGAGGTTGAGGACGGTCACGCGCTCGCCACCCATACGGCCGGCCATGCGCATGCCCTTGAAGACACGGCTCGGGGTCGACGAGGCGCCGATCGAACCGGGCTTGCGGTGGTTGCGGTGCGCACCGTGCGAAGCGGAGACGCCCTTGAAGTTGTGACGCTTCATGACACCGGCGAAGCCCTTGCCCTTGCTGGTGCCGACGACGTCGACCAGCTGGCCGGCCTCGAAGGTGGCGTCGACGGTGAGCTCCTGACCGAGTGAGTAGTCAGCGGCATCCGCCGTGCGCACCTCGGTGAGGTGACGACGCGGGGTCACACCGGCAGCCTCGAAGTGGGCCGTCTGCGGCTTGTTGACCTTGCGGGGGTCGATCTGGCCGTAAGCGATCTGCACGGCGTTGTAGCCGTCGCGCTCGGGCGTGCGCACCTGGGTCACCACGTTGGGGGCGACTTCGATGACGGTGACGGGAACGACCTTGCCGTTCTCGTCCCAGACCTGGGTCATGCCGAGCTTGGTGCCCAGCAGGCCCTTGGAAACCTTGGAGTTGATGTCAGCCATGATGATCGACCTCAGAGCTTGATCTCGATGTTGACGTCGGCCGGGAGGTCGAGACGCATCAGCGAGTCGACGGCCTTGGGCGTCGGGTCGATGATGTCGATGAGGCGCTTGTGGGTGCGCATCTCGAAGTGCTCGCGGCTGTCCTTGTACTTGTGCGGCGAACGGATGACTGCGATCACGTTCTTCTCGGTCGGAAGGGGCACCGGGCCCACGACCGTCGCGCCCGCACGGGTCACGGTGTCGACGATTTTGCGTGCCGACGAGTCGATGACCTCGTGGTCATACGACTTCAGGCGAATGCGGATCTTCTGTCCCGCCATTGTCTGCTCACTCTCTTTCTCGCGTCGTACCTCGAGGGCATTGGACGCACGGGGCGCTTGCGCGCCGGGCACTTCTCCCCGCCGAAGCGAGGGATGCTGCACCGCTGTTCTGATGTCAATCCGCGGGTGACCCCGCGGCATCCGATCCCCCGCACGCACGCATGCGTGTCCGATGAAGGAGGGGGTGGGGATGTGGTGTTCTGCTACCCGCGGCCTAGGTCTTCGCATCCGGCTTCAGAAGAAGGGATGCCGCCTATGCACTGCCCTGGCAGTGATCCCGCGCCGAGGCGCAGGAATGTGGAACCTGTACAGTCTACGTTCCCGTCGGGCGTGTCGCAAACCCGGGCGTGTCGCGATGTCGCGGACGCGGTCGCGGGTGGCTCAGTGAGCGCTCGCGCCGGGCGCGAGGACCGCGCGGAACGTGCGCAGGAGGATGTGGAGGTCCTGGACGAACGACCAGTTCTCGACGTAATACAGGTCGAGGCGGAGGGAGTCCTCCCAGTCGAGCATCGACCGTCCACTGACCTGCCAGAGACCGCTCATGCCCGGCTTCACGAGCAGGCGGCGGTGGGCTGCCTCGTCGTACAGCGCGACTTCGTCGGCGCGCTGCGGGCGGGGCCCCACGAGGCTCATGTGCCCGAGGAGGACGTTGACGAGCTGGGGCACTTCGTCGATGGAGTGCTTGCGGATGAAGCGGCCGACACGGGTGATGCGCGGGTCGTCGACGACCTTGAAGAGAGGCTGGTCGCTCTTGCCCTGGAGGTCGAGGAGGCTCGCGAGCTGGTCGTCGGCATCCTGGGACATCGAACGGAACTTGAGCATGCCGAACTCGCGGCCCTCGCGTCCGATGCGCACCTGGCGGTAGAAGACAGGTCCGGACGAGTCGAGACGGATCGCGATGGCGGTCGCCAGCATGATGGGCGAGGCGACGAGGAGGATGAGCGCCGACCCGATGAGGTCGAACGTGCGCTTGACGAAGCGCTTGCCGCCCTCGAGCTGCGGAAACTCGATGTGGATGAAGGGGAGTCCGGCGGCCGGCGTCGCGTGGATGCGGGGGCCGGCGACGTCGGTGAGAGCCGGTGCCACGACGAGGTTGGCGTCGCGGTCGGCGATCTCCCATCCGATGCGGCGCATCGTGCGGGGATCGATCTCGTCGGCGCCGCCGATGATGAGGGTGTCGGCATCGACGAGGTCGAACACCTCGATGACGTTGGCGAAGCCGCCGATCACCGGCACTCCCCCGATGGTGTCGGGTGAACGCTTGCCGCTGGTAACCACGCCGACGACGTCGAAGCCGCTGCCGTGCGTGCGCTTGATCGAATCGACGACGTGCTCGGCATTGCCTGCCTCCGCCATGACGACCGCGCGGTGGACGAACTTCGCGTCGCGCTGCTGACGGCGAAGCCACTGGCGCATGGCCCAGCGCGACAGCACCAGCACCATGATTCCGATGGGGATCGCAGCGAGGAACAGACTGCGCTGCACCTCGATGCGGAAGAAGAAGGCGATTGCGATCAGGACCGCGAGGAGGGTGATGGAGCCGTTGACGACGCGCCGATACTCCAAGCCGCCGTTGCCGACGACATGACGTTCGCGGCTCTCGAACATGGTCAGGGCGATGACCCACAGGCCCCCGACAACAGCGAGCGGCAGCCAGCTGGAGACCGCCGGTGAGTCGCCCCACGTGAGCGTGATGGGTTCTGGAGGGGTGATCACGGCTCGATAGACGGCGAGCGTGACCATGATCACGAGCACGTCGCTCACCACGAGAGAACGGCCGTACATCCGCGGCCAATCGCGGCTCGAACGCCGTGCACGGACCACCCGTGCCGCTACGCGAGCGCGCGCTTCGGTTTTTCGCATTTGCCCCCCTCGGCGTTCGAAGCCCCCAACGCCGAACTGTGCGAAAGTCCAGCAACCTCTAGGCAGATTCTAACGTGAGTTTACGTAAACGGCGAAAGCCCCGATCAGCGGCACGAATCGTCGATCACGACGTCTGTGCCCCGCACGGTAGGAGTCGTTCGGACGGCGAGTGGCCCGAAGTCGCCGGTGCCGGTGAAGGTCGCCTCGACCGTGACGGTCTCGCCGGGAGCGACACGGCTCTGGAACGGGACGACCGCGCGCCCGAGATCGGTATTGCCCTGACGGAACGGCTCCGCGAACTCGCCTTCGGTCTTTGTGTCGACGAGTTCCATGCCCGGAGGCGCGTAGACGAAGAAGTGCTTGGAGAAGAAGTTGGCACCGTTTCGGAAGCTCTGCACGTAGCGCGGCAGGTTCTCGGCATCCGCCTGCGTGATCGCCAGATGGGCGGTGGCCTTCGTCGTGAGGGTGGTCACACCGTCGGCGCAGCTCATCGTCGCGTCGACTGCCGCGTCGAGGTAGTAGTCGATCTTCGAAGCGGAGACGTCGCGGAAGTACACGCCGACCACGGTCTCATCGGTGTTGTCGGAGGGCAGGATGCCGGAGATCTTGCCGGCTGACTCGATGAAGGACTGCTGTTGCGCATCGGCCATCCACGCCATGACGCTTCCGGTCTCCACGCTCTCCGATACCGCCCACGCCATGTCTTTGAGGTTGAAGTCACCCGAGGCGATCGAATTGAAGACCGTCGACGCGACGGTGCCGAAGAACTTGTCAGAGGCGAGAGCCCCTTCCGGCGTGTAGGCATCCCACCACTGATACACCTTGCTCAGGAGCACGTCGTTGGCATTGCCTTCATTGAGTTCGAAATCACCGTCGGGACCGGGCACCGTGATGGGGCCCGTCGCCTTGAGGATGCGTGCCAGCGCGAGCGGATCGATCGACACGGCGCCGTCGACTCGAGTGTCATCGATGGTGCGGTTCCAGAACGCCGCGACCATCTGCGCTGCAGCCGGCCAGTCGGGCCGCGTCGTCGACATGTTCACGCGGGTGCCGTAGGTCTTGCCGTACAGCTCGCGCAAGGGCTCGGAGATCTCGATGCCGATATCGCGCTTGTCCCGGTCAAAGATTCCGCTGCTGCCTTGGCCCGTGATCTCGAGGTCGCCGGCGTCTGCGCGGATCATGGTCTCCGAGGCAGCGCTGCCTCCGAGCGGAAGGGTCTCGGCGTTGTTCTGGAACACCAGGAGATAGTTCTTGGCCTCGTCGGCACCCAACAGGCCCGGCATGATGGCAAGAACGGGCTGAAGCGCGCCTACGACATCGTTGACCTGGGTCACGCCCGACTGGACGGGCGCGAGGAGCGTCGTGCTTGACGACAGGCTCGCGAGGTCGGTGCGGAGCGGAGCGAGCAGTTCGGCTCCGCGCTCGATCACGGGAAGTGCCCGAGAGAGTATCGCCCCCTCGCCGTCGCCTTGCATGTCGAGGATTGGCTTTCCGATGTCGTTCGCGACGACATCGAGTGACTGTGAGGCCAGGCGTACACCGCGAAGGTTCTCGCCCACGAAAGGGAGGATTTCGGCGGCGGCCCAGATCGGATCGCTCGCGGCAGACGATGCGTTGCCCGCTTCTCGCGCGACGATATCGATCGCACCGGCGACATCGCCACCCTCTTGAGCCTGCTGCAGCGCGGACTGAGCCGACTCAAGCGCGTTCTTGACCGTGAGGGCACGGAACGCCAACCACGCCGCGCAGAGGAGAACCACGACAAGGAGGATCGCGAGGACCCACTTGATGCGTAGCCGACGACGCGGACGTTCGGTCGTCTCGCCCTGCTCGCGCGGCTGCTGTCGTGCCTCGCGGCGGGTCGTCGGGGTCATGGGTTCCATCATAAATAGTCAATCTGCGAGTCTCGCGAACGAGCCCTGCCCCCCGACGGTTCGGGAGGCAGGGCTCGTTCGGATGACGCTTACCTGGTGACGCCCGCGGTGGCCTTGCCGCTGCGGACGAAGACCGGGTTGGTCGTGACGCTGATCTTGACGACGCCGTTCTTCGGCTTGACCTTGCGGCTCGTGCCATCGAAGTTCACGACGACGACAGGGGTCTTCGTCTTGATGCTGGCTGTCTTCTTGCCCTTCGCCGACCAGACGACACGCACGGTGTCGCTCTTGGAGCCGAAGGCCTGGGAGACGACTCCGGTGCCTGCCTTCTCGGTGGCGCGGAATCCGCGACCACCCAGCTGCGTGATCGTGAGCGCCTGCGAGAACGCGCCCTGCTTGGGCGCAAGCGCCGCGATGCCCTTCTGCGGGTGGGAGTAGAGACCGAAGTTGCTCTCGTGGTCCTTCGCGCTCGGGCCGTCGTTGATCAGGTCGTACCAGTAGAACTTCTTGACCCCACCGGCGAAGGCGGTAACGGAGGAGCGCACGAGAACGGAGGCCTGCTCCGTCGTGGTCCGGTTTCCGGTGCGCGAAGACGTGCCGAGTTCCGTGATCCAGATCGGCTTCGTCGTCTTCCCGTTCTTCTTCATACTCTGACGCGCCTTGGACAGAATCCCTGTCAGCGCTTCGGGCTTGCCCGTCACTTCATAGGGGTGGAAGCTGACGGCATCCGCCTGCTTCAGACCACCCTGCTTCTTCCAGAGGTCGTCGAACCACTTGGCGTCGTAGCGCGCTGTGGCCCCCGCAATGACGGGAAGCTTCGGCTTGACCTTCCCGACCGATGCATTCGCTTGTTTCAGAATGGGCGCGTAGCACTTGGCCGTCACACAGCCGGATTTGTTCTTCGGCTTGTGGTTGAACTCGTTGTAGACCTCGACGCCAGCGAGGTTGAACCGCTTAGCGACTGCTCCCGCGTACTTGCCGTATGCCTTGAGCGCCGTCTTCGACTTCGGGGCGTAAGGGTTTCCGTAGAAGCCGCTTCCGTATCCGAGGATGCCGAGGACGCCGACTCCCTGTGCGTTGAGCTTGTCCAACGGCGCTGCGTAGTCGGAGAAGTCGAACGAGCCCTTCTTCTTTTCGACGAGGTACCAGTAGATGTCGTTTCGCGCCCCCGAAAGCCCGAGGGCTCGGGTGTGGCGGGCTGCCTCCGCGTAGATGGGCTTCTCGACGTGAAGACCGACACCGTAGCGAGAATCCTGCGTGATCCACGGATTCGGGCTGTCGAGAACCGCGATCTTGGTCTTCATCGTCTTCTTGTCACTCGACCGCACCGTCAGCGTGTAATAACCCTGGGGAACACCCGTCAGCGGCAACGCGGTGATCTCGGCCTTCGATGTCGCCGATCCCTTCGCAACTCGCTTGTTGCCACGATGCGCTTCCCAAGTGATCTTGCCCTTCGGGAGAGCCACTGCGACGGCAGCCGTCTTCGTCGTCGCGATCAATGACGTGCTCACGATGCCGCGCTTAACCCCGACACCCTCAAACGATCCATTCGGAACGACGTTCACACCCTTCGCTGACCCGGCCGTGGGCGCCAGAGTGATGTGGTCAACAGCGAAGCCTCGTACGGCCTTTTGCAGATTCACGGCGATGTCCACCGACGTCTCCGACGATCCGGTCTTGTACGTTCCGGTGACGCGCTTCCAGCGAGCGTCGATCTTGGTGAGCGGGATCGTCTTCTTGTTGATCTTGAACGACGCCGGGACCCACTTCAGGGTGCGAGACGCGACCCTCACGTAGGCACTGAAGGCGTAGGTCGTCCCGGGCGCGACCGTGGCCTTCGTGGTCGCCGCCGTTCGGGTCTTCGTGATCACCGGCGCATCGATGCCCAGGGCGATCGAGCCCGACTTGGCGCTGCCGACGACGGGCCCCACCTCCGCGATGTTCTGCGCAGGAGCAAGCTTCCACTTGTCGATGGAGGCTTCCGCCATCGCGGTGCGCGGGATTCCGACGCTCTTGGCAGCGGCCGCGACCTTCACTCCACGCTGCGCACCGGCCGACACGGAACTCACGCTCGAGGAAGATGCAGACGCGGAATCGGCAGCAGCGACAATGCCGACGCTACCGACCAAGGCGGCCATGGACACGGTGGCGATCAGTCGAGTGATTTTCCTACCGTAGGGAGGGGCCGAGCCGATTGTGCGAGCAGTCATCGTCATCCTTCAACGCCGGCGCGCGGTAACGCGACTGGCTAGGTATAGGGCGAGTGGAAGACCTCGCAACGGCGCGACGTGCACCGCCTGCATGAAGCTGGCCCCCGAACATCAGCATACGGCCCCGCAGATACGCTTAGGGAATGACTGACCTTCTGCGCGTGGCGCACCTGGGCCACGCGCTGGAGCCCGGCGGCGCAGAGCTCGCTCTTCGCCGGATACTCGTCGTCTCCCCGGGCCGCTGGCGGGCGCGGCTCGTTCTCTCCGGACAAGGTGAGGATGCCGGCGTATTCAATGGACTGCCCTCCGATGTGGAGATCATCCGATCTGGCGTCGCTCAGCCTCCGGGTGCGACCGACGCAGGCCCGCTCGGAGCGGTTGCGGTCGCAGTACGCCTGGTGCAAGAGGCGCTGGCTTACCGTCGCCTGCGTGCCCTCCACGACGTGGACGTTGTCCACGCCAACACCAGCAGGTCGGCGATCGTCGGCGCCTTGGCACTCATTGGAAGACGCGTGCCCTTCGTCGTGCACCTCCGCGATCGGATCGACCGTCCATCCCTTGGCACCTTCGGGTTCTACGCTTTCAAGCTGCTGGTGTCCCGGAAGGCCTCCGTCTACATCGCGAACTCCGAGTCGACTGCGTCGAGTGCCCGAGGCGGCTCGAAGGGTCGGCCGATCTTCGTGCTTGCTAGCCCTATCGGGGTAGAACGCGCACAGCCACGCTCCCTCTCGTCAGCACCCACCCTTCGTATCGGGATGGTGGCCCGGCTGGACGCGTGGAAGGGCCAGGACCTGCTGATCGAGGCCTATCGGGTCAGCAGGGTGAGCGATCGGGCCAGCCTGACCTTCTTCGGCGACGCCGCCTTCGGCAAACAGGCCTATGCACGCCAGCTCACCGAGCTCGTGACGTCGAGCGGGCTCACGGACGTCACCTTCGCAGGTTTCGTTGACGACGTGAGCGCGGCGATCGACTCCTTGGATGTCTGCGTTCAGTACTCGACGCGACCGGAGCCGCTCGGACAGAACGTGCTGCAGTACCTCGCCCGGGGAAAGACGACAGTGGTTGCGGACGAGGGAGGGCCGACCGAGTGGGTCGATCACGAGAAGAACGGTATCCGCGTGCCGCCGCGAGATGTCGACGCTCTCGCCGCGGCACTCGATCGCGTCATCTCGGACCCGGTGCTCCGATCTCGGCTGGGCGAAGCAGCGCGTAAAACGCCTCACCTTCCCACCGATCAAGCCGCAGCCGACGCTCACCTTCAGGCCTTTCGAGACGCGGCCGATGAAGGCGCCCGTCGATGACCGACGCGCTCTGCCGCCACGTCTCATCTAGGCTTCACCTGTGCTCCGGGGGATAGCAAGCGTCGCGGGGACCAAGGTCTTCGCACTGCTCTGCAGCTTCGGCGCCACCGTCCTCACGATCAGAATCATCTCCGCGGCGTACGGACCGAGCGAGTACGGAGCAGTGTCGCTCGTTGCCGCACTGATCATGATCATGCCCGTTGCGGACCTCGGCCTCAGCCTCAACCTGACGAACCAGGTCGCCCGCGGCGCTCACACTCGAAGCTGGACCGCCTTTCGGCTGTCGTTTGGGCCAACGACATTGCTCCTCTGCGGCATCGGCGTTGCGGTCGCTTGCGTATTCGGCATCCTGGGGGCAACCGGGCTCTGGCCCGCGCTTCTGGGCGACGCATCGAGGCTGCTGGGCGACCCGAACTCGTATATGCCGATCTATGGCATCCTCTGCGGCCTCTGGGTCATCTCCAGCCCCTCCTATCGGCTCCTCGCGGGCCTCGGTCGGATCAACACCCTCATCGTGTTGCAGTCGGCCGGCCCGGTGATCGCCGTCACCGCGACCGCGATCACCGCGGCGAGTGGGGGGCCGCTGGTCATGCACGCCTTCTTCCCTCTCGCCGGCGCGTTGATCTCAACTTCCGCTGGATGGTTGATCGTCCTCCCCCACATCCGGTCTGCTGTGACCTCGGCACCACGCATCGGGCAACTGCGGCGCATGCACTTCGCATCGGCGCTCTCGGCGGGCCTCAGCGGCGTGCTTTTCACCGTCGGGAGCCAGCTCATGTTCGCTTTCGACCGCGTCCTCCTGGCCCAGATAGGTACGGCGATCGCTCTAGCAACATTTGCCGCGTCGATCGCCCTTTACAGCGCCGCACAGTCGGCACTCGGCTCGTTTGGCACCTACATGTGGCCGAGATACACCCGTCGACGCCTGGACGGCACACTCAGCGTCAAGATCGTGCTCCGCCATACCGGCTTCTTTGCAGCAATCGGAGTGTTGGCTTCGGTGTCAATCTGGTTCGGGTATCCGCTGTACGCCGCCGTCGCCGGGGTGCGCGCCCCAGCCGATTCGCTTTTCGTTGGCACGATGGCCGTCCTGGTTTTCACTCAAGCCTTGCTGCTCGCTCCGACGAGTGCGCTCACGACCCCGCGGCTCCTACAAGCTCAGGGCGCCGCGCTTTTCGGAGCTCTTGTCGTGAAGGTCTCCCTAGCAGTGGTGCTCATCCCGCAATTCCAAGCTTCGGGCGTTCTGATCGCCAATGTGTTGGGAATCTGGCTTGTTCAACTGCCGACTGTGGCCTACCTCATGACCCGCCACCTCGGCCGGACCCTCTCACGAGGAGACACTCCGTGACCAGAAGTACTCCCGCTCACCGCGGCGCCTCAGCGCGTCTCAGAGCACGTATCGAAGCTCTGGGCGCCCGGGCGGTCCGGTACCGCGTGCCGCTGATCATCGTCGCGCTCGCTGCCGTCTCGGCGGCGCGAGTGGGCCCCGCGCCCGTTGGCACGGTTCTCATCCTTCTGTCGGCTCCGCTGTGGTTCCCCGCGCTCGTTCGGCTTCGCCCGGCGCTCTGGCTCGCATGCGCCCTCCTCCTCCTCGGGGCATCGGGGGCGGCGCTCTTCTTAACGTCGACCGGTGCCGCCGATTCAGGAGTCGCCGCGAGCGTCATCGGAATGACCATCACCGGCGCGTTGCTCGTCGGGATCTTCGCGTGGGCCGCGTACTCCCACGGACCGGCGGCCACAGCCGTCGCCTACGGCGCGGGTGCGCTCCTGGATGTGCCACTGTCGCACCTGCCGCTCGATGAGAACGGGTGGAAGTACTACATCGCCTACCCCCTGGCCCTCGTCGTTTTCGGTCTCCTCGCTCGCCGGAGCCTCTGGTTTTCGGTGATCGCTCTCGGCGGGATCGCTGTCGCGAGCGCCGTCGGGGGGTACCGAAGCATGATCGCCATCTGTGCAGGAGCGCTGATTCTCACTCTCCTGGCAAACTACCTTGGCCGGCGGCGCATCTCCGTCCGAGGACTCGACGTGAGGCCTGCTGTCTTCACCCTCGGAGCCGTCGCAGCTGCAGGAGCAGGCGTCGTCGGGTTCACTCAGCTCCTTCTGTCGGGACTGCTGGGGTCCCGCGTTCAGGAATCCACGCAATTGGCTCTCTCCCGCGGGGGAGACATCATCACCGGCGGCCGAGTGGAATGGATCGCCACGCGCCACCTCTTTTCGGAGCGTCCCTGGGGGTACGGGCCTGGTTACGTCCCGACAGAGACGGACAAGTCCGGCATCATCGACTCATACGCGACCGCGGGTGTCGAGCCCAGCCTGCAGCATCTGAGGGTCTACGTCTTCGACGACAGATTCAAACTCCACTCGCTCTACGGCGATTTCTGGGTGAACTTCGGCCCCGTGGCAACGCTCGTTTTCCTCGTGGTCGCCGTGGCCATCCTGGCACGCTTCATCATCGCTGCTACGACCGATGGACGCGCGCCCATACTGCTCTGGTTCGTCTTCATCCTCGCGCTTTGGGACATCGCATTCTCCCCGATCTACACAAACCTCGCCCCTGTCCTGTTGAGCTTGGTTCTGCTCACTAGTTTCGCGTTGCAGAGCAGGCACAGCGATAGGAGCCCCTCATGAGCAGCAAACCCTCGCGCACATTCGTCATCATCGTCAACTACGACTCCGCGGAGCTGGTTCAAGCATGCGTGTCGAGTTTCACGGAGGACCCACTCCTCCGCTTCGTCGTGATCGACAACGCGTCACCCAGCGCAGACCAGCGCGCAGCTCTCGATGCGCTGGCGCAGTCCGAGCCGCGGATGACCTCGATCTTCTCAGACCAGAACCTCGGTTTCGGTGGAGCCGTGAACACCGCGGTCTCTGCGTCCGAAGCGAGCGCCCAGGACCGGATCTGGATACTCAATCCCGATACAGAACTCTGCGACGGCGCAGAAGATTCACTTCGGCTCGCGCTTGACCGCAACCCTGGCAGCATCATCTCGCCGATCATTCGATACGCGCACCAGCCGAGCGAGGTGTGGTTCCAAGGGGGAACGTTCGATCGGCAGCGGGGAGTCACGCGCCATTCGATCGACCCCGGGGCGACATGCACCTTCCTGTCGGGCGCTTCCCTCTTGATGGACGTCGGGACATGGGACAGCTTGGGCGGGTTCCGGGAGGACCTGTTCATGTACTGGGAGGACGCGGACCTCTGCGGGAGAGCGGTGGCAGCGAATGTCCCCCTCGTCATCGCCCCTGAGGCGGAGATCCTGCACCATGTCGGCGCCACGACGTCGACCGACGGGATGAAGTCGTTGGTCTGGTACAGGTTCATGGCACGGAATCGACTCATCGTCTGCGCGGACTCAGTATGGCGAGCGATCGATCTCACTGTCGGCCGCGGCCTCATACCCACTGCCCGCCTGTTCTGGCGTGCGATCAAAGAGCCGGGTCGTACGGCTCCGCGGTTCGCCGGTCTCCTCAGTGGTATTAGAGAAGGCTTTGTCGCCGTCAGCCAATGGAACCCAGCAGACTCATAATACGCTCGTCTCGCCGCCTGGTTCAGGCCGCTGCCGATGACGATGGCAGATTTGATAGGTGATCATCTCCCTGCGAATCCCTCATCGGAGGGGTTCCGGCCCGTCTCCTTCGTCAGCTGAGCTGACGACGCCGGCGCGCACTCAGCAGCCCGCTGAAGAATCGCTCTGTACTTGCCGCGATGGCGGCCCACTCGAACGAATCGAAGTTCGGACTGGAGTCAGGCCTCCCCGCGGTCGCCGCCGTCGCCAAGGTGTCCGGGGTCAAAGGCCCGTCGTAGACCCGTATCCAGTCACCGCCGAGCATGGTCGAAACCTCGGGGATGCTGCCCATGTCCGGGGCAAGGACGGGCGTCGAATATTCGACGGGGACGAGGATCGAGCCGCTGTTCAAGATCCGACGATACGGGTACACAACCAAATCAGCGGCCGCGCTCAGTTCGGCGAATCGCTCATCATCCAGCCACGCTTCTTCCGTCAGGATGGGCGCCGCTTTGATGGCTTCCCGAAGCCGATCGCCTTCCTGATTCGACGGAACGGTCCCCGCGAGGAGCAGCCGGATCCCACTCGATGAGGGCAGCTGGGAGTACGCCCGGACGAGGTCCAAGGGCCCCTTGTAGCTTTCCATCCGTCCGAGGAAAGCGACCAATGTCTCGTCGTCCGTCACCCCAAGGCCGGCCCTGGTCTGCGAGCGGCGCTCCTGGGCTTGCGGGTAGCGCACGCCGAAACGCCCATGCGGCGTGACGGTCGAGGGTAGACGACGAGCCCATGTGGAGGAACGAGAGAACTCTTCGCGGGAGGCATCCGACAAGAAAAGCAACCCTGACAACGTCATTCGCATACCCACATGCAGAGCGCGGAGCCCTCCCTCGGATGCCGGGCGGTGAGGCCGCTCGTTGTGCACCGTCCACACCACCCGTGCCCCGCGAAGCCGGGCCACCGCGAATGTGAGCCCGACTGCGAGCGCTGCCGGCACGGCACGCCAGAGAGGCTTCCCGGGCAGAACACCTTCGGGCCAGTGGACGTGGAGAATGTCATAGTGCGCGCGAAGCAGCGCGCCGAAGGTGAACTCCGTGGCGATGATCCCGCGATCCCGCAACGCCGCATAGAGATTGTTCGTGTAGGGGTTCTCGCCGCTTCGGTCGAGTGGCCACGCTAGCACCGTAAGCGGACGAGCACCCGCCCGCGAGCCGGGCGCTCGAAGGGTCATGCCACTCCGCTTTCCGCCGCGACCCAGGTCGAGATCTTGTCCTGGAACACCTTGACCCCGAACGCACCGGCCCGCCGAAGGCAATCCTCGGGCGCCGAGGTTAGTGCGCGGCCGATCGAGACGTTCACCTCCGACAAGTCGGCCCACTCGCGTACGTGCGCGCCGGTGACCCCATCGATGACCGATTCAGCTGCCCCACCCACGGCGTTGACAAGAACGGGCGTTCCCGATGCCATCGCCTCAACCGGCATGATGCCGAAATCTTCTATGGGAGCGAACACCAGCAGCGCCGCCCGCCGGTAGAGGGCGCTGAGGAGCGCCTGAGAGGGGTCGGAGACGAAGTGCACGGCTGCCGCAGAACTCTCGGCCACGGCGCGAAGCCGCGCCTCATCCGGCCCACCTCCGGCAAGCACGACGGGGATGTCAGCCAGGGCACCCACACGAATCGCTTCCTCGAGCCGCTTGTACTCTACGAAGCGAGACGCCCCGAGGACGAACCGGTCGGGAAGGGCCTTGAGGATGCGAAGGTCGCGCTCCCGGAGGTCAGGCTCTGACGCGAAACGGTCGACGTCGACAGGAGGGTAGATCACCTCCGCCTCCCTCCCCCAGGTGTTCAGGATGCGATCGGCGACGTATTGACTGTTGGCAGCGATGGCTACGGGTTCCTGGGCTCGAGCTCGGTCCAGCGGTCGAAGTGCACTGGAGAGTGCACGGGCGGGCAGGCCTCTCCCTCGTCCGTCTGCTTCCGGGACCCACACATAGCGCGCCGGGGTGTGCGCGTAGACGAGCTTCGGGACGTCCCTGGCAGGGCCGCGAAAGCGCGCGTGATGCGCGAATGCGTGACTGCTCACGAGAACCCAATCGGCGTCGCGCTCGGGCAGCATGCGCCACGCCAACGGCATGAACGGCACGGAGAGCGCCTTCTTGCCTCTCAGGGGGGAGCGAGCGAGCACCGTCTCGTTGACCCCCTCGAAGCGCCCGTTGCTGTCGTTCCAGAGGCACCACCGCTCTGCATCCGGAAAGGTCTCCGACAGAACCTCGAACACGTTCTCCGAGCCGCCGCGCTCTGCGAGCCACTCGTGCACCAGGATGCCTGCCATCAGCGTTCCCGCGGCAGAGAGCGGGAGTCACGCGATGAACAGACAGTACTCCTGGATTTCACGACGCGATTCCCCCCCCCGAACGCGGCCCGCCCTGGGTCGACATTCCATTCTGTCAGAGCCTCCCCTCTACGGCAGACGCCGCCCTCCACCCCGCACATCCCCGGACGCGACGAAGGGCCGGATGCCGCAGCATCCGGCCCTTCAAACCCGTCGTGTTACTCGTTGCCGATGCGGCGGTCGACGTTGTCGCGTACCTCGTCGACCTTCGCGTCCACGGAGTCGGGCGCGACCTTCTTCACGAACTCCGCGGCTGCGTCGAGCACCTTGTCGCTGACGCCCTCGGCCTTCTCGGACTTCAGATTCGTCTGGATCTCGTCCTTGTGCTGCTCGAGGAACTGCTTGCTCTTGTTGACCACGTCGTCGATACCCATGAGTTCCCTCTTCCGATCCTGAGCCGCGCGGATGCCGCGGCGCGGTCAGTCTAAGTCGGCACCCGCCGAGTGCGCACCCCCTCGACAACGACAAAGGGCCGGGCCCGAAGGCCCGACCCTTGTCGGTATGTCCGAAGGACTTACTTGATGATCTTCGTCACCGTGCCGGCGCCGACGGTGCGGCCACCCTCACGGATCGCGAATCCGAGACCGTCCTCCATGGCGATCGGCTGGATCAGCTCGACCGTCATGTCGGTGGTGTCACCGGGCATGACCATCTCGGTGCCCTCGGGCAGCGAGATGACGCCGGTGACGTCGGTGGTACGGAAGTAGAACTGCGGGCGGTAGTTCGTGTAGAAGGGGTTGTGACGCCCACCCTCTTCCTTCGAGAGGATGTACGCGGTGCCCTCGAAGTTGGTGTGCGGCGTAACCGAACCCGGCTTCACGACAACCTGGCCACGCTCGACGTCGTCGCGCTTGAGGCCACGGAGGAGCAGACCACAGTTCTCGCCGGCCCATGCCTCGTCGAGCTGCTTGTGGAACATCTCGATACCCGTGACCGTGGTCTTCTGGGTAGCGCGGATGCCGACGATCTCGACCTCGGAGTTGATGGCCAGGGTGCCACGCTCGGCGCGGCCCGTGACGACGGTGCCACGACCGGTGATCGTGAAGACGTCCTCGATCGGCATGAGGAACGGCTTGTCCTTGTCACGCACGGGGTCGGGGATGTGCTCGTCCGCAGCCTCCATGAGGTCGAGGATCGACTGGACCCACTTCTCGTCGCCCTCGAGAGCCTTGAGGCCCGAGACGCGGACGACCGGAGCGTCGTCGCCGGGGAAGCCCTGGCTGGACAGCAGCTCGCGGACCTCGAGCTCGACGAGCTCCAGGATCTCCTCGTCGTCAACCATGTCCGACTTGTTCAGCGCGACCATCAGGTAGGGAACGCCGACCTGCTTGGCGAGCAGGACGTGCTCACGCGTCTGAGCCATCGGGCCGTCGGTGGCGGCGACCACGAGGATCGCGCCGTCCATCTGAGCGGCACCGGTGATCATGTTCTTGATGTAGTCAGCGTGACCCGGGGCGTCGACGTGTGCGTAGTGACGCTTCGGGGTCTCGTACTCGACGTGCGAGATGTTGATCGTGATACCACGCTGGCGCTCTTCGGGAGCGGAGTCGATCGACGCGAAGTCACGCTGCACGTTGGTGGCCGACGGGAACTTGTCGGCGAGCACCTTCGAGATGGCAGCGGTGAGCGTGGTCTTGCCGTGGTCGACGTGACCGATCGTTCCGATGTTGACGTGCGGCTTGGTCCGCTCGAACTTGGCCTTGGCCACTGGGTCCTCCTCAGGACTGTCGTGTAGTCATCCGGGCGCTGGATTGCGACCGGGTTTCTACGGGGATGTTGTCAGTGTAGTTGACGTGACGATATTCAGTTTGGGCGGATGCCGGGGGCCGGGCCCCCGGCATCCGAAGAACGAGTGTTACTCGCCCTTGGTCTTCTGGACGATCTCGTCGGCCACCGCGCGCGGGACCTCGGAGTAGCTGTCGAACTCCATCGCGTAGACCGCGCGGCCCGAGGTCTTCGAGCGCAGGTCACCGATGTAGCCGAACATCTCCGACAGGGGGACGAGGGCGCGGACGATCTTGATGCCCGCTCCGTCCTCCATCGACTGGATCTGGCCACGACGCGAGTTGAGGTCGCCGATGACGTCGCCCATGTACTCCTCGGGAGTACGGACCTCGACGGCCATCAGCGGCTCGAGCAGCACGGGGCTGGCCTTGCGGACAGCCTCCTTGAAGCCCATCGAACCCGCGATCTTGAACGCCATCTCGGACGAGTCGACGTCGTGCGACGCGCCGTCCATGAGGATCGCCTTCACGCCCACCATGGGGAAGCCGGCGAGGACACCGACCTGCATGGCGTCCTGGAAGCCCTGGTTGGTCGGCTCGATGTACTCGCGCGGGATGCGGCCACCGGTGACCTTGTTCTCGAACTCGTACGTCTTGTCGGCCGTGACCTCGAGGGGCTCGAGCGCGAACTGGATCTTCGCGAACTGGCCCGACCCACCGGTCTGCTTCTTGTGCGTGTAGTCGTAACGCTCGACGGTCTTCTTGATCGTCTCGCGGTACGCGACCTGCGGCTTGCCGACGTTCGCCTCGACGCGGAACTCGCGCTTCATGCGGTCGACGAGGATGTCGAGGTGCAGCTCGCCCATGCCCTTGATGACCGTCTGACCGGTCTCGGGGTTGAGCTCGGTGCGGAAGGTCGGGTCCTCCTCGGCGAGCTTCTGGATGGCGACACCCAGCTTCTCCTGGTCGGCCTTGGTCTTCGGCTCGATCGCGACCTCGATGACCGGCTCGGGGAACGTCATCGACTCGAGGACGACGGGCTCGCTCGGGTCGGCGAGGGTGTCACCGGTGGTGGTGTCCTTCAGGCCGATGACCGCGTAGATGTTGCCCGCGGTGACCGCGTCGACCGGGTTCTCCTTGTTGGCGTGCATCTGGAAGATCTTCCCGATGCGCTCCTTCTTGCCCTTGGTCGAGTTGATGACCTGCGCACCCGAGTCGAGCTGACCCGAGTAGACGCGGATGTAGGTCAGGCGACCGAAGAACGGGTGCACGGCGACCTTGAAGGCCAGCGCGGCGAACGGGTCGTTGGCATCGGGGTGACGCTCGATGACCTTCTCCTCGTCCTTCGGGTCGTGCGCCTCGATGGCGGGCACGTCGAGGGGCGACGGCAGGTAGTCGACGACCGCGTCGAGCATCGGCTGGACACCGCGGTTCTTGAACGCGGAGCCGCAGAGCACGGGGTAGAGCTCGCCGGCGACGGTCATCTTGCGGATGGCGCCCTTGATCTCGGCGATCGTGAGCTCCTCACCGCCGAAGAACTTCTCAAGGAGCTCCTCGTCGCTCTCGGCGACGGTCTCCAGCAGCTGCTGGCGGTACTCCTCGGCGCGGTCCTTGAGGTCGGCGGGGATCTCCTGCACCTCGTACTTGGCGCCCATGGTCACGTCACCCTTGGCGTCGCCGGGCCACACCAGTGCGCGCATCTCGACGAGGTCGATGACGCCGACGAAGTCGTTCTCGGCACCGATGGGCAGCTGCAGCACGAGCGGCTTGGCGCCGAGGCGCTTCACGATCGTGTCGACGGTGAAGTAGAAGTCCGCGCCCAGCTTGTCCATCTTGTTGACGAAGCAGATACGGGGGACGTCGTACTTGTCGGCCTGACGCCACACGGTCTCGGACTGGGGCTCGACGCCCTCCTTGCCGTCGAAGACGGCGACGGCACCGTCGAGGACGCGGAGCGAGCGCTCCACCTCGACCGTGAAGTCGACGTGACCAGGGGTGTCGATGATGTTGATCTGGTTCTTGTTCCAGAAGCAGGTGACGGCGGCCGACGTGATCGTGATGCCGCGCTCCTTCTCCTGCTCCATCCAGTCGGTGGTCGAGGCGCCGTCGTGGGTTTCGCCCAGCTTGTGGTTGACACCCGTGTAGAAGAGGATGCGCTCGGTCGTCGTCGTCTTGCCGGCATCGATGTGCGCCATGATGCCGATGTTGCGGACCTTGTTGAGGTCGGTGAGCACTTCTTGTGCCACGGGGTGTCCTTACGTGTAGTGACGGATGTCGCGGGGCGACCGGCCGGGGGTGACCCGGCCGGCCGCCGAGGTGCTGATTACCAGCGGTAGTGCGCGAAGGCGCGGTTCGACTCGGCCATCTTGTGGGTGTCCTCGCGGCGCTTCACCGCGGCACCGAGGCCGTTCGAGGCATCCAGGATCTCGTTCTGGAGGCGCTCGGTCATGGTCTTCTCACGGCGACCCTTCGCGTACGAGACGAGCCAGCGCAGCGCGAGCGTGTTCGCGCGGTGCGGCTTGACCTCGACGGGAACCTGGTAGGTCGAGCCACCGACGCGGCGGCTCTTGACCTCGAGGGTGGGGCGGACGTTGTCGAGCGCCTTCTTGAGCGTCGCGACGGCGTCCTGGCCGTTCTTCGCCTCGACGCCCTTGAGGGCGTTGTAGACGATGGCCTCGGCGATGGACTTCTTGCCGTCGACGAGGATCTTGTTCACCAGCTGGGTGACGATCGGAGCACCGTAGACCGGGTCGTTGACGACGACGCGGCGGGGTGCGGGTCCCTTACGAGGCATCTAGCTCAACCCTTCTTGGCGCCGTAGCGGCTGCGAGCCTGCTTACGGTTCTTGACAGCCTGGGTGTCCAGGGCGCCGCGGACGATCTTGTAACGCACACCGGGGAGGTCCTTCACACGACCACCGCGGACGAGCACGAGCGAGTGCTCCTGCAGGTTGTGGCCCTCACCGGGGATGTAGGCGGTGACCTCGGTCCCGTTGCGGAGCTTCACACGGGCGACCTTGCGCATCGCCGAGTTCGGCTTCTTGGGCGTGGTCGTGTACACGCGGGTGCAGACACCCGCCTGCTGCGGGTTCGCCTTCAGGGCGGGCGCCTTGGTCTTCGAGACCTTGGGCGAGCGACCCTTGCGAACCAACTGCTGAATGGTTGGCACGTTCTCTCCTTGTCGATCTGCACGCGGCTCGCGCCGGGCACAGGTGCTGCACGGTGACAGCGTTCGTGGTTTCACCACAGATCCATCTGCACGCCGCGACCGCGACGAACGGGAGTGATGGATATGCCGTGGGGGTGGCCTGTTCGCAGGCCCTGTCCCTGGTGCGCTCGCCTCGCCCGTCCCGTGCCGGGGCACGTCGCATGGCGCGCGTGTGCGCACACCCGATCAATGATACGCGGGATGACGAAGTCGGGTCAAACGAGGGCGGACTTCACCGCGAGTGCTCAGGTGAGGTAGCCGCCGGTCAGGAACCGGCATCCGTCCGCTGCAGTCGGAGCGCCGCATCGCCGAGGAGGAACCGCTCGGCCACCTCCGCCGCCCCGCCCGGCTCGACCTCGACGTCCGTGCCGAGGGGACTGGGCAGCAGGATGCCGTTCGTCGAGCCCAGATCGACGATGCGCCACACCTCGCCGCGCCGCTCGAGGCGGGCATGGGTCTTCGACACGGTCCGCGTCGGGTCGGCGATCGCAAGGAGCTGGGCACGCGGATGCGCGGGGTCGGCGACGGGGTTGCGCCCCAGGATGACGACGTCGCCCGACAGGTCGGCGGTGGAGCCGTCGGGGAGCACGAGTTCCCACCGCGCGTGACCGCGACGCACGACGACGGTGCGCTCGAGGTCTTCGCCCCACGGCGCGGGGGCCGATTCCTGCTGCTCGCGCTCCTGCGCCGAGACCGAGGAGCTCGCCGACACGGGAGCACCCGCGGCCGGCGAGCCGGGGATGGCGGACACCTCGCCGGTCAGCTCGGGGAAGACGTCGCGTTCGTCGCGGTCGGCGCCGAACGCCGGCGGGCGCAGACGCGTGACGGGCGCCTCGTCGCGCCCCGGCATCGACGAGATGATGCCCGGCGCGGCGGCGACGGGAGGGCTCGCATCGCGGGGCGCGTGAGGTGCGGCCTGCGGAGGGAACGGCGCCTGCGGCGCGGTCGTGGACGTGTCGGCGACTTCCGGCAGCGCGCTGCCGGAACGCATCGTCGGCGTCGGAGCGGTCGGGTCGGGCTGCTCCCCCGTCGCCCCCGGATCGGCGCCGAGCGTCGACGCATCGGCGGGAGCCGCCGCGGAGGTCTGCGGGGCCCACGGCTGGGGCGCGACGGGTGAGGCCGGCGCGGCCGCGGGACCGGGCCGCGCATCGTCGCCCGGCGCGGCGGCCGGCGCGGGGAAGGGCGGCGGCGGCAACGGCGCGCCGAAGTCCGTTCCGAGCGATCCGAACGGCGCGTAGGGAGGCGACGCGGGCCGCGCCGCCGGATCGGGATGCAGATGGGCGGGGCGCGCGCCCCGCCACTCAGCCGGACCGAACCCCACGATCGTCGCCCAGACCGGGAACAGGAGCGCCCCGACGACGGTCATCCCGCCGCCGTAACCGAACCCGGGGTTCAGCCGGTGCACGGTCAGGATCAGGAGGATCCAGACGGCGATCGGGCCGACACCCGGCACGAGGACGAGGAGGGTGAGCCACATCGAGAATCCGCCCCAGCGCAGCAGCACGGCGATGTTGAGGAGGGGCACCCATGCACGCCAGGGCTCCTCGCCCATCTTCCGGAAGGCGGCCGAGAGCGCCAGGGCGACCCACACGTACACCGCCGCACCGAGGACGAAGGCGAGCAGTCCCAGGACGACACCCGCACCGCTGTCGACACCCGTGATCATCCCCCCACCCTAAGTGAGCAGGACCGGCCCCCGCGGAAGGGAGCGGAGCCGCGTCAGACCCCGGGAAGACCGTCGCCCGAATCGAACGGGGCGTCGAGCGACCGGGTCAACTCGTCGAGCAGTGCCGCGATCTGCGGCTCGACGTACTGGGCCACGGCCGTCTGGATCCGGAGGCGATGCCGCAGCAGGATCGTGCACACCTCGCGACCCACCATGCTCGCGTACTCGTCGGCGAGGCGGACCTCCTGACGGAGCGCCGCCTTCGCGTCCTCGGTGAGCGGAGCGAGCGCGGGCACCGCGGCATCCGCTTCATCCGCCAGACCCGCGATCGTGAACAGGAAGGGGGCGCCGGGGACGGGATCCGGGTCCATCGGCAGGCCGTCGAACTCGGGCTCGAGCCCCTCGGCGGGCCGGTAGGTGCGGGACCGGTTGCGGTCGGCCTGCTGGTCGAGCTCGGCCTGCAGCATCGGGAGGTTGCGTGCCGTGTAGTGCGCGACGGCGTTGTCGACGATCGTCTTGATCCGGGTCGACAGACCGTGCTGCACCCCGTGCGGCACGTCGGACCCGAGACCCGCCGCCGAGAGGACAGGAGAGCCGAGGCACCGTCGGCAGGGCGCGACCCGGCCGCGATGCGTGGCCGGCTCCCAACGCGGCAGCCAGCGCAGCCAGGCCTCGACGGCCTGGTCCACTTGCGTCTCGAGCGAGCGCTCCACGGCTCCATTGTCGCGGAGATCCGCGCCGATCGGGGCATTTCCGCCGTTCCGGATGCCGTCGCCCGTCACTCCTCCTCGTCGGCGCGCTCCCACGGCCACTGCGGTCTGCTCGCCCGTGTGCGCCCGAGCGCGATCCCGGCCCACGCCGCGACGGCCGCGGTCACCGCCAGGACGAGGAGGTACCACGACACCGCGACGTCGCCGACGGCACCGACCGCCACCGCGGGATCCGTCCCCGTCAGGATGCCGCCGGCCGCGATCCCGACGAGATAGGCGGCCACCGTCGCGGCTGCCACCCAGAGCGCCCCGACGTAGCGGCCGCGGCGGATCGCTCCGTATCCGGTGGCCGCGAAGACGAGGGCCGCGAGCAGCATCGCCGTGATCCCGGCGCCCTGGCCGAGCGCCGGCTCGGCGAGGACGTCGGTGTCGGTCAGCAGGCTCGTGAAGCCGAAGCCGAAGATCGCGAGCGCCGCGAATCCGATCGTCGCGAAGAACGCGGCGATCGGCGGTGCGACACCGGCGGACGGCGACACCTGCCGCGGCCGCCTGTCAGTACTGCTGGAGCTGCGGGCCGGCCTCGAGCGTGCGCTCGTACTCGCGCTGGGCCTCGTCGTTGAGCTCGGTCACCCGACGACCGCGACGCGCGACCCAGGCACCGAACCACACCGTGATCTCACGACCGAGGACGAACGCGATGACGGCGAGCGGGGCGAGGAGCTGCTCCCCCATGAGCTGGGCAGCCTGAGACGGCGCGATCGACCAGAACGGCGCCTGGAACAGCTGGCCGAGCAGGTGACCGCCGTAGGCTGCGGCGCCCACGAGCAGCCCGAAGACCACCCACAGACCCCAACGACCGCGGTTGATGAAGGCGCCGAGGATCCAGAAGCCCAGGAAGAAGACCGCCACCGGCACCCAGAACGCCCAGGTGGTGAGGATCTCGAGGGTGCGGCTGCCGAGGCCCGCGAGCGCGATCGGCTCGTCGAGCGCTGCAAGACCGAGCGTGGCGGCCAGGTAGAGGAGCGCGAACACCAGCGCGGCGACCAGACCGATCGCGCCGGCGGCACCGCGGTTGCCGCGTGCGCGCGGTGCCTCGGGGGCCTGCACGAAGATCGGCTGCTGCGAGTAGACCGCCGTGGGCGCGGCGGGCTCGCTCGAGGTCACCGTCGTCGGGGTCTGGTCGGCGTGTGAGTAGGCCGCCGTGGCGACGGCCGGGGCCGCCGCAGCAGCGGCGGGAGCCGCGGTCGTGGCGGGCTCCGCGGCGTCGTCGTGGCGCGCGGGCGCGTCGACGACGTCGGTGTGGGCGGTGGACGCCTCGGAGTCCGTCTCCGTCGCCGCCGGACGGTACAGCGGCTCGCTCTCGACGGCGGACGCCGTCACGGGCGCGTCGGGCTCGCTGTACTTGCCGTAGTCGATCGACAGGTCCGAACCGCGGTCGGTCGCGGAGAAGTCCGCGTCACCGCGCGGGCGGTCCTCGGTGGTGCGCGAGGCGGCCTCGGCCTCGGCGAGACTGTCGTTGGCGCTGCCGACGACGTGGTCGACGTCGCGGGGCTCGCCGGTGGACGTGGACTCCTCGACGGGCTCGCCGTAGGCAGGCTCGCGCGTCGGTTCGTTCCGCTCGCCGAACTGGGGGTCGCTCATGGCGGTGTCACTCCTCACGCGGAGGCGTGCGCCACCGCTGCAGCGAGCGTATCGTCGGCGCCCCCACCCGCCGCGGAGGCGCCCCGACGTGTCTCGACGCCGCGTCCGGGTCGAGACGTATCGTGGACCCCATGTCGAGCCGACGCCCCCGCATCCGCCGTGCGCTCGTCGGCGCCCTCGCCGCCCTCACCCTCGCGGGCGCCGTGACGGCCTGTGCCCCCGAGCCCGACGCGGTGCCGCCCGCGCCGACGGATGCGGCATCCGGAACCCCCAGCCCGACCGTCACCCCCGTCGCCATCGCGGAGTTCCCGTTCGGCCCGTCGACCTCGACCACGCCGCTGCCGAAGGACTGCGAGAGCATCCTGACCCCCGACATCCTGGACACCCTGCAGGGCATCCCGCTCAACGCACCGGGCATGGGCGGCGGCATCCGACCCGACAGCAGCCGCGTGTGCGTGTGGGCCGACCCCGGCGCGAGCCGCACGAGCCTCGTCACCGTCGTGGGCTACTCCCCCGAACGCGAGGCGCGCGATGCGCTCTACCTGCTCGGCCTCGACGAGGGCTACACCTGCTACGAGCCGGACGAGGGACTGCGGTGCGAGAAGAGCGGCACCGACGAGCTCGGGCTCCCGGTCGGACGCACCGTCTACTGGCGCGACGGCGTGGCGATCGACACGCAGTACTCCAACCTCGCACCCCAGGGGTACACGGCGGCGATCGTCCGGTCGATCTGGGGCTGAGCGCTCAGCCTGCGCGCGACCAGACCGCGGCGGCGACGCCGTCCGCGTACTGGGTCGGATGCCACGCCTGCTGCGACGTCGACACCCACTGCCCGCCGCCGGCCTCGATCGTCTCGAGCAGGTCTCCCTCGGTGCGCGAGCAGCGCACGCGGTCACCCTCGGGGGCGCACTCGAACCCGAGCGGCGGCAACGCAGCCGTCGCGATGGCCCCGGCATCCGGCGGCACTGTCGCGACCGTCGTGGAGATCTCGCCTCGCCCGGAGGTCCAGGTGCACGCGCCGAGGACCTGCGGCTCGAGTGCGGCGACGAGGTCGGCGGCCGTCGACACCGGCGCATCCGTCGAGGCGACCATCTCGGCACCCTCGGTCCACCGGAGACCGGCCCACGCCGCTTCGTTGTAGAGATCGCGGCAGCCGACGGGGGCCGAGGTCGCCGCAGCGGATGCCGTGGGTTGCGGCACCCCCGCGGCCTCGGAGATCCATCGCGAGGCGGCAGGGAACATCGGCACGGCGAGCACCAGCAGCGTCACGACGATCGCCGCGCTCACGACGCCGACGAACCACGCGAAGCCGGCGTTGCGCCCTCCCACCCCTGCCATGCGTCCCAGGGTAGCCGTCCCCCGCGCCGACGACGCCGAAGGCCCCCGGGAGATCCCGGGGGCCTTCGGTCAGACGATCACGCCTCGATCAGTTATAGCTGCCGGGGGTGAAGTCGTCGGTCGAGAAGCTGTCGAAGTCGACGTAGCTCAGGTCGGCGTCGCTGTACGCGCCGTCCGAGGCGAAGATGCGGTTGGGGTACCGCTCGCTCTTGGCCTCCTCCGTCGCCTCGACCACGACGTTGCGGTACTTCGCAAGGCCGGTGCCGGCGGGGATGAGCTTTCCGATGATGACGTTCTCCTTGAGGCCGACGAGCGGGTCGCTCTTGCCCTCCATGGCCGCCTGCGTGAGGACGCGGGTGGTCTCCTGGAACGATGCGGCCGACAGCCACGACTCCGTCGCGAGCGACGCCTTCGTGATACCCATCAGCTCGGGGCGACCCGAGGCGGGACGCTTGCCCGCCGCGACAGCCTCGCGGTTCATCTGCTGGTAGCGCTTGAAGTCCACCAGCTCACCGGGCAGCAGGTCCGTCTCGCCGTGATCGACGACCGTGACCTTGCGCAGCATCTGGCGCACGATGACCTCGATGTGCTTGTCGTGGATCGGCACACCCTGCGAGCGGTACACGCCCTGCACGCCGCCGACGAGGTACTTCTGCACCTCGCGGGCACCCTGCACGCGCATGACCTCCTTGGGGTCGAGCGTTCCGACCTGCAGCGGCTGACCGACCACGACGCGCTGGCCGTCCTCGACGAGGAGGGTGGCGCGCTTGAGGACCGGGTAGACGTGCGGCTCGTCACCGTTGTCCGGGGTCAGGATGACCTTCTTGGCCTTCTCGGTCTCATCGATCTTGATGACACCGTCGGCCTCGGCGATCGGGGACGCACCCTTGGGGGTACGCGCCTCGAACAGCTCCTGGACACGGGGCAGACCCTGGGTGATGTCGTCCGCCGATGCCGAACCACCGGTGTGGAACGTACGCATCGTCAGCTGGGTACCGGGCTCACCGATCGACTGGGCCGCGATGATGCCGACGGCCTCGCCGATGTCGACGAGCTTGCCGCTGGCCAGCGAACGGCCGTAGCACTTGGCGCACACACCGACAGCGGAGTCACAGGTGAGGACCGAGCGCACCTTGATGCTCTCGATGCCACCGGCGACCAGCTTGTCGATGAGGACGTCGCCCACGTCGTCGCCGGCCTCGGCCAGGACAGTGCCCTGCGCGTCGACGACGTCGGCGGCGAGGGTACGGGCGAACACCGAGTTCTCGACGTTGGCGTCACGCACGAGCGTGCCGTCGGTGCCGGGAGCAGCGATCGTGAACTCGAGACCCTTGGTCGTGCCGCAGTCCTCCTCGCGGATGATGACATCCTGCGAGACGTCGACGAGACGACGCGTGAGGTACCCCGAGTCGGCGGTACGGAGGGCCGTGTCGGCCAGACCCTTACGGGCACCGTGCGTCGCGATGAAGTACTCCGCCACCGACAGACCCTCGCGGTACGAGGAGATGATCGGACGGGGGATGATCTCACCCTTGGGGTTGTTCACCAGGCCTCGCATACCCGCGATGTTGCGGATCTGCAGCCAGTTACCACGGGCACCCGAGCTCACCATGCGGTTGATGGTGTTGTCGGCCGGGAAGTTGTCCCGCATCGCCTTCTGGACCTCATCGGTCGCCTCGGTCCAGATCTTGATGAGCTCCTGACGACGCTCGGCGTCGGTGGTGAGACCCTTCTCGAACTGGCCCTGGACCTTCGCGGCCTGCTTCTCGTAGGCAGCGACGATCTCCTTCTTGTTCGGCGGCGTGAGGACGTCGCTGAGGGCGACGGTCACACCCGAACGGGTGGCCCAGTAGAAGCCGGCGTCCTTGATCCGGTCGAGGGATGCCGCGACCTCGGTCTTCGGGTACTCCTCGGCCAGCTTGTTGACGATCTGCGACAGCTTGCCCTTGTCGGCCTGCTCGCGGACGAACGGGTAGCCCTTGGGGAGCGTGTCGTTGAAGATCGCCTGACCCAGCGAGGCATCCACCAGACCGTGGCGCTCGTAGCCCTCGGGCGCTTCGCCCTCGAGGAACGTCAGACCCGGAACGCGGATGCGAACCTTGGCCTGCAGGTCGAGGGTGCCCTCGTCCTTGGCCAGGATCGCCTCGCCGACGGAGCCGAACACACGGCCCTCACCGGCAGCACCCTCCTTGATGGTCGTCAGGTGGTGCAGACCGATGATCATGTCCTGCGAGGGCAGGGTCACCGGGCGGCCGTCCGACGGCTTGAGGATGTTGTTCGACGCGAGCATCAGCACGCGGGCCTCGGCCTGAGCCTCGACCGACAGCGGCAGGTGCACGGCCATCTGGTCACCGTCGAAGTCCGCGTTGAAGGCGGCGCAGACGAGCGGGTGGAGCTGGATGGCCTTGCCCTCGACGAGCTGCGGCTCGAACGCCTGGATGCCGAGACGGTGCAGCGTGGGCGCACGGTTCAGCAGCACGGGACGCTCGCGGATGATCTCCTCGAGCACGTCCCAGACCTCGGGACGGGTGCGCTCGACGGCACGCTTGGCGGCCTTGATGTTCTGCGAGTGACCGAGGTCGATGAGGCGCTTGATCACGAACGGCTTGAAGAGCTCGAGCGCCATCTGCTTGGGCAGACCGCACTGGTGCAGCTTCAGCTGCGGGCCGACGATGATGACCGAACGGCCCGAGTAGTCGACGCGCTTGCCGAGCAGGTTCTGGCGGAAACGACCCTGCTTACCCTTCAGCATGTCGCTGAGGGACTTCAGGGCGCGGTTGCCGGTACCCGTGACGGGACGACCGCGGCGGCCGTTGTCGAACAGGGCGTCGACGGCCTCCTGCAGCATCCGCTTCTCGTTGTTGACGATGATCTCGGGGGCACCGAGGTCGATCAGGCGACGGAGACGGTTGTTGCGGTTGATCACGCGACGGTACAGGTCGTTCAGGTCGCTGGTGGCGAAACGGCCACCGTCGAGCTGGACCATGGGACGCAGCTCCGGCGGGATCACCGGGACGACGTCGAGCACCATCGATGCCGGGCTCATGCCGGTCGACAGGAACGAGTTGACGACCTTGAGGCGCTTGATCGCACGGATCTTGCGCTGGCCCTTGCCCTCGGAGATCTGCAGGTGCAGCGACTCGGCCTCGGCGGCCAGGTCGAACGCCTCGAGGCGACGCTTGATCGACTCGGCGCCCATGTAGGCCTCGAAGTACTGACCGAAGCGGTCCTGCAGCTCCTGGAAGATGTCGTCTTCCTGCTTGAGCTGACCGACCTCGAGGCCCCGGAACTCGTCCCACATCCGCTCGAGCTTGGCGACCTGCTCGTCGCCGCGCTTGCGGATGGTGGCCATCTCCTTCTCGGCGGCGTCCTTGGCCTTCTTCTTCTGGTCGGCCTTGGCGCCCTCCGCCTCGAGGGCGGCGAGCTCGTCTTCCAGCTTCTGGAGGCGGTCGGCGACACGGGCGTCGCGACGGTCGGCGATGTTCTTGATCTCGAGGCGGAGGTTCGCCTCGTGGGTCGGCAGGTCGCGGTGGCGTGCGTCCTCGTCGACCGAGATCACCATGTAGGCGGCGAAGTAGATGACCTTCTCGAGGTCCTTCGGCGCCATGTCCAGCAGGTAGCCCAGGCGCGAGGGGACGCCCTTGAAGTACCAGATGTGGGTGACGGGGGCGGCGAGCTCGATGTGGCCCATGCGCTCACGACGGACGGAGGACTTGGTGACCTCCACGCCGCAGCGCTCGCAGACGATGCCCTTGAAGCGGACGCGCTTGTACTTGCCGCAGGCGCACTCCCAGTCGCGGGAGGGCCCGAAGATCTGCTCTCCGAAGAGGCCGTCCTTCTCGGGCTTCAGCGTGCGGTAGTTGATGGTCTCGGGCTTCTTGACCTCGCCGAAGGACCAACGACGGATGTCGTCGGCGGTGGCGAGACCGATACGAAGCTGATCGAAGGTGTGTGACTCGAGCACTGATTCTCCTGTGTCGGAATTCTGTTCGTTGCCGGTACGGGTCAGATCTCGTCGATCGACGTCGACTCGAACCGGGTGGAGATGTTGATGCCGAGCTCCTCCGCTGCGCGGAAGGCCTCGTCGTCACTGTCGCGCAGGTTGACCTCGGTGCCGTCGGCCGAGAGGACCTCGACGTTCAGGCAGAGGGACTGCATCTCCTTCATGAGGACCTTGAACGACTCCGGGATGCCGGGCTCCTGGATGTTCTCGCCCTTGACGATGGCTTCGTAGACCTTGACGCGTCCCACGATGTCGTCGGACTTGATCGTCAGCAGCTCCTGCAGTGCGTATGCGGCACCGTAAGCCTCGAGCGCCCAGACCTCCATCTCACCGAAGCGCTGGCCACCGAACTGGGCCTTACCGCCGAGCGGCTGCTGGGTGATCATCGAGTAGGGGCCCGTCGAGCGTGCGTGGATCTTGTCGTCGACGAGGTGGTGCAGCTTCAGGATGTACATGTAGCCGACCGAGATCGGAGCCGGGAACGGCTCGCCGGAGCGACCGTCGAACAGCTTCGCCTTGCCCGAGCTGTCGATGAGACGCTCGCCGTCACGCGTGGGGTTCGTCGAGTCGAGCAGACCCGCGATCTCCTCCTCGAACGCACCGTCGAACACCGGGGTCGCGACCTTCGTGCCGGGCGCGGCCTCGCGGGCCTGCTCGGGCAGCTTCGCGGCCCACTCGGGCGAACCGTCGACCTTCCAGCCCTGCTTGGCGACCCAGCCGAGGTGGGTCTCGAGGACCTGACCGAAGTTCATTCGACCGGGGATGCCGAGGGGGTTCAGGACGACGTCGACCGGGGTGCCGTCCGCGAGGAAGGGCATGTCCTCGACGGGCAGGATCTTCGCGATGACACCCTTGTTGCCGTGGCGGCCGGCGAGCTTGTCACCGGCGGTGATCTTGCGCTTCTGGGCGATGTAGACCACGACGCGGCGGTTGACGCCCGAGCCGAGCTCGTCGTCGCCGTCCTCGGCGTTGAACTCCTTGACGGCGATGATCGTGCCCTGCTCACCGTGGGGCACCTTCAGCGAGGTGTCACGGACTTCGCGGCTCTTCTCGTTGAAGATCGCGCGGAGCAGGCGCTCCTCGGCCGACAGCTCGGTCTCACCCTTGGGCGTGACCTTGCCGACGAGGATGTCGCCGGGACGCACCTCGGCGCCGATGCGGATGATGCCGCGCTCGTCGAGGTCCTTCAGCAGGTCGGGGCTGACGTTGGGGAGGTCACGGGTGATCTCCTCCTTGCCGAGCTTGGTGTCGCGCGCGTCGACCTCGTACTCCTCGATGTGGATCGAGGAGAGCGTGTCGTTCTTCACGAGCTCCTGGCTGAGGATGATGGCGTCCTCGAAGTTGTGACCCTCCCACGTCATGAAGGCGACGAGGAGGTTCTTGCCGAGGGCGAGCTCGCCGTTCTCCGTGGCGGGGCCGTCGGCGATGACCTCGCCGACCTCGACGCGGTCGCCGGCCGAGACCACGACGCGCTGGTTGTACGAGGTGCCCTGGTTGGAGCGGTCGAACTTGCGCAGGAAGTAGTCCTGCGTGCCGCCCTCGTCGAGCTGGACGGTGACGACGTCGGCCGAGACCTCGGAGACGACACCGGCCTTCTCGGCGGTGAGGACGTCACCGGCGTCGATGGCCGCGTAGCCCTCCATACCCGTACCGACGATCGGCGACTCGCTGCGCAGCAGCGGGACGGCCTGACGCTGCATGTTCGCACCCATGAGTGCGCGGTTCGCGTCGTCGTGCTCGAGGAAGGGGATGAGGGAGGTCGCGACCGACACCATCTGGCGCGGCGAGACATCCATGTAGCCGATCTCGTCGACCGGGAACAGGTCGACCTCGCCACCCTGACCGCGACGGGCGAGGATGCGGTCGTTGACGAACGTGCCGTCGGCGTTGAGCTCGACACCGGCCTGCGCGACGACGTAGTCCGCTTCTTCGGCGGCCGTCAGGTAGTCGATCTGGTCGGTGACCTTGTTGCCCACGACACGGCGGTACGGCGTCTCGATGAAGCCGAACGCGTTGATGCGCGCGAACGATGCGAGCGAACCGATGAGGCCGATGTTCGGGCCTTCCGGGGTCTCGATCGGGCACATGCGGCCGTAGTGGGAGGGGTGGACGTCACGGACCTCGACGCCGGCACGCTCACGCGAGAGACCACCGGGGCCGAGCGCCGAGAGGCGACGCTTGTGGGTCAGACCCGCGAGCGGGTTGTTCTGGTCCATGAACTGCGACAGCTGCGAGGTTCCGAAGAACTCCTTGATCGCGGCCACGACGGGACGGACGTTGATCAGGGTCTGCGGCGTGATCGCCTCGATGTCCTGCGTGGTCATGCGCTCGCGGACGACGCGCTCCATGCGGGACAGACCGGTGCGGACCTGGTTCTGGATGAGCTCGCCGACGGCGCGGATGCGACGGTTGCCGAAGTTGTCGATGTCGTCGACGTCGAGCCGGATCTCGGCGGGCTTGCCGGCGCGGACGCCGTCGTAGCTGACGTCACCGCGGTGCAGGCGGACGAGGTACTTGATCGTCGCGACGATGTCCTCGACGGTCAGGACCGAGTCGCTGAGCGGCTTGTCGATGCCGAGCTTCTGGTTGATCTTGTACCGACCGACCTTGGCCAGGTCGTAGCGCTTCGGGTTGAAGTAGAAGTTGTCCAGCAGCGCGCGGGCGGCCTCGGCGGCGACCTGCTCGCCCGGACGGAGCTTGCGGTAGATGTCGCGGAGCGCGTCCTCCTTGGTGAGGATCGTGTCCTTCTCGAGGGTCTCCTCGATCGAGCTGAAGCCCGCGAACTCCTGCATGATGTCCTCGCTCGACAGGCCCAGGGCCTTGAGGAAGACGGTGACGGACTGCTTGCGCTTGCGGTCGATGCGCACGCCCACCTGGTCGCGCTTGTCGATCTCGAACTCGAGCCAGGCGCCGCGGCTCGGGATGACGCGCGCCGAGACGATGTCCTTGTCGGAGGTCTTGTCGGGCGTCTTGTCGAAGTAGACACCCGGCGAACGCACGAGCTGCGAGACGACGACGCGCTCGGTTCCGTTGATGATGAAGGTGCCCTTGGCGGTCTGGAGCGGGAAGTCGCCCATGAAGACCGTCTGCGTCTTGATCTCACCGGTGAGGTGGTTCATGAACTCGGCCTCGACGTAGAGCGGGGCGGCGTAGGTCTTGCCGCGCTCCTTGCACTCCTCGATGGAGTACTTCTCGGGCTCGAGGTAGGGGTTGGTGAACGAGAGCTGCATCGTCTCGCCGAGGTCCTCGATCGGCGAGATCTCCTCGAAGATCTCCTCGAGGCCGCTGATCTCGGGCACATCGGTGCGGCCGGCGGCCTGCGCCTCGGCGACGCGTGCCTTCCACGCCTCGTTGCCGACGAGCCAGTCGAACGACTCGGTCTGCAGCGCCAGAAGGTCGGGGACCGTCAGCGTGTCGGAGATCTTGGCGAACGAGAGGCGGGATGCCCCGCGGCCGTTCTTGGTGGTGGTGGTGGAAGTTGCGTTGCGCGCAGCAGCCAAGGGAATTACCTCCGTGAGCCCGGGGAGGGCTGGTTTTCCTTGTCGTCAGGTGGAGTACTCCCGCATCCGACACCTGCGGCGCGCGCCGACGGGAACCGTCGGGGGCGCAGGCACAAGCCGACCACCATATGAGGGCAAGTAGAGGGGAGCGCAACTACTCACTATAGGACGGACGACGCGCCGTGTCCAGTCGGATCGTTGACGAGTTTCGGATGCTGCGGTATAACTCGCGCTAGGTCGGCGCCGCTCAGACCCCCGGCTCCGCCGCTCAGACCCACTGCCAGGTCGCGAGAACGGACATCGCGAGCGCGTCGCGATCCTCCTGCGGCACGTCGACGCTCGAGGAGAAGGTGACGATGTAGGTCTGCCCGGCGTCGACGAGGTAGTACTGGTCGATCACGTACGGGACCTCCCCCGTCGACACGGTCGCCGTGAGGTGCGCGGACTCGGAGCCCGCCGCGGTCACCCGGTCGAGGGTCTGCACGTCGGTGGCGCCGGCGCCCTCGAGTTCGTCGATGCCGCTCTGCTCGACCTGGTCGGAGGTGACCTCGCCGCCGGGCGAGACGAGGATGTTGACGTTGTCGGGGTAGTCGTCGTCGTCCTGGAGGTCGGCGGCGAACGTCGTGGGGTCGAATGCGTCGGGGGCGCCGTCGGGGAAGCCCCAGCCGTCGGGGAGGCGGAACGTGTACTCGTCGGTCGCGACCTCCGTTCCGGTGGCGGGGGCGAACTCGACGGCTTCCGTCTGCTGCGGCGAGACCTCCTGCGTTTCGGCGGGCGGCGCGGACTCGGTGGTGCATCCGGTCAATCCCACCGCGGCCGCCGACCCCAGGGCGGCGGCGAGCGCGAGGGCGACGGAGGCGCGACGGAACGACATGCGGCCGACCCTACGCGCCGGCGGCGATCACCGCCGAGGGCTTGCGCTGCGGAGCCGAAGGTGAGAACCGGGTCGGGCCTGGGCGAGCGCCGCGCGTCCCGCGGCGGTCACCACGCCGATCACGGGGTACCCGCCGGTCACCGGTCCGTCCGGCCCAAGGACGACCGGCAGACCGTCCGGCGGCACCTGGACGGCGCCGGGCAGCATCCCCTCGCTCGCGAGCTCCCGGGAGGCGGCATCCGCCGTCCGCGCCAGCGGCGGACCGTCGAGACGGATGCCGACACGGTCGGCGCGGGCGCCGACGACCCACGTCGTCTCGAAGAACGCCTGCCGCGCCGCCGGGGTGAACCAGTCGGCGCGGGGACCGGCGGCGACGGGGACGTCGATGACGGTCGGCGGCGGCGTCCACGGCCACAGGTCGACGGGTGGGACGGGATGCCGGGCGGCATCCGCCGTCGCGATGCCGTCGCCCGCGCGCAGCGGTGCGGGTCCGAGGCCCGCGAGCGTGTCGGTCGCGACCGATCCGAAGACGGGATGCCCCGCGACGCCGCCACGGATCGCGAGCAGCGCGCGGACCCCGGCGCGGAAGCTGCCGATCGACAGGTCGGTGCCGGCGGGCCAGAGCACCGGGCGGTACGGGTCGACCTCGCGCCCGGCGACGTGGACGCTCCCCCACGCCCCGGTGACGGCGATCCAGAGATCACGGGTCGCGGTCGCGCGGAAGCCGCCCAGGGTCACCTCGATCGCGGCGGCGCCCGGTGCGTTGCCGACGAGCCGGTTCGCGGCGGCGAGCGCCGGGCGGTCGGCGGCGCCGGAGCGTGCGACGCCGTCGGCGAGCGCGTCGGGGCGACCGGCATCCTGCACCGTCGCGAACGGGCCGGGGTCCTGCACGACGGCGGCCGGGCGGCCGACCGGAAGGACGGCGGTGGCGGAGCCCGCGGTGACCGCAGCGGCGGCGACGCGTCGGAACCGCACGCGGGTGCCGGGGCGCAGGAGCACGGGGGTGTCGGCGAGCGGGTCGAACAGGGGCGCGGCGGTCGCCCCGATGAGCTGCCAACCGCCGGGGGTCTCGCGCGGGTAGGCGCCCGTGAACTCCCCCGCGAGGGCGACGGACCCCTGCGGCACCCGTGCGCGGGGGGTCGCGCGGCGGGGGACCTCGATGCGCCAGTCCGCGCTGACGAGGTACCCGAACCCGGGGGCGAACCCCGTGAAGGCGACCGTCCAGCGCGCCGCGAGGTGGCGCGCGACGAGCTCCCCGGCGCCGATGCCGAGCAGCGTCGCCGTCTCGTCGAGGTCGGGGCCGTCGTAGACGACGGGGATCTCGATCTCCTCCGCAGGCGCCGGTTCACCGGGCGCGGCGGGTGCGCCGGCGGCATCCACTCCCTCGATCCACCGGCGCGCGGCCGCGAGCGGGAGGACGGCCGGGTCGACGTGGATGAGCACCGTCCGCGCGGCGGGGACGAGATCGCGCACCCCGCGGGGCCGGCTCGCCACCAGGGCGGTGTGGAGCCCGAGCACCTCGGCGAGCGCGTCGACCTCGACGAGCAGCGCGCTGTCGCCGAACGGGCGGATCACCACGGCGCGCGCACCTCGACCCCCGCGGCGTCGAGCGCCGCGCGCACGGCCCGCGCCATCGCGACCGAACCCGTGGTGTCGCCGTGGAGGCAGAGGGATGCCGCGTCGACGGCGAGGACCGAGCCGTCCACGGCCTCGACACCGCCGCCCGTCGCGAGGCGCACGGCGCGCGCGGCGACGACCTCGGCGTCGTGCAGCAGCGCGCCCGGGTCGGTGCGCGGCACGAGGGTGCCGTTCGGCAGGTACCCGCGGTCGAGGAACGCCTCGAGGAGGAACGGGATGCCGCGCCTCGCGGCCGCGCCGGCGATCGCCCCCGGCATCCCGAGCAGCGGCAGCGCGCGGCCGAGGTCCGCGGCCACGTCGGCGACGGCGTCGGCGACCGCCTCCGCCGTCTGCGGATCGGCGGAGACCGCGTGGTAGAGCGCCCCGTGCGGCTTGACGTACCGGAGGTCCGCACCGGCGGACACGAGGGCGGCGATCTGCGTCCGCACCTGGTCGCGGAGGACCTCGGTCGGGACGGCGAGCCGCACGCGCCCGAACCCGGCACGGTCGACGAAGGACGGGTGCGCCCCCACGGCGACGCCCCGCGCCGCCGCCCGGCGGACGGCATCCCGCATCGAATCGGCGTCGCCCGCGTGACCGCCGCACGCGACGGAAGCGCTGGAGACGACGGCGAACATCGCCTCGTCGTCGGCCGTCGGCACGCCGTCGACGGTCTCGCCGAGGTCCGCGTTGAGGTCGATCGCCGCCATGAGGCAACGCTAGCGGCGGGGGACGGTGAACGGCGGGCGAAGGATCCCGTCAAGCTCTGGCCGCGACCGGACCGGGGCCGTAGCGTCGGGATGTCGCCGGACGACCGTTCCGGCGGGAAGGAGCGCCGCTGTGGCGTACATCACCGTGGGGACCGAGAACTCGGTCGACGTCGACATCTTCTACACGGATCAGGGGTCGGGACAGCCCGTCGTGCTGATCCACGGCTTCCCCCTCAACGGGGAGTCGTGGGGCAAGCAGCAGGCCGCGCTGCTCGAGGCCGGCTACCGCGTCATCGCCTACGACCAGCGCGGGTTCGGCGCCTCGACGAAGACCGCGTCGGGCTCTGACTACGACACCTTCGCCGCCGACCTGCACGCCCTCATCGAGGAACTCGAGCTCACCGACGCCGTCCTCGTCGGCTTCTCGATGGGCACCGGGGAGATCGCGCGCTACCTGTCGCGCTACGGCGCCGACCGCATCGCGAAGGTCGCCTTCCTCGGCTCGCTCGAGCCGTGGCTGCTGAAAAACGACGAGAACCCCGACGGCGCGGGCGACCAGGCCTTCTTCGACGGCACCGCCGCAGCCGTCGCCGAGGACCGGTACGCCTTCCTGACCGGCTTCTTCCAGGACTTCTACAACCTCGACGACTACCTCGGGAACCGCATCTCGCAGGAGGCGCTCGACGCCTCGGTCGCCGTCGCGAACCAGGCCGGCAACGCCGCGATCGCCGCCGCCCCGCTCACGTGGGCGACCGACTTCCGCGGCGACATCCCCGCCGTCACCGTGCCGACGCTCATCCTGCACGGCACCGCCGACAACATCCTCGCGATCGACGTGACCGCTCGCCGGTTCCGGGAGCTGCTGCCCGACGCGACGTACGTCGAGATCGAGGGCGCCCCGCACGGCCTGCTCTGGACCCACGGCGCCGAGGTGAACGAGGCGCTGCTCGCCTTCCTGCAGGACTGAGCCCCGCACACGGCGTCCGGGACGGTGTTCCGTCCCGGACGCCGTGTCTCGATCCGATGGTGGAACCGGCGGACGGGTCGTGTCACGATGAGGGCACGAGCGAGGGGGTCGCGATGACGGATGCCGCAGTGCAGGAGACGTCGACGGGCAAGAGCATCGTCATCGATCACGGGATGAGGTGGCGCCTCGCCCGCGACCACCAGCGGACCAAACAGACGGGGCTGTGGGTCGGCGGCATCCTGATCCTGCTGGTCTACGGCTTCGGGCTGTTCGCGCTCAACGGGAACGTCCGCTCCCTGGTCATGGCCGCGTTCTGGGGCCTGCTGATCGCGATCGGCTTCGTCGCGATCCGCCACCTGGGCACGCAGAAGCTCACCGCCGTCATCGAGGGGCTCTACCCCGCCGGCGACCGACTGACCGTCGCCGTCACCGAGTCCGGGCTGACCGTGACCACGTCAGCCACGAGCCTGACGGTCGCGGCATCCGCTCTGTGGCGCATCTCGACGGGGCCGCACTCGGTCAGGGTGCGGGTCCACGGACTGACCGGGCCGGCCATCATCCTGCCGCGCGAACTGCTGGACGACGCCGACATCGCGCGGCTGCGCGCGATGGCACCCCGCATCCGTCGGGGCTGACGCGCCGGGGTCGAGGCACCGGATCAGCCGACGACGACCGCCTCGGGCAGGCGGGTGCGCATGACGGCGAGCGCGTCGGCGCTGTGGTCGACGAGGACGGCGTCGCGGCCGAGCGCGTCGGCGACGGCGCCCGTCGTCCCCGAGCCCGCGAACAGGTCGAGCACGCGGTCGCCCGGACGGCTCGACGCCTGCACGATCCGCCGCAGGATCCCCTCGGGCTTCTGCGTCGGGTAGCCCGTCTTCTCGCGGCCCGACGTGGGGACGATCGTGTGCCACCAGACGTCCGTCGGCAGCTTGCCGCGCGCCGCCTTCTCGGGGGTCACGAGGCCCGGAGCCATGTAGGGCTCTCGGTCGACGGCATCCGAGTCGAAGAAGTAGGCGGACGGGTCCTTCACGTAGACGAGGATCGTGTCGTGCTTGCTCGGCCAGCGCTTGCGGGACTTCGCACCGTAGTCGTAGGCCCAGATCAGCTCGTTGAGGAAGCAGTCCCGGCCGAAGACGGCGTCGAGCATGACCTTCGCGTAGTGGGCCTCGCGGTAGTCGAGGTGCAGGTACAGCGTGCCGTCGTCCTGCAGCAGCCGCCACGCCTCGCGCAGCCGCGGCTCGAGGAAGCCCCAGTAGTCGTCGAACCGGTCGTCGTACAGCCGCAGCGCGCCGCGCGTGCGGGCGTAGGACGTGCCGCGGAACCCGCCCTTGACGGGGCCTGCCGGCGGGGCGGGGGCGTCCGGGTCGGGCACGAGGTGTTCGGTGTTCAGTCCCGACGAGGATGCGTCGACCGCGGTTTTCCGGGAATCCGGGGATGCCGGGGCGGCGGCATCCGCTGCGGATTGAATACGGAACGCGGACTCGATCGCCCGCTCCTGGGTCCGGCCGGTGTTGAACGGCGGGTCGAGGTAGACGAGCGCGAAGGAGGCGTCCGGCAGGCGCCGAGCGACCTCGAGGTTGTCGCCGAGATGGATCTCGACGGTCACGGGACGCGGCGCAGCCAGGCGTCCGTCGAGAACTTCGACTCGACGAGCGCCTCGGCCTCGGCGTACTCCTCCTCGGAGATCGAGCCCGGCTTCGCGCCGTACAGCGACGTGAACGTCTCCTTGAAGCGCTCGATGATCTCGGCGCGCGGCAGCCCGGTCTGGCTGCGCAGCGGGTCGACGCGCTTCGCGGCAGACGCCGTGCCCTTGTCCGAGAGCTTCTCGCGACCGATGCGCAGGACCTCGGTCAGGACCTGGCCGTCCATGTCGTAGCTGAGAGTCGCGTGGTGGAGCACTCCCCCGTTGGCGAGGCGCTTCTGCGCCGCACCGCCGATCTTGCCCTTCGACGAGGCGATGTCGTTGAGCGGCTGGTAGGTCGCGTCGATGCCGAGCGAGCGCAGCGCGTGCAGCACCCAGTCGTCGAGGAACGCGTACGAGTCCGCGAAGGTCATCCCCGCGACGAGGGATGCCGGCACGTACAGCGAATACGTGACGATCGAGTTCGCGGCCATGAGCATGGCCCCGCCGCCGGAGATGCGGCGGACGACCTGGAAACCGTGCTTCGCGGCCCCCTCGGGGTCGACCTCGTTGCGGTACGACTGGAACGAGCCGATGACGACGGCGGACTCGTCCCATTCCCAGATGCGCAGGGTCGGCGTGCGGCGCCCGTCGCCGACGCGCGTCGTGAGCACCTCGTCGAGGGCGAGGTTCATCGCCGGCGAGACCGCCTTCTCGTGGACGACCTCCCACTCGAACTCGTTCCAGCCGGGGGCGACGATGAGCGCGCGGCGCACCGCGGTGGCGACCGACTCGGGCGTGAAGCCGAGCAGCTGCGCACCCTCGGGCAGCGCGCCGCGGACGGCGGCGGCGATCGTCGCGACGTCCGCCTCGACGGGGAGCCCCGTGACCGCCGCGTCGATGTCGGCGAGCGCGTCGTCGGGCTCGAGGAAGAAGTCGCCCGCCAGGTGGAAGTCCGCGATGCGGCCGTCGGCCACCTCGAGATCGACCACGACGAGCTTGCCGCCAGGGACCTTGTACTCGCCGTGCATGGTCCTATTCTCCCGTCTCCGCAGCGGCGTCGGCGCCGGAAGCGGATGCCGCGTCGCGCCGCGCGATGCGCGCGTCCAGCCACGCGAGCAGGTCGGCGCGCGCCTCGGCGGCGCAGTGCTCGTTGAAGATCTCGTGCCGCGCGTCGGGGTAGACGAGGGTCGTGACGTCGGTGAGTCCCGACCGGCTGCGGTAGGCGTCGGCGAGGCGGTGCACGCTCCGCGGGCCGCCGACGGGATCGTCACGCCCGACCATGAGGAGGACGGGCAGATCGACCCCGAGGTCGCGCTTCGGCTTGCCGAGGAGACGCACGGTGTCGGCCGGGCCGAACAGCGTCGGCAGCGGGACCATCGTCGTGAGCGGGTCGTCGAGGAACGCGCGGCCGACCGCGGCATCCGTCGACAGCCACTCGACACCCGTCGCGTCGGCACCCGCCCAGCGCTTGTTGAGGGGCGCGGCGTTGAGGGCGCCCGGCCACAGGAGCGACGACCCGGAGAGCACCAGCGCGTCGTAGGCGCCCGGGTCGGCGTTCACGAGCTTCTGCGCGAGGAACGACCCCCACGAGTGCCCGAGGAGCACGAGCGGCAGGTCGGGGTGGCGACCCCGGGTGATGCCGGTGAACTGCCGGCACGCGGCGATCGCGGCGCGCAGACCCCCCGGCCCCAGGCGGCCGAGACGGGAGTGGTCGCCGTCGTGCTGGCGCAGCCCGGTGCGGCCGTGGCCGCGGTGGTCGTCGGCGTAGACGGTGAACCCGTCGGCGGTGAGCGCGGCGATGAGGGCGGCGTAGCGGCCGGCGTGCTCGCCGACGCCGTGCAGCAATTGGACGACGCCCCTCGGCGTTCCCTCGGCGGGGTGGACGTCGTAGACGATCGCGATGCCGTGTGCATCGATGAACTCGGGCATGGCTCGAATCCTAGGGCCGATCGGATGCCACGCTCCGAGCCGTTAGCCAGACTAATGAGCTATGCTAATGAAACATGAGCGACGCGACCGGTGATCAGACCCAGGACCTCGCTCACGCGGCATCCGATTTCCGCATGGCGACCTTCCGGCTCGCGCGGCGCCTGCGCTCGCAGCGCGCGGTCGACACGATGAGCGACGGCCAGTTCGCCGTGCTCGCGGCGCTCAGGGTGCACGGTCCGCACACGCTCGGCGAGCTCGCGGAGCGCGAGCGGGTGTCGGCGCCCTCGATGAACCGCACCGTCAACTGCCTCGAGGAACTCGGCTACCTGAGCAGAACGCCCGACGAGAACGATCGCCGCAAGGTGATCATCGAACTCACCGACAGCGGACGGGAGGTCGTCGTCGAGACGGTCCGGCGGCGCGACTCCTGGCTGGAGCACGCCTTCGAGGACCTGACCGCGACCCAGCGCGCGACCCTGGTGAAGGCCGCCGCGATCATGCAGGAGGTGGCCGAGCGATGAGTTCCGCGATGTTCCGCTCCTTCTCCGTCTTCAACTACCGCGTCTGGTTCATCGGCGCGCTCGTGTCGAACGTGGGCGCGTGGATGCAGGCGACGGCGCTCAGCTGGGTCGTGCTGACGCAGCTCACCGACAACGACGCGACCGCCATGGGTGTCACGATGGCGCTGCAGTTCGCGCCACCCCTGCTGCTCGTGGGCGTGACCGGGCTCGTCGCCGACCGCTTCGACCGCCGCAAGCTGCTCTTCGTGACCCAGGGCTCGCTCATGGTGCTCGGGCTCACGATCGGCGTGCTGCTCCTGCTCGGCGCGATGAACCTGTGGACGATGTACGCCTTCGCCTTCGCGCTCGGCGTCGTCGCCGCGTTCGACAACCCGACCCGGCAGGCCTTCGTCTCCGACCTCGTGGCGCGCGAGAACGCCTCGAACGCGGTCGCCTTGAACGCAGCATCCTTCAACACCGCCCGCATGATCGGACCCGCCGTCGCCGGTCTCGTCATCGTCGCCGTCGGCACCGGCTGGGTGTTCCTCATCAACGCGCTGACGTTCCTCGCGATGCTCGTGGCCCTCCTGCTCATCCGCCCCGCGGAGCTCGCCCCGCGACCGAAGCTGCGCAGCGCCGCGCGGATGGCCGACGGGCTGCGCTACGTCGGCGGCCGACCCGACCTGGTCGTCACGTTCATCATGGTGTTCCTGCTCGGCGCGTTCGGCATGAACTTCCCCATCCTCGCCTCGACCATGGCTCTCGAGTTCGGCCAGAACGCCGACGGCTACGGCGTGCTCAGCTCGATCCTCGCGATCGGGTCGCTCGCCGGCGCCCTGCTCGCGGCGCGACGCGACCGCGCCCGGCTGCGCCTGGTCATCGGCGGACTCGGGCTGTTCGCGATCGCCTCGGTGCTCTCGGCCGCGATGCCCGTCTACGTCGCCTACGCCGCGACCCTCATGTTCATCGGGTTCGCGACGGTGACGACCCTCACCACGGCGAACGGTTACGTGCAGACGACGACCGAGCCGGCCCTGCGCGGACGCGTGCTCGCGCTCTACATGGCGATCCTCATGGGCGGCACCCCGTTCGGCGCCCCCATCGTCGGCTGGGTGGCCGACGCGTTCGGACCGCGCGCCGCGATCCTGCTCGGCGCCGCGGCGGCGCTCGTCGCCTTCTGCGTCGGCGGCGGCTGGCTGCTGCTCTCGGGACGCCTGCACCGCCACGAGACGCGCCGATTCGCGATGACGATCGACGAGACCCGTCCGATCAGCGTCGTCTCGCCCGAGGAGTTCAGCGACGAGGTCGCCGCGACGACGCCGATCCGACTCCCCGAGGACGGCGACGTCGTCCCCGGGCGAGCGGATGCCGCGGCCCGACGCGGACGCTGAGGTCGGGCGCGTCAACCCGCGTGAAGGTGGTGCACGAGCACGACGATCGTCGCGCAGACACCGAGCAACAGCACGAACGCGGCGAGGGCGGCGAGGAGCGCACGACGACGATCGCGACGGTCGTCCCCGGGCCGTGGCACCCGCCGCCGGCACCCTAGGTTGACGTGCGGGGGAACCGACGTGCCAGGCTTCGACTCGTCGGCTCGGGACCCAGCGACTTCGGGGGAAGTCCGGGCCCCGACTCCCCCACCACTCCGTGGGCACTGTCAAGGGGTCGGATGCCGCCGGTCGCCGCGCGTACCGTCGCGGCCATGAGCGACGCATCCCCCACTCCCGAGCAGGACGACCCGACCGGCGGCGACGAGACGACCGAACAGCAGCTCGACGCCGACAACGCCGTCGAGCAGGACACCCTCAAGACGCTCGACCCCGACGACTCCCCGGCCTGACCCGGCGGTCAGGCCTCGCGGGTGATGAGCACCCGAACCTCGAGACGGCTCTTGAACGGTCCGGCGTAGACGCCGCGCAGCGGCGGCACGTCGTTGTAGTCGCGCCCGCGTCCCACCGTGACGTGTCGGTCGCCGATCTCGGCGTCGTTGGTCGGGTCGAAACCGTGCCACGAGCCGGCGTACCACTCGATCCAGGCGTGCGACTCGCCGACCACCGGCACACCCACCTCGGCAGTGGGGTTGGGGTGCAGGTACCCCGAGACGTACCGGGCCGGGATGCCGACCGAGCGCAGCGCGCCGAGCGCGATGTGCGCCATGTCCTGGCACACGCCCTTGCGCTCCGCCCACGCCTCCGCACCGGTGGACTGCACCTCGGTCGCGCCGGGCACGTACTCGACGGCCTCGCCGATGGCCGTCGCGATGGCGAGCGCCGCGTGCGACGGGTTCTCGTGCTGGGCCGCGATGCCCGACGCGAGCGCCGCGACCTCGGGATGCGGATCGGTGCGGCGCGTCTGCGACAGCATCTCGACCGTGCCGATCGACCGCTGCGCGTCGCGCGAGAGGGCCTCCCACGACATGTCGGGGTGCGTGAGGGGCCGCGCGCGCACCTCGACGAGCGAGCGCGCCGTGATGTGCAGCGCCGAGTGCTTCGCCAGCACGTCGAACGCCGCGACCCGCGTGCCGAAGTAGTCGACGTAGTAGTTCACGTTCGTCGAGGGCTCGATGTCCAGCTGCGAGCTGAGGACGAACTGGCTGTCGCTCGTCGTCGGCAGCATCCGCGCCTCGTTGTACGACGCCCCGACCTCGCCCGGGTAGTCGAAGCCCGTCGTGTGCTCGATACGCAGCCGCTTCATGAGGTCTCTCCGATCCAGCTGGGTTCGGCCTGGGTGGGGAAGAAGCGCCCGCGAATCGCCTCGGACGCCTCCCGCGTGACCGATTGGACGCTCTGCATGTGGGCGGGGAGCTCGGCGAGGACCTCCTCGATCGGCCGGTACTCCAGCTCGTTGCGCATGCGACCGAGCGCGCGCAGCACCGAGTTGGAGTGCCCGACGCGGTCGGCGACAGGGTCGATCGCGCTCATGCACTGCTCGGCGGTGCGGATGGAGTGGATGATCGAGCGCGGGAACAACCGGTCGAGCAGCAGGAACTCGGCCGCGTTCTGCGAGCTCGGCATGCCGCGGTAGGTGCGCAGGTACGCCTCGTAGGCCCCGCACGAGCGCAGGATGGTGGTCCAGGACGGACCGGATGCCTCGGTCAGCGACCGCGTCGCCAGCATCCGCGCCGTCATGTCGGTGCGCTCGATGGCCCGACCGAGGGTGAAGAACTGCCAGGCCTCGTCGTGGCTCGTGGAGCTGTCGGTCACGCCGACGGCGAGCGCGGCCCGTTCGCGCACCCACTGGAAGAACTCGTGCGTCTTCTCGTCGTTGAGCCGTCGCGGCATCCGCGAGTACGTTGTGTTCAGCGTCTCCCAGAGCTCGGTCGAGACGATCTCGCGGGCGCGCCGGGCGTTCTCGCGCGCCGCCTGCAGGCAGTAGGCGATCGACGACGGGTTGGTGCGGTCGACGGCGAGGTTCGTCAGCACGGCGGCGCGCGTCACGGGCTGATCACCGGCGGGGGTCACCGTGCCCATGACGCCCATGAGCGAGCGGCACGCGGTGTCCTCGTCGATCCACGGGTCCTCGAGCAGGAGCTGCAGGTGGACGTCGAGGATGCGGGCGGTGCCGTCGGAGCGCTCGATGTAGCGCCCGATCCAGAACAGGCTCTCGGCGATGCGGCTCAGCATCCGTCCTCACCTCCCGCGGTCTCGCGTCCCTGCTGCTGCTGCTCCTGCTGCTCGGCCGTCGCGCGGGGCCGGTCCTGCGGCGAGTGGTCCGGCTCGTCCTGGGCGTCGTAGATGATCGGGATGGCGGAGGTCGCCGTCGCCTGCTCGGCGACGAGGCCGGCGAGGGACTGCGACTGCCCGTACTCGCCGCGGTTCGGCGCGTCGCCGCCGACGATCCACGTGTCCTTCGACCCGCCGCCCTGGCTGGAGTTGACGACGAGCTGCCCCTCGGGCAGCGCGACGCGGGTGAGCCCGCCGGGGAGCACCCAGACCTCGTCGCCGTTGTTGACGGCGAACGGTCGCAGGTCCGCGTGGCGCGGCCGCATCCCGTCGTCGACCAGGGTCGGGATCGTCGAGAGCATGACGACCGGCTGCGCGATCCAGCCGCGGGGGTCGGCGAGGAGCTTCGAGCGCAGGGCGTCGAGCTCGGCGGGGCTCGCGTCGGGGCCGACGACGAGGCCCTTTCCGCCCGAGCCGTCGACGGGCTTCACGACGAGCTCGTCGAGTCGGTCGAGCACCTCTTCGAGGGCGCCCGGGTCCTCAAGCCGCCACGTGTCGACGTTCTTGAGGATGGGCTCCTCGGCGAGGTAGTACCGGATGAGATCGGGCACGTACGTGTACAGCAGCTTGTCGTCGGCGACGCCGTTGCCGACCGCGTTCGCGATCGTGACGTTGCCCAGGCGCGCGGCCAGCATGAGCCCCGGGGCGCCGAGCATCGAGTCGGCGCGGAACTGCAGCGGATCGAGGAAGTCGTCGTCGACGCGGCGGTAGATGACGTCGACCCGGCGCGGACCGCGCGTGGTGCGCATGAAGACCTTGCCGCCCTGGCAGACGAGGTCGCGCCCCTCGACGAGTTCGACGCCCATGAGGCGGGCGAGGAGTGTGTGCTCGAAGTACGCGGAGTTGTAGACACCGGGGGTGAGGACGACGACGTTCGGATCGTCGACACCCGGAGGCGCGGAGTTGCGGAGCGCCTGCAGCAGCTTGTTCGGGTAGTCGCCGACGGGACGCACCCGCATCGAGACGAACAGCTCGGGCAGCGTCTGCGCCATGACCCGTCGGTTGGAGATGACGTAGCTCACGCCCGAGGGCACTCGCACGTTGTCCTCGAGCACGCGCATCTCGCCGTGCTCGTCGCGGATGAGGTCGATGCCGGCGACCTGGATGCGGACGCCATTGGCGGAGCGGATGCCGGCCGCCTGCCGGTAGAAGTACTGCGACGACGCGATCAGCTTCGCCGGCAGCACGCCGTCGCGGACGACGTGCTGGTGGCCGTACGCGTCGTCGAGGAACGCCTCGAGCGCACGGACGCGCTGCTGCACGCCCTTCTCGATGCGCGACCACTCGTCGTAGGCGATGACCCGGGGCACGGCATCCAGCGGAAACGGTCGTTCCTCGCCCGCGAAGTCGAACGTGACGCCCTGTGCGAGGTACGAGCTCGCGAGCGATTCGGTGCGCCCCCGCAGCTCTTCCTGCGTCATCTGCGCGAGGGCCTGGTAGAGCTCGCGGTAGGTCGGACGCGACTGCGCCGCCTCGCCGGGATGCGCCACCTCGGCGAACATCTCGTCGAACGCGGGGACGCCGGAAGGGGTCTTGCGCGGCGCCAGCGTGGAGCCGTATCCGTCGAAGAGGTCACCCATGCGACGAGCCTAATCCGGGCGGTGTTGCCGGAGTGTTTCGCCCCGCGGGTCAGCCTTCGAGGGCGAGGCGCAACTGCTCGACGGCCCAGTCGATCTCGGTGGCGCGGATGACCAGCGGCGGCGCCATGCGGATGGTCTGCCCGTGCGTGTCCTTGACGAGGACTCCCCGCGCGAGCAGCCGCTCGGCGACCTCGCGGCCGGTGCCGACGGCCGGGTCGATGTCGACGCCCGCCCAGAGGCCCGCGACGCGGATCGCGGTGACACCCGACCCGAGGAGAGGTTCGAGCCGCGCACGCAGGTGGTCGCCGAGCGACAGTGCTCGCTTCTGCAGGTCGCCGGTGCGGAGCAGGTCGACGACGGCGAGACCCACGGCCGCCGCGAGCGGGTTGCCGCCGAAGGTCGAGCCGTGCTCGCCGGGGTGGATGACGCCCAGCACGTCTCGATCGCCCACGACGGCGGACACGGGGAGGATGCCGCCGCCCAGCGCCTTGCCGAGCAGGTACAGATCGGGGACGACACCCTCGCGCTCGCACGCGAACGTGGTGCCGACCCGCCCGAGGCCGGACTGGATCTCATCGGCGATGAACAGCACGTTCGCCGCGGTGCACGCCTCGCGGACGGCGCGGAGGTATCCGTCCGGCGGGATCACGACGCCCGCCTCGCCCTGGATCGGCTCGATGAGGACGGCGGCGGTGTTCTCGTCGATCGCGGCGGTGAGGGCCGCGGCATCCCCGTAGGGCACGATCTCGAACCCGGGCGCGAACGGCCCGAAGCCGTCGCGGGCCTGCGGGTCGTCGCTGAAACCCACGATGGTCGTCGTGCGGCCGTGGAAGTTGCCGGCCGCGACGACGATCTTCGCCGCCCCGTCGGGCACCCCCTTCACGCGGTACGCCCACGCCCGCGCCACCTTGATGCCGGTCTCGACGGCTTCGGCGCCCGTGTTCATCGGGAGGACCATGTCCTTGCCGGCGAGGGCGGCGAGCGCGTCGGCGAAGGCGCCGAGGCGGTCGTTGTGGAACGCCCGGCTGGTGAGGGTCAGTCGCCCGAGCTGCTCCGTCGCCGCGGCGACGAGGGCGGGATGCCGGTGCCCGAAGTTCAGGGCCGAGTACGCCGACAGCAGGTCGAGGTAGCGCCGCCCCTCGACGTCGGTGACCCACGACCCCTCACCCTCGGCGACCACGACGGGCAGGGGGTGGTAGTTGTGCGCCACGTGGGCTTCTTCGCCCGCGATCAGATCTGCGGACGGGGTCGTCTGGGGCCGGACGTCGGTCATCGCGCACCTCCGCGCAGTTCGAGCGTGCAGCACTTGATGCCGCCGCCGCCGAGCAGGAGCTCGGACAGATCGATGGGGACGGGGATGTAGCCGCGCTCCTCGAGCTGCGCGGCGAAGCCGGTGGCGCGGGGCGAGACGAAGACATGGAGGCCGTCGCTGGCCGCGTTCAGCCCGAAGACGGCACCGTCGGCATCCGACACGTGGATGGCGTCGGGGTAGCGCTCGGCGAGCACCCGCTGCGACGCCTCGTCGAACGCGGACGGCAGGTAGGCGATGTTCGCCCGCTCGACTCCCGTGGGGCCCTCGACGGGATCCAGGACGGTGATGGCCGTGTCGAGGTGGTAGAACCGCGGATCAACGAGGCGCAGTGACACCACCTCGCGCCCGAAGACCTCGGCGAGTTCGCGGTGACTGTCCCCGACCGAACGGAATCCGGTGCCGGCGAGGATCGTGTCGCCGACGAGCAGGAAGTCACCCTCGCCCTCCTGCACCTCGACGGGCTCGACGACCTCGAAGCCGTGGGCGGCGAACCAGTCCATGAAGGGCCGCTCCTCGCCGCGACGCTCGTCGACGCGGAAGCGGACGCCCAACGCGCGGCCGTCGACGATGAATCCGCCGTTCGCGGTGTAGACCATGTCGGGCAGCCCCGGCACCGGGTCGATGAGCTCGACCCCGTGCCCGAGCGCGACGTAGGCGTCGTGCAGCGCCTGCCACTGCCGCACGGCCTTCGCGGTGTCGGTGGGGTTCGCCGGATCCATCCAGGGGTTGATCCGGTACGACACCGTGAAGTGCTCGGGGCGGCACATGAGGTAACGGCGGCGCTGGGCGGTGCGCACCGGCGCGGTCTCGTGCTGCGTCGTCATTCTCGCTCCTCGTTCCCGGGGCGGCGGACGCTGTCCAGAGGCCCGACGGAGCTTGCAGAAGCCGACGAATCGGGCACGCCGGGACCCATCATGCCAGGTCGACCCGCACGGACGGCGGTGGACAGGCGGCACGGATGCATGCCGATGAATGACAGGATGCAGAGCATGGCCAGACGCACGGGTGCGCAGACGAAAGCCCTGCTGCTGCGCACCGGCATGCAGATGCTCCTCGAGCGCGGGGTGAGCGCCGGCGTCCAGCACATCCGGCTGCAGGACGTGCTGCGTCGCGCGGGCCTCACGACCGGTGCGGCGTACCGGCTCTGGAGCGACCAGGCCGACTACCACCGCGAGCTCGCCGTGGCGATGATGCGGATGCGGGTGGCCGGACCGGCCGACGCGATGCGTGCCCAGGTCGAGGAGCTCATCGGCGAAGAGGTCACCGGCGAGGAGATCATCCGCCAGGCGGCCCGGCAGCACGTCCTCGCCGCGGAGCTGTCCACCGAGGACCCGACCGACCTGCTCGAGGCGCAGTCGTTCCGGGTGGCTTTGGCGCTGCGGACGGCTGCGGACACCTGGCCGGAGCTCACCGAGGCCAGCCACGAGCGTCACCGCGAGTCCATCCGGGCCTTCACCGAGCTCTACCAGTACCTCATCGACGCCTACGGGATGCGCATGCGCGAGGGGCTGACGATCGACGACTTCGCCGAGGCGATGGCGGCGATGGCAGAGGGCTTCGCCATCCGGTCCCTCGAACGGATCCCGCACCCGACGTTCCGTCTGTCGGGCGCGGACGGCACACCGACCGGCGAGTGGACGCTGCTGGGGCTCACGGTGCGCGCGCTCGTCGACTCGTTCATGGTGCCGCGGGAGGACGCCGACCCCGACACCTCCGCCCGTCGTCCGCACTACTCCTGAGCCGCCGGGACGAAAGATGCCCCGGGCCGAGGACGCCAGGTCCTCGATCCGGGGCGACACTCCCCCCAGAGTGTTCTCGTGCGCCTCCCCCAGAAGCGCACGAGGACAGTCAACAGGGTGGACGGACGCCGCACCAGAAAGATAAGTTGTTTTCTTCTTCGGGTGGATAAACTCTTCGTCGGCCGCCCCGCCCGGTCTCAGATGACGGCTTCGCTCCACCGATCGGGGTTGCCGAAACGGTGCGCCGTGATCGTGATCGACTGCTCGCGCAGGAACGGGAGCAGTTCGATCCGCCCGGCCTGCGTGACCTCGTCGGCGTAGACGGCCAGATCCGGATCTCCCGAGATCGCCGCGGCGAGCGCAGTGCGCACCTCGCCCGCCTGCGCCGGCGGCCCCACCAGGCGCACCCGGTCGGCCCGCGCGGGGACGCCCTCGGCGCGGGGCGCCGCCATCCGCGCGATCCAGTCCTCGTCCGATTCGACGAACACCGCCACCTCGAGCGCGCCGAGCGCCTGTCGCACGGTGGCGGGCAGTCCCGCGGGCGTGCTGACGGTGAACGTCGAGCGGGCGCGGACGGCGGCGATGATGGCGCGCACGAGGGTCTGCGGCGCGGCATCCGTCGTCGATCGGATCTCGACGCTCGCCGGACGGTAGCGGAAGAGATTGCGCTCGACGCCCAGGTGCGAGACGTCGACGACCTTGCCGAAGGTGCGGTCCCACGCGACGGCGTCGGACAACGCCGCACGGCGCAGCCACTCGAACGCCTCGTAGCCCAGGGCGGGCTGGGCCGCCTCGATGACGTCGGCGATCGACGAGTCGAGCCCCTTGAGGTGCAGCGTCGACGACCCCGCTACCCCCGCGGTCGGCCGCCAGGACCCGAGTCCGACGAGGTGATTCGGACCGCCGGCCTTCGCGCCACCGCCGACGGAGGACCGCTTCCAGCCGCCGAACGGCTGACGCTGCACGATCGCGCCCGTCGTGCCGCGGTTGACGTAGAGGTTGCCCGCTTCGACCCGGTCGAGCCACACGGCGAGGTCGTCGGGGTTCTGCGTGTAGAGCCCCGCGGTGAGGCCGTAGTCGACCGCGTTCTGCAGCTCGATCGCGTGCTCGAGCGACCGCGCGTGCATGACCCCCAGGACGGGGCCGAAGAACTCCTCGAGGTGCACTCGCGAGCCCGGCTTCACACCGGTGCGGATGCCGGGGGTCCAGAGCCGTCCGCCGTAGCGCTGGTGCGGCAGTTCGCGCGGCTCGACGAGCCACTCCTCGTCCTCGTCGAGGGTCGTCAGCGCCCAGGCGAGCTTGCCGGTCGGGGCCTCGACGAGGGGGCCGACCTCGGTCAGCGGGTCCTCGGGCGCGCCCACGCGGAGCGAGGTCGCGGCATCCACCAACTGACGGCGGAACCGCTGCGACCGGGCGACCGGACCGACGAGGATCGCGAGCGAGGCGGCGGAGCATTTCTGTCCCGCGTGGCCGAACGCCGAACGGACGAGATCGGATGCCGCCAGGTCGAGGTCGGCCGAGGGCATCACGATCATGGCGTTCTTGCCGCTCGTCTCGGCTTGCAGGGCGAGGTCCGGACGCCACGAGCGGAACAGCGCCGCGGTCTCGAAGGACCCCGTGAGGATGACGCGGTCCACCGACGGGTGGGTGATGAGCTGCGCGCCGAGGCCGCCTTCGTCGAGATCGACGAGGGCGAGGATGTCGCGGCCGACGGCGGCGCCGTCCAGAGCCTCCCAGATCGCTTCGGCCACCACCGCCGCGCAGCGGCGCGCCTGGGGTGCGGGCTTGAAGACGACACCCGAGCCCGCCGCGAGGGCGGCGAGCGCGCCGCCGGCGGGGATCGCGACCGGGAAGTTCCACGGCGGTGTGACGACCGTCACCCGGTCGGGGACGAAGACGGCACCGCTCACCCGATCGAGCTCGCGCGCGGTCGCAGCGTAGTAGCGGGCGAAATCGACGGCTTCGCTCACCTCGACATCGGCCTCTGCGAGTGTCTTGCCGGTCTCGGATGCCGCGACCTCGATCAACTCGGCGCGGCGCCGTTCGAGCGCGCTCGCCGCACGGAGGAGGACCTCGGCGCGATCGGCGGCGGGCAGCGAGCCCCACGCGCCCGCCGCCGAACCCACGCGGCCGAGCAGGGCCTCGAGCTCGGACTCGGTGCCGATGCGGGCTGCGGCGATCGCGGCATCCCCCGCCGTCGACGACGGGACACGGCCGAGGATCTCGCGCGCCCACGCGCGGTTCGCGGGGAGGGCGGGGTCGGTGTCGGCGGCGTTGCGGAAACCGGGGGCGCCCGCGGCGGCGGCGCTCTCGCGCGGCGAGAAGACGGCGGTCTCGACGAACGCGTCGCCGGCGAACCCACCGGGCAGGCCGGCCGGCTGCGTCTCGTCGGGGTCCGCCGGGCGCGCGTCCTTCGCGGCGATGCCGAGGACGACCTGCGTGAGGGCGGCGTCGTCGGAGGGCGCGAGGGCCGCGGCATCCGTCGTCACCGTCACCTCGTCGGCGGCTGCCGCCGTGCGGTCCTGGCGGCGCCGGGGTCCGGTCACCAGCGTGCGGTCGGCGGCGCGGTCGATGGATGCCGCGAACCGGTCGCGCTCGCGCACGAACATGGCCCGGTCGTAGGCGAGGTCGAACGCGGCGGAGAGGAAGTTCTCGCTCGAGGCGTTCTCCTCGAGCCGGCGGACGAGGTAGCTGATCGCGACGTCGAACTCGTCGGGCCGCACGACGGGGACGTAGAGCAGCACGTGCCCGACCTCGCGGGCGACGGCCTGCACCTGGCCCTGCGCCATGCCGAGGAGCATCTCGACCTCGACGTCGCGCTGCACCCCGCGCTCGCCGGCGAGCAGCCACGCGTACGCGATGTGGAAGAGGTTGTGTCCGGCGACGCCGATCCGCACCGCCTCGGTGTTCTCCGGGCGCAGCGCCTCGTCGAGGCAGCGCACGTAGTTCGCGTCGGTGTCGAGCTTGGAGTCGTAGGGGGCGGTGGGCCAGTCGTGCATGACCGCGTCGACGTGCTCCATCGCGAGGTTCGCGCCCTTGACGAGGCGGATCTTGATGCGGGCGCCGCCGGCCGCGACGCGCTCGCGCGCCCACGCGGTGAGCGTTCGGAGGGCGGGGAGGGCGTCGGGTAGGTAGGCCTGCAGCACGATGCCCGCCTCGAGGCCCTTCAGGCGCGGGTCGTCCAGCACCCGCATGAACACGGCCATCGTCAGGTCCAGGTCGCGGTACTCCTCCATGTCGAGGTTGAGGAACGTGCCGTCCTCGGCCGCCGACAGGTAGAGGGGGCGCAGCCGCTCGACGACGCGATCCACGATCTCGTCGAACGCCCACATCGAGAGGTGGCTCGCGATCGCCGAGACCTTCACCGAGACGTAGTCGACGTCGTCGCGCCGGACGAGCTCGTGGATCCCCTCGAGGCGTCGGAGGGCCTCGGCCTCGCCGAGCACCGCCTCGCCGAGGAGGTTGAGGTTGAGCCGCGCCCCCGACTCGCGCAGGGTCTGCAGAGCGGGACCGAGCTTGTCGGGCCGGGCGTCGACGATGAGGTGAGCGACCATCTCGCGCAGCACGCGGCGGGCGATGGGGACGACGGGCGTCGGGAGGACGGGGGCGACGACGCCGCCCGTCCGCACGGCTGCCCGGAGGTACCAGGGCAGGAAGGCGGGGGCGAGCGGCGCGACACGCTGCAGGTTGGTGGCCGCGGCGGTGAGGGACTCCGGTCGCATCACCCCGTCGACGAAGCCGAGGGTGAACGGCAGGCCGTTCGGGTCCTTCAACACCCCCGCGAGACGCTCGGCCGACGGGTCGACGGTGACCTCGGCGGATTCGGCGACCCAGCGCTCTGCGAGGGTGATGGCCCGCTCGGCGAGGTCGGAGGAGGGCGCTTGTGGCGCGACAGAGCTGTCCGACATGACGCTCAGCCTATGCGCGCCTCCGGCCGCCGGGGCGGGACACGCTAGGGCCAGATACTGGGCGCCTCGGCACGGGTCGAGGGAAGAGCGGATGCCGCGGCCCAGTCGTGGATCCACTGCGGGATCTCGGGCAGGGTGTCGGGCCGGTGGAGCGCGTCGAACAGCTCCTCGAGCGGCACGATGCCGCCGGTCTTGCGGAGGAACCGGACACGCAGGACCATCTCGGCGTAGATCTCACCGTCGACGACGGCGCGGTGCATCTGAAAGACCGACTTGTCGTCGTGGCCGATGATCCGCGTCTCGACCGTGAAGCGCTGCCACAGCTGCAGGGATTTGCGGAACGTGACCGTCTCGCTCGCGACGACGCCGTACCAGCCGCGCTCGTCCATCGTCTGCCAGATGCCGGTGCGGGTGAGCAGGTCGAACCGGCCGAGGTCGAACAGCGAGGCGTAGCGACCGTTGTTCATGTGGCCGAGCAGGTCGATGTCGGTCGGCAGGGTCCGCAGCCGGATCCGGCCCACCGCGTCGGGCGGGAGGGGCCCGCGGCGGCGGTACAGCACCCGCGCGCGCATCAGGGTCAGCAGGGTCCGCCACCACACGTTCACGAGCGGCGAGCCTAGTCATGGTCACACGTACAGTGCGGCATCCGTTGTCGCTCTCCGACAGTCGACGGGCCGTGCGCGCGGGGGCGACCCTGTCGATTTCACGATCCGTCGGGCCGTGCGTAGAGTCTGGCCATGGACCCCGAACTCCAGACCGACATCGTCGTCCGTCCCGTTCGCGATGTGGATGCCGAAGCCCTCGGTCGCGTGCATGCGACGTGCTGGCACGAGACCTACGACCACCTCATCAGCAAGGCCGCGCTCGAGAACGTGTCGGCCCGCCGCCTCGCCGAGTTGTGGACGCACTGGGCCCAGCAGGGTCCCGATTTCCGCATGGTCGCCGCTCTCGTCGGCGGCGAGATCGTGGGATTCGCCGGGTCCGGCCCCGCCCGCGACCGCGACGCGCCCCGCAACCGCGAGCTCTACTTCATCTACCTGCTCGACGCGTGGCACGGCACCGGCATCGGCCAGCGCCTGTTCGACGCCGTCGTCCCCGACGATGAGACCGAGCTGTACCTGTGGGTCGCCGAGGACAACCCCCGCGCCCACCGCTTCTACACCCGCAACGGGTTCGCCCTCGACGGAGCGAGCCACACCGAACCCTTCCTCGGCGAGACGCTGACGGAGGTCCGCTTCGTGCGCTGACGCACGCTCGGAGACTCGACGGCGCGGCATCCCGTTTCGGATGCCGCGCCGTCGGCTGTTGCGGGGGGGGGTGAGGGTCGGGGGCCGTGACGTCCCCGGGGGGTGGCCTGACGTCTGCACGATCGCCGGGGCTGGGGTGAACTCGCGCGCCGGTTCCGGGCCACACGCGCACCTCGCGTCGTGCATCCGTCACCGGTGCGACGCCGCGCGGCGCGGGCTCAGCGGCTCTTGACCTCGCCGAACAGGCGGGCGATCGGGGCGACGACGAGCGGGCGCATCGCGACGTAGGCCGCGACGATGACCGCGATCGACAGGGCGAAGAGCCAGAAGCCGGTCCAGTTGTCGGCGTAGGCGTCCGGATCGGTCGATCCCTGCGCCGCGTACATGTGGTTCAGGTTGCGCAGCGCCCCGGTCGAGAGCACCAGCAGAACATGGACGGCGATGAAGGCGACGAAGTAGAGCATCGTCGGGAAGTGCAGCTTGCGAGCCCACTCGACGGGGTAGACGCGGTTCAGCGTCGCCGCCTGCTTCGGCCACATCGCACTCATCCGGTATCCGGTGAGCGCGGCGACGGGTGCGGCGATGAAGATCGTCGTGAAGTAGGCGAGCTGCTGCAGCGCGTTGTAGTTGACCCACCCGTTCTCGGTCGGCCAGTCGAGGGAGACGTACTGCAGGGCGGCGGACAGCGCGTTCGGGAACACCTCCCACGACGTCGGGATCACCCGCATCCACTGACCGGTCGCGAAGAGCAGGACGACGAAGATCAGGCCGTTGGCCAGCCACAGGATGTCGAGGGCCTGGTGCAGCCAGAGCGTGAGGCTCATGCGGCGCTTGCGGTCCTTCTTGGAGATCCACATGGCGGCCGGGCGCTTCTCTGAGCGGACCTGCAGGCCGGTGCGGATGATCAGCACCATGAAGAACGCGTTGAGGAAGTGCGACCAATTCAGCCAGGCGGGGAAGCCGACGGGCGCGCCCTCGGGCAGGTGGTACTCGCCGGGGTAAGTGGCGAGGAAGTCCTGCAGCGGCTCGAGGCTGAGGATCCAGCGCACCGCGAGCACCGCCATCGCCGCGGCGTACAGGATCGCACCTCCCCCGAGGACGACGACTCCCGCCCACTGCGCCTTCGTGAACGGACCGATGCGCGCGGGTTCCGGCCGGGGCGCGGGACGGCGGGCGACGCCCGCGTGCGCGAGCGGCCGCTCGGCGAGCGGGGGGCGCGGGGCGTCGGGGGTGGGCTCCGGCTCGGGCGCCGGCGCTGGCTCGGGTGCGGGGGCGGGGGCGGGGGCCGGGGCGCGCTCCAAAAACGCCGAGACTGCAGGCTCGCGCCGAGACTGCGGCGCGAGATCGCTGTCTCGGCCGCCACGTGCAGTCTCGCGGAAAGAGGGCGGGGCGGGCGTGGTCTCGGCGGGAGGCCAGGCGTCGCCGCCGACGGCGCGCGGAAGGCCGCGGCGGACCGCGCCGGTCGCGGGGACGGATGCGGCGACGGGCGCGCTCTCGGGGGTCGCCGGCCGCGGGTCGTCGGCGGGGTGGGGCGCTGATGCCGCCGCGGATGCGGTTGCGTCCGAGTCCGGGCGACGCTCGGCCTGTGCTGCGCTTTCGGCCGGCGCCGGGCCGGTGGATGCGGGGGGCCAGGGCTCGCCGCCGGGGGTTCGCGGCAGTCCGCGTCGTGTCGCGGTCGCGGGGGTCGAGGCGTGGTGCGAGGCGACCGCATCCTCCGTTGTCGTCGACCCGGAAGCCCGTGTCGCGGACTCAGCCGACGCTGTCGTCGCGGAGTCGGCGCGCGGCGCCACCTCGTCGGGGACCGAAGCCGTGCCCGCATCGGCGAGCTGAGCCGCGGCTGCATCGGCGACCGGTGCCGCGGCTGCGTCGGCGACCGGAGCCGACCCGGCGGGCGGCCAGGGGTCGCCGCCGGAGACGCGCGGGAGCCCCCGACGCACGGAACGCGCGTATGTCGCCATCCGCTCCTACTTCTTCCCCGCCTCGAGCGCCGCGATCAGCTGCGGCACGACGGTGAACAGGTCCCCGACGACACCGAAGTCGGCGATGTCGAAGATCGGTGCGTCTCCATCTTTGTTCACCGCGACGATCGTCTTCGCCGTCTGCATGCCCGCCTTGTGCTGGATGGCGCCCGAGATGCCGAGAGCGACATACAGCTGCGGCGACACCGAGACACCGGTCTGACCGACCTGGTACGAGTAGGGGACGTAGCCCGCGTCGACCGCGGCGCGCGAAGCTCCGACCGCTGCGCCGAGCACGTCGGCGAGCTGCTCGACGAGGGCGAACTGCTCCGCCGAGCCGAGGCCGCGTCCGCCCGAGACGACCTTCGCGGCGCCGCGCAGCTCGGGACGGCTCGAGACGGCGACCGCCTCGTCGAATCCGGTGATGGTCGCGGCGGGAGCGCCCGAGGCGGCGACCTCGAGGGGCGCGACGGCCGGCGCGTCGACCGCGGTGCCCCGGGCGTCGACGGATCCCTGGCGCAGGGTGACGACGAGCGGGCCGTAGGTCGCGGCGGCGGTCACGTTGTAGGCGCCGCCGTAGACGGAGTGGTGCGCGAGCACGCCCTCGTCGTCGCGCGAGACGCCGACGGCGTCGGCGCAGAGGGCGGCCGAGGTGCGCGCCGCGAGGCGGCCCGCGACATCCCGACCCTCGATCGAGTGCGACACGAGGATCGCGTCGGGCTGCACGAGAGCGGATGCCGCGGCCACCGCGTCGACGACGGGCACGGTCAGTGCCGTGTCGGCGCCGCCGAGGCCCGCGGTGAGCACGGTGGTCGCGCCGAGGGCGCCGGCTGCGGAGGCCAGGTCGCCGTGGCGGGACTCGTCGGCGACGATCACGGCGACGGGGGTGCCGATCGAGGCGGCGGCGCCGAGGAGTCCGGCCGCCGAGGCGGCGAGGTCGCCGGCGGGGGTCACGTCGAGCCAGACGAGGACGGAGTCGGGGGCGAAGTCGGTCACGGTGGTCTCCTCGGTGCTCACGCCAGGCGGTTCTCGATGAGGAACGCCGCGAGCTTCTCGCCGGCATCCCCCTCGTCGATGATCTTCGTGCCTGCCTGGCGGGGCGGCTTCTGCGCGACGGCGGTCATGATCGACTGCGGAGCGGATGCCGGGTCGACGTCGACGTCGAGATCGGCGAGGGAGAGGGTCTCGAAGGGCTTCTTCTTCGCCGCCATGATGCCCTTGAAGTTGGCGAAGCGGGCGTCGGGGAGTGCTTCGGTGATCGAAATGACGGCGGGGAGCGCAGCCGTGACCGAGGCGGTGCCGAAGTCGGTGGCGCGGGTGCCGCTGACGGCGTCGGCGGAGATCTCGACGGCCGAGAGGGCGGTCGCCTGGGGCACACCGAGGTGCTCGGCGAGCATCGCCGGCAGGACGCCCCCGGAGCCGTCGGTCGACAGGTTGCCGGTGATGACGAGGTCGAATCCGGTGCGGCGGAGTGCGGCGGCGAGGACCCGCGCGGTCACGCCGAGGTCGGCGCCGCGCAGGGCGTCGTCGGTGATCTGGACGGCGGAGTGAGCCCCCATCGCGAGACCCTTGCGAAGGGAGGCGGCCGCGGCATCCGATGCCATCGTCATCACGACGACCTCCGTGCCCTCGTTCGCCTCGGAGTAGGTCAGCGCAGCCTCGAGGGCGCGCTCGCCGATCTCGTCGAGGACGCGCTCGGACGCGTCGCGCGCGGCGAGCCCCGTCTCGAGGTCGAGCGTGCGATCACCCCAGGTGTCCGGCACTTCTTTCAGCAGGACGACGATCTTCATTGACTCCTCCTCGGCATCGTGTCGAGTCTACGGTCGGGGCCGGGGTGGATGCCGCGCGCGGGGCGCGGTGCGGTGGGCGCGAGGGGGTGGGCGGGGGGCGGTGGGCGCGGGGCGCGGTGCGGTGGGCGCGGGGGCGCGGTGCGGCGGGATGGGCGCGGGGGCGCGGCGGGGTGGGCGCGAATTCGGAGATGTGCGTCGGATTCGGATCAGGTGCGAGGTGTCGATCCGAATCTGGCGACACTCTCCGATTCCGGTCGGGGCGAGGATCGGACGTCGGGTGGCGCCCTCGCCACGGATGAGAGGACTCTCATTTTCCGGGTGTGCAGAACGTGTGTTCTGGGCCGGTTTCGCCAGGGTGGATGTCGGTGGCCAGTGGCAGAGTGCAGGTATGACGGATGCGGCGGAAACCCCCGGTGGCGAGAACTATCTCGCCACTCTGGCGGGCGTCGTCGCGGACGTCGATTCCGCGGCCCGGCGGATCGCTGCCGCGCAGATCGAGGAACTGCGCGCGCTGGCCGCCGCGGGCCGGTTGGCGGAGGCGCAGAGCGCGCAACGGAACGCCCGCGTGCAGGTTCACGACATGGCGTTACGGTCGATCGCGGCCGAGGTCGGCGGGGTCATGCGGGTCACCGACCGGACCGTGCAACGCCGGATCGGCGAAGCACGGACTTTGGTCGAAGGGTTCCCCGCGACGGTCGAGGCGTGGGAGCAAGGTCGCATCGTTCGAGGCCACGCGATCGCGATCCTCGAGACCGGGACGAGTCTGCCCGCGGAGATGTGGGCGGAGTTCGAACAGGTCGCGATCACCCGGTGCGAACGGGACACTCCCAACCGGGTGCGAGGCGAGCTGGAGATCCTCGCGCACCGGATGCACTCTCGCTCGTTCGCGGAGCGGCATGAGGAAGCCGCCGCTGGGCGGTGCGTGCGGATCGTGCCCGGACGAGACGGGATGAGCGACGTGGTCGCAACCGTCCCGACGGTGATCGCCGAAGGGATTCACGACCGGCTCACGCAGCAGGCAAGGGCGATCATCGACACCCGCGACGAACGTGCCACTGCACGCGGCGGTGCTGGTGTCGCGTTCGGGGGCGCAGCCACGCAGGTCGGAGACGACAGCGACAGCGATGACGCCGCGACGATCATCGCCACCGATCAGCGCTCCACCGATCAGGTCCGCGCCGACGTGTTCGCCGACCTCCTCCTCGCCGGGACCCCGGCGCTGGACGACACCCGAGACACCACCGCCGGCCCGCTCGGTGCGATCCGCGCCCGCGTGCAAGTGCTCGTGCCCGCCGCGACCCTCACCGGAGAAGACGACGGCCCCTGCGACCTGACCGGCCGGTCCCCCATCGACCCCGCGACCGCCCGCACCCTCGCGGGTGGCACCCGCATCTGGGAGCGGCTGTTCCACGACCCCACCACCGGTGTCACGGTCGCGACCGACTCTTACCGCGTCCCGTCCGGGATGCGACGATTCCTGCAAGCACGGGATCAGCACTGCCGGTTCCCCGGATGCCGCGTCGCAGCCATCCGCTGCGAGGTCGATCACACCCACGACCACGCCCTCGGCGGGCGCACCGAACTCACCAACTTGGCGCACTTGTGCCAACGGCACCATTCGATGAAGCAGTTCACCGCCTGGCGGGTCCGACAACTCAAGGGTGGAGTCCTGGAATGGACCTCACCCCTCGGCAGGACCTACCGTGAAGACGCACCCACCCCGGCCGTCGCGTTCACCCCTGCACCACCACCACCACCCGCACCAGCGGAACCCGCGCCCTTCTGACCCAGGGGCAGACAGGCGCGACCCAGCGCGCTCGAGTCCCGATGAACGCGGGCGCATCTCGGGTAATGATCAGTGCACCACCTCGCGCAGGCACGCACGCATGCACGACGGCCAGCCGCTCTCGACATCGTCGGTGACCACCGCGACGATGTGCCGCGCGGGAACCCACCCCGACCCCCGGCATCCGCCGATCAGCCGCGACGCACCGCGGCGACGACCTCGACCTCTACCAACTGGTGCGTATACCCCAGGGCGGCCACCCCCATCAGGGTGCTCGGCACGTCGTGCTCACCGAACGCCGCGCGCACGACCTCCCAGGCCGCGACCAGATCCCGCCGCTCCGACGACGCGACGAGGACCCGCGTCGAGGCGACGTCCGCGATCCCGGCACCCGCGGCATCCAACGCGACGAGCATGTTCTCGACACAGCGCCGCGCCTGCCCCGCCACATCCCCCACTGCGACCGTCGACCCGTCGTCCGCCAGCGGACAGGCCCCCGCAAGGAAGATCAGCTCCGCCCCCGGCTCCACCCGCGACGCGTACGCGTACGGCGCCGCCGCCAGGGCATCCGACCGCACGAGATGCACGGCGCTCATCGGTGTCGGAACTCCGGTGCCCGCTTCTCCCGGAAGGCCGCCATGCCCTCCTTCTGATCCGCCGTGTCGAACAGCCCCGCGAACGCCTGCCGCTCGAACCGCAACCCCTCGGCGAGCGTCGACTCAAGTGCGACGTCCAACGCCGCCGTCGCCGCGTACAGCGCCGGCAGCGGCTTCGACGCGATCGTCTCGGCCGTCCGCTGCGCCTCCTCGCGCAGCTCCGCCGCGGGGACCACACGCGACACGAGCCCCGCACGATCGGCCTCCTCGGCGGTCAGCTGCCGCCCCGTCAGCACCAGCTCCGCCGCCTTGAACGACCCGATCGCCCGCACGAGACGCTGCGTGCCACCCAGCCCCGGGATCACACCCAGGTTGATCTCGGGCTGACCGAACCGCGCCGAATCCGCCGCGAGGATGATGTCGCACATCATCGCCAGCTCGCACCCACCGCCCAGCGCGTAACCCGCCACCGCGGCGATCGTCGGCGTCCGCACCGCCGCGAACCGCGACCACTTGCCGAAGTGGTCGGCGAGCAGCATCTCGCTGCCGCTGAGCGCCTCCATTTCCTTGATGTCCGCTCCCGCCGCGAACGCCCGCTCACTGCCGGTCACGACGATGGCGCCGATCCCGGCATCCGCGTCGAACGCCTCCGCGGCATCCACCAGGTCGTGCATCACCTGCGCGTTCAGCGCGTTCAGCGCGTCGGGCCGGTTGAGGGTGATCCACCCGACGCGTCCGCGCGTCTCGGTGACGATGGTCTCGTAATCGGTCATGTCGACATGCTCGCAGACGGATGCCTCCACCCGCCCGACACGCTCCGTTCACCCATCGGCCACTCGGCGACACGCCCCGGACACCCACGGCGGCCGTCGTGCCCGACCCCGTCCGCACCTCCGCCGAGGGTGCCGCCCTCAGCCTCACGCCCGTCGGATCGTACGAGACCGGCGTCTTCGACGCCTCCACGCGTCCGACCCCGCACAGCCCACCAAGCTTTTCTCGATCGCCTCCGACGGCGTCGCGAACCCCGTCGCGATCCGCGAGGCAGCGGGCCTGACCCCCGGTCAGGTGCTCGCCGCGCTCAGCCGTCCCAGCGACGCAGCAGCGCGGCGAGCGCCTGACCGCCGCCGATGCACATCGTGACCACGGCGTACTCCGCACCCGTGCGCTGCAGGGTCAGCGCCGCCCGGACCGTGAGGATCGTCCCGGTCGCCCCGACCGGGTGGCCGAGAGCGATCGCACCGCCGTACGGGTTCGTCCGCTCGGGATCGAGCCCGGTGTCCCGCATGACGGCGATCACCTGGGACGCGAACGCCTCGTTCAGCTCGACGGTCGCGATGTCGGCCGGGGTCAGCCCCGTCTGCGCGAAGAGCTTCCTCAGCGCGAGCGTCGGGGCGTACCCCATGATCGCGGGGTCGAGCGCGGCGGTCGTGACCGCCTCGATCGTTGCGAGCGCCGACAGCCCCTCGGCCCGCACGTCGGACTCGCGCATGAGCACGGTCGCGGCGGCGCCGTCGTTGATGCCCGAGGCGTTCCCCGCGGTGACCGTCCCGTCCGTCGTGAACGCCGGTCGCAGCCGGGCGAGCGCCTCGAGGGTCGTGTCGGGTCGCGGATGCTCGTCGGCGGTCACCTCGACCGGCCGGCGTCCGGTGGTGGTCGTCGGGGCGATCTCCTGCGCGAACGCCGCGCGGGCGGCATCCGTCGCTGCGCGTCGTTGCGACTCGACCGCGTACGCGTCCTGCTCCTCGCGCGTCACACCGAACCGCTCGGCTACCGTCTCGGCCGTCGTCCCCATGTGCTTCCCGCTGAAGGGGTCGGTGAGCATGGCGAGCGTCCCGTCGAGCAGGCGCCGGTGGCCGAGCGTCGCCCCCGACCGGGCGTCCATGTCGTAGAACGGCATCCGCGTCATGTTCTCGGCGCCGCCCGCGACGGCGACGTCGATCCCGCCCCAGCGCAGCTCCTGCGCGGCCGACCAGATCGACTGCAGACCCGACCCGCACAGCCGGTTCACCGTGAACGCGGGGGTGTCGTCGGTGAGGCCCGCCGCCAGCGCGATGCGGCGCGCGATGTAGGCGTCACCCGCGACCTGACCGATCGTGCCGATCACGACCTCGCCCACCCGCTGCGGGTCGACTCCCGACCGGCCGAGGGCCGCCGTCACCGCCTGCGCGCCCAGCTCGTGGGCCGGGGTGTCGCGGAACGCGCCGTCGAACCGGCCGACCGGGGTGCGCGCGCCGGCGACGATCGCGATGCGCTCGGCAGAGGTCACCCCGCGGCCTCCTCCGGCCGCTCCAGCGCCTCGACCTCGGCAGCATCCGGAACGTAGCCGTCGATGTGCCGCTCGGCCGCGCCGTCGTAGGCGGACAGGGGACGGATGAGGGCGTTGGATGCCTGCTGCTCCATGATGTGCGCCGTCCACCCCGTGATCCGCGCCGCGATGAACAGCGGCGTGAAGGTGAGGGTGTCGAAGCCGATCAGGCTGTACGCCGGGCCCGACGGGTAGTCGAGGTTCGGGTAGATGCCCTTGCGCGAGACGAACTCGGACTCGAGCGTCTCGTACAGCTCCGCGACGTCCCGGCGGTCGTAGTGCGCGACGAGCGCGTCGAGCGCGGCCTTCATCGTCGGCACACGGGAGTCGCCGCGCTTGTAGACGCGGTGCCCGAAGCCCATGATCTTGCGCTTGGCGGCGAGGGCCTCGTCGAGCCACGGCACGACCGCGTCGGCGGTTCCGATCTCGTCGAAGATGTGCATGACGGCCTCGTTCGCACCGCCGTGCAGCGGTCCCTTGAGTGCACCGATCGCACCCACGACCGAGGAGTACAGGTCGCTGAGGGTCGAGGCGATCACGCGCGCCGTGAAGGTCGAGGCGTTGAACGAGTGCTCGGCGTAGAGGATCATCGAGCGGTTGAAGGCGTCGACGACGACCTCGTCGGGCTCCTCGCCGAAGGTCATCCAGAGGAAGTTCGCGGCGTACCCGAGGTCCTCGCGCGGCTCGACGATCTCCTCGCCGCGCCGGCGCCGCTGCCCGTACGCGACGACGGCGGGCAGGATCGCGAAGAGGCGGATGCTGCGGTCCAGGTTCTCCGCCGGTGTGCCCGCGGCATCCAACACATTCGCGATCCCCGCGGTCTCGAACGCCCCGAACAGGCTCACGACCGTGCGGGCCTCGTCCATCGGATGGGCCGAGACGGGCATCGCGTCGATGAAGGAGCGGATGTCGGCGGGCAGCGCGCGGTTCGCGCGCTCGACCGCCTGCAGCTCGGCGAGCTGGTCGGCCGTCGGCCGCTCGCCGTGCCACAGCAGGTAGGCGACCGCCTCGAACGACTGCGTCGCGGCGAGCTCCTGCACGGGGTAGCCGCGGTAGAGCAGCGAGTTCGTCTCGGGGTTGACCTTGCTGATCGAGGTCGTGTCGGCGTAGACGCCGGCGAGACCCTTCTTGATGTCGGGGTCGGTCATGCTCGCTCCTGTTCCTCGACCGTCAGCGGTCGATCCGGAAGGTGAAGACGTTCGTGTCGAAGTGGTTGTACGACTCGTAGTCGATGAGGTCGTACAGGTCGGCGCGGTGCTGCATCTCGCCGAGCCGGGACGTGAGGTGCCCGTCGTCGATCAGCGTATCGAGCGCACGCTCGGCCGCGCCCATCGCCATCCGCAGGAGCGACACCGGCCAGATGACGATGTTCACCCCGACGTCCCGCAGCTGGTCGACCGTGAACAGGTCGCTCTTGCCGAACTCGGTCATGTTCGCGAGGATCGGCACGTCGACCGCCTCGCGCACCGCCGCGAACTCCTCGAGGGTGCGCATGGCCTCGGGGAAGATCGCATCGGCGCCCGCGTCCACCAGCTTGCGCGCGCGGTCGGTCGCGGCATCCAGTCCTTCGACGGCGCGGATGTCGGTGCGCGCCATCACGAGGAAGTTCGGGTCGCGGCGTGCGTCGACCGCGGCGCGGATGCGCTTGAGCGCCGTGTCCTCGTCGACGACCGCCTTGCCGTCGAGGTGGCCGCAGCGCTTGGGGTTGACCTGGTCCTCGATGTGCGCACCGGCGATGCCGGCGTCCTCGAGGGTCTGGATCGTGCGGGCGACGTTCATCGGCTCACCGAACCCGGTGTCGGCGTCGATGATCGCGGGCAGCTCGGTCGTCCGGGCGATCTGCTGCCCGCGCGCGGCGACCTCGGTGAGCGTCGTCAGGCCGATGTCGGGCAGTCCCAGGTCGGCCGAGAGGACGGCGCCCGAGATGTACACGCCCTCGAAGCCCTTGCGCTCGATGAGCCGGGCCGACAGCGGGTTGAAGGCGCCGGGGAACCGCAGCAGCTCCCCCGAGGCGAGCCGCTCCCGGAACAGGCGGCGCTTCTCGTGCGCCGGCGTCTGCGCGTACAGCATCAGCGGGTCCCTCTCTCGATGCGACCGCGTTCCGAATTCAGTCCCGACAGATGCCGCATCTCACCGTGCGTCCCGGAATCGCGGGTTTCCGCAGCCGGACGACGATCGGCTCCCGAGAGCAGGGACTGAATGCCGAACGCGCGGCCGACCACGCTCTCCATCAGAAAAGTCCCTTCGGGGCGGGGGCGGCCGCGAGGACGCCGGGCGCGGCCACGAAGTCCAGCTGACGGACCTCGTCCGCGGTGAGTTCGGGCAGGCGCTGCACGAGCGCGAGGAACCGCTCGATCTCGGCGGCCTCGAGCACCGGCTCGGCCAGCAGCCGGAACTTGCGGATGTAGTCCTCGCGGGCGAACGGCCGGGCACCCAGCGGGTGGGCGTCGGCCACGGCGATCTCGTCGACGACGGTGGAGCGGTCGGCGAGGGTGATCTCGACGCGACCGCCGAACGCCTTCTCGGCGGGGTCCTCCGAGTGGTAGCGGCGCGTCCACTCAGCATCCTCGGCGGTCGTGACCTTGTGCCACAGGGCGACGGTGTCGGGCCGTCCGGTGCGCGCGGGGGTGTACGAGTCGACGTGGTGCCATCCGCCGTCCTGCAGCGCGACCGCGAAGATGTACGGGATCGAGTGGTCGAGCGTTTCGCGGGATGCCGCGGGGTCGTACTTCTGCGGGTCGCCGGCGCCCGAGCCGATCACGTAGTGCGTGTGGTGGCTCGTGTGCAGGACGATCGAGGCGATGTTGGCGGGGTCGCGCAGCTCGGGGCGCTCGGTGCCGAGCCTGCGGGCGAGGTCGATCCACGCCTGCGCCTGGTACTCGGCCGAGTGCTCCTTCGTGTACGTGTCGAGGATGCCGCGCTTCGGCTCGCCGGCGGCGGGGAGCGGCACCTCGTAGGCGGCGTCCTTGCCGTCGAGGAGCCAGGCGATGACGCCGTCCTCACCCTCGTAGATCGGCGACGGCGAGGTCTCGCCGCGCATCGCGCGGTCGACGGCTTCGACCGCCATCTTCCCGGCGAACGCGGGGGCGTGCGCCTTCCACGTCGAGATCTCACCCTTCCGCGACTGGCGAGTCGCGGTGGTGGTGTGGAGCGCCTGGGCGACAGCCTGGGAGATCGTTTCGACGTCGAGGCCGAGGAGCGTGCCGATGCCGGCGGCGGCCGACGGCCCGAGGTGCGCGACGTGATCGATCTTGTGCTTGTGCAGGCTGATCGCCCGGACGAGGTCGACCTGGATCTCGTACCCGGTCGCGAGCCCGCGGACCAGGGCTGCCCCGTCGGCGCCGACGTGCTGCGCGACCGCGAGGATCGCGGGGATGTTGTCTCCCGGGTGCGAGTACTCCGCCGCCAGGAACGTGTCGTGGTAGTCGAGTTCGCGGACGGCGACGCCGTTGGCCCACGCCGCCCACTCCGGGCTCGTGCGCGTCTCGTTCGGCACGCCGAACACCGTGCCGCCGTAGCCGCCCGTCGACACCGGGTGCGACAGCGCCTGCGAACGGGCTGCGCTGACGGGACGACGGGTGAGGGATGCCGCGGCCACCGCCGCGTTGTCGATGACCCGGTTCACGATCATGTCGACGACGTCGTCCTCGACGGCGACCGGATCGACGGCGACCTGCGCGATCTTGTGGGCGAGCTGCTCCTCGCGGGGCAGCGGCTCGTCGCTGCGGTAGACGCGGACGTGGTGGGTGGCGGTCATGTCGGTTCCTCCGGGGTGTCGGACAGGGAGTCGAGGATCGAGGCGAGCGCGTTGTGCAGGTGCACGTGCGTCGCGTGGGCGGCGAGGTCGCCGTCACCGGCGGCGATCGCGCCCGCGATGAGGCGGTGCTCGGCGACCGAGGCGGCGAGGCGTTCGGGGTTGTCGCGAGCCAGGCGCCGCACGCGCACGAGGTGAGTGCGGACGGTGCGCAGCGCCGAGGTGAGGTAGTCGTTGCGGACGGCGGCGTCGAGCTCGGCGTCGAAGCGGGCGATGAGCGCGTAGTACGCGTCGGCGTCGGATGCCGCTCCGCCCGACGCCTGCGTCGCTGCGAACTCGGCGGCGAGCGCAGCGAAGACGGATCGATCGCCCGCTCGGGCCGCCAACCGGGCCGCGGTCTCCTCGAGCGCGCGGCGCACGGCGAACAGGGCCTCGATATCGGAGGCATCGATGCCGGCGACGACGGTGACCCGCGGGGACGCCTGCTCGACGAGCCCGCCGGCGGCGAGTCGGCGGAGTGCCTCGCGGAGCGGCGTCCGACTCACGCCGAGTCGTGCGGCCTGCTCGACCTCGGCCAGAACGGCCCCGGGAGGCAGCGTCCCGTCCTGGATCTCGCGCAGCAGCGTCTCGTACGCGCGGACCCCGGCGTACCGCGCGGGTGCATCCGTCATGATCTCAGTGTATGCACAGTGGGTCTAATCGTGGGCGAAAGAGAGAAGATGGCCGGATTATGTATACACAGGGGCTGCGCCGGCATCCCACGACGCGACAGCGGTGAGGACCGCGCCGAGGCTGCGATCAGCGGCATCCGGATCCACCCTCGCCACGGCGAGCGCGGCGATCACCAGCGACGCACAGACCTCCGAGAGAGCCGCGCGCGAGGCTGCCGAGATCTCCGGCCGCGCGGAATCCACACCCGCGGCGATCGCGGCACGGAGCTCATCGGTGTACGCCGTGACGAGCGCGCGCACGTCGGGGTCGTCGTCGACGACGGGCGCGCACGCGGCGTTGAGCAGCAGGCATCCCGCCTGCGCCCGTGGTGTGCCGCTCGCGATCGCGCGCCGCATCTCGGCGACGTAGTGCTCGAGCGCGTCGGGACCGGCATCCGATCGCTGCAGCCGGCCGATGCGGGAGCGCACGACCTCGTCGAGGTACCGCGCGACGACGGCCTCGAACAGACCCTTCTTGCTGCCGAACGCGTGGTACAGGCTCGAGCGCTTGAGCCCCGTCGCCGCTTCGAGTTCCGCCACACCGGTCTCGGCGTAGCCGCGCGCCCAGAAGACGTCGCGCGCAGCGCGGACGACGTCGTCGCGGTCGAATGTCGCCGTGCGTCCCATGGATGCCCCTCTCAGCCGTCGGTACTATATTAGACCGATCGTTACAAAATGACGCCTTGGAGGAGAACATGCGCGCAGTCACCCACCCCGTCTTCGGCGAACCGGCCGACGTCCTCGAGACCACGGAGCTCCCCGACCCCACCCCCGGTGCGGGAGAGGTCCGGGTGCGGCTGCTCGCCTCGCCGATCCACAACCACGACCTGTGGACCATCCGCGGCACCTACGGCTTCAAGCCGGAACTCCCCGCCCGTTCGGGCACCGAGGCCGTCGGCGTCGTCGAGGAGCTCGGTGAGGGCGTCGAGAACCTGCAGGTCGGCCAGCGCATCGCCACCGGCGGCACCTTCGGCGTGTGGGCCGAGCAGTTCATCGCCCGCGCCGCGACCCTCATCCCCGTTCCCGAGGGCCTTCCCGACGACCAGGCCGCTCAGCTCGTCTCCATGCCGTTCAGCGCCATCAGCCTCATCGACTTCCTCGACGTGAAGCCGGGCGACTGGATCGTGCAGAACGCCGCGAACGGCGCCGTCGGCCGCATGGTCGCGCAGATGGGTCGCGCCCGCGGCCTCAACATCCTCGGCCTCGTCCGCCGCAGCGCCGCCGTCACCGAGCTCGCCGAGCAGGGCATCGACCGAGTCGTCGCCGTCGACACCGACGACTGGCGCGACAAGGTCGCCGAGATCACCGGAGGCGCCCCCATCATCGCCGGCGTCGACTCCGTCGGCGGCGAGTCGAGCGGTCACGTCCTCTCGCTCCTCGGCGAGAACGCCACGCTCGTCGTCTTCGGCGCGATGGACGCTCCCGTCATGCAGCTCGCGTCGGGCCCGGTCATCTTCCGCCACATCACGATCGAGGGCTTCTGGGGAAGCAAGGTGAGCACCGAGATGGATGCCGAGGGGCGCGGCCGGCTCTTCGGCGAACTCGCCCAGCACCTCTCTTCCGGCGTCCTGACCCTGCCGGTGTCGGCGACGTTCCCGCTCGAGCAGGCGCGCGACGCCGCCCGTGCGAGCCTGACCGCCGGCCGCGTCGGCAAGGTCCTGCTGCGCCCGTGACACCCCTCCCGCGCGCGGCGGTCGTGCCGCGCGCGGGTAGCGTGGTCGGGTGACCGATTCCTCCCGTTATGTCGTGGCCACCGACGGCGCCTGCAAGGGCAATCCCGGACCGACGGGCTGGGCGTGGGTCGGTGAGGACGGCCACTGGGCGGCGGGCTCGATCATCCAGGGCACGAACAACGTCGGCGAGCTGATGGGCCTCCTCAAGGCCATCGAGGACCATGCGGATGTCCGCGAGCTCGTCGTGCAGGCCGACTCCAAGTACGCCATCGACACGTACGAGAAATGGATGGACGGTCACCGCCGCCGCGGCTGGAAGACGTCCACCGGCGCGCCCACGAAGAACGTCGACCTGCTCGAGCAGCTGATCACCGCGCGCGACGCTCGCCGCGCCGCGGGCCTTCCCGACGTGGTCCTCGAGCACGTCCGCGGACACCGCGGTCACGTCCTCAACGAGTGGGCCGACGAGCGCGCCGTGCGCGGCGCCGAACACGCGGCATCCGGCAAGGAATCGGCGTGGTCGTCGCTCGGCGGCCTGCACGAGAGGCTCGACGTGTCCGAGGCGCCGAAGAAGAAGCGCTGACCCGCGCGCCGGTGCGGGCACGGACCGCGGAGTCTTCGTCGAGGTCGAGCTCCGCAACCGGTTCCGACCCGCGACCCCCGCGAATGCTCCGCGGTTGTTGCCGCGGCCGTCAGGTGTCCGCGGCGCTCAGCAGCTCGGCCAACCGATCGAACGCCGGCCGCTGCCCCTTCACGACCCGCTCGCGCGCGCGATCCAGCGGCATCCATTCGGCGCGGTCGACCTCGGGGAAGGATGCCGTCCGGCCCGATCGCGGCGGCCACTCCATCTCGAACTCACCGAACACGAACCCCTCCGCCTCGAAGCCCGTACCGTCGGCGACGAACACCGTCACCCGCTTGCCCGACGAGTACGCGAACGTGCCGAGCTCGGCGTAGTCCGCCTCGGGAGGGGCGACGCCGAGCTCCTCGCGGAACTCGCGCTTCGCGGCATCCAACGCCTCTTCGCCGTCCTCGAGTTCACCCTTCGGGACCGACCAGGCACCCTCGTCCTTCGACGCCCAGTACGGCCCGCCCATGTGAGCGACGAACGCCGACACCCCGCCCCCACCGTCGAGACGGTAGAGCAGGATGCCGGCGCTCTGCGTGGCCACGAACGGGCGGCGCTCGTCAGATCAGACGGGACTTCGGCGAGACGGAGTACGTCTCCTCCGGGTCGGTGACCGCCACCGGCGCCAGCGCCTCGTTGATCGCGGCGTACGTGTCGTCGTCGAGCTCGATCCCCGAGGCCTTCACGGTGTCCTCGAGCTGCTCGGGACGCGACGCCCCGATGATCGCCGCGGCGATGTTCGGGTTGTGCAGCACCCACGCGAGGGCGAGCTGCGGCATCGTGATGCCCGCGCCCTCGGCGATCGGCTGCAGCTTCTGCACCGCGGTGAGGGTCTCGTCCTTCATGAAGCGCTTGATCATGTCGGATCCGCCCTTCTCGTCCGTCGCGCGCGAGCCCTCGGGCGCCGGCTGACCGGGCTGGTACTTGCCCGTCAGGACGCCCTGCGCCAGCGGCGACCAGACGATCTGCGAGATGCCGAGCTCCGCAGAGGTCGGGACGACCTTGCCCTCGATGACCCGCCACAGCGCGGAGTACTGCGGCTGGTTCGAGATGAGCTGGAAGCCGAGCTCCTTCGCCAGCGCGTGCCCGGCCCGCAGCTGCTCGGCGGTCCACTCGCTGACGCCGATGTAGAGCGCCTTGCCCTGACGGACGATGTCGGCGAAGGCCTGCATCGTCTCCTCGAGCGGGGTCTCGTAGTCGTAGCGGTGCGCCTGGTAGAGGTCGACGTAGTCGGTGTTCAACCGCTTCAGCGAACCGTTGATGCCCTCGAGCAGGTGCTTGCGCGACAGACCGTGGTCGTTCGGCCCCTTGGGACCGGTCGGCCAGTAGACCTTCGTGAAGATCTCGAGGGATTCGCGGCGCTGACCCTTCAGCGCCTCGGCGAGGACGGACTCGGCCGCCGTGTTCGCGTAGGCGTCGGCGGTGTCGAACGAGGTGATGCCGAGGTCGAGGGCCTTGTGGACCGTCGCGATCGCCGCGTCGTTCTCGACCTGCGAACCGTGGGTGAGCCAGTTGCCGTAGGTGAGTTCGGTGATCTTGAGGCCGCTGTTGCCCAGGAATCGATAGTTGACCATGCCGATGACGCTACTCTCGCGCCCCGGTCGACTCCGCGGGCCTTGACAGGGTTACGCCGCCGGCGGAATCGCCTCCGGAGTCAGACGGATGCCGCCGCGGCCTGATCCTCTTCGGTCGCGACGAGCTGACCGCACGCGCCGTCGATCTCCTTGCCGCGGGTGTCGCGGAGGGTCGTCGGGATGCCGGCGTCGTTGAGCCTGCGGACGAACTCGTTCTGCACGTCGACGTCGGACGAGGTCCAGATCGAGCCGGGCGTCGGGTTCAGCGGGATCGGGTTCACGTGCACCCAGCCGCGACCGCGCGCGTTGAGCTTCTCGGCGAGGAGATCCGCGCGCCAGGCGTGGTCGTTCATGTCCTTGATGAGCGCGTACTCGATCGAGACGCGACGCCCGGTCTTGTCGAAGTACTCGCGCGCGGCGTCCAGGGCCTCATCGACCTTCCAGCGCGAGTTGACGGGGATCAGCTCGTCGCGCAGGTGGTCGTCGGGAGCGTGCAGCGACAGTGCGAAGGTGACCGGGATCTCCTCGGCGGACAGCTTGCGGATCGCCGGCACGAGCCCGACGGTCGAGACCGTGATGCCGCGGGCGCTCATGCCGAGCCCGTGCTTCTTGTCGACCATCGTGCGAACGGCCTGCATGACGCGGGCGTAGTTGGCGAGAGGCTCCCCCATGCCCATGAAGACGATGTTCGTGACGCGCTCGTCCTTGTGGCCGACCTTGCGGGGATCGCCCAGGCCGCCGTCGGCGATGAGGCGGTTGGCGCGGACGACCTGGTCGACGATCTCGGCCGCCGACATGTTGCGGGTGAGGCCCGCCTGGCCGGTGGCGCAGAAGGGGCAGTTCATGCCGCAGCCGGCCTGGCTCGACACGCACAGCGTGATGCGCCCGGTGTACCGCATGAGCACGGACTCGACGAGCGCGCCGTCGTGCAGGCGCCACAGGAACTTGATCGTGTCGCCGCCGTCGGTCTCGAGCCGGCGCACCTCGGTCATGAGGTTCGGCAGCAGCCCGCCGACGAGCTCGTCGCGGTTCGCCGCCGGCAGGTCGGTCATGTGGGCGGGGTCGGACGTGTAGTGCTGGAAGTAGTGCTTCTCGAGCTGCGCGGCGCGGAAGCCCGGCATCCCGAGCTCCTTCAGCTTCTCTACGCGCGCGTCGTGATCCAGGTCGGCGAGGTGCACGGGCGGCTTGCCCCGCTTGGGGCTCGCGAACTGCAGGAGCGGGCGGCCTTCGGCATCCTTCGCCTGCGTCCACCCCTCGGTCGCGGGACGCACCTGCTTGGGCGTCGTCGAGCGCACGGCGGACATGCCCTCGGGGCGCGCGGGAGTGGACTCGGTCATGCCTTCCAGGCTACCGGGGCGGGCTGGACGGATGCCGGGCGGCTCAGTCCTTCAGTCGGCGGGCGAGGCCGGCGATGTCCTCGGGAGTCGTGCGGCAGCATCCGCCGATCAGCCGTGCCCCCGCCTCCACCCAGGCGTCGACGTCGGCGAAGGTGGCCGTCGCGTGGCCGTGCCACGAGCGCGAGGCGGCGTCCCAGACCTCGCCGCTGTTCGGGTAGACGACGGCGGGCGTCGTCGGCGGCATCCGGTCCAGCACGCGGGTCAGTGCGGCCGGCGGGCAGCAGTTCGCTCCGACGGCGACGGCCCCGGGCGCAGCCGCGGCGGCCGCCAGCGCAGCGGCGAGCGCGTCGTCGCCGTCGAAGGCCGTGCTCGCGCCCGACAGCGAGATCCACGCCGGGATCCCCACGCCCTCGAGCGCGGCCGCCAGCGCCTCGGCCTCGGCGGGCGATGCGATCGTCTCGACGGCGAGGAGGTCAGGCCCCGCCTCCGCGAGCGCGAGCAGTCGACGGCGGTGCCACGCGGTCAGCTCGGCCACCGACAGACCGTACGCACCGGTGTACTCGCTGCCGTCCGCGCGCACGGCACCGAAGGGACCGACGGATGCCGCGACCCACGCCCGGCCGTCCGACGCCTCGCGGGCGAGGCGAACCGAGGTGGTCAGCAGCGCATCGACCTCGGCGGCTTCCCGCCCCGCCGCGGCGAGGTTGTCGTACCCGAGCTGGTAGGAGGCCGTCGTGACGACGTCGGCGCCGGCCTCGACGAACGCGGCGTGCACGTCGCGCACGTCACCGGGCGCGTCGATGAGCACGCCCGCCGACCAGAGCACTCCGCTGAGATCGTGGCCGCGGGCCTCGAGCATCGTCCCGAGCCCACCGTCGAGGACGAGCGGACGGGTGGCGATCGCGGCGGCGACATCGGGCATGCGGTCACTCTAAGCCGCCGGCCGCGGGCCGCCGAAGGCGGATTACGCTGAACGGATGAGCACCGCCCGCATCCGTCCCATCACCGTCGACGACGCGGGCGAGGTGCTCACCCTGCAGCGGGCCGCCTTCGTGCAGGAGGCGCTCATCTACGACGCCGTCGACATGCCGCCGCTCACGCAGACGCTCGACGAGGTCCGCGCCGAACTCGAGGACAACCTCGGATGCGTCGCCCTCGACGGCGAGCGCATGGTGGGCTGCGTGCGCGCCCGCGTCGACGGCGACCTGCTCCTCATCGGCCGCATCGCGATCGCACCCGATCAGCAGGGCTCGGGGCTCGGGACCGCGCTGCTGTCGGCGGTCGAGGAGCGGGGCCGTGAGGCCGGCGCGACGACGGCCGAACTCTTCACGGGGTCGCTCAGCGAGGCGAACATCCGCCTGTATGAACGCGAGGGGTACGAGGAGAGCGAGCGCGTCCCCGGCGACGACGGCACCGAGCAGGTCTTCCTGCGCAAGCAGCTCTGACCCGCCCGCGCACCGAGCGTTCATCCGCGTCCGGGAGAATGGACGGATGACGCGCATCGCTTTTCTGGACGTGGACGGAACCATCCTCGAGCACGGAACGGCCGTCGCCGACTCGACGATCACCGCGATCCGGACGGCACGCGAGAACGGCCACCTCGTCTACCTCTGCACGGGACGCGCCGCCGGCGACATCCACCCCAAGGTCCGCGAGATCGGCTACGACGGCGCGATTACCAACGGCGGCGCCTACGCGGTGCGCGGCGACGAGCTGCTGTTCGCCGACCCGATGCCGCGCGAGGACACCGACCGCCTGATCGCCTACTTCGAGGCGGAGGACATCGACTACTTCCTGCAGTCGAACGAGGCCGTCTACGCGAGCGACGGGGTCGGTGCGATGCTCGACGAGTACTTCGCCGAGCGCCGGAAGCGTCACCTCGAGGACGCCCGCCGGCTCGGACAGACCGATGCCGTCGACCCGAAGCCGATCGTCACCTACCGTCCCGTCGGCGAGGCGGACCTGGACGCCATCGCGAAGACCACGTTCATCAGCAAGCGCTCCGACAGCGTCGACAAGGCCCAGGCCGACCTCGGCGAGCGCTTCCACGTCATCCCCGGCAGCATCCCCCTCCCCGGCGGGTCCAACGGGGAGATCGGACTGGCGGGGACGAACAAGGGTTCGGCGATCGTGCGCGTGCTCGACATCCTCGGCCTCGACGCCGCCGACGCGATCGGCATCGGCGACAGCTGGAACGACGCCGAGATGTTCGACGTCGTCGGCTCCCCCGTCGCCATGGGCAACGCCGATCCCGCCCTCAAGGAGCGGGCGGGCAACGTCACGACCGACGTGCTCGACGACGGTGTGTGGAACGCGTTCGTGAAGCTCGGCCTGGTCTGACGCGCGGGCGCGCTCCGACCTCAGTCGAGGAAGATGTCGGGGAACAGCTCGGCGTCGGGTGTCCCCGGCGTCGCGGCGTAGCGCGAGAAGTCGGTGACACCGGCATCCCTCAGAACGTCCTCGACGATGAGAGTCTGCCCGGTGTACTCACGCGCCGGCTTGCAGAGCACCTCGTACGCCGCGTCGGCGTAGACCTCGGGCGTGCGGCTGACCTTCATCATCCGGTCGCCGCCGAGGGCGAACTGCACCGCGGCCGTGGCGATCGTCGTCTGCGGCCAGAGGGTGTTGGCGGCGACGCCGTCCTTCGCGAACTCGGCGGCCATGCCGAGCGTCGCCATCGTCATGCCGTACTTCGCGAGCGTGTAGCCGGTGTGCGCGCCGAGCCATTTCGGCGACAGGTTGAGGGGCGGCGACAGCGAGAGGATGTGGGGGTTCGCGGCATCCTTCAGGATCGGCAGCGCCGTGCGCGACAGCATGAAGGTGCCGCGCACGTTGACGTCCTGCATGAGGTCGTACTTCTTCGCGGCCAGTTCGAGCGAGCCCGACAGGTCGATGACCGACGCGTTGTTGACGACGATGTCGATGCCGCCGAACTCGCCCTGCGTCTTCATGACGGCCTCGGTGATGTCGCCGTCGTCGCGGACGTCGCCGACGATCGGCAGCGCACGACCCCCCGCCGCGCGGATCTGCTCCGCCGCCGAGTGCACCGTGCCCTCGAGCTTGGGATGCGGGGTGTCGGTCTTGGCGAGCAGCGCGATGTTCGCGCCGTCCCGCGCGGCGCGCAGCGCGATCGCGAGGCCGATGCCGCGGCTGCCGCCCGACATGAGGATGGTCTTTCCGGCGAGGGTCATGGGTTCTCCAGTGGGTCAGGAACGGCGCGAACGGGATGCCGCGGCGAACGCGGCGATCCGCGTCGCCGCATCGGGGGTGTCGAACGAAGCACCGATCGTGCGGGCCTCGTCGTCGAGGTTGTCGGCGAACGGGCGCGCGGCGCCGGTGCGGACGAGGCGCTTCGCCTGCCCGAACGCCCCGGTCGCGCCGTCGAGCCAGGCCCGCGCGATCTCGTCGGCACGCTCCCCGGGCTGGTCGACGACCTCGGCGATGAGCCCCCACTCGTGCGCAGTCGGCGCGTCGATCGTCGTGTCGGTGAGCAGCATCTGCAGCGCGCGGCGCTGTCCGACCGCCGCCGGCAGCAGCGTCGAGACTCCCAGATCAGGGGTGAGCCCGATGTTCGCGTACTTGCTGACGAACACGGCTCGCGGCGACGCGACGATGTAGTCCGCAGTCAGCATGAGACCGAGGCCGCCGCCGGCGACCGCGCCCTGCACCGCGGCGACCATCGGGATCGACGACTCGACGAACGTCCGGATGCCGTCGTGAATCACCCCGGCCATCTCGGTGATCGTGTCGCCGCTGCCACCGGAGGTCGCCATCTGCACGACGTCGCCGCCGGCGCAGAACGCCGGGCCCGCGGCATCCAACACGATCGCGCCGACCGTGTCGTCGCGCGTCAGCTCGTGCGCGAGGTCGCGCCAGCGCGTGCCCATCTCGAAGTCCATCGCGTTGAGGGACGCCGGGCGGTTGAAGGTCAGCCGGGCGAGGGCGCCCTCGCGGCGCAGCAGGATCGAATCGCTCATCGGGTCTCCACTCACTTCGGGGCCATGCGGATCGAACCGTCGAGACGGATCGTCTCGCCGTTGAGATAGCCGTTCTCGACGATGTGCTGAACGAGCGCGGCGTACTCGTCGGGCTTGCCGAGCCGCGCCGGGTAGGGCACCTGCTGGCCGAGCGACTCCTGCGCCGCCTCGGGGAGCCCCGCGAGCATCGGGGTCTCCATGATCCCGGGCGCGATCGTGCAGACGCGGATCGCCGAGCGCGCCAGTTCGCGCGCGATCGGCAGCGTCATCGCGTGCACACCGCCCTTGCTGGCCGCGTACGCGGGCTGCCCGATCTGACCGTCGAAGGCCGCGACCGACGCGGTGTTCACGATGACGCCGCGGTCCCCGGATGCCGTCGGTTCGGTCGCCGCCATCGCCGCCGCCGCGTGGGCGATGACGGTGTAGGTGCCGATCAGGTTGATGCGGATGATCCGTTCGAAGTCGGCGATCGGGCTCGGCGAACCGTCGCGGGTGAGGACCTTCGCGGGCGGCGCGATCCCGGCGCAGTTGACGGCGACGCGCAGCGGGGCGACGGCGGATGCCGCGGCCACGGCCGCCTGCACCTGCGCGGCATCCGTCACATCGGCGGCGGCGAAGGTCCCGCCGAGCTCCGCGGCGACGTTGGACCCGGATGAGGTCGGCAGGTCGACGATGACGACGTGCGCACCCTGCGCGGCGAGGCGGCGGGCCGTGGCGAGACCGAGTCCGCTGGCCCCGCCGGTGACGAGGGCGGATGCTGCGGCGATGTCCATGCGCTCTCCTTCGAACGGGATCGGGTTCCACCTTACGCGCGACTGGGTGCCACGGCAGCAGGATGCCTCCAGGCTAGCCGTCCCCGAAGGTGGGCGACAGGATGGAGGGATGTCCGTCCCCCTCGCCGACGCGCCCGTCCCCCCGATCGTGCGCCGCCTCGCGCGCGGTGCGGCACTCCTGCCGGTGTGGGAGAACAAGCTCGGCGGGCAGACGTTCCGCACCGACGACGACCGGTTCATCAAGGTCGGTCCGGTCCATCTCGAGACCTCGATGGCGGATGAGGCGGAGCGGATGGCCTGGGCAGCTCCCTACGTGCGCGTGCCGACGGTGATCGAGCAGGGCGACGACGGCGAAACGGAGTGGCTCGTGACCCGCGCCCTCACCGGCCTCTCGGCGGTCGATCCGGCGTGGGTCGCGCGGCCCGAGACGGCGGTCAGGGCGATCGGCGAGGGCCTGCGCGCCCTGCACGAGAGCCTGCCGGCGGCATCCTGTCCCTTCGACTGGACCGTGCCGGCGCGCGTCGCGAACGCCGCGGCGCGCGGGGTGATCGTCCCCGACGAGCTGCGCGAGGCGCCGCCGATCGACCAGCTCGTGGTCTGCCACGGCGACGCCTGCGCGCCGAACACGCTGATCGGGGACGACGGCCGATGGAGCGGGCACGTCGACCTCGGCCAGCTGGGCCTCGGCGACCGGTGGGGCGACATCGCCGTCGCCGCGATGAGCACCGGCTGGAACTACGGCCCCGGGTGGGACGGCGTGCTCCTCGAGGCCTACGGCGTCGCGCCCGACGAGGAGCGCCTCGCCTACTACCGCGACCTCTGGAACGCGACCTGACCCGTCAGCGCACCGCGCCGTCGAAGAGCGCCGCCGCCGCGAGATAGCCCGCCACGACGACGGATGCCGAGACGATCGGCACCCACGCGAGGTCGCGCCCCGTGCGCCAGGCGACGATCGCGGCGACCGCGGTGAGGACGAGGCTGGTGAGGATCGCGCCGCCGAAGAGCATGCCCGCGGCATCCGCCGCCCCCCCAGTCGCACGACGGAGAGCAGTGCCCGCCGGCGAGGACGCCGCGCAGGAACCACAGCACCCCGGTGACCACGATCGCGACCGCCTGCAGCACCGCGACCGCGAGGACGCCGCCGGCACCGCTCCGCCGCAGGCGCGGAGGAACGGCGGGGGCGGACATACCGCGGACGCTACCAGCCGCGACACCCCCGCGGGCGCTTAGGCTCGACCGGTGAGCGAACGGACGAGCACCGGGTCCCGCATCCTCGAGGTCGCGTGGGCCGACCCGCGCGCGACCGCGCTCCGCGATGAGTTGGATGCCGACCTCGGCGCCCGCTACGACGGGTTCCATGGCGACGAGCCCGCCGAGCGGAAGGCCGCGCGCTCCCGCGCCCTCGCGATGCACCCCGACGAGATCGTCGCGACCCTGATCGCGGTGGATGCCGACGGCACACCGACCGGCCACGTCATCCTCCGTCGCCTCGGCGAGGAGTGGGAGATCAAGCGCCTCGTCGTCACCGAGGCGGCGCGGGGCCGCGGCATCGCGCGAACCCTCATGGGCGCCGCGCTCGACCGGGCACGCGCGGGCGGTGCCGATCGGGTCATCCTGCAGACCGGCATCCCGCAGCCCGAATCGGTCGCCCTCTACGAGTCGCTCGGATTCACCCGCATCCCGGTGTACGAGCCGTACGCCGAGACGATGCCCCGTTCGATCTGCTTCGCCTACGTGTTCTGACCCGCGACTCACATCCAGACGACGCGGAACGAGCCGACGGCCACGGCGACCGAGATCGCCACGGCCACGATCGCCAGCGCACCGACCACGGCGACCGCGTCCCGGCGGGACAGCCGCGACGTGCGGGCCCAGGTGCGTTCGACGGGCGCGCCGAACCCGCGCGCCTCCATCGCGGTCGCGAGGCGCGTGCCGCGACGCACCGCGAAGACGAGGAGCACGAACGCCATCGAGAAGAACCGGCGCACGGCGTTCCGGTCCCCCACGCCGCGCGCCCGCCGCGCGAGGCGCATGGCCCGCCAGTCGTCGACGACCAGCCCGAGCGTGCGCGTCCCGGCCAGCACCCCGAGCACGAGTCGCGCGGGCAGCCGCACGATCTGAGCGAGCGCCGCGGCGAGCTCGATCGGGTCGACGCGGCTGAACAGCAGGACCGTCGGAAGCGCGAGCGCGATGACCCGCACCCCGACCGCCACCGCGAACCCGATCGACGCGTCGCTGATCGTCGCGTACCAGAACGAGGCGTACACGCGCCCGCCCGGCTCGGCGTACAGCAGCATGCTCAGCCCGGCGACCGGCATCAGCACGAGCACGGGCGCCATCCGTCGCAGCGTCGCCCCGAACCCGATCCCGGTCAGCGGGATGCACAGCACCATCAGCACGACGGCGACACCAGCGCTGACCGCGTCGATCGTCGTCAGCAGCGGGATGGCCAGGACGAAGGCGAGCAGGATGCGGACCGCCGGGTTGACCCCGTCGAGCCACGCGTCCCGCCTCGCGGTCCCGGTGTCGGCCGCCGCGAGGATCATGACGCCACCGCCGCGAGCTCGATGTGCCGTCCGCCGAGCAGCCGCACCGCATCCTCGTCGTGCGTCACCGCGACGACCGCGCGCCCGTCGGCGACCTGCGCCTGCAGCAGCGAGACGATGCCGGCCCAGCCGCGACGGTCCTGCCCGAACGTCGGCTCGTCGAGGACGATGACCTCGGGCGATGTGGCGAGGACGGTGGCCACCGACAGCCGCCGCTTCTGACCGCCCGACAGCGTGAACGGATTGGCGCGCGCGAGCGCGGTGAGCCCGAGCTCGTCGAGCAGCCGGTCCACGACGGCGTCGATCTCGCGGGGCGGGCGCCGGAGGGCGCGCGGTCCGACCTCGAGCTCTGCACGCACCGTCGAGGCGAGGAACTGGTGCTCGGGGTCCTGGAACACGGTGCCGATCCGGGTGAGGAGCTCGCGCGAACTCCAGCGGGAGGGCCGCGCTCCCCGACGCCCCGCGGGCACGGTGCCCGCCTCGACGGTCCCGGCGAACTCCGGCAGGAGCCCCGCGACGGTCAGCGCGAGGGTCGACTTGCCGACGCCGTTGGGTCCGGTGATGACGGATGCCGCCCCCGCCGCCACCTCGAGGTCCAGTCCCTCGCGCACCGGCGTCCGCCCGTCCCGTGAGACGGCCAGCCCCCTCGCCCGGAGGGCGGCGGGGACGTCCGCCGTCACGGCCGGCAGCGCGGGCAGGTCGACGGGGTGACCCGGCAGCCAGACCCCGGCCGCGAGCAGGGTCGCCGCGTGACGGGTGAACACTTCGGCGGGTGTTCCGTCCGCGAGCAGACCCCCTTCGGCGTCGAGAACCACGACCCGCGTCATGAGGTCGACCCACACGTCCGTCCGGTGCTCGATCACGACGAGGGTGGCGCCCGTGGCCTCCACCGCCCGTCCGACCGCGGCGCGCACCTCGCGGACCCCGACGGGGTCGAGGTTGGCGGTCGGCTCGTCGAGCAGCAGCAGACCCGCGTCCATCGCGAGGGCGCCCGCGATCGCGAGGCGCTGCTTCTGGCCGCCCGAGAGCCGCGTGGTCTCGCGGTCGAGCGGGACGTCGAGCCCGACGGCGTCGAGCGCGGCGCGCACCCGCGCCGGGATGCGTTCGGGCGGGACGCCGAGGTTCTCGCAACCGAATGCCACGTCGTCGCCGACGCGGGAGAGCACGACCCCGGCGTCGGGATCCTGCAGCACGAGGCCGACACGGCCGCGCTGCGTGCCCGGATCGGCGCCGTCGATCGTCATCCGACCCGACGCCTCGCCGTCCTCGTCACCGCCGAGCAGCCCCGCCATCCCCGCGAGGAGCGTCGACTTGCCCGCGCCCGATGCACCGAGCAGGAGCACCCGCTCGCCGGGGGCGATGTCGAGGTCGACGTCCGCGACGGCCGGTCGGCGACGGCCCGCGTAGCGCCACCCCCAGCCGCGTGCGCGGAGTCCGGCCGGGCGGGACCCGGTGGTCAGACCTCGTCCGCCTGTTCTCGACCCGCGGCGAACCGGCTGAGGGCACCGGTCTTTGCGAGAGCCCGGACGAGCAGCCAACCCACGACGCCGGCGAGCACGACGCCCGAGACGATGATCGTGCCGAGGTAGATGAGGTTGAACTCGAGCGTCTTCAGGATGTTCGGGGTCGAGCCGAAGAACAGTTCGAAGATCCACGCGGCGACGCCCGCGCCGACGCCGGCGAGCGCGGCCACACCGATGCCGAAGCGGCGGTAGAGGAACACCGCGAAGATGAGCTCGGCGCCGAGGCCCTGGACGAGGCCCGACAGCAGCGTCGACGGGCCCCAGATGTTGCCGATCGTGGCCGAGACGGCCGCGGCGACGACCTCGACGAGCAGCGCGGCACCGGGCTTCCGGATCACGAGACCGCCAATGACACCGCCGATGAGCCAGATGCCGACAGCGAAGCCGCCGAGGCCGGGGGTCGCGGCATCCATCACCTCGAACCAGCCGTAACCGACGCCGTTCCAGAACCAGAACAGCAGGCCCACCGCGACACCGAGGACGGCGGCGACGACGATGTCGACGACCCGCCAACGCGAGCGGTTCGGCGACGTGGTGGTCCGGGTCTCGGACGTGGACGCGACAGCGTGCATTTCTCTCTCCTCCCTGCGCCGGCATGATCCGGATCAGGTTCGACGGTCGAAGCGTGGATCGCTTCCTCTCAGCCCGGCTCACCGGACTCCCGTGGTTGTGCGTCGAGTATAGCCACAGGGAGAGCGCGCTACCGTTGTCCGGTGACCGTGGACGACGCCGATTCCCGCACGCGCCGACGCCGGCGCGGTGCGACGCCTGCCTCCCCTGCCGCCGATCACCGTGCGCTCGGGTGGGTCGACGAGGAGGGGCGTCCGGTGAGCGCCTCCCAGGCTCAGCCCGCGACCTTCGAACTGCTGCCGCCCGAGCGTCGGCGGCGCGGCATCCCGCTCGCCGTCCTCGGCATTCCGGCCCTCGCCGTCCTGGCGGTCGTGACGGCCTACACGAGCGCCATGCTGCTCTGGCCCTTGAACAACGTGACGCCCTCGGCGACGACGACCGACGCCGCCGCCCTGACGGGGGCGGCGAGTGCGATCGCGTGGCCCGCCGAGGGCGAATCCGCCGTCGGCATCACCGGGTTCGCTCCCGCGGCCTCGTCCGAGACGCCGGCGCAGATGGCGAGCACGACCAAGCTGGTGACCGCCCTCGTCATCCTCGACCAGGCGCCCCTCGCCGCCGGCGAGCAGGGTCCCGAGTACGCGTTCACGTACGCCGACCGCCTGGAGTACTGGGACTACGTCGGGCAGAACCAGTCGGCGCTCAACGTCCCCGACGACGGCTCGCTGACCGAGTACCAGATGCTTCAGGGCATGCTCATCGCCTCGGCCAGCAACTACGCCGACCGTCTCGCGACCGACGCGTTCGGCTCCGTCGAGGAGTACGTCACCGCCGCGAATGCGTGGCTCGCCGAGAACGGGCTCGACGGCATCACGGTGACGGATGCCTCCGGCTATGACCGCGGCAACGTCGCCACCCCGGCGGCCATGGTCGCCCTCGCCGAGAAGGCGCTCGCCAACCCCGTAATCGCCGAGATCGTCGCCACGGAGACCGCGGAGCTGCCCGGCGCGGGCGAGTTCGAGAACACCAACGCCCTGCTCGGCACCGACGGCGTCGTGGGTCTGAAGACCGGCAGCTACGCGGGCTACTACAACCTCGTCGCCGCGCGGACGGTCGACCTCGGCGGCGGCCCCACGGCGCTGTTCGCCTCCGTCGCCGGCGCGCCGACGGACGGCGCCCGCGTCGACGATACCGAAGCCCTGCTCGACGCCGTCGCGCAGGAGGCGTCCGTCACCTCCACCCTCCCCGCCGGCACGGTGGTCGCCGAGGTCACCACGGCCTGGGGCGCGAAGACCACGCTCGTCACCGACGAGGACGCCGAGCTGCACCTGTGGAACGGTGCGACGGCGACGGCCGAGGCATCCTTCGACATCGAGGCGGATGCCGCGGCCGGAGCGGATGCGGGCACGCTCGTCCTCTCGGGGCCGGCCGACCAGGTCGAGGTGCCGGTGAGCGTGAAGACCGCGATCTCCGGCCCCGACCCGTGGTGGCGCCTCACGCACCCGATGCAGCTCATGGGCGGCCGCGACTGAGACTCAGGCGAAGCGGACGGTCTGCTGCAGTCGCGTCCGCACGTCGAAGAGCTCGTTGCCGCCGATGTCGCGCGCACCGCTGACGCCGCGGCGGAGGACCGTCGCGAGGGCGCTGCGGGCGACGACGGCGACGGGCAGACCCTTCACCTTGCCGAGTTCCTCCACCGCCGTCGCGACGTCGTCGTCGGGGAGGACGACGAGCGCGGCGCTGAACCGCACCTTCGCCGCACGGCCGAGCGCGCGCGCCGCGAGCACGAGCTGCGCGACGGGAGCGCCGACGACCGCGTCGCCCTCGAGCTCACCGCGGCGGGTGCGCACCGGCGCGCCGAAGTCCTCCGACAGCACGGCGTAGAGGCCGCTCGGCCCCAGCACGACGTGGTCGAGCTTCACGTCCGGGTTCCGCGCATCGGCCGCCACGTCGTGCCACACGGTGTACCCCATACCGAGCTCGGCGACGATCCGCGCCGTCGCCTCCTCGGCGAGCGCATCCGCGAGCAGGCGGCGCACCTCGTGCGGCGCGCTGCGGACGAGGGCGGGATCGTACGGGTCGGCGAGGTCCACCCCGCGACCCGCCCACTCACGGATCAGGTCGAGGTACCGCTCGCGACGCCAGCCGCCGGGCTGCCCGAACGAGCGGGCGCGCGGCCGGGTGTCGGCCTGCCGGGCAGGGGGCCGCCACATCGGGGCCGACGGATCCGGGCCGTACGAGGCGGTCTCACCGAAGCCGTGGCCGCGGTCGTACGCCGCGCGGGCCTCGGCGGTCCCCACGAGCTCCCACGCGCGCTGCACCTGCACGAACTGCGCGGCGTCGCCGCCGGTGTCGGGATGCGTCTGCCGCAGACGCAACCGGTAGGCCTTGCGCAGGTCGTCGTCGCTCGCGTCGGCGGCCACGCCGAGGACCTCGTACGCCGACGCGGAGAGGGGGCTGTCGAACACGTCAGCTCCAGAGGGGGACGCTCGGGCGGAACGAGAGCGCGGTGTCGGCGGTCTCGGCGGGGACCTCGTGCAGGCGGGCCGGCTGCCAGCGCGGCGCTCGGTCCTTGTCGACGAGTTGCGCGCGGATCCCCTCGACGAGGTCGGGCTGGGTGCGGCCGAACCATTCCACGAGCGCGTACTCCTGCGCCAGGGCCGCGCGCAGGTCCGGCAGCCCGCGTGCCGAGCGCACGGCGGCGAGGGTGACGGTCAGCGCGGTCGGAGCCTGGGTCTCGAGCAGGTCCGCCGTGGCCGCGGCATCCGCTTCGGGGCGGTCGCGAAGGCGGGCGATGATCTCGGCGACCGTGTCGGCGGCGAACGCGTCGTCGATCCACGCGCGCGAGGCGGCGAGACGACCGGGTTCGGGGGTCTCGTCGAACAGCATCGCGATCTCGGTCGGTGTGTCGGGGTCGGCCCGCGTGACGAGGGCGTGCCGCACGTCGCCGAGGCGGTCGGCGGGCACGAAGTGGTCGGCGAATCCGGCGTGGATCGCGTCGGCGGCATCCATCGTCCCGCCCGTCAGGGCGAGGTACTCGCCGACCCGTCCGGGCGCGCGGCCGAGCAGCCACGACCCGCCCACGTCGGGGGTGAAGCCGATGCGGGTCTCGGGCATCGCGAGTCGGGAGCGCTCGGTGACCAGGCGCACCGAGGCGTGCCCCGCCAGGCCGATGCCGCCGCCCATCGTCACGCCGTCGGCGAAGACGACGACCTGCTTCGGGTACTCCGCGATCCTCGCGTTCAGCGCGTACTCGTCGCGGAAGAACGCCATCGCCGCCTCGGCCTCGCCCGCCAGGATCTGCTCGCGGAGCGCGCGCACGTCCCCGCCAGCGCAGAAGCCCCGCTCGCCCGCGCCGTCGAGCAGGATCAGGCGGATGTCGGGGTGATGCTCCCACGCGTCGAGCGCGTCGGCGATGCCGCGGATCATGCCGTGGTCGACGGCGTTGATCGCCTCGGGCCGGTTCAGCGTGATGCGTCCGACGCTCCCCTCCGCACGGACGAGCAGACGGGATGCCGCGGGTTCACTCACCCGGGCAACGTTACCGGCCGGATCCTCGGTGCCGGCCGAGCGCGTCAGGCCTGCGCGGGTCGTACCGCCCGGCGACGCGGCGCCCGCACGGGTCCGTCCGCCGCGGCATCCGGTCGCTGCACCGGGATCTCCGTCGTCACGAGCTCGACGACATCCACGGGCTCGTCGTCGGCTTCGAGGCGCAGGGCCTGGACGAGGGCGAGCCCGTGTCGCGTGGTGATGACGAGGCGCTGGAACTCGGGGTCGCCGTCGAGGTCGATCACGACCGAGGGGCGCCGCCGCCGCACGAGCACGAAATCGTCGCCGCCGGCGGAGCGCCACCGCCCCATCGCGACGGTCCGCGGGATGACGGTGCCGGGGGTCGGCACCCCGCGCAGCCACGTCCACGGGTCGTCGACGAGCTGCACCTTCGCGATGTGGGTGCGCTCGACGCGGACGGCGTCCTTGCGGAACGACAGCGCACGCTCGGTGGCCGAGAGCGCGACCTCCAGTCGCGACGAGTCGAGCAGCAGCGTCACCATGGGATCAGTCTGCCAAACGCGTCCCGTACGACGGATGCCGCATCCGCAACGATCCGGTCTCGGCCATCCGCCTCAGCCCTGGATGCGGGGGAACGAACCGGTCGGCGGGGCGAACTCGTCGATTGCGTGCGGCAACGGGAACTGGGCCACGGCGGCGATGAGCCCGGCGACCGTCTGCTCCTTCGCGATCACGCTGACCCCCAGCCCGGCGCGGCGGGCGTCCTTCGCCGTGCGGGGACCGATCGCGGCGATCACAGTGCCCGCCGGGATCTCGGGGAACTGCTCGTGGACCTGTTCGGCGACGGAGCCACTGGTGACGAGGATCGCGTTGATGCGCCCGGAACGGACGTCGGTGGCCACCTTCTCGGTGACCGGCACCCCGACGGTGCGGTACGCCACGACACTGCGGACGTCGTGCCCCGCCTCGACGAGCAGCCGCGTCAGGACCGGCTTGGCCAGTTCGCTGCGGAGCGTCAGCACCCGCATGGGCTCCGGCTCGAGGGCGATGAGCTGCGCCGCCATCCCCGCAGCCGAGTTGTCGTCGTCGGGGACCAGGTCGACGCGGTAGCCGACGGCGCCGAGCGCCGCGGCGGTCGTCTCACCCACAGCGGCGACGCGGGTGGTGGGAGGGATCACCGCACGGTAGGCGTGGAGGACGTCGACGGTCGTCGAACTCGTGAGGGTCACCCAGTCGAAGGCGCCCGACGCGAGGTCGCGGAGCGCCGACTCGAGGTCGGTCGGGTCCGCGGACGGGGCGAAGTTGATGAGCGGCGCGATCACCGGCGTCGCCCCCTGCGCGCGCAGCGCCGCGGCGACGCTGTCTCCCCAGGGACCCCCGCGCGGGACGAGCACCCGCCAGCCCTTGAGGGGCTTCGGTGCTGCCGCAGCAGGTGTGTTCATGGTTCGACTCTCGTGTCGGCGGTGGCCGCCCCTGAGCGAGACGGCCGACGCTCAGCGGAGGGATGCGCGCAGATGCGCACGTTCGGGACCCTGTCGTCGGCAGCATCTGCACCATCGCCGCTGCCTGCTCCGAGCATACCCCCGGTCGTCAGCGACGTCGCGGCGACGGGGTCCGGCCGCACCGATCAGCGCGTGTACAGCCGGACGGCTCCCCAGACGACGAGCCCGATGGCGGCCGCGACACCGACCGCGGCGACGACGGCACCCGAGGGGTTGCGGTCCGCGAACTCGCGGGCCGAGACCTGGGCGCGCCGCGTGGCGCGGGCGGCCCGCTTGGGGACGTTCGCCTTCTCCTCGATCGCGGCGAGCGCGGCCTTCAGCTCGGCGCGCGCGCGCTCGACGGGGTCCGTGATGCCGAGCGGAACGGCGGTGCGGGGCAGGTCAGAACTCATCGGCCACTTCCTTCACGATTCGGGCGTCGGTCGACAGGGCCTTCGCGGGGTTCTCACGGTTCTTCATGCGCTTGATCCGCAGCATCCCGAGGATCCCGAAGATCACCACGAGCAGCAGACCGAGCACGACGAGGATGAGCGCCGCCAGCCAGGGCGCCATCCACGAGGACAGACCGATGACCGTGAAGGCACCGATCGCCGGGAGGGTCCAGAACAAGACGAACAGCGCCAGGACGAACCAGAGGCCGACGACGCCGGCATCCTTCCCGGTCCGCGTCGCCCAGGCCTTCGCCGCGTTGATCTCGGCGACGATGAGGTTCTTGACGAGCTCGGGGAGCTCGCCGACGAGACCGAGGAGGTTGTCGTCACCCCGGTCGCGGAATCCGCGAGGCGTGCTCATGAGGCGGACGAAGACTTCTTGGTGCCGGTGCCGGAGGAACGCTTCGCGGTACCCGAGCCGGTCGACCGCTTGGCGGAGCTCGACACGGCGTCGGCAGTCGTCTCGGCGGCATCCTTCACGTCGTCCGCGGCGTCCTTCGACGCGTCGAGGGCGGCGTCGAGTTTGTCTCCCGCGGTGCCCTTCGTGGTGGCGGCGCGGGTGATCTTCACCGCGCTGCTCCACAGCACGCTCGGCAGGGCGAAGGCCGCCGACTTGCCGAACTCGCCGACCTTGTCGACCTGCTTCTGGACGGCGGGGGTGTTGTAGACCCGCAGGTATGCGTCCTTGATCTGCTCGTAGCGCTGGCGGCCCGCACGGGCCCCGAGCACGTAGCCGGCGGTGAGCCCGACGACGATTCCGATCTTGCCCTTCATGGCGATTCCTCACGTTCGAAGCGATGTGATGCCGAGGACCCAGCGTAACGGCGCATTCCGTTCGCGGCATCCACCCTTGACAGGCGGCTCAGGTGGAGGCAGCCTGCCCGCCCGCGTGCCACAGCAGGCCGGATCGGATGCGCTCCGCTTCGTCCTTCGCATCGGCGACGACGCGCGTGAGGCCGGTGCCGTCGACCCACGCGCCGACGACGCCGAGCCGCTCGTCCTGCCGGACGGCGCGGCGCACCTCGTCCCGCGCGGGTGACAGGGCGGAGGACGGCAGCGACCGCGACCAGCGGGCGCGGTGCGTCCCGCGCACGGTGCCCAGGTCGACGCCGAGCAGCTCGGCGGCGGCGGCCGTGGACGCGGCGATCGCGTCGCCGTCGGCCAGGTCGCTCGCCGGTGTCGTCACCCGGACGATGTGCGGCTCGCCCGCGCGGTGCGGCCAGGTCGCCGTCGCGTGCACGACCGCGATCGCCGCCGCGGCGCCGGGAGCCGCGTAGACGGCGTGACCGCGCGGGCGGGCGTCGAGGGCGGGGGCATCGAGGACGAGCGTCACGACGTCGACGTCGTCGGGCGAGAGGACGGCTCCGTCGAGGCCGGGCAGGTAGGGCGCGAGCAGTCGCCGCGCGGGCCCCTCCGGGGCCGCGACGATGACCGCGTCGACGTCGAGGGTCTGCTCCTCGTCCTCCGCCGTCCACGTCACGGTCCAGCCGTCGTCGGTGCGCCGCAGCCCGGTGGCCGCGGTTCCGGTGCGGACGTCGACCTCGAGGTCGGCGAGGCGCTGCGCAACGGCGTCGACGAAGACCGACATGCCGCCCTCGATCGTGGCGCGCGAGGGGCCGGCGTCGCCGTCGGGCAGCTGCTGCGCGACGGCGCCCGAGAGCGAACCGGTGCGCGTGAGCGCGGCGTTGAGGCCGCGGGCGGCCCGGTCGACGTCGACCTCCTCGGGAGGGACGCCGTGGATGCCGAAGGTCAGCGGCGCGACCATCCGCTCGAGGACCCGCGGACCCATCCGGCTCTCGACGAGGGCCCCGAGGCTGCGCTGGGCGCCGATCGTCAGCGGCGGCCGCAGCCGGTCGACATAGGCCCGCCAGGTGCCCGACCATCCGATGATCCGGCGCACGCGGGCGTCGAAGGGGTTGGCCGGGATGCCGAGGATCGACGCATCCGGCAGCGGTGCGACCCCGTGAGGGCCGGCGACCCAGGTCTCGGCCTCGCGCGCCGGCACGACCGCGCCGCCGAGGCCGAGGTCGTCGAGGAGCTCCTGCAGGGCACCCGGGGCGACCCGGAAGCCGTCGGCGGCGACATCGACCCGCCGGCCGTCGAGCTCGGCGGACGCGACGATGCCGCCCAGTCGTTCCCCCGCCTCGAACAGGGTCACCCGGATGCCGAGCTTGGCGCACTCGAGCGCTGCGACGAGCCCGGCGACACCGCCTCCGACGACGGCGACGCGCGCACGTCGCGCCTGCGAGATGAGATCGGGGGCGGCCGCGGCATCCATGGTGTCCATCCTCCCCCACCCCGCGCGAGCCGAGAGTGGGAACATGGACGCATGGCCCTCCACATCACCGGCGACGAGGCCGCCGACGCGCTCCTCACCGACGAACCGCTCGCCCTCCTGATCGGCATGCTGCTCGACCAGCAGATCGCGATGGAGACGGCCTTCGCCGGGCCGCTGAAGATCCGCGATCGCACGGGCGGGCTCGACGCCGCCGGCATCGCCGCCGCAGACCCCGAGGAGTTCGCCGCCGCGTTCGGTCAGACCCCGGCCGTGCACCGCTTCCCCGGGTCGATGGCCGGTCGCGTGCAGGCGCTGTGCCAGGCACTCGTCGACGAGTGGGGCGGGGATGCCGCCGCGCTGTGGACCGAAGGCGACCCGGACGGCGCGACCGTGCTGAAGCGACTCAAGGCGCTGCCGGGTTTCGGTGACCAGAAGGCGCGGATCTTCCTCGCGCTCCTCGGCAAGCAGTACGGCTTCACGGGAGCCGGCTGGCGCGAGGCCGCCGGCGCCTACGGGGAGGAGGGCTCGTTCCGCTCCGTCGCCGACATCGTCTCGCCGGAGTCGCTCGCGAAGGTCCGCGAGCACAAGCGCGCCGCCAAAGCCGCCGCCAAAGCCGCGAAGGGCTGACCCGTGGAGCGCACGGGGCGCGACGTCGGCGAGTTCGTCGCGCAGGTCACGCCCGCGACGCGCCGCTCGGATGCCGAGACCCTCGTCGCGCTGCTGCGGGAGCTCACCGGGCGCGAGCCGCAGATGTGGACCGGGTCGATCATCGGCTTCGGCGCCTGCCGTTACCGCTACGCGACCGGCACCACGGGCGAGATGCCGCTGCTCGGCTTCTCGCCCCGCAAGGCCGCCACGACGATCTACCTCGACCGGACCGACGCGCACACCGAGGCGCTCGCGAGGCTCGGGCCGCATACGACGGGCGCCGGCTGCCTCTACGTGAAGGACCTCGCGGCGGTCGACGAGGGCGTGCTGCGCGGCATCCTCTCCGACACCCTGCGCCAGGTCGTCGACGACGAGCTGCCGGGCGCGACGATCACCGTCCTCGACTGACAGGCCCTTCGCGGGACGGAACGCATTTCAGCCCTTCCGCGCAGAGGAGCGCGATCAGATGCGCGACGATCCGCACCGCGCCGCGCCCGACTCAGGCGCCGCGGAGGCGCGGAGCGAGGTAGGCGTGCAGCTCGGCGAGCGCGATGCGCTCCTGCGCCATCGAGTCGCGGTCGCGGATGGTCACGGCGTCGTCGTCGAGCGAGTCGAAGTCGACCGTGACGCAGAACGGCGTACCGATCTCGTCCTGACGGCGGTAGCGGCGGCCGATCGCGCCGGCGTCGTCGAAGTCGACGTTCCAGCCGTTCGCCCGCAGGTCGTCGGCCACCTTGCGGGCCAGCGGCGACAGGCGCTCGTTGCGGCTGAGCGGCAGCACCGCCACCTTGACGGGCGCGAGGCGCGGGTCGAGGCCGAGCACCGTGCGGGTGTCGGTGCCGCCCTTCGCGTTCGGCACCTCCTCCTCGCGGTACGCGTCGACGAGGAACGCCATCATGGCGCGGGTCAGACCGAACGACGGCTCGATGACGTACGGGACGTAGGTCTCGCCGGATGCCTGATCGAAGTAGGTGAGCTTCTGCCCGGAGGCCTCGATGTGGCTCGACAGGTCGTAGTCGGTGCGGTTGGCGACACCCATCAGCTCGCCCCACTCCTTGCCCGCGAACCCGAAGCGGTACTCGACGTCGATCGTGCCGGCGGAGTAGTGCGCGCGGTCCTCCTCGGGCACGTCGAACTGGCGCATGTTCTCGGGGTCGATGCCGAGGTCGATGAACCAGTTCCAGCAGGCCTGCACCCAGTGGTCGAACCACTCGCCCGCCTCGGCCGGCGGCGTGAAGAACTCGATCTCCATCTGCTCGAACTCGCGCGTGCGGAAGATGAAGTTGCCGGGCGTGATCTCGTTGCGGAACGCCTTGCCGACCTGGCCGATGCCGAACGGCGGCTTCTTGCGGCTCGCGGTGAGGACGTTCGAGAAGTTCACGAAGATGCCCTGCGCCGTCTCGGGACGCAGGAAGTAGAGGCCGCTCTCGTCGTCGACGACACCGAGGTAGGTCTTCACGAGACCCGAGAACGACTTCGGCTCGGTGTACTGGCCCTTCGTGCCGCAGTTCGGGCAGGGCACGTCGCCGAGACCGTTCTCGGCCTTGCGCCCCTTGCGCGCCTCGAAGTCCTCGATGAGCGTGTCCTCGCGGAACCGCTTGTGGCACTGCAGGCACTCCACGAGCGGGTCGGTGAAGGTCGCGACGTGACCCGACGCCTCCCAGACGCGCTTGGGGAGGATGATCGACGAGTCGAGCCCGACCATGTCACCGCGACCGCGGACGAAGGTCTGCCACCACTGCTGCCGGATGTTCTCCTTCAGCTCCGTGCCGAGGGGACCGTAGTCCCACGCCGACCGCGACCCGCCGTAGATCTCGCCCGCCTGGAAGACGAACCCGCGGTGACGGGCGAGGGCGATGACTTTGTCGAGACGGGACTGCTCGGCCACGGTGGCTCCAATGGTCGTCGTGAAGAGGGTGCGCGAGGGCGCGGACGCCGCGACACGCGGCATCCCTCAGTCTATCCGGGCCCGTTCCGGCGCTCGACGAGGGTCAGGAGACGAAGCGGATGCTGAGGGGCGGCGTGTACCACTGCCCCTGGCTCGCCTTCACGGCCGCGACGATCTCGATCACGAGGGCGTAGACGCCCACCGCGAGCAGCAGCAGGAACCCGATGCCGATGAACGACAGCGGGATGCACACGAACGCGGCGATGAGCACCGTGAGCTGGAAGTTGAGGGCGGCGGCGCTGTGGGCGCGGATGAACGGCCCCCGGTCGCGCAGCACGAGGTAGACGACGAGCGCGCCCACGAACGAGAGGAAGATGCCGCTCAGGTGGGTCAGCGTCGCCCAGAGCTTCTCGTCCTCGGGACGCAGCGGCGGCGCGACCGGGTAGGGCTGCGCGGGCGGCGGCATCGTCATGGCGCCAGCGTAGGGGGCAGGGGCGGGATGCCGCGAACCTCGTCACGCGGCTGGAGTAACCGATACGTTCGACGTGGGCACGTTCGCCGTGCCGCACGAAGGACATCGAGACTCACGGGGGAACTCACTTATGGATGCACTCATCGCGGGAGGCGCGTTCGTGGTCGGCGGCATCATCGTCGTCGCCGTCATCGTCTTCATCATCATCTTCATGGTGGTGCTGCGGGCCTGGTACAAGGTCGCGAAGGCCGACCAGGCGCTCGTCATCGTCGGTCGCAATCAGAAGAGCGCCTCGGGGGACTCCTCGCGCATCTCCGTCATCACCGGCGGCGGCGCCCTGGTCAACCCGCTCACGCAGCGCGCCGAGATGATCTCGCTGCGCGCGCGCCAGATCAAGATGGAGCCGACGGCACAGGCATCCAACGGCGTCACCGTCAACGTCAGCGGTGTCGCACTCGTCAAGATCGGCTCCGACCCCGAGTTCGTCCGTCGCGCCGCGGAGCGGTTCCTCTCGCAGGACGGCGCGATCGAGCAGTTCACCACCGAGCAGCTCGAGGGTGCGCTGCGCGGCGTGGTCGCGACCCTGACCGTCGAGCAGCTCATGAAGGACCGGCAGAAGCTGTCGGACCAGATCGCCGAGGGCATCAAGAGCGACCTGCTCGCGCAGGGCCTCATCCTCGACTCGTTCCAGATCCAGGGCGTCACCGACAAGAACGGCTACATCGACGCCCTCGGCGCCACCGAGGTCGAGCGCGTGCGCCGCGAGGCCGAGGTCGCCCGCATCAACGCGGCCCGCGAGGTCAAGGCGCGCCAGATCGCCACCGACGAGGCGAACCTCATCGAGCAGACCGCGTACGACCGCAACACCGCCCAGGCCTCCGCCGAGGTCGGTCGCGCCCGCGCCGAAGCCGAGCAGGCCGAGGCCCTCGCCCGCGCCGAGCGCGAGCAGGCCGTCCTCCTGCAGCAGGCCGAGAACCGTCAGGCCCAGCTCGACGCCGACGTCAAGAAGGTCGCCGACGCGTCGCTCTACGAGCGCCAGCGCTCGGCGGACGCCGACGCGTACACGCAGGTCAAGGCCGCCGAGGCCCGCGCGCAGATCGCGGCCCAGGAAGCCGAGGCGACGCGCCTTCGCGCCCAGGCCGAGGCCGACGCGATCCGGCTCGAGGGTGAGGCCCGCGCCGAGGCGATCAAGGCCGAAGCCGCGGCCATCGCGCAGAACCAGGAGGCGCTGCTCGCGCAGCGCGCGATCGAGGCCCTCGTGCCGCTCATGACCGAGTTCGCCCGCGGCTTCGACAAGGTCGGGTCGATCACGGTCCTCGGCGGCGAGGGCGCGTCGAGCCACATCGCCGGCGAGAGCGCCTCGAGCATGCGCGCCACCTTCGACGCCGTCCAGGCGGCGACGGGCATCGACCTGCGCGGCATCATCCAGGGCCAGGCCACCGGCCGCGGCATCGCCCAGGGGCTGCAGCAGGAGCAGGACGCGCAGGCTTCCGCCCCGCTGCGCCGCCGTGCGTCGGCGGAGCCCGCGGCGCCGGTCGCCGAGTCCGCGACCGCCCCGGCCGCCGAGCCGGCCGCGCCCGCCGCGCCGTCCCCGGACGCCGTGTGACCTCAGCCGAGGGGGGCAGGTCGCTCGTCGTCGATGAGAGCCTCGCCCCCCGGGTGATGCGCGGATTCCTGCGCTGGCAGCTTCGTCGCCCGTCGTGGATCCTGCTCCTGAGCGTGACCGCCGTCGTCGTGGCGCTGAGCGTGTTCCTCACCGCGACCGGCAGCGACGGCGCCGCGTGGGTGGGCGTCGCGCTCGTCGTCCTCATCAGCGCGACGGTCATCGTGTCGTGGGTGGCGGTGCGATCCTCCATCCTCCGGGCGTACCCGGTCGGCTCCGTCGCCAGCGCGACCCTCACCGACGACGCGCTGCACGCCACCTCGGCGCTGGGGACGAGCGAGATCCGGTTGACGGCGTTCCGCCGGGTGGATGCGGTCGGCGACGCGCTCCTGCTGAAGGTCGGCTCGTGGGCCGGCGGGGTCGCGGTCATGCCGCGTGCACTGCTGTCCGAGGACGAGGTCGCGCGGCTGCAGGCGGCTGCGGGGAGCTGACGCGGACGGGTGTTGCGGGGCGGCCCGCCGCTGTCAACCCCGCCCCCTGTCCGCGGCGCGGTCCGTAGCGTCGGCCGCATGACCTTCACCCCTCGCCGTGCCATCGTGACCGCTTCCGACTCCGGCATCGGCCGGGCGACCGCCCTCGCCCTCGCCGACGCCGGCATGGACGTCGGGGTCACGTGGCACTCCGACCAGGAGGGCGCCGAGGAGACCGCCGCCGAGGTGCGCCGCCGCGGCCGGAACGCCGTCGTCGCCCAGTTCGACGCGACCGACCTCGACTCGGTGCCCGGCGTCATCCGCGGCCTCGCCGCCGAGCTCGGCGGGCTCGACGTCTTCGTCAACAACGCCGGCGGCGGGACCGGCGGCCCCTTCCTCGAGATGGACATCGAGGGATGGCGTCAGGTCGTCGGCCTCAACCTCGACGGCGCGTTCGTCGGGATGCACACGGCGGCGATGCTGATGGCGGATGCCGGTCAGGAGGGACGGATCATCGCGGTGACGAGCGTGCACGGCTCGCAGCCGCGGGTCGGGTCGGCCGCGTACGTCGCGTCGAAACACGGCCTCGAGGGTCTCGTGAAGACGATGGCGCAGGAGCTCGGCGCCAAGGGCATCACGGTCAACTCGGTCGCCCCCGGCGAGATCGCCACACCGATCAACGACATGGATGCCGAGGACGCCGAGAACACGCATCGCCCCGGCATCCCGATCCCGCGTCCGGGTAAGCCGGAGGAGATCGCGGACGTGATCGCCTTCCTCGCGTCGCCGGCGTCGTCGTACGTCACCGGGGCGACATGGGTCGTCGACGGCGGGATGCTGCAGATGGGCCCGCAGGCCGGGTCGCACCTCGAGTCCGACGCCTGGCGCAGCGCGGGCTGAGCGCCTCCGGCAGCGCGCGCCGGGGATAGCCTGGAGGGATGGCCCCGGACGACAGACGCAGACTGACCCGGATGCCACGACAGGGCGCGATCGTCGCGGTCCTGGCGATCGCGGGTCTCGCGTCGTCGTTCATGTTCACCCTCGTGGTGCCGATCCAGTCGAAGCTGCCCGAACTGCTGAACGCGAGCCGCGAGGACACGGCGTGGGTGGTGACGGCGACCTTGCTGGCCGCGGCCGTCTTCACCCCGATCGCGGGGCGCCTCGGCGACATGTACGGCAAGCGCCGCATCGTGCTGGTGCTGCTCGGCCTGCTCATCGTGGGATCCGTGATCGCCGCCCTCTCCCCCGGGATCGGCGGCGTGATCGTCGGTCGTGCGCTGCAGGGTGCCGTCACGGGTGTCGTGCCGCTCGGGATCTCGATCATGCGCGACGTGCTGCACGAGGACCGGGTGGATGCCGCGATCGCCCTCATGTCGGCGACGCTCGGTGTCGGCGGCGCGGTCGGCATGCCGGTCAGCGCGATCATCACCGAGACGAGCGACTGGCACGTGCTGTTCTGGATGGCTGCGGGGCTCGGCGCGGTGGTGTTCGTGCTCGTCGCCCTCATCGTGCCGCCGAGCGTCCTGCGCACGGCGGGACGCTTCGACTTCGCCGGCGCCGCCGGGCTCGCCGTCGGCCTCACCGGTGTGCTGCTCGCCGTCTCGCGCGGCACCGAGTGGGGCTGGACGTCGCCCGCGACCCTCGCGCTCGGCCTCGGCGGGCTCGCGGTTTTGCTGCTGTGGGGCTGGTTCGAGCTGCGCATCCGCGAACCGCTCCTCGACCTGCGGGTCGCCGCGCGGCCGGCCGTGCTGCTGACGAACCTCGCCTCGGTGGCGATGGGCTTCTCGCTGTTCGGCTCGAACGTGTCGTATCCGCAGATGCTCGAGCTGCCGGCATCCGTCGGCGGATTCGGGCTCACCCTGTTCCAGGCCAGCCTCATCGTCATGCCCGCGGGCCTCGTGATGATGGTGCTGTCGCCGTTCTCGGGACGCCTCGCCCGCACGATCGGACCGCGCGTGCTGCTGATCATGGGCGCGAGCGCGCTGATCGTCGCCTACGCGTACTCGCTGCTGTGGGCATCGGAGGTGTGGCACATCCTCGTTGCGAACCTGCTCATCGGTGTGGGCATCGGGTTCGGGTACGCCGGGATGCCGATGCTCATCATGCGCTCGGTGCCGCAGAGCGAGACGGGCGCCTCGAACGGGCTGAACGCGCTGTTCCGCTCGCTCGGCACGTCGATCGCGGCGGCCGTCGTCGGCGCCGTCCTCGCAGGACTGTCGACCGTGCAGAACGGGGTCGCCGTGCCGACCCCCGCCGCCTTCCAGGTCTCCTTCGCGCTGGGACTCGGCGCCGCCGTCGTCGCGCTCGGCGTCGCCCTGTTCATCCCGCAGCGACGCGACCCGCACGAAGCGCACCCCTCGCTGCCGCGCTGACGGACGGCTCGGGGTGCTCGGGCGTCGGGCGCGGTCGGTGGGTGTCAGGGGATGCAATGGATCTCGCGCGACGCGCCGCGGCATCCGCTCGGTGGACGGCGTGTCGGGACGGATCTCTCGCATCCGTTGACGCCGGTCAGGTGAGGCGGCGGGGCGAGGCGGTGAGGAGCGCGGCGACGACGAGCGCGAGGGCGATCAGGACCGCACCGGCCGAGAGCGCGGTGGCTCCCGTGGGATGCGCGGCGCCGCCGACGAGGTCGCCGAGCCAGGGACCGGCGGCGATGCCGACGTTGAAGGTGACGACGGTGCCGGCGCTGGCGAGCGTCCGCGTGCGATCGGTCGCGATGCGCATCAGCATCGACTGCTGCAGCGGGAAGTAGGCGCCGATCGTGAGACCCCACACCGCGAGCGCGACGTACATGAGCGGGGTGTCGGCCGCGATGCTCAGGATGCCGAAGGCCGCCGCCAGACCCGCGAGGGCGACCACGAGCGACGCCCGCGGCCACCGGTCGGCCAACGGGCCCGCCGCGACGACACCGAGGAGTCCGGCGGCGCCGTACCCGAACAGCAGCACCGGGATCTGGGCGGCCGGAGCCCCCGCCGCCACCTCGAGCAGCGGGCGCACGTAGGTGAAGGTCCCGAACTGGGCGAGGGCGAACACGAGCGCGGCCGCCGCGAAGAGCACGATGGGGAGGAGCGAGGCATCCGCTCCGGTCGGACGCTCCGCCCTCGGCAGCGCCGGCTCGGGCGTCCGCCGCGGCAGCCGGATCGCGATCGCCGCGGCAAGGGCGAACGCGACGAACGCGAGCACGCCGAACGACCAGCGCCACGACAGCAGCTGCGCGATGAGCGCACCGGCCGGAAGGCCCGCGAGCGTCGCGACCGTGCCGCCCGCCGTCACGAGGGCGAGCCCGCGCCCCAGGTGGGACGGGACCAGCAGCGACGTCGCGTAGACGATGACGATCGCCCAGAAGAGGCCGTGCGCGACACCCGCCGCGATGCGCGTCGCGACGGCGACCTCGTACGTCGGCGCGAGCGCGGTCGCGGCGTTCGCGACCGCGAAGGCGGCGAGGGCTCCCGCGGCGACGAGCCGCCGGTCGAACCGCGCCGTCAGGCGCGCGAGCGGGATGCTCGTGACGATCACCGTCAGCGCCCACACCGAGATGAGCAGACCCACGCCGAGCGGGTCGGTCTGCAGCCCCGCGACCATTTCGGGCAGGAGGCCCGCGGGGAGCGACTCCGCCGTCACTGTCACGAAGACGGCGAGGCTGAGCAGCAGCAGCGCTCCGAGCGGGAACCGCGGCGCACTGGTGGCCGTGGTGGGGACCGAAGCGGTGGACGTGCTCATGCCTCGAGCGTAGAGTCTCACATCAATGTGAAGGTCAAGCGGCGATCGGGGACGCGATGAGGATCGGCGAGGTCACGGCGCGCACCGGCATCCCGCAGCGGATGCTGCGCTACTACGAGGAGCAGGGCCTGCTCGCCTCGGAACGCGCGGACAACGGCTACCGCGAGTACGACGACGACGCGGTGGAGCGCGCGCAGCGGGTGCGCGGCCTGATCCAGGCAGGGCTCTCGACGCGCATGGTGAAGGTCGTCCTCGACCTCGAGGCGGACTGCCGCGCCACCCGGCCCCCGTCGTGCACCCGCGCCCTCGCCGAGGAGCTCGCCGCCGAGCTGCAGGCACTCGACGACCGCCTCGCCTGCCTCACCAAGAGCCGCGACGCCGTCGCGCTGTACCTCGGCCGGTCCGCGCACGCCGACCTGCTCGCTCACTAGCACGCCCGATCCTTCGGGACAGCCCCATCGCGGCATCCGACGCCTCAGGGGAGGATGGGTCCATGTCCTACGCCACCGAACGCCGCTCGAACCCGACCGCCTGGGCCGCCTTCTGGGTGGGGCTCCTCGGCCTCATCCTCATGCCGATCCCGGCCTTCATCGGACTGATCCTCGGCGGCGGTCTGTCGCTCATCGCGGCCGTGCTCGTCGTCATCGCTCTCCTGAAGGGTCTCGCCCGGCGGGGGAAGGGCATCGCCCCCGTCGTCTTCGCGGGCATCTTCGTCCTGCTCACCTGGGGTGGGATCTCGCTCGGCGGCGGCATCTGGTGGTGACGCCCGCCTGAGCGCCCTCAGGGCCGCAGCGTCTCGCGCGCCACGGTGAACCGCTCGAGCGCGTCGAGGTCGACCTCGACGCCCAACCCGGGACCGGTCGGTACCCGCACGTGCCCGTCCTCGAGGACGGCCGGCTCCGTCACGATGTCCTCCGTGTAGAACCGAGCGGATGCCGAGACGTCGCCCGGCAGCGTGAACGCAGGGTGCGCGGCGAGCGCCGCGTTCGCGGCACGTCCGATGCCGGTTTCGAGCATGCCGCCGCACCACACCGGGATCCCCGCCGCCTCGCAGAGGTCGGCGATGCGGAGCGCCTCGAGGTAACCGCCGACGCGGCCCGCCTTGACGTTGATGACGGTCGTCGCGCCGAGGGCGAGCGCGTCGCGCGCGGCCTTCACCGAGGTGATCGACTCGTCGAGGCAGATCGGGGTCGTCAGCTGCTGGGCGAGGGCGGCGTGGTCGACGATGTCGTCCTCCTGCAGCGGCTGCTCGATGAGCAGCAGACCGAAGCGGTCGAGCTGCGCCAGGATGTCGGCGTCGGGGAGCGTGTAGGCGGAGTTCGCGTCGACCTGCAGCGGGATCTCGGGGAACGCGGAACGCACGGCATCCGTCTCGGCGATGTCGCGACCGGGCTTGATCTTGATCTTGATGCGCACGTACCCCTCGTCGAGGTAGCCGCGGACGGTCTCGACGAGCGCCGCCGGGTCGGATTGGATGCCGACGCTCACCCCCGACGGGATCGTCGCCGCCGTGGCACCCAGGTACGACGCGAACGAGCGTCCCTCGGAGCGCAGCGCCGCGTCGAGGACGGCGAGCTCGAGACCCGCCTTCGCCATGCGGTGGCCGACGAACGGATCGAGCGTCGGGGCGACCTGCTCGGGAGCGAGCTCACCGCGGTGCAGCAGGGCCGGGCCGAGCCAGCGGGTCGCGACGTCCCACGCGCCCTGCGTGTACTCGCTCGAGTAGACCGGCGCGCTCTGCGTGACGATCTCGCCCCAGCCGTCGCCCGCGTCGGTCCGCGCGCGCACGACGATGACCTCGCGATCGGTCATGGTCCCGAACGACGTCGTGAACGGCGCGACGAGCGGGATGCGCAGGATCCGCAGCTCGAGTCGGTCGAGGCGGACGGATGCGGCGGGCTGGGCGAGCGGCATGGGCTCAGGCTACGCGCGGCGTCACGGCCGGACGAAGAGGTAGCCCTCGCCGGTGCGGAACCCGCCCACGACGAGACCCGCGTCGAGCTGCGCCCGGAACGCGGCGCGCACCTCGTGGCGCGCCCGGGCCGCGGCATCCGGATCCGTCCGACGGAGCGCCTCGACGTCGGTCGGGATCGCGACGGTGGCGACCACCTCGGCCGCGTCGGGCGTGGGCACCGGCGAGGCGAGGTGCCACGCGACGTGCAGCCGGTCGCTCTCGTCGCCGCTGTTGATCGCGTCGCCCATGTCGCCGTAGTGGTCGACGAGGTAGTCGGTGACCCGCGCGCCGAGGGCCGCGAGATTGAAGTGCGCGTTGCGGGCGATGAGCGGGTCGAAGGTCCAGGTGATCGTGCCGACCTCGCGCGCGAACGCCCACTCGCGCTGGTGCGCCTTCAACGCCCGCCCGATCCCCCGCGCCTGCGCATCGGGGAGCACACCCGTGACGTGGGAGTGCATGCTGCGGGATGCCGGGGGCCCGAAGAACGCCGCCGACGCCGCGATCATGCGGTCGCCGTCGTACACCCCGACGACGTAGTTGCCGGAGTGTTCGAGAGCCCGCAGCAGGTTGGGCGGCATCCCGCCGTCGGGCGAACCCCAGACAGCTTCGAACACGCCGCTCGCGGCGACCATCTCGTCGATCGTGTGCAGTTCGCGGATGTCGAGCCCGTCAGCCATGCCGCCACGCTACGCCGATCAGCGGCGCCAGCGCTCCAGCGTGGGCCGCAGCCGGTCGACCGCGCCGCGGACGAATTGCGGGTGCTCCCGGTACCAGGCGAGGTGCGCGTCGCGGACCTCGGCGAGGTCGACGCGTCGCCCGTCGACCGTCCAGTCCGGGACCGCGTCGGCGTCGAGACCCCACGCGTCGATCACCCAGTCCTCGCGCGGCGCGTGGACCGCGTTCAGGAGGGGTCGGCCCGGGTCGCGCGCGGCACCGTCGCGGCCGAGCGCACGCAGGATCCGGTCGCCGAGCGCGAGGATCACCTCGTTGCCCGGATGGTTCACCGTGCGGACGAGGTCGAACCGGGGCTCGGCGAACAGATCCGACGCCGCGACGTCGAGGGTCTCCTCGCGCCGGCGGAGTTCGGCGAGCGAGGCGGCGGCCTCGGCGCGCACGCCGTCGGGGTCGAGCCGCTCCCGCACGGGCGCCCCGGCCGCCAGCGCGAGCGTGCGGACGTCGTGGTACGCGACGAGCGGCGGCGTCTCCTCGACGCCCGGCACGTGCAGCGCGGCCTGGAAGGGGTGCAGGCCGGTGAAGCGGACGATCGGGAACGTGACTGCCCGGCCCGACGGCGGGAGGGATGCCGCGAGCTGCCGCGTCCCCAGGGGAAGCCCGTGGTAGTCGTCCTTCACCGGCTGCGCGATGAGCGCCGCGGCGCCCGCGACCACCTCGTGCAGGCGGCGGGTCGCGGCGGCATCCAGCAGGTACACGGGAGGGACGCGCACGAGCGGCAGCTCGTCGGAATCGAGGACGAGGCGCACCGATTCGGCCTGGCAGTTGCCGACGACGACCCCATAATCCGTGCGGGGCAGGTCGCCGAAGAAGCCGGCGTCGTGGTCCCGGGGGGCGGGGTGCGCATCGGTGATCATCGCTCGAGCGTCGCACGCCGCATCCGTCGCCGCGAGCGCTTGCGCGCGTGCCCCTCGCGAGCAAGGGGCACGCGCTCGCCACCTCCGCTGCCTAGGATCGTTGCCGTGCAGCTGAACGAGACCCGCGCCTGGAACCGCTTCTACGCCGCCGGCACGCCGGTCGACATCGAACCCGTCACGGGCTCGCTCGTCGACCTGCTCGAGCAGCGCGTCGCCCAATACGGCGAGCGCGACGCGATCGCGTTCTTCGGCCGGACGGTGACCTACGACGAGCTCGGGGCGCGGGTCGCGCGCGTCGCCGAGGGCCTGCGGAAGCTCGGCGTGGGCGCCGGCGACCGCGTCGCGCTGATCATGCCCAACGCCCCGCAGCACGTCATCGCGTTCTACGCGGTGCTGCGGCTCGGTGCCGTCGTCGTCGAGCACAACCCGCTCTACACGCGGGACGAGCTCGAGGTGCAGTTCCGCGACCACGGCGCGCGCACCGTCATCGCGTGGGACAAGGTGGCGCCGCTCGTGCAGTCGCTGCCGGCCGAGCTCGGCATCCGCGACGTCGTCTCGGTCGACGTGACCACCGCGATGCCGCTGACGACGCGGATGCTGCTGCGCCTCCCCGTGGCGAAGGCCCGGGAGTCGCGCGCCAAGCTCACGGGTGCTGCACCCGGGACGATCCCGTTCGGGCGGCTCGAGAACTCTCCCGCCCTGCCCGCGAGCCATCCGCGACCGAGCCGCGACGACCTCGCGTGCCTGCAGTACACCTCGGGGACCACCGGGGTCCCGAAGGGCGCCATGATCACCCACGGCAACCTGTGGGCCAACGCCCGCATGGGCGCCGCGTGGATGCCCGACTTCCGACACGGCGAGGGCAGCATCTACGGGCTGCTGCCGATGTTCCATTCCTTCGGGCTGCTGCTGTCGGTCATCTACTCCGTCGAGACCGGGTCGCGCGCCGTCCTGTTCCCGACGTTCGACCCCGAACTGGTGGTGGATGCCGCGAAGCGGTTCCCCCCGACGTTCATCCCCGCCGTCCCGCCGATGTTCGACCGGCTGGCCCGGGTCGCCCGCGACGGCGACCTCGACCTGAGCCGCGTCGTGTATTCGATCTCGGGTGCGATGACCCTCACGCCCGCCGTCGTCTCGCGCTGGGAGAAGCTCGCCGGCAGCATGCTCAACGAGGGGTACGGCCTCACCGAGACGAGTCCCATCGCCCTGGCCAACCCGTTCGACGAGTCGCGCCGCATCGGGGCCATCGGCATCCCCTTCCCCTCCACCGACATCAAGGTCGTCGACCAGGAGGAACCGACCCACGAGGTGGCGCAGGGCGAGACCGGCGAGCTGCTCATCCACGGGCCGCAGGTGTTCGCCGGCTACTGGAACCGCCCCGAGGAGACGGCGGCGACACTGCTCGAGGGCGGCTGGGTGCGCACCGGCGATCTCGTGCAGCAGGACGAGGACGGCTTCGTCACGGTCGTCGACCGCAAGAAGGAGCTCATCATCACGGGCGGCTTCAACGTCGCCCCGTCGGAGGTCGAGCAGGTCGTGACCGGGACGCCGGGCGTCGCCGAGACGGCGGTGGTCGGCATCCCCCGCGGCGGTGGCGCCGAGGTCGTCACGGCGGTCGTCGTCCTGGAGGACGGTGCCGCCTTCGACGAGGCCGCCGCGCGCGAGCTGGCTCGTGAGCGGCTCGCGGAGTACAAGCGGCCGACGACCTACGTCGTCTGGGAGGAGCTGCCGAAATCCCTCATCGGCAAGGTGCTCCGTCGTCGCGTGCGCGACACCCTTGTCGCCGATCGGCACGCGACGCGCGCCGCTGACGCGGACTGATACACCCGCGTGGGGTGCGGCACAACCTGGGCGCCTCGTCCAGGACACGCGCCTAGCCTGGGACGAATGCGGAACGTACCTCCCGTCGACCTCCCGCCCTCCGACGGCACCGCAGCGCGCGACACCCGATTCTTCGGCCAGCCGTTCGCGCTCGCGCACGTGTTCGGCGTCGAGATGTGGGAGCGCTTCAGCTTCTACGGCATGCAGGGCATCCTGCTCCTGTACCTGTACTTCTCCGTCACCGACGGCGGGCTCGGGGTCGACAAGACGGTCGCCGCGAGCATCGTCGGCGCGTACGGCGGCGCGGTGTACCTGTCGACCGTCCTCGGCGCCTGGATCGCCGACCGCATCCTCGGCGCCGAGCGCGTCCTGTTCCTCAGCGCGATCGTCATCATGGCGGGGCACATCGCGCTCGCACTGCTCCCCGGCTTCGCGGGGGTGACCGTCGGCCTCATCCTCGTCGCCTTCGGATCCGGCGGGCTCAAGGCGACCGCCACGAGCGTCGTCGGCACCCTGTACGCCGCCGACGATCCGCGACGGGATGCAGGTTTCTCGCTGTTCTACCTCGGTATCAACCTCGGCGCGTTCGCCGGCCCCCTGCTCACCGGGCTGCTGCAGTCGACCCTCGGGTTCCACTGGGGCTTCGGGCTCGCCGCCCTCGGCATGGCGCTCGGCCTCACGCAGTACTCGTTCGGCCGCCGGAGCCTGCCCGCCGAGGCACGCGTGGTGCCCAATCCGCTGCCGCGCGGGCGCTACCCGCTGTTCGCGGGGATCGGCGCGGCGGCCGTCGTGGTCATCGTGGTCCTGGTCCTGACCGGTGTCATCCGCGCCGACAACCTGGCGTTGATCGTGATCGGGGCGGTGATCCTCGCGGCGATCGCGTACTTCGCCGTCATCCTGCTGAGCCGGCAGATCACGACGCAGGAGCGCAGCCGCGTGTGGGGCTTCCTGCCGCTGTTCGTCACGTCGGTCGTCTTCTGGTCGCTCTACCAGCAGCAGTTCACGGTCGTGACGCTCTACTCTGCCGAGCGCCTGAACCGCGACCTGTTCGGCTGGGAGATGCCGATCCCGTGGGTGCAGTCGATCAACCCGGTGTTCATCATCCTGCTGGCGGGCGTGTTCACGGCCGTCTGGTCGAAGCTCGGCGCGCGTCAGCCCTCGACCCCGGTGAAGTTCGCGCTGGGTGTCGCCGTCATGGGTGTCGCGTTCCTGCTCTTCCTGCCGTTCGCCGGTGGCGGGGCGAACTCGACGCCGCTGCTGGCGATCGTCGGCATCCTGCTCGTCTTCACGATCGCGGAGCTGATGCTCTCGCCGGTCGGCTTGTCGGCGGCGACGAAGCTCGCGCCGGTGCGGTTCCAGACGCAGATGGTCGCGCTGTTCTTCCTCTCGGTGTCGCTCGGCACCGCGATCGCCGGTCAGCTCGCGACGCTGTACGACCCGACGAACGAGGTGCCGTACTTCGCGACGCTCGGCGGGATCTCGATTGCGATGGGCGTGCTGCTGCTCGTCTGCGTGAAGCCGGTGCTGTCGCTCATGAAGGGCGTGCGCTGACGGATGCCGCGCGTCACGCGGTCGGCATCCGTCATCTCACAGGGCAGAATCGAGGGATGACGTCGCCCGCCCCGCAGCTCCACCCCGACCACGCCTGCCTCATCGTGCACGGCAAGGACAGCCCGGGGATCATCGCCGCCGTCTCGGCGATGATCACGCGGATCGGCGGCAACATCGTGCAGTTCGACCAGTACTCGGACGACCCCCGGGGCGGGGCGTACTTCCAGCGCGTCGTGTTCCACCGGCCCGGCTTCGGTGCGCAGCGCCCCGCGATCGAGGCGGAGATCGCCGAGACCCTCGCCCCGTTCGAGCTCGAGTGGTCGCTGACGGACCAGTCGGTGCCCAAGCGCATGGCGATCCTGTCGTCGAAGCAGGACCACTGCCTGCTCGACCTGCTGTGGCGCAACCGTCGCGGTGAGCTGCCCACCAGCATCCCGATGGTCATCTCCAACCACACCTCGTCGGCCGAGGACGTCCGCTCGTTCGGGGTGCCGTTCTTCCACGTGCCGTCGACGCCCGGCCCCGACAAGTCGGCGTCCGAGGCGAAGATCCTCGAGCTACTCAAGGGCAACGTCGACTTCGTCGTGCTGGCGCGGTACATGCAGATCCTGTCGCCGGAGTTCCTCGAGGAGCTCGCGGTGCCGGTCATCAACATCCACCACTCGTTCCTGCCCGCCTTCATCGGCGCCGAGCCGTACCGCAAGGCCAAGGAGCGCGGCGTGAAGCTCATCGGCGCGACGAGCCACTACGTCACCGGCGACCTCGACGAGGGCCCGATCATCGAGCAGGACACGATCCGCGTCACGCACGCCGACACGACCGCCGAGCTCGTCCGCCGCGGCGCCGACGTCGAGCGTCAGGTGCTGTCCCGCGCGGTGCGCTGGCACTCCGAGGACCGCGTCATCCGCCACGGGAACCACACGATCGTCTTCTGACGCGGGGGCGCGGGGTTCCGGCGTCACAGCGTCCCGGTCAGCACTCCGCCGTCGGCGCGGAGCGCGGCGCCGTTAATCGCCGACGCACGCGGACTCGCCAGGAACGCGACGAGCGCCGCGATCTCCTCGGGTCGAATGAAGCGCTGCAGCAGCGTCGTCGTGTTCCGACCGATGACGGATGCCGCGACGGCGTCGGCCGGCACGCCCTGCGCCGCCGCGATCGACTCGATCACGGTCGCGACGCCGTCCGAGTATGTCGGCCCGCCGAGCACGGTGTTGACGGTGACCTGCGTGCCCCGCGTGAGTTTCGCGAGGCCGTTTCCGAGTGCGATCGTCGCCGCCTTCGAGACGCCGTACGGGATCATGTCGGCCGGGACGTTCACGCCCGACTCGCTCGCGATGAAGAGGATGCGGCCCCATCCGCGCTCGAGCATGCCCGGCAGCACTCGGCGCGAGAGGCGGACGCCGGCGGTCAGGTTCACGTCGAGGTATCGCTGCCACTCCGCGTCGTCGGCGTCGGCGAACTCGTTCAGCCCGAACGCGCCGGCGTTGTTGACGAGGATGTCGACCTCGGACAGGCCCGTGAGCGCAGCCGGGTCGGTGACGTCCCCGGGCGCGACGTCGACGTCCGCTCCGGGGACGAGCGCGCGGAGCCGATCCGCAGCCGCGTGCGTGCGGACGGCATCCCGTCCGTTGAGGATGACCGCGGCGCCTTCGGCCGCGAGGGCTTCGGCGATCGCGAACCCGATGCCTTGCGTCGAACCGGTGATGAGAGCGCGCGTGTCACGCAGCTGGAGGTCCATCGATGGTGCCTTTCACTTGACTGAGCAAGTGACGGTAGCCCGGATCGCTTGACTGAGCAAGTCATGACATAGGCTCGGAAGGTGGCTGCGGACGACGACCTCTCCCCCGACGACCTCGAGACCTGGTCGTCGCTGGCGACGCTGCTCGAGTGGCTGCCCGCGGCGCTGGACGCCCAGTTGCAGCGGGATGCCGCACTTACCCACTTCGAGTACGGCATCCTCTACGCCCTGTCCCGCGCCGAGGACGGGCGGCTGCGGATGAGCACGCTCGCCGGGTACGCCCACAGCTCGCTCTCGCGCTTGTCCCGCGCGGCGACCCGCCTCGAATCGCGCGGATACCTCCGCCGTGAGACCGACCCCGCGGACGGCCGTTACACCCTCGCGATCCTCACGGATGCGGGGGCCGAGGTCCGTCGCGCGGCGGGCCCCGGCCACGTCGATCTGGTGAGACGCGCGGTGCTCGACCGGCTCACCGCCGCGCAGCAGAAGCACCTGCGGACGATCACCGCCCGCATCCTCACCGGCCTCGGCGATGAGCCCGGGTGGAGCGCGTGACGCAGGCCTGAGCCGTCTGGCGCAAGCTTCCAGGGACCCGAATCGTCGTCGTCCCTGCGACCGCGCGACAGTTCGCGTCCCCGGAGCACGACCGCCGGATGCAGACATGCGCCGTACGGCGATGATGCCGACGCAACAGCGTGGATCATGAGGAAGGCGTCCAGAGCCGTCGAGCTACGAGCCGTGACGAGTTCAGCCAGCTTCGCACCGCGAGGCTCCCGCGTGCCGGTACGCGGCTTCTGGACGAAGCTCGTCCGAATGGGTACGCCCGATCGGCGGGTATCAGTGAGCGTCGTCTCGAGGAGCGTCGCTCGACTCGGGCGCGACGAAGGGCGAGGGGAGCGAAGCTCGGGCGCCGCTAAAGCTTGCAGTCGTTTCCGCCTACCCCTCGCATCCGCTCCTGCCGCCGAGAATCGGCCGTTCGGACATCTGTGGAGCGCAAGCCCTGTCCCCGCCGGACGAGGTATCTTCGTGCAGGCCGGGCGCGCGGTCACCGTCCAGGTGCCGCTCGTGGAGGAGGCTGCACTCCCCGTCCCCGCACGGTCGTGAGAGGAGGTTCTGCATGAGCACCCGTACCGTTCAGCTGGTGGGCAGCAACGAGGAGATCATCGCGGTCGCGCGTGCCGCTCACCAAGCCATCGCCGCGGACCGCGGGCTCTCCAATCGACTGCTCCCCGCCGTGATGCGCCTGTCGCGGGAGCGCCGCGACTTCATATCCGGGCCGCGCGACGCGATCCCTGTCCCGCGCCGTTCGGACCTCGGAACAGGCTCCCACGACCGTGCCTGGGGCACCGTGCTCACCTTCGCGCTGCTGGCGGTCGTGACGGCGGCGTCGATGTTCCTGCCGCCCGTTCGCGGCGTCGTCGTCGACATCGAGATCGCGCTGCCGCTCGTCATCATCGCGACGCCGATCGCCGCCGTGCTGCTGGTGGTCGTCGGGTTCCTCGCCCGGCGGGCCTCGCCCTACCCCGCATACGTGGGGATGGTGATGACGGTGATCGTCGCCGTCGTCCTCGCGCTGCTCATCGGATACCGGATGATCGTCGGCACGGCATCCCGCGGCGTGCCCTTCACGCAGGAGCAGCTGGGATCGTGGTTCGTGGCCGGGGGCATCCTGCTGGTCGAACTGGTCGCCCTGGCGGTGATCTTCGCCCGCCGGCGCGGCAGCGCGACCAGCCCCGCGCGCGGCGCCGACGCGCGCGCCGACCGCAGCCGCGACGATCAGGCGCTCCGGAAGGAAGCAGTGCGGCTGGCCGCCTTCCGCCCGGATGCCGCAGACGCCGCCGCCCTGTCATCGCGATGGGAGGCGGCGCTCACCGCCGCGGGCGCCTCCGACGAGACCCGCGCGCAGGCTCGGCAACTCGGCCCGGTGCCGTGGCTCGTCTGGGCGCATTTCGATGGCGAGATCGAGCTTCGGTGAACGTGCCACTCCCACGGCCCGCCGTAGACGTCGAACACGATCGACTCTCCGGTCTCATTCGTCGCCTGGAACCGCCAGCCGAACAGTCCGCAGGCGCAGTCGGCGACGCGCCTCTGTTGCTGACGCCGGCGGAGGCCGCGGAGGTGCTACGAGTCGACCTGTCCGAACTTCGGACGATGCGCACCATCGGCATCGGGCCCGACTATCACGACGTGGGCCGCGGTCTCATCCGGTACGCGCGGGACAGCGTCCTAGCGCTCGTTGGTGATCCTCGACGGGAGCGCGCATCAGCGGCAGCGCTACCGGTCATTCCGCCCCCAGGGCGGGTCGGGATGGCACGGTCCGCCGAGCTGGAGAACGTCACCTAAGGGTTCGCGGAGACGATGAAGGTGTCGGTCTCCTCCGCGCATTCTTCGGGCAGGTCTTGACTATTGACGAAGCCGCCACCCAGTCTGATCGTGTCCCCCAGGCTGTAAGTCTGGCTCCTGTAGAGGATGGCCTCGCCGTCGACGGCGATCGCATCATCGGGGAACACAGGCACCACGGAGGAATCACCAGATGCGATCGTGAGACACCCTGACTCGCTCCGGGTCAGAGTGCCAGCAAACGCGGCGCCATTCCCACCTTCGCCTGTTGGCTTGTAAGTAGCGACGGTCAACTCGTCAGTACCGGCACACCCCGCCAGCATCACGGCGAGCAGCGAGGGAACAATCACGAGCGACCTAAGCTTCATCTTCATCTGCTTAGTAGTTGTACCGTGGCCGGGTGCCGCTGGGCGCGTACTGGAGCTTCGAAAAGATGGCGAAGGAAGCGCCGCCGCCCTTGTGTACTCCGAGGACTACTAGGGCGTGTTGATCAAGAGGTTCCGCTCCTCGGTGGGTGAGTCTTGAACGGTGACGCGACAGGAGATCTCTGACGAGGTGTGGGCCGTGATGGAGCCGTTGATGCCGACGGTGACCGGTCGGTCGCGGCCGTGGACGGATCACCGGCTCGCTATCGAGGGGATGGCGTGGAAGTACCGGACCGGTGCGCCGTGGCGTGACGTTCCGGAACGGTTCGGGAAGTGGAACTCGATCTACAAGCGGTTCAACCGGTGGGCCGGAGACGGCACCTGGCAGAAGCTGCTCACCGAGGTGCAGAAGCAGGCCGACGCCGCTGGGGAAATCGACTGGGTCGTCTCGATCGACTCCACGATCGCGCGCGTGCATCAGCACGGCGCGACCCTCGCCCGGGACACAGGGGGCTGTGCCGAATCACAAGAATCCGTGGTCCGAGCCGCCTGATCACGGGATCGGACGCTCCCGCGGCGGGCTGACGACCAAACTGCACCTGGTCTGCGACGGCCGCGGCCGGCCGCTGAGCATGATGATCACCGCCGGGAACATCAACGACACCACGATGATGAGCGCGGTGCTGGAGAACATCCGCGTTCCCCGCGACGGGAAGGGCCGCCCCCGCACCCGCCCCGACCGGGTGCTCGCCGACAAGGGGTACCCCTCAAGGGCGAACCGCGCCTGGCTCCGCGACCGGAGGATCGCGGCGACCATCCCCGAGCGGGACGACCAGATCGCGCACCGCCGCAAGAAGCCGGGCCGGCCGATCGCTTTCGGCGACAAGCAGAAGCGCAACTCGCGGCGGCTGGCCACCCCGCACCTTCTTGATCAACACGCCCTAGGCGTCCAGTTGCCTTGCAATGAATGCGGCCATGCCGGGAACGGTGAAGGCGACGACTCCGTGTTCCGGGGCATACACCAAGCCCTTCCCGATCAGCGCGGCGCGGGTCGGGCCCAAGCTTTTTGGACTCTTGCCGAGCCGTGACGCGATCTCTCCCGAGAAACTACCGGCGTCTCCGTCCGCAGCCATCGCTCTGAGGTAGTGCTGTTCTGACCGAGTGGCCCGGTCCCATCGCGCACGGAAGAAGCCGTTGTCCAGCTGATTGTTCCCGTGAGCGATCCCGAGTTCGGCGTCAGTCTTTGTGATGACAGGACCCGCTGCGACGTTCCAGGTTTCCTGGCCGTACTGCTGCAGAAAATATGGGTAACGACCGGAGTTCGCCACCACGAGAGCGACGGCTTCATCCTCCCACTCTGCGTCTTCCTGCGCAGCGGGGATTGTCAGAGCCTCGGCGACGACGCTCTCATCAATCTGTTGGATCTTGAAGTAGTGGATCCGCTCCGCGTAAGACTTCGCCTCAGCCAGGATCCGCGGGAGGCTCGGCAGGCCCGCGAACGCGAACAGAAGCGGCCATTCATCCTGGGCCGCTGCGTGAGCTATCGCGCAGAGGGTCGCGAGTTCGTCTGGATCTAGATCCTGTGCTTCGTCGATGAAGATCGCCAGGCCGACCCCCTCTTCTTCGGCCGCTCCCGACAGGTCTCGCAACAGCTTCCGCAAGTCGGTATCAAGAATCCCCGTGTCAGCCCCACCTCCGTCTGATCCCGAGAGATCTAGCCCAAAAGACCAACTTCCAGTGGCGTCATACGACGCGTTGAAGGTAAGCGCAGTTCTCAGCGCCTTGAGGAGACGCTTTCCTGCCGTTGGCCGTGCCAGATCGGACAGGGGCCCATAGAGTGCTTCTCCCAGGAGCTCGCGCAACGCCTTCCCGGTGCCCGCCTCCACCTGCGCAGCAATCCACCCGCGCTTGATGGCATTGCGGCGAAACTCAGACAGTAAGACTGTCTTTCCAACGCCGCGCAGCCCGTATAAGACGAAGGGCTGATCGGTTCGCCCACGTTCCGCCCGCTGCAGCGCGGTAAACCACGCGCGTAGCCCGTCGTCTCGGCCGACGAGGGCAGCCGGCTTCCGTCCCGCGCCCGGCGAGTATGGATTGCGAACGGGATCCACGCGAACTCCCATCTACTGAAAACTACCAATATCTAGATAATCACTAGACTTAGCTAGATAATCATAGAAGCTTAGCGTGAGCATCGCTGGCTCAGGTGGCGCCAAGCGCTTGAGCAAGCCAGCCGAAGCGTCTCGAGCGCGCACGCTCCGTCGGTGTTGTCCGATCCCGAAGCGCTGGCGAGATTGAAGGCAGCCGGGTTCCTGCAGGCGCCCGTCGTGGAAACGGCCGATCAGTCATGGTCGGGGTTCCGTCCCGACAAGATCGACGACGTTGCCAAGAAGCGAGCTGCTCGATGAGGGCGGGGGCGGTCGTCGACGGCCCGCTGCTGCTCACGCCGGCGGAGGCCGCGGAGGCGCTGCGAGTCGACCTGTCCGAACTTCGGACGATGCGAGCAGCTGGCGCGGGACCCGACTTCTATGACGTCGGGCGAGGGCTCATTCGGTACGTGCGGGAGAGCGTGGTGGCAGCGATGAGTGAGTCGGATTGATCGACGGCCTCTACTGCATCACTTGGACGGCGACATGGGGAGGATTACCTCATTCATCCAGCTGAGTGTCGACAGGGAACCATGAGCTCCCCTAGAGTCCCAGACGACGGCCGCCATTAGGACGGCTTCCTGGGGGGAACATGAAATCATCAAGACTTGGTGTACAACTAGGCGTCGCCGCGATCGCAGCCTCGTTCTTTCTTCTGCCAACGCCAGCCGCCGCTGAGACGTTCGCATGTGATGAGGCTGTGGAATCCGGGCAGATTTGGGCTAGCGAGCTGGATGAGGTAGCTAATTGCACCGATCTAGGCGACCTGATCATCCGAGACGATGCCTCGGGTGTCGGCGCTGTGCTTCCGGAAAGGGGGACTTCGGTCACTTACAGCGCCACATCGGCAGAGCCGGGGTGGAAGTCCCCGAATTCACGGTCGCTCAATCTGAAGACGGAGAGATCGCCACGCTCTCGATGACGCATGACGCCGTCGAGATCCAGGGTTCACCCTCGGTAGCCGCGGAGTTTTCGCTGGCCGAGAACCCTGTCTTCGACCCCGTGGTGACTCCATTGGCAACCAGCCCGAAATGCGACAGCTACGCGTACTCAATCTCAAATGAACGCTGGCTCTCCACAGCAAAGTGGTGGTACAAAACTCCCAGCTTCGGCGGCCAGGCGCGAGTTGCGGGCGCGTTCACTGCCATGGCAGACGGCATCGGAGCATGCGGTCAAAACAAGCCAAACAGCGCCGCGCACGCATATCAAGGCACCACGAGCACGTCAGCCAACATCAACGATTCACTCTGCCTTGCTAACGACCTCAAGAACGTCGTCGATGGCGGCCCGCTTTCCAGCGGGACACTCGCGGGCACATGCACATGGCGCACATCCGGCCAAATCATCAACGCAGATATCAGAATCGACACTTCCAGCCGCTCTTGGTACACCGGTTCGTCAGTCACAGGATGCTCCGGCGCCTACGACCTGCAGGGAGTGATGACCCACGAAGCCGGTCACTTTTTCGGCCTGAACCATGTAGCTCTAGCGACCCAGCAGGTCATGATGCCTGAGTCACCCACCTGCCTCACTTCACAGCGCAATCTCGGCAACGGAGACCTGGCCGGAATGAAGGCGAGATACCCGTGAGTAAACGAGTGGCAATAGTGCTCGGAATCGTTGTCGTAGTCGTTGTCGCAGCACTCGTTGCGCTTTACGTGACGGGCAACCTGGGCAACCGGATAGTGCCCTGAACGAACGACCAGCGATCGTATCCCGTATAGCGTCTTCCTGTGGGCGTTGCGAGTCAACGTGTCCTGACCCCGGCGACGTGGGCCTCCGGCCAAGGTCGACCTTTCGTCACGTCGGCCCTGGGCTTCCCTCGCTGCATGTCGCGGGCGCGACGAATCCGGCGAGGCGCTCCTCTCTCCAGAACCCCAATTGTGGCTTCCGCACGGACCGACCGCGGCGAGAGCGCCGATGAAGACCTCCCATGTCTCGATCAGTCCGTCCATGGCTGGATAGAGTCCGAGGACGAATCGGCGCACCACGCCGACCACAATCCAAGCGAGAATCTAGGCCAAGTGGTGGAGGCGGCGACCCGAGCTCCCGAGGAAGACGCGACATTTGCCTCGACCGGGCTTAGCCCGGTCGGTCCACCTCTTCGCCGTCAGCGCTCTAGGGTGGCGTCGTCAGTACGACCCTGACGTGCTCCGCGACTGGGCGTCCGTCTCAGTGCCTGCACAGACGCTGTCGGCACGAGGGTTCGCTCCGCACCAACGCGAGTCATATCGACGGCCAGCGACGGCTCTGCGCGGCGCCCCTCCGCCTCGGCCTTGCGAGCCTCTTCGGTTGTCGTCCGGTAGACGCGGTAGCGGCTGACGGCGGGGGTCGCCTCAGCGAGAGCGCGGGCCGCGGCTTCGGGCTTCGACCTGCCGCCTGGGCCGTCGAACACGTCTCGCGTGACTTTGTCAACCTGATTTGGCCCCGGGGTGACGGTTTGAAGTGGCCCCGTCGTGGCGGCGGGTCGATGTGGGTGGCTGTCTGTTGTCAGGCGCAGCAGGAAGTGGGGAGTTCGTTGCGGAAGAGGTTCGCAGTGAGGCGGATGCCTTCGGCCATGGTGAGGTACGGGGCCCAGGTGTCGGCGAGTTGGGTGACGGTGAATCCGGCTTTGATGGCGTAGGTCGCGGCGAGCATCATCTCGCCGGCGGTGTCGGCGAGGGCGTGGACTCCGAGGACTTTGCCGGTGTCGGCGTCGGCGACGATCTTGATGCCGCCGCGGGTGTTGTGGTTGGCGATGGCTCTGGGCACGTCGGCCAGTCGCAGGTATCGGCAGGCGCATCTGTATCCGGCGGCGATGGCTTCGGCTTCGGTGATCCCGGCCGAGGCGAGTTGGGGTGAGGTGAACAGGACGGAGGGCAACCCGGTGTAGTCGACCTGCTCAGAGTGACCGAGGGCGTTGTGTGCGGCGATCTTCCCGGTCCTCGCGGCGACGTACACGTACTGGGGCACGTCGGTGACGTCGCCGGCGGCGAGCACCGCCGGGTTCGTGGTCCGCTGTTGTTCGTCGACAATGATGAAGCCGCGGGTGTCGGTCGCGATGCCCGCAGTGGCGAGGCCGAGCCCGTCGGTGCGGGGGGTGCGGCCGGTGGCGACGAGGACGCGTTCACCGGTAGCTACTTTCCCGGTGCGGGTGAGGACTCGGACCAGGTCGTCGTGTGGGGTGATCGTTGCGGCGCGGTCGCCTATGACGGTGATTCCGTCGGTCAGGAAGGCTTTGCGGAGCTCGGAGGAGAGTTCTGGTTCGGCGTGCGGGGCGAGCCGGCCGATGATGGTGACCTCGACCCCGAGCCGGGCGAACAGCTGGGCCTGTTCGAGGCCGACGAATCCGCCGCCGATCACCACGAGCGAAGCGGGCAGCTCGGTGAGTTCCATCGCCGTGGTCGACGTGAGGTAATCGATCTGCTCGAGGCCGGGGATCGTTGGGATGGTCGGTTCGGCGCCGGTGGCGATGAGATACGACTTGGCGCGAACCGGTCGTCCATCGACGAGCAGTGTTGAGGGATCGGTGAATGTTGCGGTGCCGGGGAGGATGTCGAACCCGTAGGCGGCGGCGATGTCGGCGTACTTGGTCTGGCGGAGCATGCCGACCAGCTCATCCTTCTGCTGCACGAGCGCGCCGAGGTCGACGGCCCCAGCGGAGGTGGCGGCGCCGGGGAACGGGTTCGTGAGCGCGGCGTGGCGGGTGTGCGCGGCCGCGAGGAGTGTCTTGGAGGGCACGCAACCCACGTTCACGCAGGTGCCACCGAGCGTGCCCGATTCGATGGCGACCACGCTCGCCCCCTCGAGTCGGGCGTGGATCGCCGCGGACATCGCCGCGCCGCCCGTCCCGACCACCGCAAGATCGAACTCGTTGTGCTGAGTCATGATGCCTCCTCGGGTGGACCGGGCCGCACGTGCGGCCCTATGCGACAGAATGGACCTTCAAGCATGCTTGAAGGTCAAACTGACGGTGGAGGTGTCACGATGCGGATCGGAGAACTCGCGGAGAAGGCGAGGACGAGACCGTCGACGCTGCGGTACTACGAGGAGCGCGGGCTGCTGCAACCGCCGGAGCGCACCCCGGCCGGGTACCGCAGCTATGGTGACGAGACGGTGCAGCGGCTCGAGTTCATCGATCGGGCTCGCGCGGCGGGGCTCACCCTTGCGCAGACCGCGGAGATCCTCGATGTTCGCGACACGGGTGGTTCGCCGTGCGCTCACGTGCTGGATCTCCTTGACCGCCGGCTCGTGGAGATTGATGAGCAGCTCGAGCAGCTGCGCGCCCTACGAGGGAGCATCGTCGAGCTTCGGGCGCACGCGACGGCAACGGCGTCCGAAGCCTGCACGCCGGAGTCCATCTGCCGCTACCTCTGATGACTTTCGGATCGCTACTGCCGCTGACGGGTGTGGTTGAGGCGGTACGAGGTGGTGCCGGTTTCGATGATGGTGCCGTTGAACGTGAGCCGGTCGACGATTGCCGCACACAGGCGCGGGTCAGTGAAGGTCTTCGTCCACCCGCTGAACGACTCGTTGGATGCGATCGCGACGGAGTTCTTCTCTTCCCGCTCTGTGAGGACCTGGAACAGGAGTTCGGCGCCGCGTCGGTCGAGTTCCATGTAGCCGAGCTCGTCGATCAGGAGCAGGTCAACGCGTCCGTACCGGTTGATGGTGCGGGTGAGTTGTTTCTCGTCGGCGGCTTCAACGAGCTCGTTCACGAGCTTCGTCGCCAGGGTGTACCGGACGCGGAAGCCCTTCTCTGCAGCGGCGGTGCCGAGGCCGATGAGGAGATGCGACTTCCCGGTGCCGGAGTCCCCGATCAGACACAGCGGATCGCCGCGGCGGATCCAGTCCCCGTTCGCGAGCGTATGGATCGTTGCAGGGTTGACGTTCGGATTCGCGTCGAAATCGAAGTCCCCGAGCCACTTGTTCCTCGGGAACCCGGCTGCCGACACGCGGCGGACAACGGACCGGCGGTCCCGGTCGTCGCACTCGGCGAGGAGGAGCTCGGCAAGGAACCCTTGGTAGGTCAGCTGCTCACGTTCCGCGGCCGTGATCGCTTCGTGCATCACCGCCCGCATGGTGGGTAAACGGAGCCTGCGGCAGGCTTGGTCAACTGCGGCCGCGGCGGCTTCTTCGGTCAGCCCGCGCTGCCGACGCAGGGTCGTGGTGACATTCGTGGGGTTGCTCATGATCCGGCGATTCCTTCTCTCTCATCGGTGACCGGCGGTTCTGGTTCGGAACGTCGGTTAAGGAGTTCGTCGTAGTGCGCGACGGATGGCAGTGGCCGCCGGTCGGCTGGGAGTCCGGCGATCACCGCGGCCGGATCCATGAGGCGACGCTGGGTCAGGCTGACAACTCGCTGCACGTCACGTCGTGGTTGTTCAACGCGATGACGGTCTGACTCGGGCCCGGCGGCGTGCAGTCGGGCTTCGACCGCGACGACGTCGGCGGACACCGCCCCGACCGTGAGGGCGGCACGGATCCCCGCGATCACGTCGACGGTTCGCATGGTCCTGTGGAGCAGGAGCACATCGATCAGAGCCCTTGTGCCGGCGCTGTCGCCATCGACCTTCCGCGCTTGCTGCCAGAACGCGTCATGCGCTGTCGTGAACACGCTGGCTTCGCGTGCACGGGCCAGCGCGGTGGACCCGGACAACGCGCCGGGCTTGCGCCTGAGGACCTCGAGGTAGTGGTCAAGGTTGATCGACTCCCCGCCGCGGGCCACGACCCGCTCGTGCCGAGCGACCTCGGCGTGGCCGTCGAACACCACGAGTTCAGACGCCCGCAACGAGACCCGCACCTTCCGCCCGATCAGACGGGCGGGCACGGAGTACCTCGCCATCCGCACGGTGATCAGGCTCGAGCGGTCTACCCGCGGGTAGAGCACCAGGCCAGGATCGAACCGCTCGCCTGGCAATGGCGTAAGGCGGGCTTGTTCGTCGATGAAGTCTTGCCCGACAGTGCGGATCCGGGTGTTGATGCGTCGCTCGTTGTCGCGGGCGTCCCACCGGCGGATCTGCTCGTTCAACTCGGCGAGCGAGTCGATGACCGGCATCGGCGACAGCCAGGTGCGGCGAAACCGACCAACTTCGCCTTCGACGCCACCCTTCTCGTGGGCGCCGTCGATTCCGGGCTGGCAATAGAACGAGTCGAACCCGTAGTGCGAGCGGAACAGTACCCATCGGTCGTTCTCTACTCGGCTACGGCCCTTCCCATACAGCACCGTCTGTACCGCGGCAGTGAGATTGTCGTACCGGATGTGCCGGGTCGGGATCCCACCTATCTCGTCGAACGCGTCGATATGTCCTTCCAGGAACGCTTCCTGCGATTGCGTCGAGTACACCCGGTGCACCGCCTTCCCCGAGTGCGAGAGCCGGAACGTGAACACGTGGCACTTCGTTTTCACCCCGCCAAGGATCACCCAGACCTCGCCGAAATCGACTTCGGCTTCCTCACCAGGTGCGTGTTCCTGTGGGACGAACACCTCGACGCGGCGCCCGGCTGCGGCATCGATCTGGGCACGACGTACGCGCACGTAGTCGCGGACCGTCGAGTACGACAGTCCCGCCGCTTCGTGCTCGTCGACCAGCCGCGCGAGAACCCTTGTCGCCGTGTGCCGCTGCTTACGAGGCGCGTCCAGATCCTGAGTGAGCATCGCGTCGATCACCGCCTTGTACGGCCCCAGCCGTGGAGACATCCGTGACGGTATCTTCCGCGGCGGCGGAATTGGCAACGCCAAAGCCTGCCGCACCGTGCGACGGTGGACCCCGAACCTGTCTGCCAACGCGCGCACCGATAGCCCGTCGACGCGCGAGGCACGGCGGATATCCGCGAACAATTCCACTTTCGACCCCTGCCGGGCCCGCTCATCCTGAAGCAACACGAAACACACGCTCAGGTGGGGCCAGATCAAACCGTCAGAACCGCCCCGGCAAGTCAGAAAGTGGGGCCACTCCTAGCCGTCACTCCGGGGCCAAAACAGACTGACAGAGCCAACCTGGAGGGCGTGAGGAACGAATCGGTGACAACTGATCGTTAGTGCCGGGAGGCGCTGGCGGGGAGGATGTCATCATGCCCGGTCCCTATCCCAGAGAGTTCCGCGAGGACGTTGTCGCGGTCGCTCGGCGTCGTGAGAGCGGCGTCACCATCAAGCAGATCGCCACTGACTTCGGTATCAGCGAAGCGACGCTGCAGAACTGGCTCCGCCAGGCCGATGTCGAGGACGGCAACCGTCCCGGT
>NZ_JBMWDN010000004.1:0-219160 GCF_049545465.1 Microbacterium sp. NPDC079356 | reverse complement strand
CCGAGCTTACGGACGACCTGCTCCGGGGTGTGACGCTTCCTGCTGTTCGACATGATCTGACCAGTCTCCCTGCCCGCGACTCCGGGCGACAGGACCACTCTCAGAACCACCGGACCTACGAAACGGGGTCAGCCCAGAACGTGCTCAACCAGCAGCGGTGGACGACTCGGCAGGAGCTGCGGCTCGCGATCGTCGTCTGGATCGAGCGGAAGTATCACCGCCAACGCGCCCAGGACACCCTCGGCGGCTTGACGCCGATCGAGTTCGAAGCCAAGCTAACCGAGCCGCTCACACTCGCGGCCTAAACCGAAACTGTCATCAGTTCGTTCCTCACGCCCCTTCTTCACGAACGACGAGTTTGGAGTCAAGGATGGATCGAGCTGAATTAAAGGCCCAGATTGATGAGCTGATGCGCCAGTACGACGAGGGGGAGATCGACAGTGACACCTATGCACAGAGGATGATGGAGCTGACAGCGTCCGCCCGGGACTGAAGCACTCGGCCTGCGCCCATAGGCAGCGCTGGGTGCCGGAGCGGGGCGTAGCTCATTTCTTGCGACGAGGACGTTGATGCGGACCCGACCAGTCCCAACGAAGGACAGCTCTCCAGCGATGGACATCTCGGTCAGTTCGATGTGCTGGGACCGGTGGACATTTCGCGACGGATTGCCGCATCCCGCCGCGGAGTCCGCGGACATCTCTGAGCGGTTCCTACATGCCGGGTCGTCCCCCCGTCCTGCTCGGATCAGCGCGGCATCCGTCGTTCCAGGATCAGGTCGCGCGGCTCGCTGAAACCGAGTCGCCGGTAGAGCGCCTCGCCGTCCGCCGTCGCAGCGAGGCGCACGACGCGGACGGCCGTCTCGGCGTCGAACCACTGCAGCAGCGCTTCCACGCAGGTGCGGGCGAGCCCGCGGCGGCGGAACGCGGGGAACGTCACGACGTTCGCGATCTCGCCCCGCAGTCCGCTCGGGTTGCGGGGCGACGGCGCGTGGTCGTCGACCGTGCCCACGGCGCACGCGACGACGCCGTCGCCGGGGACCTCGGCGATGATCGCGGCGCACCGCATCGGCTCGGCGAGACGGGCGCGGTACCAGGCCGCGGCATCCGCTCGCCAGGACTCGTCGCCCGTGTCCGCACCCATGTCGCGCATCATCTGCGCGCGCAGGTCGACGAGCGCGGGAACGTCGGCGGCGCGGGCACGGCGGATCACAGCGTAGGTCGTCACACGCCGATGCTACGGGCGAGCGTTCCGGGGACGCGTTCGGTCGCTCCCGCGCGCGGCGGGCGACGAATCGCGTCCCCGGAGCCGCGGCCCGCGCTCCAGGGGCGCATCCTGTCGTTCACCGTCCGCGCACGCGACGAATCGCGTCCCCGGAACCCGACTCCGATCAGACCGGATGCCGCTGCAACAGCTTCGCGACGACCATCATCGCTCCGCCGAGCACGGCGGGGATCCCGCCGCCCGGGTGCACCGAGGCGCCGACGCGCCACAGCCAGGGTGTCCGCGGGTCGTGGTGCGCGGGGCGGTGCAGCGGGCCGCTCATCCACAGCGGTCGCGCGGCGCCGTACAGCGCGCCGTGGCGTTCGCCGAACGTGCCGAAGTAGCGCGGGTCGAGGACCGCGGCATCCGTCATCGTGTCGGTCAGCAGTTCATCGAGACCCATCGTCCGCGAGATCCGTTCGACCTCGCGGCGCACGAACGGATGCTCGAGGCTGTACCCCGACCCGTCGGCCGGAGCGGTCAGCAGCAGCGCGAGCGTGCTGCGGTCGTTCGGGTAGATCTCGCCCGCTCGGTACAGGTTCACGAACGCCATCGTGTCGGCGGGCTCGTCGCCCGCGGCGAGGCTGCGGAACAGCGCGTCGGGCTTGGTCGGGAGGATGACGCTGTGCGCCGCGATCCGCTCGGGCAGCGGCTCGCGCAGCGCCCCGTAGATCGCGACAGCCGAGCACGACAGCGCGCTCGCCCGCCGCGGTCGCCGGCCGAGCAGCGCGTCGACGCGGTCGGCGTCGAGGGCGCTCACGACGACGTCGGCGGCGAACGATCCGCTGGCCGTCGTGACGCGGCCGCGCTCGAGGCGCGTCACGGTCTCGCCGGTGCGGATGTCGACACCCGCGGCATCCGCCATCCGTTCCAGCGCGAGCGGGATCTCGTACACGCCGCCGCGCGGAACCCACACGCCGGATGCCGCCATGATCGCCGGCATGCTCGCGTAGAGCGCGGGCGTCTGCGACGGCGACACCCCGGCATTGAGGGTGTGGATCGCGATGATCTCGCGCAGCCCGTCGGGCATCCACGTGAGGCTGTCGAGGTAGGCCCGGGTGCTGAGCCGCGGGCCGTAGACGGCGAGCAGCCGGCGCAGCGCCGGCAGCGACCGCCGGTCGAGCGGGTCGGCGACGAGCAGCGCGGTCACGTCGTCGGCCAGCGGAGCGTGCAGGTCGCTGAACCGCTTCCACGCGGGGTACCAGCGGTGATCCGGCGGCACAGGGAGGGTGACCTCCTCGCCGTCGTAGTAGTACCGGCCGACCTCGGGCAGTCGCTCGAGCTGGAGCTCGTCGGCCGCACCGAGGCGCCGCCGCAGCTCGTCCCACACACCGGGGAAGGTCACGAGCGACGGCCCCGAGTCGATGCGCTCGCCGTCGACCTCGAGCCTGCGGCTCTTGCCGCCGACCCGGTCCGCCGCCTCGAGCAGAGTCACCTCGTGACCGGCACGGGCGAGAAGAGCGGATGCCGCCAGCCCCCCGAGTCCGGCACCGACCACCACGATGCGGCTCATCCGTACGCCTCGAAGAACATCTTCGTCAGCTGCAACCCGCTCGCCACCGACCCGGCGACGTACGGGAACGCGATCGACACCGGGTAGAGGCGGCGACCGGTCGCGGGAGTGGGGCGCACCAGCATCCACACGACGAGGACACCGGCGATGACGGCGTTGAGCGCGGCGACCGGGATGCTGACGAACGCGAACAGCACGCTCGAGACGAGCCACCAGAAGCCGCTCCAGAGCGCCGTGCCGCGCGGCCCGAGGAGGACGGCGGTCGTCCGGATGCCGGCCTCGCGGTCCTCGTCGATGTCCTGGACAGCGTCGTAGGCGTGCTTCGCGACGCTCCAGACGAGCAGCCCGGCCACGGCATGCCACAGCGGCGGAGCGCCGAGCGCGACGGGGACGATCAGCAGCGGGAGCCCGTAGGCCGCGTTGCTGAGCGAGTCGAGGAACGGTCGCTGCTTGAACCGCAGCGGCGGCGCCGAGTAGAACACGAACACCGCCGTGTAGAGCAGGATCAGCGCGTTCGCGGCGAGCGGGTAGGCGATCAGGAACCACGCGAGGAACGGCACGTTCGTGATCGCGACGGCCCAGACGATCGTCCGCACCTCGCGCGGCTCGATCCGGGCGCCCTCGATCGACCCCTTGCGCGGGTTCAGGGCGTCGGTCTCCTGGTCGAAGATGTCGTTCACGCCGTAGATCAGCAGGTTGAACGGCAGCGTCAGCCAGACGAGGAGCGGGATCGCCGCGGGATCCAGCAGCGCGCCGGTGAGCCACATCCCGAGCACGCCGGTGCCGATCGTGTTGATCCACAGCACGGGGCGCGAGATGTGGACCAGCCGGCCGACCGCGTGCCGCCAGGGCGCGGGCGCCGTGGCGGGTGCGCGGTGCTCGTCGATGGGCGGTCTCCTCGGGCTAGGGGCGTCTTCGGTGATTGTATGACGCGGGGATGCCGCCGGGCGCGCCCTTGCGGGCGAGGATGCCGCGGGGCTCAGCGGCGCCGGGCGATGATGTCGAAGACGTGCCAGTGCTTCGGGCCGCGCCCGGAGGGGCCGTCGCGCTCGACCTCGTCGAGGAGCAGGACGTGCCACCCCGCGAGGAGGTCGCGGACCTGCTCGGCCGTGTGCGTGCGCACGTCGTCGAGGTGGGCCCAGTCGTCCCGGTCGCCGAAGAGCTGCCCCGCGAACACGCCGCCGGGGACCAGCGCCGCGGTCAGCTGCGACCAGACGTGCGTGAACTCGGCCTCGGTCGCGAACGGCAGCGAGTAGCCGGCGAAGACCAGGTCCGCCGCCGGAAGGTCGTCGACGTCCGCGAAGGTCGTGTCGCGCGCATCGAGGCGCGGACCGGCGTCCAGGCCGATGCGCTCGCCGAGGCCGGGCGTCTTGTCGATCGCGACGACCCGCCACCCCTCGGCCAGGAGGAAGCGGGAGTCGACGCCGTCGCCCGCACCGAGATCGATCGCCGTTCCGGGGCGCTGCACGTGGCTGAGCGCCGCACGCAGGTGCGGCCGCGGCGCCCGCCCCGCTGCCGACGCGTAGTACCGCCGCCAATCGCTCGATTCGGCCATGCGGTCCATTCTGTCCGGGCGCGCCCTTGCGGGGGTGCTCAGGCGTCGAGGACGTCGACGGCGATGCGCGCCTGGCGGGCGACGTCGAGGATGCCGCCGACGTTCTCGACCGCCACGCCGGGCTCGTCGTCGCCGAGGTGCTCGAGGGTCGCGAGCTGCGAGGCGAGCAGGGCGGGCGGCATGAAGTGCTCGCGCGACCGCATCCGACGGTCCAGCTCCTCGGGTGAGACGACCAGCTCGACGAAACGGACGTCGGGGGCCGCGGCTCGGATCCGGTCGCGGTAGCGGCGGGCGAGCGCCGAGCACGCAATCACGAGGCCGGGCGCGTCGGCGAGGGCGGCGCCGACGAGATCGAGCCACGGCCCGCGGTCGTCGTCGTCGAGGGGTTCGCCCCGCTCCATCTTCTGCACGTTGGATGCCGGGTGCAGGTCGTCGGCGTCGACGAAATCGACACCGAAGTCGACGGCGAGAGCCGCGCCGACGGCGGTCTTGCCCGAGCCGCTCGGGCCCATGACGACGATGCGGGGAGCCGAGGGGATGCCGGGGGTCATGCCCCCACTTTCGCAGAGTCCGCCGGGCGCGGTGGGCCGCGGCATCCGCTCGCCTGTCACGAAGTGCGGCCCCGCGCGGCGTGTCGTGATAGGGGAAGCCGGGGGTGGCGACCCCTCCGACGCTCCCCTGTCACGAAGTGCGGCCGCGCGCGGCGCGTTGTGACAGGGGAAGGGATGCCGTGACCCCAGACGCCTTGACGCGAATACCCTAGGGGGGTACCGTATCCTGCGTGAACGGTTACGACGCGAACAAGGACGACCTGCAGAAGCGGCTGCGCCGCGTCGAGGGACAGGTGCGCGGCATCGCCCGCATGGTCGACGAGGACAAGTACTGCATCGACATCCTCACGCAGGTGTCCGCGGCGACGAAGGCCCTCGAAACCGTCGCGCTCTCGCTGCTCGCCGACCACCTCAGCCACTGCGTCGCCGAGGCGAGCGCCGAAGGCGGGCAGGTCGCCGCCGACAAGATCCGCGAGGCGAACGACGCGATCGCCCGTCTCGTCCGCTCCTGAACTCGCTCCTGAACCTGGAGGAAACACCATGACCGAACGCATCCAGCTGGGCGTCACCGACGTCTCCGCATCCGCGACGCCTGCCGCCCCGGCATCCGCCGTCACCGAGGAACTGCTCGTCACCGGTATGACCTGCGGCCACTGCGCCGCGAGCGTCCGCGAGGAGCTCTCCGAGATCGACGGCGTCGAGGCCGTGACCGTCGACCTCGTCGCCGGCGGCACCTCGCACGTCACCGTGCACAGCGCGACCCCCCTCGACGACGACGCCCTGACCGCCGCCATCGAGGAGGCCGGATACACCCGGGTGTCCGCGTGAGCACCACCGACGTCGAACTCGACATCTCCGGGATGACGTGCGCCTCGTGCGCCACCCGGATCGAGCGCAAGCTCAACAAGCTGCCCGGGGTCGAGGCATCCGTCAACTACGCCACCGAGAAGGCGCGCGTGCGTGCCGAGGGTATCGACACGGCGCAGCTCATCGCGACGGTCGAGGCCGCCGGGTACGCGGCGACGGTGCCCGCGCCCGAGCCCGAGCCCGAGACGACGGAGGCGGATGACGAGACGACGCCGCTTCGCAACCGTCTGCTGATAAGCGCCGCGCTGTCGCTGCCGGTGGCGCTGATGTCGATGATCCCGGCGCTGCAGTTCGAGTACTGGCAGTGGCTCGCGCTGACCCTCGCGGCTCCCGTCGCGGTGTGGGGCGCGTGGCCGTTCCACTGGGCCGCGGCCGTCAACCTGCGCCACGGCGCCGCGACGATGGACACCCTCATCAGTCTCGGCGTGATCGCCTCGTTCGGCTGGTCGCTCTACGCCCTGTTCCTCGGGCGGCGCGGGGATGCCCGGTATGACGATGTCCTTCACGCTCGTCGGGGCGCCGCGGGCGGGCGGGCACGAGATCTACCTCGAGGTCGCCGCGCTCGTCACCGTCTTCATCCTCGCCGGGCGCTACATCGAGGCCCGCGCGAAGCGGGCGTCGTCCGAGGCGCTGCGCGCGCTGCTCGAGCTCGGGGCCACGGATGCCGCGAAGCTGCAGAACGGTGTCGAGACGCGCGTGCCCGTCTCACAGCTCGTCGTCGGCGACACGGTCGTCGTGCGTCCGGGCGAGAAGATCCCCTCGGACGGTCTCGTCACGGCGGGGATGAGCAGCGTCGACGCGAGCATGCTCACGGGCGAGTCGATGCCCGTCGAGGTCGCGGAGGGGTCGCGCGTCGTCGGCGCGACGATCAACGTCGGCGGACGCCTCGAGGTGCAGATCACCCGGGTGGGTGCCGACACCGAGCTGGCGCGGATGCGGCGGCTCATGGAGGAGGCGCAGACGGGCAAGGCCGAGGTGCAGCGTCTCGCCGACCGGGTCTCGGCCGTCTTCGTCCCCGTCGTGATCGGCCTCGCGCTGGTCGCCCTCGTCGGCTGGACGATCGCCGGCGCGCCGTGGGAGCTCGCGTTCACCGCGGCGGTAGCGACGCTCATCATCGCCTGCCCGTGCGCGCTGGGTCTCGCGACCCCGACCGCCCTGCTGGTGGGAACCGGGCGCGGGTCGCAGCTCGGCATCCTGATCCGCGGACCTCAGGTGCTCGAGCAGACCCGGACCGTCGACACGATCGTCCTGGACAAGACCGGCACCGTCACGACGGGGCGGATGAGCGTGACCGAGGTGCTGCCCGCGGGCGTGTCGCGGGAGGAGTTGCTCGCCGTCGCGGCGGCGGTCGAGTCGGGGTCGGAGCACCCCGTCGCGCGGGCGATCGTGGCGGCTTCGACAGCGGGGGGTGTCGAGTCCTTCCAGTCGCACGCCGGATTCGGTGTGCAGGGTGTCGTCGACGGCGCGGCGGTCGTCGCGGGCCGGCCGTCGTGGCTCGCGGAGCAGTGGGCCGTCGCCGTACCTGCGGATCTGCCCGGGGGCACGGTCGTCGCCGTCGCCCGGGACGGGGAGTACCTCGGTGCGATCGTCGTCGCCGACACGGTGAAGCCCACGAGCGCCGCGGCGATCGCCCGCTTCCGCGAGCTCGGGCTCGAGCCGATCCTGCTGACCGGCGACACCGCCTCCTCGGCAGCGCGGGTCGCCGCCGAGGTCGGGATCTCCCGCGTCGAGGCCGGGGTGACGCCGGCGGGCAAGCTCGACGCGATCCGCCGGCTGCAGGGCGAAGGCCGAGTCGTCGCGATGGTCGGCGACGGTGTCAACGACGCCGCGGCGCTCGCCGCTGCCGACCTCGGGATCGCGATGGGTGGCGGGACGGATGCGGCGATCGCGGCATCCGACATCACCGTCGTCTCGGGCGATCCCCTCGTCGTTGCCGACGCGGTGCGCCTCGCGCGGCGGACCCTCGGGATCATCAAGGGCAACCTGTTCTGGGCGTTCGCGTACAACGTCGCAGCGATCCCGCTCGCGATGGCCGCGCTGCTCAACCCGCTTGTCGCCGCCGCCGCGATGGCGCTGTCGTCGGTGTTCGTGGTGACGAACAGCCTGCGCCTGCGCGGGTTCCAGGCGGTGGGGCGGGGCTGAGGCACGCGCCCGTGGCGTGTTCGCGGGCAGGGTGTTCACGGATGCAATGGATGCCGCGCGACACGCCGCGCCCCGGCATCCGTCCCCGGCGTGTCGCCTCGGATCTGTTGCATCGGTGAACGGCCGGAGCCGCGGCGCGCCGCGACGCCGTGGGAGAGTCTGCTGACGCGTGCAACGTTTCGGCCGCTGCCGGGAATGTCGGGGGAGAAGGCAGGAGGAGCCGAATGAATCCGACGGATCTCGACGACACGCTCACGACGATGGCGGTGCCGCTGTCGTCAGAACTTCGCACCGCCGCGCTCGGTGTGGTGGATGCGACGACGCCGCCCCGCGTACGCGAGGGGAGGAGACCTCGCGCACGGTGGGTCCTCCCCGTAGTCGTCGGCGGTGCCCTCGCGCTGACCGCGGGTGCCGGGACGGCCACCGTGGTCATGTCCCATTGGGCCGGCGTGGGGATGCCGCTCGAGAACGTCCGCAGCAACGAGCCCATCCCCGTCACGTGGACCACCGGAACAGGCCATGTCGAGCAGTGCCGGGCCTGGATCGAGTTGCGCAACCCCCAGGTGGGCGACCAGGCGACCCTCGATCGCGCGATCAGCCAGCACGGCTGGACGGGTCTGGGGCAGCGCCTGTACGACGCCGCACCCCCTCTCGCCGACGATGCGGACGGCGAGCGTCGCGTCGACGAGGCGTTGGAGCCGGTGCTGCGCTCCTTCGCGGGTGAGGCGTTCCCCGGTGTCGCATGGCTCGGCGAGACGCGCGATGCGTCCGCGCGCGCGGTCGACGCGTGGGGGATGACGTGTGTCCCCGAGGCGGAAGGATGAGGCGTTCCGACGATCGGGCGGCGCGGATGGAGGCGGCCGTGCGCGCGCACGCGCCCGATCTGCTGGCGTACTTCGCGCGCCGCGTCCGATCCGAGAGCGACGCCGCCGACCTGCTGGCCGACACGCTCCTCGCCCTCTGGCGCCGGGCCTCGTCGCTGCCCCCGGCCGACGACGAGGTGCGCCCGTGGATGTTCTCCTTCGCCCGCGGCACCCTGCTGCATCACTTCCGAGGTGTGACCCGGCGCCACGCCCTCGCCGACCGGTTGCGGGATGAGCTGGCCGGCACGGCGCACCCCGGGTTCGCGGACTCCGACGAGTACGACGACCTCCTTGGGGCCGTTCGGGCGCTCGACGTCGTGGACCGGGACATCATCGGTCTCGTGCACTGGGAGGGCTTCTCGCTCATCGAGGTGAGCCGGATCCTCGGGATGAAGGAGGGCACCGTCCGCAGCCGCTACCACCGGGCTAAAGCGCGTCTCCGAGAGGAGCTGGAAGATCGGGCCCACGCGTCGACCCCCATCGGATCCCACCTAGGGTGAGGACATGTTCACCGTCGCCGAGTCCGTCACGATCGACCGCCCGGTGGACGAGGTCTTCGCCTTCTTCACCGAGGGGCGCGCCCGCTGGGACGAGTCGGTCATCTCGGAGGAGTTGACCTCGCCTCCGCCCGTCGGCGTCGGGTCGACGCTGCACACCCGGATGCGGGCGGTCGGGCGCGAGTTCGCGTTCGACTGGCGTGTGACCGGGTACGAACCGGGCACCCGCATGGCGATCACCAGCACCAGCGGCGTCATGGCGACCTCGTCCGAGCTGACGTTCGCCGACGCGAACGGCGCGACCCTCGTGAGGGTGCGCATCGAGGCGGAACCGACCGGCGTCATGCGCCTCGCGCAGGCGATGATCGCCGGCGAGGTGCGCTCCACGCTCACGGCGTCGCTCGCGAAAGCCAAGCGCGTGCTGGAGCAGGACTGACGACCCGCGTCATCCTTCCGACGGACACGGATGCCTCGCGAGGCCGATGATCGCGGCGCGGCATCCCCGTAGACAGGAAGCATGAACCGCGCACTCGCCGCCCTGTCCCTCGCCCTCCTCGCCGCCGGCCTGACCACGGCGTGCGCGCCGACGTCGAGCGACATCGAGGAGCGTGTGCTCGGCACGGTCGCGGCGGGGTCGACCCTCACCGTGACCGACCTGCTCCCCGAGGAGGGGGCGAAGCGGTTCACGGTCGCCTGTCCGTACGAGACCCCAGCGGATGTCGCCGCCCGGCTCGACGTCGACACGAAGGCGGTTCCCGACCTCTCGGACCGCGACGACGCCCAGGCGCTCGTCGTCGTGACGGGACGGGATCGACGCGAGCGAGTTCCCGCGCGATCGGGTCGACTTCTGCTCGACGGGCGGCGCATGGCCGGTCTACCCGGGCGACGCCGACGACACGCTTGCCGTGACGCGGAACGACGACGACGTCTACGACGTGACCCGCTGACCTATTTCACGAGCGGACGGATGGTCGTGAACCCGCCGTCGACCGGGATCACCTGACCGGTGATGCGGGCGGCATCCGCCGACAACAGCCAGTCCATGACCGCCGCCACGTCGTCGGCGCTCTGCACCCCGCCCAGCGGGTACTGCTTCTCGGCGCCCTCCCGCTGCATCGGGACGCTCAGCATCCCGGCCGTCATGGGGGTGTCGGTCATGCCCGGAGCGACCGCGTTGACTCGGATGCCGCGGCTCGCATACGTCGCGGCAGCGCTGCGCACGAGCGCCTCGACACCGCCCTTCGCTGCGGCGATCGCCTCGTGGTTCGCGACGCCGATTCGCGCGACGACGGAGCTCGCGAACACCGCGGCACCGGGCTCCTTGCCGGTCGCCTCGAGCCAGGCCTGCAGGATCCAGATGCTGCTCTCGAGGTTCACCCGCAGGATGTTGCGCGCCGCGTCGGCCTTCGTGCGGTGCAGCGGCGTGATGAGCGTGCTGCCCACCGCGTGCGCGAGCCAGGCGGGCGCGTCACCCAGCTCGGACCGGCAACCTTCGAGTGCGGCGGCGGCACCCTCGGGCGTCGTCACGTCGGCCTCGATGTGCGCGTCCGCCTCGACGGCGGTGAGCGATGCGGCATCCCGCCCCACCGCGGCGACCCGCAGCCCGCGCGCCCGCAGCCCGCGCGCCCGCAGCCGGGCGACGAGGGCGCTGCCGACGCCGCCGCGGGCACCGGTGACGAGGGCGATGTCGGTCGAGGTCATGGTTTCTCCTTGCTCGGGTGGGGTCAGGCGTGGCTCGGAACGGGGACATCGCCGCGGCGGATCGCGTCGGCGCGTTCGCGGATGCCGGTGATCTCGTCGTCGTCCAGGCGCGAGACGTTCTTCACCTGCAGCGACATGCGGTGGTTGGCGGCGAGCTGCTCCTCGTGCCGGATGAGGTAGTCCCAGTACAGGGTCGTGAACGGGCACGCGTCGTCGCCGACCCGCTTCGCGGGATCGAACGGGCACGTCTTGCAGTACGGACTCATGCGATCGATGTACTTGCCGGTCGCGGCATACGGCTTGCTGCCCATCAGCCCGCCGTCCGCGTACTGGCTCATCCCGAGGGTGTTCGGCAGTTCCGCCCACTCGACCGCATCGACGTACACCGCGAGGTACCAGGCGTGGACTTCCTTCGGATCGACGCCGAGGAGCATCGCGTACAGACCCGTCACCATGAGGCGTTGGATGTGGTGCGCATACCCGTTCTCGAGCGTCGTGCCGATCGCGTCCTGCAGGCACGCCATCGCGGTGTCGCCGGTCCAGTAGAAGTCCGGTAGCGGCTCGAACGCCTCGAAGGCATTCCGTTCGAGGTATCCGGGCATCTGCGTCCAGTAGATCCCGCGGACGTACTCGCGCCAGCCGAGGATCTGGCGGATGAACCCTTCGACGGCCGCGAGCGGCGCCTTCTTCGCCCGGTACGCCGCCTCGGCCGCGGCGACGACCTCGCGCGGAGTCAGCATCTTGAGGTTCATCGACGACGACAGGTGCGCGTGCCACAGCCACGGCTCGCCCGGCCACATCGCGTCCTGTGTCTCGCCGAAGCCCGCCAGCCGCTCGGCAATGAACAGGTCGAGCGCCTCGAGCGCCTGAGCCCGGGTCACCGGCCACGCGAACGAGTCGAGCGAGCCGGGGTGGTCGCCGAACCGCTTCTCGACGAGGGCGATGACGTCGCCGGTGATGCCGTCGGGCTCGAATCGCGCGCGCGGCGGTACGAGCCCCGGGCCCTGCTTCGGAAATGCCTTTCGGTTGTCGGCGTCGTAGTTCCACTGGCCGCCGACGGGCTGGCCGCGCGTCGTCATCAGCACGTCGTGCTTCTTGCGCATCTCGCGGTAGAAGTACTCCATCCGCAGCGACTTACGGCCCTCAGCGTGCGCGGCGAACTCCGCGACGGTGCTGAAGAAGTGGCGATCCTCACGGATCTCCAGCGGGATGCCGGTGGTCTCGGCGACCTCGCGGAGCGCCTCCCGCACACGCCACTCCCCGGGCTCCGTCACGATAAGCGCCTCGGGCTTCAGCGTGGTCAGATCGGCGGCGAGCTGCTCGGCGAGCGAGCCCCGGGTCCCGCGGGCGTCGAGCTTCGCGTAGTGGAGGGGGCGCCCGGCATCCGTCAGTTCGGCGGCGAAGTGGCGCATGGCGGCGAGGAAGACGGCAGTGCGCTGCTTCGTGCTCCACACGTGCTCGGATTCCTCGGCGACCTCCGCCATCCAGACCGCATCGTGAGCCGCGTCGAAGTCGTCGAACGCGCTCGACTCGTGGTCGAGCTGGTCGCCCAGCACGATGACGAGGTGGCGCAGCATGGCGCCAGCGTAGGAATGCCGCGGACCGATCCCCAGCGCTTGTGCGCGGTGCGGCCCTGCGCTAGCGGTGCGCGCGACCTGGCATCCTGGGGGCATGCCCGCGACAGAGGACGCCCCCGACGTCGACGTCGAGCACGTCGGCCACGGCGATCGCCGCACGCGGGTCACGCGGGTCGAGACCACCGCGGGCGACGGCGGCCGCCCGTTCGTGCTGGTCGCGGGGGTCGGGGTCGCGGCGACCTACTTCGAGTTCCTCGCCCCGTCGCTCGCCGAGCACGGCGACGTCTTCGCCCTCGACCTTCCGGGCTTTGCGGGGATGCCGCGCCCCGGCGACCAGCCCACGGCCGAGTTCTTCGCCGATCGGGTCGAGGAGGTGCTCGACCACTACGGGCTCGACGACCCCGTGATCATCGGCCACTCGATGGGCACGCAGATCGTCACCGAGGTGCTCATCCGCCGGTCGCAGCTGCGTCACGCCGTGCTCGTGAGCCCCGTGGTCAACGACCAGGAGTCGTCGCTCCCGATCGTCGCGCTCCGCTTCGCGCAGTCCGCCACCCGCGAGACGTTCCACCTCGCCATGACGGCGCTGTCGGCGTACGTCCTCTGCGGCTTCGTCTACTTCGTGCAGGTGCTCCCGCATCTGCTGCGGTACCGGCTGATCGAGCGGATGCCGCTCGTCGAGGCATCCGTCCTGTTGATCCGCGGCGAGTACGACGCGACGTCCCCGCGCCGGTTCCACTCCCGGCTCGTCGCCGTGGCCCGGCGCGCGCGCCGCTGGGAGATCCGGGGAGCGGCGCACTCGATCATCAACGCGCACGCCGTGGGTGCCGCCGACCTCATCGTGAAGCACGCGAACGACTCACTCGCCCCGAAGGGACGGATGCCGGCCGAGAAGGCGGTCGTCCCCCCGCCGCCGCACGCGGGACTCGACATCGTGCTCAGCGCGATGCGCGAGCGCTTCGCCGAGTGGTGGTCCGCCGCCCGCGGCGACGAGGCGGGCGTGGAGCGCGCGAAGGAGCGCCACGCGCGCATCCTCTGGCGCGCCTACACCCGCTCGGGCCAGGACCCCCGCCGCGGCGCACGCTGACAGAACCCGCGCCGCGCGCTGCTCAGCCGGCGGCGCCCCACACGTCGAGCACCCGCTCGCGGGCCGATGCGACGGCGGCGGCGACCGCACCGGTCACGACGACCTCGCCGCCGAGCGTCGAGGCGACGAGCTCGGGCGCGGGCAGGTCGAGGTCGGTCGGCAGCGAGCGCCGGGCGGCGGCGACCACCTCGGCCACGCCGTCGGCGATCGCGCCCGAGACCACCACCCGCTCGGGGTCGAACATGCTGCCCAACACGCTGACGATGCGGGCGAGCGCGAGGCCCACCCGGTCGACGATGCGGAGGGCATCGGCATCCCCCTGCGCGGCCATCGCGAGCACCGTCCGCGCGTCGAGCGATTCCGGCGCGACGTCGCGGAACCCCGCCGTCGCCTCACCGGACTGCGCGAGTTCGGCCGCCCACGCGGCCACGCGATGGCCGAGGCCCTCGGCCCCGTGCACGCCGTCGACGTGGTCGAACGCGACCATCTCGCCGACACCGCCGTGGCTGCCGCGCAGCAGGCGACCGTCGACGACGACGCCGGCGCCCAGGCGTGATCCGGCCAGCAGCGCGATGTAGTCCTGGCATCCCTTCGCGGCGCCGACCGACCCTTCGGCGATGGCCGCGAGCGAGGCGTCGTTCTCGATGCGCACGATCGGCGCCCACGACAGCACGTCGGCGAGGTCGGGGTTCATCCGCTCCCAGAAGCGGGTGGGATGCCGCGGCGACCGGCCCGTGCGATCGACGGGCGCGGGCACGCCCGCGCACACGGCCAGCACGTCGGTCCGCGTGACGTCGGCGGCGGCGAGGGCGCTGTCGATCGTTTCCGCGACGATAGCCGCGCGTGCGGGACCGTCGTCGCGGTCCAGGACGAGGCGGGTGTCGGCATCCGCGATCCGCGTTCCGCGCAGGTCGGAGACCGTCACTGACACGTGCTCGTGGCCGGCGTCGACACCGACGACGACAGCGGCGTCCTCGCGCAGGACGAAGCGCCGGGCGGGTCGTCCCTTGCGGTAATCGCCGGCGAGGCGGGCGTTCGGCAGCTCGCGCAGCAGGCCGCGTGCGACGAGCGCGTCGGTCGCTTCGATCGTGGTCGACCGCGTCAACCCCGTGGACTGCAGGGCCTCTGTCGCGGTGAACTCCGAGGAGTCCCACGCGAAAGCGAGCACGGCGTCGTGGCTGGCAGGCCGTGCCGGGGAGGAGGCGAGTGTCGACATCGGGGTCTTGACCTTTCGGGACGCGCCCTGCAATATTGCCTGCATCACATTGATTTGGCGACTAAATATAATCGCCGCATCACCTCGTGAGTGAGAACTTCGTCCGCAACGACGCGATCGGATACACATGTCATCGACCACTCCCCGCCGCCGACGGGCGGCCGCCGCGCTGGCCGTCGCCGCCCTCGGCGCCGCGACCCTGGCCGGCTGTTCCGCCGACGGCCGCGAGACCATCCGCTTCACCTTCAGCAAACGCGAGGCGCTGACCTTCATGCAGGACGTCGTGAAGGACTACAACGCCTCGCAGGACGCCGTCACGGTCGAGATGGACACGTCGGGCGTCGACGTCGTCTCGGCGAGCTTCGTGCGCGGCAACCCGCCCGACATCATGCTGGCCAACTACAACTACGAGGTCGCCCGCTTCGTCCAGCGGTGCGCGCTCAGCGATCTCGGTGACACGGATGCCGCGGCCACCGTGCGCGAGGACCTGCAGCCGCTCATGGAGCAGTACGGCACCTGCGAGGGCCGCACGAGCGCCCTGCCGTACTCGGTGATGGCCTCGTCGGTGATCTACAACACGCAGATCTTCGAGGAGAACGGGCTCGAGGTCCCCACGACGTGGGACGAGCTGATCGCCGTGTGCGACGCGCTCGAAGCCGCCGGCGTCACGCCGTTCTACGGCACGTTCAAGGACGACTGGACGGTCGCGCAGGGCTGGTACGACTACGCGATCGGCGGCTCCATCGACGTCATCGACTTCTTCGACAGGCTGGCCGCCGAGGGCGCCGACGTCGACGGGTCCTCGGACGTCTCGTTCGAGAAGGACTTCACGGAGCCGGCCGAGAAGATGCTGCAGCTGGCCACCGAGTACACCAATGAGGATGCCGACAGCCGGGCCTACGGCGACGGCAACCTCGCGTTCGGCGAGGGCCAGGCGGCGATGTACCTGCAGGGGCCCTGGGCCTTCAGCGAGATCGCGAAGACCGCGCCCGACGCGCCCCTCGGCACCTTCCCGCTGCCGATGACCGACGACCCCGACGACCGCGCGATCCGCGTGAACATGGACCTCGCGGCCATGATCCCCGACGCCTCCACGAAGAAGGACGCGGCGCGGGACTTCCTCGAGTACCTGTACCAGCCCGAGATCATCGAGGCGTACAACGAGTCCCAGCTCGGCTTCGCTCCGACGACGGATGCCGCTCCGCCCGACGACCCGCGGGTCCAGGGCATGCAGGAGTTCTACGACGCCGGCGCCATCTACCAGGGCCCGTCCGTCCTCGTGCCGAAGACGATCCCCGTCTTCGCCTACGCGCAGGCGCTGGTGTTCGGGCAGGACCCGGCGCAGACGTTCGCCACCATGGACAGCGACTGGTCGCGGCTCGCGTTCCGCCAGCCCGTCCTCACCGACGAGGCTGAGGAGGCCACGCGATGACCACCACCACCGGGTCGACGACGACCCTCCTGACGCAGGGCGACCGCACGCGTCGGCGCAGCAGCAAACGCGTCGAACCGATCTACTACCTGTTCCTGCTGCCCACCGTGCTGCTGTTCACCCTGGCGATCAGCGTCCCCGGGATCATCGGCATCTTCTTCAGCCTGACCGACTCGATCGGGCTGGGGGAGTGGAACTTCATCGGGTTCACGAACTACATCGCCCTGTTCAGCGATCCCGCGATCCTGCAGAGCTACCTGTTCACGGCCGGCTTCGCGGTGGCGACGGTCATCGTGGTCAACATCGCGGCGTTCCTGCTGGCCGTGGGCCTGACCTCCCGCATCCGCTTCAAGACGGGCCTCCGGACGATCTTCGTGATCCCGATGGTCATCTCGGGCATCATCATCGCCTACGTCTTCAACTTCCTGTTCTCGAACTCGCTGCCCTCGGCGGGTTCGGCGCTCGGAGTCCCGTGGCTGCAGGAGAGCCTGCTCGCGAACCCCGACCTCGCCTGGATCGCGATCGTCATCGTCACCGCGTGGCAGGCGATCCCGGGCACGCTCCTCATCTACATCGCAGGGCTGCTGTCGGTGCCGGGCGACGTGTACGAGGCGGCCGACATCGACGGGGCCTCCAAGCGGCAGCAGCTGCTGCGCATCACCATCCCGCTCGTCGCCGGGTACGTCGTCATCAACGTGATCCTCGGCTTCAAGGGCTTCCTCAACGCATACGACATCATCGTCGGCCTCACCGGCGGCGGTCCCGGGACCGCGACGCGCAGCGTCGCGATGACGATCATCGCGGGCTTCAACGGCGGCGACTACGCCTACCAGATGGCCAACGCGACGATCTTCTTCATCGTCGCGGTCCTCATCTCTCTCCTCCAGCTCTCGCTCACGCGGGGAAGGAACAAGGTCTGATGTCCACCACGCAGCCCGCGCTCGCCTTCGAACAGGCCGACGCTGTCACCGCCCCCGACCGCCCCACCGAACCGCCGCGCCGTCGGCGCAAGACGGGCGCCGAGCGCCCCAACTGGTCGGGCACCGTCATCCTCTTCCTCTGCTCGGTCACCGTGCTCCTGCCGCTGTACGTCACCATCTCGATGTCGCTCAAGACGACGGGGCAGGCCGTCGACGGCAACGCGTTCTCGCTGCCGGCCCCGTTCAGCTTCGACGGGTTCGTGCAGGCGTGGAACCTCACGCAGTTCCCCGTCGGTGCCGCGATCTCGTTCTTCGTCACGGCGGGGACGGTGGTCGCGACGATCATCCTGGCCGCGTTCGCCTCGTACGCGATCGTCCGCAACTGGGACCGCAAGCTCTTCCGCTACTCGTTCTTCTACCTGCTGGCGGCGATGTTCATCCCGTTCCCCGTCGTCGCGCTGCCGCAGATCCAGCTGACCGGACGCCTCGGCCTCGACAACCCCGTGGGTGTCATCCTGCTCGCGACGATGTTCCAGCTGAGCTTCAGCGTGCTGCTGTTCACGGCGTTCCTGCGCTCGATCCCCCTCGAACTCGAGGAGAGCGCGCGCATCGACGGCGCGACGACGTGGCAGACGTTCTGGAAGCTGATCTTCCCGCTGCTCGCCCCGATGAGCGCGACGGTGGGCATCTTCGCCTTCCTCTACGCGTGGAACGACTTCATGCTGCCGTCGCTCATCATCTCGGACCCGTCGATGCAGACGCTCCCGGTGCGGCAGAACCTGTTCCAGACGCAGTTCAGCAACAACTACAACGTCGCGTTCGCGTCGTACCTGATGGCCATGGCCCCCGCGATCCTCGCGTACCTCTTCACCCAGCGCTGGGTCATGGAGGGCGTGACGCAGGGCGCCGTCAAGGGCTGATCGACCACCGCAACCTCGAAAGGACCCTCGTGACCTCCGACGTGCAGACCGCACCCGAGACCGCCGACCTCACCGACGCCGAGCTGCCCGAATGGTGGCGGCAGGCGGTCGTCTACCAGGTGTATCCCCGCAGCTTTGCGGATGCCGACGGTGACGGCATCGGCGACCTTCGCGGCATCCGCTCCCGGGTGTCCTATCTGAAGGAACTCGGCGTCGATGCGATCTGGATGAGCCCGTTCTACCCGTCGGACCTCGCCGACGGCGGCTACGACGTGGCGGACTACCGCGACGTGGACCCGCGGCTGGGGACGCTCGACGACGCGGACGCGCTCATCGCCGCCCTCCACGAGGCGGGTATCAAGGTCGTCATCGACATCGTGCCGAACCACACCTCCGACCGGCACGCCTGGTTCCAGGAGGCGCTCGCCGCCGGGCGCGGCTCGGCGGCGCGCGCGCGGTACATCTTCCGCGACGGCAAGGGTGAGAACGGCGAGGAGCCGCCCGCGGACTGGACGTCGGCCTTCGGCGGCCCGGCGTGGGAGCGCGTCGAGGACGGTCAGTGGTATCTCCACAACTTCGCCGTGGAGCAGCCCGACCTCGACTGGTCGAACCCCGAGGTGCGGGCCGACTTCGTGCGGACGCTGCGCTTCTGGTCCGACCGGGGCGTCGACGGGTTCCGCATCGACGTCGCCCACATGCTGACGAAGGACCTGCCCGAGGAGCTTCCCACGCAGGCCGAGCTCGACGCGATGCCGCGCGACGGGCAGCATCCGATGATGGACCGCGACGACGTGCACGAGGTCTACGCCGAGTGGCGTCGGGTGTTCAACTCCTACGACCCGCCGCGCACCGCCGTCGCCGAGGCGTGGGTCGACCCGTCGCGCGTGCCGCTGTACGCGAGCGCCGAGAGCCTCGGCCAGGCGTTCAACTTCGATCTGCTCGAGGCCGACTTCGACGCCGGCCAGTTCCGGCGGATCGTCGCCGACAACCTCGCGCTCGCCGCCTCGTCGGGGTCGTCGACGACGTGGGTCCTCTCGAACCACGACGTCGTCCGGCACGCGACGCGGTACGGGCTGCCGCATCCGGAGCGGGATGCCTCGGGCCGCCCGTCGCGCAAGCACGGCAACGAGTGGCTGCTCTCGGGCGGCGCCGAGCCTGCGCTCGACGCCGAGGCCGGCCTGCGGCGCGCCCGCGCGGCGAGCACGTTCGTGCTGGGGCTGCCGGGCTCGGCCTACGTCTACCAGGGCGAGGAGCTCGGGCTGCAGGAGGTCGCCGACATCGCCGATGACCAGCGGCAGGACCCGACGTTCTTCCGCAGCCCCGGCGAGGACAAGGGGCGGGACGGATGCCGGGTGCCGATCCCCTGGACCGTGTCCGGGTCGTCGTTCGGCTTCGGCTCGGGCGGATCGCACCTGCCGCAGCCGGAGTGGTTCGGCGGGATGTCGGTCGAGGCGCAGGAGGACGACCCCGCGTCGACCCTGAACCTCTACCGCCGTGCGCTGGAGCTACGGCACGAGCTGCAGACGGCGGAGGAGCTGACCTGGCTCGAGACGGGACGCGATGACGTGCTCGCGTTCTCGCGTCCGAACGGGTGGACCGTGGTCACGAACTTCGGCGACGAGCCGGCCGATCTGCCCGCGGGTGAAGTGCTGCTCGCGAGCGCCGAGCTCGCGGGCGACCGCCTGCCCGGCGCGACGACGGTCTGGCTGCGCGCCGCCGGCTGAAACCCGGACGGCCCGTCTCGCACGTGCCGACGTGCTCGTGCGCGACTCCGCAGCGCCGAGTCACCACTCAACGGCCGAATCACCACCGGAATGCATGACGATGGGTGGTGATTCGGCACGCGGGTGGTGACTCGTAGTTCGGCTGGAGCGACACGGGGATGAGGAGACGGATGCCGGAGGGCGACAGCGTGTTCCGGTTGCGGCAGCGGCTGGCCGCGGCATCCGTCGGGCACACGATCGCCTCGGGTGAGCTGCGCTCGGGTGGCGCGGCGGGCACGCCGCTCACCGGCGCACGGATCGTCGCGTACGACACCCACGGCAAGCACCTGCTGACCCGGTTCGACACGGGGCACACGCTGCACACGCACCTGCGGATGCAGGGGAGCTGGACAGTCACGCGGCCGGGTCGCCGCATCCCGTCCCGCGAGGAGCACCGGGTGCGCGTGCGGATGCGCCTCGACGCCGGTTCGACGCTGTGGGGGATTGACCTGCCCGTCGTCGAACTCGTCGCCACGGCGGGCGAGGACGCGGTGCTCGGGTACCTCGGTCCTGATCCGCTGCGCGAGGACTGGGATGCCGCCGAGGCGGTGCGCCGGCTCGCATCGCGGCCCGATCGAACGGTCGTCGCGGCGCTCCTCGACCAGCGCAACCTGGCGGGTCTCGGCAACCTGTGGGTCAACGAGACCGCGTTCCTCTCCGGCGCGCATCCCTTCGCACCGATCGGGTCGGTCGATCTCGTGTCGCTCGTCGAGAGGGCGACACGGATGCTGCGGGTCTCGGCGACCGCGCCCGGGATGTACCAGGTGACCACCGGTTCGACCCGCAAGGGGGAGTCGCACTGGGTCGTCGGGCGCGCGGGACGCCCGTGCCTGCGGTGCGGCACCCGCATCCTCGTCCGCAACGAGGTCTCGAACGACCCCGAGCGTCGCCGCACCTGGTGGTGCCCGCGCTGCCAGCCCGAGGTGTGAGGTGCCCGCCCGCAACCCCTTCGCCCGTGTCGGCTCTCCGACGTAGCGTCGCGGCATGGCTTCCACCCCGGCACCCAAGTCCTGCGCCTCGTGCGGGCGCGAGATCCAGTGGCGCAAGAAGTGGGAGAAGACCTGGGACGACGTGAAGTACTGCTCCGACGCGTGCCGGAAGCGCGGCATCCGTCCCGTCGACGAGAAGCTCACGCGAACGATCGTCGAGCTGCTGGATGCGCGGGCCGCGTCGGCGACGATCTGCCCGTCCGAGGCGGCGAAAGCGGTCGGCGGCGACGACTGGCGCGACCTCATGGAACCCGCCCGTCGCGCCGCGCGGCGACTCGTCGCGGCCGGCGAGGTCGAGATCACCCAGCGCGGGCAGGTCGTCGACCCGTCCACCGCGAAGGGAGCCATCCGCATCCGTAAGGTCCGCTGACGTGCAGACCTTCGTCCCGTACGCCGACCTCGCCCGCGGCATGGCCGCGCTCGACACGAAGCGCCTCGGCAAGCAGCGCGTCGAGACCCTGCAGGTGATGCGCGCGCTGACGATCCCGGACTACGGCTGGCGCCACCACCCGGCGGTCGCCATGTGGCGCGGGCACCGCGCGGCGCTCATGGTCTACCAGGACCTCACGGTCGACGAGTGGGTGCGGCGCGGCTTCGCCGACACGACGCGGGCCTCGACCCTGGCGACGCTCGACGAGATCCCCGAGGACGGTGCCGAGTACCGGTCGGGGACGGTTCGGATGCCGCCCTGGTTCGACCGCGAGGACGTCCATCGCTCGCACCGCTCGAACCTGCTCCGCAAGGATCTCGCGTACTACCGCGCGCAGGGCTTCGACGATCCCGACGACCTGCCGTACGTCTGGCCGAAGGCCGAGGTCGACTGAGTCAGGCGGATGCCGCCCACGCCCGCACCCGCGCGATCAGATCCGCCTTGCGGGCGGCATCCGCGAACGACGCGGTGATCGAGTTCTCGGCGAGCTGGGCGAGTTCGGCCGCGTCGAAGCCGAGCGCCGCGACGGCGGCGTAGGTGTCATGCCGGGGGCGATTCGTCACAAAAAAGTCGCCGCATCCGCCACGATGGACGCACGCCCCGACCGTCCCCGGAGGAACCGATGTCCTACGCACCGCCCCCGCCGCCCTCGCCCTACGGTCGACCGATGCCTCCCGCCGCGGGTCCGGGGCAGCCGCCGCTCGAGTGGCCCCTCTACGGCGCGTCGTTCACGCAGGCCTTCGTCCGGTACTGGAAGAAGTACGCGACCTTCACCGGTCGCGCCAGCCTCAGCGAGTTCTGGTGGATGCGCCTCGCGTACTTCCTGATCGGGATGGTGCTCGTCGTGATCATGATCGGCGGCGCACTCGTCGGCGTCTCGTACGACCCGGTGACCGGGCAGAGCCGGCCCGGTCCGCTCATCGCGGTCGGCGCCATCCTGCTGGTCCTCTTCCTGCTCGCGACGATCATCCCGGACGCCGCTCTCACCTGGCGGCGGCTGCAGGACGCGAACCTGCCGGGACCGCTGTTCTTCCTCGCCTTCATCCCGAGCCTCGGCTCCCTCGTCCTCCTGGTCCTGACCCTGCTGCCGACCAACCCGGCCGGGCGCCGCTTCGGCTGAGCAAGTCCCGGGCCGCGTCCGGGCCGCCTCGGTACGATGGGGGTATGACGATCACCGCGCGCTACCGCCTCGAGCGCGCGCTGCCGTCGGCGATCGGGATCCGCGCCCTCACCGCACCGCAGCATCCGGGAACCAACGGATGGGTCAGCGAATGGGGCACCAACGCGCACGGCGAGATCGCCGGCTGCCCGCCGTCGGGGGCCTGACGCGCACCGCTCGTCGGTGCGTCCTCAGCGACCCCTGATCACCGACGCGGAAAGCGATCCGTCATGTCCACTTCCCCCTCCTCCCGCACGGCGCCGCACGAGATCTGGCGCAGCATCCGTCAGACCGTGCAGACCGACACCTTCGGCGGCATCCTGCTGCTGGCTGCGACCGTCGCGGCCCTCGTCCTCGCCAACTCGCCCGCCGCGCCCTGGTACACCGGTCTGCGCGAGACGTCGTTCGGACCCGAGGCGCTCGACCTCCACTTGACTGTCGCGCAATGGGCGGCCGACGGACTGCTCGCGATCTTCTTCTTCGTCGTGGGTCTCGAACTCAAAGAGGAGATCGTCGCGGGGCGGCTGCGCTCGCCGCGCATCGCCGCGGTCCCCGTGATCGGCGCGCTCGGCGGTGTCATCGTCCCGGCGCTCATCTTCACGGCGTTCACGGTGACCGCGCCCGGTGACGCGGTGCGGGGCTGGGCGATCCCGACGGCGACCGACATCGCCTTCGCCATCGCGGTGTTCGCCGTCGTCGCGAAGGGGCTGCCGCCCGCGCTCCGTGTCTTCCTGCTGACTCTCGCCGTCGTCGACGACCTCTTCGCCATCACGATCATCGCCACCGTTTACACCGACGACCTGCAGCCGGTGTGGCTCGCGGCGGCGATCGTCCCGCTCGTCCTGTTCGGGCTGGCGGTGCGGCGCGGCATCCGTCACTGGTGGGTGCTGATGCCGCTCGCGATCGTCACCTGGGCGCTCGTCCACGCGTCGGGCGTGCACGCGACGATCGCCGGCGTGCTGCTGGCCTTCACCGTCCCCGCGACGGTGACGCCGCGAGCGCGGGTGCAGGTGGGGACGGATGCCGACGGCAGCCCCATCCACGATGCGTTCACCGCGCACTTCGCCGACCGCTTCGGTCCGATCTCGACGCTGGTCGCTATCCCCGTCTTCGCGTTCTTCTCCGCCGGGGTGACCGTCGGCGGCTGGGACGGGCTGGTCTCGGCCTTCGGCGATCCGGTGACCCTCGGCATCCTGGTGGGGCTCGTCGTGGGCAAGCCGGTCGGCATTCTGCTCGCGGTGTTCCTGCTCACGCGGGTGCCGTCGGTGCGGCGGACGTTCGAACTGCGATGGGGCGACATGCTCGGCGTGGGCCTGCTCGCCGGCATCGGGTTCACGGTCGCGCTGCTCGTGGGCGAGTTGTCGTACGGCGTCGGATCGCTCGAGGACGACCACGCGAAGATCGGCATCCTCAGCGGGTCGGTCATCGCTGCGATCGTCGGTGGCGCCGTGCTCGCCGGGCGCGCGCGACGCGTGCGGCAGACTGAGAGCGCGTCCCCGTCCCCAGGAGCCTCATGAGCCGCACGCAGCCGACACCCGCGATGTACCAGCGCAACGCGCTCGCGCCGAGCCTGCTGGCGGCGGCCGTGCTGTTCGTCGCGCCTGCGCTGCTCGAGAGCGACTGGTTCCTCACCGTCCGGTTCGTCGCCACGATCCTCGCCCTCATCATCGGCTGGTTCGCCGTGCAGGCGAGGCACTGGTGGTGGGTGCCGATCATGCTCGCTGTCGCGGTGATCTGGAACCCGATCTTCCCCTTCGCGTTCTCGGGTGCGATCTGGAGCGCTGCCCAGGTCGCGGCCGCGTTCGTCTTCCTCGCCGCCGGCGCGACGATCAAGATCCGCCGCCAGACCTGACTCAGCGGAGGTCGAGCGTGACCTGCGGGTGGTCGGCGAACACGTCGAGCACCCGTTCGAAATAGGTCAGGCCGGTCCCCGCGCGCAGGTCGTCGAGCTGACGCTGGATCGTGTCGGACTGGAATGTGCCCGGCTGTGCCAGCTTCTCGCGCAGCCATCGCTCCGTCTCGGCGACGCCGAGGGCCTGCCGGCTGCGCGCCGAGTCGCGCCAGACGACCCGCGCGGAGTGGTCCTCGGCCAGCGCCCCGTACCCGCCGTGGAGTAGGTCGTCGAGCGCGTCGAGGCTGGTGCCCAATCGCCAGTCCTCCCCGGTCATGAACAGACGGTTCAGCTGGGCGTACAGATCAGGGATGCCGGCGATCCGCGCCCCGTCGATGACGTAGTCGGCCATCCGGGTCAGGGCACCTTGTGGCCCGCCGCCGAGATGAGGCCGTACCACTCGGCGCGGGTGAGGGGGATGTCGGAGCCGGCCGCGGCATCCGTCACGCGCTGCGGCGTGGTCGTCCCGAGCACGACCTGCATGTGGGCGGGATGCCGTGTGATCCAGGCCGTGGCGATCGCGATCGGCGTCACGTCGTACTTCGTGGCGAGGCGGTCCAGCAAGGCGTTCAGCTCGGGGTACTCCGGAGCGTCGAAGATCACGCCGTCGAAGAACCCCTTCTGGAACGGCGACCACGCCTGCAGGGTGATCCCGTTGATGCGGGCGTGGTCGACGAGCCCGCCGCCGTCGCGGGTGATCGAGTCGTCCTCGCCCGCCATGTTGGCCGCGAGCCCCTGCGCGACGAGCGTCGAGTGGGTGATCGACAGCTGCACCTGGTTGGCGACGATGGGCTGCGTCACGGCGGTCTTCAGCAGGTCGATCTGGCGCGGCGTGTGGTTCGAGACGCCGAAGGCTCGGACCTTGCCCGAGGACTCGAGGTGATCGAAGGCGCGGGCGACCTCGTCGGGTTCGACGAGCGCATCGGGGCGATGCAGCAGGAGCACGTCGATGCGGTCGGTGCCGAGGGCCTCGAGCGACTCCTCCGCAGAGGTGACGATGTGCTCGTACGAGTGGTCGAAGTGCCAGTCGCCCGGCACGATGCCCGTCTTGGTCTGCAGCGTGATCTCGTCCCGCTCCGAGGCGCTCAGACCGAGCGCCTCGGAGAACCGTCGCTCGCAGCCGTGCCGCGTGCTGCCGTACAGGTCGGCGTGGTCGAAGAAGTCGACGCCCGCCGCGCGGCACGCGTCGTAGAGCTCGCGGATCGCCTCATCGGACATCTCCTCGATGCGCATCATCCCCGCGACGACGTTGGGGACGCGGTGGTCGGTGGGCCCGAGGGGGACGAGGCGCATGGTGCTCCGTTCTGCGCCGATGCGGCGCGATCGAGCTCCCAGCATGACCGAACCCGATGCGGGTCTGTCAACGGGCTGGCTACGCGCGACCGGCGACCGCAGCGGCGACCACGACGTTGTTCACGATCGTGGCGGCGACCGTGCGTGCGACGGCCTGCGCCGCGGCATCCGCTCCCCAGTTGCCCTGCTCGAGCTCCTTCGCTCGAGTGATGACGGCGCTGTTCCAGCCGATCTCGCGGTCGAACTGCGGGAGCGTCCCACTGCCGGACAGCAGTGCGGCCAGCGCGGCGGTGCGGGCGTCGGGCTGCGCGCCGTCGACGAGCACCGCGCGGACGCCGGCCATCAGCTCGTCGCGCCGGCCGCTCGGGCCGGGTGCGAGCGAGGTGGTGTCGATCAGGCCGAGGAGCTTCCGGGAGGTGCGGGCGATGTCGCCGCGGTCCTCGAGGCGCTCGAGGACGGGCGAGCGGAGTGCGGGCCCGACGGCGGCGAGCACGGTCTGGACGCCGCGCGGCTTGTCGGTGACGTAGTCCCAGGCTGGGCGGAGGAGCGGGTCGCCGGGTGGGTGGTCGGCGACGGCGCGGATGCGGAGTGTGCCGGTGGCGCCGGCGGTGTCGGTCTCGACGTTGCCGTCGAGGCCGAGCTCGGCGAGGACGGCGCCGGCGAGGACGTAGAAGAGGGTGCCTTCGCCGGCGATCGTGCCGTGGCGCGGCTGGAAGAGGAGGAGGAGCAGGTCCTCGGCGAGCGTGGGTGCGCCGGGATCGGTGTTCGTCGTCATCATGTGCTCAGTCGACACCCTGTTCCCGGAACAGGGTCAAGCGCCGGAGGCGGTCTCGTCTGGGGTGGACGCCTGCGCGGCGGCGATCTGCTCGGTCGCGAGGTGGCTCGCCAGTGCGAGCACGCGGATCTGTGCGGGGTTGTACAGCTCCTGCAGCGCCTCGACGAAGGTCTCCTGGCTCACCCGCTCGCCTCGGGGGAGATGGTCGCCCGGATCGCTCAGCCACGGGTAGTCGCGCAGGCTCTGCTCGATCGAGGGAGCCAGCGCGCGTGCGAGGCGGAGCACGGTCTCGTCGCCGGCGTCCGCCGCGAGGGCGTCGATCTCGGCGCGGACCTCGGGCGGGCTCGTGTCCTCGCCGACCATCTTCCGGACGTCGGCCATCGCCTCGTCGTCGTACAGGCGGCCGAAGACGTGGATCAGTGAGCTGTCCGCATCCGAGAGTGTGTCGGCGTACGGCTCGAAGCCCGACGGGCCCGACGCGGGCGCATGCCCGTGTCGGATGGCGGCGAGGTCTGCGCGGGCGCGCTGCAGTCGTTCGATGCCGGCCTGCAGCTCGGCATCGAGATCGTCGAGCTCGCGCTCACCTGCGGTGCCACCGTCGATGAGGTCGGGGACCCGCGAGAGCGGGACACCCAGGTCGACCAGACGCCGGATCCGCAGCAGGCGCACGAGGTCGGCCGCCGTGTACTGCTTGTAGCCGTTGTACCGCCGGTCCGGCTCGGCCATGAGGCCGAGCCGGTGGTAGTGGCGGACCGTGTTGACCGTCGTGCCGGCGAGCTCAGCCAGTTCCCGCGTGCTCCACGCCATGCGCTCCTCCTCGCCGCGTCACTGTATCCATGGGATGCCGCGATGTCACCATCCGAGGACGGTGACGAGCCCTGTGGCGGCCGCGGCGACGGCACCGGTCCACAGCACGATGGCGATGACCTGCCAGAGCATGACCCAGCCCTTGCGCACGCCCGAGGCGACGAAGAACGCGGCGGTCAGCTGGGTCGGCAGGGCGAGCGGGGCGAGCAGGCTCGCTCCGGGGACGCCGAAACGCACGAGCCAGCGGCGGAGCTTCGTCTGCCCCTTCGCACGGCGGGTGGGCTTGTCGTCCGTGGTGGCCTCCTCGTCGACGGTCGCGACCGTCAGTGCTCCGGTCGAGGCGCCGGCGCGGGCGGGCGCGGCGGTCTGCGTCGCTGCGGCGCGGCGCGCGACGACGGATTCGCGGACGCGCGAGCCGAGCAGCACGACGAGCAGGACCGAGAGGATGTTGCCCGTCGCGCCGGCGATCGCGGCGATGATGGGGTTGATGCCCACGATGATGCCGAGGGTCGCGGAGCCCTCGCCCTCGACGTAGGGGATGGCGCCGGCGAGGGCCACCATCAGGGGCTGGACGAGTTCGGGAAGGCCGGCGACGACATCCTGGAGGCCTTCGTAGGGGCTGGACATGGGGTGCTCACGCTCCGTTTCGATGGGTGAGCACCCATCACAGACCGTGTTCTCACCACAGGGTCAAGCGGTCGTGTCAGCCGTGTCGGCGGCGGTCGTGTCGAGCATCCTCCGGGCGAGCAGCGTCGAGCCTGCGACGGCTGCGGGCATGGCGACGACGGCGCCGAGCGGGATGAGGAAGCAGAGCTGCGTGGCCACGCCGAACCCCAGCACCCGCGCGCGGTGTCCGCGGCGCAGGTCGCGGCGGGCCGCGGCATCCAGCCCCCGCGCTGACAGCGCGCGCGAGGTGAGTTCGTCGGCGAGCAGCCAGCCGGTGAGGAAGGCGGCGACGACCGCACCCAGGGCGGTGCCGACCAGCGGAATGAGCCCGACGAGTCCGGCGACGATCGCCGCGAGGAGCCCGCGGAGGATGAGCCCGACGCTGTCGCGGATCGACCGCCAGAACCCGTAGTCCGACTCGGGCGGCGCGTCACCGAGGTGCTGCTCGACCGAGCGCCAGATCCGCTCGTAGAACGGGTCGCCGACGAGCAGCGTGAGCGCGGTGAACGAGACGACCGCAAGGACGATCGCGCCGCCGAGCAGGGCCGCGCCGATGCCGAGCCGGAGGAGGGATGCCGCGACCTCGGCCCAGTCTTCGGCGAACGGGGTGAGCGCGTCGACGACGTCGCGCAGGAAGACGACGAGGGTGATGATCCCCGCGAGCAGCAGGATGCCGACGATCGCCGCCGGGATGAGGCCGAGCGCCATCCGGCCGGGCAAGCGCCCCCAGAACGCGAAGCCGCGACCGAGGTCGCCGACCCCGCGGAAGAACGAGGCGACCGGGCGCGGTGCGGGCGGGGGAGTCGTCATGCCCCCATCCTGCCCGGTCGCCGTTCTCGAACGCTCGACAAGGCGAGCTGTTTGTCGATATAAAGGTATCGAAAGTCGATAGATGAGGAATCCGTGATCGCACTCGCCAAGGCCGGGATCGGCATCTTCCTGGTCGCTCTCCTCGCCCTGCAGCTGTGGGTCGTGCCCGAGGTGGCGGCGGGGTTCGCGCAGCTCGCTCCCGAGTTCGCCGGACTGCGGATGCCGGGGGTCGTCCTCAGCGGCATCCTGCTCCTCTGCGTGCAACTCGCGCTGCTGTGCGCGTGGCGTCTGCTCGCACGCTTCGGCGCCGGGCGTCTCTTCGAGGACGGCGCTTTCCGCTGGGTCGATGCGATGATCGGCCTGACCGTGGCGGGAATGGCGGTGGTCGCCGCGGGATGCGGGGTGATCGGCGCGGCCGGCGCGGGGAGCCCCTTCGTCCTGATCCTCACCTTCCTCGCGCTCGCCGCGGGCGCGGCGATCGCCCTCCTGCTGGGGGCGCTGCGCGAGGTGCTCAGACAGGCGGTTCTGCTGCAGGATCAGGTCGTCGGGGTCACGCACGCACAGGAGAACCCGCCGCGATAGGGGTTGCATCCCACGCGCGGTTTCGGTTGAAGTGGTGCGATGACAAACGACACGTCGGCTCCCCTCGCCCAGGAGAAGCCCGGTCTGAAGCGCGCCGTCGGCACCTGGCTGCTCTTCGCGTTCATCGTCGGTGACACCCTCGGCGCGGGCATTTACACGCTCGTCGGCACGATGGCGACCGACGTGGGCGGTGTCATCTGGCTGCCGCTCCTCATCGCGCTCGTCGTCGCGCTGCTCACGGCCGGCACCTACGCCGAGCTGATCACCAAGTACCCCCACGCCGGCGGCGCAGCACGCTACGTCGACAAGGCGTTCGGCATCCCGTTCCTGTCGTTCCTCGTCGGCTTCCTGATGATGGCCTCGGGCATCACGACGGCAGCGGCCCTCGCCAACGCGTTCGCGGGCGATTACTTCAGCGCCCTGTTCGACATCCCGCCGATCCCGGTGGCGATCGGCTTCATCCTCGTGCTGACCCTCATCAACCTGCGCGGCGTGAAGGAGTCGCTCGCGACGAACATGGTCGCGTCGATGATCGAGGTCTCGGGACTCATCCTCGTGATCGTCATCGCGGCCGTCGTCTTCGGCAGCGGCGGCGGCGAGCCGTCGCGCATCTTCGAGTTCGCGCCCGACGTCGCACCCCTGCAGGGCGCGTTCGCGGCATCCATCATCGCGTTCTTCTCCTTCCTCGGTTTCGAGGCGGCGGCGAACATGGCCGAGGAAGTCAAGAACCCGTCGCGGTCGTACCCGCGAGCACTGTTCGGCGCGATCCTCACGGCCGCCGTCGTGTACCTGCTGATCGCGATCGGCGCGGTCATCGTCGTCGAACCGTCGACGCTCGCGACCTCCTCCGGTCCGCTGCTCGAGGTCGTGACCGCGAGCGGCCTCGCGGTGCCGGGATGGCTGTTCAGCCTCATCGCGCTCGTCGCGATCGCCAACGGCGCGCTGCTGTTCATGGTGATGGCGAGCCGCGTCGCCTACGGGCTGGCGGAGTCCGGCCTCATGCCGCACGCCTTCGGCAAGGTGCTGCCGAAGCGACGGACGCCGTGGGTCTCGATCGTCGTCGTCGCCGGGGTGACGATGCTCCTCACGGTGGTCGGCGACATCTCGACGCTCGCCGAGACGACCGTGCTCCTGCTGCTCCTCGTCTTCCTCGCCGCGAACGTGAGCGTGCTCGTGCTGAAGAAGGACAAGGTCGAGCACGAGCACTTCTCGGTGCCGCGCATCGTCCCGATCCTCGCCATCATCGCCAGCATCGTGCTGCTCACCCAGCAGACCGGCCTGGTCTGGCTCGCCACCGCCGGATACGTCGTCGTTGGAGCGATCCTGTTCTTCGTCGCGCGGTTCAGCCGTCGCCGCGGCGACCGCAAGATCGCCGCGCGCACCGGCGCGATCCCGACCGTGAAGGGGTTCCGCGACTGAGTGCATGGATCCGCGGATGCAGGGCTGACCCCGTCCGGGCGCGCCTAGGCTGGCACGCATGAGCGACGACGCCGGCCTCAACTGGTCCCGCAACATCCGCTACTCGGCAGAGCGCATCGTCGCCCCGACGACGGTCGACGAGCTGCGCGAGGTGGTCGCGGCATCCGCGTCCCTGAAGGCCCTGGGGTCGCGGCACTCGTTCACCCGCATCGCCGATACGACGGGCACGCTCGTGTCGACCGCCGAGCTCGACCTGCCGATCCAGGTGGATGCCGCGCAGCGCCGGGTGCGCGTCGGCGGCGGCGTCCGCTACGGCGAGCTCGCGCAGGAGCTCGACCGGCAGGGGTGGGCGCTCGCGAACCTGGCTTCGCTGCCGCACATCTCGGTCGCCGGCGCGGTGAGCACGGGCACGCACGGCTCGGGTGTCGCGAATCGGTCGTTGGCCGCGGCGGTCACGGGGCTCGAGCTCGTCACCTCGACCGGCGACCTCGTCCGGCTCAACGAGACCGACGAGACGTTCTACGGCGCCGTTGTGGGGCTCGGCGCGCTCGGCATCGTCACGACGGTGGAACTCGCGATCGAGCCGACCTTCGAGGTCGCCCAGACGGTCTACGAGAACGTGCCCGTCGAGGCGGTCCGCAAGGCGTTCGACGTCATCGCCGGGTCGGCGTACAGCGTCTCGCTCTTCACGACGTTCCGTGAGGAGGCCTACGTCGACCAGGTGTGGCGCAAGGAGCGCACGGATGCCGCGGCGACACCGATCCCCGCCGCGCTGCGCGATCGCGAGGCGGGCGGGGCGCGGCATCCGCTACCCGGGGTGTCCGCGGCGTCGTGCACCGTGCAGGGCGGTAAGGCGGGGCGCTGGCTCGACCGGCTGCCACACTTCCGCCTGGAGTTCACCCCGTCGAACGGCGAGGAGCTGCAGTCCGAGTTCCTGCTGCCGGTCGCCGACGCGGTCGCCGCGTTCGACGCGGTGCGCGGGCTCGCCGATCGGCTGAAGCCCGTGCTGCAGGTGTGCGAGGTGCGCACGATCGCCGGCGACGAGTTGTGGCTGTCGCCGAGCTCGGGCCGCGATTCGGTCGCGTTCCACTTCACGTGGACCGCCGACGAGGCCGGCGTCGCCGAGGTGCTGCCCGAGCTCGAAGCGGCGCTCGCGCCGTTCGACGCGCGACCGCACTGGGGCAAGGTCTTCACCCCGCGCGACCCCGCCGAGCTCTACCCGCGCTGGGCGGACTTCGTCGCTCTGCAGCGCGAGCTCGACCCGCGCGGCGCGTTCGTGAACGACTACATGCGCGCGCTCGGGGTGTAGTCCGTCCGGGCTGCACGGTTGCGCGGTTGCGCGGGCTGGCGGTCGGAGTCGGGTCGCCGGTTGCGCGGTGCCGCGTCGGGCCTGATGGTTTTGCGGTGCCGAGTCGGTCCTGATGGTTGTGCGGGGTCGAGTCGGGCTCGAGGTTGCGCGATGTCGAGTCGGGCTCGAGGTTGCGCGGGGCCGAGGTCCCGAGGGTTGGGGGTCGGCCCGGCGAGAGCGCGGACCCACGCGGTCACCCAGACCGCGTGGTGACGGCCGGCGGCTGGCGGCAGTTCGGTCGTCGAACCGTCGTCGACATCAGAAGGGTGCGGGTTCCGCTGGTGCGGTCGGCGGTGGTGGTGGTGCGGCAGGGGTGAAGGCGACGGCCGGGGTGGGTGCGTCTTCTCTGTAGGTCCTGCCGAGGGGTGAGGTCCATTCCAGGACGCCACCCTTGAGTTGTCGCACTCTCCAGGCGGTGAACTGCTTCATCGAGTGATGCCGCTGGCACAGGTGGGCGAGGTTCGACAGTTCGGTTCGTCCGCCGAGGGCGTGATCGCGGGTGTGATCGACTTCGCAGCGGATGGCGGCGACGCGGCATCCGGGGAACCGGCAGTGCTGGTCCCGGGCTTGCAGGAACCTGCGCATCCCGGACGGGACTCGGTACGAGTCGGTCGCGACGGTGACCCCGGTGGTCGGGTCGTGGAACAGACGTTCCCAGATCTGAGTATCGCCGGCGAGTGTGCGGGCGGTGGCGGGGTCGATCGGGGAGCGCCCCGCGAGGTCGCTCGGTCCGTCGTCCTGGCCAGTGAGTGTCGTCGCGGGGACGAGGATCTGCACGCGGGCGCGGATCGCACCGAGCGGACCGGCGGTGGTGTCGCGGGTGTCGTCGAGGGCGGGTGTCCCGGCGAGGAGGAGGTCGGCGAACACGTCGGCCCGGACTTGATCGGTGGACCGGTTGTCGGTGGCGACGATGGCTGCGGCGTCCTCGCTGTCGCTGTCGCCATGCGTCGCGGCGGCGTTCCCAAACGCGAGACCAGCGCCACGCGCAGCGATGCGTTCGTCGCGGGTGTCGATGATCGCCCGCGCCTGCTGAGTGAGTCGGTCGTGGATGCCCTCGGCGATCACCGTCGGGACGGTTGCGACCACGTCGCTCATCCCGTCTCGGCCCGGCACGATCCGCACGCACCGCCCAGCGGTTGCTTCCTCGTGGCGTTCCGCGAATGAGCGCGGGTGCATCCGGTGGGCGAGGATCTCGAGCTCTCCTCGCACCCGGTTCGGGGTATCCCGTTCGCACCGGCTGATCGCGACCTGTTCGAACTCCGCCCACATCTCGGCCGGCAGGCTCGTCCCGGTCTCCACGATCGCGATCGCGTGCCCGCGGACGATGCGGCCCTGCTCCCATGCCTCGACGGTCGCGGGGAACCCTTCGATCAACGTCCGCGCCTCGCCGATGCGCCGTTGCACGGTCCGGTCGGTGACGCGCATCACGCCCCCGACCTCCGCGGCGATCGATCGCAGGGCCATGTCGTGCACCTGCACCCGTGCGTTGCGTTGCGCGGTTTGCGCTTCGGCCAACCGGCCCGCTGCGGCCAGCGCGCGCAGTTCCTCGATCTGCGCGGCGGCGATCCGCCGGGCCGCGGAATCGACGTCCGCAACGACCCCCGCCAAGGTCGCGAGATAGTCCTCGCCACCGGGGATTTCCGCCGCATCCGTCATACCTGCACTCTGCCACTGGCCACCGACACCCACTCCGGAAAAACAGACCCAGAACCTGCGTTGTGCACACCCCAAAGATGAGATTCCTCTCATCCCCGTCAACCGGCTACGAACGGCTGTTGCAGCACCTTGGGCACTCGCGCGAGATCGCGACGACCGCGGCGACATCGAGCGCGACGCGACGCCGCGGGACGTCGCATCATCCGAGAACTCGGGCTATCAGCCCGCCGCGCGCCCCCCACCGCTCGCGCCGGCAGAGTCACCCCTCGTCGGTCTCGATCTCGCCGTTCGCGATCGCGTCGGCGTAGGTGCGGATGTCGGGGCCGGGCTCCCAGTCGATGAACTCGTCCTTCAGCCTGCCGGTGAGCGCGGCGTACGCCTCGTCCGAGGACATCCCGTCACCGGAGCGGGCCAGGTGGACGACCGCCTCCCGCAGCACCCGGTCGGCGTCGTCGAGGATCTTGCCGCGTGCTTCGTCGTTCCAACGGATCTCTGAGCTCTTCATGCCGCGACGCTAGCCCGGCGGGCGGATGCCGCATCCCGGCTTGCTTTCTCGGCCTCGATGCGCTTGCCCTGTACCTCATCGCCGCGACCCTGGCAACGGCATCCCGACCCTCCACGGCAGACCGAAGGATGGAGGCAGCGGCAGAGGCCCGCCTCACACGGGTCCCCCGCCCGGTCGGGCCCCCGCGGAGGAGCCGGTCGTGAGCAGCACCACATCCCGAGGCGTCGCCGTCGTCACCGGCGGCAGCGCCGGACTCGGCCGCGCGATCGTGCGCGAACTCGCCGCCCGCGGCTGGGACGTCGCCGTCCTCGCCCGAGGATTCGAGGGAGTGGATGCCGCGGCCACCGAGGTGCGCGCCAAGGGCCGCCGCGCGCACGGCATCACCGTCGACGTCGCCGATCACGCTGCCCTCGAGCTCGCGGCGGCCGAGGTCGAGGCGGAGCTCGGCGAGATCGACCTGTGGGTGAACAACGTCATGTCCGGCTCGATCGCCCCCTTCCTCGACACGACCCCGGAGGACTACGAGCGCGCGACGCAGGTCACCTACCTCGGCACCGTCAACGGTACGCGCTCCGCGCTGCGACGGATGCGGGGGCGCGACCGCGGCCACATCATCCAGATCGGCTCGGCCCTCGCCCACCGCGGCATCCCGCTGCAGGCGGCGTACTGCGGGTCGAAGCACGCGATCCACGGCTTCACCGACTCGGTCGTGTCCGAGCTCACGCACGAGGGGAGCGCCGTCGCGGTCTCGATCGTCGACATGCCGGCGCTCAACACGACGCAGTTCGGTTGGGTGAAGTCGCCGTTCTCGAAGCACCCGCAGCCGGTGCCGCCGATCTACCAGCCCGAGGTGGGCGCCCGCGCGGTCGCCGACGTCGCCGACAAGCCGCGCCGCCGCACCTGGGTGGGCGAGTCGACCGTCGGCCTCGTCCTCGGCACGCGGGTGGCGGGCCGGTTCATGGACTGGTACCTCGCCAAGAACGCGTGGGAGGGTCAGTTCGCCGACGACAAGGGTTCGTCGACCACCCCGCCGAACCTCTACGAGCCGGTCACCGGCGACCACGGTGCGCACGGCGCGTTCGACGACCGCGCGCGCGGCGAGAGCCTGCAGACGCGCGCGCTGCGCCACCGGCGCGGGCTCTACACCGCGGCATCCGTCGTCGGGGCCGCCGCGGTCGCCGGCGCGGTGAAGCTCCTGCGACGCTGAACCCCGCCCCCCAGACCCCTGACCCCGGAGGTCGGCCGCGGGTAGCATCCCATCTCGTGCCCGCCTACTTCGAACGCCTCGCTTCCGAAGGTGTGAACGAGACCCGGTTCCAGCCCACCGCCTTCACCGGCGGCGCGTGGAACGTCACCGAGCAGCACGTCGCCCCGCCGATCGGCCTGCTCGCGCACGCCATCGAGGTCGACCATGCGGCGCGCAGCCCGCAGCCCATGCAGCTCTCGCGCCTATCGGTCGACATCCTCGGGGTCATCCCGATCGACGAGGTCGAGGTGACGTGTCGCGTGCTGCGGCCGGGTCGCAGCATCGAGCTCGTCGAGGCGACGCTCGCGCAGGGCGGTCGTCCCGCGCTCTCGGCACGGGCGTGGCTCCTGCACACGCGCGACACCGAGGCGCTCGCCGGCTCCGCGCACCCGGCGATGCCGCCCCGCGACGCGATCGAGCGCGTCGACCCGTCGTCGGCGTGGCCCGGCGAGTTCATCGCGACGGTCGGCGAGGTGCGCCGCCGGCAGGAGGCGCCCGGTCGCGCCTGGACCTGGATCCTGCCCGCCGTGCCGCTGCTCGAGGGCGAGCCGGTCTCGACGACGGCGCGCCTCGTGTCGCTCATCGACATCGCGAACGGCGTGACCCCGCGCGTCGATCCGCGCGAGGTCGCGTTCCCGAACCTCGACCTGACCCTCCACCTCGTCCGCGCCCCCGAGGACGGCTGGATCGGCTTCGACACGACCGTCACGTTCGGCGCGACGGGGCTCGGGATGACGCACACCGTCCTGCACGACGAGCGCGGCGTCGTCGGCTCGGTCGTGCAGTCCCTCACCGTGAGGCCGCACCGATGACCGCGCCCCTCGCCGGGAGGACCGCCCTCGTCACCGGCGTCTCGCGCCGGCGCGGGATCGGGTACGCCGTGGCGACGCGGCTCGCGCAGCTCGGCGCGAGCGTGTTCATCCAGCACTGGCGCCCCCACGACCTCGACCGGCCGTGGGGTGGCGACGATCTCGACGCGGTGCGCACCGGCATCCGCTCGGCCCTCGTCGGCGACGCGACCTTCGGGGACGTCGAGACGGATCTGACGGATGCCGCGGCGATCCCGGGTCTCATCGACGCCGCGGCCGCGCTCACCGGACGCCTCGACATCTTCGTCTGCAACCACGCGAAGAGCGGCGACGACGGCAGCATCCTCGACATGACCGCCGACCGGCTCGACGCGTTCTGGGACACCAACACCCGGTCGACGCTGCTGCTGACCGCGGAGTTCGCCCGTCGCCTCGCGCCGCCGCAGTCCGGTCAGCGTCGCCCGGGCGACGCGGTCGAGGGTTCGAAGCCCTACGCCGAGCCGACCGGTCGCGTCTTCTGGATGACGTCCGGGCAGGGTCACGGCGCGATGCGCGGCGAGGTCGCCTACGCGACGAGCAAGGCGGCACTCGCGGGGGTCACCCGCACCGTCGCGGCGGACCTCCTCGATCTCGGCATCGTCCTCAACACGATCAACCCGGGACCCGTGAACACCGGGTACATGGACCCCGACAGCGCCGACCGCGACACTTCGGGCCTCGACGAATGGCTGCGCACGACCGCGTTCGGCCGCGTCGGCGTGCCCAGCGACCCCGCGGCCCTCATCGGCTGGCTGTCGACCGCCGAGGGCGCCTGGATCGTCGGGCAGGTGCTCACGAGCGACGGCGGGTTCAGCCTGTAACGAGACATCCGCACGATCGGTGGGGCAGGCGTCGCCTCGCCGCGACGCGCACGCCGCACCGGCACCGCCGGTCGTGCATTCATGCGCGACGCGCCGAGCGCGCCGCATCCGCTTAGAGTCGCTTCAGCACCCGTCGGCGCCGACGGGATCGTCGAAGGGGACGTACGCATGACAACGGATGCCGCAGACGCGATCGTCGTCGGAGCGGGGCTCGCCGGGCTGGTCGCCGCATCCGAGCTGCTCGACGCGGGCAGGCGCGTGCTGATCGTCGAGCAGGAGCCCGAGGCGAGCTTCGGCGGACAGGCGTGGTGGTCGTTCGGCGGACTCTTCCTCGTCGACTCGCCCGAGCAGCGCCGTCTCGGGGTGAAGGACTCGCTCGAGCTCGCGCGGCAGGACTGGTTCGGCTCGGCCGGGTTCGACCGGCCCGAGGATCGCTGGCCGCGCGCGTGGGCCGAGGCGTACCTGCAGTTCGCCGCCGGTGAGAAACGGGCGTGGCTGCGGGAGCGCGGCATCCGCTTCTTCCCCATCGTGGGCTGGGCCGAGCGCGGTGGCGACCGGGCGACCTCGCACGGCAACTCGGTGCCGCGGTTCCACATCACGTGGGGCACCGGTCCGGGCGTGCTCGAGCCCTTCGTGCGCCGCGTGCTCGAGGGGGTCGCGGCCGGCCGGGCGCGTGTCGCGTTTCGTCACCGCGTCGACCGTCTCGAGGTCGAGGGCGGCGCGGTCGTGGGTGTCAGCGGCGCCGTGCTCGCGCCCGACGACGCCGAGCGCGGCGCCCCGAGCAACCGCGACGAGACCGGCGGGTTCTCGTTCCGCGCCGGGGCCGTGCTCGTCTCGAGCGGCGGCATCGGCGGCAATCACGACCTCGTCCGCGCGCAGTGGCCCGCGCGAATGGGACGCCCGCCCGAGACGATGCTCTCGGGCGTCCCCGCGCACGTCGACGGACGGATGCTGGGGGTCGCCGCCGAGGCGGGCGCGCACCTCATCAACGGCGACCGGATGTGGCACTACGTCGAGGGCATCCAGAACCACAGCCCCGTGTGGCCGAGCCACGGCATCCGGATCCTGCCGGGGCCCTCGTCGCTGTGGCTGGATGCCACCGGTCACCGTCTGCCCACGCCGCTGTTCCCGGGGTTCGACACGATCGGCACGCTCGAGCACATCGTGCGCGGCGGTCACGATCACAGCTGGTTCGTGCTCAACCAGGCGATCCTGAAGAAGGAGTTCGCGCTGTCCGGCAGCGAGCAGAACCCCGACCTCACCGGCAAGGACGTGAAGCTGCTCGCGCAGCGGCTGAAGCGCGGCCGGGCGACCGCGTCGGTCGAGGCGTTCACCGAGCGCGGGGCGGACTTCATCGTCGCCGACACGGTTCCGCAGTTGCTCGAGCGGATGCGGGCGGCATCCGCTCTGCTCGACATCGACCGCGTGCGGCTCGAGCTCGAGGCGCGCGACCGCGAGATGACGAACCCGTTCACGAAGGACGCGCAGGTCACGGCCGTGCGGCAGGCGCGGCGCTACCGCGGCGACAAGCTACTGCGCGTCGCGACGCCCGGTCCGATCGCCGATCCCCGGGCCGGTCGCCTCATCGCCGTCAAGCTGCACATCATCACGCGCAAGAGTCTCGGCGGCATCGAGACCGACCTGTCGGGCCGCGCGCTCGCCGCCTCGGGCGAGCCGATCCCCGGGCTCTACGCCGCCGGTGAGGCGAGCGGCTTCGGTGGCGGCGGCGTGCACGGCTACCGCGCGCTCGAGGGCACCTTCCTCGGCGGCTGCATCTTCTCGGGCCGCATCGCGGGCCGCGCGATGGCCGCCGCGGTGTGACACCGCGTGCGTTCCCCTGTCACAACACGCCGCCCCACGCCGCAGTTCGTGACAGGCAAGCGCTGGGTCGGGGCCCTGGCGCCGCTACGCGACGGCGCCGGAGACGCGCGGCAGCGTGATGGGCGAGGTCACGACGCGCGCCGCGGCCTGCAGCTGGTCGAGGGCGCCACGGGTGAGGGAGCGCACGGCGCTGAGGGTCTCTCCCGTGAGCGCGGCGATCTCGGTCTGGCTATAGCCGCCGAAGTAGGCGAGCGCGATGACCCGCTGCTGCTCGAGGCTCATGTCGCCCAGTCGCGCCCGCGACAGGGCCTCCGCCTGCGCATCGAGGGTGCGCCGGTGCGCGATCGCGTGACGGTGGGTGAGCAGCAGGACCCAGGCCCGCGGATGCCGCGCCTCGGCCTCCGCCGCGTGTTCCCACACGTGCACGTAGACCTCCCGCAGCACGCGCTGCGCCGGCTGCTCGTTCCGCAGGATGTGGGTCGCGAGCGTGTAGGCGCTCGCGCAGGTCGCGTCGTAGAGCCGCGCGAAGGCGTCCGCGTCACCGGTGGCCGTGCGGGCCAGCAGATTCGACAGCTCGGTGTCCGTCAGCGGAAGGGGGTGCGACATGACCTCATCGTGCGCCTCCCGAGCCGTTCATTCGAGCCGTTGCCCCCGTCGGGAGTCGGTGCTAGCCGACATCCAGTCATCTGAATGGACGAATCGCCCGCGTGCGCGACCCGCGAACGCACGGAGCGGATGCCGCATCCGCAACGTTTCGTCAACCGGTGCCGATGACGTACCCGGCGGTGGAAAAGTTGAGCCCATGACCGTTCCCACTCTCACACTCAACGACGGACACACCATCCCCCAGCTGGGCTTCGGCGTCTTCCAGGTCGATCCCGCCGAGGCCGAACGCATCGTCAGCGTCGCCCTCGAAGCCGGCTACCGCCACATCGACACGGCGGCGGTGTACGGCAACGAAGAGGGTGTCGGTCGCGCGATCGCGGCCTCCGGCATCCCCCGCGACGAGCTGTTCATCACCACGAAGCTGTGGAACTCCGAGCAGGGCCGCGACACCGCGCGTCCCGCGATCGAGGCGAGCCTCCAGAAGCTCGGGCTCGACTACGTCGACCTGTACCTGATCCACTGGCCGCGCCCCGACAAGGACCGCTACGTCGAGACGTGGCAGCAGTTCGAGACCTTCCAGGCCGACGGCCTGACCCGCTCCATCGGCGTCTCGAACTTCCACCAGCCGCACCTGCAGCGCCTTTTCGACGAGACCGACACCGTGCCGGCGGTCAACCAGATCGAGCTCCACCCGGCGTTCGCGCAGCGCGAGCTCCGCGCGTTCCAGGAACCGAAGGGCATCCACACCGAGTCGTGGGGCCCGCTGGGCCAGGGCAAGTACGACCTGTTCGGCGAGAAGGCGGTGGCGGATGCCGCCGAGGCCCACGGTGTGAGCCCGGCGCAGGTCGTCATCCGCTGGCACCTGCAGGAGGGCCTCATCGTCTTCCCGAAGTCGTCGACGCCCGAGCGCATCCGCACGAACTTCGACGTGTTCGGCTTCGAGCTGACGTCGGAGCAGGTCGAGGCCATCAACGCGCTCGACCGCGGCCAGCGCGTCGGCGCCGACCCGGACACCGCCACGTTCTGACCCGTTCACCGAGGAGGGGCGCCGAGGAATCGGCGCCCCTTTTTTCGTGGACCCCCCTTACGTCTCCCAGGGAGGGCTCGATACAATCGATCGACCTCGAATCGATTCGAACCCCCTGAAAGCCCCCATGGCCACCTCCCTCACGACGGGCCGCCCTTGGCGCGTCATCCTGCTGTTCACCCTGCCGCTCATGATCGGCAACGTGGTGCAGCAGCTGTACCACTTCGCCGACACGATCGTCGTGGGTCGGCTGCTCGGCGTCGACGCGCTCGCCGCCGTGGGAGCGACCGGCAGCCTGCTCTTCCTGCTGCTCGGTTTCGCGTGGGGTCTCACGTCCGGGTTCGCGATCCCGACCGCGCAGGCCTACGGAGCGATGGATGCCGCCGGTGTCCGCCGCTCCGTCGCCACCGGCGCCGTCCTCAGCGGCATCACGACGGTCATCCTGACCGTCGGCGCGCCGCTGCTCGCCGAGCCCGCACTCGTGGCGCTGCAGACGCCGCCCGAGCTGCTCGCGGACGCGACCGTCTTCGCCCAGGTGAGCTTCCTCGGCGCCGGGGCGCTCATGTTCTTCAACTTCCTGTCCGCCGTCATCCGTGCGATCGGCGACTCCCGGACCCCGCTCGTCTTCCTCATCGTCGCGTGCGCCCTGAACGTCGTGCTCGTGATCGCCGCGATCGCGTGGCTCGGCCTCGGTGTCGCCGGCGCGGCTCTCGCGACCGTCGTCGCCCAGGGTGTCTCGGTACTCCTGTGCCTCGAGTTCGTGCGCCGCCGCATCCCCGAACTGCACCTGAAGCGCGAGGACTGGCGCATCACCCGCGCCGACATCGTCGCGCACCTGCGTCTCGGTCTGCCGATGGGCTTCCAGGCGTCGATCATCGCGATCGGTGCGCTGACCGTGCAGGTCGCGCTCAACACGCTCGGCGGCGAGGCGATCGCGGCCTACACTGCGGCATCCCGTGTCGACGGCCTCGCCGTCGCCCTGCTGCAGTCGATGTCGCTCGCGGTCTCGATGTACGTCGCCCAGAACTACGGCGCCGGCCGTCCCGACCGCATCCGACGCGGCGTCGTGCAGGCGACGTGGATCGCCGTCGGAGCGGCGGTGGCCCTCGGCATCCTGCTCATCTCCCTCGGCGGCCCGATCGTCCGCATCTTCGTCGGAGACGGCGCGGACGACGTCGTGCACCTCGCGGTCTCGATGCTCGTCATCAACGGTTTCAGTTACACCGCCCTCGGCATCCTGTTCGTCACGCGCGGTGCGCTGCAGGGGCTCGGCAACGCCGTCATTCCGACGGTGACGGGTGTCGTCGAGCTCGTCGCGCGGGCGGTGGCGGCGATCCTGCTGGGAGCCCTGTTCGGGTTCATCGGCGTGGCGTGGTCGAACCCGCTGGCGTGGATCTCGGCGGCGATCATCCTGATCCCGGCGTACATCCGCGCGCACCGGATGCTCGCGACGATGCCGATGGCGCCGATGACCATCACCCCGACCACGCCGATCGCCGTCATCGGACCGGTCGACGGCTCGATGACGGTCGAGACGGTCGTGACGCAGCCGGTCCCGCTGCCGAAGCCCACCTCGCGGATGCGCCGCGCCCTGCGTCGCCGCGCCGGCACGTCGCGCCGCCTCGCCCGCAAGCGCTGAGGCCGAGGTCCCGATCCGGCCGGGACGGTCCTCGTCGAACCGCTGCTGCTCGCACTGCGCCGTGTCGCGGAGGAGCTCGTCTCGGGCGAACGCTTCGGCGCAACCGATACCTGAGCGAAACCTGTGGGGTGCATGATCGTGGGGTGACCACCGTGTTCCCCGCGCTGACCGAGACCCCCGACCCGCAGTTCGTGATGGTGGGGGACGGCTACCGCATCGCGACGTACGAGTGGGGACCGGCGGATGCCCCGACGGTCATCCTCGTGCACGGTTTCGCCTCGAGCGCCCGCGACAACTGGGTGAACACGGGCTGGGTGCGCGACCTGCTGCGCGCGGGGTACCGCGTGCTCGCCGTCGACCAGCGCGGACACGGCGCGAGCGACAAGCCGCATGAGTCGCGTGCCTACGCGCTGCGGACGATGGTGACCGACCTCGAGGCCGTGCTCGACACCTACCTCGTCGACGAGGCGCTGTACGTCGGGTACTCGCTCGGCGCCCGCGTCGGGTGGGAGGTCGCCCGCGACCTGGAGCCCCGCATCCCGCGCGTCGTCCTCGGCGGCGTCCCCGACGGGGTGCCGCTCGGTCGTCTCGATCTCGACCAGGTGCAGGCGTACGTCGACGAGGGAGAGCCGGTGACGGATGCCGTGACCCACGACTACATCACCCTCACCGAGCGGGTGCCCGGCAACGACCTGCGGGCGCTGCTCGCGATCGCCCGCGGCATGCGCGCAACGGGCACGGTCGACCCCGACCCCGGCAAGGCACCCGCCCAGCCGGTGCTCTTCGCGACGGGCACGAAGGACGGCATCATCGAGGGCTCGAAGTCGCTCGCCGCCGCGACCCCGCAGGGCCGGTTCGTCGAGATCCCCGACCGTCACCACTTCAACGCACCGGGTTCCCGCGTCTTCCGAGAGGCGGCGCTGGCCTTCCTCGCCGAGTAGGCCGCGCCGCGGCATCCGTCGACGTCCCATTCCGGCTGGGAAAGGTCGCGACATACCCGGCCCGATCGGGACCTCGCCGCGCGCTACGCTCGCGCCATGACCGACCTTCCCTCGTGGGGCGTCGCAGCGGATTCGCCGACGGCCGAGCACTACCGCACCTTCGGCGCGCGCGAAGCGGCCGGATCATCGGCGACGTACGAGGACTGGGCGCTCGGGATCGCGGACGACGGCGACATGCTCGCGCTGATCGACGAGCTCCCCCGCGCCAAGCGGCAGGCGAACCTCGTCTTCGCCGACTGCCGCATCGAGAGCGCTACGCCCCCGACCCGCCTGCCCGAGGTGGTGTGGCGCGGTGGTATCGACCTGAACCCGCTCGATCCGGCCGACCCCGACACCCTCGCCTGGCTCGACGCGCTCGTGTGGCCCGAGCACGACGACCGCCGCGCCCGCCTCGCCGCCGCGGCGCGCATCGCGGCATCCGATCCCGCGCCGATCCGCGCCGGCGACCTGAACGACCTGATCGCGGATGCCGCGGCATCCGCCCCTCGCGATGCGACCCTCGTCGTCTTCCACACGGCGGTGCTCGCGTACCTGACCCCCGAGGACCGCGACCGGTTCCGGCGGACGATGGCCGATACGGATGCCGTGTGGCTCTCGAACGAGGGGCTCGGCGTCTTCCCTGAGTTCGAGCGGGTGGTGCCGCCCGGTGAGCGGCACCGGTTCGTGCTGGCGGTCGACGGCGAGCCCGTCGCACTCACGCATCCGCACGGGCGAAGCTACCGCGCGCTCTGACCCCGCTCCGGGGACGCGACCCGTCGCCGCGCGGCATCCCACCCGACGAAACGCGTCCCCGGAACCGCCCCCTCGCCCCACGAGCGCGCGAGTGGCAACATCGACTCCACAGCAGGAGGGAACCACCATGGCAGGCAAGACCAGCGGGGGAGCCGGCTTCAGCGACGCCGAGAAGGCCGCGATGAAGCAGCGGGCCGATGAGCTCAAGGCGATGAAGGGCCTGAAGGGCCTCGCCAAGATCGAGAAGGAGAACCAGGCCTGCCTCGACGCGATCGAGGCGCTCGAGGGCACCGATCGCATCATCGCCGAGCGGGTGCACGTCATCGTCCTTGAAGAGGCGCCCCACCTCAACCCGAAGACGTTCTACGGCTTCCCGGCCTATGCGAAGGACGGCAAGGTCGTCGTCTTCTGGCAGCCGGCATCCAAGTTCAACACCCGTTACGGCACGGTCAGCTTCGACGAGCCCGCGCAGCTCGACGACGGTCCGATGTGGCCGGTCTCATTCGCGGTGATCGAGATGACGGATGCCGTGGAGCAGCGCATCCGCGAACTCGTCAGGGCTGCGGCACCGCGAGACTGACGATCCGGTCGTCGCCCTCGCGGGGCGACCCCCGCCCGTCGGTGTTGTTGGTGAGCACGAACAGCGTGCCGTCGGGGCCGATGGTCACGTCGCGGAGCCGGCCGTACTCGGAGGTGAGGTCGGTCGACGTCGACGGATCCGCGACGGGAACGGCGCGGAGCACGCGGCCGCGCAGGTTCGCGATGACGATCGTGTCGTTCACGACGGCGATGCCGCTGGGGCTGGCGGCATCCGTCGGCCACGTCTGCACCGGGTCGATGAACCCGTCCGCCTCGCCGCCGGTCCCCTCAACGTACGGCCAGCCGTAGTTGCCGCCGGGCTCGATGATGTTGAGCTCGTCGCGGTAGTTGCGACCGAACTCGCTCGCGAACATCGTGCCGTCCTCGGCCCACGCGAAGCCCTGCACGTTGCGGTGACCGAGGCTGTAGACGGGGGAGTCGGGGTCGGGATTGTCCGACGGGATGCTGCCGTCGGGCGCGATCCGCAGGATCTTGCCCGCGAGCGAACCGGGGTCCTGCGAGGCGGGTTCGTCGCTCGTGTCGCCGTTCGCGATGTAGAGCATCCCGTCGGGACCGAACGCGATGCGCCCACCGTTGTGGTGGGTGCCCGCCGGCATCCCGTCGATGACCGACTCCGGTTCGCCGAGCCCGAAAGAACCCGCAGAGCCTGTGATCGGGTAGCGCTGCACCCGGTTGCCGTCGCGGGCGGTCGAGTAGACGAACAGGTCGTCGCCGTCGATCGCGAGACCCAGCAGACCGCCCTCGTCGCTGTGCACCACGCCCTCGACCGTCGCGACGACACGCGTCGCACCGTCCGCCGCGACCTCGAGGATGCGGGCCCTGTCGCGTTCGCTCACGAACACGGTGTCCCCGTGCACGGCCATCGACCACGGGGCCTCGAGCCCCGTCGCGACGGTGCGCGGCGTCACCGGGGTGGGCGTCGGGGTGGGCGTGGCCGTGGGGGTGACGGTCGGCGTCGGCGACGCGGCAGTCGGCTGCTCGACGGTCGGCTGCCCGGGCGCCGCGCACCCCGCGAGAGCGAGGGCCGCGGCGAGGCCGAGCCCGGCGGACGAGGCGGCGGAGCGGCGGCGCGGGGACATACGCTCAGTCAACCGCATCCTGTCGCGCCGGAGGCCGGAACCGGGCGGACGACCTAAACTGGGGGCATCCCGTCCCCGTCCCCGAGAGACAGCCTGTGCCTGACGCCGCCCCCCGTACCTTCGAGGTGCGCCACCTGCAGATGGGGCGCGCCCTCTTCGCGGCGATCGCGGCGGTCATGATCACGTTCTCGGTCGACCACTCCGCGCAGGTCGGCGGAGCCGTCTTCAGCGGGTTCGCCGTGGCCACCGCACTCATCCTGATCCTGTCGGCGTGGCTCGTGTTCCGCGCGGGTGAGCGCTGGCAGGCGGTGCTCCTCGGCATCCTGACCCTCGTCGCGGGCATGATCGCGACCCTGCCCGTCGCGCGCACCGTCGACGGATACTTCACGGTCGTCCTCGTCTGGGCGCTCGCGGCCGGCGTCGCGGAGCTCGTGATCGGCATCGTCGGCCGCCGCCGGGGCGCACCCGCCGCGCGCGAGTCCGTCTTCGTCGGCGCCCTCACGATCGTGCTGGGTGTCGCGCTGGTGTTCATCCCGCGCGAGTACATGCTCGAGTACTACATCGACGAGGCGCGTCGCTCCTTCACCCTCACCGGCATCACGATCGGCGTCGGTGTGTTCGGCGGCTACGCGGCGATCGTCGCGGTGTACCTGGGGATCGCCGCATTCTCACCTCGTCCCGCTGCGGTCCCCGCGGTGGAGACGGCCGACACGGATGCCGCTGGAGGCCGCTCATGACCGACAAGAACCCGACCCGCCGCGACCTGATGCGCCCGGTCCAGCTGCTCGGCTTCGCGCTGCTCGCGGCCCTGTTCGCCGGGATCGTGACCCTCGTCTCGATGGGGGTGCTGCAGGATCAGCGTCCGACCAGCGACGTCGACCAGCACCTGCGTGCCTGGGGCGTCGCCGCGATCGTCGCCGGGGTCACCTTCATCGCGACGCTCGTGATCATGGCGCTGTCGCTGCTGGTCGTCGACCCCGCGCAGGTCAGCAAGCAGGTCGACCGCGGCCTGCTCCTCGACCCGGAGGACGACGCCGCTCCGGACGCCCCCGGCGACGCCGGCCGCGGCCCGCGCTCCCCGCACTGACCCGCGCGCCCGCGCAGCGCCCCGCGCTCAGCGCAGCAGGTCGACGAGCCGGTCGGCGAGACCCGCGTAGCCGGCGGGGGTGAGCGCGAGCAGGCGCTGTTTCGCGGCATCCCCGATGTCGAGGCCGTTCACGAACTCGGCGAGTTCGGGCGCCCCGACGCGGCGGCCGCGGGTGAGGTCCTTCAGCAGGGCGTACGGGTCGGTGATCTGCGAGCGGCCCGCGACGATCTCGGCGCGGACGACGGTCTGGATCGCCTCGGCGAGGACCTCCCAGTTGGCGTCGAGGTCGGCCAGCAGCACGTCGCGCGACAGCGAGATCTCGGTGAGCCCGCGCTGCAGGTTGTCGAGCGCGAGCAGCGAGTGGCCGAAGGCGACGCCGATGTTGCGCTGCGTCGTCGAGTCGGTGAGGTCGCGCTGCTGGCGCGACGTGACGAGCGTCTGCGCGAGCGTTCCGAACAGCCCGCCCGAGATCTCGAGGTTCGCCTCGGCGTTCTCGAACCGGATGGGGTTGATCTTGTGCGGCATCGTCGACGAGCCGGTCGCACCCGCGACGGGGATCTGCGCGAAGAAGCCCATGGAGATGTAGGTCCATACGTCGGTGGCGAGGTTGTGCAGGATGCCGCCTGCGTGGCGCACGCGGTCGTACAGCTCGACCTGCCAGTCGTGCGACTCGATCTGGGTCGTCAGCTCGTTGAACCCGATGCCGAGGCCCTCGATGAAGCCGCGCGAGAGGGCGGGCCAGTCGACGTCGGGCTCGGCGGCGAGGTGCGCCGACCAGGTTCCGGTCGCCCCCGAGAACTTCGCGAGGTACTCGCCGCCTTCGATCTGGCCGGCGACCCGCTGCAGGCGCCACGCGAAGACGGCGAGCTCCTTGCCCATGGTCGAGGGCGTCGCGGGCTGACCGTGCGTGCGCGAGAGCATGACGGCATCCCGGTGCTCTTCGGCCAGCTGCGTCAGCGAGGCGATGACCGCGCGCAGCTTGGGCAGCCAGACCCGCTCGACGGCGCGCTGGACGGTGAGGGCGTACGAGGCGGAGTTGATGTCCTCGCTCGTGCACGCGAAGTGGGTGAGCTCGGCGATGGCGTCGAGCCCGAGCGACGACAGGCGGTCGCGGACGAGGTACTCGATCGCCTTCACGTCGTGCCGGGTGACGGCCTCCTTCTCGGCGAGCCAGGCGATGTCGTCGTCGCCGAAGTCGCGGTAGAGGCTGCGCAGCGACTCCTTCTGCTCATCGGTGAGCGCGGACGATCCGAACAGGCCGCGGTCGGTCAGCGTGATGATCCACTCGACCTCGACCTCGACGCGGGCCCGGTTGAGACCCGCCTCCGAGAGGTACTCGGCCAGCGGGGCGACCGCGGCGGCGTAACGACCGTCGAGCGGGCTGAGGGACATCGAGGGCAGGGAGGACACGCGACTCCGTTCGGTGGGGGGTGCGCTCACCGGCGAAGCGCGGGTTCGAGCTGCCGGAACAACGCCCGGCTGGCGCTCTCGATCATACCGAGCACCTCATCGAACATCGTGGGGCCGCCGTAGTAGGGGTCGGGCACGTCGAGGGCCCCGTCCGCCCGCGCATCGAAGCTGAGCAGCAGCGCGAGCTTGTCGACGTCGGCGGGGCTGCGCGCCCACTCCGACAGGATCCGCTCGTGCGAGCGGTCCAGCGCGATCACGAGGTCGTTGCGGTCGAAGTCCTCGCGGGAGAACTGCCGCGCGCGGTGCCGGGTGCCGTCGTACCCGCGGCGCTCCAGGGCCTCGAGCGTGCGGCTGTCGGCTCGTTCGCCGACGTGCCATTCCCCCGTGCCGGCGCTCGTCGAGACGACACGGTCGCCGAGGCCCGCCTGATCGGCGAACCACCGGAACACGACCTCCGCCATCGGGGACCGGCAGATGTTGCCCGTGCACACGAACAGCACACGGAAAGCATCATCGGGCTCGGGCACCCCTCCATTGTGCTGATCGTCGGGCCTTCTGCACAGAGCGGGTCCGCTGCGCGGCATCCACCGTCCGTTCCCGACGCCCTCCGAAGAGCGGATGCCGGGGGCACAGTCGACGCATGTCCGATGTTCTCGCGCCGTCCCCGTACCTGTGGGGCGCTCCCGTGGGGGAGCGTCTCGCCGCCCTCGACGACGGGATCGCTCTGCTGCGACAGGCCGACGATCAGGTGCTCGAGTTGCTCGCCGATGTCCGGCGGATCGCGCACCTCGTCGACTGGCGCGCCGAGGCCGCCGACGCGTTCCGTGAGGCGGTGGGCGCGTGGGAGGGCGAGGTCGCCCGGTTGTCGACGTCGATCGAGGGGGCGATCGACCAGGCGTACGGCGACCGCACCTGGGTCGAGGCGACGGGCTGATGGCGGAGATCGAGATCCGCGGCGGCCGCGTCGTCGCCGTCGACACCGAGACCCTGCGCAACGCGGCGGCGCAGACCGAGCTCGCGGTCGCCGACGCCGACACCGTCCGTGCCGGACTGACGCTGGCCGACCGCCTCCTCGGGTCCGCGACGATCGGCGGGGGCGCCGCGTACCTCGCCACTGCCGCGGGCGCGGTCGTCGAGCGGGGTCAGGAGCTCGCGCGCGCACTCCGTGACACGGCGACCGCGTACGAGATCGTCGAGCTGCAGGCGCGTGCGGCGATCGCCTGGCACGGGGACGCGCGCGATCGCGGCGACGTGGTGGACCTCGCCCGGAAGGTGGCGGAGCTCGAGGCATCCTCTCCCGCTGCGGCCGAGGCGGCGCGGCAGGCCGTCGCCGACGCGCCCGATCCCTTCGCGACGGTCGCGCGCGAGCTGTGGTGGACGACCCTCGCCTCCGGCCTCGCGCCCGTCGCAGTGGGCGCGCTCCGCTGGGGCGCGGCGGAGATCCGCGACCGCGGCACGGGAACGCTTCCCGAGGGGAGCCGTCTGCTCGGGAAGCCGGCCCGTCCCACCGTCGAGCTGGCGCGGTCCCAGCCGGGATCGGCGCCCGCGACGGTCGCCGACGTGGCGCGCCGCGTGCCCGGCGGCGGGCCGGGCGCCATCCGGGTCGAGCGGTACACGATGCCGGACGGGGGACGGCGGTTCGCGCTGTACCTTTCGGGCACACGGTTCGGAGAGGACCCCGGGACGTTCGACTGGTCGTCGAACGTCGCCCTGTACGACGGGATGAGGTCGTCGTCCTATGAAGCGAGCCGCATCGCGCTCGAGAAGGCCGGAGCGAAGCCCGGCGATTCGGTGATGGTCAGCGGGCACTCCCAAGGCGCCATGGTCGCCAGCCGGATCGCGCTCGAGAAGGAGTACGAGGTGCCGATGATCGTCGGGTTCGGCAACCCCGTCCAAGCCGACGTGGGGCCCGACACCCTCCAGGTCGACTTCCGGCACCGCGACGACGTGGTGCCGCTCTTGGCGGGCGGAGGCCACGACGCCGAGATCGGCGCCCCCGGGAGCATGGTCGTCGAGCGCACCGTCGACCCGCTTCCGTGGTTGAACTCCCACCAGATGGACGAGTACACCGCGACGTCCGAGCTGCTCGACGTCTCGACCGACCCGCGGATGGATGCCGTGCGCGACCGCCTCGCCGAGCTCGGCACGGCGGAATCGGTGGAGGTGTTCGTCTACGACACCGCCGAGGGCGTCAGCGCTTCGTCTGCGGACGCAGGATGATCCCGAAGACGAAGTTGATGAGCGAGATGATCAGGGCCGCGACGACGCCGAGCCAGAACGACTCGACCGACAGACCCCAGCCCCACCACTCGGTGAACCACCCCGTCAGCCAGAACAGGAAACCGTTGATCACCAGGGAGATGAGGCCGAGCGTCAGGATGTAGAGCGGGAACGCGACGATCTTCAGGATCGTCCCGATGACGGTGTTGACGATCGCGAAGACCGCCGCGACGGCGAGCAACGACAGCACGAGCTGCAGCGTCTCGCCGGGCTCGAATGGGGTCACCTCGACGCGCAGCGGCTCGATGAGGGTGACGACCCAGATCGCGAAGGCGTTGATCACGACGCGGACGATGAAGCGCATGCCCGCAGTCTCCCACGCCGTGCGTCCGCGGGCGAGGGACGGGCTGGCGCTCCCGCTCGTAGACTCGTCGCGTGACCGACATCCCCGTCCGGGTTCGTCCCGAGATCGCCGCGCTGCCCGCCTACAAGCAGGGCAAGCAGGCCGGCGCCACCGCCTACAAGCTCTCCAGCAACGAGAACCCGTTCGACCCGCTCCCCGGCGTCGTCGCCGCGGTGCGCGACGCGGTCGCCTTCAACCGCTACCCCGATGCGCTCGCCGCCCGGCTCCGCGCGCGCCTGGCGGAGCGGTTCGGGGTCACCGACGACCGCATCCACATCGCCGCCGGCTCGGTCTCGATCCTGTACCAGCTCGCGCAGGCCGTCGCCTCCGTCGGGGACGAGATCGTCCTGCCGTGGCGTTCCTTCGAGGCGTACCCGGGCATCGTGACCGTCACCGGCGCCACCCCCGTGATGGTCCCGCTGACGGATGCCGCTGCGGTCGACCTTCCCGCCCTCGCCGCCGCCGTCACCGACCGCACGCGCGCCGTCTTCGTCTGCACGCCGAACAACCCGACCGGCGCGGTCGTGACGCAGGCAGACTTCGACGCGTTCGTCGCCGCCGTCCCGGAGGACGTGCTGATCGTCCTCGACGAGGCGTACGTCGAGTTCGTGACGGATGCCGCAGCGGTCAATGGCGAGCGGGTCATCGCCGCTGGGCACGACAACGTCGTGGTCCTCCGCACCTTCTCGAAGGCCTATGGGCTCGCGGGCCTGCGCATCGGCTACGCCGTCGGGCACCCCCGCATCCTCGACGCCGCCCGCAGCGCCGGCATCCCCCTCTCCGTCACGGCGCAGGCCGAGGCCGCCGCGCTCGCGAGCCTCGACGCCGAGGACGACCTGCGCGAGCGCGTCGCCGTGGTGGCGCGGCGGCGTGACCTTCTGGTCGACCGCCTGCGCGAGATCGGATGGGACGTACCGACCGCGCAGGGCAACTTCGTCTGGCTCCCGGCCGGCGACCGATCGCTCGAGGTCGCGGCGGCCTTCGAGGCCGCCGACCTCGTGGTCCGGCCCCTCGCCGGCGACGGCGTGCGTGTGTCGGTGGGCGAGGAGGAGTCGATCGACCGCGTGGTCGAGGCCGCGGCATCCGTTCGCCCCTGACGGCGACCCATCTGCGAGCAGGCCGTCGCGCGGCACCCCGCCCGCGCTCCCCTGTCACGACACGCCGCGCGGCTCCGCACGTCGTGACAGGCGAGCGCCCGGCGCTGCGGCATCCTCGCGTTCCCCTGTCACGACACGCCGCGGGGCGCCGCACGTTGTGACAGGGGAGCGCGCGGGTCAGCCCTTCGCCTTGCGGACGAACAGCGTCTCGGTCTGCTCGAGCTCCATGCCCTTCGTCTCGGGCACGCGCCAGGCGACGTAGACGAACGACAGCGCCGCGAACAGCGCGTACATGCCGTAGGTGAGGGGCAGCGACCAGCTCGACATCGCGGGGAACGACACCGTGATGAGGAAATTCGCGATCCACTGCGCGCCGGCGGCGACGCCGAGGGCCTTGCCGCGGATGCGGCTGGGGAAGATCTCACCGAGCAGCACCCACACGAGCGGACCCCACGAGGCGCCGAATCCGACGACGAACAGGTTCGCCGCGATGAGCGCGACCGGCCCCCACGCGCCGGGCAGCGAGACCTCGCCGTCGACGGTGACCGCGAAGGCGAACGCGAGCGCCATGGTCGCGAGCGACAGGGTCATGAGCACCGAACCGGTCAGCAGGATCGGCTTGCGGCCGACACGGTCGACGAGCCAGATCGCGATGAGGGTCACGACGACGTTGGTGACCGAGGTGATCACGCTGATGAGCAGCGAGTTGCTCTCGTCGAAGCCGACCGCCTTCCAGAGGGTGGTCGAGTAGTAGAAGATCACGTTGATGCCGACGAACTGCTGGAACGTCGACAGGATGATGCCGACCCAGACGATGCCCTGCAGGCCGAGGACCGGGCCGCGCAGCGAGGCGCCCTTGGTCTTGCGGTCCTCGTCGATGGCGTTGCGGATCTCGTTGACGGACTTGTCGAGGTCGGCTTCGGGCACGAGTCGCGCGAAGATCTCGCGGGCCTCGTCGTTGCGTCCCTTCGCGAGCAGATAGCGGGGCGACTCGGGCATGGTGAAGGCCAGGATGCCGTAGACCGCCGCCGGGACGATGCCGACGAGGAACATCCAGCGCCACGCCTCGAGGCCGAGCCACAGCTGCTCCGACGCGCCGCCGGCGGTGTTCGCGAGGACGGCGTCGGAGAGGAGCGCGGCGAAGATGCCGAGCGTGATCGCGAGCTGCTGCAGCGACGCGAGGCTGCCGCGGATCTGCCGCGGCGCGATCTCGGCGATGTAGGCGGGGGCGACGACCGAGGCGATGCCGATGCCGATGCCGCCGATCACACGCCAGACGATCAGGTCGGGGACGCTGAAGGTCAGGCCCGATCCGATGGACGACACCAGGAACATGACGGCGCCGAGCATCATCGTCTTCAGGCGGCCCCAGCGGTCGGAGAGGCCGCCCGCGAGCACCGCGCCGACGGCGCAGCCGAGCAGGGCGACGGCGACGACGAAGCCGGTGAGGACGCTGTTCAGGTCGAAGTTCGACTCGATGGAGTCGACCGCGCCGTTGATGACGGACGAGTCGAATCCGAAGAGGAAGCCGCCGACCGCGGCGGCCACCGATAGGCCGATCGCTCGTCGGCCGTAGGGGCTCTTGATCGAGAAGGCGTCCGCAGGAATGGTCCCGGTAGTGCTCATGAGGTTCGAGGGTACGCCGGTGCGCGTCGGTCCTGCCCGCCCTTGCGCGCGCGACGAAAACCGATACGGGTGGGCGGCCCGGGTCTCAGTCGGTGATCGCCTCGGGGTCGGCTGCGCACCCGCACGACTCGCGGATCACGAGCCGGGTCGGCAGCACCGTGCGCGGGTCGAGGGTCTCGCCGAGGGCGCCGGCGGCGGCGCGCGCGCCGAGCTCGGCGACCGGCTGGTGCACGGTGGTCAACCGGGGCGAGGCGATCTCGGCGAGCGACTGGTCGTCGAAGCCCGTGATCGCGACGTCCTGCGGGATGCGGTGGCCGAGGCCGGGCAGCGTCGCGAGCAGACCGATCGCGAGCTCGTCGTTCGCGCAGACGAGCGCGTCGGGCAGTGCGCTCTCGTGCACCTGCCGGGCGGCGAGGGCGCCGCTGCGGACGTCGAGTCCGTAGCGCAGCGGCTCGCCGGCCTCGTCGAGCCCCGCCTCGCGCAGGGCGTCCCGGAAGCCTTCGTAGCGCAGCGTGGTGTCGGGCGATCCGGCCGGCTCGCCGACGAACGAGAGCCGGCGATGGCCGTGAACCTCGATGAGGTGGCGGGTGAGCTCCGCGGCGGCGCTGCGTCCGTCGGTCAGCACCGCCGGAGCGTCGTCGCTCTCGCCGGCGACCACGACGACGCGGCCGGCCGCGGCGAGTCGGGCGATCTCGGCATCCGGCACCGTCCCGCCGGCGATGATGAGTCCGTCGGTGCGCTCGGCGAGCTGGCGGACGGAGGCCACGGCGTCGGGGCGCAGGTGGGTGCCGAGGACGTTGATCGCGACGCCGCGCTCGACGGCGACCGACTCCGCGCCCTCGATGAGGGCGGCGAAGTACGGGCCGCCGAGGCCCGGGAGGAGGATGCCGAGGGTGTTGGTGCGCTGATACGAGAGGGCGCGGCCGAGGGACGAGGGGGTGTATCCCAGGCGGTCGATCGCCTCGCGGACGCGCTCCTTCGTTTCGCCGGCGACGCGGGGGTCGTCGTGCGTCACGCGCGACACCGTCGCGACCGAGACGCCCGCGGCCCGTGCGATGTCGCGGATCGTGGGGCGGGAGCTGCCGCCGTGCGAGCGGGTGCGCGACCGGGGGGTCTGCGCGTCGTGCGTCGTCATGTCCCTCCGTCACCTCCTCGTGAGATCGGGATCCGGCGATGTAACCGGATACATCGAGCGACTGTAGCGCTGGTAACCGGTTACATCAAGACCTTGCGCCCGCAGAATGGAGGGATGAGCTCGCTTCTCGTCGTCGCGCATCCGGATCCGCAGTCCTTCACGCACCACGTCGCCGACCGCCTCGCCGCCGCTCTGCCGGCGGGCGAGGTCGAGATCGCCGATCTCACGGCTGAGGGCTTCGACCCCCGCTTCACGCTCGCCGATCGGCACGCGTACGCCGTGGCGGGGGAGTACCCCGCGGACGTCGCCGCCGAGATGGCCCGCATCGACCGCGCCGACCATCTCGTGCTCGTCTTCCCGGTGTTCTGGTGGTCGATGCCCGCCCTCCTCAAGGGCTGGATCGATCGGGTGTTCGCGAACGGGTGGGCCTTCGGCGTCGGCGAGGGCGGCGGCATCCGTCCCGGACTCGGCAGGCTCACGGTGCACCTGGTGCCCGTCGCGGGATCGGATGCCGCGCTCTACGAGCGGCGCGGGTACGACCGCGCCTTCGCGACCCAGATCGAGACCGGCATCCTCGACTACTGCGGGGTGCGTCGCGGGCGGACCGAGTTCCTCTACGACGCGGATGCCGGTGGTGCCGCCGCCGACGTCGATGCCGTCGTCGCGCGCATCGCCGCCGCGGTCCGCGCCTGACGCTGCAGGGGGGCCCCGGGGCCCGAACGAACCGCGGGGGGAGGTCGGCTCGACGGCCCGGGGCTCCCGGACGCGTCGCCATGACAGGGGAGAGGCGATTCCGCGCGGACGACCCGGGGCTGGGTTGCCCGCGACGATACGCGTGCATCCGCCCGAGCGGAAGGGGTGAGACCCGGCTGGAGGGGGGTCTCCCCCGGACCCCAGCCGGGTCGTGGTGCTGTAGCGGGGCCCGCATGCGGAAACGCCTTTTGTCCCCCAGAGACCGATCCGAGTGCGGGCAAACCAGCTCCCCAAATGATGGTCCTACAGCACGTGAGAATCTACTCATGTTGGGTGGCGTTCTTGTCCCCCTTTCGGGGGACAAGCGTCGTGTGGTAGAACTTTCGGCCGCCTACGAGGATCGGCGTCGGAACGCGTCGCCGAGCCAGCGGTCGTAGGCCGCCCACGGGTCGCCGATGCGCTCTCGCACGGCGTCGATGTGCGCCGCGAGCACCCCGGTGAGCGTGAACCATTCGCCGCCCTCGCGAAGCTCGGCGAACTCGCGGTGCCGCTGCTGTTCCAGAGGGCGGTCGCCCGGTTCGAAGGCCAGCAGCTCGTCGTGCATGATCGCGGCCAACCGGCGCCGTGGCGTCGCCGACGTGCCGATCTTCACGCGGTCGCGGTACCGCAGGTAGTAGACGACGTCGATGCGCGGCGGCGGGATGTCGGGGTCGGGAGCGTCGCCCAGCCGCCATCCGCAGCGCGTGCAGTACCAGGCGTCGTCGCGGCGCTCGCCGATCGTGCCGCCGCAGAGGCGGCAGCGCGAGGGCAGGGCATCGGGCACGTGAGCATGGTGGCATCGACGACCGACACCCTGTCGATGTCGACGTTCGCCCGGCCTGGATGTAACCGGATACATCGGGTACAGTCCCCGTGGTGATCCCGGCGGCCTGAGACTCGCGCGCCGTCGCTTCGCGAGGAGATGGAGGTTCCCGAGGACCGGTTCGAGCGGATGCCTCCTCTCGAACCGACATCTCCTCGCGAACGCGACAGGGGCGCGGTTCCCGAAGGACCCGCGCCCCTGCGATGGGTGCCGCGGGGCGGCATCCGCTCAGTCGTCGAGTTCGGTCTCCAGCACCGTGCCGGACGCGTCGAGGGTGACCTCGACGATCTGACGGTCGCCCGTGAGGATCGACACGTCGAACGGGGAACGGTTGTCGTCGTCGGCGTCGACGTCGATGATGCGCCCGGGCTGCTCCGCGAGGGCCGCGTCGACCATGGCCTGCAGCGTGGCGGTGTCGAGCACGTTCTGCGGCGCGCGGTCGTCGGCGTCGGGTCCTTCCGTCTCGCGCACGACCGCCTGGCCGTCCGCGCCGACGAGGACCTCGGTCTCGGACCCGTCCGCGCCCGTGAGGGTGACGTCCCAGCTGCCGTCGCGGTTCCCGTCGATCGCGGTCGGCTCGCCGTCGGCGACGCCCTGCGCAGCCTTCGCGATGCCGTCGAGCGCTGCGGCGTCGGACGCACCGAACTCGCCGGACGCGGTCGTCGCCGCGGTGTCGTCGTCGACGTCGGGCGCGTCATCGTCGGTGTCGTCGACGCGCGTGCCGTCGGCCTCGCCCTGCGTTCCGGCGGCGGGGTCCTGCGTGCCGTCGGCCGCGCCCTGCTGGCTGACGGCGACGCCGTCCAGGCGGTCGTCGTCGTCGAGTGCGGAGCCGATCGCGACGCCGCCGCCGACGAGCACGAGTGCGCCGAGCGCTGCGCCACCGGCGATCAGCGCGGTGCGGCCGCGCCGCTTCGCGGGCTTCTCCGCCGCCGGCTCGGCGGCGGGCGTGTATGGCTGGGTGGGGGTGGACGGGTCGGGGGTGATGGTGTTCTCGCTCATGCACCCAGAGTGCAGATCGGGCACTGAAGCCCACCTGAAGCGACCTGAAGCGGTCTTCAGGATGTCGGGATGCCAGGATCGAGGGATGTCCGAGAGCCTCTCCTCCGCCGCCTTCCCCCTCGATCGTGACGCCGCCGACCGGATGTGGGCCGACTACCGCGCCGCCCATCCCGCTGCCGCGGCGGCAGGACCGGACCACACGGTCGAGCACTTCGGCGACAGCCCGCGGCTCGCGGACCAGCTCCTCGACGCCGTGCTGAACGGTCCGAAGCGGGCGACCTCCGAACTGGTCGCGGAGTTCTTCGAGCACGGCGACCAGCTGCCGCGGATCGGTTCGCACTGGATCGCGTGCGACGGCACCGGCGCGCCGCGCATCATCATCCGCAGCATCGAACTGCGCGTCGGCCCGTTCGCGAGCGCCGACGCGGCCTTCGCGTTCGACGAGGGCGAGGACGACCGCTCCCTGGAGAGCTGGCAGCGCGAGCACCGCCGCTACTTCACGCGGGTCGCCGCCGCCCGCGGCGCGGAGTGGTCCGAGGACGACGAGATCGTCTTCGAGCGGTTCGCCGTGGTCTGGCCGCCCGAGCACGCCGACTGAGCGCTCCTGCCTGAGCGCTCCTGCCTGAGCGCCACCGCCGCCCTCAGTCCGCGGCGGGCAACCGGACCGTGAAGCGCGCGCCGCCCAGCGGCGATTCGCCCACCGTCACCGTGCCTCGCGAGGCCCGCACCACGCCGGCGACGATCGCGAGGCCGAGGCCGCTGCCCCCGGCATCCCTCGCCCGACCTTCGTCGAGACGCACGAAGCGCTCGAAGACGCGCTCGCGCTCCGAGGTGGGGATGCCGCTGCCGTCGTCGTCGACCGTCAGCACCGCGTCGGCACCGTCGCGGGCGACTCCCACCGCGATCCGGGATGCCGCGTGCCGCGCCGCGTTGTCGGCCAGGTTCCGGGCGATCCGCCCGAGCAGACGTTCGTCGCCCGTGACCTGCACCGCCGTGATCGCGGAGCCGTCGACGCTCACTCCGGCTGCGCGCAGGCGCGACACCTCGGCGAGGGCGAGGTCGTCGAGGTCCACGACACCCCGCTGCGAGGGGGCCCGCTCGTCGAGCCGGGCGAGCACCAGCAGGCCCTCGACGAGGTCCTGCATCCGAAGCCCCTCCTCCGTGACGACCTCGGCGAGGTCGTCGAGGCTCGTCGCCTCGGGGTGGGCACGCGCGAGTTCCGCGTGCTGGCGCATGGTCGCGAGCGGCGAGCGCAGCTCGTGCGAGGCATCCGACACGAACCGGCGCTGGGCGGTGGCGGACGCGTCGAGCCGGTCGAGCATGCGGTTCATCGTGCCGGCGAGGGCCGCGATCTCATCACCCGACGACGGCTCGACGACCCGCCGGTCGAGGCGGTCGCCGGTGATCTCGTCGACTTCGCGGCGGATGCGCTCGACGGGACGCAGGGCGCGGCCGACGACCCACCAGGTGACGGCCGCGACCACGACGGCGACGAGCAGGGTGGATGCCGCGAGCAGCCATCCGGCGGTGGCGAGGGTCGCGTCGTCGTCCTCGACGGGCACCGCCAGCACGACCCGCGCGTCGGCGGACGGCTCATCGTCATCGTCGTCGCTTTCGCGGCCGCCGTCGTCGTCGACGTCCGCCACGACGACGAGGACGCGTTCGCCGTCGTACACGACGGTCTCGCCGTCGCGGTCGGCGGGCAGCGCTCCCGCGCGGGCATCGTCCGAGGCGGCGACGACGGTACCCGCGCCGTCGACGACCTGCACGATGTCGTCGTCGAGGTCGTCGACGGCGTCGCCCCCGAACTCGTCGACGCGCACGGCGATCTCCCCCGCCCGTGTCTCGGCGGTCCGGGTCGTCGCGCCGCGGATCTCCGCGCCGAGCACGGCACTGAAGCTCAGCGAGGCGAGGACCATGACGACCGCGACGATGAGGGTCGCCGCGGCGGTGATGCGCGTGCGGAGCGACCTGACCCGCGGCATCCGCTCAGCCACCGTCGGCCGCCAGTCGGTACCCGGCGCCGCGGACGGTCTCGATCGCGTTCCGGTCGAAGGGACGGTCGAGCTTGCGGCGCAGATGCCCGACGTAGACCTCGACGATGTTCGGGTCGCCGTCGAAGTCGTCGTCCCAGACACCGGCGATGAGGTCGCGCTTGGAGACGACCTGGCCCTTGTGGCGGATGAGATGCAGCAGCACGGCGAACTCACGCGAGGTCAGCTCGACGGCCGTGTCGCCCCGGCGGACGCGGCGCGCGGCGGGGTCGACGTGCAGGTCGCCGGCCTCGAGCGCGACGGGACGTTCGACTCCGCCGCGGCGGATGAGGGCGCGCAGCCGCGCGACCAGCACGGGGTACGAGAAGGGTTTCGTGACATAGTCGTCGGCGCCCGCGTCGAGCGCGTCGACCTGGTCCCACTCGCCGTCTTTGGCGGTCAGCATGAGGACGGGGGTCCAATTCTCCTCGGCGCGGAGGGCCTCGCAGACCTTCCAGCCGCTCAGGCCCGGCATCATCAGGTCGAGCACGATCGCGTCGTAGCTCGTCTCGCGGGCGCGCCACAGCCCGTCGACGCCGTTGTGCGCGACGTCGACGGCGAACCCCTCGGCTTCGAGCCCGCGCCGCACGCCGTCCGCCAGGCGCACCTCGTCGTCGACCACCAGAACACGCATGCGCCCAGTGTGGCGTGCGCACGCTGAAGCGCGGCTGAAGCGGATGCCGGGGCGAGGCCGGCTTGTCCCGAGGGAACGGCGAATCGCGGCATCCGTTGTCGGGGTCATGCAGAACCGCTCATGCGTCGGGGTCTAGCGTGGGAGGGTGACCCCCTCGTTCGAGGCTCCGGCCGAAGCATCCGACGTCGTCCGCGTCCTCGCCGTCGACGGTTCGTACGACTCCTCCGACGCGGCTGAGCGCTACCTGCCGCTGATCGACGCCCTCACCGACACCGAGCTCGAGACGTTCTACCGCGACATGGTCGTGGTGCGCGCCTTCGACCGGCAGGCGACCAACCTGCAGCGTCAGGGCCAGCTCGCGCTGTGGCCGCCGTCCCTCGGGCAGGAGGCCGCGCAGGTCGGCTCGGCGAGGGCGACGCGCGCGCACGACCATGTCTTCCCGTCCTACCGGGAGCACGTCGTCGTCACGACCCGCGGCGTCGACCCGATCGACATCATCCGGCTGATGCGCGGGCTCACCCACGGCGGGTGGAACCCGGCCGAGCACCAGAACACGCACATCTACACGCTCGTCCTCGGCGCGCAGACCCTGCACGCGACGGGACTCGGCATGGGGCTCGTCTTCGACGGTCGCACCGGCACCGGCGACCCCGAGAAGGACGAGGCGGTCATCGTCTACTACGGCGACGGCGCCTCGAGCCAGGGCGACGTGCACGAGGCGATGGTGTTCGCCGCGAGCTACCGGACGCCGCAGGTCTTCTTCCTGCAGAACAACCACTGGGCGATCTCGGTCCCCGTCTCCACGCAGTCGCGCGTCCCGCTCGCCCGCCGCGGCGACGGCTACGGCATCCCCGCTGTCCGCGTCGACGGCAACGACGTCCTCGCGAGCTACGCGGTCAGCAAGGTCGCTCTCGACGAGGCGCGCGCCGGCGGCGGCCCCCGCGCGATCGAGGCGCTGACCTACCGTATGGGCGCACACACGACGAGCGACGACCCGACCAAGTACCGCACGAGCGACGAGGAGCAGTCGTGGCTGCGCCGCGACCCGATCGCACGCATGCGGGCCTTCCTGCAGAACCGGGGCGCCTCGGCATCCTTCTTCGACGAGGTGGATGCCGCAGCCGCCGCCTACGCCGACGACGTGCGCGTGCGCACCAACGCCCTGGGCGATATCCCCACCGGCGTCATGTTCGACCACGTCTATGGCGACGCCCACCCGCTCGTGCAGGAGCAGCAGCGCTGGCTCGCCGAGTACGAGGCATCCTTCGAGGAGGGGAACGCGTGAGCGACATCCAGACCCTGCCGTTCGCGAAGGCGCTCAACGCCGGCCTCCGCGCGGCGATGACCGCGGACGACCACGTCCTGCTCATGGGCGAGGACATCGGGCCGCTCGGCGGCGTCTTCCGCGTGACCGAGGGCCTGCACGCCGAGTTCGGACCGCAGCGCGTGCTCGACACGCCGCTCGCGGAGTCCGGCATCGTCGGCACGGCGATCGGCCTGGCGATGGCGGGGTTCCGTCCCGTCATCGAGATCCAGTTCGACGGGTTCGTCTTCCCCGCGTTCGACCAGATCACGTCGCAGCTCGCGAAGCTCGCGAACCGTCACGAGGGGCACGCGCACTTCCCCCTCGTCATCCGCATCCCCTACGGCGGGCACATCGGCGCCGTCGAGCACCACCAGGAGAGCCCCGAGGCGTACTTCGCGCACACCCCGGGTCTGCGGGTCGTGTCGCCGTCGACGCCGAACGACGCGTACTGGATGATCCAGGACGCGATCGCCTCGCCCGACCCGGTCATCTTCCTCGAGCCGAAGGCGAAGTACTGGATGAAGGGCGAGGTGGATGTCGCGGAGCGGGCGCTCCCGCTGCACGCCTCCCGCGTCGTCCGCCGCGGCACCGACGTCACGCTCGTCGGTCACGGTGCGATGGTGACGACGCTCCTGCAGGCGGCCGCGCTCGCCGAGGGCGAGGGCACCTCGTGCGAGGTCATCGACGTGCGCTCGCTGTCGCCGATCGACTACGAGCCGATCCTCGAGTCGGTGCGCCGCACGGGGCGCATGGTCTACGCACAGGAGGCCCCCGGCAACGTCTCGGTGGGCTCCGAGGTCGCGGCGACCGTCATGGAGAAGGCGTTCTACGCGCTCGAGGCCCCCGTGCTCCGGGTGTCGGGCTTCGACGTGCCGTTCCCGCCCGCCAAGCTGGAGGGGCAGTACCTCCCCGACGCGGACCGCATCCTCGAGGCCGTCGACCGCGCCCTCGCCTACTGACCCCTCCGACGATGCCTCCCCTACCCGCGACCCCCACACATCCGCGAGACTGCACGTGTGCATCGAGACTGCGGTTTCAGCCCGCGGTCTCGGCGCGCGTCTGCAGTCTCGCGGGGATGGAGATGACATGAGCACGCAGACCTTCCACCTGCCGGACGTCGGCGAAGGCCTCACCGAGGCCGAGATCGTGCAGTGGCGCGTCGCGCCGGGCGACACGGTCGACGTGAACGACGTCCTCGTCGAGATCGAGACGGCGAAGTCGCTCGTCGAGTTGCCGTCGCCGTTCAGCGGCACGGTGGGCGACATCCTCGCCGCCGAGGGCGCGACGGTCGAGGTCGGCGCCGCGATCATCACGATCGCCGGGGGCGAGGGACAGCCGGATGCCGACATCGGCCGCTCCGAGCACGGCGAGAAGCCCGCCGAGGAGCCCGGTGGCTCGGTGCTCGTCGGCTACGGCACCGGGGGCGAGGTGAAGTCGCGCCGCCGCAAGCCGGCCGAGAAGCCGGTGACGAAGGCGGTCGGCGTCGTCGCGAAGCCGCCGATCCGCAAGCTCGCCCGCGATCTGGGGGTCGACCTGTCGGACGTGACGCCGAGCGGCGCCGCCGGCGAGGTGACCCGCGAGGACGTCGTCCGTCACGCCGAGCAGGCGTCGGTGTTCCGCAACATCGCGACGCCGGAGCTGCCCGAGGAGCGCGAGCTGTCGATCCCCGTCGCGGCACCCGCGGCATCCGTCCCCGCCCCGTCGGCGCCACCGGCGGACGCCCGCGAAGAGGCCATCACCGTCAAGGGCGTGCGCAAGGCGACCGCCAACGCGATGACCTCGAGCGCGTACACCGCGCCGCACGTGTCGGTCTGGACCGACGTCGATGCGACCCGCACGATGGAGCTCGTCAAGCGGCTGAAGGCCTCGCCGGACTTCGCCGACGTGAAGATCTCGCCGCTGCTGATCTTCTCGCGCGCGGTCATCTGGGCGCTGCGCCGCACGCCGATGATCAACGCCGCGTGGGTCGAGACCGAGAACGGCGCCGAGATCCGCGTGCGCCACTACGTGAACCTCGGCATCGCGGCGGCGACGCCGCGCGGCCTGCTCGTCCCCAACATCAAGGACGCGCAGGACCTCAACATGCGCGGCCTCGCGAGGGCGCTCGAGAAGCTCACGGTGACGGCGCGCGACGGCAAGACGACGCCGGCCGATCAGCAGGGCGGCACGTTCACGATCACGAACATCGGTGTCTTCGGGATGGATGCCGGGACCCCGATCATCAATCCGGGGGAGTCCGGCATCATCGCCATGGGCACGATCCGGCAGAAGCCGTGGGTCGTCGACGGCGAGGTGCGTCCGCGCTTCGTGACGACGGTGTCGGGATCGTTCGACCACCGCGTCATCGACGGCGACGGCATCAGCCGGTTCATCGCCGACGTCGCCTCGGTGCTCGAGGAGCCGGCGCTGCTGCTCGACTGACGAGCGACGTCCACACCGACGGACGTGCTCGTCAACCTGTCGGGCCTGGCGGGCGTGTCGCTCACCCGCGGGTGACCGGAGCCGGTCGGTCGGTCGAGCCGCCCGCCCTGCCGTGGAACCATCCGCCGAGGGCGTCCGCCGACTCGCGGGTCGTCGCATCGTCGTCGGCGGTCCGGAGGGCGTCGACCGCGCCGTCCGATCCGTCACCGGGGGCCGTCGGCTCGTAGCCCATGGACCACGCCGCGTACTTGCGTTCGGTCGTCTGCTCCTCGAGCAGCACACGGACGTCGGTGTGGCGGGGATCGCGACCGATGCGCTCGAGGAGCGCACGGACCGCGGCATCCGGTCCTTCGAGGATCTGGATGAAGTCGAGGTCGCGGTAGACCAGCATCCCCGTGATGCCGTCGCGGGAGTTGTTCACGCGGCTCTGGCTCAGGAGGTCGACGAGGTCGTCGTGATCGAAGGGCTCGGCCGCACGGCTCGCATAGACGATGAAGGTCAGCTGCTCGGTCATGCTCGAACTCCCCGGAGTGGTGGCGCGCCGGAGGATGCGGGTGCCCCCGGTCCGATGACAGTAACAGGCGGCGAAAACCGGCTCGGGGCTCTTGCGCAAGCCCGTGGTCATGCGCCAAGGAAGGGTGATGTCGAGGACACGGACTGGCGCTTCTCGCTGATGAACTGGGGTCACGACCCCCTCAAGTAGGAGCCCCGGAAGCACCTCGACGATTTGAGAACGATTATCAACACCGCCTAGACTCGTGGCATGACCTCTCGTGTGCCCGCACTGCTCGCCCTCTCCGTCGGATCGGTCCTCGTGCTCGCGGGCTGCGCCACCGCGGCGAGCCCTGCAGCGGGCGGCGACGGCGATCGGCTGAAGGTCGTCGCGTCGACGAACGTCTACGGTTCGTTGGCCCAGGCCGTCGGCGGCGACGATGTCGAGGTCACCTCGATCGTCGATTCGCTCTCGCAGGACCCGCATTCGTACGAGGCGTCGGCGCGGGACCAGCTCACCGTGTCGCAGGCCGACCTCGTCATCGAGAACGGCGGCGGCTACGACGCGTTCGTCGACGCGCTGATCGATGCGAGCGGCACCACCGCCCCCGTCATCACCGCCGTCGAGTACTCGGACGACTACCCCGGCAACGAGGGGCACTCCGACGACGCGCACGCCGAGAACGACGCGCACGCCGAGGGCGACTCCCACGCCGAGGAGGACCACGCCGAGGGCGACGACCACGCGGGCCACGACCACATCGAAGGCTTCAACGAGCACGTCTGGTACGACCCGCACACGATAGAGCACGTCGTCGAGGACATCGCCCACGAACTGGGTGACCTGGATGCCGCCAAGGCCGACACCTTCGAGGCGAACGCGAAGAAGCTCATCGACGGCATCGCCGGCCTCGAGACCTCTCTCGAGAAGATCAAGGCCGACCACGCGGGCGAGAAGATCTTCGCGACCGAGCCGGTCCCGCTGTACCTCACGGCCGCGGCCGGGCTCGAGAACGCGACCCCCGAGGCGTTCAGCGAAGCCGTCGAAGAGGGCCAGGACGTCCCGCCCGCGACCATGCTCGAGGCGACGAAGATCCTCGGCTCGGGTGAGGTCCGCACCGTCATCGTCAACGCCCAGACCGGCGGCGCGGAGACGAGCGAGGTGGAGGGCCTCGCGACGAAGGCCGACATCCCGGTGCTGAAGTTCACCGAGCTCCTGCCCGACGGGCTGACCTACCTCGAGTGGATGCAGCAGAACATCGACGAGCTGGCCGGTAGCCTGACTCGGTGACCCGCCCCGACGACATCCCCCTCCGCATCCGGGGCGCCGCGCTCCGCCGCGGCGGGCGGGAGCTCTGGAGCGGCCTCGATCTCGACGTGCAGCCGGGCGAGCTGATCGCCGTGCTCGGCCCCAGCGGCTCGGGTAAGACGACTCTGCTCCGCGCGATCCTCGGCCTCGAGGACCTGAGCGAGGGCACGGTCGAGGTGGGCGGCAAGCGCGTCCACCGCGCCGGCAACCGGGGCATCGGGTACCTGCCGCAGACCCGGCCGTTGCCGCGCGACACGGCGCTGCGCGGGCGCGACCTCGTCGCGCTCGGGGTCAACGGGCACCGCTTCGGTCCGCCGATCCCGCGCCGCAAGGACCGCGAGCGGGTCGACGAACTGATCGCCGCCGTCGGAGCGACGGAGTTCGCCGACCGGCCCGTCGGCATCCTCTCCGGCGGCGAACAGCAGCGCCTTCGGGTCGGGCAGTCCCTCGCCGACGACCCGCGGCTGCTCCTGTGCGACGAACCTCTGACGAGCCTCGACCTCGCCAACCAGCAGGCCGTCGTCGGGCTCATCGACCGGCACCGCCGCAGCGGGGCCGCGGTCCTGCTCGTCACCCACGACATCAACCCGCTGCTCGGCAAGGTCGATCGCATCCTCTACATCGCGAACGGCCGCTTCACGCTCGGGAAGCCGAAGGACGTCCTCACCTCGCCGGTGCTCACCGACCTCTACGGCGCGCCCGTCTTCGTGCTGCGCGCCGGCGACCGTCTGGTCGTGGTCGGCGCGCCCGACGCCGAGGCATCCCACCACCATCACGAGGACCACGCATGAACTGGGACGACATCGCGAACGCCATGTTCGGCGGCGTGCCGGTCTACGGCGAGATCCTCGCGCTCGTGCAGAACTCGGTGTGGGCCGGGGCGATCCTCGGCTTCGTCGGCGGCCTCATCGGGGTGTTCGTACTGCAGCGCGACATGGCGTTCGCCGTGCACGGCATCAGCGAGCTGTCGTTCGCGGGGGCGGCCGCCGCGCTGCTGATCGGAGCCGACGTCGTCACCGGGTCGATCGTCGGCTCGATGGTCGCCGCCGCCCTCATCGGGTGGCTCGGCGCCCGCGCCCGCGACCGCAACTCGATCATCGGGGTGCTCATGCCGTTCGGCCTGGGCCTCGGCATCCTCTTCCTCGCCCTCTACAACGGGCGCAGCGCCAACCGGTTCAGTCTGCTGACCGGACAGATCGTCTCGGTGCAGTCCGACCAGCTCACGTGGCTGATCGTCATCTCCGCCGTCGTGCTCGTCGCGCTGTTGCTCATCTGGCGACCGCTGCGCTTCGACTCGCTCGACCCGCAGTCGGCGGCCGCCCGCGGCGTCCCGACGGGGCTGATCTCGCTCGCCTTCATGCTGCTGCTCGGTCTCGCCGTCGCTGTCGCCGTGCACATCATCGGCGCGCTGCTCGTCCTCGCCCTGCTCGTGACGCCCGCCGCGGCCGCCGCCCGCATCGCGCACGGTCCCGTCGCCGTGCCGCTGCTGGCCGCCCTCTTCGGCGTGGTCTCGGCGGTCGGCGGCATCCTGCTCGCCGTCGCGGGCACCCTCCCCGTGAGCCCCTACATCACGACGATCTCGTTCGTCATCTACCTCGTCTGCCGCGTCGTCGGCGACCGTCGGGGGCGGGTGCAGCGGACGGATGCCGCCCACGGCGCCCAGGCCGTCGCCAGCACGCGGGCGTAGAATCCGGCCATGGCCCAGCGCAACACCTGGCAGCGCGAGCGCGTGCGTTCGGCGCTGTCCGACGCCCCCGGATTCGTGAGCGCCCAGGACCTGCACGCCGCCCTGCGCGACGAGAACACCGGCATCGGGCTCGCGACCGTCTACCGCGCCCTGGCCACCCTCGCCGCGAGCGGCGAAGCCGACCAGCTGCAGTCGCCCGACGGCGAGGCGATCTACCGCGCGTGCGCCAGCACGGGACACCACCACCACCTCATCTGCCGTGTCTGCGGCAAGGCCGTCGAGATCCAGGCCGACGAGGTCGAGACGTGGGCAAAGCGCATCGCCGCGGCGAACGGGTTCACCGACGCCGAGCACGTCGTCGACATCTTCGGCACGTGCGCGGACTGCGCCCGCACAGCGGCATCCGGGGCCCGTGCGGACTGAGGTCCGCCCCGCGGAGCCGCGTTCGACGTCGACCTCCCCCGCGGGGTCGGCCGGCCGCGGCGGGCTCTGGCTGGGGGTCGGGTTCCTCGCCGTCCTCGCGCTGATCGGGGTGGCGCTGTGGAGCCCGTCGCCCGAACTCCCGACGCGCGCACAGGACGGGCTGACGCTCGCCCTCAGCGTGCTCATCGAGTCGCTGCCGTTCGTCGGGCTCGGCGTGATCCTCTCGATCGTCGTGCAGGTGTGGGTGCCGCCGGGTGTCATCGAACGGTGGATGCCGCGCAACCCCTGGGGCCGTCGCGCCGTCCTCTCCCTGCTCGGCATGCTGATCCCGGTGTGCGAGTGCGGCAACGTGCCCTTCGCGCGCGGGCTCATGATGCGCGGCTTCTCGGTCGCCGAGACGCTGACCTTCCTGGTCGCGGCGCCGATCGTCAACCCGATCGTGATCATCACGACCCACCAGGCATTCGGGTTCGATGACGGCATCCTGGTCGCCCGCCTGCTCGGCGGCTACCTCATCGCGAACGTCATCGGGTGGCTGTACAGCCGGCATCCCGATCAGGACGCCCTCGTCACCGACCGCTTCCGCGACGCGTGCCTCGCCGAGCAGGGCGTGACGGGCGACCGGGGGCGGCGCAGCCTCGCCCAGTTCGTCGTCGAGCTGCGCGCGGTCATGCCGGCGCTCATCATCGGATCGGCGGTCGCCGGAGCCGTGCAGGTCGTCGTGCCGCGCGACGTGCTGCTGTCGATCGGATCGAACCCCGCGCTGTCGATCGCGGCGATGATCCTGCTCGCGATGATCGTGTCGATCTGCTCGAACGTCTCGCCCTCCGGCGGGGCGCCCGTCGAGCTCGGCAACGCGATCGGCATCGACGACCTGGCCGGAACGACCGCCTTCATCGAGCGCGTCGATGGCCCCGCCGTGGTGGACCTGACGACGGCGGACGAGAAGCCGTTGCCGCCGACGCCCGCCGACCTCGGCCAGACCGGGTCGGTGACCGCGCTCGCCGACGGCTCCACGCCCCGCGCCCTCACGCCCTTCGACGGCATGACGCCGCTCGCGACGACGATCACACGAGTGGATGCCGACGGTGCCGCCACTCCCGCCGCCGAGGTCGCGCCGACCGACGCGCTGCTGCAGACGTGCGTGTCGCCGAGCGGCCGGTACGCCGCCCTCGTCGTCGCGCCCGACATCGTCACCGACACGTACGACGGGTACCTGCTGCCGCTGCCCACGAAGCTCGAGACCCGGATCTACACGCTCGACGGCACGCAGGTCGTGGCGCTGCGCGGATTCGACATCTCCTGGTGTCGCAAGGCCCCGGCGCTGTGAGCGCCCTCGTCCCCGCGACGCGTGAGGCCCTGGAGGGGCTCCCGGCCGACGTCGCGCCGACGCTGCTCGGTGGTGAGCTGCGGGTGACGACGGCGGGCGGGCTCGTCGCGTTGCGGATCACCGAGGTCGAGGCGTACCACGGGCACGGCACCGGCGCGCTCGCCGACCCGGGCTCGCACGCGCGCATGGGACCGACCGCCCGCAATGCGACGATGTGGGGCGAGCCCGGCCACCTGTACGTGTACCTGAGCCACGGCATCCATTCGTGCGTCAACGTCGTGTGCGGCCCCGAGGGTGTCGCCGGCGGAATCCTGCTGCGCGCGGGCGAGGTCGTCGAGGGGCAGGATGCCGCGCACGCCCGTCGACCCGCCGCGCGCCTCGCACGCGACCTGGCCCGCGGACCGGGCAGGCTCGGCGACGCGGTGGGGCTGCGGCATCCGATCCACGACGGCATCGACGCCGTCACCGGCGCGGAGCAGGCCGGCGCGCGGGCGCGGCTCTCCGTGCGCGCGGAGCCGCTCGGCGAGATCGCGACCGGACCCCGCGTCGGGGTCGCGGGCGTCGCCGGGACGGACGCGTTCCCGTGGCGCTTCTGGATCCCGGGCGACCCGACGGTGTCGGCGTTCCGCTGGGGGCGCGGTGCGCGCGAGGCCGCCGGCGGGTGAACCGGTGACGGTTGCCGAGGAGATGACGGTTATCGAGGAGCGGATGCCGCGGCTCGGCCCTCGGGAGCCTCCATCTCCTCGCGGAGCGACGGCTAGGCGGCGCGGGTCGCGAGGATGCTGGTCGTTCCGCTGGTCCCGGTGTTCCTGACGTTCGTCGTGCTCGTCCTGGCCCTCACCGTCTGGGCCGGCGCCGTCGTCCTGCGCGAGAGCGCTCGCTGACGCGACGGCCGGCGTCGGCGTCGTCCGCGAAGCGACGCGGGAACACGCGCGGGTGCCCGGGTGTTCGGGACAGGGTGGGATGCCGCATCCCCCCGACTCCGTGAGGTGATCCCCATGACCGACGCTCCGATCGACGCCGCCGCCCGGCTGGAGGCCGCCCTCGCGTCGCTGGATCCGTCGGCGCGCGTGCAGGCCGCGATGACGGCGGGCACGCACCCGCGGTCGGAGTACATCCCGGTGCTGGTGGCGCAGTGCCGCATCGAGCCGCAGTTCCTGGTCCGCGAGATGCTGACCTGGGCGCTGACCCGTCACGACGCCGACGAGGTGCTCGACCTGCTGATCGGCGAGCTGCGCTCGCGCGGTGCGCAAGTGCGTGCGCAGGCGCTGCACACGATGTCGAAGATCGGGGGACCGCGGGTGTGGCCGGCGGTCACGACCGAGCTGCTGAAGGATGCCGACGACACGGTCGCGCGCACCGCGTGGCGGACCGCGGCGCGGCACGTGCCGGCAGCCGAGGCATCCGCTCTCGCCGATGTGCTGGCGACGCAGTTCGCGCGCGGCGAGGATGACACCCGACGGAGCCTGAGCGAGGCGTTCGCGACGATCGGCGAGCCGGCGCGGCCGCAGGTGGACTGGGCGCTGGCGACCGGTGGTCCGTACACGCGGGCGCACGCCGCGGTGACCGCCCGGCTGATGGACGACCCCGAGGTGACGTACGCCGAGGCGGTCGTCGCGGTGGCGGAGTCGGCCTGAGTCAAGGCGACACGCCCGGCCGTGCTAGACTGACTCTTCGTCTGCGCGCACTCCAGCACGCAGTTCGCATCCCACCTCCGGAAGACGGCTCTTGAGTCGTGTCCGGATGCGGGGTGCAGACAAGGGATCTTGGGTGGGGCCGTCCGGCTTCACGGTACTAAGGAGACATCACCATGGCAGCAGTGTGCCAGGTGACTGGAGCAGTTCCCGGCTTCGGTCACAACATCTCGCACTCGCACCGCCGGACGAAGCGCCGCTTCGACCCGAACGTGCAGAAGAAGACCTATTTCGTTCCTTCGCTTGGTCGCAAGATCACGCTGAACGTCTCGGCTAAGGGCATCAAGGTCATCGACGCCCGCGGCATCGAGTCGGTCGTGAAGGACCTCCTCGCGAAGGGTGTGAAGCTCTAATGGCGAAGAAGGCTCAGGACGTCCGTCCGATCATCAAGCTGCGCTCGACCGCCGGCACGGGGTACACCTACGTGACGCGCAAGAACCGCCGCAACAACCCCGACCGCATCGTGCTGAAGAAGTACGACCCGGTGATCCGCAAGCACGTCGAATTCCGAGAGGAGCGCTGATCTCATGGCCAAGAAGAGCAAGATCGCGCGCAACAAGCAGCGTGAGGTCGTCGTCGCTCGCTACGCCGAGAAGCGTGCCGAGCTGAAGAAGACCCTCGTCGACCCGAACGCGACCGACGAGGCCCGCGAGGCCGCCCGCGTCGGCCTGCAGAAGCTTCCCCGCAACGCGTCGCCCGTGCGCCTGCGCAACCGCGACGCCATCGACGGACGCCCCCGCGGCCACCTGTCGAAGTTCGGCATCTCGCGTGTCCGCTTCCGCGAGATGGCGCACCGTGGCGAGCTGCCCGGTGTCACCAAGTCGAGCTGGTAAGCGACAGCATCCGCACGAAGCCCCCGTCCTCGGACGGGGGCTTCGTCGTTTGCCGGGGGTGGATCCGCTCGCCGCGTCGCGGTCAGACGAGACTCGCGACGAGCTCTTCGACCCGTCCTCGGATGTCGTCTCGGACCTCCCGCACCACGTCGATGGGCTGGCCGGCGGGGTCGGTGAGCTGCCAGTCCTCGTAGCGCTTGCCGGGGAAGATGGGGCAGGCATCGCCGCATCCCATGGTGATCACGACATCGGCCTGGCGGACGGCATCGGTCGTGAGGATCTGAGGCACGGCGCCGGTGAGGTCGATGCCCTCCTCCGCCATGACGGCGACCGCGTTCGGGTTGATGGCGTTGCCGGGCTCGCTGCCGGCGGAGAACACGTCGACGCGGTCGCCCGCGATCGCGCGGAGGTAACCGGCGGCCATCTGCGATCGGCCCGCGTTATGGACGCAGACGAAGAGGACGGCGGGCTTGGTGGTGTCGGTCATGAGTGCTCCTGCGGTGTGGTGTCGGGTCGGATGGGGACGACGGCGCGGGCGGCGGTGCGATCGGCCGTCGGGTAGAGGACGAGAAGGAGCGCGACTCCGACGGCGGCGCCGACGAGTTGCGCCAGGATGAACGGCATCGCGGAGGCGGGGGCGATCCCGGTGAACGTGTCGGTGAAGATCCGGGCGACGGTGACGGCGGGGTTCGCGAACGAGGTCGAGCTGGTGAACCAGTAGGCAGCACCGATGTAGGCCCCGACCGACGCGGCGGTCACAGCGGCCGTGGTCGTGCGCGCGAGAGCGAACACCAGCAGCACCAGTCCCGCAGTGGCGACCACCTCCCCGACCAGCTGCCCTGCGGTCGCGCGGGGAGTGGTCGAGAGCGTCGGGGCGACGTTGAACATGACGCTCGCCAGCAGGGTGCCGGCGACACCGCCCGTGATCTGAGCGGCGACGTACGCGCCGAGGTCGGTCGACGAGAGGCCGCCGGCACGACGGCGCGACAGCACCCAGTCGGCGAGGGAGACGGCGGGGTTGAGATGGGCTCCCGACACGGGGCCGATCAGGAGGATCAGCACGGCGAGGCCGAGGGCGGTGACGAGGCTGTTCTCGAGCAATTGCAGGCCGACATCGTTCGGAGACAGTCGCTGCGCGGCGATCCCCGATCCGACGACGACCGTGACCAGCATCCCGGTCCCGAGGAACTCGGCGGCCAGGCGGCGCATCAACGGCGGTCGCACCGACGACGGCGGGCGCGGTCCGGCATCCATGATCAGACGGATGCCGGGGACCGGCCGACCTGCAGCAGCGCGGCGGGCGGGGCGCAGCATGCACCACCGAGCGAGGATCCGGCTGCGTCGAACAGTCCCGTACCCCCGCACACACCGGTGTCCGGCAGGGACAGCTCGACACGGCGGGCGGCCTCGCGGTCGCCGGCGAGCTCCGCCACGACGCTTCGCACCTGCTCGTAGCCGGTCAGGGCGAGGAACGTCGGCGCGCGCCCGTACGACTTCGCTCCCACGAGGTAGAAGTCGGGTTCGGGCTGGGCGAGGTCCGCGGCACCGGTCGCGGCGACGGACCCGCAGGAGTGTACGTTGGGGTCGATCTCGGCGGCTATCCGGACGGGTGCCTGCAGCGTCGGGTCCAGCTCCAGCCGCAGCTCGGAGAGGAATGACAGATCGGGACGGAACCCGGTCAGCACGACCACCCGATCCGCAGTGAGGGTGCGGCCGTCCTCAGCGACCAGGACGGCGCTTTCGCCCGCGCGAGTGACACGCTCGAAGCGGAACCCGGTGACGAGCGAGACGAGTCCGGCGTCGACGTACTCCTTCGCCGTCTTCCCGAGCGCCCCGCGAGCGGGCAGCTCGTCGGCGTCGCCCCCGCCGAAGGTGTTGCCGGCCGTCGCTCGTCGCAGCGCCCACGTCACGGTGGTCGACGGATCGCGCCGCGCCATGCGCGCAAGGGCGAGGACAGCGGTGACAGCGGAGTGGCCGGAACCGATCACGACGGTGTGCGTGCCGGCGAACCCGGCTCGATCTCGGAAGTCCGGGATGCGGTAGGAGAGCAGATCCGCTGCGGCAGTCTCTCCCAGCGCCGGGAGCCCGTCAGCGCCGGCGGGGTTCGGGGTGGCCCACGTGCCCGATGCGTCGATGACGGCACGAGCCTGCAGCCGATACTCCTCCCCCTCCGTGGGAGCGACGTGAACTGTGAACGGCTGATCCCCGCGTCCCGCGTCGACGAGCCGATCCCGGCCGAGACGCGACACGCCCGTGACGCGGGCACCGAGGCGGATGCGATCGCCCAGGGCCGCTGCGAGGGGGGCGAGGTAGGTCTCGATCCACTGCTCCCCGGTGGGGTACCCCGCGGTCGGTGCCTGCCATCCGGTGGCGCTCAGGAGGCGCGCTGCGGCCGCGTCGATGAGTTCGGGCCATTCGGAGAACAACCGGACATGCCCCCACTCGGCGACAGCCGCGGCAGGGGAAGCGCCGGCTTCGAGCACGATGACCGGCAGGCGCCGCTCGACCAGGTGTGCGGCCGCCGCCAGCCCCTGCGGGCCTGCGCCGATCACGACCACGGGCAGTGCGTTCTCCATCTGGACCTTCCGATACACATCGACGAACCTCGATGGATTGAGAATGCCCAACGCATCGACAGATGTCAATACGACGTGAAAGGATGGGCTCATGCCCACGCATCTCCCGCTTCTCGCACCCACGGACGGGGCGGTGTGCTGCGGCATGGTCACGGGCAGTGTGATCTCGGTCGCGGATGCGGAGCGTATCGCGCGGGTCTTCAAAGCCCTCGGGGACCCGACCCGCGTGCGACTGCTCTCGCTCATCGCCGCATCCGACGATGGAGAAGCCTGCATTTGCGACCTCACCGAACCGGTGGGTCTGTCCCAGCCGACCGTCTCGCATCACATGAAGCAGCTCGTCGACGCGGGACTGGCCACCCGCGAGCAGCGCGGCCGTTGGGCCTACTACCGCGTCGTCACCGACGCCCTCGACGCGGCATCCCAGGCTCTTCGCCCATGACCCACGCGACCATCCGTGCCATGACTGCGAACGATTGGCCACAGGTGGAGTCGATCTACCGCGAAGGCATCGCCGCGGGAAACGCCACGTTCGAGAGCGAGCCCCCGTCGTGGAGCGACTTCGATCGAGGAAAGCTCCCTGTCGGCAGGCTCGTCGCGACAGACTCCGATGGCGCCGTGCTCGGCTGGATCGCCGCGTCCCGGGTCTCGGCGCGAGAGGTCTATCGAGGCGTCGTCGAACACTCCGTGTACGTCGCGCATGACGCCCGCGGGCGCGGGGTCGGGAGAGATCTCCTCGCCGCGTTCCTGAGCGAGGCCGCACCCGCCGGCATCTGGACGGTTCAAGCCAGCATCTTCCCCGAGAACGCCGCCAGCCTCACTCTGCACGAGCGGGCGGGCTTCCGCCGCATCGGCCACCGCGAACGCGTCGCGTACATGACCTACGGCCCCTGGGCGGACACCTGGCGCGACACGATCCTCATCGAACGCCGGCTGGGCTGAACGGCCCCGAAACCCTCTTTGGCGGATTGTCGATGGCGGATGACGCAGCTTCTGACGACGAGCGATGGCTTGTCATCAATGGACGTCGATGGCGACGCACCGACCCGTCGCTGCCCGCGGAACTCGTGGCGGCGCTGACCTCCCATCTCGGGCGCGGCAGATCAGGGGTGCGCCGCGCTCAGGGTGATCCGGATGCCTTGGCAGCCGCCCGCAGACGCGTCGACCTGGCCAAGCACGGGCTCGGCGAGCGAGGTCCCTACTGGTGGGACGAGCCGGAGAGCGAGCGGCTGCACCGAGCGAGGCAGGCGCTCGCCGAGCTGAAAGGACTCGAGGACTGACGGGTCTCGACGCGTCGGCGCACCTCGCGGCATCCCTCACCGCGGTCGAGTCCGCGCCCGACGACCCGGGGCTACGCTCGAACGGTCGGAGGGAGCCCCATGCCGCTGGATCCGTTCTTCCGCGAGCGACTGCGCACGCACCGCCGCTACCTCGTGAAGAAGGCGTGGACCGAGCTGACCGCGCGGTTCCGGCGGGCGAAGCCGTCAGCGCCGGCATCCGCTTCAGCCACGAAGACGAAGCCGCTCACGCCGCGCGAGCGTCACCGTCGCGCGGCCCTCAACTGGGACCGCATGGAACTGCGGACCGCCGGCATCCCGGGTCCCGACATGGAGACGACCGAGCACACCGTGCCGGTCGACGGGTACCCCGACGTCCGCATCCGCATCTACCGCCCGGCCTCGGCCCCGACCCCGGCACCGGCGTGCCTCGTGATCGGCGGCGGTGCGTTCCGCATCGGCGGCATCGATTACCCGACGGCGGATGCCTCGTGTCGCCGCCGCGCCGACCGTTCCGGCGTCGTGCTCGTCGCGGTCGGCTACTCGCTCGCGCCCGAGCACCGCTACCCGACGCAGGTCGAGCAGGTCCACGCCGCGTGGGTGTGGCTGCACGCGCACGCCGCCGAGCTCGGCCTCGATCCGGACCGGATCGGCCTGAACGGTGCCTCAGCGGGGGGATGCCTCGCGGCATCCCTCACTCTGATGAACCGCGACCGCGGGACCCGACAAGCGACCCTGCAGATCCTCGAAGTCCCCGTCACCGACCTCACCGGCCGCTGGATCGACCTGCGCGCGACGTACGCGCTCGGGGTGTCGGCGTTCATCGCGCTGCGCGAGCTGCGCTCGGTCGCCCGCACCTACCTCGGCGACCGGTCCCGCGCGCGCGAGCAGTACGCCTCGCCGATGCGCGCGGCGTCGCATGCGGGACTGCCGCCCGCCGTCATCCTCACCGCGGAGTACGACCCGCTCCGCCGCGACGGCGCGACGTACGCGGCGAAGCTCCGCGACGCCGGGGTCGACGCCAGCGCGACGCGCTACCTCGGCGTCACGCACGACACCCCTCTCTATGTCGGCGCGCTGCCCGCCGCGCGCCGCTGGGAGGACGACGTCGTCGCCGCCCTGCGCCGCATCTGACGCGGATGCCGCGACACCGACCGCGGAGTTTCGCCCCGCATCCGGCCGTCACCCCGCCCAGGCGCCCGGATTGCGCCGAATCTCCGCGGCTGTTGCCGCCGCTCGCCCGTCGCCCGCCGCATCCGAATCCCGCGCCGTTCTCCGAATCCGATGACAGGCGACGGATGCCGACGGCACAACCGCGCGCAAAAGCAACCCCTCCCGCGGAAATCCGCGGAATCCGCCCGAATCGGCAACATCAGCCTCAAAAACCCCTTCTGACACACGACACGCCGGTCGATTACGGTCCAGATGACCGAAGATCCGCGGAATTCCGGGGTTCGTGGGTATATTCGGGACCGGTCGCAACGACCAACCGGCGGAATCCCGTCGGTCCGAGTAACTGAAGACGGCGACCCGCCGTCTGGAGGAGCACCATGGCCATCACCAAGACCGAACTCGTCGCCAGCATCGCCAGCGCCACCGGCGAGAGCCAGGCCACCGTCTCGCGCGTCGTCGACGGCCTGTTCTCGTCCGTCTCCGAGGCCGTCGCCAAGGGCGAGAAGGTCTCGATCCCGGGCTGGATCGCGTTCGAGCAGGTCGAGACCTCGGCTCGCACGGGCCGTAACCCGCAGACGGGTGCCGAGATCAACATCCCCGCCGGCAAGCGCGTCAAGGTCAGCGCCGGCTCGAAGCTGAAGGCTGCCGTCAAGTAAGACGCTGCAGACGTACGAAGGGGGATGCCGAGAGGCATCCCCCTTCGGCGTTCCCCCACCCACCTGCGCGTAGGCTTGACGGGTGAACCCGCGTGCTCTCCGCTTCGCCGGCCCGGTGATCCTCGCGGGCGCGGGTCTCGTCGCGCTCCTGCTGGGCCTGGCCTACGGTGGCGGCGCCGCGCCGCTCGTGATCGGCGACCCCGGTCCGGTCGTCCGCTGGGGTCTCCCGGTGGCGGAGCTCGTCGTCAACCTCTCGGCCGCGCTCCTCGTCGGTTCGCTCGTGCTCGCCGTGTTCGCATTCGCGTCGGGCACGAAGGAGTTCGACCTGGCATTGGATGCCGCCTCCGCCGGCGCGGCGATCCTCACCGTCTCGGCGGGCACGACGGCCTACCTCACCTTCCTCAAGGTGATCCCGGCGCGACCGAGCGCCGACGCGGCGTTCGGCGAGCAGCTCGGCAGGTTCCTCGTCGACACCGATCCGGGTCGCGCCTGGCTCATGACCACGGTGGCGGCTGCGGCGCTGACCGTCCTCGCCTTCGCCGTCCGCGGATGGCTCGCGACGCTGCTTGTCACGATCCTGGCGATCGCGGCGATGGTGCCGATGGCGACCGCCGGCCACACCGGCAGCGAGGCCAACCACAACTCGGCCGTCACCTCGCTCTCGCTCCACATCATCGCGGCGGCGGCGTGGCTCGGCGGGCTGCTGCTGATCGTGCTGCTGCGACCCGTGCTGTCGCGCGACAAGCTGGTCGTCGTCCTGCAGCGCTACTCGAGCATCGCGCTCGCCGCCTTCATCGTGGTCACCCTCTCGGGTGTCGCCCGTGCCCTCATCGGGCTCGTCAGCCCCGCGAACGTCTTCTCGCCGTACGGCGCGCTCGTCATGGTCAAGGTCGGTGCCCTGCTCGCGCTGGGTGTGCTCGGCGCGATCTACCGCCGACGGCTGATCGCCGGCATCCGCGACACCGCCGTCGCCGCACGCTTCTGGATCCTCGTCGCCGTCGAGGTGCTCTTCATGGGCATCGCCTCGGGCGCGGCGGTCGCGCTCTCGCTCACCCCACCGCCGGTCGACACGACGATCCCCACCGACGCGACGCCCGCAGAGGTGCTCACCGGCTCACCGCTGCCGCCCGAGCTCACCCCGCTGCGCTTCGTGACGATGTGGGACGTCGACCCCATCTGGGCCTTCGCCGTCGGGTTCGGCCTGTTCTTCTACCTCGCGGGGGTGCGCCGGCTCGCCCGCCGCGGCGACCGCTGGCCGATCGGCCGCACCGTCCTGTGGGTGACCGGGCTCCTGCTCCTGCTGTACGTGACGTGCGGACCGGTCAACGCGTACCAGGACTACCTCTTCAGCATGCACATGGTCGGACACATGCTGCTGTCGATGGCGATCCCGATGTGCCTCGTCTTCGGTGCGCCCGTGACCCTCGCGTCCCGCGCCATCCGCAAGCGCGACGACGGCACGCGCGGCGGCCGCGAGTGGATCCTCTGGGCCGTGCACAGCCCCTACGCGAAGATCATCACGCATCCGCTCGTGGCGGCGGCCCTGTTCATCGTGTCGCTCTGGGCGTTCTACTACACCGACATCTTCCGCTGGACGCTGTACGACCACCTCGGTCACGAGTGGATGGTGCTGCACTTCCTCACGGTCGGCTACCTCTTCGTCCTCTCGCTCGTCGGCATCGACCCCGTGCCCTACCGGCTGCCGCACGCCGGCCGCCTTTTGACCCTCATCGGCGTCATGGCGATGCACGCGTTCTTCGGCATCGCGATCATGATGTCGTCGGGACTGTTCGTCGCCGAATGGTTCGGCTCGATGGGGCGGACGTGGGGCCTCGACCCGCTCGCCGACCAGTACATGGGCGGCGGCATCGCGTGGTCGATCGGCGAGATCCCGACGCTCATCCTCGCGATCGTCGTCGCCGTGCAGTGGAGCCGGTCGGACGAGCGGCGGCAGCGACGCGACGACCGGCAGGCCGATCGCAGCGGCGATGCGGAGCTCGAGGCGTACAACGCCCGGCTCGCCGCGATCGCCGAACGGGATGCCCGGCGCGAAGCCGCGCGCTGAGCCCGGTCAGTCCGCGGCCGACACCGCGATCGACGCGGTGCCGTCGGGGAGGATCGTGATCTTGCCCGTCAGGAAGAACGGGACGAGTTCGGTCACGTCGTAGATCGAGCCGTCGAAGATCGACTGGATCTGCACGTCGATCTTGGCGACCGCCTGCGTCCGGGTGATCGCCCACCCGGCGCCGTCGGGCTCGAGGGTGACGACCGGGTTCTCCTCGATCGACCACGTGGGCGGCTCGACGATGCGGTTGCGCACGTAGTACCCGAAGGGGCATCCCGTCGGCTGCAGTACCTTCTGCGTCGCGCACTCCGCGAGGAACGCGTCGACCTCGCGCTGGACCACGCCGACGAACTCGTCGGTCGGCTCCGCCTGGAACGAGACCGGGATCTCGGCGAGCGGGGTGTCCGACAGCACGGCGACCCCGGGGCTCGTCGTCGCCGCGGTGTCGACGGTGATCGAGTAGAGCCCCGGCGAGAAGGCGAGCATCGGGATCGGCTCGAGCGGGTCGGCCTCCTCGGCCTCGGGCGAGACCTGACGCTTGTCGATCTCGAAGCCGTTCACCTCGAACTGCATGGACCCGCGGACCCCGAGCTCGATCACCGCGAGAGGGCTCTGCGCGAACCGCCAGCGGGGGAGGATGCCGCCCTCGTCGTCGTCGCGCTCGACCTCGAGCGTCGTCTCGCCGGCGTGACCGCCCACGCGGTAGGTGACGGTGACGGCCGTCGTGCCGTCGGCATCCGTCTCCTCCGACACCGGCTCGACGTCGGACAGCGGCGTGAGGGTGCTGCCGCGCAGCAGCGCCGCGCTGGCATCGGCCGGCAGGCCCGCGGCGGCGAGGTCCTTCGACGTGGCCGAGACGCCGGGCACGAGCAGGGCGTCGGTCGCGCGCCCGTCGGCGAGCAGGTGCAGGTAGTCGAGCACGAACGCGGTCGGGCTGTAGAGCTGGCGGTACAGGACGGCTGACGTCGCGCCGACGGCACCGAGGAAGAGGATGCCGACCACCCCCAGCACCGTCAGGTCGAACGCGAGCTTGCGGCGCCGACGGGGTCCGGCGACGGTGGCCGTGCGGGTGCGGGCCGCGGGGGCGTCGGGCGCGGCGGCATCCGTCACCGCCTCTTCCCCCTCGCGTTCCACACGCTCAGTCTAGGAAAGCCCGGCAAATAGCTAGCATTGTTCCGGTGAGCACGCCGCCCCTGTCTCCTGAACAGGACGCGCTTTTCCGTCTCATCGAGGACACCCGCGAACACGTGTTCGTCACGGGTCGTGCCGGCACCGGCAAGTCGACGCTGCTGCAGCACCTCGCGTGGAACACGAACAAGCAGATCGCCGTCTGCGCACCCACCGGCGTCGCCGCGCTCAACGTCGACGGTCAGACGATCCACTCGCTGTTCAAACTGCCGATCGGGCTCATCGCCGACAGCGAGATCGAGCAGACCGACGCGACGCGCAAGATCCTCAACGCCATCGACACGCTCATCATCGACGAGGTGTCGATGGTCAACGCCGACGTCATGGACGCGATCGACCGGTCGCTGCGCCAGGCCCGCCGCCGACGCGCCGAGGCGTTCGGCGGGGTGCAGGTGGTCATGTTCGGCGACCCGTACCAGCTCTCCCCGGTGCCGCCGCGCGGCGACGAGCTGCGCTACATCCAGGACCACTACCGCTCTTTCTGGTTCTTCGACGCGCAGGTGTGGGCAGGGCCCCGAGCGGATGCCGGGGCGATCCGCTCGGACGGGCTGCTCGACCTCGGCCGGGTCGGCGCTCCGCTGCACATCGCCGAGCTGCGCGACATCCACCGCCAGTCCGACGACGCGTTCAAGGCGATGCTCAACGCCGTGCGCCACGGGATCGTGACGGCCGACATCGCGGGAGCCCTCAACGCGGCGGGAGCCCGCAAGCCCCCCGAGCCCGCCGCCGGCGAGGTGCCGATCATCACCCTCGCGACCCGCAACGACATCGTCTCGCGCATCAACCAGCGCCACCTCGACGCGCTGCCCGGTCCTGCCCAGACCGCCCGTGCCGAGATCAGCGGCGACTTCGGGCGCGGCGACGCCTACCCCGCCGACCAGGAGCTGCAGCTGAAGGTCGGGGCGCAGGTGATGTTCCTGCGCAACGACATCGGCGGGTTCGGCGGCGACGGTCCGCGCTGGGTCAACGGGTCGATCGGCACCGTCACGCGGATCGCGGGCGGCACCGTCCGCGTCGAGCTCGACGGCGAGGAGCACGACGTCGAACCGACGGTGTGGGAGAAGTTCCGCTATGCCTACGACCCCGGCACCCGCAAGCTCACCCGCGAGATCGTCGCCGAGTACACGCAGTTCCCGCTGCGTCTCGCGTGGGCGGTCACGATCCACAAGTCGCAGGGCAAGACGTACGACCGCGCGATCGTCGACCTCGGCAACGGGGCGTTCGCGCCGGGGCAGACCTACGTCGCGCTCTCGCGGCTGACCTCGCTCGAGGGGCTCTACCTGTCGCGGCCGCTGCGCCCCGCCGACATCCTCGTCGACCGCGACGTGCGGCGCTTCATGGCCGGGGTGCGGGCGGCGCAGAACGCGGGGTGAGGCGCGGCATCCGCTCGTCGGGTCAGGCGGCCGAGGTGCGTTTCGCGGCCGCGAGGTCGGCGAACAGCTCGGTGTTGAAGCGGTAGGCGAGCAGCACCTCGTCGATCACGCGCTCGCGCTCGGCGGCATCCCACGGCACCGCGTCGAGCTGCTCGCGGTAGACGTCCTTGAACGCGGCGGGATCGGCGATGTCGTCGAAGACGTAGAAGCCGATGCCGTTGGTCTCGAAGCCGAAGCGGCGCGACATGACCCGCGCGATGAACTGACCGCCCGACAGGTCGCCGAGGTAGCGCGTGTAGTGATGGGCGACGAAGCCGCCCGGCCAGGTCGCACCGACCTCGGCGATGCGTGCGACGTAGCGGGCGGTCGTCGGCAGCGGCGCGATGCGCTCGCGCCAATCGGTGCCGATGAGGAACTCCAGATCGGCCTCGAGGGCGGGCAGGCGGGTCAGCTTGTCGCTGAGGAACCGGGATGCCACGGGGTCGCCGCTCATGCGGGCGGCCGCTGTCTCGAGCGCCTCGTAGATGAACCAGTGCTGCGCCACGAGGGCGACGTAGTCCTCGCGGGAACCCTCGCCGCGCATGAGGTCCGACGTGAAGTCGGCGCCCTCGCTCGACGAGTGGGCGCCGGCGGAGCGGGCGCGGACGGCGGCGGAGAAGGGGACGGGCTCGGACATGGCCCCGAGCGTACAGTAAGGCTCAGCTAACCTGAAGGTCGGATATCTACGAATGCGGGCGGGGCTCCACGCCGAGCCGGGCGCAGGCCGCGTCGTAGAGCGCGACGATCTCGCGCCGGACCTCGGCGCGCTCGGTGATCGCGCCGCCGGGCCAGGGGATGCGGATAACGTCCTCGGCCCCGTCCGCGGTGATCACGTGCCACTCGCCCGCGTCGCCGTCGAAGGTCGTCATCGTCGCCGCGATGACGTCGGGGAGTGGCGAGAACGCGCGCGCGATGAGCACGTTGTCGTCGGTGTGGTCGGCGTTCATGTGGTGGAGCACGGCGCGCTGCACGGAGTCGTCGAAGACGGCGGTCATGCGCACAGCCTAGGAGGGTGCGGTCGGGCGAACGGGAGGCGGCCGACGGGTGTGCTGTAATCATGGGACAGGAAAAACGGGGGTGATCTGCGCGTGGCAGGACGAGTGTCGAGGCGAGTGGTCGCAGCGGTGACGGCGCTCGGTCTCGCGATCGGTCTCGGAGCGTGCTCACCCGGACCCGCGCGGATCGACATCGGCGTCGACCAGGTCGACGGGGCGCTCCCGTCGGATCTGACCGACCAGATGCAGACCTTGACCGAGACGGCGATGACCGCCGTCGGCGCGAGCGGGGCCATCGTCTCGGTGTCGGTGCCCTGGTCGGGCCAGTGGGTCGCCGGTGTCGGCACCTCGGGTGAGGGCGGCCCGAAGGTCGACCCCGCGATGACCTTCAAAGCCGTGAACGTCACCCGCGCGATGACCTGCGACGTCCTGTACGCCCTCGTCGAGAAGGGCACCGTCGCCCTCGACGACAGCATCGCGGAGTACGTCGATTCGTACCCAGGCGAGAGCAACATCACCCTCGGCGAGCTCTGCGACAGCACGAGCGGACTGCACGGATACCTCGGCGCGATCTTCGAACGGGTCCTCGCGACGCCCGAGCGCACCTGGAACCCGCGCGAGCTCGTCGCCTACGGCCTCGGCCAGCCGCGCGCCTTCGAGCCCGGCGCGCGCTTCGCGGAGTCCGACACCGGGTACGTGCTGCTCGGCATCGTGCTCGAGCGTGCCGCGAACACGCCGCTGAACGAGCTCTTCGACGAGTACGTCTTCCAGCCGCTCGGGATGACCTCCAGCTCCCTCCCCGCCGGGGTCGGCGGGGGCGACCGGCTGAAGGGCTCGTACCTCGCGTCCGGTGAGGACGGCAAGGCCGACTGCAGCGCCCCGACGGACATGACGGACCTCACCTCGAGCGTCGGCGCAGCGGCGGCCGGCGCCGTGTCGAGCGTCGCAGACCTCTCGACCTACGTCCGCGCCCTCGCCGTCGGCGCCCGCCCCTACGACGTCGAGCAGCGCCTCGCCGACGCCCGTCCCGTCGCCGACTCGCAGCCCACCTGGTTCACGGCCAAGGGCGGCACGTATCAGGGCGACAGCCTCGTCGGGCAGTACGGCTCCCTCCCGGGCTACATGGTCGCGGCCTTCGCCGACCGCGAGACCGGGATGTCGGTCGTCGTCGTGCTCAACGACTCGCGCGCGTCGTCGAACGTCGCGCGCCTGCTCGCCTGGCAGCTCGCCGCCCTCGCGTCGAAGGCTCCTGCCGCCGACGGTCGCACGGCTCCCGAGCTGGGCCTGCCGTGGACGGTCGAGAGCCTCGGCGAGGAGCTCGCCGGCTACGCCATCTGCGGCGAGTGACCGCACGCACCGCCCCGACGACCGCGGTCGTCCTGGTGGTCGTCGGCCTCTGCTGCCAGGAGGTCGGTGCCTCGCTCGCCGTCCTGCTGTTCCCGCAGGTCGGCCCGCTCGGGATGGTGATGCTGCGCCTCGTGTTCTCGGCGGTCATCCTGTGGCTCATCGCCCGTCCGTCGCTGCGCGGGCACAGCCGCGCCGCGTGGACCGCCGTCGTGCAGCTCGGCGTCGCGCTCGCCGTCATGAACGGCTTCTTCTACCTCGCGCTCGAACGGCTCGCGCTCGGCGTGACGGTCACGATCGAGATCCTCGGACCGCTGGCGCTCTCGATCATCGCGAGCCGGCGCGCGTCGGCGTGGCTGTGGGCAGGGCTGGCGCTCGTCGGCGTCGTCGCACTCGGCGGCGGCGGCTTCGACCGGCTCGATCCGCTCGGGGTCGTCTTCGCCCTGGGCGCCGCCGTCAGCTGGGCGTTCTACATCCTCGCCTCGGCGAAGGTGGGCGCCGCCATCCCCAAGCTCGACGGCCTGGCGCTCGCGATGGCGGTCGGTGCCGTCCTGTCGCTGCCCTTCGGGATCGTGGATGCCGGTGCGTCACTGCTGCGCCTCGACCTCGTCGCGCTCGGCGTCGCCGTCGCGGTGCTGTCGTCGACCATCCCGTACGCGCTCGAACTCATCGCGCTGCGCCGACTGCCCGCGGCGGCGTTCTCGATCCTCATGGCCTTGGCCCCCGCGACGGCGTCGTTCGCCGGGTTCCTGCTGCTCGGCCAGCACCTGAGCCTGCTCGAGGTCGCGGGCATCGCGCTCGTTATCGTCGCGTCGATCGGCGCCGTCCGTGCCGCCGGCCGCCGCGCACGCGACGTCGCGGAGCCCGTCGGCTGACGCGCCGGGGATTCGCGCGCCGGGCGCGGCGTGCGCCGCGAGAGCGTGCGTTGCTGCCGAGCGCGCCGGTTGGTGAGCGTGCGGGGGAGGCGATCTCGGCACGGAGGGGCGCTTTCGCGGGCGGCGCGGGGTGGATGCGGCGCGCGCGGCGCGCGGGGTGGGTCAGGCGGCGCGGGTGAGCGGGGCGGCGGCGGCGAGGTAGCGCTCGACGACGACCCGGGCGACGAGGTCGTCGGGCGCCAGCGGCGCCGTGACGAGGTCGGCGCCGGATCGGGCGATGACGTCGGCGAAGAAGCCGGGGGCGAGGACGTAGCTCGCGGCCACGACGCGGGGGGCACCGGCATCCCGCGCCGCAGCGACGGCGGCCCCGATGCGGGTTCCCGCGCCCGCGGCGAAGCCGACCGACACCGGGCCGTCGACGCGCTCGCGCAGCAGGTCGGCCATCGCGGCGACGTCGACGGATGCCGCGGGGTCGGTCGATCCCGCCGCCGCGAGCACCACCGCGTCGCCGGGAGCCGTCCCCGCCTCGCGCAGACGCGTCGCGAGCAGGTCGGCGAGCAGCGGATGCGGCCCGAGCGGCGCCGTGGCGGAGGCGCGGCCCCCGGCATCCGTCACCGCGCGGGCGATGTCGACCTTCGTGTGGAACCCCGTCGACAGCAGGAGGGGGACCACGACCGCGGCGCGCGGCGCGGTCGCCCGCACGACGTCGTCGATCTCGGGTTGCTGCACGTCGACGAACGCTTCCTCGACGGCGACGTGCGGAAGGAGCAGCCGCACCTTCTCGACGAGGGCCGAGATGGCGGCGCGGCCCGCGAGCGAGCTGGTCCCGTGCGAGCAGGCGATGAGGACGGGCGTCACGGTGTTCCTTCCGGGGCGAGCACGTCGAGGCGGTACCCACGCTTGACGACGGTGCGGATGAGGGTCGGGATGCCGAGGGCTTCGCGCGTGCGCGCGATCGCCACGTCGACGGCGTGGGCGCTGTCGGCACCGGAGCGCGGCAGCGCGGCGGCGAGTTCGGCCCGCCCGACGACGCCGCCGCGGGCGGCGAAGAGCAGCGCGAGGATCGACGCCGGCGTGCGCGACAGGGGAAAGACCTCGCCGTCGAGGACGGCGGCGCCGCTGCGCAGCTCGAGGCGCCCGGCGGGCGTGGCGAGCGACGGCGCGCCCCCGCCGCCGAAGTGGGTGACGACGGCGCGGACGAGCGAGCCGAGCCGGCCGCGCTCGGCGACGAGCGGCGCGGCTCCCACGGCGACGAGGGGGCCTGCGGTGATCGGGCCGACGGCCGCCAGCAGGAGGGTGCCCTCGGCCGAGCGCTGCACGACGTCCTCCAGCACGCCCTCGCGCCGCGCGGTCTCGATCCACTCCGCGGCCCCCGGCGCCGAGGTGAACAGCACGGCGTCGACCTCGCCCTGCGCGGTCTGGACCACCGAGCGCGCGACCGCGGCGGCATCGGGCGGCGGCCCCCAGCGGTAGACCGTCAGGCTCACGACGTCGGCGCCCGCTTCGGTGAACAGTTCGTCGAGGCCGTCCGCGCCCGAGCCGTGGTGCTGCACCGCGACGCGGCGCCCCTCGAGACCCTCGGCGAGCAGGAAGGCGCCGAGCTCCTCGGAGGTCTCGGACTCGGCGACCCAATCCGCCGTCAACCCGGCCTGCTGGATCGCGCCGCGCGCCTTGGGGCCGCGTGCGACGATCTGCGCCCCCGCGAGCGCCTCGTGCAGCGCGCCCTGCAGGCCCGCCTCGTCGGCGGCCTCCATCCACCCGCGGAACCCGACCCCCGTCGTGGCCACGACGATGTCGGGCGGGGTGTCGATGAGCTGCTGCGTCGCCCCGATGAGCGCCTCGTCGTCGATGTGCGACACGATCGTGAGCGCCGGAGCGTGGCGGACGGTCGCCCCGTGCCGCTCCAACGCCGACGCGAGCTCGGCGGATCGACGATCGACGGCGATGACGATCGTGCAGCCGCCGAGCGCGGCCGAGAGGGCGGGGCGAGGGGTCGTCACCGGTCGGGATCCCCTCCTCCCGCCGAGACCGCGGCCGCGTCGGGCAGGAGCAGGCCCGCGGCGGCGACCTCGCCCACCACGATGACGGCAGGGTTGCTCACACCGGCGGCCGCGGCATCCGTCACCGCGGCCGACAGGGTCGTACGGGTCGTCCGCTGCGTCGGGGTGTGACCCCGTTCGACGATCGCGACGGGCCGGTGCGCGGGCGCCCCGGCCGCGAGCGCGGCGGCGACGAGCTTCGGCAGGGCGGCGACGCCCATGAGCACGACGGTCGTGACGGTGTCGTCGGCCAGCGCGGCGCGGGTCGCCGCCGACACCGGGCCCTGGCCCATCGTCACGTGCAGTCCCGCGGCGGTGCCGCGGTGGGTGACCGGGATGCCGGCGGCCTGGGGCACCGACACGACACTCGTCAGCCCGGGCACCACCTCGACGGGGACGCCCGCCGCGAGGCACGCGGCGACCTCCTCGCCGCCGCGGCCGTAGACGAACGGGTCGCCGCCCTTCAGGCGGACGACGCGCTTGCCCGCGCGAGCGTGTGCGACGAGGATCGCGTTGATCTCGTCCTGCGGCACGGGGTGGTGTCCGGGTGCCTTGCCGACGTCGATCACCTCGACGTCGGGGTCGAGTTCGGCGAGGACGTCGGTCGGCCCGAGCCGGTCGGCGACGACGACGTCGGCCTCGGCGAGCAGCCGGCGACCGCGGACGGTCATGAGGTCGGCGGGGCCGGGGCCGCCGCCGACGAGGTCGACGCGACCGGCGGCGGTGCGACGGCGCCGCAGGGGCAGCATCCCGTCGCGCAGCGCCGCCGCGATCGCGTCGCGCAGCCGCGCGGAGCGGCGGGGGTCGACGCCGGCGTCGGACGCGACGGCGACGATCACGTCGCCCGATCGGGTCTCGGCACTCAGGCGGGCCGACCCGTGGGCGCCGTCCGACGCGTTGACGCAGAACACACGGACGTCGTCGCACCACGCCGCGACGACGGAGTCGACGGATGCGTCGCCCGTCGCCGCGTGGACGAGCCAGGCATCCGTCACGTCGTCCTGCCGGGCGGGACGCTCCACCCACCTGACCCGGCCGGCGGCGACGTGCGCGCGCAGGGCGTCGCCGAGCGCCGGCGCGACCACCGTCACGAGCGCGCCCTCGTCGAGGAAGCGGCCGACGCGCCGTCCGGCGACGGCGCCGCCGCCCACGAACACGACGCGTCGTCCCGTCAGGGAGAGACCCAAGAGGGTGGTCATCGCTGCTCCTCCCGGACGTAGACGATGCCGTCCTCGACGGCGGCGGGCCACACCCGCAGCGTCTTCGCGTCCTTGCCCTGCGTCTCGAGGCAGACCCCGGTGCGCAGGTCGAAGACCTGCTTGTACATCGGCGACGCCACCGTCGGGACCTCGCCCCGGGTGCCGACGATGCCGCGCGAGATCACGTGCGCGTCGCTGTACGGGTCGAGGTTCTGCACGGCGTGCACGCGGCCCGCGTGGGTGACGAAGAGGGCGATCTGCTCGTCGCCGAGCAGGGCGGCCCGGCCGCGCTCGACCTCGAGGTCGGCGAGGGCGCACACCGCGGTCCAGCCGGCCGGCACCGAGGCATCCGTCTCGTGCACCATCATCGTCATCGCCGCACCTCCAGGGTCGTCCCCGCGATGAGGACGCGGCCGTCCTCACGCTCCTCGGGCGTCGCGGGACGGGCCTGCCCGCGCTCGACCGTGTAGGCGAGCGAAGGGTCGGGCGTCGTCGGAGCGTTGACGAACGAGGCGAACCGGCGGAGCTTCTCGGGGTCGTCGAGGGTCGCCTTCCACTCGTCCTCGTAGTTGTCGAGGTGGCGGGCCATGGCGGCATCCAGATCCGCGCAGATCCCGAGCGAGTCGTCGAAGATCACACGGCGCAGCTCGTCGATGCCGCCCTCGAGGTCCTCGAACCAGGGGGCGGTGCGCTGCAGGCGGTCGGCCGTGAACACGTAGTACATGAGGAACCGGTCGATCGCCTGCAGCAGCCCGGCGTCGTCGAGTCCCTCGGCCAGGAGCACCGCGTGGCGGGGCGTGAAGCCGCCGTTGCCGCCGACGTACATGTTCCAGCCCGCCTCGGTCGCGATGACGCCGACGTCCTTGCCGCGGGCCTCGGCACACTCGCGGGCGCAGCCCGAGACGCCGAGCTTGATCTTGTGCGGCGAGCGCAGCCCGCGGTAGCGCAGCTCGAGCTGCACCGCCATGCCGACCGAGTCCTGCACGCCGTAGCGGCACCACGTCGACCCGACGCACGACTTCACCGTGCGGAGCGACTTGCCGTAGGCGTGGCCCGACTCGAAGCCCGCGTCGACCAGTCGCTTCCAGATCTCGGGCAGCTGCTCGAGCCTCGCGCCGAACATGTCGATGCGCTGGCCGCCGGTGATCTTCGTGTACAGCCCGAAGTCCTGCGCGACCTGCCCGATGACGACCAGTCCCTCGGGGGTGATCTCGCCGCCCGGGATGCGCGGAACGACCGAGTAGCTGCCGTCCTTCTGCATGTTGGCCATGACGTGGTCGTTGGTGTCCTGCAGGGTCGCGTTCTCGCCGTCGAGCACGTGCCGGCCGGTGAGGGTCGACAGGATGCTGGCCAGCACCGGCTTGCAGATGTCGCAGCCGCGGCCGGTGCCGAACCGGTCGATGACGGCGCTGAAGGTCGACAGTCCCGACACGCGGACCGCGTCGAAGAGCTGCCGCCGCGACATCGCGAAGTGCTCGCACAGCGCGGTGCTGAGGGCGGCGCCGGTCTTCGCGAGCTCGCTGCCGAGCAGCTTCGTGATCATGCCGACGCACGACCCGCACGCCGCGCCCGCCTTCGTGCAGGCCTTGATGCCCTTCACGTCGGTGCAGCCCTCGTCGTGGACGGCAGAGCGGATGCCGCCGGCCGTGACGCTGTTGCAGGAGCACACGAGCGCCTCATCGGGCAGGTCACCGGTGGGGGCGGCGACACCGTCGGAGGGCAGGAGGTAGGCGACGGGGTCGCCGCCGAGGGCGCCGCCGACGAGGGGACGGAGCGACCCGTAGGCCGACGCGTCGCCGACGAGGATGCCGCCGAGCAGGGTCTTCGCGTCGTCCGAGACGACGAGTTTCTTGTAGACCCCCGCGATCGGGTCGGCGTAGACGACATCGAGGGCGCCGGGTGTTTCGGCGAACGCGTCGCCGAAGCTCGCGACGTCGACGCCCGACAGCTTGAGCTTCGTCGACACGTCGAAGCCCGCGAACGAAGCTTCGAGCCCCAGCAGGCGCGCCGCGGCGACTTCGGCCATGGCGTAGCCGGGGGCGACGAGACCGACGCACTGGCCCTCGAAGCTGGCGACCTCGCCGATCGCGAGGATCGCCGGGTCGGAGGTGTCGCAGCCGGCATCGATGACGACACCGCCGCGCGGGTCGACGGCGAGCCCGGCCGTGCGGGCCAGTTCGTCGCGCGGGCGGACCCCGACGGTGAAGACGACGACGTCGGTGCGCTCCCACGACCCGTCGCGGAACTCGAGCCCGACGACCTGCCCGCTGCGGTCGGCGTCGAGGCGCGTCGTGATCGCCGACGTGCGCACCCCGATCCCGCGCTGCTCGATGAGTCGGCGCAGCGCGTCGCCGGCGGGCAGGTCGAGCTGCGCCGACATGAGCCGGTCGGAGGACTGCACGACGGTGCAGTCGACGTCGAGGCCCTGCAGCGCGCCGGCCGCCTCGAGGCCGAGCAGCCCGCCCCCGATGACCGTGCCGACCAGGCGGCGGCCGAGCTCGGCCGACCGGCGCTGCACGAACCGCTCGAGGGCCTCGACGTCGTCGAGCGTGCGGTAGACGAAGCAGCCGTCGTGGTCGTACCCGTCGACCGCGAGCCGGGCGGCGTACGAACCGGTCGCGAGCACCAGCCGGTCGTAGGCGATGCGCTCGCCGCGGTCGGTGACGACCTCGGCGCGCTCGCGCTCGATCCGCGTGACGGCGACGCCGCGCAGGAACCGCACCCGCTCGTCCGAGAGCGGACCCTCGTCGAGGGCGAGGTCGTCGGCCGAGGCCCCGGCGAAGAACGACGTGAGACCGACCCGGTCGTAGGGATGCCGCTGCTCCTCGCCGATCACGGTGACCCGCCACGGCTCGTCGGTGCGGCTGAGCAGGCTCTCGACGAAGCGGTGTGCGACCATCCCGGCACCGACCACGACCACGTGGGGCGGGGTGGGGCCGGTGGAGCTCATGTCGTGACGGTATGCGAGCGAGGTTGCCTGGGTGGTCACGTCGTGTTGCGGTCTCTTTACGATGCCGGCCACGTCGGTCACCGGGTGGGGACGGCGGAGCCCACGGCGACGGCGCGGGCGGCGGCGGCTTCGCGACGCGACGGGCGCACGCGGCGGGGGGCGGCGGGGCGTCCGTAGGTCACGTACAGCGGGATGCCGACGAAGAGCAGTCCGCCCACGAGGTTGCCGAGCACCGTCGGGATCTCGTTCCAGATCAGGTAGTCGCCGATCGTGAAGTCGCCGCCCAGAAGCAGCCCCGACGGGAAGAGGAACATGTTCACGATGGAGTGCTCGAAACCCATGAAGAAGAACAGCATGATCGGCATCCACATCGCGACGATCTTGCCGATCACGTCCTTCGACACCATCGCGAGGACGACTCCGGTGGCGACCATGGCGTTGCAGAGCACGGCGCGGACGAAGAGGGTCAGCATCCCGTTGGCACCGTGTTCGGCGTAGCCGACCGTGCGGCCCTCGCCGATGTGGCCGATCGCCTGACCGACCTCGTTCGGCGGGGTCGAGAAGCCGTTCGTGAAGACGATCGCCATGAGCAGCGCGATCGAGAACGCGCCGATGAAGTTGCCGAGGAAGACGAGTCCCCAGTTGCGCAGGATGCCGCCGAGCGTGACGCCCGGGCGCTTGTCGAGCCACGCGAGGGGTGCGAGCACGAACACGCCGGTGAGCAGGTCGTAGCCGAGCAGGTAGAGCATCACGAACCCGATGGGGAAGAGTACGGCGCCCAGCAGCGGCATGCCGGTGGTGACGCTGACCGTGACGGCGAACGCCGCCGCGAGCGTGAGCAGCGCGCCGCCCATGATGGAGCGGACGAGGGTGTCACGGGTGGAGAGCATGACCTTCGACGCGCCGGCGTCGATCACGGTCTGGACGAGCTCGGTGGGCTTGACGTACGTCATCGCAGATGCCTTTCAGTCGTGGAGCCGGGTGTAGGGCTCGACGCTAAAGGGCGGGTGTTTCCCCCGACCGCACCGGGATCGACCGCTTTGGTTACCTCTTCCTCTCTTCGGAGGGAGGCGCGATGTGAGATCGGATGCGTCCGGTCGTCGGCCTCCGGAGCAGAGACCGATGGTTGAATGAGCGCATGACCGTCGTCGTGTGCGGGCCCGCCACCTGGAACCACCTGATCGAACTCGATCGGCTCCCCGAGCCGGCACCCCACATGCAGTTCGCCACCGGATCGGTGCGGACGGTCGGCGGCACATCGGCGGGCAAAGCGGTCCACCTTGCGGGGCTCGGCCTGGACGTGAAATTGCACGCGCTTCTCGGAGCGGATGCCGAGGGTGCCGCCGTCGCGAGCGGGCTCGCGCGTGCGGGCGTGCGGCTGGCGCGCCACGCGTCCGAGGCCACGGAGCAGCATGTCAATCTGATGACTCGGGCGGGCGAGCGGGTCTCCCTGTACGTCGCGACGCCTTCGGCGGCGGATCCGGCGATCGTCGCGGAGATCGGTGACGATCTGGACTCCGCCGCTGTCGCGGTCGTGGACCTCAGCGCGCTCGGGGCCGAGCTCGTGGCGCGCGGCATCGACGCGCCGGTCTGGACGGACCTCCACGACTACGACGGGAAGGCCGCATTCCATGAGCCGTTCCTGCGCGCCGCGGAGGTCGTGTTCATGAACGACGATGCCGTCGATGACCCGTGGCAACTGCTGGAGTCGTGTCTGCAGCGCGGCCCCCGTCTCGCGGTGTGCACGCGCGGAGCGTCAGGGGCGATCGCGATGGACGCGGCTCGCCGTCGGTACGCGGTCGCCGCAGTAGAGGTCGACGTCGTCGACAGCAACGGGGCCGGCGATGCCTTCTTCGCGGGATTCCTCGCTGCGCATGGTGCGGGTTCGGACGTCGATGCGAGCCTCGAGGCCGGTGCGCGACAGGCTGCGGTCGCCCTCGCGTCGCCTCACCTGCATCCGGCGCTCAGCGAGCCGGACGCGGGCACGCGGGCCGGGTGAAGACCGCTGCCGGAGGTCAGTCGACGTCAGTCTCCTCGTGGCCGACGGAGCGGGCTTCGAGGTAGGCGCAGAGCTCCGCGGCGACGGACAGCTCGACGGCCATCGCGTGCAATTGGTGGCTGTTGAGGATCGTCGTGTCGGGTTGCGGCTCGATGGTCACGCGCCACGACGCTGCCCCGACCTCGGCCGGTTGCATGAAGATCGTGACGGTCGCGTTCTCGAGGGGGACGACCACCAGGCCGGTGTCGGCGCCGTCGGTGCCGTCCTGCACGATGACCTTGATGCGCTCGCCGGCGCCGCGGGCCTCGTGGAACTCGTCGACCCAGCGTTCGAGGGTCTCTTTGCTTCGGAACGGCATGGGCTTCCCCTCTCGCGGTTGCGGGAGAGTAGCGGATCCGGGGACACGTGGCTACTGGCGGCTGTCCGCCCGCTCCCATCACCTATTCTCGACGAAGTCGTCGCATTTCGGCGCGACCGGTAGGGAGTGGATGTGGCGGACGGCGAGGACAAGGCCGGCTACTGGTATAACGAGGCCCCCGGCGAGCGGGATCGTGCGCGTCGTGTCCTGGAGGCCCTGCGCACCTATCGTGCCGCCGAGGCCGCCATGCGTCGCCGCACCCGGGACTCGATGGCGATGGGTGAGAACGAGCTTCTCGCGCTTCGCTACCTTCTGCGTCAGCCCGACCACTCCGCCCGTCCCGCCGAGCTCGTGAAGTATCTCGGGGTCACCTCGGCGTCGATCACGACGATGCTCGACCGGCTCGAGAAGACCGGACGCGTCCAGCGGATCGCGAACCCGACCGATCGGCGCAGCATCTTCGTGCGGGCGACGCCGCACGCGAACGAAGAGGTGCGCGAGACCCTCGGGCGCATGCACGGGCTCATGTACGACGTCGCCGTCGGGATGACCCCCGACGAACAGGAGCACGTGGTCGCCTTCCTGCAGAAGATGACCGATGCGGTGGACGACGTCGCCCCCGTGACCGCCGAGGCCTGACCGCGGCATCCGCTGTACCCGCCGCGGAGCGGGAACGCAACCATTCCCGTGATTCCGTTGCGACGCCCATAGTGGGCGTATGAGATGCATCACGTACGCCGGCGAGACCGTGGTCACGACCGATGACGTCGCGGAGGCTCTCGTCACGTTGACGGCCGCCGTCGCAGAGCGCGGACGGGCCGATGCCGTCACGATCCCGATCGTCTTCGAGAAGAGCGGGGAGATCGGCGAGGCATCCCTCGTCATCGGCGTCGGCAACGACGTGCTCTCGGTCGCGACGGAGTGGGACCGCCCCGAGCCCGACTTCTCGTTCGCTGCCGCGCAGCTGCGCCACCACCCGCATTTCCCTCGCGCCGACGGCGGCTCGGGTGACAGTATGTACGACGAGGGGCCCGAAGCGTACTGGGACCCCGACCTCGACGGGTTCGGCCGGGCCTGACGCGAGCGGTCAGTCGACGACCCCGGGCGGGGGCGCGCCGAGCGACTCGACGGCGTCGAAGAACGCCTCGGGCACCTCGGCCTCGACGAGGGGGCCGAGGGCGTCGAGGCGGGCGGTCGAGGTGATCCCGACGACGGTCGCGTCGACGAGGGCACTGCGCATCGAGAACTGCAGCGCCGCGGCGGCGAGGTCGACCCCGTGCTCGTCGGCGAGGCTGCGGACGCGACCGACATGGGCGGCGAAGTCGGCGGGCATCGGGCGGTAACCGAACGAGCCGTCGCCGTTTGCGAGCGTGCCCCCGCCGAACGGCGCCGCGTTGAAGACCGTCATGCCGTGCGCGCGGGCCGCCTCGAAGACGGGCTCGGCGGTGCGCGTCACGAGCGTGTAGCGGTTGTGCGAGAGGACGACGTCGAACGCACCGGTGTCGACGTACTCCCGCACCTGCGACAGCGTGCCCGACGCGATGCCGATCGCGCCGATCACGCCCTGGTCGCGGAACTCGATCAGGGCGGGGACGGCACCGCCCGGACCCATCGCCTCGGCGAGCGTCAGGCCGTAGGGGTCGTGCAGCTGGTACAGCGGCAGGCGGTCGAGCCCGAGGCGGGTCAGCGACTCGTCGAGCGAACGCTTCACCCGGTCGCCGTCGAAGACGCCCGTATCGGGGTCGCTGTCGGCCTTCGAGTAGATCCGCGCCGGTCCGGGCAGTCCGCCGGCGCGCCGGATCGCGTCGCCGAGCGCCTGCTCGCTGCGTCCGCCGGCGTAGTTGTTGCTCGTGTCGACGTCGCCGAGGTCCGAGCGGATCAGTGCGTCGGCGAGCTCGGCCGCCCCCGGGCGGTCGCCGAGACGCGAGGCCCCGAGGATGACGGGGGTGGGGGAGAGGGCGTTCATCGGTGCCTCCCGGCTTCGGTGCGCGGTCGCCTCCGACGATACCCACGGTCGCGCGCGTAGCGTGTGACAGGACGGATGCGGCGACCCGCGGCTTCCGTCGATCGATCAGCAAGGAGAACCCATGCCCACCGTCGCCGCGTACGCAGCCCCTTCGGCAACCGACCCCCTCATCCGCACGACGATCGAGCGTCGCGAGACGGGACCGCGCGATGTGCTCATCGCCATCCGTTACGCGGGGATCTGCCACTCCGACATCCACACCGTCCGGGGCGACTGGGGTCCGGTGACCTACCCGCAGGTCGTGGGGCACGAGATCGCCGGCGAGGTCGTCGAGGTCGGATCCGAGGTCACGGGTTTCGCGGTCGGTGACCGGGTGGGCGTCGGCTGCATGGTGAACTCGTGCCGCGAGTGCGAGAACTGCCGGGCCGGCATGGAGAACTACTGCCTGAAGGACAACACGCAGACGTACGCGTCGGTCGACCGCGACGGCACGATCACGCAGGGCGGCTACTCGACCCACGTCGTCGTCGATCAGGACTTCGTGCTCCGCATCCCCGAGGCGCTCCCGTACGAGTCGGTCGCACCTCTGCTGTGCGCCGGGATCACGACGTACTCCCCCCTCGCGCACTGGAAGGTCGGCCCCGGCTCGAAGGTCGCCGTCGTCGGCATGGGCGGGCTCGGGCACCTCGCGGTCAAGATCGCAGCCGCGATGGGTGCCGAGGTGACCGTGCTGTCGCAGACGCTGTCGAAGCAGGAGGACGGCCTGCGCTTCGGTGCGACCCACTACTTCGCGACGAGCGACGACGCCACCTTCCGGACCCTCGCCAACACGTTCGACCTCATCCTCAACACGGTGAGCGCGCCGCTGAAGCTCGACTCCTACCTGCGGATGCTGCGCCTGGACGGCACCATGGTCAACGTCGGCGCCCCGCCCGAGCCGCTGCCGCTGCGCGTGTTCACGCTGTTCGGCAACCGGCGGTCCTTCGCCGGTTCCAGCATCGGATCCATCGCCGAGACGCAGGAGATGCTCGAGTTCTGCGCCGCCCACGGCATCGTGCCCGAGACCGAGCTGATCGGCGTCGACGAGGTCAACGAGGCGTACGAGCGGGTGCTGCGATCGGACGTCCGCTACCGCTTCGTCATCGACATTGAGACCTTGAAGGACTGAGTCTGAAAACCCGGCGGGATCTGGTCACCTCGGGGTGTTACCCTCGCGTCAGAGCGTGACATATCCCGCCGGGTCCACCGGCGCGGTCGCGCACGGGAAGACGGACACATGCCGTACCGCAGCCGCGCCACCCTCCAGCTCTGGCTCGAGGACTTCATGTCCGCGCGCGAGGACGGCGACCTCATCAAAGTCGTGATCCAGGACGATTCGTGGGGCGACGACGGCGGGCTGGTCGTCGTGCCGCTGCGCAACGCCTCGACCACGGTGTACGTGCGCCCGCCGATGGGCGAGGACTCCCGCTGGCGGGTCGTCTTCGAGCCGCAGCTCGACGAGGTCGCCCTCTCGGTCGAGGAGACGGCTGCCCTCGTGGCCGAGCTCGGGACGGCCGCCGAGCTGTGCGGCTACCTCGAGGTCCGCTCGGTCGCGCACAACGAGGCCGCACCGTCGGCCTGAGGGGACCATACGTCCGACCCGGATCAGCGAGGAACTCCCTCACCCCTGCTTCCAGAAGGGCCTTCGACCTCGCGGGCACCGGTGCAGGACGATCTTCCACGACTGCACCATGCCATCTGGGCGAACCGTTCGGTCATTCCCATTCCCACGGCGTGGCCGGGATCGGCTCCCAGCTCGCGGCCGTCTGCTGCGTGGCGATACTCACGCTGCTGATCGAGGTGATGAGCAGGCGCACGTCGACGGCTTCCGGTGTCTGGAAGGTGACGAACTCCGCTCCGGATCTTGCAGCCGCGGCGACACTCCTCGCCAATTCGTCCACATCGGTGTCTGCCGCGAGCCGGAAGACGGCGCCATCGACGGCGATTGTCGTCTGGGGCTTCTCCGGCTCGGTCACCCGGCGAAGATACCTCATTTCGCTAGACGCCCTAGCGAAAACACCACTCTCCGGACTCTTCGGCGTTGATGCGCGCGAGCTCCGTCGGGCTGAACACCCATCGGCGGCGATCTCGTCCACCAGACCCTCGCGCGAGAGGTCGGTCTCGATCCCCCCGCGTTCGGCACCGTTCCTGCGGGACGGGTGTCAGGATGAGGCGCATGGAGCCGCTCGAAGGATCCCGATTGGTCGTCACCGGTGCCGCAGGACTCATCGGTCGTGCGCTCCGCCAAGCTCTCCGGGACCGTGAGGTCCTGCTCGTGTCGACGGTCGAGTTGAGCGGGAGCACGGCGGCGGAGTTGGCGCTCATGGCGGAGCGGTTCGAGCTCGCCTGGATCGCGTGAAGGACGGCTCCAGCGGCGGCGGAGTCTCCAAACCTCTTCGTAAGACGCGGTAACGGCTCGTCACGGAACGTCCCGCACCGGACGGGCCGGTGCCCCGCGGGTTAGGAATGTGTCTCAGCCACACACCCACAGCTCGCACGAAGGAACGCCGCACCATGTCCGACCAGCCCCAGCACCCACAGAACGACCTCCGAACGGCGGTCGCCGGAGAGAAGAAGCGCACTCGCGTCGTGCTCTCCGTCGCCATCGGAGTGGTCGCCGTCGCCGCCATCGTGGGCGGCGTCGTGCTCGCCACCAACGCGTTCCGCACTCCGGCGGCCGGCGCGGCCGGTGAGCCCGCCGCTGCGGCGGAGCCCCTCAGCGTCAAGATCGCCGTGTCCGAGGACAGCCCGTTCCAGGACGCCGTCAAGGAGGTCGCGGCCGAGAAGGGCCTCGACATCGAATGGGTCAACGTCGAGGACTGGGTTCTTCCGAACACCGAACTGGCGGCCGGTACGGTCGACGCCAATGCCTTCCAGCACATCCTCTACCTGAGCGCGTTCAACGCCGAGAACAACGAGGACCTGACTCCCGTCTTCTCGACCCTCATCACGCAGTGGGGCATCTTCTCGGCCTCCCTGGGCTCGGTCGAGGACGTGCCTGACGGCGCGAAGATCGCCATTCCGGACGACCCGTCCAACGGCGGCCGCGCGCTGAACATCCTCGAAGCAGCCGGCCTGATCGAGCTCTCGCAGGACAAGGGCGACTTCCCCTCGACCGATGACGTGACCGGCAATCCGAAGAACCTCCAGTTCGTGGAGATCGCGGCGACCTCGATCGCGCAGCAGTTCGACGACCCGAGCCTCGCGGCGGTCGTCGTGGGCACCTCCTACTTCGACCCCAGCCAGGGCATCACGACCGATGACGCACTGTTCCTCGACGACTCGCTTTCCGAGCAGAACCTCCCTTACGTGAATGTCATCGCGACGCGCGACGACAACAAGGACGACCCGGCGTGGGCGATCCTCAAGGAGGTCTACGCGGACGATCGTGTCGCGGACGCGAATGTCGAGGAGAACGCCGACACGACGGTGCTGGTCGACGTGCCCGTCGAGAAGCTCCGCGCCAAGCTGGCCGACCTCGAGGAGCAGGCAGCTTCTCAGTAAGCCGCTGCCGCACCATCCCTCTCGGGGCCGTGGCGGACGCTCGTCCGCCACGGCCCCCTCGACCGGAGAAGAGCACCCATGAGCACCGCAATATCCTTCGAGAACGTCTCCAAGTCCTTCACGGTGAAAGGACGGACCTTCACCGCCCTGAACGACGTCAGCCTCACGGTCGAAAGGGGCGAGATCTTCGGCATCGTCGGATTCTCCGGCGCCGGCAAGTCCACTCTCCTGCGCACCGTCAACGCTCTCGAGCGACCGACCAGCGGCCGCGTCGTCGTCGACGGGCGGGAGATCTCCGCCCTGCAGGGCAAGGCGCTGTACGCCGCGCGCCAGAGCATCGGCATGGTGTTCCAGCAGTTCAACCTGCTGGAATCGCGGAACGTCTACAAGAACATCGCCTACCCCTTGCGGCTCGCGGGCCTCTCCGCGGACGAGACGCTGGACCGCGTCGAGGAGCTCCTGCGCTTCGTCGGGCTCACCGACAAGGCGTTGGCTTACCCGTCGCAGCTCTCCGGTGGACAGAAACAGCGCGTCGGCATCGCTCGCGCTCTGGCCACCCGGCCCGACGTCCTCATCTCGGACGAGGCGACCAGCGCCCTCGACCCCCAGACCACGGGCGAGGTCCTCGACCTCCTCCGCCGCGTGAACGAAGAGTACGGCGTGACGATCCTGCTCGTGACCCACGAGATCGATGTGATCCGCGAGATCGCCGACAAGGTGGCCGTCATGGAAGACGGAGAGGTCGTCGAGCACGGCAGCGTTTACGACGTCTTCTCCGCACCGCAGCATCCCACGACGAAGCGGTTCGTCTCGTCCGTCCTGCACCACCTACCGTCACCCGACGCGCTCGACAAGATCCGTGCCGTCCACCACGGTCGGCTCGTGCAGTTGCACGTCGAGGATCGGGACACCAATCACCCGTTCCTGTCTCAGGTCGCCCGTGACCACGGCGTCGACCTCAACGTCGTCTTCGGGGGCGTCGACGAACTGCAGGGACGCCTGTTCGGCAGCCTGACCGTCGAGCTGATCGGCGCCGATGAGGCAGTGGATGCCGCGATCGGCGGACTGCGGCGGACGACGTCCGTCACCGAGCTCGACGCACGTATACCGGGGGTGGCTCATGCGTGATTTCGACCCCGATGCCTTCTTCCCACGGCTGTGGGATGCCATCGCCGAGACCGGCCTCATGGTGACCGTCGCTTTCGCGGGCGCAGCCGTCATCGGAGTGTTGCTGGGGCTCCTGCTCTACGCGAGCCGCCCGGGCAACCTGCTGCAGAACCGATTCGTCTTCGGCGTGCTCAATTTCGTGATCAACGTGATCCGTCCGATCCCGTTCCTCATCGTCGCCATCGCGGTCATCCCGCTCACGCGCGTGATCTTCGGGACGGGCCTCGGCCCGCTCCCGCAGACGATCCCGCTCATCATCGTCGCGTGCGTCGCCATCGCCCGCGTCTCGGAGTCCAACCTCGTCGCAGTCAGTCCGGGATCGATCGAGGCGGGCGCGGCGATGGGGGCGAGCCCCGCGCGAGTGCTGTTCTCCATCGTCGTGCCGGAGGCGCTCGGCCCTCTCACCCTGGGCCTCACCTACATCCTCGTCGCGCTCGTCGACGCGACGGCGGTGGCGGGCGTCCTCGGGGGAGGCGGGCTCGGGTCGCTCGCGATGAACTACGGGTACCAGCGCTTCGACTGGATCTCGGTGGCGATCGTCGTCCTCGTCCTCATCGCCCTCGTCCAGGCGGCGCAGTTCCTCGGCAATGCGGTGGCTCGGAAGGTGATGCACCGATGACCCTCGCCTTCGATGAGTTCCTGGCACGCGTCGCGCCTGACGCGGCTCGGCGGGAGCGCGATCGGTGTCTGCTGACCGCCGAACTCGCCGAGCTGCGCGGGATCGGCTTCGGCGCGTGGCGAGTGCCGGCGGCCTTCGGCGGGTCGCCCCTGCGCCTCGAAGAACTGTTCGCCCGCCTCATCCGTCTCGCCGGCGCCGACGCGAGTCTGGGGCATGTCTGGCGCGGTCACATCGCCTTCGTGGAGTCGCTGCGACAGCAGCCGGCGGCCGTCGCGGCACCGTGGTTCGAACGCATTCTCTCGGGCGATTTCGTCGGCAACGCCCAGTCGGAGCGTCACGACACCGCTCGGCTCGAGACCCGCATCGATCGCTCCGCTGGTTCCCCTCTCCTTTCGGGCACGAAGTACTACACGACAGGGAGTATCTACGCCGACTGGATCCATCTCGCAGCGTTGGACGGTGACGAGCGGGTCGCCGTCACCGTGTCGGCGCACCACGACGGTGTGCGCTCGACCGACGATTGGGATGGCTTCGGTCAGGTGCTGACCGGCAGCGGCACGACCGTCTTCGACAGTGTGCCGGTCGGCGTGGACGGCATCCTTCCGCCCTCGAGTGATACCGCCGATTCGCGGTGGCATCACCTCGGATCGGTTCTCCAGCTGGCGCTCATCGCCGTCGTCGCAGGAATCGCGCAGCGCGCTCTCGACGACACCGTCGCCTTCGTGACGCCGCGCCGTCGCACCTTCGGGTTCGCCGGCGAGACCCTGCCCCGGGAGGATCCGCTGGTCCAGCTCGTGGTGGGCGAACTCAGCGTCGCCGCGTCGACCGCGCGGCGGCTGGTGCTGTCGGTCGCGGCCGACCTCGGGGATGCGTCGGAGTCGGGCGCCAGCGTCGAGCGCATGCGCGACATCCAGTTCGACGTGTTCCGACTACAGGAGCTCGTCCCCCGGCTCGTGCTCGATGCGACGACCCGGCTGTTCGAGGTCGGCGGAGCCTCGGCGGTCGGCAACGGCTACGCGCTCGACCGTCACTGGCGCAACGTCCGCACGATCGCGTCCCACAACCCGGTCATCCAGCGGACCCGTGCGCTCGGACAGTTCGCGCTGACCGGCGATCTCCCCGACTGGCAGGCGCCCGCTGCGGACCGCTCGGAGGTATCCCGATGACCCTTCCCTCGATCACGCTCGGCGACGGGCTCATCGTTCCCGCGCAGGGCTTCGGGACGATGTCGCTCACACACGCCTACGGGCCGGCGGATGAGCAGGAGTCGATCGCCACACTTCACGCCGCTATCGACGTGGGGGCGTCCCTCATCGACACCGCCGACATATACGGCAACGGCGCGAACGAGGAGCTCGTCGGACGTGTGGTCCGCGCCCGCCGCGACGAGGTCGTCCTCGCCTCGAAGTTCGGCTTCCTGCCCGACCCGGATGCCGACGGTCTGCGGGTCCGCGGAGATAGGCCTTACGTCCGCGCGGCCGTGCAGCGGAGCCTCCGGAGGCTCGGTGTGGAGCGCATCGACCTGTACTACTACCACCGGGTCGACCCGCGGGTGCCGATCGAGGACACCGTGGGCGCGATGGCGGAGCTCGTCGATGACGGACTGATCGGTCACATCGGCTTGAGTGAGGCGACGGCTGCGGAGCTCGCGCGCGCACACGCCGTGCACCCCATCGCGGCCGTGCAGAGTGAATGGTCGATCTGGAGCCGGGATGTCGAGGATCACGTCATCCCTACGGCGGTGGACAGGGGAGTGGGCTTCGTGGCGTACTCGCCGCTCGGGCGAGGTTTCCTGACCGGGGCCGTCAGCGCGGATGCGCCGCCGGATCCGACCGACAGCCGTCGCAACTTTCCGCGTTTCGACGCGGAACGTCTCCGCTCGAACGAGGTGATCGCCGATGCGGTGCGTCGACTCGCGGACGACGAGGGAGTGAGCCCCGCCCGGCTTGCATTGGCCTGGCTGTACGACCGGGCGGATGCGCTTGGTGTGACGCTCGCGGCGATTCCCGGCACGCGTCGCGCCGACCGGGTCCGGGAGAACATCTCCGCGCTCGGGTACCGCCCGTCCACCGACACGGTCGTAGAGCTCGATCGCCTCGCGGCGCTGGTGCACGGGGATCGGGCGCGCGATCCGCTCACGATCTCGCAGGGGCGCGAGCGGACCGCTGGCGCATGAGTCGCACCAGAGATGCCGTCCGGAGGTTCAGCGCCGTCTTCGACGAGGTGGGCCGGGAGGCCGTCACCCGCGAACGCGACCGGCGGCTTCCGCACGCCGAGGTGTCAGCGCTGCGCGAGGCCGGCTTCACGAAAGTGACGCTTCCCGAGGAGTACGGCGGTGGAGGGGAGACGCCGTCTGTCCTGTTCGAGCTCCTCGCCGAGCTCGCCCGTCGGGACCCGAACCTCGCGCAGCTGTTCCGTTCGCACTTCTCCTTCGTCGATCGCACCGTCCTCGCGGCGCCGTCACCGCAGCGCACCCGCCGCCTCGAACTGATCTCGTCGGGCGCGATCGTCGGCAACGCCAGTCATGAACGGTCGGCCGCGAAGGTGGGGACTCTGGCCACGACGCTCAGCGACTCGCCGGACGGACTCGTGCTGGACGGCACGAAGTACTACAGCACCGGCACCCTGTTCGCAGACCTCGTGTCCGTCGCCGCCCAGGATGAAGACGGTGCTCTCGTGTCGGCGCTGGTCCCCACGAACGCCGCGGGCGTCGAGGTCATCGATGATTGGACGGGATTCGGCCAGCGCATGACCGGGAGCGGTACGACGATCTTCCGCGCCGTCGCCGTGGCGGAGGATGCCGTCTCGCGCCGGCTGCTCGGCGGACCCTCGCACGGCGGGGCATTCGTGCAGTTGGTCCTGCTCGCGACGGTCGCGGGCATCGGTCGGGCGATCGTCGACGACGCCGTTCGGTTCGTGCAGACCCGCACCCGCACCTACAGCCACGGCTCGGCGCCGACGGCCCGCGAAGACCCGATCGTGCAGGAGACCGTCGGCAGGCTGTCCGCTCTCGCCTTCGCGGCCGACGCGGCGCTCGCCGCCGCCGCCGCGGGCGTGGACGCGTCGACCGAGGCTCAGCGGAGCGGTGCGTCGGGAGAAGAGCTGCGTGCGATCATCGAGCCCGTGGAGGCATCCACCACTCGTGCACAACTCGTCATCCTTCCGTCGGTCCTCGACGCCGCCACTCTTCTCTTCGAGGTGGGTGGGGCGAGCGCGGTCGACACGGGTCTCGCCCTCGACAGGCACTGGCGCAATGCCCGGACGATCGCGTCGCACAACCCCACCCCCTTCAAAGCCAGAGCCCTCGGCGATCTCCTCCTCAACGACATCCCCGTCCCGGGATGGTGGAGCACCGGTGAGGCGTGACGAAGACCCGGAAAGGCACAGAATGACCGAGCCCAAGAAGCTCATCCTGAACCTGTTCGAGATGAACACGGTGAGCCACATCACGCACGGTCTCTGGTCATTGCCGGAGAACAATCGGCACCGTTTCAACGACATCTCGTACTGGCTCGAACTCGCTCAGATCCTCGAGCACGGTGGGTTCGACGGTGTGTTCCTGGCCGACGTGATCGGAGCGTACGACGTGTTCCGCGGCGGCCCCGAGACGGCGATCCGCGAGGGACTCCAGATCCCGTCGAATGACCCGCTTCTGGTCATCCCCGCCATGGCGGCGGTCACGGAGAGGCTCGGGTTCGGGGTGACGTTCTCGACGAGCTACGAGCCGCCGTTCGCCTTCGCACGCCGCATGTCCACCCTGGATCACCTCACCGGAGGGCGGGTCGGGTGGAACGTGGTCACCTCGTACCTCCCGAACGCCGCGCGCAATTTCGGTCTCGCCGACGAGATCCCGCACGACCGCCGCTGCGCCATCGCCGACGAGTTCCTCGACGTCGTCTACAAGCTCTGGGAAGGGTCGTGGGATGACGACGCCGTCGTCGCCGACGCGGTCGGGAAGACGTACACCGACCCGTCGAAGGTCCGATACATCGACCATGTCGGCGAGAACTTCCGTGTCGCCGGCCCGCACCTCAGTCAGCCGTCCCCGCAGCGGACCCCCGTTCTGTATCAGGCGACCGGGTCGCCGGCGGGCATCGCCTTCGCCGGTCGTCACGCCGAGCTCGTCTTCACCGGCGGGCGGTCGACAGCGGACTTCATCCAGAACGCCGAGCGGATGCGGGAGGCCGCCGCGCGTCACGGGCGCACGGCAGACGACCTCAAGTTCATCGTGCAGGCGGGCGTCGTCGTGGGGCGCACGGAAGCCGAAGCGTCGGACAAGTGGCGCACCTATCGCGAGCAGACCAGCCTGGAAGGCATCCTCGCCCACGCCGGGTTCCCCTTCGATCCGACGGTGTTCCCGCGGGAGACCCTCGTTCGCGATGCTCTCGCGCAGGCCGGCGTCGCCGAGAAGGCGGTGCCGAGTGCGGGCCCCGACACGACGATCGGTCAGCTCATCGACGGGATCGCAGGCGGACGGGAGGGCCGGTTCTTCGTCGTCGGGACGCCGGGCGTCGTCGCCGACGAGATCGAACGGTGGCTGGACGAGGACGGCATCGACGGGATCAACCTGCGCCAGTACCACTCCTTCGACACGGCTCGTGACTTCGCTGAGCTCGTCGTGCCCGAGCTGCGCGCGCGGGGGCGGTTGCTCGAGGGCGGACCGACGCTGCGGGAGCGTCTGTTCGATCGGGGACCACGACTGCCCGAGAATCACATCGCCGCACGCTACCGCGGTGGGGCGAATCTCACCGTCCCGGTTCCGCCCCTCTTCGGCTGAGGGAGTGCGCGGACGCCTCGGACGGTCGCGCGTGTGAATGAATATGACGAACCTCTACGTCGTGTTTCGCGTGCCCGTTCTGGGTCGGCGCAACGCCTGGACGATGGGAGGATGTCGCACCTGGTCACTGTCGAGGAGCTCGCCACCGAGCTGTCCTCCGGTGCGCCCCTCCGTCTGCTGGACGTGCGGTGGCGGCTGAATGAGCCCGAGGGTCGTCCGGCGTACTTGAGCAGCCACGTTCCTGGGGCCGTGTACGTGGACCTCGAGCGCGAGCTCTCACGACCCGGACACCCGGAGGAGGGTCGCTACCCGCTGCCGGACACCTCGCAACTCGAACAGGCGGCACGTCGCTGGGGTCTCAACGGCGGTGACCGCGTGGTCGTCTACGACGACAACGACGGAGTGGCGGCCGCTCGTGCGTGGTGGCTTCTCCGGGGCTACGGGGTGGACGTTCGGCTCCTGGACGGCGGCTTCCCCGCATGGCTGCACTCAGGGAATCGGCTCGCACGCGGCGACCACATCTCCACTTCGGGAGATGTGACCCTCAGCGCTTCATCCCTCCGTACCGTCTCGATCGGCGAGGTCGCGAGCGCCGTGCGCCCGGGCTTTCTCGTCGACGTGCGAGCGCCGCAGCAATATCGCGGTCAGGTCAGCGGCCTCGAGGCCGTCGCCGGGCACATTCCGGGAGCTATCAACATCCCCACGGTGACGCACATCGACTCACGCGGGCGTCTGCTGTCGCCCGACCGCATCCGCGAGACGCTGAGGTCCCACGGCCTGGAGCCGGGCGCTCCCGTCACCGTCTACTGCAACAACGGGATCGCTTCGGCCCATTCGGCGCTCGCGTTCGAGTCGGCGGGCTATCAGCCACAGCTCTACCCCGGCGGGTGGAGCCAGTGGAGCCGATCACCTGGGCGTCCGATCGCCATCGGACGCACTCCTGCCGACGTCATCGTGGCGGCGTGACACTCGACATGCGTTGATCGAGCCGTGGCCGCTCGATGAGCATCTGCTCAGTCTCGACGCCACGCTGCGCCCAGGGAGGACGTGCGAGGGATGAGTCGCGGCTCGAGGGTCACCGTCCGGTTCCGGTGGGTCGGGTTCTCGATGCGCTCCAGCAAGAGGTCCGCCGCCGCGTGACCCATCTCTTCACCTGGCTGGGCGACCGTCGAGATCGGCACGGCGCTTTCGGAAGCGAAGTGGTTGTTGTCGTAGCCGGTGACGGCGATGTCTTCGGGCACCGAGCTTCGCGACTTCGCGTCCGTGACGGATGTTGAGACCCCGGGTTTCGATGACGTCGAGCGTGGCACCGGGAACGTTGGCGACAGCTTCCCTCGCACCGTCAAGACGAGAGGAGACCGCCGACAAGAAGAGAGGTCCACCTGTGAACAGCAGTCGCCGTCGGCCGAGAGCGAGGAGATGCTCCGCCGCCAGGCGTCCGCCGTGATGCCAACATCGCTCTGAAGCTGGAGTCCGAAGCCCCGGGATACCCTCTCGGCTTGCGGCGAGGGTTCATCACGCTTCTGTGGCGGGGACGGGGCGCTGCACAGGTGTGCATTTCGCTCGATGGCAGCATTTGCCACCGTAGATTGGCGGTCGCGCAGCGGGAATGAGCCCGCTGCTCAGGAAGGATCCGATGGCGGGTCCGCGTGTGAAGGAGCACTCCTCGATGAGGCGACAAACTTTCCGGCGTAACGGCTTTTGGCTGGTTATCTCTTTGGTTCTGATGTTGGTATCCAGCATTGGTGCCTCGCTCGTGCAGACCGTCGGCGGTAGCGTCGCCGTCGAGGACATGCGCTGGGAGGCTGCATCGGGCCGCGAGATGAGCGCCCTGTTGTTCAAGCCGGCCTCCGTCTCGGCCGAGAATCCGCGCCCGGCGATTGTGGTCAGCCACGGCTGGTGGAACAACCGTGAGATGCAGGACGCCAATTACGTCGAGCTCGCCCGGCGCGGGTACGTCGTGCTGTCGATCGACATGTACGGGCACGGCAACTCCGACCCGCTTCCCGCCGGCCAGGAGGCCGTCGGTGGCACCGGCATGTACGACGCCGTGAAGCTCATCGCGGACCTGCCCTACGTCGACCCGAGCCGGATCGGCGTGACCGGTCACTCGAATGGGGCGCGTGCGGCGAACTTCTCGGTCGCCCTCGACAATGAAGCCGAGACGCCCCTCATCGCCTCGGTTCTGCTCGTCGACAACGACCCCGTCTACGTCGACGACGCGGGCGCGTTCACGAACATCTACGGCAGCCGCGACACCGGCGTCATCCAGGCGCAGTACGACGAGTTCTTCTTCCGCAGCTACGACGCCGAAGGCAACGCACTGACCCCGCCGCGCGAGTACCTCTCCACCCCCAACGCGCAGTCGTTCCTGCACTTCGGGCAGGACCCGGCCGAGGCGACAGATGTGCGCGAGGCAGGCCAGGTTTACACCCAGGCCGTCGACGGGACCGAGGCGATGCGCGTCATCTGGTCGCTGCCGCAGACGCACCCGTGGTCGACGATCTCGAGCACGGCGGTGGGGCACCTGGTCGACTTCTTCGACGAGTCCCTCGGCGCACCCAACTCGCTGCCGGCGGGCGACCAGAACTGGCAGTTCAAGGAAGTCCTCACGACCTTCGGTCTCATCGGCTTCGGCATCTTCCTCGTCGCGTTCACGCGTGCGCTGCTGGCGACCCGGGCCTTTGCGGGACTGCGCGTCTCCGAGCCGATCGCGGCAGTGGCGACCACGCGCCGCGGGCTGGTCTGGTTCTGGGGAGGGCTGGTCGTCACGACGGTTTTCTCAATTCTCAGCTACGTGCTCCTCAGCCAGGCGGAGTGGGCCGGCGCGATCGCCTTCGGTTCGGTGAACCTCATCGCCCCCGGTGTCCCGTGGTTCATCGGCATCTGGGCTGCGATCAACGGTGTCGCTGGCCTGGCGATCATGGTCGTCTCGTACCTGCTGTTCGGGCGACGCAGCGGTCAGGACCTCCGGGCCGTAGGCGTCTTTCCGGGCTGGCGACGCTTCGGGCTCGGAGTGGCGCTCGCGCTGACGACGACCGTCGCCGCGTTCGGCATCGTCTTCGTGCTGGACTACTTCTTCAAGACCGACTTCCGGTTCTGGGTGCTCGCCGTGAAGGCTTTCAACCCCGAGATGATCGGGTACTCCCTGATCGTCCTGCCGCTGTTCCTCGTGTACTTCGTGGCGAACTCGGTGGCGATCAACTCGTTCAACCGATTCACGCTCCGGGGACGGGAATGGATGAACACGGCCCTGCTGGCGCTGTTCAACTCGCTCGGACCGATCGTGCTCGTCGTCGCGCAGTACACGACGTTCTTCATCACCGGTGAGACGATCGACGGCTTCGGTGGCATTTTCAGCATCTGGCTGTTCCCGGTCATCGTCATCCTGGCCGTCGCTGCGGTCATCAGTCGAAAGATCTATCGGGAGACGAACAACCCTTACATCGCCGGTTTCCTCAATGCCGCGGTCGTCACGGTCATCAGTGTCACGAACTCGCTCGTGATCGCATACTGACCGGAGTGTGTGGGTCGGCCCGCCTCGAGGCGGGCCGACCCGCGCTCGGATCTTGTGTCGCCTCACGTCGGACAGCCCAAGGGGTGTGCCCTCAGCCCGCGACGCAGCGTAGGCACGCTGACGAACAGGACGGCTTCAGCGCGTCGAGGGGATCGTGCCATAGCGGAAATCAACCAGTAAGTTCTCTCTAGTGCCCCGTGATCCAGAACGGCACAGCTCCGCTCCGGCGGCCCCACAACGGAATCTACGGTGCTGACGCGTAGCCCCGGTTGAGAACAAATCGCTGTGGCACTGGCACCGCGGCACCACTCTTCGGTCGAGTCGTGGCGAGGCTCACCGGCACGTGGGACGCTCGGGGGTCTCGCTGTTGGAGGACGGCTGCCTCGACAGTAGGGAGCGTGTCTCTGACGAGCCCGACCCCCTCACCTCCGACGATGACGAGTTCGGGGGCGGTGAGGTTCGCCAGGCCGCTACGAGCTTGCCGAAGGCCAGTCCGGCGCGCTCGAAGATGCTCCTGACCTCCGACTTCACCGGGTACATGGTGCACGTCGACGCGGGGACCACTGCGACCCAAACGGCGATCGATGTCTCCAGCACCTGGACACGATTCCCGAGGATGGGCTACCTCGGCGAATACCCCGCCGGCATGACCGCGGCTGAGCGGGAAGAGGTCGTTGCCGAGCTGTCTGAGAAGTACCACCTCAATGCGTGGACTTCTGGCACGTTGACGGAGCAGGCGCGTCACTTAGCCGATCTCGCACCCGTCCCCATCGTGACGTACGCCGTGGATGCCGCTACATGGGCAGGCATCTAACGATGCGGGTGAGGTGTTCTTGGCCGAGTTCGATGCTGGGGCGAGGAGCGGGACCTCCGCGTCTGATTTGGCAGCACCGATGATCGAGTGCTGATCGGCGCGAGTGAGGGCGCATTGCAGAGCGCTTTCGGGCAGCGTCCTCGGCGACTCATAAGGAAGACGACTTTACGGTTCGCGCGGACGCTCAGCCCGGTCGAGTGTCCGCGTTCGATGTCGGAGCCCCCGACCTAGGCGGAGCGGCGTCAGCGCGACGGCGGCTCTCCGAATTGCTCAGCCACGGTGTCACCTAGATCGAGAAAGTGACATCTTGCGCGAGAAGTCACAGTGGAGGGGTGTTCGCTTTAGTGCGAGAAGCCGCGTATTTCCGCGGCTTTTCGAGGCCCCGAAATGAGCCGATCCTCTCGCATCCTCGAGAAAATCCTCTCGGATCCTCCGAGGCGTCACGAACACTATCCACGCCCGCTGTTGCGGGCGTTCCGTCTACGGGTCCGTTCACGACGGGACCTCGTTCCGGTGGGTTCCTGCTTCGCTCGAGACCGCTCCGGCGAGCCGGAGTCTGATGCCTCGTCCACAGGCGTTTAGCCTCTCCACCTTTCCTGGGGCGAGGGCGAGAACCATGAGGTTCGTCGCGGCGTTGTAGTCGCGGTCGAGGTGGATGCCGCAGGGGCATGTCCATTGGCGCACGTCGGTGCTCCTCGGCCCGGACTTGGTGTTGCAGATGGCGCACAGCCGAGTCGACGGGAAGAACCTGTCGGCTCGGACGACGGTGCGGCCGTGTGTGGCGGCTTTGGCTTCGAGTTCGGACCAAGCAGTATCGACATCAGATGCATCACTTGCTTGCGATTGCATGGTTGATCTGGAGTTTCTCGGTCGCGGCAGGAGGCTCGGCGGGAGCTGGCCGCCGAGCCCAGGAGTGGATCACGGGCGGCGTGGCTGTCGCGTATGGTGCCGACAAGGGTGATTCGGCTACCAAGTCACCTTCTTGCCTGCTGGGGTGGTGCTTCACGAACGTGTCCAACAGCCTCTGCGGGTGAAGATCATGGAGAGTGGTTGCAACAATGATGCAACTGCTGCAACCATGGAGGGGTGCGTTCTGGTTCAGATGTTGATGGTCGCTCTTCGCTGCGGCTGACAGGAAATGTCGTCGCCCTCGATGAGGGGAAGTACGTCTTCGAGTCGATGCTGGATGGCTGGGCGAACCAGCAGACAAGTCGCGGTTTGCAGGCGACCACCATCGATTCGCGCCGGCGGTTCATCGAGGATTTCGCCGAGTTCTGCGCGGCGTACCCGTGGCAGTGGCAGCCGCGGGATCTCGAGGACTATTCAGTGCGCGTGCGACCCGGCAAGGGTCCCTTGAAGCGGTCAACGATTCGGGGGTATCAGACGAGGATCCGTCTGTTCTGCGACTTCCTCACTGACCCGCGGTACGGCTGGCAGGCGGAGTGTCTGGCTCGGTTCGGGGATGCGCCGCAGCAGATCTGCCATGACTGGAACACGATCTCGCACCTGCTCGACCATGAGGGGGATCCCGGGCGACGTGCCCTCACTTTCGATGAGCTGGAGCGGTTCTTCGATGCTGCGGATGCTCGGGTCGAGGCGATCGTACGTGCCAGGAGGAAGGGTGCGCTTGCTGCGCTCCGGAACGCGCAGATGTTCAAGACCATCTACGCCTTTGGGCTGCGGCGTTCCGAGTGCATTGGGCTCGACGTTGCCGATCTGCGGTCGAACCCGGTGGCCCCGGGGTTCGGGAGTTTCGGAGCGGTGTATGTCCGGCACGGGAAGGGCAGTCGGGGCACCGGTCCGAAGCGACGGACCGTGCTGACTCTGCCCGAGTTCGACTGGGTCGTTGACGGCCTCACCCATTGGGTGGACCAGGGCCGGCCGCGGGTGGTCGGTGATTGGGAGACGGACATCCTCTGGCCGACGGAGCGCAGGACCAGAATCGGTGGCCGCTACCTGAACGACCGTTTCGCCGAGCTGCGCGACGAAGCCGGACTTCCGGAAGAGCTGGTTCTGCACTCGCTGCGGCACACCTATGTGACGAACCTCATCGAGTGGGGCTACAGCGAGAAGTTCGTGCAGGATCAGGTGGGCCACACGTTCGCTTCGACGACGGCGATCTACACGTCTGTCGGGGACGACTATAAGAACCGGGTGCTCGCTGATGCGCTCAAGAGGAACACGGAGGACCGTGATGGGGACTGACTCGAAGGGGCCGATCGACTGGCACCTGCGTGCTCTGATGGCCGAGGCTGGGATGTTCCAGACCACGGAGCTGCTCGCGCCGCTGCGCGAGCAGGGCATCGTCTTGTCCCGCGAGCAGGTGTATCGACTGGTCACCAAAGCACCGGAGCGGTTGAACGTCGAAGTTCTTGCGGCGCTGTGCCGCATCTTCGGATGCCAGCCGAACGACCTCATCACTGTCGTGGCGCGACCGGCAGCGGCGAAGAAGACGGGCACTGGGCGGGGGCGTGACACGGCGATCGGGGACCTTCGTCCTGTGCGTGCGCGACTTCATCGTCCCGCCGATCCAGGCCGATGACGGCTACGCCGTCACAGACGTGTGACCGTTGCGGGCGTTCGAGCGCGGGCCGTTACTCGCTGCTCGGCGAGAAGATCTGCAACGTCTGCTACAGCGCGCTCCGCAGGAACCCGTCAGAGTGTCCGTTGTGCGGGAACATCCGAGTCCTCGCATTTCGCACCGATGAAGGCGTAATCACCTGTGCGATCTGCGCCGGACACCCGCCACGGTTCGCGTGCCGCACGTGCGGCAGTGAGGAGTTCCTGACCGGAACGCACTGCGGGCGATGCCGGCTGCAGGCACGACTGGACGAGCTCATCGGACCCAAGGGATCGGCTCCGATCGAGCTGACCAGGCTTCGCGTGTACCTTGCGAACGCGCCGATGGACCCGCGTTCGGTGGTGCGCTGGCTGCGGCGGCCGCACGTCACAGAGACCCTGCGCGGCATGGCCACGGGCGCGCTGCCCGTTGATCACTCGTCTCTTGATCAACTCCAGCAAAGGCCAGCAACGCGGTATTTCCGGCGTCTGCTCATCGAAGCCCAGGTGCTGCCGAACATCCACGTGCTGCAGCACGAGCTCACGCTGCACGTTGCCGCGGTGGCTGCGACTCTCGAGCGCCCGACCGGGAACAAGCTCCGCCGCTTCTACAGATGGGACGTGTTGCCCAAGCTTCACAGGCGCTATCGAGACCGCGATCGAGACCTGTCCAACGAGGCCTTCATCGGCCAGCGCGGGAAACTGGCCGCGGTCGTCCGGTTCCTGACCTGGATGGATGCTCGCGGGCTCGCCGTCAGTGACCTTGATCAACGCACGCTCGATCACTACATCGCCCGCGTCAAGACGCGAGAGCCCGTGGAGCACTTCGTGCGGTGGGCGACCAAGACGCGGCTGACGGGCGACCTCGCCACCAACGTCCGGGCTGCACGGAACACGATGTCGAACGTGACCGAGGAGGAGCTGTGGCGCGATATCGACCTTCTGCTCAACGGAGAAGATGTGGAACTGGAAGTGCGCGTGGCAGGGCTGTTCATGCTCCTCTATGCGCAGATCCTCGGACGCGCCGTCAGTATGACTCGCGACCGAGTAGACGCCACCGGGGCGCAGGTGACCGTGCGGTTCGGGGTCACGCCCGTCGTGCTCGATGACCGGGTCGGGGACATCGTCAGACGGCACCTCTCCGCCGCGCCGCGACGGGGATACGCCGCGGGGGAATCGAGCTGGCTGTTCGAGGGACTCTCGCCCGGCGCTCACATGACTGCGGCCTACATCAGGCTGCGCCTCACGGAACTCGGGATCCGTCCACGCGTGTCACGCGAGACCCGGATGAACCTGCTGAGCATGCGGATGCCCTCGGCCGTGGTTGCCGACGTCATCGGAATCGGCAACCACACGGCGGACCGGCGTAAGAGCAAAGCCGGCGGGATCTGGTCGAACTACCCAGCCGTGCGTCGATGACTACTAGTTCGCACTGCCCAGCGCGGCAGGTCGCAGCGCATCCGCGGCCGCCTCGAGCGCCCCGTCGTTGAGCGCGAAGTACGCCCACTTCCCGCGCTGTTCGCGGGTGACAAGCCCGGCGTCGGTGAGGAGCTTCATGTGGTGCGAGACCGTCCCCTGTGACAATCCGACCGGCTCGATGAGGTCGCAGATGCAGGCCTCGCCGCCTTCGGTGCCGGCGATAAGGGAGAGCAGCATCACGCGGGTCGGATCACCGATGGCCTTGAACACCCGAGCGGAACGCTCGGCCTCCTCGGGGGTGATCGATGCGGTGATGCGCGGCACGCAGCACGTGCTCTGCTCGATGGTCACGGGAAGGCTCATGCGGATAGTCTGACACGTATTGACAAACTTCGATAGGTAAGCGAGTGTTCTCGTATTGAAGTTTTTCGATCTGAGGAGATGTGATGTCTGAGCTTCCTGTCGTCGTCATCGGTGCCGGTCCGCAGGGCCTGGCTGCAGCCGCCCACCTGACCGAACGCGGCGTTGACGCCGTGGTCGTCGAGCGGGGCGGCTCGGCCGGTGCTGCCGTGTCCGAGTGGGGACACGTGCGACTGTTCTCCGGGTGGCCGGAGCTCACCGATGCCGCAGCGCGACGCCTTCTCGAGCCGACCGGCTGGACGGCGCCAGCAAGCGGCTACCCGACCGGGGCTGAGTGGGTCAGCAAGCACTGTATAAATCAGTGCATGCTGACTATTGCTTCTCGCCTCGACGTCATGAACCGGCTCGGCCGGGCCATGGCGGACCCGACGCGTTCCCGGATCCTGATGACCTTGCTCGGCGGCCCGAGCTATCCGGCCGTGCTGTCGCGCGAGTTGGAGCTGACCCGCTCGAACGTCTCGAACCACCTGACCTGTCTGCGCGACTGCGGCATCGTGGTCGCCGAGCCTGAGGGGCGGCAGACGCGCTACGAGATCGCCGACCCGCACCTCGCGGCGGCGCTCACCGCACTGGTGGACGTGACGCTTGCTGTCGACGAGCACGCTCCCTGCGTGGACTCTTCGTGCACCGTGCCGGGCTGCTGCGGGACGGGAGCAGGCGAGTGAGCGCGGCGTGCGGCTGCGAGCACGACGAGCCCGAGACTGTCATAGGCGATGAAGCCGAGGAGGCGGAGCACCCCTGGTGGCGGGACCGCGGGATCATGGTCCCGGTCTTCTCCGGCGTCGCCATCCTCACCGGCCTGGCGCTGGAGTGGTCCGGGATGGAGATCCCGGCACTGGTGGCGTTCTGGATCGGTCTGCTGCTGGGCGCGTCGACGTTCACCCCGGGCGCGATCCGGAAGCTGTTCAAGGGCAAGCTCGGCATCGGCCTGCTGATGACCATCAGCGCCGTCGGCGCGGTGATCCTCGGCTACGTCGAGGAGGCCGCCGCCCTGGCGTTCCTGTACTCGATCGCCGAGGCGCTGGAGGACAAGGCGATGGACCGTGCTCGCGGCGGGCTCCGGGCGCTGCTCAAGCTCGTCCCGGAGACCGCGACCGTCCGCCGCGACGGCGTCTCGGTGGAGGTCGCCGCGAAGGACCTGGCTGTCGGTCAGTTGATGCTGGTGCGGCCGGGCGAGCGGATCGCGACCGACGGCGTCGTCCGCACGGGACGTTCCAGCCTGGATACGTCCGCGATCACGGGGGAGTCGATCCCGGTCGAGGTCGAGCCCGGCGATGCCGTGTCGGCGGGTGCGATCAACACCGCGGGGGCGCTGGAGGTCGAGACGACCGCGGCCGGCACGGACAACTCGCTGACCACGATCGTCGACCTGGTGGAGAAGGCGCAGGCGGAGAAGGGAGACCGCGCCCGTCTCGCCGACCGCATTGCCCGCACGCTCGTGCCCGGCGTGCTGATCCTCGCCGCTCTCGTCGCGATCATCGGGTCGCTGCTCGGCGACCCGGAGCTGTGGATCACCCGCGCACTCGTCGTGCTGGTCGCGGCATCGCCCTGCGCGCTGGCGATCTCGGTCCCGCTGACCGTGGTGGCCGCCATCGGGTCAGCGAGCAAGTTCGGCGTGATCATCAAGTCCGGGGCCGTGTTCGAGCGGTTCGGCGTGATCCGCCACGTCGCGGTCGACAAGACCGGCACCCTGACCCGCAACGAGCCCGCCGTCACCGCGGTGCTCACCGCCGACGGCGTGACCGAGGCGCAGGCGCTGGCGTGGGCGGCGTCGTTGGAGCAGCACAGCACCCACCCCCTCGCGGCCGCGATCACCGCTGCAGCGCCTGAGGCCCCTGCAGCCGAGGGCGTGACCGAGCAGGCAGGTCACGGCATCGAAGGCGAGCTCGACGGCGCGCGGATCACGGTCGGCAGCCCGCGTTGGCTCGACGCCGGATTCCTCGGCGACCAGGTCGCGGGGCTGGAGGAGCAGGGCATGACGGTCGTGATCGTCCACCGCGACGGCGAGCCGGTCGCCGCGATCGGCGTCCGCGACGAGCTGCGCCCGGAGGTCCCCGAGGTCGTCCGTACCCTCGCCGCGCAGGGCATCGGGGTCACGATGCTCACCGGCGACAACGCTCGCACCGCCCGCGCCCTCGCCGCCCAAGCGGGGATCGAGGACGTCCGCGCCGAACTGCGCCCGGAGGACAAGGCCGCTGCGATCGCAGAGCTCGGTGCGAAGGGCTCGGTCGCGATGATCGGCGACGGCATCAACGACGCCCCCGCCCTGGCCGCTGCCGATATCGGCATCGCGATGGGCGCGACCGGCTCCGATGCCGCGATCGAGTCCGCCGACGTGGCCTTCACCGGCCACGACCTGCGGCTGCTGCCGCGCGCGTTCGACCACGCCCGCCGCGGACGGCACATCATCAACCAGAGCATCATCCTGTCGCTGCTGATCATCAGCGCCCTGCTCCCGCTCGCCCTCTTCGGCGTCCTCGGCCTCGCCGCCGTGGTGCTCGTGCACGAGATCGCCGAGGTCGTCGTGATCCTCAACGGTCTGCGCGCCGCCCGGACCCGGAAGACCATCGCGTGACCGTGCAGGACGTCGCCGCGACAGTCGGCGAAGACCGTACGGGCCCACGGCCGCAGGCGAGGAGAGCCCTTGGCTTCACCTTGGTCGTGGCCGTGCTCGCTGTGGTGCTCGACCAGGCCTCGAAGGCCCTCGCCGTGGCACAGCTGGCCCCGGGGGAACGGATCCCGCTGGTCGGGGACCTGTTCGGCCTGTCCCTGGTCTACAACCCCGGAGCCGCGTTCTCGCTCGGCTCCGGGGCCACCTGGATCATCACCCTCATCGGCGTACTCGCCTCCGCCGCGGTGGTCATCTTCGCCATTCGGCTGCGCGGTGCCCGCTGGGGCCTCGCGCTGGGGCTGGTCCTCGGCGGCGCGGTCGGCAACCTCATCGACCGAATCATGAACCCGCCCGCGTTCGGCCGCGGCCACGTCACCGACTTCCTCGCCTACGGCGACCTCTTCGTCGGGAACGTCGCCGACGTCTTCGTCGTGATTGGGGTCGGACTCGTCTGCCTGAACCTCCTCCTGCCGAACGCTCGCACGATGACCAACAGCGAGAGAACGGAAAGCGCCTCGTGAAAGTGGAATTGCTGCACATCGTCGACTGCCCCAACACGGACATCGCCGAAGCCAACGCACGCGCGGCGCTCGACGCTCTCGGGCTCGGGGGCGTCGCCGTCGAGCTGGTGACGATCCACACCGAGGCCGAAGCGGCAAGCCTCGGGTTCGGAGGATCGCCCACGCTCCTGGCCGACGGCGTCGACCTATTCCCGACATCTCCTGTACAGGCACTTGCGTGCCGCGTCTACACAACGGAGAACGGGTTCGCTGGGGCACCAACCACGTCCCAGATCGAACGGGCGATCCGAGCATTGCCCGAGCAGGCGTAACCGGCGGACACGATCATCACCTGGTCAACATGGAGCCCACCAAGCCGTGGTGCGAATACTGCCTCCCGAAATACTGCTCTCCACCGACAGTGACGAACTGACTCCAGCCGGCGTCGGTGATGGACTTGCCGTATCTGCCGCGGACCATGGCGCTGACACTCAACGTCTCGAGACTGATCGTTTGGTTCTCACGGATCAGCCTGGAGATGAGTTGGCGGGCGTGGTCGCGTCGCAGATTGGCGGTGCGGGCGTGGATGCGCGCCACCTCGACGCGCAGCTTCTCCCGGTTCTTACTTCCGCGCTGGGCGCGAGAGAGCTTCTTCTGAGCGCGGGCGAGCTTCCGCTCGGCTGCGCGGTAGTGCTTAGGCGCCGCGATCTTCTCGCGGGTGCCGTCGCTGTAGGCGATGGTCGCGAGGTCGGTGAGTCCGAGATCGATCCCCGCGACCCGCTCGGGGTGGGTGGGTGCCATGGGTGCGGGCACCGGCACGGAGACGACGAACGAGGCCCACCATGTTCCGTCAGCGGCTTTGATGATGGTGACGCTGGAGGGATGGCTGGGCAGAGGGCGGTGCCAGTTAACCGAGACGGTCCCGACCTTGGAGAGGTAGAGGCGTCCGCCGCCGCGCTTCGTGTTCTGCCATCCGCCACGAATGCGGAACCCGGCTTCGTAGAAGCGTGCGGTTTGGCGTGCGTGACGGCGCTGGAAGACGGGACGTCCGACTGAGCGCCCCTGTCGGCTCCCGGTCACGCTCGAGAAGAAGTTCTCGTACGCCTGGACTGCGTCCTTCAGCGCTCCGCGTAGGGCGATGGTGGGGAGCTCTTTGAGCCAAGGAGTGTCGGGGTTGGCTCGGCCCTGGGTGATGAGGGCCTTCGCGGCCTCGCCGAGGGTGGGGTGGGGATTGCCGCCGGCGAATGCGTCGCGGGCCATCGCGACGTACGAGTTGTGGATGAAGCGGCATCCGCCAAAGACCCGCATCAGTGCGGCTCGCACCGCGGGCGTCGTGTCGATCCGGTACCGGTAACGGCGCGTGACCGTTGGTCCTTTGGGTGTCGGGCCGCGTCGCGCGTCGCGCCGTTGGTGTGCGGCTGTTCGGTTCGCGAGAATGCAAGCGTCGCAGCGGCATTCCCAGTACCGGTAGCCGGCGCGGGTTGCGTGCGCGGTGTCCGGGATCGGCCCTCGCTCGGTGCTGGGGCGCCGGTAGGCGAGGTCGGCTCGGGTGCACGCATCGCAGCGGCAACCCCAATAGGTGTAGCCGCTGCGCACGCCGTGCTTGTCGGCGGGCATCGTCGCGAATCGTTCAGCGGGTGTCTTGGTGCGTCCCATGTCCTACACATGCACGGCGACGCGCCGACTTTGTCAGTTATGCCACCAGGCTCGTGAGATGGAACCCGCGACAGGCCTCGCATTGGTAGCTGCGCACCTCGCGCCTGCGCGTGGGTTGCGCGGCCTCCTCCGCTCGCAGTCGGAGCATGACGACGTTGTGGAGCGCGGTCACGGCCTCGCGGTGATCGCGGAAGCGGACCTTCCTGCAGGTACGTGTTCTGGGCCGTGCCATCAGCTTCCCTCCCTCGGGTGACGCCGGGGTGGGGAGCCCTCATGGCCGGAGGGCTCCCCACCGCGAAGTGCTAAGCGGCGTCCTGCTCGTCGGCCGCATCCAGCTCGGCGAACTTGGCCGCCATGGTCGGGTTTCCCCGGGTCAGCTTCTTGACCGTCAGCGCGGTCGCCTTGTCGTTCGCGAGGCGGAGGTTGTTCTCGGATCCGAGGAGGTTGTCCTTGACCTTCTGGAGCCGGTCGATCGCGTTGTCGATCTCTTTGATCGCAGTGTCGAACTTGCCCTTGGCGAGCTGGTAGTTGCGCCCGAACGCCGTCTTGAATCCCTCGAGCTCCGACTCGAAGTCAGTGATGTCGATGTTCTGCTTCTTGATCTGTTCCAGCTCAGCCTTGACCACGATGGTGTCCTGCGCGGCGTTGCGCAGTAGGGCGATGATCGCCAGGAAGAACTGCGGGCGGACGACGAACATCTTCGGGTACTCGTGCGAGACGTCGGTGATGCCGGCGTAGAGCTCGGAGTCCTCTTCGAGCATCGAGACGAGAACGGCGTACTCGCAGCCCTTGTCGTTGCGGTCCTTGTCGAGCTTGGCGAAGAAGTCGCTGTTCTTCTTCTTCGTGGCGGTGACGTCGGACTCGTTCTTCATCTCGAACATGATCGAGACGTACTCCACGTTGTCGTCGCTGAAGTCCCGGAAGACGTAGTCCCCCTTCGTGCCAGCTGATGTGTCGTTGTCCTTCCCGAACGTGGCGTTGGGGAAGGCGAGGGAGCGCATGCGGTTGAACTCGATCTCGCAGTGCTGTTCGAGGGTCTCGCCGAGGAGCTTCACCGAGAGCTTCGCCTTCATGTCCTTATAGCGGGCGATGAGCTCATCCTTGAGAGCGAGCTCTTTGGTGTGCGACTCCTTGAGTGCGGCGTCCTTGACCTTCTGCTCGGCCGCCTGGAGGTCGAGTTTGTTCTTCGCCTCGGTGAGGTTCTTCTCCGCCGCCGCGACCGCCTTCGCGACGGCAAGCTCCTGCTCGGTCGCCGCCGACGTGAGCGCGGAGGTGAGCTGCTGGATCTCGGTGTCCTTTGCGGCGCTCACCTTCTGCGCCTGCTGTGTTGCTTTGGCGACAGCGAGGGCGATCTCGGTGGCCTTGGTCTTCTCGGCTTCCGCGAGACGTGCGTGAAGTTCGTGCTCGAACTCCGTGGTGCGCACCTGCTGCACGATGTCGGCGTACTGCGCCTCGTCGATGGTGAAGAGGGTGCCGCAGTGCGGGCACTTGATCTCGTTCGCAGCGGTAGTCGGTGTGATGTGGGTCATGGGTTTCTCCGAAGGGGCGGGGAGTGGATCCCGCAGGCGGGGCGGCCCCCAGCAACGCCCCGCCTGCGACAGCGACGTGATGCCGCCGAACAGATCGTGAATGAAATTGCGGCAGCAGTCGCACACACAACTGATAAGCGTCCTTATCAGCAACGTCGGCAGAACATGGGGTACGCGGAGTACGTTTGCCATATGTCCACAGCGCCCCCGCTTCTCCTCGACCTCACCGGCGTCGCCCGGCTGGCCGGTGTGCAGCGTCCCGTGGCATCGATGTGGCGTTCGCGGTTCGCGTCGACGCCGGATCCCTTTCCGTCACCCATCACCGACGTGAGGGGCCGGCCGTGCTTCGAGGCGGCGCAGGTCGCCGACTGGCTGATGCGCACCAGGCATGGGAACAATCCCGAGGCACGTGAGGACGCCGCGGCCGCTGCAGCTCCCTCGGACTTCTCCTTCTCCGACGCGAGCGCGGTCGCCGAACTGCAGGCGCTCGTTGCCCTACACGCGCGGGCCGACGACCTCGACGAACTCACGCCTGCACAGATCGAAGAGGCGGCCGCCAGTGTCGACCCGCTCGATCGCGTGCTCCGACGCGAGATCTCCGCACACGTGGACCGCGGTGCGCCGTGGCTCGCCTACGCGGCACGCCTGGTCGACGCGGCATACTCGCCGTCGGCTGCGCTGGCGCTCATCGCCCGTCGCCACGCCGCATCGAACCGCGCTGCAGGGTCCGCTGGACCGCTCCTCGCCGACGCGATCGACCTGGTTGTAGATGCCACGCTCGCCCTCGCCGGCGATGACGCCACAGTGACTCTGGATGCCGGTGATGCCGCGTTGTCCTCGACGGTCGCGGGCAGGCTCGGCGACAGTGCGAGCATCGTTCTGCCCGCCGGCGCAGACTCCCGCCGGGTCCGCCGCCAACTGCTCGTCGAGGGGCATTGGATCGACGAAGCAGCGGAGCCGGCGGCACGCTCGGTCGTCGTCGCCCGTGTCCCGTCCGTTGCAGGCGAGGATGTGGCCGGCATCTTGAGAGCAGTCGACGAAGTCTCGTTGTCCCTGCGGGATTCTGACGCGGGGGTCGTGATCGGCCCCGCGCGTGCACTCGTTGACCCGCTGACCCCCACCGACGAGCGGGCCCGCACCGACATCCTTCGCTCCGGCCGCGTCAGAGGAATCGCGCGTCTGTCGGCCGGTCTCGTCGACAGCGCCGTCCGCGAATCCCTCGCGCTCTGGATTCTCGGGGAGCCAACAGTCGAGACCGCACACGCGCAACGGATCACCGCCGTTGCAGATCTCACCGGCGTGCAGCTCACTCCCGCGACGCGCGCCGACCTGATCTCGGACCTGATGGCGGGCATGGGAACCGCTCGCGATCTGCGTGCCCACCAGTTCCGGTTCGCGGCATTCGTGCGTACGGCCTCGCTCCAGGCGCGGAGCGGATCATTGGTGGCATCGGTGACGCGGAAACCCGCTGCCACAACCGAGGAGGCGGCAGAACTTCCCGCCCTCCTCGACATCGCGGCCGAGGCAGTCCGTGCCGACCTCGCCCCAATCGAGATCGCCCCGGAGCCGCACGATGTCCCGCGCGCCGCTTCCGTAGCAGAGCTGATCAGGGACGGACACGTTAGGAGGATTCAGGGCACCCGCCTCGATCCTGACCTGCTGGGCTCGGAAGGACTCGTCGTTGTGACCGCAGCCCACCTCGACCAGCCCGCGTCGATCGGCCGTGCGCGCGTGGACCAGTTCGCGTTCGCGACCCAGCATCCGTCCGCACAGCTGACACGCCCCGGCGACGTGATCTTCCGCACCAGCCCCACCGCAGCCGCCTGGGTCGACCCCGACGGCTCGAAAGTTGTCGCCTACCCGGCCCGTGTGCTGCGCATCACGGCCGCTGATCCCGGCGGCCTTGTGCCCGAGGTCGTCGCCGCAGACATCACGGGAGCGCCCGCCGGGCCCGGAGCATGGCGGCGATGGACGCTGCGTCGCGTCGCCCCGCGCACGATCGCACCGCTCCGACAGACAATCGCCGACATCACGACCGCCCGCCGAGACCTCGAGGCCCGTGCCGCGCGCCTCACCGACTATGCCGCCCTGATCGTCGCCGGTGCGACGTCGGGCGCGGTGACCATGATCGACTTGGACCACGCCGCGGACGCGGCAGACACGCAGTAAGGAACACCATGCCTCGCACACCGAAAGCCGCGCCCGCGGCGCCGTCGACCATGAAAGAGCTGAAGGACACGCTCTGGAAGGCGGCCGACAAGCTGCGCGGCTCGATGGATGCCTCGCAGTACAAGGACGTCATCCTCGGCCTCGTGTTCCTGAAGTACGTGTCCGACGCGTTCGACGAGCGCCGCGCCGGCATCCGCACCGAACTTTCCGCCGATGGGTACGACGACGGTCAGATCGCGGAGCTCATCGACGACACCGATGAGTACACCGGCCGCGGAGTGTTCTGGGTGCCCGAGCAGGCACGGTGGGGCTTTCTCGCCGAACACGCGAAGGGCGGCGCGGTCGACGGGGTCGACAAGACGATCGGGCTGCTCATCGATGAGGCGATGGATGCCGTGATGCAGGCGAACCCGCAGCTGTCGGGCACGCTGCCGCGCATCTTCAACCGCGACAACGTCGACCAGCGCCGGCTCGGCGAGTTGATCGACCTGTTCAACTCGGCGCGATTCACGACGCAGGGGCAGGGCGGGTCGGACGGGCGTCGCGCCCGCGACCTGCTCGGCGAGGTGTACGAGTACTTCCTCGAGAAGTTCGCCGCCGCCGAGGGCAAGCGGGGTGGAGAGTTCTACACGCCCGCCGGCGTCGTGCGCGTGCTCGTCGAGATGCTGCAGCCCACGCGCGGGCGCGTCTACGACCCCGCGTGCGGGTCGGGCGGCATGTTCGTGCAGGCCGAGAAGTTCATCGACGCCCACCACGGGGAAGGCTCCGACATCTCCGTCTACGGGCAGGAGCTCAACGAGCGCACCTGGCGGATGGCGAAGATGAACCTCGCCATCCACGGGCTCACGGGCAACCTCGGTCCGCGTTGGGGCGACACGTTCGCCCGCGACCTGCACCCCGACCTGCAGGCCGACTTCGTCATGGCGAACCCGCCGTTCAACATCAAGGACTGGGCGCGCAGCGAAGACGACCCGCGCTGGCGCTACGGCGTCCCCCCGGCGGGCAACGCGAACTACGCGTGGATCCAGCACATCCTCTCCAAGCTCGCTCCCGGCGGGCAGGCCGGCGTCGTCATGGCGAATGGCTCTATGTCGTCGAACTCCGGCGGCGAGGGTCAGATCCGCGCCGAGATCGTCGAGGCCGACCTGGTGTCGTGCATGGTCGCCCTGCCGACGCAGCTGTTCCGCTCCACCGGTATCCCCGTGTGCGTCTGGTTCTTCGCGAAGGACAAGGGGGCTCGGGCGGGTGAGGTGCTCTTCATCGACGCCCGCAACCTCGGCCATATGGTCGACCGCGCCGAGCGCGCGCTGTCGGATGAGGACATCGCCCGCATCGCGGGCACGTTCCACGCCTGGCGTGGACGTGCCCTCTCGGTCCCCGGGCTTGTCGAGGGGTCATCGTTGAGCTACTCGGACGTTCCGGGCTTTTGCTACTCCGCGAGCCTCGCCGAGATCAAAGCCGCGGACTACGCACTGACCCCCGGCCGCTATGTCGGCGCCCCCGAAGCGGAGGATGACGGCGAGCCGATCGAGGACAAGCTCGCCCGGCTGCGCGCCGAGCTTGAGTCGCAGTTCGCGGAGTCGGCGCGGCTGGCTGAGGTCGTACGCGAGCAGCTAGGACGCGTCTCGTGAGAAGTGTCCGATTGGGCGATGTCGCGACGATCGAGGTTGGACTCCCGTTCCGAAGTGCTGAGTTCTCGAGAGATGTCGCCGACGTTCGCCTCCTTCGTGGAGACAATGTGAGCCAGGGTCGACTCGACTGGTCGGGTGCCGTCCGCTGGCCGCTGTCCGCATCCGTCGATCCCAAGTACGACATGGCTGTTGGCGATGTTGTTCTTGCGATGGATCGACCGTGGGTCGGCGCGGGGCTGAAGCGCTCACGAGTCCGGCCCGCGGACGTTCCGTCCTACCTTGTACAGCGAGTCGCACGACTACGCGCAAACCCTGGCCTGGACCAGGGGTACCTGGCCTACGTGATCGATAGTGCGGGCTTCTCGGAATATCTGTTGTCGGTTCAGACAGGCACAGCCATCCCACACATCAGCGGGACCCAGATCGGCGGTTACCACTTCAACCTGCCCCCCCTCGCAGAGCAGCAGGCGATCGCCGAGGTGCTGGGCGCCCTCGACGACAAGATCGCCGCCAACACCGCCCTCGCCAGCCGGGCGGATGAACTCATGCGCCAAACCTTCCGGAGCCTGACCGCTGACAGTGGAGTCCCGCTGTCGGAAACGGCTGACTTCGTGAACGGCAAGGCCTTTACCAAGGGGGCGAGTGGAACTGGTCGAGTGGTGGTGAGGATCGCGGAGCTGAATGGGGGTATTGGTGGATCTACCGTCTATTCGGATGCCGAGGTCGATGACAAGCACGTGGCGCGCCCCGGGGACATCCTCTTTGCTTGGTCGGGTTCGCTGACTCTCCACCGTTGGTTTCGCTCCGAAGCGATTGTGAACCAGCACATCTTCAAAGTCGTACCCCAGCGGGGGTACCCCGCGTGGCTCGTCTACGAACTTCTGAGGCGGAAGCTTGCCGATTTCAAAGCAATCGCTGCGGACAAGGCGACGACGATGGGCCACATACAACGGCACCACCTCGATGAGGTCGTGGAGGTGCCATCCATGAGTGATATCGATCGACTGAACCCGCTGATGTCCGCACTCTGGGATTCTGCGCTCAACGCCGAACAGGAATCGCTGACCCTCGCCGCGACGCGCGACGCGCTGTTGCCGCAGCTCATGTCGGGCAAGCTCCGCGTCCGCGACGCGGAGGATCTGATTGTTCAGGCGGGCGTGTGAACGAGCACTCTCGCGCAGGCTTTAGGTTCGAAGTACCAATGCACCGTTGCATCCATCTGGGGAGATCTTCGTGAAGTTCTTTCGTGCCAAGGTTCTCATCTGGCCGTTCGTTGTTCTGTTGGCCGCCGCGTTGGCGCTCTCGATCCTCGGAGCCGTCCAGGGCTGGCGGCTGCCGAGCTTCCTGGGTGGCAGCGCGTACGATCGCGACTCGCAGGTCGTCCAGTCTGTTGAGACCAAGGAAGAAGTTGCGCTCGTAAGCCTTGGGATCCAGGGCATCAAGCGCCGCGAAACCACCGGCAATGCCTTCTGGGGGAAGATTCCGGGCGCGACGCGGGTCTCGCTTCTGCAATACGAGTTCCAAGCAAAGCTCGGCCTCGACGGCTCACGCGTCAAAGTCGTCCCCGATGGTGACGGCAGATTCACGGTGACCATCCCGGACTTCATCTTTATCGGGTATGACAAGCCGCACTTTGAGGCGGCCATTGACCAGAACGGCGCCCTGAGCTGGTTCGCTCCAGAGATCGAAGAGACAGACCTCATCAACGCGGTTCTGGGCGAAGCGTCGCAACAGGACTACTTGGTCAAGTACAAGGAAGACCTGAGGGAACAGGCGAAGGTGTTCTACACGGGCATCATCAACGCGATCGATCCCGACGTCGCCCTCGATTTCCAGTTCGCCGACTGATCCCGGAGACACTCATGAGCCAAAAGAAGGACGCCGTGGCGACAACCAAGCCCGCGATTGCGTTACCCGATGACTTCCAAGATCGCGTGTTCAAAGCAATCGCCGTGCAGCGGCCAGCGGCGACCGCTTACATCAAGGAGATCCGTCGCAAGAAGCCGAGCGCGACGCCCGCCGAGGTCATGAAGACCATCGAATCGCAGTACGTCGCGACGACGACGGCCGCGAGCGCAGCGATCGGCGCTTCGGCGTCCATCCCCGCCGTGGGTGTGCCTGTTGCCATCGGGCTCGGCGTCGGCGACTTGATCTTCTTCTACGAGACCACGGCGCTCTTCGCGCTGTGCATGGCAGAGCTTCGCGGCGTGCCGATCGATGACCCGGACCGAGCGAAGGCGATCGTGCTGGGCGCACTCCTCGGTGAGAAGAACAAGAACCAGGTCACGTCGATGGTGCTTGCCGCGCTTCCTGCGGGCGCGTCCATCGCCGGAGCGCGTGGGGCGGCGGGGCTTGTCGCATCGAACGCCGCACCGAAATGGGGTGACCTGCTGTCTCAGCAACTCCCCGACTCCGCACTCGTCCCCGTGACGATCGTGCTGGCGCGACAGGCGATCGCGCAGGGCGCCGTCATGGGCACCGTCAAGATCAGTTCCAAAGCCATCCCCGTGATCGGCGCCGCAGCCGGCGCTGCCACGAGTTTCTACTTCGGCAGCAGCGTTGTGAAATCGTGCCGAACCGGCTTCTCTGCGCCCGCTGAAGAATGGCCGGAGTGGCTGGAACTGGTCGACGAAGACGGTGACGGCATCCCCGACCCATCGAAGGCGGTGCTCGCGATGCGGGCTGCGTCCGAGTCCGCGAAGGAGTTCGGTGAGAACGTCTGGGAGCGCATGGTCGACGCGACCGAGATGTTCCGGAGTGTCGACATTGACGGCGACGGGATTCCCGACGCCCCGCGAGCCGTCACCGCGGTGAAGGACGCGGCGAACGCGGTCGGTGGTGCTGCCAGTGGAACGGCGAAGGCGGTCGGCGGTGCGGCGGTGGGTTCCGCGCGCGCGGTGGGCAACGCGGCATCCGGCACGGCGAATGCGGTCGCCGGTCTGTTCAAGCGTGACAAGAAGAAGCAGCCGTCGGACGAACCCCAGAACCTCGAGGATCACGATGTCGCCGAGGCGGGCGAGCCCGAATGACACCGCTGTCCGAGGCCGACTGGGAGAACGACGCCCTCGAGACCCTCGCCGAGCCGCTCGGCTGGCGCCCGGTTCACGGCGACCAAGTCGCGCCCGGCACCGGCGAGCGAGACACCTGGGACGACCTGCTGATCCGGCCGCGCCTGCTTGAGGCGCTTCGGCGGCTGAACCCGGGCGTCCCCGGCGAGTATCTCCAGCAGGCGGTCGCGGAGATCGCGGCGCCGAAGTCGCAGGATGCGGTCACCGAGAACCACCGCATCCACCAGTACCTCGTGAGCGGATATCCGCTGAGCTACATCGACACCGACGGCATCGAACAGAACCCGCGGCTCCGACTGCTCGGCACCGACCCGTCCGACAACGACTGGCTCGCCGTCAACCAGCTGACGCTCCGGCGTGGCGACCTGCACCGCCGGTTCGACATCGTGCTGTTCGTCAACGGGCTGCCGCTCGTCATCGTCGAGCTGAAGCGCGCCGGCTCGACATCCACCGGCGTTGCCCCGGCGCACGCGCAGCTGCAGACGTACCTGCGTGAGTTCCCGATGGTGTTCCGCTTCTGCGTGCTCACGCTCGCGACCGACGGCATCGATGCGAAGTACGGCACGCCTTTCACGCCGCTCAACCACTTCGCGCCCTGGAACGTCGACGACGACGGCGTGCCGCTCGCCCAGCCGCGAATCGAGGACGGTGTTTCCGTCGAGCCGATCGACGATGCGCTGAACGGTCTGTTCAACCAGGAGCGGTTCCTGCAACTGCTGCGCAACTTCACGGCCTTCGACGAGAATGCCGACGGCCTCACGAAACGCATCGCGAAGCCGCACCAGTACTTCGCCGTGACGAAGGCGGTCGGCTCCACGGTGCAGGCGGTCGAGACCAACGGCAAGGCGGGCGTCGTCTGGCACACGCAGGGGTCGGGCAAGTCGATGGAGATGGAGCTGTACACGAATCTCGTGTCGCGGCATCCGAAGCTCAAGAACCCCACCGTCATCGTCGTCACCGACCGCACCGAACTCGACGGGCAATTGTTCCAGACGTTCGACCAGAGCCTGCTGCTCGCCGAGAAACCCGTCCAGGTGCGTGAGCGTGCCCAGCTGCGCGACGAGCTGCGCAACCGGGTCACCGGCGGCATCTACTTCACTACCCTGCAGAAGTTCGGTCTCACCGAGGCGGAGAAGGCGGCGGGCACGCAGCATCCGCTCCTGACCGACCGCCGCAACGTGATCGTCGTGGTCGACGAGGCGCACCGCAGCCACTACGACGACCTCGACGGCTACGCCCGACACCTGCGCGACGCCCTCCCGAACGCGACGCTCATCGCTTTCACCGGCACCCCGATCTCGTTCGCCGAACGCGACACGCAAGAGGTGTTCGGCCCGTACATCGACATCTACGACCTCACCCGCGCCGTCGACGACGGCGCGACCGTCCCCGTCTACTTCGAGCCGCGACTCATCAAGGTGTCGTTCGCCGACGGCGCGACCGAGGACGACATCGACCGCGCGGCCGACGAGTACACCCTCGGACTCGACGACACCGAGCGGGCGCGCCTCGAGGCATCCGTTGCCGTCGTCAACGCCGTCTACGGGGCACCGGAGCGCATCGAGACACTCGCGGCCGACCTCGTGCAGCACTGGGAAGAGCGGCGCGAGCGGATGAAACCGTTCCTCGAATCTCCCGGCAAGGCGCTCATCGTCGGGGGCACGCGCGAGATCTGCGCGCGGCTGTTTGCCGAGATCGTGCGACTGCGGCCCGACTGGCACTCCGACGCACTGGATGCGGGCAAGATCAAGGTCGTCTACTCGGGGTCGGCATCCGACCAGCCGCCCGTTAGTGACCACGTTCGGCGGGACTCTGAGAACAAGGCGATCAAGGCGCGATTGAAGGATGCCGACGACGAGCTCGAGCTGGTCATCGTCAAGGACATGATGCTGACGGGCTTCGACGCACCGCCGCTGCACACGCTTTACCTCGATCGGCCGCTCAAGGGTGCGCTGCTCATGCAGACCCTGGCGCGCGTGAACCGCACCTTCCGCGGCAAGGAGGACGGGCTTCTCGTCGCGTACGCGCCCCTCGCCGACAACCTCGCGAACGCACTCGCGGAGTACACGACGTCAGACCGCGAGAACAAGCCGGTCGGTCGGGACGTCGACGAAGCGGTCGCCATCGCGACCGAGCTCGTCGCCCAGATCCGCGACATGCTCGTCGACTGCGACTGGCGCGCCATCGTCGCCCGCGGCGGCTCGCGTGCCTGGCGGACGGCGGCGACCACCGCCACCAACTTCCTCCGAGATCCGGCCAACCCGCTGAACAATCCTGACCTCGGCAATGACCGGCTCTCGGTGCGGTATCGGACGGCGACTGGCCAGCTGGCGCGGGCTTGGGCCCTCGCGTCTGGCCGCGACGGGCTGGCTGAACTGCACGACGAGATCGCGTTCTACGAAGAGGTCCGCGTGTGGATGGCGAAGTTCGACGCCGCCGAACGGCAGTCGCGAGACGAACCGATCCCCGAAGAGATCTCGAGGCTGCTCGGTACGCTCGTCGCCGACTCCATCGCCCCGGGTGAAGTCCTCGACATCTACGACGCGGCCGGGCTCCCGCGCCTCGCGCTGGATGACCTCGGGCCCGAGTTTCTCGCCAAGGCGCAGGCGGCGCCGAATGCGCACCTTGCGATCGAGGCGCTCCGCAAGTCGCTCACCGACGCCGGCGCGAGCGCGACACGCGGCAACCTGGTTCGCCAGCGGGCCTTCTCGGAGCGGATCGCCGAGATCATGAACCGCTACACGAACCAGCAGCTGACCTCCGCCGAGGTGATCGCGGAGCTGGTGGAGCTGGCGAAGGAGGTCTCCGCCGAGGCGTCCCGCGGCACGCACTTCTCCCCGCCGCTCACGAGCGACGAGCTCGCGTTCTACGACGCCGTCGCCACCAACGAGTCGGCGGTCGACGTGCAGGGCGAGGACGTGCTCGCACAGATCGCCCGAGAGCTCGTCGCGGTGATGCGCCGCGACGTCCGCACCGACTGGACGGTGCGCGACGACGTCCGCGCGAAGCTTCGTTCATCAATCAAGCGGCTGCTCGTGAAGTACAAGTACCCGCCCGACAAGCAGCCCGAAGCGATCAAGCTCGTCATGGACCAGATGGAGTCGATGGCGCCGCGGTATGCGGATGACCGGATGAAGTGATGCAGACCAGACCAGGACGCGGGGCGAAGCTCCACGCGGTCCTGTAGCGGCGCGGGACGCGCCCGGGGCGTCCTAGGCCGATCCGCGCACGTGAGGTCGCGAGCAGGCCGCTAACACCCCGCTCGCGAGTCGGTAGAGCGAACCCGTCGCCTGGCGCCGGCACTACCCAACCTCGACGGCACCGCCAAGAGCGAGGCGAGACGCTCCACCTGCGCTCGAGAGAGCTTGCCTTGCCGCATCCGCCGCAGTTGCCGTCCAAGCCAGTAGGCGAGGCGTCGCTCCTCGGGATCGTCGGATCGGATGCGCGGCGAGCGGCGGCTCGAGAGTCGGAAGAGCTCGAGCTCGTCAGCGCGTGCCACCCACGCGTCGTCCCGGGGGCTCCACGTCCACCCGGGCAGCGCTTCGAGCAGCCTCAACTGCAGGGCGCACAGATTGTCGCTGCGTCTCTGGTGCTCCACCCAAGCCGTCTGGATAGGGCTTAGCGGCGCTTTGGTCGAGAGGGCGTCGTCGAGATCGTCCAGGCGCTGGAGCCACGCGGTCTCCCTTCGGTATGACGCGGTGCCTCTGAGCTGAGCAGCGAGGAGGTGCCGGATCGATGCCGACTCGTCCGCGTTGAGGTCGTCTGGCGCACGAAAGAGCAACGGAATGAAGTTGCGGATGACGGACCGATCCATGTCGGGCACATGCACGGTCGCGTGGCCTCGTGTGCAGAAAGTGCGAGATCCGCCGGACGTTCGTCCATACCGTCCCGGCTATGGATGAAGCTGAAGAGAACATCGCTGTGGAAGTGAAGATCCACCTCGAGGCGACGGTCAAGGTCTGGAGCGAGACGGCCCTGTTCTTCATGGCTGCGGCAGCAACCATGGATCCTCGAATCTCCGGGGCGTCGCTTGAGACGCGACTGGAGGAGATGTCGGATGGACGGTGGACGCCGCTGCTCGAACTGATCTCCGCAGAGCGCCTCGTCGATGGGCTGCCTGGTGTGGAGTACACCGGATCGGTCAGCTGGATCGAAGGGCCAGCTTGGGATGCGGAATAGCTCCGCCTTGCCGACACCCGAGGTGGCGGATGACGAGTACCGGCCACAGATCAACCCTGTGCTTTGGGCGGACATCCGCCCGTTCGTCATCGCGACCGTGAACGCAGTCGAGCCGGCCCTCCCGTACGAGCGCATGATTCTGCTCACCGCTGTCGCCCACCATGTGGCCTGGGTTCGGCTACGCACGGGACCAGTGCTCGACTTCTCACATGTCTACTCGCGCAGCATGGTCGGCGCATCGGTCGGCGACATGCGCCCGGCCACTCCCTCAACAAAAGGGCGGCGCCGATCGATCCTGCTTCGCGTCGGCGAGGCGGTCGGTGCGATCCCGACATCCGCGACCCTGCCTCACCTGTCCGCATCCACAGCCACGACCCCGTACTCGCTCGCAGAGCGCGCCCGCCTGCGGACATGGGTGGAGCTCCAGGGCTCGGCGAGCATCAGAGCTTCTCTACGGGCGCTGCTCGCAATCGGATTCGGTGCTGGTCTGCTGACGCGTGAGCTGTGCGAGGTGCGAGCGGTCGACGTCGCGTGCGGTGCGCGCGCCATTCGTGTGCTCGGCGACCGCGCGCGGACAGTTCCCGTCGACGCCGACTGGCGGCGCGAGTTGGACTTGCTCGCGCGCGAAGCGGCATCGATGAGCGACACTCTCTTCCGCCCTGGGGTGGGCTACACCCGTAACACGGTCGTCGACATCGTGCGACGCGCTCAGGGGTCGACCGTCGTCACGACCCAGCGAATGCGTGCTTCATGGATCGTCGACAGGCTCACCGAGGGCTTGCCCATGCAGCAAATTGTCGCAGCGGCGGGAGTGAAGTCGCTCGATGCGTTTGTGCGGTACGAGCAGTACTTGCCCGCGCCCGTGTCTCCGCCGTTCGAGGTGAGGGGTGACTAGCGAGGTGTCGGCCGTGCGCGCTGTGGGGAAGAGGAGCCGGCCTCGGGCTCGCCGCGGAGCTGCTGCTCCGTCCTCGAGAGTTGCGTCTTCAGAAACCACTGGATCGTGGTCAATTGCTGACGTCTGTTCGCGGCGGCCGACTGTGGGACGCCGCGTGCCACCGCCATCCAGTCCGCTCCGATGGCTTCGAGGAGCAGGAACATGTCCTCCGGCGTCATGCGGGCATGTCCCGTCAGCAATCGAGAGAGCCGCTCGCGGCGCCATCCGATGCTGTCAGCAAGCGAGCTCTTCGCGCGCCGCGCGGACTTCAGCTCGGTTCGCACCGCGAAGGCAACCACCCAATGCAACTGAGCCGCTCTCCACCGTGCTCGCGAGGCGGCATCCGGCGGCGCTGCGCCAAGGTCGGGCGGAAGCGGTCGCCTGCCGAAGGCGGTTGGGTCGGGGAACAGGTTTCGGGGCGAGGGGACCGATTCGGGCACCGCTCCATCCTGGAGCAAATTGCGCTAGTGGCGCACGATCGCGAAGATACTTCGGGCTGAATGTGCTTGCTCAGCGCACATCCGATCGAGGGCGTGCCAGCGCCGCGCATGTGCGGGCCATGAACAGCAACATTCTCGCCTTCAAGTCGGACGTCCCCGAGTGGGATCAGATCGCAGGGTACAACCGCGCGACGGTCGAACGCTATGCCGCGGACCGGAGTCCGCGCGCGGTGCGCCAAGCAATGAGCGTCCTCACCGCCTACGTCGGATGGGTCCACCGCACCAGCGCGGCACCCATGAACGATCGCGCGTTCTCGACGCAACTCATCGACTACTACACCGTCGCCGTGCGCGCTGAAGCGATCCGTCCCGTGACGGCGGAACGTGAACGCAAGATCCTTCGCGCCATCGCTGGGGCCGCGACGGGCGTCGAGCGGCGCCAGGTTTCCACCACCGCCCATCCTGTCGCTCCCTACAGTGCCGCCGAACTCAGTCGGCTCCGCACGTGGGCCGACCTTCAGCCCGCCGCCTACCGGACCGGATGCATCGCCATCGTCACCCTCGCGGCGGCATGCGGACTCACCCGAGCCGAGATCAGCGAATCTCGCGGAACGGATGTCTTCGCCGACCTCGACGGTGCCCCGAGCGTGCAGGTCCGTGGCGGACGAGCCCGTACCGTCCCTGCCCTCGGAGGCTGGGAGTCTGAACTCGACGTGCTCGCCGGTGCCGGCGATCGTCGCCTCCTGCCCGTCGAACACGACCAGCTCTACTCCCACTACCGGGACGCGAGAGGCCAGGAGCGGCCAAGCCCGCAGCGACTGCGGGCTACGTGGCTGGTCACCCACCTCACCAACGGTGTCCAGGTGCCCGTCTTGCTTAGCGCGGCGGGGCTGTCGTCGGCCGACTCGCTCAGACGGTCAATCCCCTTCGTTCCAGCGCCACCCGAGGAGCTCCGCGTCCGAATGCTCCGCGGCGCGCGTGCGAAGGGGGTCCAGTCATGAGCATCAAAGGAACTCCTGACTCGACCGATAACCGCCCGAAAGTGCAGCGCCCCACGTACGAGGAACGTCCGCTGGCCACAGAGTACGACGTGGACCTCGCCATGCGAATCGTCGAGCGGGCCGAGCTGCGTGAGCTCTTCAGCGAATGGATTCGCGACTATCGCAGCCAGAACCCCGCCACGAAGGCGGGACGTCCGCCGACGCTGCAACCTTCAACCGTCGTCGCACTGCTGCTCGTCCTCCAGATGGAGCGTCGTCCCCTCCACCTCGTCCAGCTCGGCAGTCTTCTCTACTGCGGTCTTACCGTCGAGAGCCAGCGGCGACTGGGCATCACGGTCAACCCGATCATCTCCGCCGACAACTGGTTCGAACGTTGCCGAAGAGCATGGAACCGGCTCGAGAAGGCGATCGATCCCGACCCGCGCCCGGGCCGACAGAAGCGCGCAACGGTCGCCGGCTATGACGAAGCGAAGAAGAAGCGTAACGAGGACCTCCACGCCCCGGTGCGTGCCCTGCGTCGCGATCAGCTCGCCAATGCGCTGATCGAAGCAACTCTCTCCGAGCTTCCTGAGGCATATCGTCCGGCGGCATACACGGTCGCGTTCGACGCAACGCCGCTTCCCGAATTCGCTCGTGGAGTCGGAAGGAGCCGAAAGAACGCTCTCGGCCCGAACGAGAAGCTCTCGAGCGAACCTGAAGCCGGGTTCTACGCGCGGCACACGGAGGATCACGCGGACGATGGGTCGCAGCCCATGACGAAGGTGAAGTACGCCTTCGAGCTCGACATCCTCGTCGGCATGCACCCCGACCCGAACCGGACCAGCGACACGCCGATGCTGGCACTCGGAATCGCGCATCACACGCCGGGAGAGAAGCCGGGGGCGAATGCGCTCAAGGTGCTGGAGGGAACTCTGAAGCGAGGACACGTGATCAAGGAGTACATCGCCGACCGCGCGTACCTCCCTGGAACGAAGGTCGAGGACCTTCAACGACACCTGTTCGACCACGGCATCGCCGTCGTCATGGACTACAAGAAAGACGAGTTCGGCATCCAAGCGCAACACGAAGGAATGATTCTCGTCGACGGCCGCTGGTACTCACCTTCGATGCCGGAGGAGCTCCGCAACCTCGGCGCCGACTGGGCGGCAGCGCGAGAACGACACGACAGCCTCCTCAGCCGCGGCAAGCCCAGCACGATGCCCGATTTCACCGACCGCTTCGAGCTGCGCGCGATGTACGAATTCCGCCCGAAGGAGAAGCCTGACAAGTTGGGCAATACCCCCATGGTGTGCCCGGCGGCGCGCCCGAACTCCACGGTGTGGTGTCCCCTGAAGGCCTTCCTCCCGGCCGGCGCCAAGTTCCCGATCCAGAGCGTCCCGGTCAGCCCAGGAAAGGCCTGCACGAACAAGAGCAGCATCGCTCTGCCGCGCGACGCCGACGGCGGGAGGGCACTGAAGTACCGGCAGGACTTCGCCTACGGCACCAGGGAGTGGCAGCTCCACTACGGCCGTCGGAATCTCGTCGAGTCGTTCAACTGGAGCATCAAGGGCGAAAGCGGGATCAACCTGCATGTCGCGAGCAACCGCCGCGTACGCGGCGCGACCTCGAAGTACCTCTTCGCCGCGGTCGGCGTGGCCGTCGCGAACCTCGACAAAATCCAGAAGTTCGTCCACGAGAAGGAGCGGAACGAGATCGACAAGGTGCTCGAAAAGGTAGGCATGGCTCCTATGGCCCGCAGCGGAAAGTCCGGGAGGCACCACCAGCTGGTGCACCGGAAGCGAGTGGCGGCCCAGATCCTGCAAGCGAGTGAGCTGGTTTCCTGACCCACACACATGCACGACGCGGCTCCTCGGCCGCGTCGTGCATGTGAGGATCGTGCGATGAAGGTGTTCGAGTCAGCCGCGACGATGGCGCTACCTGACCCGCGCGTCTGGGTGTGCGGCGACTTCCACGGGAACGTCGGCTGGTTGCAAACCCTCCTGCCGGCTCTACACCGCTACGACCGCGGCATCACCACGATCCTCCACGCAGGTGATTGGTGGATGGATCCGCGCGCGGTCGACTATTGGAGCCGCCGCAGCGGTATCGAGCGGATCCTCGTAACTCTCGGAAACCACGAGCCGTACAACCAGTACACGCCCCTGCTGGATGCTCACCCCGGTCGGGCCATCCGCATATCCGAGGTCGTGTGGCTACTCCCGCGGCCGTGGCGACTCGAGATCCACGGCCGGAAGATCCTGAGCCTCGGCGGAGCGGCTTCCGTCGACCGCAAGTGGCGCACCCCCGGCGAGGACTGGTGGGAGGACGAGCGAATCCTCGACGAGCATGTAACCGCCGCGTCCGCGGGACCCGCCGACGTGATGGTCACGCACGAGAGCCCTGATGACACACCGGTTGCGGACGTTGCCGCACTTCTGCGGAGGAACCTCAACGGCTTTCCCGACGAAGCGCTCGAGGAATCAGCGGCGTCGCGCGCCCAGGTGGACAAGGTCTGGACTGCGGTAAACCCGAGGCTGCTCTTCCACGGCCACATGCATGTCGCGGGTTCCGGAACGACCACCGACGGGCGCACCGTCGTAAGCCTTGGCCGAGACGTGGCGGAGGGGAACGCCGCGCTGCTCGATCTGGTCGAGATGTCGGTGGACATCCCGTCGCTGCGGGTCTTGCGGGGTTGGTAAGTCGCGCCGCAGCGGCCCCGGCGGCGCGAACGTGAGTCCGCCTGTCGCGGCAGCCCCAGTCGTACAGGCCGGCATATTGTCGCTGGGACCGTCATCGCCAAGGCGCCTACTGGTGCTCATGACGGCCACGTCGATCACCTAGGCCGACACCCGCGACACCGTGTCGCGAGCCGAGCGTAGGCAGCGGCCTGTGGCAGTGTTGCTGACGTGACTGGGGAAGTCGTGAATCGACCGAAGTTTTCGCGCACAATATTTGCGCTTCGAATCCTCCTAGCGATAGCAGGAGCTGTCGCGGCGCTGACCGCCTTCTTGAGCTGGTCCGAACCTGACAATGCACTACCGAGGCTGATCGCAGTAGGTGCCGGCATTTTCGCGGCTGTGACTACTTTCGCTGTGTGGATCCTCGAGGAAATGCGGAAGAAGGCGCTCGAGAAGGACAAGAAGACGGTTGAAAGACTCCTGGAGGCGGAGCGCGTTCGAGTCCTCACGGTAACGAACGGTGCTTTTCTTCCAACGCTGCTCGCGTTGCAACGCCTCGCTGCAATCGAGATCGGGGATCGGAGGAACGAGATCAGCGGGTTCAGGCAGTCTGTGGTCGAACGCGTGTGTGACCTCGTTCAGAATGAACAGCCTCGCGCAGCTTACTTCCGGGTCCAAGATCTCGGGGTGAGCACGGGCGCCCGTGTGATGAAGCCGGGACTCTACATCGCACAGCGATCCCGCACCGACGAGTTCACTACCGAATTCGTTGAGGGTAGCGGGATCGAGCCTGGTGTTTGGAGTCTGATCGACTCATCGGATCAGGCGATTCGGCAAGATGAAGTCAACCTGCCGGGGAAGGCATACCATGCGTACATCTCAGCGCCGGTCAGGGCGGGCGGAATCGCGTTCGGAATGCTCACGGTGAATGTGCCCGAGGCTGGCGGCCTCTCACTGGAGGACCAGAACTTCGTCCTGGTGCTTGCGCGCCTCCTCGCGGTTGCCGAATCCATCTCGTTGTCTGCGCAACAGCGCGGGGTCCTCGCTCGTGTCTGAGGATGGACCTACACTCGACTCAGGGAGGTCTGAACATGCCCATCGCGACGCCTAGTCCTCAAGGATCGGTGTACGTCAATCCTGAGATGGAGAAGGCACACCAAGAAGCCATTCAGGCGGTTCAGCGTGAGCGGGTGGAGCCTGCGCATATCCGTGAAGCTCGTCGACAAGCGTTGCTTCGTTGGCTTGAAAAGGCCTGAACCGAGAGACGGCAGTCTCGCGTAGCCCGGCGCGCAAGACCGAAGGCCGGGATACTGCGCGATCGAAATGTTGACCTATGGGCGCGCCCGTCCTGCTCCCGGACACAAATGTCTGGGTCTACCTTGTTGATGCGGTTGCCGTCGAGAGTGTCCGGAAGGAAGCCCAACGGCTCGGCGTAACAATTGCCGCATGCCCTGCCGTGGTTTACGAGTGTCTGCGTGCACGACTAGACCCGGTGGCGAAGAAGAAGCGCATAGATGCGCTCACCCGTGGTTCTTGGAAGCGCCTCATGCCCGAGGCATACAAGGAGTCGATGGAGGCAAGGCTAGCAATCAGCCGGGTCCGACCCGAATGGATCGAGCCCGCTCCCGACCTACGTCAATGGATGCATACCAAAGCTGACTGGGAACACGGGTGGTGGACGCGCGCGCGGCGGGACACGCAGGCTGAAGCTGAGCGAATTCGGCGGATGGACGGCTCTGACCTTGAAGTCACCAGGAGCGCCGCAGCCGCACGTCGCCAAAGTGCGCGCGATGCACGTCTCACCTTCGACAACATCGATTTCGATGTGGCGGCAGTCCCCGCCTCACCGCCCGCTTGGTGGGACGGCTATCCAGTGGAACTCTGGCGCGTGGAGTTCGCGACAGTACTCCGTCATGCGTTGGGTCAGGCCAACAGCCCCTTCCGCGATTGGCTTGCGCCGTGGATCACCTTGGCTCTTATCGACGAGATCGATTGGTTTCGACTCTGGACTCGCGAGGTGACGACAGAGGAGATGCCGCTGGCGTGGCTCCGATGGGCCTTCGAGCATGTGCAGGCTACCCGCACGACCACGAATGGCACCCCCGTTGATAACCAGATCGCAACCTACCTCCCTGAGTGCGACGCCTTCGCGACGTCTGACAAGGCGTTCGCGGAATGCGTCGAGAAGGTACGGCCGCACTCGCCGGTACCCCTCGGTCGAGGGTGCAAAGTGCCTGCTAACGAAGGGGCGGCAGACGCAGTCATCGACTTGATCCGAGAACTGTCCGCATAGCGCGCCCAGCTTCCGGCGGGCTCAGAGCGCGCGAGCGCCGCTTCAGCGAGCCGACGGCTCAGGTTTTGATCGCTCGGCTGGTGAGGATCGAGGAAGCGTCGAGTATTGACCATTTGCGAAGCGAAAAACTTAGCTGATCGGGATAAAGCTGTTCGAGGACTTACGCGAACAAAATCGCGTACTTCCGCGAACAACCCGTGGAGGGGCTGACGGGAATCGAACCCGCGCTGTCTGCTTGGGAAGCAGAAGTTCTGCCATTGAACTACAGCCCCGTGCGCCCGGAGGCACCCGGCAAGCCTAGCAAGACCGGGAGCCGTTCGACCGAACGCAGATCGGGAGTGCCGGTCAGTCCGTGGCGGCGGGCGGCTGTCCCGGGCCCTGCGGCGGCTGTCCCGGGCCCTGCGGCGGCTGTCCCGGGCCCTGCGGCGGCTGTCCGGGGTGCGGCGGCTGGCCGCCCGGGTACCCGCCGCCGGGGTAGGGCGGCCCGGGGCGCGGCGCGAAGACCATGCCGCTCTCCTGCATCGCGCGCAGCATCCCGTTCTTCACCGCCGTCCGCTGGATGAGGTAGCCCACCCAGATCATGAGGGCGATGAAGCCCAGGTAGAGCACGATCATGAGGATCACGAAACCGGCGCCGAGCCCTGCGTACTGTCCGTAGCTGTCCATGCCCGCACCCTATCGGCGGGTGCGACATCAGTCACGCACGGCGAGCGAGCAGACCACGACGAGCACGCCGAGCCCCGCGACGAGCCCCGCCAGGGCGAGCCACCCACCTGCCGTCCACGCGGCAGCGCCCACCGTGCCGATGACGCTCGAGCCCACGTAGTAGGCGACGCTGTACAGCGCGACCGCGTGCTGCCTCCCCGACCCGCCGGCGCGCGCAGTGGCCGCGTTGGCGGTCGCGTGCGCGAGGAACATCCCCGCCGTGATGAGCAGGATGCCGGCCACGATCACCGGCACGGCCGGTGCGACCGTGACCGCGGCGCCGACGGCCATCGCCGCCCCACCGGCGACCAGCGGCATCCGTGTGCCCCATCGGTGGACGAGCGCGCCCGACAGGCGCGAGGTCACGGTGCCCGACAGGTACGTCAGGAACACCAGCGACACCGCCGTCGCGCTCAGGAAGTACGGCGCTGCCTCGAGGCGGAATCCGATCGCGTTGAACACGGCGACCATCGCGCCCACGACCATCGCTCCGATCGCGTACAGCGGCAGCGCCCGCACGTTGACGGCCTGACGCCCGAGCGTCCGCAGACTGCTGCGCAACGGCACGACCCGGTGCGGCGCGGTCGCCGGCAGCAGCACGGCGAACAGCACCGTGAGTGCCGCCGCCAGCACCCCCATCAGCTCGAGCGACAGCCGCCACCCGACGAGCTCGCCCACCGGCGCCGCGACCAGCCGGCCCGCCAGCCCGCCCACGCTCGTCGCCGCCACATACGCCCCCGCGGCGACGCCGGCCCGGTGCGGACCGGCGGCCTCGTGCAGGTAGGCGACGGCGAGGGCGGGGATGCCGCCGAGCGCCGCCCCGAGCAGGAACCGCCCCGCGAGCAGCCCGGCGAACCCGGGCAGCAGGGGCGACGCGACCGCGATGACCGCGGCGGCCACCGCTGCGACCTGCAGCATCCGTCGACGGCCGAACCGGTCGGCGGCCAGGGCCCACGGCACGATCGCGAGCGCGAGACCCAACGTGGCGGATGACACGACCCACGACGCGTCGGCGGCAGTCAGCCCGTAGGTTTCGGCGATGCCCGTGAGCAGTCCCTGCGGGGCGTAGAGCACTCCGAAGGTCGCGATCCCCGTCGTCCACATCGCCGCGCCGAGCCGGCGGGGCGCCGCGGTCACGATCGGGATGTCGAGAGTCGTCACCCACCCCACGGTAGGCATATTTCTCATCCGGATCCAATACCGGTGCTCGACGAGCGATACCATTGGCGCATGAGTCGCCTCGCCGCGCTGCTGCCGCACCTGCCCCTGCTCGACGCGCTCGGCCGCGACGAGCACGTCACCCGTGCGGCGCAGGCCCTCGGCGTCCCGCAGCCGAGCGTGAGCCGCGCGCTCCGGCAGCTCGAGGCGCAGCTGGGCGTCGCGCTCGTGGCGCCCGAGGGTCGCGGCATCCGTCTCACCCCCGCGGCGAAGCGGATGCTGCCCGGCGTCCGCGTCGCCCTCCGCGCCGCGCAGGACGCCATCGACTCGCTCGACGACGCGCGCGCGACCGTCTCGCTCGCCTTCCAGAACTCGCTCGGCGAGAACCTGGTGCCCCGCCTCGTCCGGCGCCTGCGCGAGGAGCGCCCCGACATCCAGATCCGCCTCTGGCAGGGCGCCCGCGACGCGTGCCTCGCCGAGCTCGCCTCGGGGCGCACCGACCTCGCGATCGTGTCGGGGGCAGCCGCGGCGGGCGAGGCATCCGTGCACCTTTACGACGAGCCGCTCGTCGCCGTCGTTCCCGCCGGGCACCGCCTCGCGACCGGCCGCCGGGTCACGCTCGCCGACGTCGTCGCCGAGACCCACGTGACCCTCAAACCGGGCTACGGCCTGCGCCGCACCCTCGAGCAGCTCGTCGCCGCCGAGGACGCCGAGCTGCGCATCGCCTTCGAGGGCGACGACCTGCGCACCCTCCACGGCCTCGTCGCGGCGGGCCTCGGCATCGCCGTCGGACCCGAAGTGCCGCATCCGCTCGACGGCTGCGTGCAGCGGCCCATCGACGATCCGCGCGCGGTGCGCGACATGGGCGCGGTTTTCCACCCCGGCACCCGGCCGCCCGCCGTCGACGACGTGCTGCAGGTGCTCATCGACGTCGCCCGCGGCTGACCCGCCCGCCCGCGGCGGCAGAATCGAGACGGACGGATGCGACGGAGGCTGCAGTGCGCGCGATGATCATGGACCGGATCGCCGGTCCCCTCACCGTCACCGAGGTGCCCGACCCGGTCGCCCCCGACGGCGGCGCGGTCATCGAGGTGCACGCCACGGGGCTGTGCCGCAGCGACTGGCACGCGTGGGTCGGTCACGACGACATCGCCCTGCCGCACGTCCCGGGCCACGAGCTCGCCGGCGTCGTGGCGGCGGTGGGGCGCGGTGTCGAGCGCTGGAACGTCGGCGACCGCGTGACGGTCCCCTTCGTCTGCGGATGCGGCCGGTGCGAGTGGTGCCTCGCCGGCGACGCGCAGGTGTGCCCGAACCAGCAGCAGCCGGGCTTCACCCACTGGGGGTCGTTCGCCGAACGCGTCGCGATCCACGCCGCCGACCGCAACCTCGTCGCCGTGCCCGAGGGGATCTCGCTCGAATCGGCTGCGGCGCTCGGATGCCGCTTCGCCACCGCCTACCGCGCTCTCACCGCGCGTGCCCGCCTGCGGGCGGGGGAGTGGGTCGTCGTCGTCGGCGCCGGCGGAGTCGGTCTCAGCGCCGTCATGATCGGGGCGGCGCTCGGCGCGCGGGTCGTCGCCGTCGACCGCTCGGCTGCCGCCCTCGACGTCGCGCGCCGTCTGGGCGCGGAGCACGTCGTCCGCGCCGACGGCTCCGACATCCCCGCCGCGGTCCACGAGGTGACCGGAGGCGGCGCGCACGTGTCGGTCGACGCCGTCGGCAGTGAGCAGACCTGCGCTGACGCCGTCCTCAGCCTGCGCCGCCGCGGCCGACACGTGCAGGTCGGGCTGCTGCCCTCGGAATCCGGTCTCTCCGCGGTGCCCATGGCCCGGGCCATCGCGTGGGAGCTCGACCTGCTCGGCAGCCACGGCATGGCAGCCGAGGACTACCCCGGGATGCTGCAGCTCATCGCCCGCGGCACGCTCCGCCCGCAGGACCTCGTCGAGCGGACGGTGTCGCTCGACGAGGCCGCCCAGCTGCTGCCTGCCATGGACACCGCGGCGCCCGCGGGGATGACGATCATCGACCCGCGGCGCTGAACGGCACCGGCAGGAGCAGCGCATCGAGCGCGACCCGCATCGCGGCGACGGGATCGGTGCCGTCGGCCAGCCAGCGCACCTGGATGCCCTCCCACATCCCGATCACGAGGTCGGCGAGTATCGCGGCATCCGTCGTCGTCGTCAGTCTGCCGAGCGACCGGTCGTACCCGATCGCCGCGGCGTACTCGGGGATGACGTCGGCGTACCGTGCGCGCAGCCAGGCGTGCGCCTCGTGGTCGGCGTGCGTGGCCTCGGCCTGCACGACCGTGAACATCCGCACGAGTTCGCGCCGACCGAGGTTGCGCTCGACGATCGCGAGGACCGTCGGGATGAAGCCGTCGCGCGCGGCGCGCTGCGAGAAGTCGGTGTCGGCGGCATCCTCCTGCGAAAGGACCGCGGCCAGCAGCGACACCTTCGTCGGGAAGTGGTGCATGACCGTCGTGAGGCTGAGGTCGAGCTGCTTCGCGATCTGGCGCAACGACCCGCCGCGGTAGCCGTGCGTGCCGAAGACGGCCGTCGCGCTCGCGATGATCTCGCTGCGCCGCGCGGCGGACTTCGCGTAGGGGCCCCGGGCGGGCGCTTCGGTCATGACGGCAGTGTAGATCGACTGAAACCGTGCAGATGCACGTTTTTGGGACTAGCGTGGTCGCGTGCAGAACTACCGCTGGGTGAAGGACGGCTCGCAGCAGCCCGGGACGATGCGCTACGGCGCCGACTACAACCCGGAGCAGTGGCCGCGCGAGGTGTGGGACGACGACGTGCGGCTCATGCGCGAGGCGGGCGTCAACATCGTCTCGCTCGGGATCTTCTCGTGGGGCCTGCTCGAACCGCGCCCCGGCGAGTACGACTTCGCGTGGCTCGACGAGATCATCGACCTGCTGCACGCGAACGGCATCGACGTCGACCTCGCGACGGCGACGGCGTCACCGCCGTCGTGGATGGCGCGCCGGCATCCCGAGATCCTTCCGCAGACCGTCGACGGGACCATCCTCTGGCCCGGAGCCCGGCAGCACTGGCGCCCGACGTCGCCCGTCTTCCGTGAGTACGCGCTGCGCCTCGTGCGCGCGCTCGCCGAGCGCTACGGTGATCACCCCGCCGTCGTCGCGTGGCACATCTCGAACGAGCTCGGATGCCACAACCTCTACGACTACTCCGATGACGCCGCCCGCGCGTTCCGCGCCTGGCTCGAAGCGCGCTACGGCACGATCGAGGCGCTCAACGACGCGTGGGGCACGGCCTTCTGGTCGCAGCACTACGAGGAGTGGGACGAGATCCTGCCGCCGCGCTCCGCGCCCACGATCCGCAACCCCGGACAGCAGCTCGACTTCGAGCGGTTCTCTTCGGATGCCGTTCGCGACCACCTGCGGGCCGAGGCCGCGGTGCTCGCCGAGGTGACCCCCGGCATCCCGCGGACGACGAACTTCATGGTCGCGCAGAACGTCCGCGACATCGACTACCCGTCGTGGGTGGGCGACGTCGACTTCGTCTCGAACGACCATTACCTGCGCCCGGGCGAGCTCGGTCGCGACGACCTGTCGTTCTGGGCGAACCTCACCGGGAACATCGCCGGCGGTCTGCCGTGGTTCCTCATGGAGCACGCGACGAGCGCCGTGAACTGGCGCGAGGTCAACCCGCCGAAGCGGTCCGGCGAGCTGGTGCGCGATGCGCTGACCCACGTCGGGCACGGCGCCGACGCGGTCTGCTACTTCCAGTGGCGGCAGTCGCGCGCCGGCGGTGAGCGGTACCACTCCGGCATGGTGCCGCACGCGGGCGAGCACAGCCGGGTGTTCCGCGACGTCGTGGCCCTCGGCGGGGCGCTGCGCGACCTCGCGCCCGTGCACGGCTCGCGGCGTGAGACCGCGCGCGTCGCGATCGTCTTCGACTACGAGTCGTGGTGGGTCAGCGGACGCGACGCCCACCCGACCGACGCGCTCGCGTACGACGCCGAGGCGCTCGCCTGGTACCGCGCGCTGCTCGACCTCGGGGTGCGCGCCGACGTGATCCCGATCGGCGCGTCGTTCGACGGCTACGAGGTGCTCATCGCCCCGATGCTGCACGTCGTCCCCGATGAGCTGCGTTCCCGTCTGACGTCGTTCGCGGATGCCGGTGGCCACCTCGTCACGACCTACTTCTCGGGCATCGTCGACCAGAACGACCGCGTCTGGCTCGGGGGATACCCCGGCGCACTGCGCGAGCTGCTCGGCGTGACGGTCGAGGAGTTCGTGCCGCTGCTGCCCGGTGAGCGCGTCGCACTCGCCTCGGGTGCCGCGGCGAGTGCCTGGACCGAGCGGATCGTGCACGTCGGCGACGACGTCGAGGCGCTCGATACCTACGCCGAGGGTGACCTGGCGGGTACGCCCGCGGTGACCCGCCGGCGGCTGCGCGCGGGTGGGTCGGCGACCTACGTCTCGGCCGACATCGGCCGGGACGGTGTGCGCGGCGTGCTGGCGGGGCTCGGGCTGGCCGCGCTCTCGGGCGACCCGCGGTCGGCCGACGGCCGGCTCGACGTCATCGAGCGCGGCGACGCCGAGGCGCGGTACGTCTTCCTCTCGAATCGCACCGACGACGAGGTCGTGGCCCCGGTGCACGGCGACGTGCTCGTCGGCGCGGCCGCGGCATCCGGAGTCCTGGTGCCGCCTCGGGGTGTGGTGGTGGTCCGCGTCGCGCGGTGAGGCGCCGGGCGGCCAGTAGGCTGGCCGCGTGCTGCTCAGCGACCGCGACATCCGACTCGAGATCGACGGTGGCCGCATCGGCCTCGACCCGTGGGACCCGGCGATGGTCCAGCCCTCGAGCGTCGACGTGCGGCTCGACCGGTACTTCCGGCTGTTCGACAACCACAAGTACCCGTTCATCGACCCCGCCGAGGACCAGCCCGAGCTGACCCGGCTGATCGAGGTCGCCCCCGACGAGCCGTTCATCCTGCACCCGGGCGAATTCGCCCTCGGCGCGACGTTCGAGCAGATCACGCTGCCCGACGACGTCGCCGCGCGTCTCGAGGGCAAGAGCTCGCTCGGCCGCCTCGGGCTCATCACCCACTCGACGGCGGGGTTCATCGACCCCGGTTTCTCGGGTCACGTGACGCTCGAACTGGCCAACGTCGCGACGCTCCCGATCAAGCTGTGGCCGGGCATGAAGATCGGGCAGTTCTGCTTCTTCCGCCTGACCTCGCCGGCAGAGAACCCCTACGGCACCGGGCCGTACAAGAACCGGTACCAGGGGCAGCGGGGGCCGACGGCATCCCGTTCGTTCCAGAACTTCCACCGCACCGACGTCGGCACCACCGACGCGGGTGCGAAGGGCAACTGACCGCGCTCGCCGTCAGGAGCGTGCGTCCGCGGCGCTCCAGCTCGCCAGCAGGCGCAGCCGGTCGGCTGTCTCCGATCCCGGCTCGGCTCCGTAGACGACGAGGTTCTGGCCCGGGTCGGCCGGCAGGGGCATCGCTTCGAACGTCAGGTGGAGTTCGCCGACGACCGGATGCCGGATGCTCTTGATCCCGGCGTCGTGGGTGCGCACGTCGTGGGACCGCCACAGCTCGCCGAACTCGGGGCTGCGGCGGTTGAGCTCGTCGACGAGCTGCTCGAGCGCTCGGTTGAGCGGGTCGGTGGCGATCTCGCGCCGGAGGTTCGCGACCAGGTTGGCGGCGGCCGTGCGCCAGTTGACGAAGAACTCCTTCGCGCCCGGCTCCAGGAACGCGTAGCGCGCGGTGTTCGGGATGCCGTCGAGCGCGGCGTCGTACAGCGGCGCGTAGACGGCCCGCCCGAGAGCGTTGGCAGCGACGAGGTTGCGCGCCGCGGTCGCGACGAACGCCGGCGAGTCGCTGAGGCCGTCGAGGATGCGCTGCACGGTGGGCCGGACCGTCGTCCGCTCGGGCTGTGCGACGGGGCGGAGGGAGGCGGTTGTGCCGGTCAGGTGGAACAGGTGATCGCGTTCGGTCGACGTGAGCTGCAACGCGCGGGCGACCGCGTCGAGGACCGAGGGGGAGACGACACCCACGGCGCCGCGCTCGAGCTTCGTGTAGTAGTCGACGCTCACCCCCGCGAGCATCGCGACCTCTTCACGCCGGAGCCCCGCGACGCGGCGATTGCCGCCGTAGGCGGGCAGCTTCGCCTGTTCGGGTGTGATCCGTGCGCGCCGGGAGACGAGGAACTCCCGCAGCTCGTTCTCGCCGTCCATGTTCCGAGGCTACGACGGAGCCCGCGCGCGAGGGTGGTTCCGCGAGAGCCTGGTTCGCTCGGCCCGGCGGGCGTTCACTGGTGTCGACCCTGCGAAGGAAGGACGACGCCATGCAGTACACACGCCTCGGGAGCTCCGGCCTCACCATCAGTCGAGTCGCCCTCGGGTGCATGAGCTTCGGCGACCCCGACAGCGGCTTCGCGACGTGGGTGCTCGACGAGGAGCAGTCGGCGCCCTTCTTCCGGCAGGCCGTCGAGCTCGGCATCACGTTCTGGGACACCGCCAACGTCTACTCGAAGGGCGCGTCGGAGGAAGTCGTCGGGCGCGCGATCGACGAGTTCTCCTCCCGCGACCAGATCGTGCTCGCGACGAAGGTCTTCTTCCCGATGCACGCCGGCCCCGGCGGCAGCGGTTTGTCGCGGAAGGCGATCATGGAGCAGGTGGATGCCTCGCTGCGCCGCCTCGGGACCGACTACATCGACCTCCTGCAGATCCACCGGTTCGACCCGTCGGTTCCCGTCGAGGAGACCATGGAGGCCCTGCACGACGTCGTGAAGGCGGGCAAGGCGCGCTACCTCGGCGCGTCGGCGATGCACGCCTGGCAGTTCGCGAAGATGCAGCACGCCGCCACCATCCACGGCTGGACGCGGTTCGTCTCGATGCAGGATCAGTACAGCCTCCTGTACCGCGAGGAGGAGCGCGAGATGTTCGGTCTCCTCGCCGATCAGGGGGTCGGCAGCATCCCCTACAGCCCGCTCGCGAAGGGGAGGGTCGCCCGCCCCTTCGGCGACAAGATCAGTGCCCGGTCGCAGAACGACCCGGTGGGGACCGCGCACTTCGCGGACCCCGACGCCGAGAAGCCGGTGATCGATGCGGTCGAGCGCATCGCCGCCGACCGCGGCGTGCCGATGGCGCACATCGCCCTCGCCTGGGTGCTGGCCAACCCCGTCGTCAGCGCCCCCATCGTCGGCGCGACCGCACCGCACCACCTCAGCGACGCGGCCGCCGCGGTCGACCTCACCCTCACCGATGCCGAGATCGACCAGCTCGGCGCCCACTACGTCGTCCGCCCGCCGGCGGGCTATTGAACCCCGCGGCGACCCGCGCGGCTGAAAGGAACACCATGGACGCGATCCCCTCCGTCACCCTGAACACCGGGGCCGGGATGCCGCTGCTCGGCTTCGGCGTCTTCCAGATCCCCGCCGACGACACCGAGCGCGCCGTGGCCGACGCGATCGCCGCCGGGTACCGGCTGATCGACACCGCGGCGAGCTACGGCAATGAGGAGGCGGTCGGTCGCGGCATCGCGGCCAGCGGCATCCCGCGTGAGGAGCTCTTCATCACCACGAAGCTGTGGATCCAGCGGCGCGGCGAGCAGGGCGCCCTCGAGGCGATCGAGACGTCGATGGCGAAGCTCGGGCTCGACTACCTCGACTTGTACCTCGTCCATCAGCCCTTCGGCGACTACTACGGCGGATGGCGGGCGATGCAGCGGATGCACGAGGAAGGGCGGCTCCGTGCGATCGGCGTCTCGAACTTCGCCCCCGACCGGCTCGTCGATCTCATCGAGTTCGGCGGGATCGTCCCGGCCGTGAACCAGCTGGAGGTCAACCCGTTCCACCAGCAGGCCGACTACCAGCGACTCCTCACCGACGAGGGGGTCGTCCTCGAGGCCTGGGCGCCCTTCGCCGAGGGCAGGAACGACCTCTTCGCGAACCCGGTGCTGACCGGGATCGGCAGCGCACACGGCAAGACCCCCGCCCAGGTCGTGCTGCGCTGGCTGCTGCAGCGCGGCGTGGTGTCGCTCGCCAAGTCGGTGCGGCGCGAGCGGATGACGGAGAACTTGGCGATGCAAGACTTCGCGCTCTCGGGCGAGGAGATGGATCGCATCGCGGCCCTCGAGGTCGGCCGGTCCCAGTTCTTCTCGCACGCCGACCCCGACATGGTGCGGCGGCTCGCTGCGCGCGCTGCCGGCTGAGAGACACGTCACCCCCGCCGCGCCGATGTCGGTGCGGCGGGGGTGCCGTGGGTGGGGATCAGTCCTGCTGCGCCTGCGCGTAGCCTCGGCTGAAGCCGCGCTCGTACGCCTCGGCGACGGCGGCGCCGCCCCGGTCGCCGCAGCCGCGACCGTGGTGGTCGTGGTGCGCGTGCCGCTCGTGGTGCCCGAACCGGCCGGGCTCTCCGTGGGCGAATCCGGGGTGGGGTGCGCCTCCGCCGAAGCCCGGGCCGAAGCGGTGGCCGAAGCCGCGTCCGAAGCCGCGCCCGAAGGGGCCGCGCTCGCGCCGGTGCTCCCGTCCGGGGCGGGACGGCATCGGCTGGGACTCGTCCCAGCCGAGTTCGCGGGCGATCGCGTCGAGAGATCGGACCAGCGTGTCGAGGTCGTCCTGCGGGACGGCGGCGGTGATCCGGTTCTGCACGTCGGCGACGATCTCATCGCGACGAGCGGATGCCTCGGGTCCGGCCTCGTGCATCCGCCGGTGCACCTCGCGGGAGAGCAGGCGGTGGACGAGCTTCAGTCGGAAGCCGAGGGGCAGGGTGTCGTTGTCGTGGGGGGTGTTCATGGGATGTCCTTCCGAGACGTCGTGTCATCGGCGGACTCTCCGCGATGACCATTGCATGTCAGTATGCAAGTACATGCAGTGTGACATGCAACCCTGATTCATGTCAAATGACATGAATCGACCGTCGGGCGGTATCGTCGAGGGGTGACCGATCCGACCGGCGATCTCGACGCCCTGCTGGCGGCCTTCGCGCAGATGCGCCCCCGCGGCGGTCCGCACCGCCACCACGGCGGCGGTCCTCACGCGCACGGGCCGCACGACGGCGGCACGCCCTGGATGCGCGGCGGCCCGGGTGGCCCGGGTTTCGGTCCGGGGATGCGGCTGGCGGGCGCGCCCGCCCGCATCCGTCTTCTGGACGCCCTCGTCCACGCCGAGCACCCGCTGTCGGTGAGTGAGATCGCCGACGCGATCGGCGTCGACCAGCCGCGCGCCTCGCGCCTCGTGCAGCAGGCGGTCGAGATGGGGCTCGCGGCCCGCGAGGCCGACCCCGACGACGCGCGCCGCACCCGTATCGCGCTGACCTCCGAGGGTCGTCGCCGCGCGGGGGACTTCCGCGGCGAGCGGCGCGAGCGGCTCTCGCGTGCGCTCGCGGACTTCACCGACGCCGAGCGCGCCGAACTCGTGCGCCTGCTGGGCAAACTCGCGGCATCCTGGCCCCGCGACTGACCCGCTAACCCGGAGACCGTCGTCGGCGCAAGAAGGTGAGCGGATGCCGGGGCCCCAGTAGCCTGGCGAGATGTCCGACAGCGCCCCCGTGTCCGAGACCGCCACCACCTCCACGATCGGCGCGCGCGCCAAGCCGAGCATCTGGGTGATCGCGCCCGCCGCGATCGTCGCCGTCGTCTTCAGCGCGTTCGCGATCGCGTTCCCGACGCAGGCGGAGGCGTTCTTCGGCACCATCCAGGGCGCCATCATCGACACGTTCAGCTGGTACTACGTCCTCATCACGGCGTTCTTCGTCGCGTTCTGCCTGTTCCTCGGCTTCAGCCGCTTCGGCGACATCCGACTCGGCAAGGACGACGACAAGCCCGAGTTCTCGACCGGTGCCTGGTTCTCACTGCTGTTCGCCGCGGGCATGGGCATCGGTCTCGTCTTCTACGGCGTGAGCGAGCCGCTCAGCCACTTCGTCGATCCGAAGCCCGGCGTCGAGGGCACGCCGGCACAGCTCGCGCAGTCGGCGCTGACGCAGACCTACCTGCATTGGGGCGTGCAGGCCTGGGCCGTCTACGTCGTCGTCGGCATCGCCCTCGCGTACGCCATCCACCGACGCGGACGTCCGCTGTCGATCCGCTGGGCCCTCGAGCCCATCCTCGGCCGCCGCGTGCGCGGCGGCTGGGGCAACGCGATCGACGCCATCGCGCTCGTCGGCACCCTCTTCGGTGTCGCCACGAGCCTCGGCCTGGGCGTCCTGCAGATCAGCTCCGGTCTCGACAGCGCGGGGATCATCTCGAACCCGGGCCTGCTCGTCCAGGTGATCATCATCGCCGTCATCACGACGGCCGTGCTCTTCTCGGTGCTGTCGGGGGTGACGAAGGGCATGAAGTGGCTGTCGTCGCTCAACCTGATCCTCGCGGGCCTCCTGCTGCTGTTCGTCCTCTTCACGAACGACACGTTCTACCTGCTGCGCGAGTGGGTGCAGTCGATCGGCTCGTACCTGCAGGACTTCATCGGCCTGAGCTTCAGCGTCAGCGCGTTCCAGGGCGCCGAGGGGCAGGCCTGGCAGGCGACCTGGACCTCGTTCTACTGGGGCTGGTGGATCTCGTGGGCCCCCTTCGTCGGCATCTTCATCGCCCGCGTGAGCCGCGGCCGCACCGTCCGCGAGTTCGTCATGGGCGTGCTCATCGTCCCCACCCTCGTGGGCGTGCTGTGGTTCGCCGTGCTCGGCGGCTCGGCGATCAAGCTCGAGCTCGACCGCCCCGGGACGATGACCCAGGCCGACGGGTCGGTGAACATCGAGGGCGCGCTGTTCCAGCTCTTCGAGAGCCTGCCCGCGCCGCTCCTGCTGACCATCGGCGCGCTCGTGCTCATCGCGCTCTTCTTCGTCACCTCGGCGGACTCGGGCGCCCTCGTCATGGGGATGATCGCGACCGGCGGCGACCCCGAGCCGAGCAAGCCCGTGCGCACCCTGTTCACCCTCATCACGGCGCTCCTCGCGATCGCCCTGCTCGTCGCGGGCGGCCTCACCGCCCTGCAGACGGCGGCCATCATCATCGCGCTGCCGTTCAGCGTCGTCATGCTGCTCATCTGCTGGGCGACGGTCGTCGCGTTCCAGCGCGAGCGACGCATCTACGAGAAGGCCGAGCGCGCGCAACTGCTCGAGCACATCGGTGAGCACTACGGACTCGAGGTCGAGTCCGAGAACGAGCGCGGCATCCGACTCCCGTGGGGCCGGAAGCGGGGCGACTGAACCGCCCCGCCCCCGGACTCAGACGGTCTCGAACAGGAGCGCGAACGACGCGTCGCGCGCCGGCAGGCGGTACCGGGGCAGCACGCCCGGGCCGCACGTCGCGGTGCTGACGCCCGACTGCGCGATGTCGATCGAGACGTGCGTCGCGGTCGGCTCGGGCACCAGCGACGCGTGCGACGTAGTGCGGCGTCGACGGTCAGCACGTCGGCGACGCGCGGCTCGCCGGTCGCGCGGGCCTCGGCCGGCAGGCCGATCCGCTCGCGCTGCCGCGGGCCGACGGCGGCCCGTCGAGCGACTGGGTGGGGGCGTCGCCGGCAGACGCGTGCGCGGGGCGACGGATCCTTCGCCGGGACCGATCCGGGCGACGTCGAAGGCGGTCATCGCGCGGCCTCCGCCGGGAGCGATGCGGGGCTCAGCCGCGACGCGGCGGCGGCGTCGAGGACGAGCGTCACGCGGTCGTGGCGCTGCAGGAAGGATGCCGGCAGGTCGGCCGTCTGCGGCCCCTCGACGGTGCGGGCGACGGCCTCGGCCTTCGACTCGCCCCACGCGATCAGGACGATCTCGCGGGCGTCGAGGATGGTGCCGATGCCCTGCGTGAGGGCGTGCGTGGGGACCTGGCCCGCGTCGCCGTCGAAGAAGCGGCTGTTGTCGGCGACGGTGCGAGGCGCCAGCTCGACGACACGCGTGCGGGAGTCGGGGGCGGAGCCGGGCTCGTTGAAGCCGATGTGCCCGTTCGCGCCGATGCCGAGGATCTGCAGGTCGACCCCGCCGGCCCCGGCGATCGCCGCCTCGTAGCGGGCGGCGGCCGCGGCCGGGTCGGCGGCCGCACCCTCGGGCACGTGGACGCGCGCGGGGTCGAGCCCGAGCGGTCCGGTGACCTCGCGGGCGATGACGGAGTGGTAGCTCTCGGGGTGGTCGACGGGCAGGCCGACGTACTCGTCGAGGGCGAACGCGGCCGCGCGCGACAGGTCGAGACCGGCTGCCACGCGTGCGGTGAGCGCGCGGTAGAGGGGCTGCGGGCTGGACCCCGTTGCCACACCGAGGACCGGGGAGGCGAGGTCGGCGACCGAGGCGGCGACGACCGCCGCGGCGACCTCGCCGGCGCCGGCCGCATCGGGGGAGAGAAGGATCCTCACGAGAGCACCTTTCGGGGGGAGAGCGAATCGCGGCGGGCGACCGCGAGGGCGACGGCGCCGACGACGGGGGGTTCGTCGAGCACGTGGAGTCGGAGCGCACCGTGACGCCGCTGCAGTTCGGTGCGCAGGAGGTCGGCGAGCACGGGCTGGGCGGTCATGACGCCGCCCGCGGCGATGACGTCGGCGCCCCGCGCGCCGCGGCCGCGGACGGCGACGACGGCGTCGGCGAGGTGGGCGGCGGAGGCTGCGACGACCTCGTGCGCGAGCGGCGAGCCCTCGGCATCCGCCGCGAAAACCCGCGGAGCGAAGCCGCCCCACGACGCCTCGCTCGCCTCGGCCTGGAACCGCAGCGCCAGGTCGACGTGGTCGACGGCGCCGAACGCGTCGAGGAAGCGCGCCGCGAGCGGGTCGGCCATCGCCGCCGCGCCGTCGCGGTCGACGGCGCGCAGCAGGGCGACGGCGGCGCGACGGGCGATCCCGGGCGCGCTCGCGTCGTCGGCGATGAGCCAGCCGTATCCGTCGGCGGTCACCGGTTCGCCCTCGCCGTCGAAGCCGACGATCACCGAGCCGGTGCCCGCGATGACGCAGACAGCGGCCTCGAGCCCCATCGCCGGGGCGAGGAGTACCGCATCGTTCACGACCTCGACGTGGCCCGACATCCGCTCGGCCAGCAGTGCCGTCGCCTGCAGTCGCTGGCGGGTGCTGTCGATGCCGTGCGCGCCGACGATCGTCACCTCGGGCGCGGTGCCGACGGTGTCGAGGACGAGGCGGGCGAGCCGGTCGAAGTTCGCCGCGTGGTCGAAGATCGCGCCCTCGCGCCACACCTCGCTCGGGACGACGCGGTCGAGGACCGTCCCGTCGACGAGCGCGCGCAGCTGGGTCTTCGTGCCGCCGACGTCGACGCCGACGACGGACCCGGTGGTCTCGGTGAGGTCAGGCAAGGTAGACCGCCCCCTTCACGTGGTCGATGATGAGCTGCCCGATGCCGACGAGGGCGGCATCCTCGCCCAGCGCGCCCACGACGACGGCGGGCGGGCGGGGGATGCGGCCCTCGAGGCGCCGGGTGACGCCGCCGACGAGCAGGTCGGTGCGCCGCGGCAGGCGGCCGGCGAGGATGACGACGCGGCAGTCGAGGATGACCGACAGGGCAACGACCGACATCGCGATGTGGTCGAGCAGACGCTCGGCGTTCGCAGAGCCCGACGCGCTCTCGTCGTCGAGGACGGCCATGGTGGATGCCTCGGTTCCGCCGGCCCCGCCGAGGGCGAGCACCCGCGTCTCGAGGTCGCCGCCGGTCGGACGCGGCTGCGAGAACGCCTGCGGGTCGGTGATGAGGTAGCCGATCTCGCCCGCGGCGGCGCCCGCGCCGCGCACGAGGCGGTCGCCCGAGACGATCCCGGCGCCCACGCCGATTCCGAACACGAGCGCCGCGAGATCGCCCGTGCCCTGTCCCGCACCGTGCGTCCACTCGCCGATCGTCACGGCGTTGGCATCGTTCTCGACGACGACGGGCAGCCCCGTGCGGGTCTGCAGCGCGTCGCGGACGGCGACGCCGTTCCAGCCGAGCTCGACCGAGTCGCTCACCGCGCCGTCCGCGTCGACGACACCCGGGACAGACAAGCCGATCCCCTGCGCCGGGCTGCCGATCTCGGCCGCGACGCGGATGAGGCGTTCGGCGAGGACGCCGACCCCCTCGAGGCGCGACGACGTCGTCAGGTGGCCGTCGGCATCCTGCAGCTGCTGGGTCTCGGTGTGACGTGTCTCGCCGTCCAGGTCGATGAGGGCGCCGCGGGCGATCGCCGAGGTGACGTCGACGGCGACGACCGTGCGGGCTTCGCCGAGGTGGCGGTAGCGGTGGGTGGGGCGGCCGACGCCGCCGGTGTCGCGTTCGACGCCGAGCAGGCCCTCCTCGACCATGCGCGCGCACAGGCGGTGGACCGTGGCCGAGGCGAGCCCCGTGGCCGCGACGAGCTCGGCGCGACCCAGGGGTCCGGCGGTGCGGAGCGCGTCGAGGATCGCGGTCCGGTTGATGCGGGTGACGTCGGCGTTGGTCGCCGTGCCCCTGTTCCCCGCTGCGCGCACGCCGTTCACGGATTCCCTTCCGGACCCTTTCGTCTTACTCTGAGATAAAAGCAGACGGATGCCGGGGGCGCAAGGTCGCACGCGGCACCGTCTATCGTCGGAACGGTGCCCTCGCGGACGCGCGTCCCGCGCGCGAGGCCCGTTGCCCGTCGCGGCCCCGCATCCCCCCGCTGCGGCATCCGGCCGTCACCGGCCGAGAGGAAACCCCATGACCGAGCACGTGCTGTGGTACCGCCGTCCCGCCGAGACCTGGAACGAGGCCCTCCCGCTGGGCAACGGCGCCCTGGGGGCCATGTGCTTCGGCGGCATCGCCGACGCGCTCCTGCGCCTCAACGACGAGACCGTCTGGTCGGGGAGCCCCGCCAGCGAGCTCGCCGCCCCCCTGGTGACGGCGGACGAGGCCCGCGACGCGCTCGCCGCCGCCCGCGAGGCCGTCGCCGACGGGCGCGAGGACGACGCCGACCTGCTCGTGCGCCGCCTGCAGCACCGTCACGCGCAGTCCTTCCTCTCCTTCGCCGACCTGCGGCTGCGGATCGACGGAGCGGATGCCGCCGAGCTCACCGGATACCGCCGCGAACTCGACCTGCGCACCGCGACCCACACGGCCGGCGGCGGACTCGACGGCAATCGCGTGCATCACCGCACGTGGATCAGCGCGCCCCACCGCGTGCTCGTCCACGAGCTCGAGAGCGACGACCCGATCGACGTGCGCGTCGAGATCGAGACGCCGCTGCGCGAGCTCGGCCGGGTCGAGAACGACGCGGCGACGACCCTGCTCGTGCAGGTGCCGTCCGACGTGACGCCCCCGCACGACGAGGTGGACGAGCCCGTCGTCTACGAGGAGGGCGCCGCCGCGGTGCGCGGCGCGCTGCACGCCCGCATCCTCACCGACGGCACCCTCGTGCGCGGCGGCCGCGTCCTGCGCGCCACCCGCGTGACCGTCGTCCTCGCGACCGCGACGACCTTCACCGGGATGGGGCGGATGCCGGAGGGCACCGAGCGTGCCGCCGCGCGGCGCGCGACCGAGCTCGTGAACGCCGCCGTGTCGGCCGGTCTCGACGAGGTGCGCACGGCGCAGCTGCGCGACCACACCCGCCTCTACGACCGGGCCGAGCTGACCCTCGCGGCGGCGCCGGAGTCGGCCCAGCTCGACACCGCGGAGCGCCTGCGCGCGCTCGGCGACGGCGGCTCCGTCGACGTGGCGCGCGACCCCGGCATGGCTGCGCTCCTGTTCCACTACGGCCGCTACCTGCTGCTCTGCTCGTCGCGGCCCGGCGGGCTGCCGGCGACCCTGCAGGGCATCTGGAACCAGGACGTGCGCCCGGAGTGGAGCTCGAACTACACGACGAACATCAACGTCGAGATGAACTACTGGGCCGCGCACACGACGAACCTCAGCGAGACCGAGGAGCCCCTGCTGGGACTGCTCGACGCCCTCGCCGACAGCGGCGCCGAGACCGCGCGGCGGCTCTACGACGCCCCGGGTTGGGTCGCCCACCACAACACGGATGCCTGGGGGTACACCCAGCCGGTCGGCGACGGCGAGCACGACGCCGCATGGGCGTTCTGGCCGATGGCGGGGCTGTGGCTGTGCCTGCACCTCGCCGAGCGCGAGGCGTTCGGGGTCACCGACCGCGCCGAACGCCTACAGGCGTTCCGGCTGCTGCGCGGTGCGACGGCGTTCGCCCTCGCCTGGACGGCGGTGTCGGACGACGGTGTGCGCGGCACCGCGCTGTCGACCTCGCCCGAGAACGTCTTCCGCACGGCGAGCGGCGCCGCGGCGTCCATCTCGGAGTCGGCGACGCTCGACGTCGTGCTGCTGCGCGCGCACCTCGACGCGTTCGTCCGCGTCGCGCACCTCGTCGGTCAGGAGGACGACCCGCTCGTCGCGCAGGCGGTCGAGGCCCGCGCCCAGCTGCCCGGGATCCCGGTCGTCGACGGGACGATCGCCGAGTGGCCCGGCGGTCGCGAGGCCGTCGACCCGCACCACCGCCACCTGTCGCCGCTCGTGTTCGTTTACCCCGGCACCGAGCCGCTGACCGAGGACCTCGCCGCCGCGGCATCCCGCTTCCTCGACCTGCGCGAGGACGAGTCCACCGGCTGGTCGCTCGCGTGGAAGATCGCCCTCCGCGCCCGCCTCGCCCAGCCCGAGCGCGTCGCCGCACTCCTCGCGCTCGTCTTCCGCGACATGTCCGTCGACCGCGGCGACCACTCGGGCGGCCTGTACGACAACATGCTCGCCGCGCACCCGCCGTTTCAGATCGACGGCAACCTCGGTTACACGGCGGGTCTCGCCGAGTGCCTGCTGCAGTCGCACGGCGACGAGATCGCGCTCCTCCCGGCGCTGCCCGTGGCGCTCGGCGCCGGATCCGTGCGCGGCCTCGTCGCCCGCCCCGGCATCGAGGTCGACCTCGCGTGGGATGCCGCCGGTGCCGTCACCTCGGCGCGGGCGCGGGCCCGCGTGGCCACCGCCGAGGGAACGCACGCGTTCCGGCACGGCGACCACCGGATGGAGGCCGTGATCGGCTCGGCGTGGAGCGTGCTCATCGGGGAGTGATCGGCATCCCCCAGCCCTCGTTCGGGAATGCCCACGGTCTCGCGGCGTTCCCTCGAGACATGACACACGTAGGAATCATCGGCGCAGGACACATCGGCTCGGCCATCGCTCGCGTGCTGGTCGGGCAGGGCCATCAGGTCGCGATCGCGAACTCGCGCGGGCCGGAGACCCTCGCAGAGCTCATCGCCGAACTCGGCGAGAACGCGCAGGCCATGACGGCAGCGGAGGCCGCCGCCTTCGGTGAGTGGGTCGTGGTGACGGTGCCGCTCAAGGCCATCGACGACCTGCCCGTCGCGGAGCTCGCCGGCAAGATCGTCGTCGACACCAACAACTACTACTGGGAGCGCGACGGCCGCATCGCCGAGCTCGACGAGAAGAAGACCACGACCTCGCGCATGCTGCAGGACCGCCTGCCGCAGTCGACCGTCGTCAAGGGCTTCAACCACATCCCCGCCGCCGACATCACGACCGACGGCGCCCCCGCGGGATCGCCGAACCGCCGCGCCCTCGCGACCGCGAGCGACTCGCAGGACGGCGTGACCTTCGTCACCAAGCTCTACGACGACTTCGGCTTCGACACCGTCAACGTCGGCGGCCTCGACGAGAGCTGGCGCGTCGAGCGCGACCAGCCCGCGTACGTCATCCGGCAGAACGCGGACGAGCTGCGCGAGAACCTCGCCCGCGCCGAGCGCTGAGCCCCGGCATCCGCTCGCGAGCCGACGCGAACGGCACTCCTCCCCGGTGGATGGATGCCGAACGCGTCGGCTCGCGGTCGTTCAGCGCAGGTGCGCGGGACGGGGGAGCTTCACGAAGAGCATCAGCACGAGTCCCAGCACGAGGACGATCGCGATGCCCAGGATGCCCCAGTAGGTCGCCCCGAAGACGGCGATGAAGAGCGTCCACATGGCCGGCGCGAGGAAGCTCACGACGCGGCCCGTCGTCGCGTAGAGCCCGAAGACCTCGCCCTGCATGTGCTCGGGTGTGACCCGGGCGAGGAGCGACCGGGTCGACGCCTGCGCGGGACCGACGAAGGCGCACAGGAGCAGCCCGAGGATCCAGAACGGCAGCTTGCCGGCGTCGTGCAGCAGGAACACCGCGAGAGCCGTCACGACGAGGCCGCCGAGCGAGGTGAGGATGATCGCCCGCGCGCCGTACCGGTCGTCGAGGCGGCCGGCGACGACCGTCGAGATTCCCGCGACGAGGTTCGCGGCGATGCCGAACAGGATCACCTCGTTCGGCGAGAACCCGAAGGCCACGGCGGCGAGGACGCCGCCGAACGCGAAGACGCCGCCGAGCCCGTCGCGGTAGACGGCGCTCGCGAGCAGGAACCACGCGGTCGGGCGGTGCGAGCGGAACAGGTTCGCGATCGAGCGGAAGAACTCGCGGAACCACGCCGCGAAGCCCAGCGGCGGCGCTCCGGCGGGAGCGGGCGGTTCGGGGACGTTGCGGAAGAGCGGGATCGCGAACACGATCGTCCACACGGCGCAGCCGACCGCGATCAGCCGGTAGGCGAGTCCGTTCGACGTGTCGAGGCCGAACCACTCGACCGCGTTCAGGACCACGACCGCGACGAGGGCCAGGATACCGCCGATGTAGCCGAGCCCCCAGCCGAGACCCGACACCTTGCCGACCGTGCGCGGGGTCGAGACGCTCACGAGCAGTGCGTTGTAGTTGACGCCGGCGATCTCGGAGGCGACGGCGCCGAGCGAGACGAGGATCGCGCCGATCCAGAAGAACGACGGGTCGGCGAAGACGAAGAACAGGCCGAACTGCAGGAGGGCCAGCAAAGCGGTCGCGATCAGCAGCCAGCGCTTCTTGCGGCCCTTCCGATCGGCGACCTGACCGAGGATCGGCGCCAGCAGCAGGATCGCGAGCCCCGCGATCGTCGAGACGAGGCCGTAGCCGCTCGACAGATCCGCGAGGGCGGACTGCTTGAGCGGGTCGTCGTCGGCGAGGGCCGCGATGTCCGCCGGCAGGAAGGTGTCGGAGACGAGGTACAGCGACACGAAGACGAAGGTCAGGATGACCGAGTTGAACGGCTGGGTCGCCCAGTCCCACATCGCCCACGACACGACGCTCTTTCGCGCGACGGGGCGCTCCTCGAGGTCCTGGAACATCACGGGCAGGGCGCCGCTGTCGGCGGTGGCGGGGATCTCGGGCGTCCCGCCGCTGGAACGCGTCATGAGGCGCACACTACCCCCGCCGCGGTACTTCCCGGTGACGTCCGCAGACCTGCAAACTTGATATGAGTCGGCTCAAGTTGGTTTGACGCTCGGCACGGGTCGGAGTAGCCTTGAGTCATCGCGGCTCAGGTTGTGGCCGGAGCCGCGGAAAGACTTCAGATCTACGCAAACGCCACACGAAGGAGAATCACATGGCACGTGCAGTGGGAATCGACCTCGGAACGACCAACTCGGTCGTCGCCGTCCTCGAAGGTGGCGAGCCGAAGGTCATCGCCAACGCCGAGGGTCTTCGCACGACCCCCTCGGTCGTCGCATTCACGAAGGACGGCGAGGTGCTCGTCGGCGAGACCGCCAAGCGCCAGGCCGTCACGAACGTCGACCGCACCCTCACCTCCGTCAAGCGCCACATGGGCACCGACTGGAAGACCCAGGCGATCGACGGCAAGAACTACACGCCGCAGGAGATCTCGGCCCGCATCCTGCAGAAGCTCAAGCGCGACGCCGAGCAGTACCTCGGTGACACGGTGACGGATGCCGTCATCACCGTCCCGGCCTACTTCAACGACGCCGAGCGCCAGGCCACGAAGGAGGCCGGTGAGATCGCGGGCCTCAACGTGCTCCGCATCATCAACGAGCCGACCGCCGCCGCGCTCGCCTACGGTCTCGACAAGGGTAAGGAGGACGAGCTCATCCTCGTCTTCGACCTCGGTGGTGGAACCTTCGACGTCTCCCTGCTCGAGGTGGGCAAGGACGACGACTTCTCCACGATCCAGGTGCGCGCCACCGCCGGTGACAACCGCCTCGGCGGCGACGACTGGGACCAGCGCATCGTCGACTACCTGATCAAGCAGTTCAAGGACACCAGCGGCGTCGACGTCTCGAGCGACAAGATCGCCCTGCAGCGTCTCAAGGAGGCCGCGGAGCAGGCGAAGAAGGAGCTCTCCAGCTCGCAGTCGACCTCGATCAACCTGCCCTACCTCTCGCTGACCGACTCGGGCCCCGTGTCGCTGTCCGAGACCCTGAGCCGCGCGAAGTTCGAGGACCTCACGAAGGACCTGCTCGACCGCACCAAGAAGCCGTTCGAGGACGTCATCCGCGAGGCCGGCATCAAGGTCGCCGACATCGACCACGTCGTGCTCGTCGGTGGGTCGACGCGTATGCCCGCCGTGAGCGAGCTCGTCAAGAAGGAAGCCGGCAAGGAGCCCAACAAGGGCGTCAACCCGGACGAGGTCGTCGCCGTCGGCGCCGCCCTGCAGGCCGGTGTCCTCAAGGGTGAGCGCAAGGACGTGCTGCTCATCGACGTCACCCCGCTGAGCCTCGGCATCGAGACCAAGGGCGGCATCATGACCAAGCTCATCGAGCGCAACACGGCCATCCCGACCAAGCGCAGCGAGACCTTCACGACCGCCGACGACAACCAGCCGTCGGTCGCCATCCAGGTCTTCCAGGGCGAGCGCGACTTCACCCGCGACAACAAGCCGCTCGGCACGTTCGAGCTCACCGGCATCGCGCCGGCACCCCGCGGCATCCCGCAGATCGAGGTCACCTTCGACATCGACGCGAACGGCATCGTGCACGTGTCCGCCAAGGACAAGGGCACGGGCAAGGAGCAGTCGATGACGATCACCGGCGGCTCGTCGCTGCCGAAGGAGGACATCGAGCGCATGGTGCGCGAGGCCGAGGAGCACGCGGCCGAGGACAAGAAGCGCCGTGAGGCCGCCGAGGTCCGCAACCAGGCCGAGACCCTCTCGTACTCGATCGAGAAGCTCCTGAACGAGAACGCCGACAAGCTGCCTGAGGACGTCAAGACCGAGGTCCAGGCCGACGTCGACGCCCTCAAGACGGCGCTCGCGGGCGACAACGACGACACCGTCAAGGACGCCTACGACAAGCTGAACTCGTCGCAGACGAAGATCGGCGAGGCGATCTACGCCGCCAGCCAGGCCGAGGCCGCACAGGCCCCGACCGACGCGCCGGCCGGTGAGCAGGCGGCATCCGATGAGGATGTCGTCGACGCCGAGGTCGTCGACGACGAGGACGAGAAGAAGTAAGCATGGCGGACAAGGACTTCGACAAGCCGGACGACGGCGACGAGGTCGTGGACTCCGGGGCTGCCGACCAGGCGGCCCCGGAGGGCGCCGCCGACGGTCCCGACACGCAGCCCGAAGAGCTGACGGTCGACGACATCCTCGGCGCCGCCCAGTCCGACGAGGCCGCGGTGGCCGATGCTCCCGCCGAGGAGCACGACCTCGTCCTCGACCTCAAGCGCGTCCAGGCCGAATACGCCAACTACCGACGCCGCACCGAGGAGCAGCGCGAGGTGGAGATCGCGCGCGCCAAGGGTTCCGTCGCGAAGGGGATGCTGCCGGTCCTCGACGACCTCGACCGTGCCGAGAAGCACGGCGACCTCGAGGAGGGCACGCCCCTCGCCGCGATCGCCGACAAGATCCGCACGGTCGTCGCCCGCCTGGGCGTCGAGCGTTACGGCGAAGCCGGTGAGGCCTTCGACCCGCAGCAGCACGAGGCGATCTTCCAGGCGCCGACTCCCGGCACCACCGAGGCGACGATCCTCGAAGTGGTCGAGGTGGGCTACCGCCTGGGCGACCTCGAGCTGCGTCCCGCCAAGGTCGTCGTCGCCGTCCCGGCCGAGTAAGGGAAGGGAGGGGCAATGGCCAGTCAGGACTGGTTCGACAAGGACTTCTACAAGGTCCTCGGTGTGTCGAAGGACGTCTCGGATGCCGAGTTGAAGAAGACGTACCGCAAGCTGGCGCGCACCTACCACCCCGACTCGAACGCGGGGGATGCCGCGGCCGAGGCGAAGTTCAAGGAGATCAGCGAGGCGTACTCGGTGCTCAGCGACAAGGAGCAGCGCGCCGAGTACGACCAGCTGCGCGCCATGGGCTCGGGAGCGCGCTTCCAGCCCGGCGCGAGCGGCGGCGGGTTCGAGGACGTGTTCAGCAGGTTCTCGACCGGAGGAGGCGGCCAGCAGGCCGACTTCGACGACCTGTTCGCGATGTTCGGGCAGCAGGGCGGGGGCCGCTTCGGCTCGGGCCGCTTCGGGCAGCCGAGCGGCGGGTTCCGCGGCTTCGGCGGTCCGCAGCGCGGTGCCGACGTCACCGCCCGCACGACCCTCGACTTCACCACGGCCGTGAAGGGCGACACGATCACCCTGCAGGGCGAGGACGGCAGGCCGATCAAGGTCAAGATCCCCGCGGGGGTCTCGGACGGCCAGAAGATCAAGCTGCGCGGGCGCGGCCGGCCCTCCCCGGACGGCGGCGAGGCGGGCGACATCGTGCTGACGGTGGGCGTGCGCCCGCATCCCGTCTTCACGCGCGAAGGGCTGAATCTCCGCATCCACGTCCCCGTGACGTTCACCGAAGCGGCCCTCGGCGCCACGATCGAGGTGCCCACGCTCGGCGGCGACGTCGTCAAGCTGCGCGTGGCCCCCGGCACCCCGTCGGGGCGTGTGCTGCGCGTCAAGGGGCGGGGCGTGCAGACCGCGAAGGGCACCGGCGACCTGCTCGCCGAGGTGCAGGTCGCGGTCCCGACGCACCTGGACGGACCGGCGCGCGAGGCGTTGGAACGCTTCCACGAGCTGGAACCCAAGGAGAACCCCCGCGCCGATCTGATGGCCAAGGCGCGCGAGTGAGGTGAGAGGCATGGCGAACGAGCAGGTCGACGAAGAGGCCCCGATCCTGGCGATCGCGGTCGCGGCCGAGCTCGCCGGCATGCACCCGCAGACCCTCCGTCAGTACGATCGGCTGGGACTCGTGGTACCGGCGCGCACCCGTGGCGGGTCGCGCCGGTACTCCCTGCGGCACGTCGCGCAGTTGCGCGAGGTGGCTCAGATGTCGGCCGACGGCGTGAGCCTGCCGGCGATCTCGCGCATCATCGAGCTCGAGAACGAGGTGCGGATGCTGCGCCGCGAGGTCACGGGACTGCAGGGTCGCCTGCGCGACGAGGTCGCCGCCCGCCGCGGTGCCCGCGTGTTCGCCGCCGGCGCGACCGGCTCGGTCGTCACGCTCCGTCAGGGAACGCGCGTGCGCCGCGCGACCGACGTCGTGCTGTGGCGCCCGCATCCGTCCCCCTCCGACGACTGACGCTTCTTCGTTCGCCGAGGGGTCGCAGATGGTCGCCCGACGGCGTCTGAAGCGACCATCTGCGACGTCTCGAGGCTTCTCCAGGGGGTCCGACGGGCGGGCGGATGTCCACAAGGGGGCGACGGGCGGGTGGGTGACGGTGATCGCGGCGGGATCGTTGGCGGATGCCGAGTGTCCTTCCCCCGGGTCTCCCCGACCGCTTCCTCGTCGCGCAGGCTCTCGGCGCCGGCGTCACGCGCCGTCGGTTGCGGCATCCGTCCCTTGCGGCGCCGTTCTACGGTGTCCGTTCCCGTGAAGAGGCTCACGACGTCAGGGCGCTCGCCCTCGGCTATCTGCCCAAGCTGCGGGCCGGGGAGCATTTCTCGCACGCGACGGCGCTCGTCCTCGCGGGAGGGTGGGCTCCCGATCGACTCCGGTCCACCCTCGATGTGACCGCGATCCCACCGATCGTTCGGGCTCGCGGGGCGGGAGTGCGCGGGCACCGTTCCCAGGCGGCCCGCCTCCGGCTGATGGACGGGATGCCGGTGGTCGAGCCGGCGATCGCGTGGTGCCAGGCGGCATCCCTTCTCAGCGATCGTGAGCTCGTCGTCGCGGCGGATGCGCTGCTCCGTCGCCACCACCCTGTGCTCACCGTCGATGCGCTGGAGGCCGCGGTCGCCGAGCGGGACGGGTCGCGCGGCGTGCGGCGATTGCGACGTGCGCTCGAGCTCACAGAGCCGCAAACCGATTCCGTCGCGGAGACGCTCCTTCGTCTGGACGCGCGGGAGGCCGGGCTTCCGCCCTTCGAGGTGAATGCCGAGATCCGGGATGCGCACGGTCGGTTCCTCGCCTACGGCGATCTGGTCCACGCGCCGACGAAGGTACTGCTCGAATACGACGGGCAGCAGCATCGCCTCGACGACCGTCAGTACGCGCGCGACGTGGATCGGTTGGACGACCTCGCCGCGGCGGGGTGGCGGGTCATCCGGGTGAACCGTTCGCATCGCGGCGCCGCCCGCCGGTGGGCACTCGAGCGCACCCGCGCCGCCCTCCTCGAGCGGGGATGGCGCCCCGAGGCGTCGCAGATGGTCGCTGCGCGCCGGCGAAAGTGACCATCTGCGACGTCTCGGCGACGGGGCGCGCGGATGCCGGGGGTCAGGCGGGGTCGATGCGGAGGGTTCCGGGGCCCTCGCCGACGGTCAGGTCGTCGACCAATCGCAGCGAGCGGGCGAGGGCGTCGACGGCGGGGATGACGGTGCCGAACCGCTCGCGGTCGGAGATGACCGCGGTGAGTGTCACGAGGTGGGTGCCGGTGTCCCACGTGTACGACGCGAACGGGGTCTGACGCGGGTTCGGCGGCAGCGGCATCTCGAGCTTCTCGCCGACACCCAGGGGCGAGCCGGTGAACGTGACGGTGTCGTCGTACTCGATCGGCATGCTCGCCCGCATCGTGCGCAGCTGGGGCGTGAGCTCCTGCACCTGGGCCATCGCGACGAGCAGCTCGGGATCGTCCCTCCACACCCACGCGAGCAGCCGCCCGTCGGCGCGGCGCATGAGGGCGGGGATCGCCTGGCTCATCGCCCACGCCGCCACCTTGCTACCGGGCTGCTCGCGGCCGAACGCGGCGTTCGCCTGGGCGAGCAGCATCCCGATCGCCTTCTTGCGGGCGCGTCGTCCACGGAACCCGAAGGATCCCGTGATCGGGACCCATCGCGCGGGGTCCGCCTGGGCAGAGATTCGCGTCATGCCGACAAGCGTAGGTTGCTATCATCCGCCTATGCTGCGCGTCCCCCACGCTCGCAGCGCCGTCGCAGTGATCGTTGCGATCGCGCTCGCCCTCACCCTTCCCGCCTCGCCCGCGTTCGCCGCCTCCGTCCCTCCCAAGGCGGGCCTCGTGAACTACGTCGGCGCCTCGACGACCTCGCTGACGGTCGACTGGGCCGACATCCCGGGAGCGACGAGCTACTACGTCTACGCCGGCACGAGCCACGCGCAGGTCACGCGGCCCGAGCACCCCGTCAACCAGAAGACCACGACCTCCAAGGCGACGGTCACGGGGTTGAAGCCCGGGGTCGCGTACTTCATCCAGGTGCGCGGGGTGTCGTCGGCGGGCATGGGTCCGCGCTCGTCGCCGGTCGCGCACGAGACGATCACGGCGCAGGCGACCCTGCCGGCGTCGTGGCCGAGCTATCACGCGGTGAGCTGGAACGTCTGCTCCAACGTCTGCTCGGGCATCGCCTCGCGCAAGACCGTCATCGACAAGCGCATCGCCGAGCTCGCCCCCGACATCGTCGCCCTGCAGGAGGCGTCGAAGTACACCGCCGCCCCCTCGGGCTACCGGTTGGCCTACAACGGGCAGAACGACATCCTGATCCGCACCGGCCGGTTCGCCCCCGTCGCCGCGAAGTCCGGGGGCGCGACCTCCGGCGCGACGCTCTTCCCCTCGACCTACGCGTCGGCCGGCAAGGGGATGTCGTGGGCCGCCGTGCGGCACAGTTCCGGCGCCTATCTGCTCGTCGTCAACACGCACCTCGTGGTCGGCACCTCGGCATCCGTCGTCCGTCAGCGCGAGTACGAGGCCGGCAAGCTCGCCGACGCGATCTCGGCGACCCTGACCAGGCTGAACAAGACGCATCGGTCGCTCACCGACTGGACGAAGGCGCCGGTGATCGTCCTGGGCGACTTCAACACGCACAAGTCCCGCACCGGCGACAAGACCATGGCGGTGCTCGAGCAGCGCGGCTGGCACGACGCGTACGACCAGGCGCGTGTGCTCAGCCTGCAGCACTACAACACCGCGAACCCGACCATGTCGCTCACCCCGTTCGTCAGCGTCACGTGGGGCGACCACGTCGACAAGGTGCTCGTGCGGCCGTCGCGGTCGGTCGTGTTCCGGTGGGCGAACGCGGGCAAGACGGCGGGCGGAAAGTGGATCGGACCGCTCGGGTCGGACCACCACCCGCTCTCGGTGCGCCTCGGTCTGCGCTGATCCGGGGGCGGGGCGCGCCGGGCTCCCAGCGGAGGAGTTCCCGGCCCCCGGCTAGAATCGAGGCTCGGCGCCCCCGCATCCCTGCGCCCCACCGGTGGGACCCACCACTCCCGCCATCGACGCACAGATTGGCCCGTACCCCGTGACCATGACGCCCCCGGACCATCCCGCTTCTGAACGCGGACCCCTCACCATCGTGATCGCGGCCGACACGTTCGCGCCCGACGTGAACGGCGGCGCGCGCTTCACCGAACGCCTCGCCGCCGGGCTCGCCGAGCGCGGCCACCACGTGCACGTCGCGACGCCGAGCGTCGGGCACCGCAACCACGGCGTGTTCACCGAGGAGATCGAGGGGCAGAAGCTCACCGTCCACCGCCTGCCCGGCTGGCGGTACCGGCCCCACGACTGGCTGCGTTTCGTGCTGCCGTGGATGGGCAAGCACTACGCGCGGCAGATCCTCGACACGGTGGACGTCGACGTCGTGCACAGTCAGTCGCACATCGTCATCGGCCGTGCGTTGACACGCATCGCGAACCAGCGCGGCATCCCGGTCGTGGCGACGAACCACATCATGGCCGACAACATCCTCGACTTCACGCTGCTGCCGAAGTTCCTCTACGACATCTTCCTCAAGCTCGCGTGGGCCGATGCGGAGCGCACCTTCAAGATGTCGCGCGCCGTGACGACCCCCACCCGCAGGGCGGCGGAGTTCCTCGAGAGCACGATCGACATCCAGGGCGTCGTCCCGATCAGCTGCGGCATCCGCCAGAGCAACTACACACCGGACCTCGCGCCGCGCGAGAAGCGTCGGCGCGTCCTGTTCGTCGGACGCCTCACGACCGAGAAGCACGTCGAGGTCACTCTCGAGGCGATCGCGAAGCTGCCCGACCTCGACATCGAGTTCGAGATCGTCGGGGGCGGCGACCAGCGCAAGAACCTCGGACAGGTGACGCAGCGCCTCGGGCTCGAGGACCGCGTCACGTTCCGCGGACGGGTGTCGGAGGACGAGCTGCGCGCGGCGTACACCCGTGCCGACGTCTTCGTCATCGCCTCGGTCGCCGAGCTGCAGTCCATCGCCACGATGGAAGCCATGGCCTCGGGCCTGCCCGTCATCGCCGCGAACGCCGTCGCGCTGCCGCACCTCGTCCACGACGGCGAGAACGGCTACCTCTTCGAGCCCGGGAACGTCGACGAGCTCGCCGAGAAGATCCGCACCGTGCTCACCGCCGACCAGGCCGAATACTCGCGCATGCAGCACGCGTCGCTCGACGGCGTCGTCATCCACGACATCGAGCGCACCCTCGACACGTTCGAGAAGCTCTACCGCGGCGAACCGCTCGACGTCTGACATGCGTCTGTTCTTCGACGCGCGCTACATCCGCACGGACTTCCACGACGGCATCAGTCGCTACTCGGCCGAGCTCGCGCAGGCGGTGGCGGATGCCGCATCCGCCCACCGCACCGAGGTCACCTTCCTCATCCACGACGAACGGCAGCGGGCATTCCTGCCGAAGGGCGCGATCACGCTCACGATCCACTCGCCGACGTCGGCCAAGGAGCCGTTCGCGTCGCTGCTGCTGAACCGGCACCGACCCGACGTGCTGTTCTCGCCGATGCAGACGATCGGGTCGGCGGGGCGGCGGTTCCGCCTGATCCTCACGCTGCACGACACGATCTACTACCGGCACCGCACGCCCCCGCGGGCGCTGCCCTGGTACGTGCGGCTGGGGTGGCGGCTGTTCCACCTGTCGTACTGGCCGCAGCGCTGGACCCTCAACGCGGCCGACCTCGTCGCGACGGTGAGCGCGACGAGTGCCCGCCAGTTCGCCCGCGTGCGGCTGACGAAGCGGCCGGTCGTCGTGATCCCGAACGCCCCGCAGCGCCTCGCCGCGCTCCTGCCCGAGGGCACGGCGGTCGGCGCGGGTCCGGTGCGGAACCTCGTCTACATGGGCTCGTTCATGCCGTACAAGAACGTCGACACGCTGGTGACGGCGATGCGGCAGCTGCCCGAGCACACGCTGCACCTGCTCTCGCGCATCACTGCGGAGCGTCGCGCCGAACTGACCGCCCTCGCCGGCGGAGCCTCGGTCGTGTTCCACGACGGGGTGACGGATGCCGCCTACGCGGCGCTCCTCGCGGACGACGCCGCCCTCGTCACGACGAGCCTCGACGAGGGGTACGGGCTGCCGGTGGCCGAGGCGTTGGAGCTCGGCGTGCCCGCCGTCGTGACCGACATGGAGATCTTCCGCGAGGTCGCCGGCGACGGCGCGCTGTACGTCGACCCGCTCGACCCCGAAGCCGTCGTGAGCGCCGTGCGCTCGCTCGACGAGCCCGGGGTGCGCGAGCGGCTCGTCGCCGCGGGCACCGCCCACATCGGCGCGTTCGACTGGAAGCGGTCGGCGGAGATCCTGCTGTCGGCGGCGCGGGACCTCGTCAGGCGCTGATCAGACGGGGCCGCCGGGGTCAGTACAGCGCGGACGCGATGCTGGATGACGCGAAGCTGAGCACGGTGCCGACGAGCTGCGCCGCGGCGAGACCGATCGCGATCCCGCCCAGGAGGCGGTCCGCGCCATCCCGTCGCGCAGCGAGGATGCCGAGGACGAGCGCGACGACCGCGATGAGGCAGGTGAACAGTGCGAACGCGGCGTTGACGACTCCGGCGAGCGTGTAGTTCGACGACGTGTAGAGCTGGATGGAGATCGCGGGCCACAGTCCGCCGAGCAGGATCGGCACGGCGCCGACGATGACGGCGGCGACGGCCAGGCCGCGACCGCGAGCGGGCGGTCGCGGGCTGTAGGAGGGCGGGTACGGCGGGGGGACGGCGGTGCTCATGGGGGTTCCTCTCGCGAGGCCCCGAGTCTAGGGGAGGCGGGGAGCGCGCGGGCAGGTCGGCTGCCGGCGGTAGCCGTCGGTGGCGACGAGGTGGATCGTGCCGATGACGGCGACGACGACGAGGGACAACAGGATGAGGAGGAGTGCGGCGGTCATGGCAGGAACGCTATGCTTAGCGGCATCCTGCCACGAGTGGCCGTGAAGACACTGCCCGCAGGAATCCTGCCAACGCGTGACCGGAGGTCGCCCATGATCCGTACCGTCGCCTGCATCGTCCAGTCCGGGTTCGCTCCGTTCGAGTTCGGACTCGCGTGCGAGGCCTTCGGGCTCGACCGCCGCGACGACGGCATCCCGAACTTCGACTTCCGGATCGTCACGCCAGATCCCGGCGCCGTGCCGAGCAACCTGGCGTTCTCGATCAACGTCGGTGAGGACCTGGCCTTCGCCGATGAGGCGGACGTCGTGGTCGTGACACCCATCCCGCGCGAGGCGTGGGCGAGCGTCGACGCGCGCGTGCTGGAGGTCATCCGGCGTGCAGTTGACCGCGGCGCGTGGGTGCTGACGGTGTGCAGCGGGTCGTTCGCGGTCGCGGCCGCCGGCGTGCTCTCGGGGCGGCGCGCCACGACGCACTGGCGGTACGCCGACACGATGGCGAGCATGTACCCCGACATCGAGGTCGATCCGAACGTGCTCTACGTGCAGTCGGACCGCATCATCACGAGCGCGGGGACGGCGGCCGGGCTCGACGCGTGCCTGCACCTGCTGCGGATCGAGCTCGGCGCCGAGGCGGCGAACACGATCGCGCGGCGGATGGTCGTGCCGCCGCAGCGCGACGGCGGGCAGGCGCAGTTCATCGCGACGCCCCTGCCGGTGTCGACGTCGCTGTCGCTCACGCCGGTGACGGACTGGATGCTGGAGAACCTGCACCGGGACCTGTCGGTCGATCAGCTGGCGGCCAAGGCGCACATGTCGCCGCGGACGTTCGCGCGCCGCTTCAAGGCCGACTACGGCACGACGCCGGCGGCGTGGCTGGGGCGCCAGCGGATCCTGCACGCTCAGCGGCTGCTCGAGCAGACCGACCTGGGGCTCGACGCGATCGCCTACGAGTGCGGGTTCGGCTCGGCGGCGGTGCTGCGGCAGAACTTCTCGCGGGTGCTCGGCACGACGCCGACGGCGTACCGCGCGCGGTTCGCCTGCGCGGACGATCTCGTCGGAGCCGGTGAGATGGCGTCGTGATAAACTTGAGTCACTTAGGCTCAAGTTTGGACCGACCCTTCAGGAGCAGATGATGAACGCACAAGCCGCCCCCGGGCAGGACGATCAGGGCAGCGCCCTCGAACAGTTCGGCGTCAACCTCACCGACCGCGCCCGGCAGGGCAAACTCGACCCCGTCATCGGTCGCGACGGCGAGATCCGACGGGTCAGCCAGGTGCTCACGCGCCGCACGAAGAACAACCCCGTGCTCATCGGTGAGCCCGGCGTCGGCAAGACCGCCGTCGTCGAGGGGCTCGCGCAGCGCATCGTCGCGGGCGACGTCGCCGAGTCGCTGAAGGGCAAGGAGCTCATCGCGCTCGACATCTCGGCACTGGTCGCCGGCGCGATGTACCGCGGCCAGTTCGAGGAGCGGCTGAAGAGCGTTTTGAAGGAGATCACCGAGTCCGAGGGCCGGGTCATCACCTTCATCGACGAGCTGCACACGCTGATGGGTGCCGGCGGAGGCGAGGGGTCGGTCGCGGCATCCAACATGCTCAAGCCCATGCTCGCCCGCGGCGAGCTGCGCCTGATCGGGGCGACGACGCTCGACGAGTACCGCGAGTTCATCGAGAAGGATGCCGCGTTGGAGCGCCGCTTCCAGCAGGTGTACGTCGGCGAGCCGAGCGTCGAGGACACGATCGCGATCCTCCGCGGGCTCAAGGAGCGGTACGAGGCGCACCACAAGGTCGCGATCTCGGACGGTGCGCTGGTGGCCGCCGCGGCGCTGTCGAACCGGTACATCCCGGCGCGGCAGCTGCCCGACAAGGCGATCGACCTCATCGACGAGGCCGCGTCGCGCCTGCGCATGGAGATCGACTCGGCGCCGCTGGAGATCGACGAGCTGCGCCGGCACGCCGACCGGCTGAAGCTCGAGGAGCTTGCGCTGAAGAAGGAGAAGGACGACGCCTCGAAGGAGCGCCTCGCAGCGCTCCGCGACCAGCTCGTGAAGGTGCAGCAGGAGCTCGACGACCTGCAGGCGCGCTGGGAGCGCGAGCGGGCGTCGTTGAACGCCGTCGGCGACTACAAGACGCGGCTCGACGCGCTGCGGGTCGAGGCGGAGCGGGCGCAGCGCGAGGGCGACCTCGAGCGGGCGTCGCGGCTGCTCTACGCCGAGATCCCCGCGCTCGAGCGCAAGCTCACCGAGGCGGAGTTGGCCGAGGGTGCCGTCGGTGACGGAGCCGAGCGGATGGTGGGCGACCGGGTGACCGAAGAGGACATCGCGGAGGTCATCGCGGCGTGGACCGGCATCCCGGTCGGAAAACTGCTGCAGAGCGAGAGCGCTCGACTGGTGCACCTGGAGTCCGAGCTCGGCAAGCGGCTGATCGGGCAGAAGGCGGCCGTGAAGACGGTGTCGGATGCCGTGCGTCGCTCCCGCGCCGGGATCAGCGACCCGAACCGGCCGACCGGCTCGTTCCTGTTCCTCGGGCCGACGGGTGTGGGCAAGACCGAGCTCGCGAAGGCGCTGGCGGAGTTCCTGTTCGACGACGAGCGGGCGATGGTGCGCATCGACATGAGCGAGTACGGCGAGAAGCACGCCGTCGCGCGGCTCGTCGGTGCCCCACCCGGGTACGTCGGGTACGAGCAGGGCGGTCAACTCACCGAGGCGGTGCGGCGCCGGCCGTACTCCGTGGTGCTGCTCGACGAGGTCGAGAAAGCGCACCCCGAGGTGTTCGACGTGCTGCTGCAGGTGCTCGACGACGGACGGTTGACCGACGGCCAGGGGCGGACGGTGGACTTCACCAACACGATCCTCGTGCTGACGAGCAACATCGGGTCGCCGGTGCTCATCGATCCGACGCTGACGGACGAGACGAAGCGCGAGCAGGTGATGACGATGGTGCGGCAGGTGTTCCGCCCCGAGTTCCTGAACCGACTCGACGACGTCGTGATGTTCTCGCCGCTGAGCGAGTCCGATCTCGCGCAGATCGTCGAGCTCGCCGTGGATGCGTTGCAGCGCCGCCTGCGCGATCGTCGACTGACGCTCGCGGTGACGCCGGACGCGCGCGCCTGGCTCGCCGAACGCGGGTACGACCCGCTGTTCGGTGCGCGGCCGCTGCGGCGGCTGATCCAGTCGGAGATCCAGGACCGGCTTGCGATGGCGCTGCTGTCGGGCGGTGTGCACGACGGTGACGTGGTGCGCGTGGACGTCGCGGTCGACGGGTCGCAGCTGGTGCTCACGAGCAGCGGTCCAGCGTCGGCCGAACCAGGCGAGGATGACGTGATCGAGGCGGAGCTGCTCGACGGATGACCTCGCTCGGTGCCGGTGTGACGCTGCGGGAGCCGGCGGTGACGGATGCCGCGGCCCTCGCCGACGCGTACTGCCGGAACCGCGAGCGCCTCGCGCCGTGGGAGCCGGTGCGGGCGGAGTCGTTCTTCACGGAGGCGGGTCAACGGGCCGAGCTCGAGGCGGTGCTGCGGGACCGCGATGCCGGGGTCGCTGCGCCGTTCGTGCTGGTGGCGGGGGAGCGCATCGTCGGTCGGGTGAACCTGTCGAGCATCGTCCGCGGCGCGTTCCAGAGCGCCAACCTCGGGTACTGGATCGACGGCGAGTTCGCCGGGCGGGGCGTCATGACCGCGGCGGTGGATGCCGTGGTGCGAGCCGCGGCCGAGGAGTGGGGCCTGCATCGGGTGCAGGCCGGCACGTTGCTGCACAACGCGGCGTCGCGGGCGGTGCTGCGGCGGTGCGGCTTCACCGAGATCGGCGTCGCCCCGGGGTACCTGAAGATCGCGGGGCGCTGGCAGGACCATATGCTGTTCCAGCGGATCCTCGAGGGCTGAGGCGGTGAAGGGCTGAGGCGGTGGCGGGCTGAGGGCTCAGAGCGGCGGGTAACGGGTGAGGGCGCTCCGACGCGCACCCCGTGCGCGGTGCGTCGTCTGCGCTCGACGCACTTCAGGCGGGGGCGAGCTGTCAGGCGTGCGTCCGACCCTTCTGGGGGGATGCGTGCAGCGCGGCGCGCAGGGCGCCCTCTTGTTTCAGAAGGGTGCGGATTCCGCTGGTGCGGTCGGCGGTGGTGGTGGTGCGGCAGGGGTGAAGGCGACGGCCGGGGTGGGTGCGTCTTCGCGGTAGGTCCTGCCGAGGGGTGAGGTCCATTCGAGGACTCCACCCTTCAGTTGTCGGACTCTCCACGCGGTGAATTGCTTCATCGAGTGATGCCTCTGGCACAGATGAGCCAGGTTTGAGAGCTCGGTTCGTCCGCCGAGGGCGTGATCGTGCGTGTGATCGACTTCGCAGCGGATGGCGGCGACGCGGCATCCGGGGAACCGGCAGTGCTGATCGCGGGCTTGCAGGAACCTGCGCATCCCGGAGGGGACACGGTACGAGTCCGTCAACACGGTGACCCCGGTGGTCGGGTCGTGGAACAGGCGCTCCCAGATATGGGTGCTGCTGGCGAGCGTGCGCGCCGTGGTGGGGTCGATGGGGGAGCGCCCGGCGAGGTCGCTCGGTCCGTCGTCCTCGCCGGTGAGCGTCGCTGCGGGGACGAGGATCTGCACGCGGGCGCGGATCGCGCCCAGCGGGCCTGCGCTGGTGTCGCGGGTGTCGTCGAGGGCTGGGGTCCCCGCAAGAAGCAGGTCGGCGTACACGTCCGCGCGGACCTGATCGGTGGAGCGGTTGTCCGTGGCGACGATAGCGGCAGCGTCCTCGCTGTCGGCGCTGCTGTGGCCATTGCCGACGTCCGCGCGCGTCGCGGCAGCTTCCCCGAACGCGGCACCCGCTCCGCCATGCGCGGCGGCGCGCTCGTCGCGGGTGTCGATGATCGCCCGCGCTTGCTGCGTCAGCCGGTCGTGGATGCCCTCCGCAACCACCGTCGGCAACGTCGCGATCACGTCGCTCATCCCGTCCCGCCCCGGCACGACCCGCACGCACCGCCCGGCAGCGGCCTCCTCGTGTCGTTCCGCGAACGAGCGTGGGTGCATCCGGTGCGCGAGGATCTCGAGCTCGCCTCGCACCCGGTTCGGGGTATCGCGTTCGCACCGGGTGATCGCGACCTGTTCGAACTCGGTCCACATCTCCGGCGGCAGGCTCGTCCCGGTCTCGAGAATCGCGATCGCGTGGCCTCGAACGATGCGGCCTTGCTCCCACGCTTCGACCGTCGCGGGGAACCCTTCGATCAGGGTCCGTGCTTCGCCGATCCGGCGTTGCACGGTCCGGTCGGTGACGCGCATGACTCCGCCGACCTCGGCCGCGATCGACCGTAACGCCATGTCGTGCACCTGCACGCGGGCGTTGCGCTGCGCGCTCTGCGCTTCGGCCAGACGGCCCGCCGCAGCGAGCATACGCAGCTCGTCGATCTGCGCTGCGGCGATCCGTCGAGCCGCGGAGTCGACGCCAGCGACGACCCCCGCCAGAGCAGCGAGATAGTCCTCGCCACCGGGGGTTTCCGCCGCATCCGTCATACCTGCACTCTGCCACTGGCCACCGACATCCACTCCGGTAAAACGGCCCCAGAACACACGTTGTGCGCACCCCGGGAATGAGAGTCCTCTCATCCTCGCGGCGGCGCGTCCTCCGTGACCGAAGTCAATGCGCCGTGCCCCGCAGCTCGTGCGGTTGGTTGTGGCATCCCCCCGACCGAGGGGGACGATCATCCTCCGAGCTCGCGTCTCGCGCTCCGCTGCCGGAGGTCCGCCGCACAGACTCGGCGTGAAAGGATCGAGCATGCGAACCGCGCGGGCCCTGTGGGGGGCCACCCACCCCGGGCCGTCGCTCGTGGTGACCGCGCTCTCGCTGGCCCTCGGCCTCGCCGCCGGGCTCGAGCCGCGGCGCCTCGTCGTCCTCGTCGTCGCGGTGTTCGCGGGACAGGTGTCGGTCGGCCTGTCGAACGATGCGATCGACCTGTTCCGCGACGCCACGGTGGGCCGCTCCGACAAGCCGCTCGTCCGCGGCGACACCCGCGTGCGCACCGCGTGGATCGCGGCGTTCGCCTCGCTGGGCGTCGCGATCGTGCTCTCCGCCGTCCTCGGCTGGGGGATGCTGCTCGCCCACGTCGTCGCGCTCGTCTCGGCGTGGAGCTACAACGCCGGGCTCAAGGCGACCCCCGCGTCGCTCGCGCCGTTCCTCGTGAGCTTCGGCATCTTCCCGTCGCTCGCCACGCTTTCGGCACCCGACCCGCAGCCCGCCGCGCTCTGGGCGACCTTCGCGGGAGCAGTGCTCGGCGCCGCCGTGCACCTGACGAACGTCCTCCCCGACCTGGACGATGACAGCCGCACCGGGGTGCGCGGACTGCCGCATCGGCTCGGAGCCGCGGCATCCGTCGTCCTCGCCGTCGCCGGCATCGTCCTCGCCGCGGTCGCGGTGCTCGTGGGCAGCCTCGCCGAGGGCGCACCGGCGGCCGCGATGATCCCGTTCGCCGTCGTCGTCGCGATCATCGCGGGTGCGGTGCTGCTCCCGATGCGGCGCCGCGGCCCCGACCGCACCGGATTCCGGCTCGTGATGGCCGCCGCGCTGGTCCTCGCCGCGCAACTCGCGGTGGGCTCGAGCCTGTCCTGACCCCGGGGCGGGCGGTTCCGGGGACGCGACGTGTCGCCAGGAGGTCGATCGGGCGACGGGATGCGTCCCTGGAGCAGTGGATGCGGACGGGTCGCGGCCCCGTCCTGCGCTTCCGGGGACCCAAGATGTCGCGAAGCGGCCGCGCAGGCGGCAGGTCGCGTCCCTCGAACCGCGAGCGCCGACGAGCCGTCCCGGCCCGACGCTCCGGGGACGCGAGATGTCGCGCGGGGGCTGCTCACCCGACGACTCGCGTCCCTGGAACCGCGGCCGACCCCTCAGCGGCTCGCGCGATCGAGGCCCATCGCGTAGGCGTGCGGGACGAGCCCGCCGGTCGCGGCGAGCACCGAACCCAGCACGCGCGAGCGCAGCGCGTGCACCGCGCCCGAGACGGGTCGGCCGAGTGCCATGTTGACTGCGGCGAGGCGGCCGGCGACCCGTGCGGAGCGCACGCGGTCACGCTCCCACTCCGCGAGGTCGGCCTCGGGCGCCGACCCCGACCGGATCCAGGCGGCGAGCAGGGGAGCGAGGGTCGCGGCATCCAGCAGTCCGAGGTTCATGCCCTGGCCGCCGATCGGACTGACCTCGTGCGCCGCGTCGCCGATCACGAACACGCGGTCCCGACGCATCGCGGGCGCGAGCACCCGCCGCACCCCGAACTCCGTCGCCTCGGTCACCGCCTCGGCAGCCTCCGCCTCGCCCCGCTCGCGCATAGCCCGACGCAACCGATCCGCCCGCGACGCGGCACTCCCACCGGCGTCCCACGCGACGAAGCGACGCCGTCCGCCGGGCAGCGGGAACGACTCGAGCACGCCGCCGGGGGCCAGGTGCACCACGGCGGTCTCGGCGTCGGCGCGGGGCGGCACGGCGGCATCCGTCATCAGATACCGATCGGCGTATGCAGTCCGCCGCAGCGCCTCCGGACGGTAGACGAGGTCGCGCGCACCGACCCCGCCCGCGACCACCACGATCGGCGCGGCCCGGTCTCCGCGGTCGGTCTCGACCCGCATTCGGGCGCCGTCGGGCGCGACCCTCGTCACCGTCGTGCCCCGCTCGGGCTCGGGTCCGTCGCCCCGCAGCGCGCGTTCGGTCTCGACCTGGGGCAGGGTCGCGACGTACGGATGCCGCACATCCACGCGCCCGAAGTCGACCACCCCGATCGCCCGTCCGTCGCTGCGCGCCTCGCCCCGGCGCACCCGCACGGCGCTGCTCAACAGGCGCTCGGTCGCCCCACCGGCCTCCAGCGCCGCGAGGACGGGAGCGTGCACCCCGATGGCGCGCGAACCACCGCCCGCCGCCTCGCGCCGCTCGACGATCGCGACCCCGACACCGAACCGCGTCAGCTCGGCCGCCAGCAGCGTGCCGACGGGACCCGCCCCGACGACGAGGACCTCAGCCATCGCCGTCCGCCACCGCGAGCAGCCGGAACGGCGCCGGCGACGCGACGCGCCACGGCGCCCCGAGCGCCGCGGCGAGCTCGTCCGCGCGATAGCTCCGCCGGATCGAGCGCAGTCCGTCGGTCCGCAGGAACGTCCCCCGCTCCAGCGCCGTGATGCCTATGCCGTAGAGCGCATACGCCAGTGCGCCGCGCTCGATGTCGGCGTGCAGCACCGCCCCGGTCGCGAGCGCGCGCGTGTCGGCGGCGAAGCCGGCGAGCTCCGCATCGCTCAGGTGGTGCAGCACGTGGTTCGACAGCACCAGGTCGAACCGCTCGCCGGCCGCGCGGAGACCCGCGGCATCCGTCGCGGCGAACGACACCCGCGCGCTCCCGCGCTGCCGCGCCACCTCGAGCGCCCGCGGGTCGGGGTCGATCCCGAGCCACCGCACGTCGAGCCCGTCGCGCTCGGCCCACGTCGCGAGGCGTGCGAGCACGTCGCCGCCGCCGCTACCCACGTCGAGTACCCGCGCCGGACGACCCAGCCGCTGCAGCCGGGGACGGATGCCGCGCCGCCAGACCCGACCCCACCCGCCGATCGCGCGGTTCACGAGGTCGAACCTCCGGAGCGTCTCGGCCAGCATCGCCGGGTCGCAGTCCGGATCGTCCATCAACTCGCGAAGCGCGCCGTCGCGCACGGCGAGGTTCACGCGGCCCCCGTCCGGAACGTCAGCCGCGCCGCCTCGAGGGTGAGCCCGGGCCCGAAGGCGAGCGTCGCCACGCGGTCGCCGTCGTCGAGACCGGCGGCCAGGAGCGCGCCGAGGATGAAGAGGATCGTCGCGCTCGACATGTTGCCGTAGTCGCGCAGGACGTCGCGCGACACCGTCAGGGCGTCGGCGGGCAACTCGAGCCCGGACTCGACGCGGTCGAGCACGCTGCGCCCGCCGGGGTGCACCGCCCACGTGTCGACGCCGTCGTCGCCGAGGAACGTCTCGACCGCGCCGCGGATCTCGCGCCCGATGATGCGCGGCACCTCGGCCGACAGCACCATCTCGAAGCCGGTGTCGCCGATCGTCCAGGCCATGTCCTTCTCGCCCTCGTCGGTGAGCACCGTCGCGAAGCGGTCGAGCTCGAACGACGCCCCCGTCGCTCGCGACGGGTCTGCGCTCACGACCGCCGCCGCCGCGCCGTCGGCGAACACGGACGCCGCGACGATCTCGTCGTGGTCGGCCGGCGTCCGCACGTGCAACGAGCACAGCTCGGCGCAGACGACGAGGACCACGGCGGTCGGGTCGGCCGCGCACGTCTGGTCGGCCGTCCGCAGCGCCGGCACCGCCGCCGCGCACCCCATGAACCCGAGGTGCGCGCGGGCGACCGTGGTCGGCAGCTCCAGGTCGCGCACGAGGTGGTAGTCGGGACCGGGTGCGAACATGCCCGTGCACGAGACCGTGACGACGTGGGTCACCTCGGCCGCGGTGACGGATGCCGCGGCGAGGGCCTTCCGCGCCGCCTCGGCGAACAACGGGGGTGCGAGCCGGATGTACGCGTCGTTGCGGGCGCCGGTGGAGGGGGCGAGCAACGAACCGGCGTCGGTGACCGTCGGCATCCGCTCGTCACCGGCGGGTGCGGAGGCCGCGGCAGCTGCGGCCAGGTCGTCGAGCACGGTGTGCCGGGTCTCGATCGCCGAGGCGTCGAACGCGGCGCCGATGAGCCGCCGCGTGAGCCGGTCGGCACCCGGCTGCCCCGCGAACAGATCGCGCACCTGATCCTGTCGGAGACGGGCCTCGGGCACGGCGGTGCCGATGGACAGGATGCGGGTGGTCATGCCTCACCGTAACCGGCGCGCGATCGGTCGAGGCTGCGGGTTGACCATGACCCGGTCGTGTGTGAACCGGCGAAGGATCACCTGCTGCCGACCCACACCTCCACGCCCGCTCCCGTGAGGGTGAAGTTCAGGGCGGTGCCGAGCGGGTAGGCGGCGCGCGCCGCGTCGGGACTCTGCTCGCTGACGACCGCCGTCACCGCGACGGGGAACGGCGCCGAGCCGCACACCGACAGGCTGTCGTCGGCGGCCTCGGCGGGGCTCACGACACTGAGGCACTCGACGTCGGGACGGTCGACGTTGCCGGCCGTGAACGCGAACACCGAGTAACCGCGGAAGTCGCTGTACCGCCGCACGGCCGACGAGTCCTCGGGCGCACTGCCGCCGTCGATGACGGCGAGGGTCGCGACGCGCTCCGCGCCGGGGTAGCGCGGGGTGTCCTCGGTGACCGCCCGCGTGATCGCGACCGTCGCCGTCACGAGCACGGCCGCCGCGACCGCCGCGCCGGCCGCGACGAGCCACCGCGGCGCACGCCGGCGGGGTCGATCCTGGGGCGGCGCCTCCGCGGCGGCGGGCTCGGAAGCGGCGGAAGCGGCGGGCTCGGCGGGCGCGACCTCGTCCCCAGCCCGCGTGTCATCGCCCGCGGGCGCGTCGCGCCGCGCGGCGCGGGTCTCGAGCTCCCGCAGGCGCGCCAGGGCGGCGGCATCCCCTGCGATGTCGGGGGTGCGCCCGTAGGCGCGCTCGCGCAGTCGGGCGAGCTCGGCGGCCTCGTCGTCGTCCATCGGGATCACTCAACCAACACATCGACGGGATGCGGGCCGAATCGGCCTTCGCCGCGCCGGATCAGTCGTCGACGAGCAGCGAGTCGGCGACCGGACGCCGCTCCCGCGGGGCGTTCTCGCGCGCCTGCAGTTCCTCGGATGCCGCGTCGAGGTCGCCCACCGGTCCGACGGCCATGACGGTCAGGGCACGCTGCGTGTCGGTGAGGCCGAACGATTCGGCGATCCGGTCGGCGTGGAAGCCGCCCATCTGGTGCGTCCCGAGATCGTTCGCGTGCGCCTGCACGGTGAAGTGCGCCGCGGCCTGGCCGACGTCGTACGCGGCCCAGCGCAGGGCCTTGCCGTCCTGCTCGGTCGTCGCGACGAACACGACGAGCGCAGCCGCGTCGGCCGCCCACGAGCGGTTGAACCCCATCAGGCTGTCGACGACGGCGGCGTGGGATGCCGACCCCCGCCGCGCGACGATGAACCGCCACGGCTGCGTGTTCGACGCCGACGGCGACCAGCGCGCCGCCTCGAGGGCGGACCGCAGGGCCTGCTCGTCGATCGGGGCGGACGCGTCGAAGATGCGGGTGCTCCAGCGCTCGCTGAGCACGTCGAGGAGGGGGGCGTCGGTCGTGGCGGTGCGGTTCGGCATCCGTCCATTCCATCACCGCCTCCCTGGGTGCGGGGTCGATGCGTCAGGACGTCGGCCAGTCGGCCGGGCCCGCCGTGCCCGCGGCGTACTCGTCCATCGGCACGCGGCCGTCCCGCCACGCATCGATGACCGGCTGCACGATGTGCCAGCAGTCGACGGCGGCGTCCCCGCGCACCGAGAGCATCGCGTCGCCGTCGAGGATGCCCGAGAGCACCTCGGCGTACGCCTTCAGCGACCCCTCGCCCAGGTGGGCCTCGAGGGTCGCCCGCTCGAGCTGGAGCGGGTCGGCCTCGCCGTTGACGTTCAGTCCGAGCGAGATCGAGTCGGGTCCGAGCGAGAAGCTGAGGACGGTGGGGCCGGGGTCGCCTGTGAAGCCGCGCGGCAGGTGCCGCACCGGGTGGAAGCGCACCTCGACCTTCGCCTCGGCGTGGCCCAGGGCCTTGCCCGAGCGCAGCGTGATCGGCACGCCCTGCCAGCGGGCGTTGCGCACCTCGACGGTCATCTCGGCGAGAGTCTCGGTGCCGCGCGCCGGGTCGACGCCCGGCTCGTCGACGTACGACGGGAACTCGCGTCCGTCCACGGTGCCCGCCGTGTATCGCGCCCGTCGCGACGAGGCGACGGGGTCGTCGCCCCAGACGGCCGTCGCGCGGAGTGCTGCGCCCGTCGCGTCGCGGAGGTCGCGTTCGTCGAGGGAGGCCGGGGGCTCCATCGTCACGAACGCCATCACCTGCAGCAGGTGGCTCTGGATCATGTCGGTCAGCGCGCCGGCCTTGTCGTAGTAGCCCGCACGGCCTTCGAGACCCAGCGGCTCGTCGAACTGCACGAGGATCGACGCGATGTGGTCGGCCGACCACGCCGGTTCGATGAGCCGGTTCGCGAAGCGCACCCCGAGCAGGTTGAGGACCGTCGAGCGGCCGAGGAAGTGGTCGACGCGGAAGACCTGGCTCTCGGGGACGAGGTCGGCGAGGGTCTCGTTGAGGCGTTCGGCGCTGGCGGCATCCGACCCGAAGGGCTTCTCGAGCGCGAGGATCGTGCCGTCCGGGATCGTGACCGACCGCAGGGCCTCGCACGCCTTCGCGGCGACGGCGGGAGGCACGGCGAAGTAGAGCGCGGGGCGGCCCTCGGTGGCATCCAGCAGCGTCTGCAGCTGACCCGGGTCGGTGATGTCGGCCTGCGTGTAGGTCGTGTCGGAGAGCCGGTCGAAGGCGGACTCCGCATCGGTCGTCGCGAACGCCTTCCGGACCGTCTCGCGCCAGGCGTCGTCGGTCCACTCGTCGACGCCGGCGCCCGCGAGGCGCACGCTGCGGTCGGGCTCGCGCGCGAGCAGCTGCCCGAGCGCGGGCAGGAGCAGTCGCGAGGTGAGGTCGCCGGAGGCGCCGAGGATGAGCAGGGTCGTGTCGGCCGTCATGCGCGTCACCCTAGCCCCCCGGTGCGCGCGAACCGGAGTCGGGTGCCGGCTCTTGCCCCGACCGTGCGCGAGGGCGACAATGACGACGATGCCTGCCCCGATCGAGTCCTACGCCCTGCTCAGCAACTGTCGGACGGCGGCCCTGGTGTCGGATGCCGGCAGCATCGACTGGCTCTGCCTCCCCCGCTACGACGCGGCGTCGATCTTCGGTGCGCTGCTCGGCGACGAGGAGCACGGCCGGTGGAGCCTGCGGCCCGCCGATCCCGAGGCCACCGCCGCGCGGCGCTACGACGGCGACACGTTCGTGCTCGTCACGCGCTGGACGACGGCCACCGGCGTCGCCGACGTCATCGAGTTCCTGCCGATCGACGAGGACGTCGTCGTGCGGCGGGTGGTCGGCGTCGAGGGGACGGTCGCCTTCGAGAGCGAGTTGCGCCTGCGGTTCGACTACGCGCGGGCGCTGCCATGGGTGCGGCAGATCGGCGACGACGACGCGGCGGCCGTGCTGCTCGCGATCGCGGGGCCCGACGCCGTCGTGGTCCGCGGTCCGCGGCTGCGCCCCGACGGAACGACCCACCGCGGATCGTTCACGGCCCGGTCGGGGACGACGGTCGACTCGATTCTCGCGTGGGACCGGTCGTACCACCCGCATCCGGTCGCGTGCGACGTCGACACCGCGCTCGACGCGACCCGCCGGTGGTGGACCGAGTGGGCGTCCCGCGTCGAAGGGCATGGACGCTGGGCCGACCACGTGATGCGGTCGATGCTCGTGCTGCGCGCCCTCACCCACCCCGACACGGGCGGCATCGTCGCGGCGGCGACGACGTCCCTCCCCGAGGACCCGGGCGGGTCGCGCAACTGGGACTACCGCTTCGTGTGGCTGCGCGACGCCGCGCTCACGCTCGAGGCCTACCTCGCCCACGGCTACACGGCCGCGGCCGAGCGTTGGCGCGGATGGTTGCTGCGGGCGGTCGCCGGCGACCCGGCCGACGTGCAGATCATGTACGGCCTCGGCGGCGAGCGCGACTTGCCCGAGCGCGAGCTGACGAGCCTGCCGGGGTACCGGGGCTCGGCGCCGGTGCGGATCGGCAACGGCGCGGTCGACCAGTACCAGGGCGACGTGATCGGCGAGGTGCTCGTCGCCCTCGAGGCGGCGCGCCTGGCGGGAGTCGCCGAGACGCCGTCGTCGTGGTCGCTGCAGCGTGCGCTGCTGGCGCAGGTCGTCGAGTGGGTCGACCGTCCCGACCACGGCATCTGGGAGATGCGCGGCGACCTGCACCACTTCACCCACTCGCGCGCCATGGTGTGGGCCGCGCTCGACCGCGGCGTCCGCGCGGTGCGCGAGCACGGACTCGAGGGCGACGCCGACGTCTGGGAGCGACTGCGCGACCGCGTGCGCGCCGAGATCGATGCGACCGGAGTGGATGCCGCGGGCGGCCACTTCACGCAGCACGACACCACCGACGAGGTCGACGCCTCGCTGCTGCTCCTGCCGCTCGTCGGGTTCTGCGCGGCCGACGACCCGCGGATGCTCGCCACCGTCGCCCGCATCGAGCGCGACCTCCTGCGGGACGGCTTCGTCATGCGGTACCGGACCGCCGCCGGCACCGACGGACTGCCCGGCGACGAGCATCCCTTCCTCGCATGCTCGTTCTGGCTCGTCGAGCAGTACGCGGCGACCGGCCGCATCGACGACGCGACGCGCCTCATGGACCGCCTGTGCGCCGTCGCCAACGACGTCGGCCTGCTCTCGGAGGAGTACGACCCCGCCACCGGACACCACATCGGCAACACCCCGCAGGCGCTCTCGCATCTCGCCCTCGTCGGCGCGGCCGACGCGCTCGCCGGCCACGTCGGCCGCGCGGCGCACCGGACGTAGCCGCTCCGTCAAGGGACTGCGGGGGAGTGGATGCCGGGGGTAGCGTCGTAGACGGGACCGCTGACCCGGGCGGAGGAGGAGACGATGACGGACGTACCCGAGCCGCTCGTCGGCGACACTCTGGCGGATCGTTACCGGCTGATCGCGCAGGTCGGTCAGGGCGGCATGGCGCGGGTCTTCCGCGCGGACGACACCGCGCTCGGGCGGACGGTCGCCGTCAAGGTGCTGCGCCCCGGCGTCGAGGGGGTCGCCGGAGCGCCTGAGCGCGCCCGGAGCGAGGTGACCCTCCTCGCCTCGCTCAACCACCCGTCGCTCGTGACCCTCTTCGACGCGCACCTGACCGGATCGCCCGAATACCTCGTGATGGAGTTCGTCGACGGGCCGACCCTCAGCTCCCGGATCGCCGAGGGGCCGCTGCCCCCAGCCGAGGTCGCCGCGCTCGCCGCGGAGCTCGGCGAAGCCCTCCACGTCGTGCACGCGTCGGGGGTCGTGCACCGCGACATGAAGCCGTCGAACGTGCTGCTCGCCCCGCCGCACCTGCCGGGCGGGCGGCCCCGCGCGAAGCTCGCCGACTTCGGCATCGCCCTGCTCCTCGACAGCGCCCGGCTGACGACGCCCGGCACGATCATCGGGACGGCCGCCTATCTCGCCCCCGAGCAGGTGCAGGGCGGCGATCCGGCTCCGCCCGCCGACGTGTACGCGCTCGGCCTGGTGCTGCTCGAAGCCCTCACCGGCGAGCGCGCGTACCCGCACACCGACGGGGTCGGCGCCGCCCTGGCCCGCCTCACCACGCCGCCGACGATCCCCGACGCGCTCGGCCCCGCCTGGACGTCGCTGCTGTCGCGCATGACCGCCACCCGCCCTGAGGAGCGTCCGACCGCGCTCGCGGTCGTCGAGGCCGCCGAGCGGCTGCGCACCGCGCCGGTCGACGGTGCGCCCCCGCTGCCGCCGGTGCGCGCGGCGGTGGCCGCCGGCATCCCGATCGCGGCGACGACCCCCGCCGACGCGCCGGCGACGCAGGCGGAGCCTCGCGACGACGACGCCCCGACCGTGCTCGAGCCGGCGGCCACCCGCACGGCGGGCGATGCCCCGACGCGCCGCTACCCGACGGCGGCGACGGTGGCCTTCGGGTCGGCGCCGGCTCCGGCATCCAGCGAGGCGGACTCGCGTCGCCGGTCCCGCCGTCCGCTCGTCATCGGGCTCGCCGTCGCGGTCGTCGCCCTGCTCGCCGGGGCCAGCATCTGGGCGGCGTCGCTCTTCGGCGGACAGCCGTCCGGAACGACCGACCCCGCGCAGACCGAGCCGACGCCCGCCCGGACGGCGGAGGTGACGCCGACCGCCACCCCGACGCCCACGGTCTCGACGGTCGACGACTCGGGCACCGATGACGCCCCTGCCGACGACAAGGGCGGCGGCAAACCCGACAAGCAGGACAAGCCCGACAAACCCGGCAAGGACAAACCCGGCAAGGACAAGCCCGGCAAGGGCGGCCCCGGACGCGGCTGAACCGCCCCGCCGCGGGTGCGGACGGAGCGGTTCAGCGGATGCCGCGGCTCAGCGCGACAGGGCCTCGCGCAGCTTGACGCGCGCCCCCATGCGCAGGAGCGAGTTCTCGTAGATCTTCGCGCCGAGGAGGATCGCCCCGATGCACGCGGCGAGCATGACGGCCAGCGCGAGCAGGGGCTCCCACCACTGCGCCTCGCCGACGAAGATGCGCACCGGCATCCCCACCGGGGCCGAGAACGGCACGTACGACATGATCGTCAGCACGACGGGGTTGTCGTTGAAGAAGATGACGAGGAAGTACGGCGCCATCACGATGTAGGTGAGCGGCGTGATCGTCGGTCCGATGTCCTCCTGCCGCGAGACCATCGCGCCCGCCGCGGCGAACAGCGCGGCCAGCAGGACGAACCCGAAGAGGAAGAACACCGCGAACCACGCGATCGGACCGCCGAGCCCCGCGATGAGGAAGTCCTGACCGGTCACCGTCAGGCCGATGATCGCCACCGCGGCGATACCGACGATCTGCCCCATCGCGAGCACCGTGTTGCCGAGCACCTTGCCGGCCAGGAGCGCGCGGGTCGGGATCGCCGAGATGAGCAGCTCGACCACGCGGGTCTGCTTCTCCTCGACGACGCTCGTCGCGATCGTCGTGCCGAAGGTGAGCGCCGCGGCGAAGAAGACGCCGCCGAACGCGATCGCGATGATGTAGCGCAGGAAGCCGTCGGTGCTCGCGGGTTCGAGGATCTCGACCTCGGGCGCGATGCTCAGCTGCTGCAGCAGGCTGTTGGAGACCTGCTCGTCGAACACCACGGTGTAGCCGAGGGGCTCGGCGCCGCCCGGGATGACGGCGGCGTCGACCTCGCCGTCGCGGACGAGTTCGCGTGCCTCGTCGGCGGTCGCGGCATCCGTCACGTCGAAGGCGTCGGGGTCGGTGAGGGCCGAGGCGGTCTCGGAGGTGACCGCGATCGGCGTGCGGTTGTCGCTCTGCGCCGTGAAGCCGGCCCAGAGGACCGCGGCCAGCACGATCAGGAACATGACGACGGTCGAGATGATGAACGACTTGGAGCGCAGCTTGGAGCCGATCTCGCGCTCGGTGACGAGCCAGACGCTCTGGCCGAAGGACGGTGACGTGTTCACTGGATGACCTCCGTGAAGATCTGGGCGAGGGTGGGGCGGCGGGGGGCGAAGCTGGTGACGGCGCCGGCGGCGACGGCGCGCTGCAGGACGCGCTGCGCCGTCTCGTCCGAGTCGGCCTCGAACACCGCGTACCCGCCGTCGAAGTCGACGACCTCGACGCCCGGCTCATCGCGCAGCCAGCCGGCGTCGGTGGCCGAGACGAGTTCGAAGCGCCGCGAGGCGTGCTGGGCGCGCAGGCCGTCGCGGGTGCCGGCCGCGCGGATCGTGCCGCCGGCGATGATGACGAGGTCGTCGCACAGGCGCTCGACGACGTCGAGCTGGTGCGACGAGAAGAGCACCGAGACGCCCTGCGCGGCGCGGGTCTGCAGCACCTCGGCCACGACGTCGACCGCGAGCGGGTCGAGGCCCGAGAACGGCTCGTCGAGGATGAGCACCTCGGGGTCGTGCACGAGCGCCGCGGCGATCTGGGCGCGCTGCTGGTTGCCGAGCGAGAGCGTCTCGACGTTGTCGTCCAGGCGCTCCCCGAGTCCCAGCTCCTGCAGGAGCGCCGTCGCGCGGGTCGTGGCATCCGCCTTCGAGAACCCGTGCAGACGGGCGAGGTAGACGATGTGCTCGAGCACCTTCATCTTCGGGTACAGGCCGCGCTCTTCGGGCATGTACCCGAAGCGGCGGCGGTCGGCGGTCGTGACGGGCGCGCCGTTCAGCGTGACCTCGCCGCTGTCGCGGCCCAGCACGCCGAGCATGATGCGCATCGTGGTGGTCTTGCCGGCGCCGTTGCCGCCGACGAACCCGGTCAGGCGGCCGGGGGCGACGTCGAACGCGACGTCGTCGAGCACCCGCCGCGAGCCGTAGCTCTTGGTGATCCCGCGTAGCTGCAGCATCCGTTCCTCCTGTGGTCCTGGGCCACCGGCGGTGGCACGTGTCCCACGTTAGGAAGATCGGATGCCGGGGGCCTCCCCCCGGCGGGTGATCCGGGATCCCCGCCGCGAGGGGGGAGCGTGACGTCTTATTGCATTCACGGGAATAGGGATGCCGGGGGTCCCGTTGGACTCCACGGTGCCGAACGGCATCCGTTTCGACTCTTTTGGAGGACCTATGACGAACCGCACCATCGGCTACATCGTCGGCAGCATCTCGTCGACGTCGATCAACCGCCGCCTCGCCAAGGCGCTCGAGCGCCTCGCACCCGAGGGCACCACGTTGGTCGAGATCCCGATCAAGGACCTGCCGTTCTACTCGGTCGACCAGGACGCGGACTTCCCGCAGGTCGCCGTCGACTTCAAGCAGGCGATCGCGGACGTCGATGGCGTCATCATCGTGACCCCCGAGTACAGCCGCTCGATCCCGGGCGTGCTGAAGAACGCGCTCGACTGGGCCGCCCGCCCCTACGGCCAGAACGCGTTCAACCTCAAGCCCACCGCCGTCATCGGCACCTCGGGCAGCGGCATCGGCACCGCCGCCGCGCAGCAGCACCTGAAGGCGATCCTCAGCCACTTCAACGCCCCCACGCTCGGCCAGCCCGAAGGCTACGTGCAGAGCACGCCCGGCCTGTTCGGCGAGGACGGCGAGGTCACCAGCGACGAGACCGCCGGCTTCCTGACCGGCTACCTCGAGGCGTTCGGCGACCTGATCGACCGCTACGCCAAGGTCCCCGCGGGCGTCTGACCCGCGTCACGGCTGGAACGGCCCCGCCCCGACTCGGGCGGGGCCGTTCCGCGTACGGGGCGGCTCAGCCCAGGCCGTGCCGGTAGGCCCAGACCACGGCGGCGACGCGGTCGCGGGCGCCAAGCTTCTGCAGCACGTTCGACACGTGCGTCTTGACCGTCGCCTCGCCGATGTAGAGCTCCTGGGCGATCTCGCCGTTGCTCATCGCACGCGCGAGCAGGCGCAACACCTCGGCCTCGCGCTCGGTGAGCTCCACCGGCAGGGTGGGCGCGGCATCCGTCGTCCGGGGGAGGGATGCCGCCGGTGCCGACTCCGCCTGCGCGAACCGCTCGATCACCCGACGCGTGACCGACGGCGCGAGCAGCGCATCACCCGAGTGCGCGACACGCACGGCGTTCGTGAGCTCCTCGGGGCCGGCGTTCTTGAGCAGGAACCCGCTCGCCCCCGCCGACAGCGCCTGGAAGAGGTAGTCGTCGCGGTCGAAGGTCGTCACGATGACGACGGATGCCGCGACCTCGGCATCCGCCACGATCCGCCGCGTCGCCTCGAGGCCGTCCATGTCGGGCATCTGCACGTCCATGCAGATCACGTCGGGGCGCAGCTCGCGCGCGGCCGCGACGGCGGCGCGGCCGTCGCCCGCCTCGCCGACGACCTCGATGTCGCCCGCGGCCTCGAGGATCATGCGGAACCCGGTGCGCATGACGGAGTGGTCGTCGACGAGCAGCACGCGGATCATGCCGGCACCGCCTGCGTCAGGGGCATGCGCGCCCGCACGAGGAAGCCGCCCCGGTCGCGGGCGCGCGCCTCGAGCGTTCCTCCGGAAGAAACGGCGCGTTCGCGCATCCCGACCAGGCCGAGGCCCGCTCGTCCGGAGATCGGCGCGCGTCCGGTGTTCGAGACCTCGAGTTCGACGGCGTCGTCGGCGTAGCGCAGGCGCACGTCGGCCGTCGCGCCGGGGCCGCCGTGACGGCGGGCGTTCGTCAGCGCCTCCTGCGCGATCCGGTACAGGTTCACCTGCACGAGGTCGGAGGTCGGCACCGCGTCGCCGACGACGGACAGCGTCGTCGGCAGGCCGTTCTCGTTCGCGTGGGCGACGAGCGCCGGCAGCGCGTCGAGGCGCAGCGTCGACCCGCCGAGCGCGTCGGTGTCGGATGCGTCGGTGTCGGGCGTCCGCAGCGTCTCGAGCAGCTGGCGCAGTTCGGTCAGCGCCTCACGCGCAGAGGACTCGATGCCGGTGAGCGCGGTGCGCGCGGCATCCGGGTTCTGCTCGAACACCGTCCGCGCGGCACCCGCCTGCACCCCCATCGCCGAGACGTGGTGGGCGACGACGTCGTGCAGCTCGCGCGCGATGCGCACGCGGTCGAGGGCGACGGCCTGTGCCGCCGTCCGTTCGCGCTCGCGTTCGAGCTCGGCGGTGCGCTGCTCGAGCGCCGCGCGCTCCATCGCACCCGTGTAGGCGCGCTCGCCGAACAGGTAGGCGCCGCCGAAGAAGGCCACGTTGACGAGGAACTGGATCAGCGCGAAAGCCGCGAAGGGCGAGAACGGCCCCTGCTGCGAGAGTCCGTCGTCGGATGCCGCCGACTGGAACATCGTGATGAGCAGCCACACGAACATCGCGACGATCAGCAGGATGCGCACGAGCGCCGCGCGGCGCCGGTCGGCGACCCAGGCGCCCACCGTGTACATCGCGATGAACAGCGAGACGTTGCCGACGTACACCTCGGGGATGCCCGCCGACATGCCCACGAAGAAGGCCGCGGACACGACGACCAGCACCGTGCCGGGGAACCGACGTCGCAGGGCGAGGGGAACCGTGACCGCCGCGGCGTAGAGCAGCCCCCAGTGCAGAGCCGGGCCGTTGCCGCCGTAGATGTTCGAGACCGTGCCGAGGGCGGTGCTGATCAGGCCGGCGACCAGCATCCCGGCGGCGAGCCAGGCGTCGTGACGCCGTTCGGCGGGGGTGACGGCGCGGCGGAGCGTCGAGTCGGACATGCCTTCCACGCTAGAGGGGCGGATGCGGCGCGGCATCCGTCCTGCGGGGGAGAGCCTTCGGCGTCAGAAGATCATCGGACGATCGTCGTCGTCCTCGCCGTCGAGGTCGAGGTCGACGACCACCGGGACGTGGTCGCTGGGGATCTCGCCCTTGCGCTCGTCGCGGTGGATGGATGCCCCGACGACACCGTCGGCGAAGGCCGCCGAACCGAGGATGAAGTCGATGCGCAGGCCCTCGTTGCGGGGGAAGCGCAGCTGCTTGTAGTCCCAGTAGGTGTAGCCGGTCGGGACGAGCGGGCGGACCGTGTCGGTGAGGCCGGCGTCGAGCAGGGACTGGAAGGCGGCGCGCTCCTCGGGCGAGACGTGCGTCGTCACGCCCTCGACGACCATCGGGTCGCCGTTGTCGGCGTCGGTCGGGGCGATGTTGAAGTCGCCGACGAGGGCCAGCGGCAGGTCGGGGTGGGCAGCGAGCGTCGACTGCGTGTAGGCGCGGAGCGCCTCGAGCCAGTGCAGTTTGTACGCGAAGTGCGGGTCGTCGAGACCGCGGCCGTTGGGGACGTAGAGGCTCCACACCTTGACCCCGTCGATCGTCGCGCCGAGCGCGCGGGCCTCCTGCGGGGCATCCGGACCCTCGTGGCCCTTCAGGAACCCCGGCATGTCGGGGAAGGCGTACTCGACCTCGGTGATCGGCTCACGACTCGCGATCGCGACGCCGTTCCACTGGTTCAGGCCGTGCGCCTCGACGTGGTAGCCCGCCTCTTCGAACGCCTCGTAGGGGAACTGCTCGGGCTTGCACTTGATCTCCTGCATCGCGAGCACGTCGATGTTCTCGCGCACGGCGAACTCGACGGTGCGCACGACGCGCGCGCGGATGGAGTTGACGTTCCAGGTGGCAAGCCGCATGGTTCCCAGCCTAGATCGGGCGTCCGACGCCGCCGGTCGTAGACTCGGAGCCGTGACCGTCGCCTCCACGCCCGCACTCGAAGCCGACCGCCAGAGCCTCATCTCGCTCATCCAGGAGGAGGCCGTGTTCCACGGCGACTTCACCCTGTCGAGCGGCAAGAAGGCGACCTACTACGTCGACATGAGAAAGCTCACGCTCGACCACCGCGCGGCGCCCGCCATCGGGCGCATCATGCTCGACCTCATCCGCGACGTCGACGGCATCGTCGCGGTGGGCGGGCTCACCCTCGGCGCCGACCCCATCGCGAACGCCGTCATGCACGAGTCCGCGCGCACCGACGCGCCGCTCGACGCGTTCGTCGTCCGCAAGGAGCCCAAGGACCACGGCCGCGGTCGTCAGGTCGAAGGAGCGGATGTCGCGGGCAAGCGCGTCGTCGTCGTCGAGGACACCTCGACCACCGGTCAGTCGGCGCTCAAGGCCGTCGAGGCGCTGCGCCGCGAGGGCGCCGAGCCCGTCGCGGTGGCCGTGATCGTCGACCGCAAGACGGGTGCGCAGGCCGCGGTCGAGGCGGCGGGTCTCACCTGGCTCGCCGCGATCGACCTCGACGACCTGGGCCTGCAGCCGCAGTAATCCCGCCGGCGCGAGCCCTACTTGGGTTCGAGGTCGTCCCACGGCTTGCGGCCGCGGCGGTCGTCGCCGCGCCGTCGGAACCCGCGGACGACGATGAGCACGAGCGAGGTCAGCAGCGACAGCCCGACGACGCTGTACAGCAGGTTCTGCTCGAGCTCGTTCATGCGTCCACTCTCGCACGGACCGCGCCGGCCGGGTCCGACCCGAATCACCACCGAGGTGCCGAATCACCAGCGAAACGCGCGCAATCGAGTGGTGACTCGGCACGCGGCTGGTGATTCGGCACGCCGTGGGGACGCCGAGCGCAAGAGGATGCCGCGCACAGGTGCCGAGCGTAGGGTCGAGCATGTGGCGCGCGATGACTGGGACCCGGACGATCTCCCCGATCTGAGCGGTCGTCGTTACCTCGTCACCGGCTCGAACACGGGTGTCGGATTCTTCAGCTGTCTGCAGCTCGCCGCGGCCGGTGCCCACGTCGTCATGACGGCCCGAAACCCCTCGCGGCTGTCGCGCGCGCGGGCCGCGATCCTCGACCAGGTGCCGGATGCCGACCTCGAGACCCTCGCGCTCGACACGAGCAACCTGGGCTCGGTCCGCGCCGCCGCGGCGACCGTCCGCGGACGCGTCGGACTGCACGGCGCCCTCTTCAACGCGGGTATCGTCCACCCGCCGGAGGAGCGCGAGGTGACCCGCGACGGGCACGAGCTCGTCATCGCCACGAACGCCCTCGGCCACTACGCGCTCGCCGGTGCCGTGCTGCCCGCGCTCGCCGCCGCCCGCGGCCGCATGGTCTGGCTCGGCTCGATCGCGACCAAGCTCTTCCCGTGGGACCCGATCGACCCCGAACTCGTCGACGACTACACGCCGTGGCGGGCGTACGTGCAGTCGAAGGTCGCCACCGCGGCGCTCGGTTTCGAAGCGGACCGGAGGCTGCGTGCGGCATCCGTCCCCGTCCAGAGCCTCGTCGCGCATCCCGGCTACTCGCTCGGCGGGCGGACGCGACGGATCCCCGGCGTCAGTGCGCCGTCGCGGCGCAAGCGCCTGCTCGGCGGTCTGCAGGCCGCCGTCGCGCAGTCGAAGGAGCGGGGGGCGTGGGCGCCGGTGCGCGCGCTCGTCGACCCCGACGCCGAGGGCGGCCAGTACTGGGGTCCCGCGCGGACGTACACCGGGGCGCCGGTGCTCGAGCGCGCGCCGCGGATCGCGATCGACCCCGACGTCGGCGCCCGCATGTGGCACTACGCCGAGCACGCGACACGCACCGAATGGCCGTACCTGAAGGGCCGGCGGCTGCGCCTGCGCTGAGCTTCCGCGGCCGGGTGCGGTGACGGATGCACGACCGCGGGGGCGGGAGTGGGCCCGGACCCGCGCGCGGTGCGACAGCAGCACCGGCGGTCGTGCAGACGTGCGGTGCTCCCGGCGAGCGCGCGCTGACTCAGGCGGTCAGCCAGACCGCCTGTGCGGCGGCCGGCGGCAACTCGATCGTCGGACCGCCGTCGATCTGCACGGCGCCCCGCCCCGTCGCCGTCAGGGTGTGGCCGACGTCGATGCCGATCTCTTCGAGCGAGCGCAGCAGCGCGGGGTCGCGGTCCGAGACGCGCAGCACGCGGCCGGTGTGCCCGATGGTCGCCTCGGCGAGCAGCACGAACGGCTCGCGCTCGACACTGCCGTCGGCCCCCGGGATCGCGTCGCCGTGCGGGTCGAACCGCGGGTGGCCGAGCCGCGCGTCGATGCCCGCCAGCAGGCGGTCGCTGATCGTGTGCTCGAGCACCTCGGCCTCGTCGTGCACCTCGTCCCATGCGTAGCCGAACTCGCGCACGAGCCACGTCTCGATGAGGCGGTGGCGGCGGATCACCGCGGTCGCGCGGCGGGTCCCGGCATCCGTCAGCGAGATCGGTCCGTACGGGCGGTGCGCCACGAGGCCCTGCGCGGCGAGCTTCTTGACCATCTCGGTGACCGACGACGGCGCGAGTCCGAGTTCGGCGGCGAGCACCGACGGGGTGACGGGATCGGTCTGCCACTCGGTGTGGTGGTAGATCGTCTTCAGGTAATCGTCGACCGTGGAGACGGAGGCGGGCACGGACCCCAGATTATCCGCCGAAGAGGGTCAGCCAGAGCAGCAGGGCGTTGAGCGTCACGAGGAACACCGAGGCCAGGATGCCCGCGGCCGTCGTCCACACCCGGTTGCGGTAGCCGCCGAGCACGTCGCGCTTCGCGGTGAGCGCGACGAGGGGGATGAGCGCGAACGGGATGCCGAAGCTCAGGATCACCTGGCTGAGGATGAGCGCGAACGTCGGGTCGACACCGAGGGCGAGGATCGCGAGCGCGGGGACGAGCGTCACGAGGCGGCGGGCGAGGAGCGGGATGCGGACGCGCAGGAGCCCGTGCATGATCTCCGCCCCGGCGTAGGCGCCGACCGCGCTGCTGGCCAGTCCGCTCGCGAGCAGGCCGACGGCGAACAGCGTCGCGACGACCGGTCCTATGCCGTCCTGGAGCGCCGCGTAGGCGCCCTCGAGGCTGTCGGTGCCGGGGACCCCGGCGAGGTTCGCCGCCGCCAGCAGCAGGATGCAGAGGTTCACGGTGCCGGCGATCGCGAGCGCGATCGTCACGTCCCACCGGGTGGCGCGGAGGATGCGGCGGGTGTCGATCGCGGCGTCGGCGGCCGCGGCATCCGTCCTCTTACGGTCGTCGGCGGGACGGAAGCGGTCGCGGGCGAGCGAGCTGTGCGCGTAGATCGCGTGCGGCATGATCGTCGCCCCGAGGATGGATGCCGCCAGCAGCACCGAGTCGGTGCCGTCGAACCGGGGGAGGAGGCCCCGGGCGACGCGGGCGGACTCGGGCGGTCCGATGAAGACGCCGTAGGTGAAGCCGAGGGCGATGATCGCCATGAGCCCGATGATGACGAACTCGAAGCTGCGCGCCCCGCGACGGGACTGGATCAGCAGGAGCGCGATCGAGACCGCGCCGGTGATGAGCCCGCCCCACAGCAGGGGGACGCCGAACAGCAGCCACAGCGCGACGGCGCCGCCGATGATCTCGGCGACGTCGGTGGCCATCGCGACGAGTTCGGCCTGCAGCCAGTAGGCGCGGCGCGCCGTGTTGCTGCGGATGCGCCTGCCGAGGACCTCGGGCAGGCTCTGCCCGGTGACGATGCCGAGCTTCGCCGACAGGTACTGGATGAGCCACGCCATGACGTTGCCGAGCACGACGACCCAGACGAGCAGGTAGCCGTAGCGGGCGCCCGCGGTCATGTTGCTCGCGACGTTGCCCGGATCGAGGTAGGCCACCCCGGCGACCAGTGCAGGTCCCAGCAGCCAGGCCGCGCGACGGCCGGTGCGCGCGGACGCGGGGCTCGGGGCGAGGTCGGTTTTCGGCACGCCGAAAAATCTAGCAGCACTTTTCGGTGCGCCGAAAGACCGTGGTGGCGGGGCGCGGCATGCGCGCGGCTAGCCTGGATCGGTGCCCGATCCGACCGATGCCCCCGACGCGGAGCCGCAGCTGCCGGTGGGCGTGGGCCCCTGGCCGGGTGGGCCGGACAGCTGGCCCGACGACCCGCGGTACGACCGCGACCTGCTCGCGGGCGGCGACCGCCGCAACGTGATCGACCGCTACCGCTACTGGACCATGGCGGCGATCGTGGCGGACCTCGACGAGAAGCGGCATCCGTTCCACGTCGCGATCGAGAACTGGCAGCACGACATGAACATCGGCTCGATCGTGCGCAGCGCCAACGCGTTCGGAGCGGCCGAGGTGCACATCATCGGCAAGCGGCGCTGGAACCGTCGCGGGGCCATGGTGACCGACCGGTACCAGCACGTCCGCCATCACGAAGACGTCGCGGCCTTCGCCGCCTGGGCGGATGCCGCCGGGCTCCCGATCCTCGCGATCGACAACGTCGACGGCTCGGTGCCGGTCGACCGCTCGGACCTGCCCGAGCGGTGCGTCCTCCTGTTCGGCCAGGAGGGGCCGGGGCTGTCGCCCGAGGCGCTCGCCGCGGCATCCGGAGTCGTCGAGATCACCCAGTACGGGTCGACCCGGTCGATCAACGCCTCGGCCGCCGCGGCGGTCGTCATGTACGAGTGGTGCCGCCGGTACGCCTGATACTCGGCCGGGTCAGTCCTCGATCGTGAGGCCGACGGTGTAGGTGGCGTCGGTTCGGCCGACGACCAGCAGGGCGAACCCGGGTCGTGCATCGGCGGGGACGGTGACCTCCGTGTCGAGGCGGCCGTCCTCGATCGGCGCGGTGCCGAGCACACGGGATGCGCCGTCCTGGCGCAGCTCGACGGTCACCTCCCGCCAGGGTGCCTCGCCCGAGGGGTCGTTCGGAGTGTCGTTGCAGACGGTCCATCCGGCGCCGGTGACGGCGACGGTCTCGCCGGGCGCCGCCGTCTCGGGTGACACCGTCAGCGTCGGCGCCTCGCACGCCCCTTGCGCCGTGCCCCCTGCCAGGATGCTGCCGCCGCTGCAGCCGGAGAGGGCGACGGCCACGACGGTCGCCGCGAGCACCGACCCCCGCCGGCGCATCAGCCGAACATCCCGAACTCCGCGGACCCGTGCCCACCGGTGGCCTGCGCGTCGGCCGCCGCGTCGCCGCCGAACAGCACGCGCGAGATGCCGCGGGTGTCCTCGAGCATCGCGTCGAGCGCCACGGCGAGGTCGTCGTCGGTCACGTCGCGGTCGTCGCTGACGGCGCGCAGCACCGCCCGGCGGATGACCTCCTTGACGAAGGATGCCGTGACCCCCTCGGCGCGCTCGGCGGCCGTCGCGAGCGCCTCGGCCGACAGCGGCAGGCCGCCGCCGTAGACCTGGAACAGCTGCTGCCGTGCGGGCAGGTCGGGCAGCGGGATCTCGAGTGCGAGGTCCACGCGGCCGGGGCGGGCGGCCAGCGCCGGCTCGAGGATCTCGGCCCGGTTCGTGGTGAGGACGAATGCGACATCGGCGTCGCCGTCGAGGCCGTCGAGCGCGTCGAGCACCTCGAACAGCAGTGGCTGCAGACCGAAGTCGCCGCGGTCGGCGGCGACGAGGTCGACGTCCTCGAGCACGACGAGCGCGGGGCTCATCGCCCGGGCGAGCGCCGCCGCCTCGCCGATCAGTCCGAGCGCCGCGCCCTGCAGCAGCACGACCGTCGTGCCCGGCGTCTCGTGGATGAGGTGGCGGATCGTCAGCGTCTTGCCCGTGCCGGGAGGGCCGTACAGCAGCACGCCGCGCTTGAGGTGCTGCCCGCGCGCACGGAGGTCGCCCGCCCTGCCGCCGATGTCGACGACGTGCGCACGGATGCGGTCGAGCAGCCCGTCGGGCAGGATCACCTGATCGGCGGCCACGGCCGGCCGCTCGAGGAACGTCATCTTGCCGATGCCGTGGTGCCCGAACTCGCCGCGCGCGAAGCTCACGACGTTGCCGCGGACGACACTGAGCTCGGCCATCAGTCGGCGCACCTCCGCGAGCAGGCCCGACGCGACCTCGGGCGACGCCGCCACGACGTCGAGCGTCGCAGTCTCGCGACCCGTCTGCGGGTCGGCTGCGCGCTGCAGGGCGGCCACCGGCATCCCGTCGACACGGAAGAGGCGGAGCGCCGTCGACTTGGTCTGCCGGCTCGTGTCGGGGCCGGTCGGGACCGACACGTACTCGACCGGTCCCGGCTGGATGCGGGCGTAGGGCGAGGCGAGCAGGCCGGCGAACTCCTCGTGGCGCAGGTGCCGCCCGCCGCGCAGGCCGAGCACCTCCGCGTCGTCGCCGGCGAGGGCGTCGAGGGCGAGGTCGAGGTCGACGAGCCGGTGCGGCGGAACCCACTCCGACACCATCGGGAGCCCGGTCGGGTCGGCGCCGAGGTGGTCGGCTACCCGCTCGCCGAGCGGGGTCAGCGGGGCGTCCTCGGCCTCCGGCATCCGGTTCAACCGCTGCACCAGGCGGTGCAGGTCCTTCAGGAAGTCGTCGTCGCGCGGGTCCATGCCCGCACTCTAGGGGACGGCGGTGACGTCACACCGCGACGGTCAGCCATTCGGCCCGCCGCACCCGCCAGCCCAGCGTCACGAGGCGCGCGAGCATGTAGACGCCGAAGAAGCAGACCGCGAGCCACGCGAGCCCGCCCGATCCGGCCGGGTGCACGGCGATCAGGATCACCAGCACCGGCAGGTACGGCACGAGATTCAGACCGCCGGCGATCGCGAGGTACTTCGCATCGCCGGCTCCCATGAGCACGCCGTCGAGCACGAAGACCACGCCGCAGATCGGCTGCGCGAGTGCGAGGACCAGGAGCGCCGGCTGGATGAGGGCGGCGAGCTCCGGATCGCCGGTGAACGCGAGACCGATGACCCCCGACAGGCCCGCGATCAGTGCGCCGACGATGACCCCGAACCAGGCGCCCCACGCGACCGTGCGGCCGAGCACGCGGCGCACGAACGGTTCGTCCTGTGCGCCGAGCCCGCGGCCGATCAGCGCCTGCGCCGCGATCGCGAGCGCGTCGAGGGCGAAGGCCGCCGTCGAGAAGATCGTGAACGCGACCTGCCATCCGGCCAGCTCGTCGGTGCCGAGACCCGTCGCGACGCCGACGGTCGCGAGCAGCGCCACGCGCAGCGACACCGTCCGCAGGAACAGCCACCCGCCCGACCGCGCCGACCCCCGCACGCCCTCGCGCTGGGGCAGGACGGATGCCGAGTGCCGCCGCGCGAGGCGTCCGATGACCACGGCGTACGCGGCGACCATGCCCCACTGCGCGGCGACCGTGCCGGCGGCCGACCCCGCGATGCCCCACCCGAACCCGTAGATGAACAGCCAGTTCAGGAGCGCGTTTGCGCCGAACCCGAGGCCCGCGATCCACAGCGGGGTGACCGTGTCCTGCATGCCGCGGAGCAGCCCCGTCGCGGCGAAGACGATGAGCATGGCGGGCAGGCCCCACATCGACAGGGCGAGGTAGGTCACCGCCTGCTCGGCGACGTCGCGCGTCGGACCGAAGAGGTCGACGAGCCACGGCGTCGCGAGCGAGCCGGCGAGGGCGAGCAGCGCCCCGAGCCCGAGGGCGAGCCACAGCCCGTCGATCCCGACGCTGACGGCGCTGCGACTGTCGCCCGCGCCGAAGCGTCTCGCGACGGCGGGCGTCGTCGAGTAGGCGAGGAAGATCATCAGTCCGACGATCGTCTGCAGCACGGCGCTCGCGATCCCGAGCCCCGCGAGCGGCACGACACCGAGGTGACCGATCAGGGCGGCATCCACGATGAGGAACATCGGCTCGGCCACGAGCGCCCCCAGCGCGGGGACGGCCAGGCGCAGGATCTCGCGGTTCAGGGTCTGCGCGGCCATGATTTTCAGCCTAGGGGTGGGCGGCGACGCGGCCCGCCCTCAGCCGGTGCGCGGCTCGTACCGGCGCGGCAGGTGCGTGCGGGCGACGAGGTCGCGGAGCGCCTCGAGCGAGCCGGACACGAGGCCCGCCGCGCGCGCCTGCACGAGGATGTTGCCGAGCGCGGTCGCCTCGACGGGGCCGGCGAGCACCGGCACGCCCGCGCGATCGGCGGTCCGCTGGCACAGCAGCTCGTTCAGCGCGCCGCCGCCGACGACGTGGATGACGCGCACGGCGACTCCGCCGACGCGGCCCGCCTCGTGCGCCACGTCGGCGAACGCCTGCGCGAGCGACTCGACGATGCTGCGGGCGATCTCGGCGCGACTCCGCGGCGCGGCCACGCCGTGCTCGTCGCACCACGCGGCGATGCGCGCGGGCATGTCGCCCGGCGGGAGGAAGCGGGGGTCGTCGACGTCGAAGACGGCGACGGGCTGCCGCACCGCCGCAGCGGCCTCCAGCAGGTCGCCGAGCTCGACGGCCTCGCCCTCGCGCTGCCAACCGCGCACGGTCTCGCTGAGGATCCAGAGCCCCATGACGTTGCGCAGCAGACGGATGCGGCCGTCCACACCGCCCTCGTTCGTGAACCTCGCCTCGCGGGCCGTCTCCGTCAGCACGGGGCGCTCGACCTCGACACCGACGAGTCCCCACGTGCCGCAGGAGATGTAGGCAGCGTCCCGCGACGCCAGGGGCACGGCGACGACGGCGGATGCCGTGTCGTGCGACCCGACGGCCGTCACCGTGGCCTGCGCGCCGAGGGCGTCGGCGACCTCCGCCGACAGGTCGCCGATCGCCTCACCGGGCGACACCAGCGGTGCGAGCAGGCGCGGCGACAGGCCGAGCGCGGCGATCAGGTCGGCATCCCACTCGCCCCGTGTCGGCGCGGAGCAGCCCCGTCGTCGACGCGTTCGTGCGCTCGGTGCGCGCCTGCCCGGTGAGCCAGAACCCGATCAGGTCGGGGATGAGGAGCGCGTGATCGGCGAGGGCGAGCAGGTCGCGGTCCTCGGCGGCGAGCTGGTACAGCGTGTTGAACGGCAGGAACTGCAGCCCGTTGCGGGCGAACAGCACCTCGTGCGGGTGCGTCCGGTGCACCGCCTCGACGCCGCGCGCGGTGCGCTCGTCGCGATAGTGGAAGGGTTCGCCCAGCAGGCGCGACCTCGCGACGAGGCCGTAGTCGACGGCCCACGAGTCCACGCCGATGCTCGCGACGTTCGCGTCGCCGCGCAGGGCCTCGCGCAGTCCGGCGAGGACCGATCCGTAGAGGCCGAGCAGGTTCCAGTGCAGGCCGTCGGGCAGGCGTACCGGCTCGTTCGCGAAGCGCGCGACGGTGGTCGTCTCGAGGGTGTCCGCCCCGACCCGGCCGACGATCACCCGTCCGCTCGTGGCGCCCAGGTCGACGGCCGCGACCGTCCCCGGTGCGCCGCTCACGAGGACAGCGCCGCGAGCCGTGCGGCGAAGCGAGCGAGGGTGAGGGATGCGGCATCCCCCTCGTCCGGACGGTTCAAGTGCCCGTGGTCGGTGCCCGGCTCGATGACGTGCTCGACCTCGCGGCCGGCGGCGGCCAGGGTGCGCGCGAAGTGCTCGCTCGAGACGCGCAGTTCGTCCACGTCGCCCGCGACGATGAGCGTCGGCGGGAACTCGGCGAGCTCGTCGGCCGTCGCGAGGCCCGGGATCGCGGCCAGCGGAGCGCCCACGACCGATCCGCCGAGGTAGTTCTCGTACATGCCGAGCACGGCGTCGCGGCCGAACCGGTCCGCCTCGGGCTGCGCGTCGAGTGCGGCGCGGAGCGCCTCGTCGGGGTCGGGCTGCTCGGCGAGCAGCGTCGGATAGGCCAGCAGCACGAGCGCCGGCAGCGCGCGGTCGTTCGCGATGAGGCGCAGCACGGCGCCGGCCGCGATGTTGGCTCCGGCGCTCGCCCCGCCGATCGCGAGGCGCGCCGGATCCACCCCGAGCGTTGCGGCCTCGGTGTGCAGCCAGTCCCACACCGCGAGCGTGTCGTCGGATGCGGCGGGGAACCCGGCGCGCTCGCGCCCGGGCTCGACCGTGGGCGGCTCCCATCCGTCCGGCAGCGGCGCGAGGCGGTAGTCGACCGAGAGGACCGTGGTCCCGGCATCCGCCAACGTCCGTGCGACGTGATCGGCCTCGGGCATGTCGATGTCGCCGGCGGCGAACCCGCCGCCGTGCAGCCAGACGAGTCCGGGCGTGGGGCGCTCGATCACACGCGCGGGATAGACGCGGACGAGTCCGCCGGCGGCGCCGTAAGGGGTAGGGGTGTCGCTCATCGGTCGATCATGCACCCCAGCCGGCCTGCGTGCCGCCGACGCGCTCGGCGGCGATCCTCTGCAGGTGACCGGATGCCGCGTACGCGGCCATCGGGTCGGCGGGAAGTCCGCGCGAAGCTCGCCACTCGGCCAGCGTCGGACGCACGTCCGTGTAGAAGGCGTCCATGAGGATGCCGTTGGCTCCGAGGACGTCGTTGGCCTGCTGCGCGGCGTCGAGCGCGGCGCGGTCGACGAGGAGGGCGCGGGCCGTCATCTCCTGGACGTTGAGCACCGAGCGGATCTGGCCGGGGATCTTGTCCTCGATGTTGTGGCACTGGTCGAGCATGAAGGCGACGTCGGGGTTGTTCAGCCCCCCGCCGCGCACGACCTCGACGAGGATGCGGAACAGCTGGAACGGGTCGGCGGCGCCCACGATGAGGTCGTCGTCGGCGTAGAAGCGCGAGTTGAAGTCGAACGAGCCGAGCTTTCCGAGGCGCAGCAGCTGCATGACGATGAACTCGATGTTCGTGCCGGGGGCGTGGTGGCCGGTGTCGAGGCAGACCATGGCGCGGTCGCCGAGCGCGGCCACCTGCGCGTACGAAGTGCCCCAGTCCGGGACGTCGGTGTGGTAGAACGACGGCTCGAAGAACTTGTACTCGAGCACGAGGCGCTGGTCGTCGCCGAGGCGCGCGTAGATCTGCTGCAGCGAGTCCTGCAGGCGGTCCTGACGGCCGCGCATGTCGTTCTGGCCCGGGTAGTTCGAGCCCTCGGCGAGCCAGATCTTGAGGTCGCGCGACCCCGTCTCGTGCATGATGTCGATGCACTCGAGATGGTGGTCGATCGCCTTGCGGCGGATGGCCTCGTCGTGGTGGGTGAGGGCGCCGAACTTGTAGTCCTCGTCCTGGAACGTGTTCGAGTTGATCGTGCCCAGCTGCACGCCGAGATCCTCAGCGTGGCGGCGGAGGGCCGCGTAGTCGTCGACCTTGTCCCACGGGATGTGCAGCGCGACACTCGGGGCGAGCGCGGTGTAGCGGTTGACCTCGGCGGCATCCGCGATCTTCTCGAACGGGTCGCGCGGGGTGCCGACCGTCGCGAACACGCGGAACCGCGTGCCGGAGTTGCCGAACGCCCAGCTGGGCAGCTCGATGCCCTGGCCTTCGAGCTGGGTGAGGATCTCGGGGGAGAGCGTGGTCATGACGGATCGCTTTCTGAAGGGGCGTCGACGGCGGCCGTCAACTGGTCGTGCAGGTTGAAGACCTCGACGAGCGGGGTCGCCGCCTGATCGGGGCGGCCCTCGAGGCCGACGAAGAAGCGGCTCATCTCGGGCTCCCACCGGGCGGCGACGGGCGAGGCGGCGAGGTAGGCCTGGGCGGCCGTGTCGTCGTCGACCTCGTAGTAGCCGAACAGGCGACCGCCGTCGCCGAGGAAGAGCGAGTAGTTGCGACGACCCGCGGCGGCGATCTCGGCGAGCATCTCGGGCCACACCGGGGTGTGGCGGGCGACGTACTCATCGATCAGGGCGGGGTCGATCTGCAGCTGGAAGGCGACGCGGGGCATGTCACTCCTTCGTGAACGCGGGTCGTTGATCGGGGAAGCGTTCTATGAAACGATTCAAGAATCAGAACAGTAACGTGGGTCCGAAGCATCCGTCAAGGCAGGTCACGTGGCAGTCAGTGTGAAGGACGTCGCTCGCACCGCGGGCGTCTCGGTGGGGACCGTCTCGAACGTCCTCAACCGTCCGGCGAAGGTCGCCCCGGCGACCGTCGAACGCGTGCACGCCGCGATCTCGGAGCTCGGCTTCGTCCGCAACGACGCCGCCCGGCAGCTGCGCGCCGGCCGTAGCCGCACGATCGGGCTGGTCGTGCTGGACTCGGCCAACCCGTTCTTCGCCGAGGTCGCCCGCGGCGCCGAGGAACGCGCCGCCGAGCACGGGGTGATCGTCCTCTTCGGCAGCAGCGGACAGGATGCCGCCTGCGAGAATACGTACCTGGACCTGTTCCGCGAGCAGCGCGTCAACGGCGTGCTGCTGACCCCGATCGCGCTCGACGAGACGCGCGCCGCGATGCTCGAGACCGCCGGGGTGCCCGTCGTGCTCCTCGACGCCGAAGCCGACGGCGACCTGCCCTCGGTGGCCGTCGACGACGTCGAAGGCGGATACCTGGCCGTGCAGCACCTGTTGCGGCAGGGGCGCCGCCGCATCCTGTTCGCCGGGGGCCCGGCATCCGTCCGCCAGGTGGCGGACCGCCTCGACGGTGCCCGACGCGCGCTCGCCGAGGTGCCGGACGCCACGCTCGAGGTCGCTCCGACCGACGAGCTCACGGTGCTCGCGGGGCGGCTCGTCGGCGAGGAGCTCGCCCACCGCGCCGGGGTCGACCGGCCCGACGGCGTGTTCTGCGCCAACGACCTGGTGGCCGTCGGGGTCCTGCAGGGGGCCGGCATCCTCGGATCGCTGCGCGTGCCCGAGGACCTCGCCCTCATCGGCTACGACGACATCGACTTCGCCCAGTCGACGGTCGTGCCGCTCAGCTCGATCCGCCAGCCCGCGCGCGAGATCGGCGCCGCCGCCGTCGACGCGCTGTTCGCCGCCCTCGAGGACCCGGATGCCCCGCCCCAGCGCATCCGCTTCCGCCCCGAGCTCGTCGTCCGGGCCTCCACCGGGGGCTGACGCGCGGCGGGGCACTGTCGCCGTCGGCGGGCCTGCGGCGGGCCTGCGGCGGGTTGGGCGGCGGGGCTGAGCTTCGGCGCGCGGCACTGTCCGCGGAGATCGACGCTGTCCGCGGCGTGTCGGGCGGAATCCGAGCGGGTTTCCCCGCGAATCTCCGCGGTTCGTGCCGCAGGGCTGTGGGCGGGATGCCGAGAGGGGCGAGGCGCCGGAACGCTCGCGCCTGCGTGATCCGGACGTCGGTGAGGCGTCGCGCCGCACCAATCGCGGGGTTTTGGCGCAGCCGGCGGCGTGCGGCGCTGCCTCGGCCGCGTTTCGCTCGGATATCCGCGGTTCGTGCCGCGCGGCTGAGGGGGGGATGCCGGCATCCATTGACACGATTCAACACCGCACCTAGGCTCGGGGTACAGGTCGATGCCGCGCGAGCTTTCCCTATGCCGTTCAGGCGAATCGCGGTCGTCAGCCGGCGAGGAGTCGGCCGAGCGCGATCCCGAGAAGCCCCGCTGCGACGGCGAGCACCAGCATCCCGACCGCGTTCATCGCCCCGAGCGCGTACCGGCGCTCCTGCACGAGGCGCACCGTCTCGAAGCTCGCCGTACTGAACGTCGTGAACCCGCCGCACAGGCCCGTGCCGATCACGAGTCGCCACACGTCGTCGACGACGCCGGCCAGCGCGAGCTCGGTCACGAAGCCGAGCACGAGCGAGCCGGCCACGTTGATCAGGAGCGTGCCGACGGGGAGCGCCGTGCGAACACGCGCCTTCACGGCGCCGTCGACCACGAGGCGCAGAGCCGCGCCGACACCGCCGGCGAGAGACACTGCGAGGAACAGGAGTGGCGTCATCGGGTCACGGCCCTGCGGTGCCGGGCCGCGCCGAGCGCGATGCCGGCGACGGTCGCGAGCGCGCCGACGACGACGGTGCCGAGCGCGTACAGGATGCCGGCAGTCGGGTCGCCACCGGTCAGCAGCAGGCCGCTGTCGACGGCGAGCGCACTGTACGTCGTGAATCCGCCCGCGAATCCCGTGCCGAGGAGCAGGCGCAGCGCGCGGCGGCGACCGAGGTCGGGCCCGCGTCGCGCGAGGGTCTCGAGGAGTGCGCCGAGGAAGAGTGCGCCGACGATGTTGATCGCGAGGATCGCGACGGGGATGCCGCCGACCGAGGGCATCGCGAGCGACAGGCCCTCGCGGGCCGCCGTGCCGACGGTCCCGCCGACGAGCACGAGCAGGATCGACGACCACGCGAGGTGCACCGGCCGCGCGGCATCGGCGATGTCGCCGTCGATCGGGAGTTCGCCGTGCGGATCGGGCGCGGGGCCGGGCGTGATCATCGCGTCCACGATAGTCCCGGCATCCGTCTCACCGTCTCTCAGCGGTCGATGACGGGCCGCTCCGAGCAGGCCGACGGCCGCCCGTAGACTTCGCACCATGACCGACCGCACCCCGCGTCGACCCGGGCCCTCGGGCGCGGTGACCCTCGACGACGTCGCGCGCGAGGCGGGCGTCTCGCTCGCGACGGCGTCGCGCGCCCTCAACGGCTCGACGCGCAAGGTTGCGGACTCCTATCGCGAGCGCGTCGAGGCCGCCGCGGCGCGGCTGGGCTACACCGCGAACCTCTCCGCGCAGGCGACCGCGCGGGGGACGTCGGCGATCCTCGCGCTGGTCGTCGCCGACATCGCCGACCCCTACTTCGGGCTCATCGCCTCGGGCGTCGCGCGCGGTGCCGACGAGGCCGGGCTCGTGGTGACGGTCGCGATCACCGAGCGCGACCCCGAGCGCGAGGTGCGGCTCGTGCGGGCGCTCCGCGGGCAGCGGCCCCGCGGGCTCATCCTCGCCGCGTCCCGGACCTCGGCGGGCCCGGCGCCCGAGCTCACCCGCGAACTGGACCTGCTCGGCGCGATGGGCGGCCAGGTCGTCGCCCTCGGTCCGGGGGCCGGCGGCGTGCGTTCGCTCATCCTCGACAACCGCGCGGGCGCCGAGGCCCTCGGGCGGGCGCTCGTCGACCGCGGCTACCGCCGGGCCGTCGTCCTGGCCGCCGAAGAGGGCACGGCCACGAGCGATTCGCGCCTCGACGGCTTCCGCGCCGGCTTCACGTCGGCCGGGGGCGAGGAACCCCGCGTCTACCGCGGCGGCTTCACGCGCGAAGCGGGTGACGAGGCGATGACCCGGGCGCTCGCGGACGGCGTCGAGACCGGCACGGTCGTGTTCGGCATCAGCGACGTCGTGGCGATCGGCGCCCTCACGGCGATCCGCGCGGCGGGACGCACGGCGGGCGCCGACATCGCCCTCGCAGGGTTCGACGACATCCCGACCGGACGCGACGTGACCCCCGCCCTCACCACGGTGCACGTGCCCCTCGAAGAGGTCGGCTACCAGGCGTTCCGCGCCGCGACCGACGCCGCGTGGGAGCCGCATCCCGACGACCTGCGACTCGACGTGCTGCTGCGCGAGAGCACCCCGCCGCGCGCATGAGCGTCGTCGTCGCCCTCGACAGTCTCAAGGGCTCGCTGCCCGCCGCCGCGGCATCCGCCGCCCTCGCGGACGGGTGGCGCGAGGTCGACCCCGCGGCCGAGATCGTGCTGCGCCCCATGGCCGACGGGGGAGAGGGGACCCTCGACGCCTTCGCCGCCGCCGTGCCCGGAGCGCAGCGCCGCCCGGTGCGCGTGCGCGGCCCGCGCGGCACGCTCGTCGACGCGGCGTGGCTGCTGCTGCCGGACGGCACGGGTGTCGTCGAGCTCGCCTCGACGAGCGGCATCGAACTCCTCGGCGAGGACCGCCTGCCGTGGGACGCGGACACGACCGGGTTCGGGCAGGCGATCGCCGCCGCCCTCGACGCGGGCGTCGAGCGGCTCGTCCTCGGCATCGGCTCGTCCGCCTCGACCGACGGGGGGAGCGGGATGCTGCGCGCTCTCGGCGCGCGCATGGTCGACGCCGACGGGCGCGACGTCCCCGCCGGCGCGCGCGGGCTCGCTGCCGTGTCGGCGATCGACTTCTCGCGCCTGCGAACCCCGCCGGCGGGAGGTGTGACCGTGCTCAGCGACGTGACGAACCCGCTGACCGGGCCCGCAGGCGCCGCGGCCGTGTTCGGACCGCAGAAGGGGCTGACCGCCGCCGACGTCGAGGTCGTCGACGGCGTGCTCGAGCGGTACGCAGCCTGCATCGCCCGGCGCGTGCCGGCCGCCGACCCGCTCCTGCCGGGAGCGGGGGCCGCGGGCGGCACCGGGTTCGCGCTCGCCGCATGGGGTGCCGACCTCGTGCCCGGCGCGCAGCGCATCGCCGACCTCGTGGACCTGGCCGGTGCGGTGGCCGCGGCATCCCTCGTCGTCACGGGGGAGGGCGCGTTCGACGGGCAGTCCGCCGCCGGCAAGGTGCCCGCGTTCGTGCAGGGGCTCGCGGCAGCGCACGGGGTGCCCGTCGCGGTCGTCGCCGGGCGGATCACCGCCGACGCCGACACCACCGGTTTCGCGCACACGATCTCGCTCACCGACCTCGCCGGTGGCGCGGCAGCGTCGATGGCCGATCCGGCGCGCTGGCTGGCCGAAGCCGGGCGCCGCCTCGCGACACGGAGCGCCTGAGCGGGGCACACGCATGGCAGCCGAGGCGGAGCAGGGACGGCGGGAGTAGTCCCGCGAGGACTGGATCGCTTACGCCGACCGGCTGCTGGATGCCGCGCGCCGGCACGCGACGTCGGGACTCTCAGCCCGCTCATAGCAGTCGCTCAGGTCGCTCACAACCCCTGCGGGGGGCCTCATCCGCCGTCCCTACAGTCGGCGGCGACGCTCCGTGCGCAATCCGTTCTGGGCGTCGCACCGAATGATCTGCAGCACCACATGTCTGCAGGGCCGCGGCATCCGTCGCACCAACGGAGGGACACTCGAATGACCAGCTCACCCAACCGCCTCGTCGCCGTCATCTTCGGCGCCGTCTACATCCTCGTCGGCCTGCTCGGCTTCGCCGTCACCGGTGGGGTCGACTTCCTCGCCACCGACGGCGAGCTGCTGCTCGGCATCTTCATGGTCAACCCGCTGCACAACGTCGCGCACCTCCTGATCGGTGCGGCGCTGCTCATCGGCGGCCTGTCGAACGTCCGCGCCGCCAAGGGCGTGAACATCGTCGTCGGTGCCGCCTACCTGCTGCTCGGCGTCGTCGGCTTCTTCCTCGTGGGCACCGCCGCGAACATCCTGGCGCTGAACACGGCCGACCACTTCCTGCACCTCGCCAGCGCGCTCGTGCTGCTCGGCGTCGGCATCGCCGCCGACAAGCAGGTCTCCCCTCGCGCGGCCGTCTGATGTCGCCGTCCGGCCTGGTCCGCTCGTGGCCCGCGCTCGCCGCGTGGGGCGCAGGGCTCTTGCAGCTCGGACTGGGAGCGGGCGCGATCGTGAAGGGCGCCGATGCCGCTGACCGCGGCATCGGCGTCCTGCTCGCCGCCGTCGGGGCGGCGACCATCGCCTGGGGCGTCGCGGCGCTGATGCGGGGGCGCGTGGTTGCGCCGCCCGCGGGCGTCGGAGTCTCGCTCGCCGGTCTCGTCGCCGTGACCGCGCTGCTCGTGATCGGTCCCCCGCAGACCAGCATCTATCCCGTCGTCGTCTCCACAACGCTGGGTCTTTCCGTCGGCGTGGTCTCGGCGATCGCGATGCGTCGCGCCGGTCGGCGGCCGTCGCACCCCGCTGCTCGCACCGCCGCCCGCACGAGCGTCGGCGGCCTGATCGTCGGTGCTTTCCTGCTGGCAGGACTCGTGACCCCCGCCCTCGCCGCGACGCCCATTGGCAGCGATGCGCCCGGCGCCGAGGTCAACGAGGTCTTCCTCCACGGACACGGCGGGCACTGAGCCTCGCGTTCGCGGATGCAAGAGATCCGCCGCGACACGCCGGTGCCTGAGCGGATGCCGCGGCGTGTCGCGCAGCATCCATTGCATCGCGTGACACCTGTCACGCAACCGTCCCCCACGACACGCGAAACGCCCCGGCGCACAGCGGCACCGGGGCGTTCGTCGCGTGCGGGTTACAGCCCGCGGGCGAGGCGGTAGTACGCCTGGTTCCAGCGGAGCTCCTTCTGGAAGCCGCGCACCGTCGTGTCCTCGTCGATGACGAGCAGCTCGGTGCCGGCGATTTCGGCGAAGTCCCGGAAGACCTCGATGCCCACGGCCGTCGTCATGACGGTGTGGTGCGCGGCACCGGCCGCGAGCCAGCACGAGGCCGAGGTCGCGAAGTCGGGCGACGGCTTCCAGACGGCGCGGCCCACCGGCAGCTTGGGCAGGTCGGGCGCGTCGACGTTCTCGACGACGTTCGCGACGAGGCGGAACCGGTCGCGCATGTCGCTCATCGCCACGACGAGGGCGGGTCCGGCGTCCGCCGTGAACACCAGGCGCACGGGGTCGGCCTTGCCGCCGATGCCCAGCTCGTGCACTTCGAGGCGCGGCTTCGAGGTCGTCAGCGACGGCGACACCTCGAGCATGTGCGCGCCGAGGATGCGCTCGTTGCCGGGCACCAGGTCGTAGGTGTAGTCCTCCATGAGGCTCGCCCCGCCGGGCAGGCCCGAGCCCATGACGTTCGCGACGCGCACGAGGATCGCGGTCTTCCAGTCGCCCTCGGCGCCGAAGCCGTAGCCCTCGGCCATGAGGCGCTGCACGGCGAGACCGGGCAGCTGCGTCAGCGCGCCGAGGTCCTCGAACGACGTCGTGAACGCGCCGAAGCCCCCCACCTCGAGGAACGAGCGCAGCCCGATCTCGATCGCGGCGCCGTCGCGCAGCGACTGGTGCCGCTCCGCGCCCGGCAGCAGCTCGTCGGCCACGTCGTACGAGGCGACGTACTCCTCGACGAGGGCGTCGATCTGCGCCTCGGATGCCTGGGCCACCGCATCCGCCAACTCGTTCACACCCCACGTGTTGACCTGCACGCCGAACTGCAGCTCGGCCTCGGTCTTGTCGCCTTCGGTGACGGCGACGTAGCGCATGTTGTCGCCGAAGCGGGCGAGCTTGAGGGTCTTGACGGCCTGCCAGCCGGCGGCGGCGCGCTGCCAGTCCTCGATCTGCTGCACGACGACGTGGTTCGAGACGTGGCCGACGACGGTCTTGCGCGGCACGCCGAGGCGCGTCTGGATGTACCCGAACTCGCGGTCGCCGTGGGCGGCCTGGTTGAGGTTCATGAAGTCGAAGTCGATGTCGTTCCAGGGCAGCTCGACGTTCGCCTGCGTGTGCAGGTGCAGCAGCGGCTTGCGCAGCGCGTCGAGCCCCGAGATCCACATCTTCGCGGGGCTAAAGGTGTGCATCCATGCGATGACGCCGATGACCGAGTCGTCGGCGTTCGCGTCGAGGGCGAGGCGCTTGATCGAGTCCGAGTCCTTCAGGACGGGCTTCCACTCGACCTTGACCGGAAGGCCGGCGAGGCCCGCGGCGACGGCCTGCGACTGTTCGGCGACCTGGCGCAGCGTCTCCTCGCCGTAGAGGTTCTGGCTGCCGGTGACGAACCAGACGGTGTACTGCTCGAGGCTGGTGGAGAGGGTCATGCTGTTCCTTCGTTCGATGAGCGGATGCCGCGCAGCGGCAGCGCGGGGATGGCCGCGGCCTCGGCGGCGAGTCCGGCGCGGTATCGGGTGAGGTAATCGGCGAACCCGGCGACGTCGGCCGGGTCGGGCTCGGCGGTGACGGATGCCGCCCCCGCGAACACGTGGTCGGTGAGGTACGTCGACAGGTCGGAGCCGGTCTTCGCGGCGGCGTACGCGGCGAGCACGGCCATGCCCCACGCGCCGCCCTCGGCCGCCGTGTCGCCGACCGTGACGGGCGCGTCGAGCGCCCCGGCGAGGAACCGCTGCGCGACGCCGGCCGTCCGGAAGACGCCGCCGTGCGCGAACATCGCGTCGAGCGCGACACCCTCCTCGGCGAGCGTCTGCATGCCGATCGCGAGCGTCGCGAACACGCCGTAGACCTGCGCGCGCATGACGTTGGCGAGCGAGAACTCCGCGTCGGGCGTGCGCACGACCAGCGGGCGGCCCTCGTCGAGTCCGGCGATCGGCTCGCCGCTCAGGTGGTTGTACGCGAGGACCCCACCCGCATCCGGGGCGCCGGTCAGCGCTTCGCGCAGGAGCGTCTCGTAGACGGCATCCGTCGTCAGCGACTGACCGGATGCCACGGCGAACCGCGCGAACAGCGACGCGAACGACGCCAGCTCGCTCGCGCCGTTGTTGCAGTGCACCATCGCGACCGGGTCGCCCGCGGGTGTCGTGACGAGGTCGATCTCGGTGTGGACGCGCGCGAGCGGGCGCTCGAGGACCACCATCGCGAAGATGCTCGTCCCGGCGCTGACGTTACCCGTGCGCGGCGAGACCGCGTTGGTCGCGACCATGCCGGTGCCGGCGTCGCCCTCGGCGGGCGCGGCGACCGCGCCGGGCCGGAGCGTGCCGGTCGGGTCGAGCAGGGCGGCGCCGGCGGCGGTGAGGGTCCCGGCATCCGCTCCCGCGGGGAGCACCTCGGGCAGCAGGTCCGTGAGGCTGCGGCCGGCGAGGAACGCGGCGGCGTGCGCGTCGTACGCGGCGACGCGGTCGCGGTCGTACTGCCCGTCGGTGCCGATCGGGAACATGCCCGACGCGTCGCCGATACCCAGCGCGAAGCGGCCGGTGAGCTTCTCGTGCACCCAGCCGGCGAGGGTGTTGATCTTCGCGAGCGAGGCGAGGTGCGCCTCGTCGTCGAGGACGGCCTGATGCAGGTGGGCGATCGACCAGCGCAGCGGGATGTTGACGCCCAGGAGGTCGGTGAGCTCCGCCGCGGCGGCGCCGGTGGAGGTGTTTCGCCACGTGCGGAACGGGACGAGCAGGGTGCCGTCCTCGTCGAAGGCGAGGTAGCCGTGCATCATCGCCGAGACGCCGATGCCGGCGAGGTCGGTCAGCTCGGCGCCCTGGCGGCGGACGTCGGCGACCATGTCGGCGTAGGCGGCCTGCAGGCCCGACCAGATCGCGTCCTCGGCGTAGGTCCAGACGCCGTCCTCGAGCGCGTTCTCCCACTCGTGGCTGCCGACGGCGAGCACGGTGGTCGGGTCGCTCGCATCGACGAGGCACGCCTTGATGCGGGTCGAGCCGAGCTCGATGCCCAAGGCCGCGCCACCGGAGGAGATGACGGATGCGGCGCTCATCGGCGGTCGTCCGAGCTCTGGCCGTACACGTTCTGGTAGCGGTTGTAGAGGGCGTCGATCTTGTCCTGCGGGATCGGGATCAGCTCGCCGCCCTGCCGGGCGAAGTGCACGGTGCGGGCGGCGTCCTCGCACATGACGGCGGCCTTCACGGCATCCTTCGCGCTGACGCCGATCGTGAACGGTCCGTGGTTCTGCATCAGGACGGCGCGCGAGCGGTGGCCCTTCAGTGTCTCGACGATGCCGCGGCCGATCGAGTCGTCGCCGATGATCGCGAACGGTCCGACCGGGATCGGGCCGCCGAACTCGTCGGCCATGCCGGTGATGACGCAGGGGATCTCCTCGCCGCGCGCGGCCCAGGCCACGGCGTAGGGGGAGTGCGTGTGCACGACGCCGCCGACCTCGGGCATGTTGCGGTAGACGTAGGCGTGCGCGGCGGTGTCGCTCGAGGGCGAGCGGTCGCTGCCGGGGCTGCCGGGCACGACGTTGCCGTCGAGGTCGCAGAGGATCATGTTCTCGGGCGCGAGGTCGTCGTACGAGACGCCGGACGGCTTGATGACGAACAGGTCCGCGCCGGGGACGCGCCCCGAGACGTTGCCCCCGGTCCAGATGACGAGGCCGTAGCGGATGAGTTCGGCGTGGAGGGCGGCGACGTCCGCGCGGACGGCGGCGATCGCCTCATCGAGATCGGTCATGCGCTTGATGTTATCGGTAACATTCCGAATCCGCCACGCTCGGATGACGGGTTCTCCCCGCCGGTCCGGCACCAACCGCGGAGAAAACTCACGCAGCCGCATCGGATCGCCCCCGGCGGGCCGATGGCGACCGAATCTCCGCGGTTGTTGCGGGCCGAGCCCCGACCCCGAGCCCCAGCCCGACCCCGAGCCCCGCCCCCGCCGGCCTCAGCCGCGCGGCGCGGCGGTCGACGCGCGCGCGACGAGCACCGGTTCGGCGACCTCCGCCGTGGCCGGCAGGCCCAGCGCCTCGGCGACCACGCGCCGTGCCTCGCCGGCCGTGTCGACGTGCACCGTGGTGAGCGCGGGTGTGTAGAAGGCGGCATCCGCGTTGTCGTCGAACCCGGTGACCGAGACGTCCTGCGGCACGCGCAGCCCTTCGGCGACGAGGCCCGCGATGAGCCCGAGCGCCATCTGGTCGTTCGCCGCCGCGACCGCGGTCGGCCCGTCCTCGCGGCGCACCGCCTCGGCCACCTCGCGCGCCGCGGCCGTGCCCGTCGCCGCGCTCCAGTCCCCGCGCCACATCGCCGCGGGACGGATGCCGGCGGTCGCCAGCGCCGCCTCGGCACCCTCGTCGCGGGCCGTCGCCTCGAGCCAGTCCGCCGGTCCCGCCAGTAGCGCGATGCGGCGGTGGCCGAGCGCGACGAGGTGCTCGATCGCGAGCGCCGCGCCGGCGCGCTGCCGCTCGGCGCCCGCACCGGTGTGCAGCGCGGCGAGCGGGGTCCCGCCCGCCACCTCGCGCAGCGCGGGCAGCGTCGCGGTGTGCGCGGCGACGACGATCAGCGCGTCGACCCCTTGCGACAGCAGGCGTTGGGCGGCATCGGTGACGGATGCCGGGTCCGCGGCATCCGCGTAGGCCGTCGCCAACCAGCGGTCCGCCTCGCGGGCCGCCGCGTCGAGCGCGGCGATGCCGGCGCCGGGGCCCCACAGGGTCGCGTCCGAGGCGACGACGCCGACGGTGCGGGTCGTCGAGGTGCCGAGCGCTCGGGCGGCGTTATTGACGCGATAGCCGAGCTCGGCCATCGCGGCCTCGACGCGGGCCCGGGTCTCGGGGCGCAGGTTCGGGCTGTCGTTGATGACGCGCGACACGGTCTGCGTCGACACCCCCGCCCGCGCGGCGACGTCGCGCACGCCGGCGCGTGTCGTCCCGGCCCGTCCCATGGCGCTCACTGTAGCGGGCGCCATCTCACGTCGATGCGCTCGCTGTCGAGCACTCGGGCGCATCCGGCCCACGCGGTTAACGTGGAGGATCGACGCCGACGCACGGAGGAGGGACCGGATGCGGCTGCTGCAGCGCCTCGCGCTCGGACGCTTCTACGCGCGCCTGCCCGAGTGGGTGCGCCTGGTCGTCGCGGCCTCGGCGGTCGTGCTCGGCGTGGTCATCGTCATCCGGCCGACGACGGCGCTCGGCGTCCTCGCCTGGCTGATCGGCGGCGGCATGGTCCTCACGGGGGTCATCGAGCTGACCGGCCGCGACACGGAGGGGGTGCGTCCTCGCTGGCGCACGCTGACGGGCGGCGCGTGGCTCGTCGGCGGGCTCGTCGTCCTGCTGACCCCGGGGCTGACCGTGCGCGTCGTGGCGACCCTCGTCGGCATCCTGCTGCTCGTCGCGGGCGCGCTCGGCGTCATCGCGGTCTTCGCGAAGGGGCGCACGATCGATGCGCGCATCGCGGATGCCGCTTTCTCGGTCTCGGGCGTCATCTTCGGCGTCCTCGCGCTGTTCTGGCCCGACATCACCCTGCTCGTGGTGGCGGTCGTCTTCGGCGCGCGCCTCATCATGAGCGGGGTCGCCGACCTGTGGACGCGGGTGCGCCGTCGCCGCGACACCGAGCGGGAGCGGCGCCACCAGCCGCAGCGCCTGCGCCGCTGGGGGCGCACGGTCACGGCCCTCGTCTCCGTCGCGCTCGCCGTCACGACCGCGCTCGTCACCGTGCCGCTCCGCGAAGGATCGACCGTCGTCGACGACTTCTACGCGGCCCCTCGCGACATGCCGGGGGAGCCGGGGCGCCTCATCCGTGCCGAGCCGTTCACGAACGGCATCCCGGTGTCGGCGACGGCCTGGCGCATCCTCTACACGACCACCGGCGTCGACGGCGAGGTCCGGGTCGCGAGCGGTGTCGTCGTCGTCCCGAAGGAGGGCGACGGGCAGTGGCCGATCATCGACTGGAACCACGGCACGACCGGCTACTCCGAGCACTGCGCACCGTCGCTGCAGCCGCGCGGGCTCTGGTCGGGCGCGCTCTACAACCTGCCGACGATCATCCGGCAAGGGTGGGCCGTCGTGGCGACGGACTACATCGGGCTGGGGACCGAGGGCCCGCATCCGTACCTCATCGGTCCTCCCAGCGCGACGGCGTCGCTCGACGCGGTGCGCGCCGCCCGCGAACTGCAGGATGCCGACCTCGGCGTCCGCACGGTCATCTGGGGGCACTCGCAGGGTGGCGGCGCCGCGCTGTGGGCGGGGGCGATGGCGCGCGAGTACGCGCCCGAGCTGTACGTGCAGGGGGTCGCGGCGCTCGCGCCGGCCAGTGACCCGCCCGCGCTCGTGCAGAACATCTCGAGCGTCACGGGCGGCAGCATCTTCGCCTCGTATGCTTTCGCGTCGTTCTCGTCGATCTACGACGACGTCTCGTACGACGACTACGTGCGTCCGGGCGCCGACACGGTGCTCCGACAGATGTCGGAGCGCTGCCTGTCCGACCCGTCGATCGTCGTCTCGGTCGCGGCGGCGCTCGGCATGAGCGGCGATCCTCGCCTGTTCTCGACACCCCCGGCATCCGGTCCGCTGGGCGTCCACCTGCGCGACAACGCGGCACCGCTCCGCCAGAACGCGCCCCTGCTGGTGGCCCACGGCGGGGCCGACAGCGTCATCCCCGTCGCGACGCAGACCGCGTACGTCGACCGGATGTGCCGGGCCGGTCAGGTCGTCGACTATCGCATCTACGACGGGTACGAGCATGCGGCCGTCGTCGAGCGCCCGTCGCCGCTGCTCGACGAGCTCATCGAGTGGACCGCGGCGAGGTTCGCGGGTGACCCTGTGCCCGAGGAGTGCTCGACCACGAGGGAATGAGCCCCGGATCGGAGAGCGCCCATAGGGTGGGACGCATGACCGAGAACACCCTTCCCTCCGGCATCCAGCTCGACGAACTGAGTGCCGACATCCGGCCGCAGGACGACCTGTTCCGCCACGTCAACGGCGCGTGGCTCGAGCGCACCGAGATCCCCGAGGACAAGGCGCGCTGGGGGTCGTTCCACCTCATCGCCGAGCAGGCCGAGAAGGACGTCCGCACGATCATCGAGGAGTCGACGGATGCCGAGCCCGGCACCGAGACCCGCAAGATCGGCGACCTCTACGCGAGCTTCATGGACACCACCGCGATCGAGGCGAAGGGCGCCGAGGCGATCGCGCCGCAGCTGATCTACGTCGACCAGGTCACCGGCATCCCGAGCCTGCTGCAGACCTCCGGAACGCTCGAACGCGAGGGCGTCGCCGGCGTGTTCAGCACCTACATCGAGCCGGACCCCGGCAACCCGCAGCGGTACATCCTCTTCCTCGTGCAGGGTGGCTTGTCGCTGCCCGACGAGAGCTACTACCGCCTCGACAACTTCGAGAAGACCCGTGCGGCCTTCCGCGCGTACGTCGCGACGGTCTTCGGTCTCGCCGGTGTCGCCGACGCGGAGGCGCAGGCGGACCGCGTGCTCGCCCTCGAGACCGAGATCGCCTCGCACCACTGGGACAACGTCCGCAGCCGTGACGCCGTCGCGACCTACAACCTGATGAGCTGGGATGCCGCGGTGCAGCTCACCGGCGTCGACCTCGCGCCCTGGCGCGACGCCGTCGCCCCCGGCAAGGCGGGCGTCATCGAAGAGGTCGACGTCAACCAGCCGAGCTTCTTCGAGGGACTCGGCACCCTGCTGGTCGAGGATCGGCTCGAGGACTGGAAGGCGTGGCTGCGTCTGCAGGTCATCCGCGCGTCGGCGCCGTTCCTGTCGCAGGCGTTCGTCGACGCGAACTTCGCGTTCTACGGCACCGAGATGACCGGTGTGCCCGTCAACCGCGAGCGCTGGAAGCGTGGCGTCTCGCTCGTCGAGGCGGCCCTCGGCGAGGCGGTCGGCAAGGTGTACGTCGAGCGTCACTTCCCGCCGCGCGCGAAGGAGGAGATGGACGTCCTCGTCGACAACCTCATCGAGGCGTACCGGCAGTCGATCTCGTCGCTGGAGTGGATGACGCCCGCCACGCGCGAGCGCGCGCTCGAGAAGCTCGAGGCGTTCACGCCCAAGGTCGGCTACCCGGTGAAGTGGAAGGACTACTCCGACCTCGAGATCGACGCATCCGACCTCCTCGGCAACGTCCGCCGCTCGAACGCGTGGCAGCACGACCAGCAGCTCGCAAAGCTCGGGGCGCCGATCGACCGCGACGAGTGGTTCATGACCCCGCAGACGGTCAACGCCTACTACAACCCGCTGATGAACGAGATCGTGTTCCCGGCGGCGATCCTGCAGCACCCGTTCTTCGACATGGAGCGCGACCCGGCCGCCAACTACGGCGGCATCGGCGCGGTCATCGGTCACGAGATCGGTCACGGCTTCGACGATCAGGGCAGCGCGTTCGACGGCACCGGTGCCCTGAACGACTGGTGGACCGACGAGGACCGCGCCGCGTTCACGGAGCGCACGAAGACCCTCATCGAGCAGTACAACGCGCTCGTGCCGCAGGGGCTGTCGTCCGATCACACGGTCAACGGCGCGCTGACGATCGGCGAGAACATCGGCGACCTCGGCGGCCTCGGCATCGCGATCAAGGCGTACCGGCTGCACCTGGAGAAGGCCGGTTCGACGGATGCCGACGGTCCCGTGATCGACGGGCTCACCGGCATCCAGCGCCTGCTGCTGAGCTGGGGGCAGATCTGGCAGCAGAAGGGGCGGGATGCCGAGACGATCCGTCTGCTGACGATCGACCCGCACTCGCCGAACGAGTTCCGCTGCAACCAGATCGTCCGCAACATCGACGAGTTTTACGCGGCGTTCGACGTGACCCCGTCGGACGAGCTCTGGCTCGACGAGGACAAGCGCGTCACGATCTGGTGACCGCGATGCGCGGCGCGCCGGTCGTCAGCATCGAGCTCGAGTTCGATGCGGCGACCGAGCGCGCCGTGCGCGCGGAGTGGCAGGCGCTCGCCGACGCCGGGCTGTCGAGTCTCGCCGCGCACACGTCGCCCTCGAACGCGCCGCACGTGACGCTGCTGGTGCGTCCGTCGGTGTCGCTGGCGTCGGTGCCGTTGCCGGCCGCCTTCCCCGTGACTCTCGGTGCGGTGGTGCTGTTCGGCGCGGGGGAGCGGCGGGTGCTCGCACGCTCGGTCGTGCCGTCGGCCGGGCTGCTGTCGCTGCACGCCGCCGTGCACGAGGCCGCCGGTCCCGGCGACGACGCTCCGCACACCGCCCCGGGCGAGTGGATGCCGCACGTCACCCTCGCGCACCGGCTCAAGGTCTCGGACCTCGAGCGCGCGCTGCCGCTGCTCGGTGAGCCGATCGTCGGTGTCGCTCGCGGACTCAGGCGGTGGGATGCGGCAACCGCCACCGTCACCGAGCTGGGGGTGTTCGCACGCTGATCTGGGACCGCGCCGAAAACTTGCCGCAGAGGTTTCGGCGCGATCCGGTTTGGATGGGGGTTTTCGGTGGATGCATCTTCGGCGTGTCGCGTTCGTCTGCGGTGCTTGAACCGTCCCCGTTCTGATGCCGTTTCCTTTCGAGTCTGGAAGGAAGATGTTGATCATGCCGAAGAGGATTCCGGAGGAGACGAAGCAGCGT
>NZ_JBMWDN010000003.1:222318-401220 GCF_049545465.1 Microbacterium sp. NPDC079356 | reverse complement strand
GATCTCGCCGACTACGACCGCGCGTTCGGGCTCGTCGAGGGGAGCAACTGATGGCCGGCAAGACCGACGTCGCGAAGCAGATCACCTATTTCGCCGGCGCACTCAAGGCACCCCGGATCACGGAGGCCGCAGCCCGGATGGCGGACCAAGCACGCGACGCCGGGTGGTCGTTCGAGGACTACCTCGCCGCCGTCCTCGAACGCGAAGTGAGCGCTCGCAACGCCTCCGGCGCGGAGCTGCGGATCAAAGCCGCTGGCTTCCCGAGCCGGAAGACGCTCGAGGACTTCGACTGGGACGCGCAACCAGCCACCCGGCAGCAGATCGCCGCGCTCGCTTCGGGAGGGTTCCTCCTCGAAGCGCAGAACGTGGTCCTGCTCGGCCCTCCCGGGACCGGGAAGACGCACCTCGCGACCGCGCTCGGGATCGTCGCTGCCCGCCACGGGCACCGGGTGTTGTTCGCGACTGCGACCGATTGGGTCACCCGACTCGCCGACGCCCACCGGCAAGGCAACCTCCCACGAGAGCTCACCCGGCTTCGCCGTTACGGGCTGATCATCGTCGACGAAGTCGGCTACCTCCCGTTCGAACAAGACGCCGCCAACCTCTTCTTCCAGCTGGTCTCGTCACGCTACGAACACGCGTCGCTGATCCTGACCTCGAACCTGCCGTTCTCCGGCTGGGGTGGCGTCTTCGGAGACCAGGCCGTCGCCGCCGCGATGATCGACCGGATCGTTCACCACGCCGACGTCCTCACCCTCAAAGGGGCCAGCTACCGCCTCCGCGGCAGAGGCATCGACAGCCTCCCCAGCATTCGCACCACCACCGACGAGACCCCTGGCTAGACTGCCCGCAACCGTTCACTTTTCGAGCGCCGAAAGTGACCAGGATTCACCCGCCGCCGACACAAGCCACCCAACCCGACCGTCCGGGAAGCCGGGGCACGTCGCATGGCCTGTGCTGCGGGCATGTCGAGTGGGTCGTCCAGGGGCGACGCAGGAGCGCCGACGCGACGTGCTGAGAGGTGGTTCTCAGGCATGGCGATAGGTCAGGAACGGCGTCGCTCCCTGCGCAGGAGGGAGCGCAGAGTCTCGGCGTTCGCGTAGCCGACCCGTAGCGCGATCTCGGCGGAGGTGAGGTCCGTGGTTGCTGAGAGGTGCCGAGCTCGTTCGATGCGAAGCCGTTGGACGAATCCGAGCGGAGTGAGGTTGAGCGCCGCACGGACTCGTCGTTCGAGGGTGCGCCGGCTGATGCCGAGCGACTGCGCGACGAAGGCGACGTTGAACGGTTCGTCCAGGCGGGCGCGCACGAAGCGTTCGAACTCGACGACGATCGGGTCCTCGTGCCGGAGATGTTCGTAGGCGACGAAGGCCGCCTGCGACGGGCGCTCGTCGATGATGAGGAGCTTGGCGACATGTTGGGCCAGGTCGGGACTGATCGATCGCACGAGTGAGAGCGCGAGGTCGATGTGGGCGAAGGCGGCGCCGGCGGTGACGAGGTTCCCGTCGGCCACGACCATGGTGTCGAGATCGAGGGCGACGGTCGGATAGCGCTTCAGGAACTCCGGCCCCAGGAACCAGCTGGTCGTCGCCCGTCGATGATGCATCCGTCCGGTCTCGGCGACGGCGAACACGCCGGTGCACGCCGCGGCGATCCGGGTGGTCGCCTCGTCGAGGCGCCCGAGCGAGGCGATGACCGAACGAGCATCTCGGCTCTGCAGGACGTCGTTGGTAGCGGCGGCCGTAAGGGTTCCAAGCGCAGGGACGACGACCACGTCGAACTCTCCGGACTCCGACAGCGGGTGGTCCACCGACAGGGTCATCGATGCCGTCGTGGTCACTCGCCGTTTCGGTCCGAGGATGGCGAGTTCGATCGGGTCGATCCGCGGGTCGACATCGCCGCGAGCTCCGTCGGCCACCCGCACGATGTCGATGATCGACGCGATAGCCGAACCGAAGCAGCCGTCGATCGCGATCAGTCCGATACGCATGACGTAAACAATAGCAATACTGCCGTATACGCCACTGCCCGCCGGCCCTTGCTCGGCATACGCTGAACTCGTCCCACGAAAAACCCCGACTGCAAGGAGAGCCCCTCATGTCCACACCCGCATCACTTCCGTATGCCTTCGTCGCCAAGATCGTCGCGGCGGATGGACAGCACGACGCGGTCGCCGATCTGCTCGCCGGCGCTGTCGCACTCGCCAACGAAGAAGTAGGAACGGTTGTCTGGTTCGCGGTCAGGACCCACGCCGACACCTTCTGGATCTTCGATGCATTCCCCGACGAGGCCGCTCGCGACGCCCACGCCAACGGCGCCATCGTCGCAGCCCTGATGGCCAACCAGCACCTCCTCGGCGCAGCACCCGAGATCCTGGCGGCCGACGTCCTCGCGTCCAAGCTCCCGTAGTCCGCCAACGCACGAGACGATCGCGCCCCGCCGAGCCGTCGGACCCGACCAGGTCGCGACACAACGCCCCGCCGCGTTGCCGAGCGGTGCGAGGCCTACCGGCACACGGACAGGATGCCGGCCGCGAGCGCTCAGCCGGCGGGGGGTCCGTCGTAGAGGAGAGCGACGCCGGTGTCGGGCAGAGCCGTGAAGCCAGCGCATCGCGCGACCACCAGAACCGAACAGCCCCTGCCCTGCGTTTCCGCAGGTCAGGGGCTGTTCGCTGGAGCCGCCTGTCGGAATCCAACCGACGACCTGATCAGGCTCATCTCAGAGCACTGGTCGAGCTCAACACGCTCGGACGGACCTTGAACAAGCGCGCCGACGACGTTCTGGCTTACTTCGACCGACCCGGCACATCCAACGGTCCGACCGAGGCGATCAATCGCCGCCTCGAGCACCTCCGCGGCTCCGCGCTCGGGTCCGGCGGCCAGCAGGCACGGCTTCAGATCCTGCTGCTGGAACCGTCGGGTGCGACGCTGCTGCTGCTCGAGGAGCCGACCGACAACCTCGACCTCGTGTCGGCCCAGGCGCTGGAGAACGCCTTGACCGCGTTCTCGGGAACCGTGCTCGCGGTCACCCACGACCGCTGGTTCGCACGGTCGTTCGACCGGTTCCTCGTCTTCGGGGCCGACGGCACGGTCTACGAGTCCGACGAGCCCGTGTGGGACGAACCGCGGGTGGCGCGTGCCCGCTGAGCAGGCGGGGCGGGCGTCGGGCCTCGACGGTAGGCTGGGACGGTGACCATGGAAATCGAGCTCGGCCGCGCCAAGCGCGCGCGTCGCGCGTACGCCTTCGACGACATCGCCGTCGTGCCCTCGCGGCGCACGCGCAACCCCGAGGACGTCTCGACCGCCTGGTCGATCGATGCCTACAGCTTCGGCATCCCGGTCCTCGGGGCGCCGATGGACTCGGTGATGAGCCCGCGCACGGCGATCATGCTCGGTCAGCTCGGCGGCCTCGGTGTGCTCGACCTCGAAGGGCTGTGGACCCGGTACGACGACCCGGAGCCGCTGCTCGCCGAGATCGCCGCGCTCCCCGCGGACGGCGCGACCCGTCGGATGCAGGAGCTCTACTCCGCGCCGATCAAGCCCGAGCTGGTCCGCGACCGCCTCGCCGAGATCCGCGCCGCCGGTGTGACGGTGGCCGGCGCGCTCACCCCGCAGCGCACGCAGGATCTGTACGAGACCGTCGTCGCCGCCGGCGTCGACCTGTTCGTCATCCGCGGCACCACGGTCTCGGCCGAGCACGTGTCCAGTGTCGACGAGCCGCTCAACCTCAAGAAGTTCATCTACGACCTCGACGTCCCCGTCATCGTGGGCGGTGCGGCGACCTACACGGCCGCGCTCCACCTCATGCGGACCGGCGCCGCCGGCGTCCTCGTCGGGTTCGGCGGGGGAGCGGCATCCACCACTCGCGCCACCCTCGGCCTGCACGCGCCGATGGCCACCGCGGTCGCCGACGTCGCCGGCGCGCGCCGCGACTACCTCGACGAGTCGGGCGGGCGCTACGTGCACGTGATCGCCGACGGCGGTGTCGGCACGTCGGGAGACATCGTGAAGGCGCTCGCCATGGGCGCCGACGCCGTCATGCTCGGCGTCGCGCTCGCGCGCGCGACCGACGCCCCCGGCCGCGGCTTCCACTGGGGACCCGAGGCGCACCACGCCAAGCTGCCGCGCGGCACCCGCGTCGAGGTCGGTCAGGTCTCGCCGTTGGAAGAGATCCTCTACGGCCCGGCCCCCGTCGCCGACGGCACGGCGAACCTCATCGGTGCGCTGCGGAAGTCGATGGCGACGACCGGCTACTCGGATCTCAAGGAGTTCCAGCGCGTCGAGGTCGTCGTCGCGCCGTACGCGTCTTCCCACTGATGACTGGAACCCCCGCCGTCGACGATCTTCCCGACGTCTTCCCGCCGACGCTGCGGGAGGTCATGACCCGTCCGTTCTGGATCGGGATGCTGGGCCTCGCCCTGCTCGTGGCCGGGATCTTCGCGTGGCTCGGGCAGTGGCAGCTGGGGAACGCCATCGACACCGATCCGCCGCCCGCGGGCATGACCGAGCAGGTGCGTCCGCTGGGTGAGGTCGTGGCTCCCGGCGCTTACCTGCCGGAGCCGCTCGTGGGCCAACGGGTCGAGGTGACGGGTGCCTTCGTGGCCGGCGACTTCCGCGTCGTCACCTCCCGCTACGACGACGGCACGCCCGGATACTGGGTGACGGGACAATTCCGCGTCGACCCGACGACCGCCGGGGTGGACGGTCCGACCTCGCTCGCAGTGGCGGTCGGGTTCACGCCTGACCGGGAGAACGCGGATGCCGCGGCATCCGCTCTGAGCGACGCGCCGCCGCAGGACGTCACGCTGACGGGACGGCTCATCTCCGACGAGGGCGCGAAGGAGCCGCCGCGGGACGCCGACCCTCTCGAGATCACCGCGATGTCTCCGGCCGCGCTGCTCTCGCAGTGGAGCGACATCGAGGGGCTCGACGTCTACCGTCCCTACCTCGTCTCCGCGGAGGCCTTCGGCGCGCTGCAGCAGATCCATGCGCCGGCCCCGACCGAGCTGTCGTCGGTGAACTGGCTCAACATCTTCTACGCCATCGAGTGGGCGGTGTTCGCGGGCTTCGCCTTCTACATGTGGTACCGACTGGCGCGCGACGCGTGGGAGAAGGAAGTCGAAGCGCTCTCCGACGACGGCGAGGGCGCCGAGCAGCCCCTGCCGCGCCCGTAGACTGGAAGCCATGCCCGTCCAGCCCAAACTCGCCACGTTCCCGGCGATCCGCGGCGCCCTGCGGTTCTATCAGATCGCATCGATCGTCACCGGTGTCGGCCTGCTTCTGCTGGTCGCCGAGATGATCCTGAAGTACACGCCGCTCCACGTCGAGCTCTTCGCCGGCGGCTCCGGTGGACTGCTGTGGTTCGCGACGGCGATCCCCGGCCCCGACTGCCAGTGGTACTCACTGTTCGCGCCGATGACGAACACGTGCGACATCGTCTCCACCGGAGACGGCGTCAACATCTCGCTCGCGATCCTCGTCGTGCACGGGTGGTTCTACGTCGTCTATCTCTTCGCGTGCTTCCGGGTGTGGAGCCTCATGCGGTGGCGCTTCCCGCGTTTCATCGTGCTCGCACTCGGCGGCATCGTGCCCCTCCTGTCCTTCTTCATGGAGGCGAAGGTCGCCCGCGAGGTCAGGGAGTACCTGGCCGAGCGGGAGGCCGCCGCATCCGTCCCCCTCGAAACCCCCACGGAGACCCGGTGACAGAGCAGACCGAAACCTCCCAGCGCCCCGTGCTGGTCGTCGACTTCGGCGCCCAGTACGCGCAGCTGATCGCCCGTCGCGTCCGCGAGGCCGGCGTGTACAGCGAGCTGGTGCCGCACACCGCGACCGCTACGGAGATCGCCGAGAAGAACCCTGTCGGGATCATCCTTTCGGGCGGTCCGTCGTCGGTCTACGAGGAGGGTGCGCCGCAGCTGGATGCCGGTGTCTTCGACCTCGGCGTCCCGACGCTCGGCATCTGCTACGGCTTCCAGGTGATGGCCAAGACCCTCGGCGGCGAGGTCGCGAACACCGGTCTCCGCGAGTACGGGGCGACGGATGCGACGATCGTCACCGACAACGTGCTGCTCGACGGACAGCCCGTGGACCAGAACGTGTGGATGAGTCACGGCGACCAGGTCAGCGCCGCTCCCGACGGCTTCGAGGTCCTCGCGCGGACCGCGGCCACCCCCGTCGCCGCCTTCGCGAACGACGCCCGCAAGCTCTACGGCGTGCAGTGGCATCCCGAGGTCAAGCACTCCGACCACGGCCAGCGCGTGCTGGAGAACTTCCTGCACAAGGCGGCGGGACTGCCCGCCGACTGGAACAGCGACAACGTCATCGCCGAGCAGGTCGAGAAGATCCGCGCGCAGGTCGGGACGGGCCGAGTCATCTCGGCGCTGTCGGGAGGCGTCGACTCGGCGGTGTCCACCGCCCTCGTGCACAAAGCTGTCGGCGACCAGCTCACCGCCGTCTTCATCGACCACGGTCTGCTCCGCAAGGGCGAGCGCGAGCAGGTCGAGAACGACTACGTCGCCTCGACTGGGGTGCGCCTGATCACCGTCGACGCGCGGGAGACCTTCCTCGACGCCCTCGCCGGCGTGAGCGATCCCGAACAGAAGCGCAAGATCATCGGCCGGGAGTTCATCCGCGCCTTCGAGAAGGTCCAGTCGGACCTCATCGCCGAGGCCGCCGCGGAGGGCGACCCGATCCGGTTCCTCGTGCAGGGCACCCTGTACCCGGATGTGGTCGAGTCCGGCGGCGGTGCCGGCACGGCCAACATCAAGAGCCACCACAACGTCGGCGGGCTTCCCGAGGACCTGCAGTTCGAGCTCGTCGAGCCGTTGCGCACCCTGTTCAAGGACGAGGTCCGCGCGATCGGTCGCGAGCTGGGTCTGCCGGAGGCCATCGTCGGGCGCCAGCCCTTTCCGGGGCCCGGCCTCGGCATCCGGATCGTGGGTGAGGTCACCGCTGACCGCCTCGAGATCCTGCGTGACGCCGACGCCATCGCCCGTGCGGAGCTGACGAAGGCGGGACTGGACGGCGAGATCTGGCAGTGCCCCGTCGTGCTGCTGGCCGACGTTCGCTCGGTGGGCGTGCAGGGGGACGGGCGGACCTACGGGCATCCGATCGTCCTTCGCCCCGTCTCGAGCGAGGACGCCATGACGGCGGACTGGACCCGGCTGCCGTACGACGTGCTCTCGAAGATCAGCAACCGCATCACGAACGAGGTGCGCGAGGTCAACCGGGTGGTGCTCGACGTCACGTCGAAGCCCCCGGGGACCATCGAATGGGAGTGAGTCGCGGGGGGAGCCCCCGTGACGAGCCGCGCCGCCAGCCCTTGACACGGCGTGTCCGGCCCGGTCAGAGTGAGCGCGGGCTCCTGCCCCGGTCTGCACCGCCGTCTGAGGAGGGGGTGAGGCGTTGATCGAGCGTCCGCGTACACAGCCGTATGCGCAGTTCGTCCTGGCCATCTCGACCCTCATCGTCGTGCTGATCCTCGGGACGATCGACAGCGCCCGCATCACCCCGCTGCTGCTCGCCGGCTTCGGCGTCATCGTCCTGAGTACGGCGGCCATGACCGCCGTCTGGCTCGTCCAGCCGACCAAGCACACGGAGTGGCTGGCGGCCATCCCGCTCGTGCAGATCCTCGCGTGCCTTCCCCTGCGGGACGCCGGTGTGGAGGTCCTGCCCGCGGCGGGCCTGCTGGTGATCTTCCCGCTCGGCTGGCTCGCCTTCGCCTTCCCGCCCGCCACCGTCGTGGCCGGGGTGCTGCTGACCGCTCTCGGACCGCTCATCCAGATCATCCGTACCGGCGGATTCCGCGATGCCGCCGACGTCGTCTCGGTCGTCGCCCTGCCCATTATCGCGGGGCTCATCGCGGGAACCATCGCCCTCATTGCCCGGGACCTCGGGCGGATGCGGGCGCACACCGAGGCCGTGTCGGACGAACTCGATCACGCGCTGCGGCTGTCGGGCCGCGACACCGCCATGCTGCGCGCCACGCTCGACGCGACCGACAACGCCGTCGCCGTCTTCGGACCGGATGGACGCCCGATCCTGCTCAACGCCGTCGCCGCCGAAATCAGCGGCCGATCCGGGATAGATGAGATCGACCGGGACGGATTCCTCTCGGTCATCTGGCGCGCGGACAGCTCGATGCCCGCCGAGGCCACCTCGGCCGACTTCGTCGAGCGCGTGCGCTCGGGGGACTTCGCCGCGCCGCGCACGGTCGAGTTCGGCGGCGACCCGCGGCGCGTGCTGCAGGTCATCGTGCGTCCCGTCGTCGCCGGCGGCGAGGAGGTCGGGATCGTGATCGTCGGTCAGGACGTCACCGAGCTCGTGGGTGCCGTCGAAGTCCGCGATCGGTTCCTCAGCACCGTCGGTCACGAATTCCGCACGCCCCTCACGGTGATCCTCGGTCACACCGACATCGCCCTCATGAACGAGTCGGCCGAGACCGAACGGTGGGAAGCCGTCGAGCGGTCAGCGGAGCGCCTGCTGCGGCTCGTCGAGCGCCTCATCGCGGCCGGACAGTCGACACGCGACGTCGAAGCGCGCTCGGGAGCCTCCCACGTCGGTCCCGTCGTCAAACACGCGATCTCGGAGGTCGCGGCCCGCGCGCGGGACCGCCGCATCCACATCCAGATGGGCGCGATGCCCGACCGGGCCGCCCGCATCGCCGTCCGCGATCTCGCGTCGATCCTGGAGGAGCTCCTCCGCAACGCCGTCGAGTTCACCCCCGCGGGAGGCGGCGACGTCGTGGTCTCGGCCTACGAGGAGGGACGCGAGATCGTCGTCACCATCGCGGACCAGGGTGTCGGGATGACCGAGCAGGAGCGCACGCACGCCTTCGACCGGTTCTACCGGGCTCCGTACGCACACGATGCCGCCATTCCCGGCACCGGCATCGGGCTCTCCAACGCCGCGTCGCTCGCCGAGGCCTACGGGGCAACCGTGGCGCTCGAGTCGCACGCCCCGCGCGGCACGGTCGCCGTCCTGCGGCTCCCTTCCTGAGCACGCGGATCGCCCGCAACGACGAAGGCCGCCCGGTTTCCCGGACGGCCTTCGTCGTGTGAGGCGGGGGTCAGTCGTTGCCCCGCAGGATGGCGATGATGCGGAGGATCTCGACGTAGAGCCAGACGACCGTGACCATGATGCCGAAGGCGCCGATCCAGCCGAACTCGCGGGGAGCGCCGTTGCGGGCACCCTGCTGCACGAGGTCGAAGTCCTGGACGAGCGAGTACGACGCCATGAGGACGACCAGCAGGCCGATGATGAGGCCGAGCGGGATGCCGAAGACCTCCTGGCTGTAGAGGCCGAAGGTGCCCTGGGTGACGCCCGTCCACATGAGGACCAGGTTGACGAGGCCGAACACCAGGTAGCTGACCATCGCGATCATGAAGATCTTGTTGGCCTTCTTGCTGACACGGACCTTGCCGCTCGCGAAGAGGGCGAGGGTCACGCCGACCACCACGAGGGTCGCGATGGTCGCCTGCAGGACGACGCCCGGCCAGATGAACTCGAAGTACGCCGAGATTCCACCGACGAACAGACCCTCAGCCGCCGCGTACGCCCAGACCAGAGCCGGGCGGACCTTCTTGCGGGACGTGAAGCTGATGACGAGCGCGAGGACGAAGCCCACGAGCGCGCCGATGATCCAGGGCATGATCGTCAGGTCGGCCGGCTCCACCTGCGTAGGCATGAGCGACCCGCCGAGGGTCCAGAACCAGCCCACGAGTGCGGTCACGAGCAGGATGCCGAACAGGCCCGCCGTCTTGACGACGGTGTCCTCGACCGTCATCCGGCCGGTGTTGGCGGAGGATGCGGTGGGGGCCGCGTACATGCCCTCGAGCTGAGCGCTCGCGGCGAGGTCGGCGGCCTGGTGCGAGGCGGCCGAGTAGTTCGTCGGGGCGGCAGGGGGAGTCAGGCCGGGACGGCGCTGATCCTCCTGGAACACCGGATTGTTGAAGGCGAAATTGCCGGACGCTGCCATTGTGTGTCTCACTCCAAAAGTCGACTCACAGCGCTGTGCTGTCGATCCAGCGTATCGGACCGTGTTTCCGCGGGTGCGGGCCCCCGCTGTGAGAGGACTATGAGGCCCCTCTGGCCGCGCTCCTGCGGCGGGTCGCGTCACCCGAGCTGGGTAACCTGACCGCATGTCCGTGAACCGCCCGCTCGTCATCGGTCACCGCGGCGCGCCGGGGTACCTGCCCGAGCATTCGCGCACCTCCTATGACCTCGCTCTCGCCTCCGGGGTGGACGCCGTCGAACCGGACGTCGTCTTCACCGCGGACCGCATCGCCGTGGTCCGGCACGAGAACGAGATCGGGTCGACGACCGACGTGGCCGACCATCCCGAGTTCGCGTCCCGCCGGACGACGAAGGTCGTCGACGGCGCAGACCTGACCGGATGGTTCACCGAGGACTTCACGTGGGACGAGCTGGCCACGCTGCGGTGCCGGGAACGGCTGCCGCACCTTCGGCCGGGGAGCGCGGCGAGCGACCGCGGTCAGCCGATCCTGCGGCTGCGCGAGCTCCTCGACCTCGTGGCTGCCGCCCCGGCGGGAGCCGGCGTCGTGCTGGAGGTGAAGCACGCGACGTACTTCGGATCGATCGGGTACGACGTCGCGGGGCTGCTCGCCGACGAACTGCGCAGCGCCGGATGGGATGTCGGGGCGCGGCCGCTGGTGATCGAATCGTTCGAGCAGCGGATCCTGCAGGAGCTGCGGGGTCGCGGCATCCGTGCCCGCTACGTCTACCTGCTCGAGGCGGAGGGGTCCGCGTGGGACCTCCGGGCGGCGGACGGCGACGACGCGGTCACCTACGCCGACCAGCTCACCCCGGAGGGACTCGACCGGCTCGCAGGGGAGGTGGATGGGATCAGTCTCGACAAGCGGATCGTGCTCGAGCATCCGTCCGTCGTGGCGGACGCGCACGGTCGCGGGCTCGAGGTCTACGTGTGGACGTGCCGACCGGAGAACGCGTTCCTCGACCCGCTCTTCCGCGGACCCGGCGACGACGCGACGTTCGGCGACTGGGAGGGGGAGTGGCGCCGGATCGCGGAGACGGGCGTCGACGGCGTCTTCGTCGACCACCCCGACCTCGGCGTCGCCTTCTTCGCCCGCCCGGGACGCTCAGGTGACGCGCGGTAGAATGGATGCCGGTGCGCCGGCACCCCGTGTAACTACCTGATCCGTGGAGAGTCAAGGCGGCACGACGCCTCAGCTGCACGGAGGTCATGACACATGCCCCTCACCGACTCGACACCGGTGCGCGCCCCCGAACGCGACAGCCCCCTCCGGACGCTCGCTGCGTCCGTGGGTATCGGATACTTCGCCATCGCACTGATCGCGCGACTGCCGTACGCGATGATCGTCGTCGGCGTCCTCACGATGGTGGTCGACGCCCGGGGATCGCTCGCCGTCGGCGGGCTCACCTCGGCGATGGTCGGCCTCGGCACCATCGCGACCGGCCCCCTCATCGGTGCGGCCGCCGACCGCTGGGGTCAGCGACCGGTGCTGCTGCTCGCGACGCTCGTCCAGAGCGCCGTCCTGGTGACCCTCGTCGCCGTCGCCTACGGCGACACCCCGGACGGTGTGCTCCTGGCCGTCTCGGTGCTCGCCGGGGCGACCGCCCCGCAGGTCTCGCCGATGTCCCGCGCCCGACTGGTCGGTTCCATCGGCCGGATGCGGCTCGACCGCGTCGCCCGCGGCCGACTCCAGGAGTCGACGATGGGGTACGAGTCGGCCGTCGATGAGATCGTCTTCGTCTTCGGGCCGGTCCTCGTCGGCGTCGTCGCGATCGCGGCGAGCCCCGCCGCCCCGGTTCTCGCCGCCGCCGCCCTCACCGTCGTCTTCGTCACCGCGTTCGCGCTGCACCCGACCGCTCGCACCGCGGGCCACGCGGAGCAGGGTGCGGCGCGTGAGCCGGCGCGGGCCGTGCTGCGCCCCGGCATCCTCGTCGCCGCCGCCGGCACCTTCGCGACCGGACTGTTCTTCGGAGCGATGCTGACTTCGCTCACCGCCTTCGCGGACGAGGGCGGGTTCCCCGAGCAGACCGGCATCCTCTACGGGATCATGGGCATCGGCTCGGCGATCCTCGCGCTCGGGGTGGGCCTGTTGCCGCGACGCTTCGCGTTGCCGTGGCGCTGGATCGGCTTCACCGCCGTCCTGCTGATCGGTGCGGTTCTCGCCGCCGGGGCAACGGGGGCGATCTCGATGGGGTGGGCTCTCGCGCTCGCCGGCTGCGGCATCGGCCCGACGCTCGCGACGATCTACGCGCTCGCCGCCGCTCGTTCGCCGCGCGGACGCGAGGCGACGGTCATGGCCGTGCTCGGTTCGGCGGTCGTCGTCGGACAGGCCTTCGCGAGCATGGTGGTCGGCGCGCTGGCCGAGTCCGCCGGGGCCGCGGTGGCCCTGTGGGCACCCGTCGTCGCGGTCGCGCTGCTGCTGACCTTCGGCCTGCTCAATCTGCGTGTGCGTCCGCGCGTTCCCCAGGAGGACACCTCCGCCCCCTAGGGTGAGCGGTATGACTGATGCCGGCATCGTCGCCCAGGGGGTGCGACGATCCTTCGGGAACGTCCACGCCGTCCGCGACGTCACCTTCCAGGCGCCCGAGGGCGCGGTCACGGGCCTCGTGGGCCCGAACGGCGCGGGCAAGACGACGCTGCTGCTGATGCTCGCTTCGCTCCTGGCCCCCGACGCCGGCACCATCCGGATCGCCGGGATCGATCCCGTAACCGACCCCGCGGCGGCGCGCGCGAAGCTCGGGTGGATGCCGGACAGCCTGGGCGCGTGGCCCTCGCTCTCGGCCCGCGAGACGATCGCCGTCACCGGCCGGCTCTCCGGCCTCGACCGGACGGCCGCCGCGGCACGCGCCGCGGAACTCCTCACCACCGTCGGCCTCGAGTCTCTCGGGGATGCTCCGGCCCGGGTGCTCTCCCGCGGCCAGAAGCAGCGCCTCGGCCTCGCGCGCGCCCTCGTCCACGACCCGCGGGTGCTCCTGCTCGACGAGCCCGCCTCGGGTCTCGACCCGCAGGCGCGCATCGACCTGCGCCTGCTGCTGCGCTCGCTCGCGGCGGAGGGACGCACGGTGCTGGTCTCCAGCCACATCCTCTCCGAGCTCGAGGAGGTCGTCGACGACGCCGTCTTCATGACGCAGGGCGAGACCGTGAGCTCCGAGCGCGTCGCCGAGGCGGCCGGACGTGCACGGACGTGGCGGATCCGCCTCGCGGATCGGGATGCCGCGACCGCCGCCTTGCCGGTGGCCCAGGCCCTCGGGCTCGACGTCGCGACCCTCCCCGTCGACCGACGCGACCTGCTCGTGAGCTTCGCCGGCGACGTGGCCGCGGCGCAGGGACTCGCCGCGCTCGTCGCGGCCGGCCTGCCGGTCGCGGAGTTCTCCGCGGCCAGCGGCATGCTGGAACACACCTTCCTCGACCTCGAAGGAGGTGCGCGATGAACCTCTCGCGACTGTGGACCATCGCCCGCCTCGACCTGACCCAGCGCATCCGCACGGTGTCCTGGTACGTGCTGCTCGGTGTCTTCGCGCTCGTCCTCGTCGGGACGACCGCGCTCGCCTTCCTCTCCTTCTCGGGCCAGGAGGACTCCGGACCCGGCGTCTACTCGGTCGTCGTCTTCGTCACGCTGCTGCTGGTCGTGCTCGTCTCGCCGACCCTCAGCGGCAACTCCATCAACGGCGACCGGGATGCCGCGACCCTCGCCCCGTTGCAGGTCACCCAGGCGACGACCCGCGAGATCGTGCTCGGCAAGTTCCTCGCCGCGTGGCTGACGGGGCTCGCGTTCGCCGTGGTCGCCGTGCCGTTCCTCGTCATCGCCACCTTCGGCGGGGGCATCAACCCGCTCGCCGTCGTGGTCTCGGCCGTCGTGCTGGTCGTCGAAGCGGGTGTCGTCGCGGCGCTCGGGACGGCGTTCAGCGGCATCCTCGCCCGTCCGCTGTTCTCCGTCGCGACAACCTACCTCGTCGTGGCGGCCCTCACCGTCGGGACGGTCATCGCGTTCGGCTTGCTCGGGTCGAGCGTCCGCACCGAGCGCGTGGACCGGTACCAGTCGGCGCAGTACGACGAGACCGGCGCGCCCGTGTGCGCGGACGGCTCGTCGAACTGCCCGAACGATCCGGAGCAGTGGGTCTGCGGCGACTGGGAGAGCACCACCTCCGAGGTGCCGCGGTTCGACTACTTCTGGTGGATCCTGGCGGCGAACCCCTTCGTGATCCTCGCCGACGCGACACCGTCGAGCTTCAACGAGTACGGGAACCCCGACGACCTGTTCGGATGGACGAAGTACTCCGTCCGGCAGTCGCAGATCGCCCCCGAGCCGGTCAGCTCGTACAGCGACTGCGTCGTGCAGGACAGCGGCCCGACACCGGAGGAGATCATCGCGTCGACGGTGCCGAGTTGGTTCGTCGGCCTCGGCGTGCAGGTGATCGCGGCGGGCCTCCTGCTGTGGTGGGCGGGTGTGCGCACTCGCACGCCGGCGCGTCGTCTTCCGCCGGGGACCCGCATCGCGTGACGCCCGCCGGGTGAGGATCCTCTCATCTGCGCATCTTCCTCTTGGGGAACGGTCAGGGGATGCATAGCCTCCTATCAGCCTCGGCCGCGGCATCCGATCGGATCCCGCCCAAGCCAGCCGAGCGCTCTTCCCAGAAGGAAAGGCGGTCCCCCCCTTGCACCGACGCATCCTGGCGGTTGCGGGCGTCCTCGCGCTCTCACTGCCCACCACCGCGGCCCTCGCCGCGACACCGGACGACGACCCCACCGCGCGGTTCGACCGCAGCACGTCGACCGGCGCCCTCGACAGCGACATCTTGGCGGCCGCGATCGACCCCGATCGGCAGGTGTCGGTCGTCATCGAGATGGAGGGCGAGCCCGTCGCCGTCGTCGAGGCCGAGGAAGGCCGCTCGCTGAGCAAGACCGAGCGGACCGACGTGAAGAAGGACCTGAAGGCCGCGCAGGACGCCATCCGCGGCGACATCACCCAGCGCGGCGGCAAGATCCGCGCGCAGATGCAGTCCGCCTACAACGGCATCCAGGCCACCGTGCCCGCCGCCGAGCTCGACGACGTCGCCGCGCTCCCCGGTGTCGTCGCGGTCCACCCCGTGGTGACGCACGAACTCGACAACGCCGTCTCCGTGCCGTTCCTCGGTGTCCCCTCGGTCTGGCAGAGCACCGGGTACACCGGTGAGGACGTCAAGGTCGCGATCATCGACACCGGCATCGACTACACCCACGCCGGCTTCGGCGGCCCGGGCACGGTCGAGGCCTACGAGAAGGCGGCGGCCGCCTCGGATGCGCCCGCCGACCCGAAGCTCTTCGGGCCGAGCGCCCCGCGCGTCAAGGGCGGCATCGACCTCGTCGGTGACGACTACGACGCCGGCGGCACCGGCGACGCCCTGATCCCGAGGCCCGACAACAACCCCCTCGACTGCGAGGGCCACGGCTCCCACGTCGCCGGCACGACCGGCGGATCGGGCGTCACCACCGACGGCAAGACCTACACCGGTCCGTACGACGAGACGACGCCGTCCGTCGACTTCCGGGTCGGACCGGGTGTCGCGCCCGAGGTCGACCTGTACGCCGTCCGTGTGTTCGGCTGCGACGGCTCGACCGACGTCACCATCCAGGCCATCGACTGGGCCGTCGACAACGGCATGGACGTCATCAACATGTCGCTCGGCTCGTCCTTCGGCCGCGGCGACGACCCGAGCGCCGTCGCCGCCGCGAACGCGGCCGGCGCGGGCGTGGTCGTCGTGGCGTCGGCCGGCAACTCCGGACCGAGCCCGTACCTCACCGGTTCGCCGGGCAGCGGTGACGGCGTCATCGCGGTGTCGGCCGTCGACAGCACGGCATCCTTCCCCGGCGCCACCCTCACGGTCGGCGGCAAGAAGGTCCAGGCGATCAACGCGAACGGTGCCGCGCTCGACGACGTCGGGCAGCTGACGGTCGTGCGACTGACCGACGACCCCGCGACCGCCGCCAACGAGGCGCTCGGGTGCGCGGCATCCGACTACACCCGTGCCGGGATCACACAGGGCGGCGGCCAGATCGCCGTCGTCGAACGCGGCACGTGCGCCCGCGCGGCCAAGCCGATCTTCGGGCAGCAGGCCGGAGCCGAGGCGGTCGTCATGGTGAACTCCACGAACGACCTGCCCCCGTACGAGGGCGTCATCACGGAGAACCCCGACGACGGCACACCGTACGAGGTCACGATCCCGTTCTTCGGCGTCCGCTCGTCCGACGGTGCGGCCTTCACCTCGGGGGCGGTCGTGACCGTCCAGGCAGCGCAGATCGCGAACCCCGTGTTCCGCGATTACGCCTCGTTCAGCTCGTCCGGTCCGCGCAGCGGCGACAGCTCGATCAGCCCCGACGTCGCGGCGCCGGGCGTCTCGATCTCGTCGGTCGCCGTCGGCACGGGCGGCGACGCGTCGGTGCTCTCGGGCACCTCGATGGCCGCCCCGCACGTCGCCGGCGTCGCCGCGCTGACGGTGCAGGCGCACCCGACGTGGGACACCGAGCGGATCTCGGCGGCGATCGTCTCGACCGCCGACCCGGACGGCGTCGCGCGGATCAACCCGACCCGCGGCGGCGTCGGCCTCGTCGACACCGCGCAGGCGGTGCGGACGACGGTGACCGCCACGGGCGACAGCTTCCGCACGGACAGCGGTCGTGTGCGCGAGGCGGCGTTGAGCTTCGGCTTCGACGAGTCGAGTTCGACGCTCGGTGGGACGAAGAAGGTCACCGTCCGCAACGACGGCAAGAAGAGCGTGACCTTCACGGTCTCGACGCAGGCCTCGCCCCAGTCGGTGAAGGCCAAGGTCACGACGAGCACCAAGAAGGTGACGGTGAAGCCGGGTCGCACGGAGAGCGTCCGGGTGACGGTGTCCGCTCCGGCGTCCTCGGTGCCGGGCTCGCTGAGCGCGGACGACCAGTTCTCGTTCGCCGAGATCTCGGGTGATGTCGTGTTCACCGCGCCGGGGTCGACCCTGCGCGTGCCCTACCTGCTCGTCCCGCGGTCGAACAGCGACGTGACGGTGAAGGGCTCGCTCAGCTCGCGCGGCCGGGTGGCCGACGCCGACCACGTCCTCGACCTGCGCAACCGCAAGGGTGCGCTGGATGCGGCAGCGGACGTCTACACCTGGGGTCTGACGGACAAGAAGGATGCCCCGAAGGCGATCTCCGACACGGGTTATGACCTGCGCGCCGCGGGTGTGCAGTCGTTCGCGACCGCGAGCGGTGACCAGCTGGCCGTCTTCGCCGTGAACACGTACTCGCGGTGGTCGAACGCCGCGAGCAACGAGTTCGACGTCGTCATCGACACGAACCGTGACGGCACGCCCGACTGGGTCGTGTTCTCGTACGACTCCGGGGCCGTGCGCAGCGGTTCGGTCGACGGTGTCGCCGAGGTGTTCGTGCAGAACGTGAAGACGGGTGCGCTCACCCCGAGCGGATTCCTCGCGCAGGCGCCGACCGACAGCAGCACGATCCTGCTGCCGGTGAACCTCACCGACCTGAAGATCACCGGGCCGTTCGACTACACCGTGCAGTCGTTCAGCCTCACGACCGATGGCAGCGACGCGTTCGCGGCGACGGCGACGTACCACCCGGGCGATCCCGCGATCACCAACGGGCAGTACGAGGTCGTGCCGAAGGGCGGCCGGGCCTCGGTGACCGTCCGCACGGACGCCTCCGCCTACGCGGCGCAGAAGCCGCTCGGCGCGATGGTGGTCGTCGTCGACAACGAGTCGGGCGCGGACGAGGCGCTGCTCGTCCCGGTGAAGTAAGGCCGGATTCACGAGAGGGGCGGTGCGTCAGCGGACGCGCCGCCCCTTTCGGCATCCGTCGTCAGCGCTCGCAGAGGCGGGGCTCGTCACCCGACCCGAAGCGGTAGTCGAACGTGCGGCCGTCCGCCCGCACGACGACGCGATATCCGTCGACGATCGCCTGCGTGTAGGACATGCCGGGGGAGGGGCACCCGAGCGAGCCGTCCGAGAACTCGACCCGCTCCGCCGACACGAGGACGGGCTCGCCGCCCACTCCGCGCGCGGCGAGATCGGCGACGATCGCCTCCCACTTCGCCGGCGGGAGGTCGGCCGGCGACCCGGTCGGGCCGAGCGGGGCGGGGCTCGCCGTCCGGAACGGCGGTCGTGCGGAGGGGCTGGTGTCGCTCGTGTCGCCGGGGGAGGGCATCGAGGTTCCTTCCGTCGCGCAGGCGGCCAGGGTGAGCGCCGACAGCAGGATCGCTGCGGCGAGGGCGGCGCGTGGTGCGGGCATGATTCTCCTCCCGGCGAGGTTACGCCGGGATCCGGCCCGGAGACAGTGCCGGCCGCATAGCCTGAAGCCATGATCAGCGCTCCGGCACGTACCGCCCTCGAGGTCGCCGACTGGCGTCGTCGCGTCTTCGCCCTGTACGCGGAGGTGCGGGCGGCCGGCGATCCGCGACGTGCGCACGACCGGTGGCGGGCGGAGCGCGACGACCTGTTCGCGCGGCATCCCGCCAGCCCCCTCCTCCCCGAGGACCGCGACGGCTTCGCGGGGCTGCCCGTCGCGCCGTACGACCCGGCCTGGCGGTTCGAGGTCCCGCTGCGCGAGGCGGAACCCGGCGGATTCGAGTTCCCGACCGGCACCGACGGCGTCGTCCCGTTCGAACGCATCGCAGTCGTCGACCTGCCGGAGGTCGGCAGTCTCGACGTCTGGCGGTTGACGACCTACGGCGGCGGGGTCTTCATCCCGCTTCGTGACGGCCTCGCCAGCGTCGCCGGGGGGACGTACGGCGGCGGACGCTATCTGATCGACACGATCAAGGGTGCGGACCTCGGGACGGATGCCGCGGTCGGCACGATCGTGCTCGACCTGAACTTCGCCTACAACCCGTCGTGCGCGTACGACCCGGCCTGGGCGTGCCCGCTCGCGCAGCCGGGCAATGTGCTCGCCCGGGAGGTCCCGGTCGGCGAGCGGTACGCCGCGTCCTGAGCATCTCCGGGCGCCGGCTGTCTCGTGACGCTCGATCCGGGGCAACGTGCCCGTCACCGAGGTCGGATTCGGGGCCGCGCAGCTGGGGAACCTCCATCGCGCGACGACGGACGACGAATCGACCTCTGCGGTCCACGCCGCGCGTGCCGCCGGCATCACCTACTTCGACACGGCCCCGCATTACGGCCTGGGTCTGTCCGAACGTCGCTTGGGGCGGGCGCTGGCGGGGACCCCGCGCGAGGAGATCATCATCTCCACCAAGGTCGGTCGCCTGCTCGTCGACAGTCCCGACACCGCCGACCTTCAGGACGGCGAGGGATTCGTCGTTCCGGCATCCGTCCGCCGGGAGTGGGATTTCTCGGCGGACGGCGTGAAGCGGTCCATCGAGGACAGCCTGACCCGTCTGGGCACGGACCGGATCGACATCGTCTACCTCCACGATCCCGACGACCACGAGGAGCAGGCGACACGCGAGGCGCTGCCTGCCCTCCTCGATCTGCGCGCACAGGGTGTGATCCGTGCCGTCGGCGCCGGGATGAATCAGTCGGCGATGCCGGCTCGGTTCATCGAGGCGCACGACCTCGACGTCGTGATGCTCGCGGGTCGGCTGACGCTCCTGGACCAGACGGGATCGACGGATCTGATGCCGCTTGCGGCCCGACGAGGGGTGGCCGTCGTGGCCGCCGGGGTCTACAACTCGGGGCTGCTCAGCTCGACGGAGATCAGCCCCGACGCCCACTTCGACTACGCGCCGGCGTCGAGCGAAATGCTCGCCCGCGCTCGCCGGCTCGCCGCGATCTGCCGCTCGCACGGCGTCGACCTCCCGTCTGCCGCCGTGCAGTATTCCCTTCGGCATCCGGCGGTCGTCTCCGCGGTGATCGGGATGCGTACTGCGGCGCACGTCGAGAGCAGCATCGACCGGCGCACGACGGACATTCCCGATGAATTGTGGGTCGAACTCGACGCCGAAGGACTCGCTCCGGATCTGACGAAGGGGAACTGACAGAGGCTGTCCGGTCGAGGCCCAGGTCGGTCGACCTCGCGCTTCGATCGATCAGACCTCCGACGCGACGGCGGGAGTCGAACCCGCTGCACATCCGGTATGACCCGGTGCCCGGGACCACCCGGACCGTCGCGATGACCTCACGCTAACCCGAGGCTCCGACCTCGGGCCGGGTCATGACCCGGGATGACGTCCGGTGTCTCCGTGTGACGCGGTTCATCCTTTCGCGCCCTTGCCTTTGGCGTCGTCGTTCTTGCCGTTCTTGTCCTTGACCTTCGCGTTCTCCTGACCCTTGCCGACCTTCGGGTTCTTCCCGTGGACGGCGGCCTTGTCCGCGGCGCGTTCCTTCGCCTTCTCGTTCGCCCTGTCCTGCGCCCGCTGGCTCGGTTCGTCACCGGCGTCTTGAGTGTTCGCGGGAGCAACTCCCGATGCGGGCTGTGCGGGCGCGACCGGCCCGGTCGGGGTATCCGTCGTCGACGCCTGGTCGTCGGGCTGATCGACCGTGACGACGGCGGAGTCGCTGTCGTCGTCCGCGACGAGCTCGGCGGGGGCCGGTGTCGTCGGCTCGGTCAGCGTCTGCTCGGGCGCGGGCGCCTCACCCGGCGCGCCGCCGGCCCAGAGAGCGCCGACGAGGATGTGGACGGCGACGAAGGCGGTCGCCGCCCCGGTGAGGAGCCAGACGCGCATCCGCCGCGTGCGACGTGCCGGTCGCGAGGCGCGGCGGGTGCGGGGGACGTGATCCTGCAGGGCGGTCGGCGCGGACGCCGCGCCGACGACCGCGGGTGCCGCAGCCATCGCGTCGAACGCCTGCGTGTCCTCGTCGAGGGTGACGGTGGCGGGCCGCGCCGGGCGGACGACGTCGCGCGGGAGTGAGCGGGCGCGGCAGGCCACCTGCGCCGCGGTCGGCCTGTCGGCGGGCTCGCGCGCGATCATCGACGCGATCAGCTCCGACCATTCGGGGCCGAGCCACACCGGGATCTCGGGGGTCTCGACGAGGCGAGCCATGACACGACCGATCCCGGATGCCTCGGGGAAGGCCCGGTCGCCCGTGATCGTCTCGAGCAGCAGCAGACCGAGAGCGTAGACGTCGGCGGGGGGACCGGCGGGTTCGCCGCGGACCTGCTCGGGGGCGAGGTAGGCGGCCGTTCCGATGACCGTGCCGGGGCTCGTGTGTCGTGTGCTGTCGGCGAGGTAGGCGACACCGAAGTCGGCGAGCTTCGGCCAGAATCTGCGCCCCGGCGCCGTCGAGGCGGCGAGCAGCACGTTCGACGGCTTGACGTCGCGGTGGACGATGCCCGCACGGTGGACCGTGTCGAGACCCGACGCGAGTTCCGCGGCGATGCCGGCGGTCTCGGAGGCATCCAGGGGGCCGTCCTGCAGCGCGACGGCAAGCGACGTGCCCTCGACGAACTCCATCACGAGGTACTCGGGCTGACCCGGGACGACCTTCGCGTCGAAGAGCGTGACGAGTGACGGGTGGTTCAGGGACGCGAGCAGGGACATCTCGGTGCGCGCACGCGGCGGGATCGCGGGATGCTCCGCCTCGGTGCGCATGATCTTGATCGCAACGGTGCGACCCAGGACCACGTCTTCAGCGCGGTACACCCGCGCCATGCCGCCCTGACCGACGCAGCGCCCGAGGACGTAGCGCCCATCGAGCATCCCCGAGGTGATCGGTTCGGCGGGCAGTTCGGTCACGGCCACTCCTGCGGGTGTTCCGGGCTGCGGCGGGCCCGTCGGTACGTCGCCTGCGGCGCGACATCCCGACGGTATGACCTCTACGGATTCAGGTCTGGCGGCTTGACTCCGGGCTCGATCAGTGCATGCACCGCACGCCGACGGCTACGACGCCGCCGCCGTGGACGCAAGGGGGCCGCGGGGGTGGCGTGTGCGCGGCTACGGTTCCAGCATGGCCCCTTCGCTTCCTCGACGCACCGCGGCGCAGGTCGCGCTCGGCGTGCGTCGGGCCGGAGGCGACGTGTTCACGCCGCGACGACTGATCCTCGCGCTGAAGACCGCCGTCGCTGCTGCGGTGGCGTGGTTCTTCGCGCCCCTCGTCCCGTTCGCCGACGCGGACTACTCCTACTACGCGCCCCTCGGTGTGCTCGTCAGCATGTACCCGACCGTGGCGGACTCCGCCCGCGCGGGCGTCCAGTCGCTCGTCGGCCTGGCCTGCGGCATCGCGGTCGGGTTCGGAGGCCTCGCGATCGTCGCCTCGGGCGCTCCGGGGATCGTCGCCGTCGGTGCGGTGGTGCTGGTCGGCGTGGCGGTTGGCGGCATCCGTGCCCTCGGTGTCGGCCGGGACTGGGTGGCGCTGGCCGGGCTCTTCGTCCTCCTGCTCAGCAAGAACGATCCCGACGGCTTCTCGTCCTCGTACCTCGCCACGATGGCCTTCGGGGTGCTCGTGGGGGTCGTCGCGAACTACGTGCTCGTGCCGCCGCTGTACCTGCAGTCGGCGCGCGACCGGTTGTCCGAGCTGCGCGCCGCCGTCGCCACCGCGCTCGACCGTGCGGCGGACTCCGTGGCCCAGGGGCGGCCCGACGCCGGGGTGCTGCGCGAGGACGGCGAGGCGCTCGCCGAACTGTCGATCGCGGTGTCCGCCGACGTCGACGAGGCGTCCCGGTCCGAGCGCGCCAACATCCGCGCCCGCGGTGTCGGCGGTGTGCACGACGAGAACGCGCAGCGGTGGTGGGGTCTCGAGCGCGCGACGTATCTCGCCCGCGACCTGCTCGACGTCCTGGCGCAGCACGAACGGCTCGACGAGCGGCACGGTGATCCGCAGGCGCTCGCCACGGCGATGAGGTCCGTCGCGGACCTGCTCGCGACGCCGCCGGGGGACGCCGAGACGGGGGCGCGGACGGATGCCGCGTGGCGCGACATCGACACCTACGGCGCGTCGCTGCCCGCCCCCGACGAGGCCACCGACACGCACGACCAACCGGGGCTCTGGCTGGCGGCGACGCTGGGACGGATGACCGACATCTCGAGACGGGTCTCGGACGCCCTGCCCTGACCCAGGTTGCGACGCACGGGAGACTCATATGAGAGTGGGGGGATGACGACGGTGGACGTGGATGCGGCGGCGCGCGAAGCGGCGAGGCAGCGCGCGCTCGAGCAGCTCGACATCCTCGATCACCCGACGGACGAGCGTGTCGACCGCGTCACACGGCTCGCCCGCGAGATCTTCGGTGTGCCGATGGTGAGCGTCACGCTGCTGGACGACGACCGGCAGTGGCGACTCTCCGAGCAGGGGTTCGATGGGGAACGCGAGGCCCCGCGCGAGGGCTCCTTCTGCGGCGCGACGGTCGAGCGGGGATCGATGCTCGTCGTCGAGGACGCGGCATCCGACGGGCAGTTCCGAAGCAATCCCTTCGTCGTCGGCGATCCGCACCTGCGCTTCTACGCGGGCCAGCCCCTCGAGGCGCCGGGCGGCGAACACATCGGCACCCTCTGCATCCTGGACACGAAACCCCGGACGCTCACGGAACCCCAGCGCGAGCTCCTGCGCGAGATGGCGCTCTGGGTGCAGTCGGAGATCGCGCGGGAGCACGAGTTCGACCGTGCCGGCGAAGTGCAGCGCGCGCTCCTGCCGAAGCGTGCGCCCGAGGTGGCCGGCTTCACTCTCGCCGCCGACGCGATCGCCTCCGGCTCCGTCATGGGCGATCTCTACGACTGGTACCTGCACGAGGGACGGCTGCGGCTGACCCTCGCCGACGTGATGGGCAAGGGGATCGGCGCCGGACTCATCGCCGCAGGTGTGCGCGCCTCGCTGCGCACCGCCCGTGATCGTCCGTTGATCGCCGCCGTCGAAGACCTCGATCGCCAGGTCTCGGACGACCTCGCCGATCTGCACATGTTCGTCACCGCCGTCGTCGCCGACGTCGATGGCGCGACGGGCGACGTCGAGCTCGTCGACGCCGGGCACTCCCTCTCGTTCGTGGTCCGGGCCGATGACACGTGGCATCCCGTGCGTTCGACCGGTCTGCCGCTCGGGATGGGGATCGAGGATGCCCGCACGTCCGCGCGCCTGCGGTTGGAGCCGGGCGACGCCCTGCTGTGCTGCAGCGACGGCGTCCTCGACATCCTCGACGTCGACGACCCCTTCGGTCAGGTGCTGCGCGCACTCCGCCAGTGGGGTCCGGCGGGTGCGGTCGCCGAGGGTATCGCGCTCGCACGCGAGCGGAAGGCCCCCGACGACGTCACCCTCATGGTCGTCCGGCGGGACGCATGAGCGGGCGTTTCCTCGCCATCCGCGTGCTGGCACTGCTGTCGGTGCTCCTGGGGCTCAACTACGTGCTCTGGCGATGGCTCGCGTCGGTCAACTGGGACGCCTGGTGGATCGCCGTGCCGCTGGTGGTCGCGGAGACGTACAGCCTCGTCGACACGATCCTGTTCGCGGCGACGATGTGGCGGGCGAAGGAGCGTCCCCGTCCCACGTCGCCACCGCAGGGGACGGTCGACGTCTTCATCACGACCTATAACGAGCCGATCGAGATGGTGATGGCGACAGCCCTCGCAGCGAAGCGCATCACCTACCCGCACCACACCTGGATCCTCGACGACGGCGCGCGAGACGATCTGGCGCAGGCAGCCCGCGAGGCCGGCATCGGCTATCTCACCCGGTCGGCCGACTGGGCGGACAAACCGCGCCACGCCAAAGCCGGCAATCTGAACAACGCCCTCCTGCAGACCGACGGCGAGTTCCTGTTGATCCTGGATGCCGACCAGGTGCCCGACCCGCTCATCCTCGAGAACACGCTCGGCTACTTCGCCGACGACCCGCAGGTCGCGCTCGTGCAGACGCCGCAGTGGTTCGTCAACGTCGCCGAGGCGGACCCCCTCGGGAGTCAGGCGCCGCTGTTCTACGGTCCGATCCAGCAGGGCAAGGACGGCTGGAACGCAGCCTTCTTCTGCGGGTCCAACGCGATCCTCCGTCGCGACGCGCTCATGCAGCTCGGCATCGTCGGGTACGTGCGCGACCTCGAGGACTCGGTCGTCACTGCGCTGAAGGCGTCCCAGCGGATGCTGCGACGCGCGGCATCCGATCGCTCCCTGACGCCGGAGATCACCGCTGAGGTCCGGCGGCTCGGCGAGGCGGTGCAGCGGGCCCGGGCGGAGCTGGCCCTCGGCGGTCCGATCGCGGAGGTGACCGCAGCCGTCCACGCGGAGGTGCAGGCAGCATCGCGGCGCCTCGTCGACGCCGACATGGCGGCCATCCGCGCGGACGTCGCCGAACTCGCGGCGCTCGCGGTTCAGCGCGATGCCGAGCTCGACGCGTTCGTCGTGGACGAGAGCGCCCTCGAGTCGCTGTCGGTGCGGGAGATGTCGCCCCTTGCCACGATCGCCGCCGTCGACGCCCTCGTCGAAGCCGTGCGCGTCGATCGCCCCGGCGAGGCGCAGCCCATCCAACCCCTCGCGACCATCTCGGTGACCGAGGACATGGCCACGGCGATGCAGCTGCACGCGCTCGGCTGGAAGAGCGTCTACCACCACGAGATCCTCGCCCACGGTCTCGCCCCTGAAGACCTGCGCACGATGCTGAAGCAGCGGCTGCGGTGGGCGCAGGGCACCATGCAGGTCCTGCTGCGCGACAACCCACTGCGCAAGAAGGGTCTCTCGGTCGGGCAGCGGCTCATGTATTTCGGCACGATGTGGAGCTACCTCAGCGGGTTCGCCGCGGTCATCTACCTCGCCGCCCCGATCATCTACCTGCTCCTCGGCGTCCTGCCGGTGACCGCGTGGTCCGTCGACTTCTTCGCCCGGTTCCTGCCGTACTTCATCGTCAACCAGATCCTCTTCGTGGTCGTCGCCAAGGGGATCAAGACGTGGCGCGGTCAGCAGTACTCGCTCGCGTTGTTCCCCGTGTGGATCGCCGCGTGCGTCACGGCGTTCGCGAATGTGGTGCTCGGGAAGTCCCTCGATTTCGTCGTGACGCGCAAGGACGGTCGCGCGGCCGGCGGACCGCCCTGGCGCGAGATCTGGCCGCAACTGACGGCGATGGTCCTGCTCGCCATCGCGACCATCGTGGGGATCGGCCGCGTCATCGCGGGCACCGCCGACGGTACCGGCACCCTCGTCAACACCGTCTGGGTCGGATACGACCTCGTCGTCCTCAGCGTGCTCATCCAAGCCGCTCGGTATCAGGGGTTCCAGCCGCCCGTCGCTGCGGCGGAACCCACCGCATCCATCGAACAGAAGGAGCCTCCGTGGACATCACCGTGACACCCGCCGACGGGTACGCCGTCGTCGCGGTCGAGGGACGACTCACCGCGCCCGGTGTGGCCCGCTTCCGGGCCGCCGTCGACGACGCGATCGCGGCCCGCTCGGCGCGGGTCGTCGTCGACCTCTCCCGCACGGAGTTCATCGACTCCTCCGGCATCGGGGCCCTGATCGGTGGCCTGAAGGCGGCTCGGCTCGCCGACGGCGACCTCCGGATCGCGGACGTCCCCGAAGCCGTGGCCCGCGTCCTGACACTGACGAACCTCGACCGGGTCCTTCGGGCATACCCGAAGGCGGAAGCCGCGTTCGATGGGCAGTGATCCGGTCGTCCGAGAGGTCACCGGCCCGGCCGAGCTGGCGCTGGTCGATGCGGTCCACGACGCCCTGGACCAGATCTGGCGGGACGCCCCCGGTGTCACGGACGAGGACCGGATGCTGTTCGCCCTCGCCGTGAGCGAGGTCGCGACGAACGTCGTCGAACATGCCGCGGGTGACGAGCGTCCGACCGTGTCGATCCGGCTGTCGGCCGACGACACCGAGCTGGTCGCCGTCATGTCCGACGACGCCGATCCCGCCCTGATCCGGCTCGATCAGGTGACCATGCCCGGCGCGGATGCCGAATCGGGACGGGGCCTGGCGCTCGCGCTCGCCGCCCTCGACGAACTGCGTCACGAGACCGACGACGGCAACGTCTGGATCCTGCGCAGGGAGCGACGCCCGTCGGCGTGAGCCGCGGCTCGATGTCGGTGGGCGAACGTAGACTCGTGGGGACATGAGCGACTCCATCAAGCCCGTGATCGTCGGCGCCGGAGCGTCCCGCCCCGCCGGCGATTCCCGCCCCGACGAGGACCTGCTGGCAGGGCTCAACCCGCCGCAGCGCGAGGCCGTCATCCACCGCGGTCCGGCGCTGCTGATCATCGCCGGCGCCGGCTCGGGTAAGACGAGCGTTTTGACTCGGCGCATCGCGTCGCTGCTGCGCACGCGCGAGGCGTACCCCAGCCAGATCCTCGCCATCACCTTCACGAACAAGGCTGCGGGCGAGATGCGCGAGCGCGTGCGGCAGCTCGTCGGCGAGAGCGCCCAGGGCATGTGGATCTCGACGTTCCACTCCGCCTGCGTGCGCATCCTGCGCCGCGAGGCCGACCAGTTCGGCTTCACGAAGAGCTTCACGATCTACGACGCGGGCGACTCCCGCGCCCTCATCAAGCGCCTCGTGAAAGAGCACGAGGGCGACTCGTTCGGCTTCACCCCCGCGGCCGTCCAGGGCCGCATCTCCAAGCTCAAGAACGAGTTGGCGGATGCCGAGTCCTACGCGCGCCAGGCGAACATGAGCGACCCCGCCGAGCGCGTCTTCGTCGACATCTTCGCCGACTACCAGCGGTCGCTGCAGAAGGCGAACGCGTTCGACTTCGACGACCTGATCGCGCAGACCGTCTACCTGTTCCGCGCGTTCCCGCACGTCGCCGACGTCTACCGCAAGAGGTTCCGGCACATCCTCGTCGACGAGTACCAGGACACCAACCACGCCCAGTACGCGCTCATCCACGAGCTGACCCGGCCCGTCGTCGGCAAGGCCGGTGACGCCTTCTCCAGCGGCGGCATGATGATCTTCGAGCCCGACGAGGCCCCTGAGGTCGAGGGAGCGTCGCTCACCGTCGTCGGTGACTCCGACCAGTCGATCTACGCCTTCCGCGGGGCGGACATCCGCAACATCAGCGAGTTCGAGCGCGACTTCCCCGGCGCGAAGGTCGTGCTCCTCGAGCAGAACTACCGCTCGACGCAGAACATCCTGTCGGCCGCCAACGCCGTCATCGGCCACAACTTCGACCGCAAGGACAAGAAGCTGTGGACCGACGTCGGCGACGGCGACCCGATCATCGGCTTCACCGGCTACTCGCAGCACGACGAGGCGCAGTTCGTGGCCGACGAGATCGAAGCGCTGCACCGCAAGGGCGTCGATTACGCGCAGATGGCGGTGTTCTACCGCACCAACTCGCAGTCCCGTGCGCTCGAGGAGATCTTCATCCGCTCGGCCGTCCCGTACAAGATCATGGGCGGCACGAAGTTCTACGAGCGCGCCGAAATAAAGGACGCGCTGGCCTACCTCGTCTCGGTCGCGAACCCCGCCGACGAGATGGCGGTGCGCCGCATCCTCAACAAGCCCCGCCGCGGCATCGGCGACGTCACCGAGACCGCGATCGCCCGCTATGCGGCATCCGAGGGGATCACTTTCCGCGACGCGCTCGCGAACTCCTCCGCACTCGGCGTCGGCGCGAAGGTGCAGAAGGCGATCGCCGACCTCGACGCGGTCCTCGCCGAGGCATCCGAAATCATGCTGCCGAGCTCGGGCGAGATCGCGCCGTCGACGTCGGTGACCGAGGGGCTCCACGTCCTGCTGAACAAGTCCGGCTACTACGACGCCCTGCGCATGTCGAAGGACCCGCAGGACGAGGCCCGCGTCGAGAACCTCGACGAGCTCGTCGCGGTCACGCGCGAGTTCGCCCGCAACAACCCCGACGGCACGCTGCTCGACTTCCTCACCGAGGTGACGCTGGTGTCGGATGCCGACGACCTCGACGACGCCAGTGGTTCGGTCTCGCTCATGACGATGCACACCGCGAAGGGCCTCGAGTTCGACGCCGTGTTCGTCACCGGTGTCGAGGAGGACCTCATCCCGCACCGCATCTCGGCGGGGGAGCCCGGCGGACCGCAGGAGGAGCGGCGTTTGTTCTACGTCGCCCTCACCCGCGCCCGCAAGCGTCTGCACCTCTCGTTGGCGATGACCCGCGCGCAGTTCGGCGAGGTGTCTGCGGCGATGCCGAGCCGCTTCCTGCAGGAGATCCCGCACGAGCTCATCGACTGGCGGCAATCGCCGGGCGACGTGAACTCGCGCGGCGGGACGCAGTCACGGGCGCTCAACGGGCGGTCGGGCGGATCCCGCTTCGGCGGCTCCAACCGCTACGGCGACGACCTCGTGCCGCTGCCGCCCCGTGAGAAGTCCGACGCGCTCGCGAAGTTCGCCAATCGCATCCCGGCGAAGATCCGCGACAATGGCGACATGGAGCTGGCGGCGGGCGACCGCATCCGTCACGACGATTTCGGCGAGGGCAAGGTCGACATGGTCACCGGCGAAGGCGCGAAGCGCGTCGCGCACGTGCGCTTCGACACCGCGGGTCCGAAGAAGCTGCTGATCAAGGTCGCGCCCATCACCAAGCTGTGAGGAACGTCCGGCCACCCGCATCCCGCGTACCCTGAAGCAATGGCCCTGTTCTCCCGCCGCCCGAAGAAGGACTCCGACCCGAAGGGCGAGGTCCCCGTCGACGCGCAGGCCGACGTCGACGAGGTGCAGCAGGACGTCAACGCCGCCGTCGCGGCCGAACAGGCCGATGACGCGGATGCCGAGCCGGTGCCCCACGTGCCGATCTCGGTCTCGACCTACGGCAAGCCCGTCCCGCGCCCGGCCCCCGAGCCGGAGCGTCTGCCGAAGACCCCCGAGACCGCGCCCGCCCCGAGCGAGAGCCGTCCCGGGATGCCCGACAACACCCTGCTCAGCACGGTGCTGCAGGAAGTCCCCGAAGAGGTCGACAACGCCGCGATCCTCGCCGTCATGCGCCAGGCGCTGCAGGGCACCCTGTACCTGCGCATCCTCGGCGACGCTCGCGCCCAGGCCGCTGCCGGTGAGCCGCTGCGCCTCGCGATCTCGATCGTGAACGACAAGAAGTTCCTGCTCGCCTACACGGGGGCGGCCGCGCTGCAGGCGGGGCTCGGTGACCAGGCCCAGAGCACGTCGATCCTGGCTCAGCCTTCTCAGCGTGTGCTCCGCAACGTCATCGACGCCGGGTACGACGGCATCGTCTTCGACCACGCCGGCCCCGGCCGCCGCATCGTCCTGCCGACGGGCCTCATCCAGCGCAGCCTCGACCAGGCCGACCCCGAGTTCACGATCAAGAATCTCCTCGCCGGCCCGCGTACCGACGAGACCGCCCGCGCCGTCGTCGACGCGCTCGTCGCGCGCGGCGCCTGGATCGCGGCAGGCCCGCGAGCCGACGGTCAGGGGATGGGCGTCGCGGAGGCCCGCTCGGCCGAGGGCGGCCGCTACCTGCAGGTCTTCTCGCACCCGCTCGAGGTGCTGACCCTGCGTCGCGAGGACCAGCCCATGCCGCTCACGGCCGCCCAGCTGGGCGCCGCGCTCAAGAGCGAATCGGGCCTCGACGGATTCCTCATCGACCCCGCCGGCCCGTGGATCCGCATCGAGCGCGCCGAGCTGGACGCGCTCATCACGATCGCCGACGCGGCGGAAGCCGTCGACGCCGCTGCCGACACCGACGGCGACAAGGCCTGAGCAAGCCCCTGTCCCGACCCCGAGTCCGCCCCTAGGGTGGGGCGCATGGCGTCGGAGCGGATCACCCTGCAGTTGCCCGGAGGCAGGGAGCTCTCGCTCTCGAGCCCCAACCGGGTCGTCTTCCCCGAGGCGGGGATCACGAAGCACGAACTCGCCGAGTACCTCCTCACCGTCGAGGTCCCGTTCCTGCGCGCGAACGGGCACCGCCCGGTGTCGCTCGAACGGTTCCCCGACACGGTCGACGGCGACAGCTTCTTCTCGAAGAACCCGCCGAAGGGGACTCCGGACTACGTCGACCAGGTGATGTGCACCTACAACAGCGGACGCCGGCACCCGCAGGTGGTACTCGGAGAGATCGCCGCGGCCGTCTGGGCCGTGCAGATGAACACCGTCGTCTTCCACCCGTGGGCCTCCCTCGCGTCCGACACCGACAAACCGGTCGAACTGCGCATCGATCTCGACCCGCAACCCGGGACGGATTTCGCGGATGCCGCCGCCGTCGCACCCGTGCTGCGCGAGGTGCTGCGCGAGGCCGGGCTCGAGCCCTGGCTGAAGACGAGCGGCAATCGCGGACTCCACGTCTTCTGTCCCATCGAGCCGACGCACGAGTTCCTCGACGTCCGCCACGCCGTGATCGCCGCCGGTCGCGAGCTGGAACGGCGGATGCCGGACCGGGTCACGACGAACTGGTGGAAGGAGGAGCGCGGCGAGCGCATCTTCGTCGACTTCAACCAGGCCAACCGCGACCGCACGATGGCCGGCGCCTACAGTCCGCGCGCGCTGCCGGGCGCGACGGTCGCGACCCCGATCACGTGGGATGAGCTCGCCGACGGCGTCGACCCGACCGCGTTCACCGTGCGGACCGTGCCCGAGAGGCTGGCGGACAGCGGGGACCCCTGGGAGGGGTTGCAGGACTCGCCCGGACGCATCGACACGCTGCTCGAGTGGTGGCAGCGCGATCTCGAGGCGGGCCTGGGCGAGCTGCCGTTCCCGCCGGAGTTCCCCAAGATGCCGGGCGAGCCGCCGCGGGTGCAGCCGTCGCGCGCGAAGAAGGACTGACGCTCAGTCGGCGGTCCGGGGCGTGCCCGCCGTGACCGTGTCGGCCTTCTCCTCGATGGGTTGTTTGCGTCGTGCCCACCGGGCGGGCGTGTTCGGCCCGTCCCACACCTGGATGATGCCCCACACGGCCGCCGTGAGCGGCACGGCGAGGATCGCGCCGACGATGCCGCCGAGCACGGTGCCGATCGTCAGGGCGATGAGCACCGCGAAGGCGTGCAGCTTCATGGACCGTCCCATGAGGAAGGGCTGCAGGAAGTTGCCTTCGAGCTGGTTCACCGCCACGACGATCACGACGACCCAGATCGCTGCGATGAGGCCGTTCGTCACGAGGGCGACCAGCGCCGCCAGGATCCCGGCGACCGTCGCTCCCACGATGGGAATGAACGCGAGGACGAACACGAGTGCGCCGAGCGGGAGGGCGAGCGGGATCTGCAGGACCAGGAGACCGATCGTGATGCCGACCGCGTCCACCGCCGCAACGGCCGCCGTTCCCCGGAGGTAGGCGCCGAAGGTCTGCACGGCCTTGTGGCCGACTCGTACGGCGCGCTCGTAGTCCGATCCGCGGAAGGGGCGGATGAGGAACTCCCAGAGCTGCGGGCCGTCCTTCAGGAAGAAGAACAGCGTCACGATCATCAGGACGAGCCCGGTGAGGAAGTTGGCGACCGCGCTGACGCCGGCGAGAGCACCGGAGCCGAACTGCGCGCTCGTGAGGAAGTCGGTGGCCGTGCCGACCCATTCGTCAATCTGCTTCTGGTCGATGTCGAACGGCAGCGTCTCGGCCCAGGCGAGGACGCTCTGGAATCCGTCCTGCGCTTTGCTCGACAATTCATCGAACTGGTGGCGGACGGCATCGACCACGAGCCAGCCGATTCCTCCGAGCACGACGACGAACGCGAGCAGCGTCAGGATGGTCGCGAACACCGAGGGGATGCCGTGCCGTCGCAGCCACCCCATGAGGGGCGCGGCTGCCGAGGCGATGATCAGTGCCAGGAGCACCGGGATGACCACGACGGTGAGCTGCAGCATCCCGAGGATGAGCGCCGTCGCGATCACGCCGACGATGATCACCTGCAGCGACCGGGTCGCGAGGGTGCCGAAGCCGTCGGACCACATGCTGCCGGGCTTGCCGGCTGAGGTCACCAGCAATGGCTTGTTCTCATCGGGTCGCACCGTGCGGGAGGAGGAGAAGAACAGGCCCATGCAGCGACCCTATCGACCGGCTGTCTCCGGTGAGGGCCCTTGACTCAGCTGAGGACGTCGGCCAGGTCGTACGCGGTCACGGTCTCGAGCTGATCGAACGTGCACGACCGGGCGTCGCGATCGGGTCGCCAGCGCTGGAACTGCACGGTGTGTCGGAAGCGGTCTCCCTCGAGCTGGTCGTAGGCCACTTCGAGCACCCGTTCGGGGCGCAGCCGCACGAAGGAGGTGTCCTTGGATGCCGCGAAGCGCGACCGGTCGGACTGGCCGGTGACCGCGTCACCGTCCTCGTCGCGGACGACCAGCGGTGCGAGCTCGTCGATCAGTTCGAGCCGGCGGGCGTTGCTCCACGCCGCCACGCCACCCACCTGATGCAGGTGCCCGTCGCCGTCATAGAGCCCGACGAGCAGCGAGCCCACTCCCTGACCGCTCTTGTGGATGCGGTAGCCCACCGCGACGACGTCGGCCGTGCGCGCGTGCTTGATCTTGAACATCGTGCGTTTGCCCGGCGTGTAGGGGAGGGCGAGCGGTTTTGCGACGACGCCGTCGAGTCCGGCGCCCTCGAACTCCGCGAGCCACCGCTCGGCGACGGTCGGGTCGTCCGTCGTGCGGGTGAGGTGGATCGGATGCGGCACCTCGCCCAGCAGGTCCTCGAGCTGCATCCGCCGCTCGGCGAACGGCTCCTCGCGCAGGTCGCGCTCGCCGCGGGCGAGCAGGTCGAACGCGACGAACATGGCGGGGGTGGTCTCGCTCAGCATCGCGACCCGCGAGGCAGCGGGGTGGATGCGCTGCGACAGCTGCTCCCACTGCAGCCGCTGCGCGCCCGGCTCGCCGTCGGCGACGACGATCTCGCCGTCGAGCAGGCACGGCTCGGGCACGAGACGGGAGATCGCGTCGACGAGCTCGGGGAAGTAGCGGGTGAGCGGCTTCGAGCCGCGCGACCCGATCTCGACCTCGGACCCGTCCCAGCCGATGAGGGCGCGGAAGCCGTCCCATTTCGGTTCGTACAGCAGGCCGCCGGCGGTCTTTCCCGGATCGGGGATGCCGGGGACGGACTTCGCGAGCATCGGCGCGGGGATCTCGTACATGCGGCCCATCCTGCCCGCCCGGCCTCCGTGCCGGAACGGGGTTGCGGCAACGGGTCAGGCGAACGCGCTCACGCCGGTGATGTCCCGACCGAGCAGCAGCGCCTGCACCGACTCGGTGCCCTCGTACGTGTGGATCGCCTCGATGTCGGCCATGTGCTGCATGACCCCGTTCTCGAGCAGGATGCCGTTGCCGCCCAGCAGGTCGCGTGCCGTCGCGGCGACCCGCCGTGCGGCACGCGTGTTGTGGAACTTCGCGAGCGACGCCTGCGTGGGGCGCAGCCCGCCGGCGGTTTCGAGGTCGGCGAGGCGCCGGCAGTAGAGCTGCATCGCGGTGAGGTCCTCGAGCATGTGCGCGAGACGCTCCTGCACCATCTGGAACCGGGCGAGGGGCTTGCCGAACTGCACCCGCTGCTGCGCGTACTGCAGCGCCGTCTCGTAGCAGGCCGTCGCGTGGCCGAGCGCCGACCACGCCACGCCGGACCGCGTCGCGTACAGCACGGTCGAGGCATCCTTGAACGTCGTCGTGCCGGGGAGGACGGCGTCCGCGGGCACGCGCACGTCGTCGAACGCGATGTGAGCCTGATGGATGCCGCGCAGCGACGCCTTGCCCGCGATGACGGTGCCGGTGTAGCCGGGCCGGTCCTGCTCCACGAGGAAGCAGCGCACATTGCCGTGGTGCTCGTCGCCCTCGGCGTCGACCCGCGCCCACACGAAGGTGATGCCGCCCGAGGCGCCGTTGCCGATCCACTTCTTCGCGCCGCGGATGACCCACTCGTCGCCGTCGCGGCGGGCGACGGTCTCGAGCGACACCGAGTCGGAGCCGTGGTCGGGTTCGGTCAGGGCGAAGGCGGCGGGCACCTCGAAGCGGGCGATGGGAGTCAGCCACCGCTCCTGCTGCTCGTCGCTGCCGAAGAGGGCGAGGGTGCGCAGCGCCAGCCCGCCCTGGACGGCGAGGACGGTGCCGAGCGACCCGTCGCCGCGCGAGATCTCCATGTTGACGAGCCCCGCGGCGAGGGCCGAGAACCGGGTGAGCCGCGGGTGGTCGATCCCGTCGTTCAGCAGGTCGAGCTCGCCGAAGCGCCGGGCGATGTCGAGCGGGTACTCGGCGGTGTCCCACGCGTCGCGCATCCGGTCGCCGACCTCGTCGACGAAGGCCCGCGTCCGCTGCCACACGTCCCGGTCGGCGGCCGGGATGTCGGCGAAGACGGCGTAGTAGTCGGTGTCGAGGGGGCCGAGCACGTCGTAACGGCCCGAGGCGCCGCCGGGCAGGGGAGTGGTCATCGCGCCAGGATACGCCGGGTTGGCATCCAGTTCCACCGAGGGTGGAACGGCGTATCAGGCTCTCCGTGTCACCGGAGGGAGCCGAGCCGACGTGCGACCTCGGCGGGCGGCATCCGTCGGGGGAACGTCGCGACGACGAAGTCGTCCGCCGCCGGCGGCTCGGGGGCGGGGTGCACACCGAAGCGGCGGAGCAGCTCGTCGTAGGCGGACTCCAGGACGGCGGCGGGTACCCGCTTCGATCCGCGCAGCAGTCGACGCAGCACATGGTTGTGCACGGCGGTCACCGCCGCGGCGAAGGCCACGGCGTCGACGGGGTCGAGCCCGGGGACCGAGCGTCGCAGGTAGTCGTCGAACAGGCGCTCGTAACGGAAGACGGTCACGATCTCGCGGTCGCGGAGCGACGGTACCTGACGGACGACGGCGTAGCGGCGCCGGGCGACCTCGGGGTCGGCGGCGAAGTGGCGGTACACCTGCACCGATGCCTCGCACACCGCCGCCCACGGGTTCTCGTGGGTCTCGGCGAGATACGTGCGGAGCATCTCAAGCAGGACCTCGTGGTCGGCGAAGACGACGTCGTCCTTGCCGCCGAACTGCCGGAAGAACGTCGATCGCGAGACGCCCGCCGACTGCGCGATCTGCTCGACGGAGGTCTGCTCGTAGCCGTGCTCGGCGAACAGCGCGAGCGCGGCGGCCACCACTGTGCTGCCCGTGGGACGGAGGTCGTCGGCCATGGAGGGAAGCCTAGTCCGGCGGTCGTCTGTCAAGGCCTGTGCCGTCGGCGACGCGACCCCGTTGACTCGGCCCATGTCCTCCCTGTGGAAGCAGCGCCCCTCCGAGTCCCCCGGCATCCCCTTCACCCCCGGCAGTCGCCACGAGGTGGTCGTCGTCGGGGCGGGACTCACGGGGCTCGCGACCGCGTACGAGCTCGCGCGGTCCGGCGTCGACGTCGCCCTCGTCGAGCGCGGCGGCGTCGGCGAACTCGCGTCGGGATCGAACACCGGCAAGGTGTCGATGCTGCAGGGGACGACGCTCTCGTCGCTGCGGTCGGGGCACCCGGCATCCCTCGTCCGGGCCTACGCCGAAGCGAACCGCGACGGCTTCGCGTGGATGACGGACACCGCCGACCGTCTCGGTGTGCCGCTCACCTCACGCACCGCCTACACCTACGCCCAGGGCGACGAGGGCCGGCGCTCGGTCGTGAAGGAGTACGACGCCGCGCGCGAGGCGGGCCTCGCGGTGCGCCTCGTCGACGACGCCGAGCTCCGCGAGGCGGCCGTGCCGATGGTGGCCGCGGTCGCGCTCGACGACCAGCGCGCCGTCGATCCGATGCAGCTGCTCGCGGCGCTCGCCGATGCGTTCGTCGCCGCGGGCGGGACCCTCCATCTCGGCGTCCACGTGCGCGGGGTGAAGGTCTTCCCCGAGCCGCGGGTGGAGACCGACCTGGGGCCGCTTTTCGCCTCGCAGGTCGTGGTGGCCACCGGCATCCCGATCCTCGACCGCGGCCTCTACTGGGCGAAGGTGAGCGGCATGCGGTCGGCCTGCGTCTCGTTCACCCTCACCGCTCCGCTGCCCGACGGCATGTACCTCTCCGCCGACGAGCCGACCCGTTCGGTGCGCACGATCCTCCCGGGCGACGGACCCTCCGACGTCGCGCAGATCGTGGTCGGCGGAGCCGGCCACCCCGTCGGACGCACCGCGTCGGAGCGCGCGATGCTCGATGAGCTGTCGCACTGGGCGCAGCAGACGCTGCCGGTGGGGGAGGAGACCCACCGGTGGTCGGCGCAGGACTACGTCTCGCACAACCGCATCCCGTTCATCGGCGCGATGCCGCGCTCGCTCGGCCGCGTCCGTTTCGCGACCGGCTATGCCAAGTGGGGGCTGACGAACGCGCCCGCGGCGGCGCTGCGCATCGTCAGCGAGCTGCGTGGCGAGAGCTGGCGTGACCGGCCGCGGTGGATGACGCAGATCGGCACGCGTCTGACGATGCCCGCCGACATCGCACAGGGCGCGGTCGAGAACGCGAAGGTCGGGCTCGCGGCGGCGAAGGGATGGGCCGCCGCCGAGGCCGAGGCCGTCCCGGTGCCGCAGCCGGCCGAGGGGGAGGGCGTGGTCGCGCAGCGCGGCGGCCGTCCCGTCGGGATCTCGACGACCGGGGGCGAGACCCGCGCGGTGAGCGCCGTGTGCCCGCATCTCGGCGGGGTTCTCGAGTGGAACGACCTCGAGTGCACGTGGGACTGTCCGTTGCACGCGTCGCGGTTCACGGCATCCGGGGAACGCATCGAAGGCCCCGCATCGCGAGGCCTGCGACGCGTGGACTGACTCAGCCGGCCGCGGCGATCACCCCGGTGATGATGAGGGTGACGAGGGTGGTCCACAGCACGATCGCGAGGCCCTGCCAGAAGAGCACGGTGCGCGTCGGCACACCGGTGCCCTTGAGGGCGGCCGCGGTGAACTGGGTGGGCAGGATGAGCGGGCCGAGCAGGCTCACCCCGGGTGTGCCGTAGCGGTGGTACGCCTTCTGGAACTTCTCGGAGCGCGCCGACACGGGCTTCTCGGCCGCTCCGGCACGGGTGGTGACGGCGGTGCGCACGCGGGCGGTGGCGAGCACGACGATGGCGACGCAGAGGAAGTTGCCCGCGGCGCCGGCGAGCGCGGCGACGACGGGGTGGATGCCGCCGATGATGCCGATCGCCGCTGCGCCCTCGCCCTCGATGAAGGGGACGGCGCCCGCCAGGGCCACGATGAGCGGCTGCACGAGGTCGGGCACCTGCGCGACGAGGTCCTGGAAACCGGCGACGAGGTCGGAGACGGGGTTCGACATGATGTCCTCTCGGATGCGGCGACCGGATCTCGTATCGCCGTGATCCCATCCCACCGAGGATGCGGTGGCGGCGGCAGTGCCGCGGCGTCACCTCTCGCCGGGAGGTCCGATGACCCGAGGGGTGACATTCGTCATGGTCGTACTGTGGCGGTGTGACCAGCCCCGACCCGACCCCGACGCGCACCGCCGTCTCCCTCGCCCGCGGGGTCACCGCGACCGGGTGGTACATCGCGTCCTCGATGGTGACCTTCCTCATCGGTGCGCTGCTGGTGTGGGGTGTCATCGTCCTCGTCGCGCGCGGCGGCTGGCGCGACCCCGTCACGCTCGTGGGGTTCCTCGGCTTGTCGACCGTCGTCGTCGTGACGACGATCGTGCTGCTCGCCCGCTACCGCCGCGACGGCGACCTCGATGACACCGACCGTCCGTCCGGCGGTCGGCGTTTCCTGTCGCTGCCCGTCGTCGCCGGGGTGCTCGCATCAGTCGGCGTCGGCCTCGTGTCGGCCTCGGCGCTGCTGGGGGCGGCGCTCGTCGGCACCGTCCTCTGCCTTGTCAGGTGGGCCCCCGGCATCCGCTGGCGCGGTGTCGTGCTGCTCGAGGTCGCCCTCGCCGTCCTGTGGGTCGTCGAACTCAGTCGGGCGTCGGGGGGCAGCGACGCCTTCCTGCCCGCGTTCTTCGCGCTCAGCCTGCCCGCGATGCAGGCGCTCTCGCTCTGGTCGTGGGACGTCGTCCTCGAACTCGACCGCGCGCGGCGGACCGAGGCACGGCTCGCCGCGGTGCAGGAACGCCTGCGTCTGGCGGGCGAACTGCACGACCTGCAGGGGCACCACCTGCAGGTGATCGCGCTGCAGCTCGAACTCGCCGAGCGCATGATCGGACGCGACCCGGATGCCGCCGCGCACCGGATCGCGCTCGCGCGCGCGTCCGTCGACGAGGCGCGCGAGGGCACCCGGTCGCTCGCCGGTCGCTTCCGCGGGGTGCCGCTGCCCGACGAGCTCGCCAACGCGGCGGACCTGCTGCGTGCGGCCGGTCTGGAGGTCACCCTCGACGTCGCCGCGGATGCGGCATCCGCTCCCGCCGACCTGCTGGGGCCGGTCGTCCGCGAGTGCACGACCAACGTACTCAAGCACGGCGGCGGCCGGTGGGCGCGGCTCGGTCTCGAGCGCGCGGGACAGTACTGGCGGCTGACCGCCGCGAACGATCCCGGGCCCGGCTCGACCATCGGCGCGGGCGCCGGGCTCGAGGGCATTGCCCACCGGGTCGGCGTCGCCGGGGGCGACGCCGTCACCCGCCGTGAGGACGACCGATTCGAGCTCATCGTGACCGTCCCCGCCGACGGAGGCCCCGCATGATCCGCGTGCTCATCGCCGACGACGAGGACATGATCCGCACGGCGCTCGCCGCCCTGCTCGCCCTCGAGGACGACCTCGAGGTGGTCGCGGAGTGCGCCGACGGCGAGAGCGCCGTCGCCCGCGCGCTCGAGCTGCGGCCCGATGTGTGCCTGCTCGATCTCGAGATGCCCGGCATCGACGGCGTCGAGGCGGCCGCCCGCATCCGTCAGCGCATCCCGGCTCGGTGCGTCGTCGTCACCCGCCACGCGCGTCCGGGGGTGCTGCGCCGTGCGCTCGGCGCGGGGGTCGACGGCTTCGTGCCGAAGTCCCGGCCCGCAGGCGACGTCGCCGCCGTCATCCGCGAGGTCGCCGCCGGCCGCCGGTACGTCGACCCCGAGATCGCCGCCGACGCCCTCAGCGACGAACGCTCCCCGCTCACCGACCGCGAGCTCGACGTGCTGCGCGCCGGCGCCCGCGGCGAGACGATCGCCGACATCGCGGCATCCCTCCACCTCTCCGCCGGTACCGTCCGCAACCACGTGTCGTCGATCCTCGGCAAGCTCGGCCTCGCGACCCGCCAGCAGGCGGCGATCACGGCGCGCGAACGCGGCTGGATCTGACGGATGCCGCACGAAGAGCTCCTCGCGGGCGGCAACGCGAGCGGGGCCGTCATCCGCATCGGCGACACGGTGCGCAAGCCGTGGACGGCGTCGACGCCGACCGTCATCGCCTACGTGCAGGCGCTGCGAGCGGCGGGTGTCGACGCGCCCGAACAGCGCGGGCGGGACGATGCCGGGCGACAGATCCTGGAGTACGTCCCCGGTGAGCTCGCGATCGGGCGCGGGCCGATGTCGGCGGGCGAGCTGCGGCGCGTGGGCGCGATGGTGCGGGCCATCCACGACGCGAGCGCCGCGTACGCGGTACCCGCCGACGCCGTCTGGGAGACCGCGATCCCGGCGCCCGGCGCCGAGCTCGTGTGCCACAACGACCTCGCCCCGTGGAACCTCGTCGTCGGCGAAGACCGGTGGGTCTTCATCGACTGGGATGCGGCCGCCCCCAGTACACGGCTGTGGGACCTCGCCTATGCCGCGCAGGCGTTCACGCTCAACGACACCTCGGTCGTCGCCGCGAAGGCGGCGCGCGGACTCGCCGCCTTCGTCGAGGGCTACGGCGCCGAGGCTCGGCTCCGCCGCGAACTGCCCGAGGCGATGGCGCAGCGGACCGCCGCGATGCACGACCTGCTCCGGACATCGCACGAGGCCGGCGCCGAGCCGTGGTCGTCGATGTTCGTGGACGGGCACGGTGCGCACTGGCGGAACGTGACGGCCTACGTCGAGCAGCACCGGCGGGTCTGGCGCGCCGCACTCGAGCGCTGAACGCACCCCCGCCGAACGAGGGTGCTCCCGCGCGGGGCACTCAGGCGCGGGTAGTAGGCTTTTCGACCGGGCGATCTCTCGACATCGAGATAATTCCGCGCCCGTCACCCCCACCGTCGCCCAGCGAAGGATTGCAGTGGACCTTTACGAGTACCAGGCACGAGACCTGTTCGAGAAGTACGAGGTGCCGGTGCTCGCCGGCATCATCGCCGACACCCCTGAGGAGGCGAAGGCGGCTGCCGAGAAGATCGGCGGTGTCGTCGTCGTCAAGGCTCAGGTCAAGACCGGAGGTCGAGGCAAGGCCGGCGGCGTCAAGGTCGCCAAGACCCCCGACGAGGCCTACGCGGCAGCCGAGGCCATCCTCGGCCTCGACATCAAGGGCCACGTCGTCCAGCGCGTGATGGTCGCCCAGGGCGCCGACATCGCCGAGGAGTTCTACTTCTCGGTGCTGCTCGACCGCTCGAACCGCTCCTACCTGAGCCTCTGCTCGGTCGAGGGCGGCATGGAGATCGAGGAGCTCGCCGTCGAGCGCCCCGAGGCGCTCGCGCGCATCGAGGTCGACCCGCTGCAGGGCATCGACAAGGCCAAGGCCGTCGAGATCGCGAAGGCCGCGAACTTCCCCGAGGACCTCGTCGAGAAGGTCTCGGACGTGTTCGTGAAGCTCTACGACGTCTACAAGGGCGAGGGCGCGACGCTCGTCGAGGTCAACCCGCTCGTCCGCACCGGCGCCGGCGACATCGTCGCCCTCGACGGCAAGGTGTCGCTCGACGACAACGCCAGCGAGGTGCGCCACCCCGAGCACGAAGAGCTCGAGGACAAGGGCGCCGCCGACCCGCTCGAGGCGAAGGCGAAGGCATCCGGCCTCAACTACGTCAAGCTCGACGGTCAGGTCGGCATCATCGGCAACGGCGCGGGCCTGGTCATGTCGACCCTCGACGTCGTCGCTTACGCCGGCGAGAATCACGGCGGCGTCAAGCCCGCCAACTTCCTCGACATCGGTGGCGGCGCGAACGCGCAGGTCATGGCCTCGGGTCTCGACGTCATCCTCGGTGACGAGCAGGTCAAGAGCGTCTTCGTCAACGTCTTCGGCGGCATCACGTCATGCGTCGCCGTCGCCGAGGGCATCGTGAAGGCCCTCGAGATCCTGGGCGACGCGGCCACCAAGCCGCTCGTCGTCCGCCTCGACGGCAACCAGGTCGAGGAGGGTCGCGCGATCCTCGCAGAGGCCAACCACCCGCTTGTCACGCTCGCCTCGGGTATGGACGAGGGCGCCGCCAAGGCCGCCGAGCTGGCGAACGCCTGAGACGCGCCGAGACTACCGAGACACAGGGACAACAGACATGTCTATCTACCTCAACAAGGACTCCAAGGTCATCGTCCAGGGCATCACCGGCGGTGAGGGCACCAAGCACACCGCCCTCATGCTGAAGGCCGGGACGAACGTCGTCGGCGGCGTCAACGCCCGCAAGGCCGGCACGACCGTCACCCACGAGAAGCCGCACGAGGGCGAGGTCGACCTCCCCGTCTTCGGCTCGGTCGCCGAGGCCATCGAGAAGACCGGCGCCGACGTCTCCATCGCGTTCGTGCCGCCCGCCTTCACGAAGGACGCCATGATCGAGGCGATCGACGCCGAGATCCCGCTGCTCGTCGTCATCACCGAGGGTGTGCCCGTCGGCGACACCGCCGAGGCGTGGGCCTACGCGAAGAGCAAGGGCAACAAGACCCGCATCATCGGTCCGAACTGCCCCGGCATCATCACGCCCGGCGAGGCGCTCGTCGGCATCACGCCCGCGAACATCACCGGCAAGGGCCCCATCGGCCTCGTGTCGAAGTCGGGGACCCTGACCTACCAGATGATGTTCGAGCTCCGTGACCTCGGCTTCTCGACGGCCATCGGCATCGGCGGCGACCCGGTCATCGGCACGACGCACATCGACGCCCTCGAGGCGTTCGAGGCCGACCCCGAGACCAAGGCCATCGTCATGATCGGCGAGATCGGCGGCGACGCCGAGGAGCGCGCGGCCGACTACATCAAGGCGCACGTGACCAAGCCCGTCGTGGGTTACGTCGCCGGCTTCACCGCTCCCGAGGGCAAGACCATGGGCCACGCCGGCGCCATCGTCTCGGGCTCGGCGGGCACCGCGCAGGCCAAGAAGGAGGCCCTCGAGGCCGCCGGCGTCAAGGTCGGGAAGACCCCGTCCGAGACCGCCGACCTGATGCGCGCCATCATCGAGGCGCTCTAAGCCACACGAACGAAGGGGCGGATGCTGCGGCATCCGCCCCTTCGTCGTTCCCGGAACGCCCGTGAACGACCTCGACGTGGGGCGGTCAGACCCCGAAGGCGGCTTCGATGGGGCCGCGGGCGAAGTACAGGACGAAGCCGGCCGCGACGATCCAGAGCAGCCAGTGGACCTGCTTCGCCTTGCCCGAGAACGTGTTGAGCACGACCCAGCTGATGAAGCCGGCGCCGATGCCGTTGGCGATCGAGTAGGTGAGCGGCATGACCGTGGCGGTCAGGAACACGGGCAGCAGGACGTTGAAGTCCGACAGGTCGATGTTCTTGATCTGCGTGAGCATGAGCGCGCCGACGAGAACGAGCGCGGCCGCGGCGACGAAGCCGGGCACGAGGCCCGTCACAGGCGTGATGAACATCGCGAGCAGGAACAGCACGCCGGTGACGACGTTGGCGAGACCGGTGCGGGCTCCCTCGCCGATGCCCGAGCCGGACTCGACGAAGACGGTCGCGGAGGACGACGAGGTGCCACCGCCGACGACGGCGCCGACACCCTCGACGATGAGCGCCGACTTGATGCGCGGGAAGTTGCCGCGCTCGTCGGCGAGTCCCGCCTCGCGCGCGAGGCCGGTCATCGTGCCCATGGCGTCGAAGAAGTTCGTGAAGACGAGGGTGAACACGAACATGACGAGCGCGAGCACACCCACCCGTCCGAGGTCGAACCCGAAGTCGACGGCGCCCACGAGGCTGAGGTTCGGGGCCGCGAAGATGCCGTTCGAGAGCCCGAAGTCGGCGATCGGCGTGAAGATGTTCACGATCGCGGCGAGGATCGTCCCCGCGACGAGGGCGATGAGGATCGCGCCCTTCACCCGCAGGGCCATGAGGATGCCGCCGATGAGCAGCGTCGCGATGAACAGGAGCGTGGCGGGCGAGGTGATCGAGCCGCCGACGCCGAGCTCCAGCGGGGTGCCCTCTGCGGGGTTCACGAACCCGGCGTTGACGAACCCGATGAAGGCGATGAACAGGCCGATGCCGACCGTGATGGCGAGCTTCAGCTGAACGGGCACGGCGTCGAAGATCAGCTTGCGCAGGCCGGTCGCGGCGAGCAGCACGATGATGAGACCGTTGATGACGACGAGCGCCATCGCCTCGCCCCACGAGACCTGTCCGACGACCGAGAACGCGACGAAGGCGTTGATGCCGAGACCCGCCGCGAACGCGAACGGCAGGCGCGTGACGAGGCCGAACAGGATCGTCATGACGCCGGCGGTGAGGGCGGTCGCCGTGGCGACGGCCGCCGGCGCGAGGGTGATGCCCTCGACGTCGGGCGTCGACAGGATGGCCGGGTTCAGGATGACGATGTAGGCCATCGTCACGAAGGTGACGACGCCGCCGCGGATCTCGGTGCCGACGGTGGAGCCGCGGCGGCTGATCTCGAAGTAGCGGTCGAGGAACGACGCGGATGCCGGGGCTGCGGCCCCGCGGGACGAGCGGGATGTGGTGCTGTTCACCCTCCGAGGGTAGTGCGTCCTGGCGGGCCCCGCGGGGCGGGCGTATCCTCACCGCATGCACCGCATCTTCGGCACGCCGTTCGCTGCGGTCTACCCGCTCTACCTCGCGAAGATGGAGCGCAAGGGGCGTACCAAGGCCGAGCTCGATGCGGTCGTGAGGTGGCTCACCGGCTTCGACGACGCCGCACTCGCCCGGCAGATCGAGAGTGAGGCCACGTTCGAGCAGTTCTTCGCCGCCGCCGAGCTGAATCCCGCCGTGACGCGGATCACCGGGGTCGTCTGCGGGGTGCGCGTCGAGGAGATCGAGGACCCGTTGATGCGCCGCATCCGCTACCTCGACAAGCTCGTCGACGAACTCGCCCGGGGCAAGGCGCTCGAAAAGGTCCTGCGCGTCTGATGCGTCGGTCCGCGCCGGAGCGGGAGCCCGGCGGGAGGCCTGCGCGCGGGTAGGGTCGGTCTGTTGTGAATCGCCTGCTCGTCTCCCTCCTCGCCGCCGTCGACGCCCTCCTGGCCGTCGCGGTCGGTGTCGGTGTCGTGCTCGCGCCCGTGACCCTCGTCTGGATCTTCGGGATCGGCGGCGACGCGGACTGGGCGGCGTTGTGGCCCGCGGCCGCGACGATCTGGCAGCTCGGCCACTTCGCGCCGGTCGCCGTCTCCCTGCCCGCCGAGCTCGTCGTCTCGGGCGGTCTGCCGTCGGGCGGTGCGCAGTTCACCCTGTCGCTCGCCCCCACCGCCCTCGCGGCGTTCACCGCGATCTCGGCGTGGCGCTCCGGCGCACGCGCGGCGCGGGCGGGCGCGTGGGTGACGGGCGTGGCCGGCGGCACCATCGCGGTCGCCGTCGTGTCCACCCTCATCGCCCTGTCCGGTCGCGCCTCGATCGCTGCGGTCGACCTGCTGCCCGCCGTCGCCGGCCCGACGCTCGTGTTTGCCGTTCCCGCACTCGTCAGCGCCGTCATCCGCGCCTGGAACGACGGCGACGACGGCATCATCGACGCGCTCTCCGAGCGGCTCCCCGACGACGTGCAGGAAGCAGTGGATGCCGGTGCCCGCGGCGTCGCGATCTGCGTCGCCGGGATCGTGGCGGTCGGTGCCGTCGTCCTCGCCATCCTGTTCTTCGCCCGCGGCGGCGAGGTCATCGCATTGACGCAGGCCGCGCAGGCCGATCTCCTCGGCGTCGTCGTCCTCGCCCTCGGCAGCATCCTCTACCTGCCCACCCTCGTGATGTGGTTCGCCGGCTTCGCGGTCGGCCCCGGCTTCGCCGTCGGCACCGGGACGGCCGTCTCCCCGGCGGGGACGAGCCTGGGTGTCGTCCCCGGCATCCCTGTCTTCGGCGTCATCCCCGACTCGACGTCGGGGTGGCTGCTGCTGCTCGGACTCGTGGTGGTCGGCTTCGGCGCGCTGGCCGGCGCCGCGACGCGCAGCGCCCTGCTGGTGGGACCGGGGGCGGATGCCGAGCCGCTCCGCCCGCGCCTGGTCGCCCTCGCCATTCTCGTCCTCGGCACCGGGGCCGTGGTCGCCGTCCTCGCGTGGGCGGCGCAGGGGTCGCTCGGCCCGGGCCGCCTCATCCACGTCGGGCCCGAGCCCTGGCTCGTCGCCCTCGTGGCGGCCGCCGAGGTGGCCGTCGGTGCCGCCGTCGTCCTCCTCTCACCGCGCGGTGAGGACGCCGAGCAGCCTCTTGTGCGCGAGACGCCGGCGACGACCCCGACCGCCGAGTCCCGTCCGGCACCGGCCGCCGCGGTCTCGCCCGATGAGTTCCCCACCACCCCGCTAGACTGAGCCGGTGCTCACGGTCGCCGTCCTCATCTCGGGCACGGGATCCAATCTGCGTGCCCTTCTCGACGCCGCGAGCGAGCCCGACTTCCCCGCGCGCATCATCGTGGTGGGGGCGGACCGGCAGGCCGACGGCTTCGCCCATGCGGAGGCGTACGGCATCCCGACCTTCATGGTCCCGTTCCAGGAGTTCGACAGCCGTGAGGCCTGGGGCGAGGAGCTCCTGGCGCACCTGGACGTCTGGGAGCCCGACCTCGTCGTCCTGAGCGGGCTCATGCGCCTGCTGCCCGCCGCCGTCGTGGCGGCGTGGGCGCCGCGCCTGATCAACACGCACCCGGCCTATCTGCCAGAGTTCCCCGGCGCTCACGGTGTGCGGGATGCGCTCGCCGCCGGTGTCACCGAGACCGGCGCGAGCGTCATCGTCGTCGACGACGGCGTCGACACCGGGCCGATCCTGGCGCAGGAGCGCGTGCCGGTGCTCCCCGACGACACCGAGCACACCCTTCACGAGCGCATCAAGCCGGTCGAGCGCCGGCTGCTCATCGACGTCGTGCGTCGCATCGCGACGGGCGAGCTCGACCTCACTTCCTGAACCGCACCCGAACGCCCCCGACCCGAGGAGTTCCCGCATGGCCGGACCGCAGATCGATCCCTCCCTCTACCGCGACCGCGACGTCGTGCCGGTGCGCCGGGCGCTCGTGTCGGTGAGCGACAAAACAGGGCTCCTCGAGCTCGCGCAGGCGCTCGCCGCCGCGGACGTCGAGATCGTCTCGACCGGCGGATCCGCCGCACTGCTGCGCGAGAACGGCATCTCCGTGAAGGACGTGTCCGAGATCACCGGCTTCCCCGAGTCGCTCGGCGGACGCGTGAAGACGCTGCACCCGAGCGTGCACGCAGGCCTCCTCGCCGACCTGCGGCTGGAGGATCACGAGACCCAGCTGGGCGAACTCGGCATCCTCCCCTTCGAGCTCGTCGTCGTGAACCTGTACCCGTTCGTCGAGACCGTCGCCTCCGGGGCGGAGGGCGACGCGGTCGTCGAGCAGATCGACATCGGCGGACCGGCCATGGTGCGCGCATCGGCCAAGAACTTCGCCAACGTCGCGATCGCGGTCTCGCCGGAGTCCTACCCGGCGATCATCGACGCGCTCGGGCAGGGCGGGACGACCCTCGCGCAGCGGCGGGAGCTCGCCGCCCGCGCCTTCGCGCACACCGCCGCCTACGACCGCGCCGTCGCGACCTGGTTCGCGGAGGAGACCCTCGAGGGCGAGGGCGACCTGCCGCAGCACCTCACGATCAAGGCCGAGCGTCTCGCGACGCTGCGTTACGGCGAGAACTCGCACCAGCGCGCGGCGATCTACACCCGCGTCGGCGGGCACGGCATCGCGCAGGCGACGCAGCTGCAGGGCAAGGAGATGTCGTACAACAACTACGTCGACGCCGATGCCGCGCTCCGCGCCGCGTTCGACCTGATCAAGCCGACCGTCGCCATCATCAAGCACGCGAACCCGTGCGGCATCGCGATCGGCGCCCCGCAGGCGCTCGACCCGATCGCATCGGCGCACCTGCGCGCGCACGAGTGCGACCCCGTGTCGGCGTTCGGCGGCGTCATCGCCGCCAACCGCACCGTGACGCTCAAGATGGCGGAGAACCTGCGCGACATCTTCACCGAGGTCATCGTCGCCCCCGACTTCGAGCCCGAGGCGCTCGAGGTCTTCAAGCTGAAGAAGAACCTGCGTGTCCTGCAGCTGCCCGCCGACTGGCGCCAGGAGCCCATGGACGTGCGTCTGGTCTCGGGTGGCCTCCTCCTGCAGGACGCCGACCGGTTCCCGAACGAGATCGAGTCGCTCGTGGACAGCTGGCAGCTCGTCTCGGGTGAGCGGCCCGCAGACGACCAGCTCGAGAACCTGTCGTTCGCGTGGAAGAGCTGCCGTGCCGTGAAGTCGAACGCCATCGTGCTGGCCAAGAACTCCGCTACGGTCGGCATCGGCATGGGGCAGGTCAATCGCGTCGACTCCTGCCGTCTCGCGGTGGAGCGCGCGGGCGACCGCGCAGCCGGCTCGGTCGCCGCGTCCGACGCGTTCTTCCCGTTCGCCGACGGTCCCCAGGTGCTCCTGGACGCCGGGATCACGACGATCATCCAGCCGGGCGGGTCCGTGCGCGACCAGGAGGTCATCGACGCCGCTCAGGCCGCGGGCGTGACGATGTACTTCACCGGGGAGCGTCACTTCTTCCACTGAACAGGTGGCGGCGGATACTAGCGGGTCGGAGCCGGGGGAGTTCTCCCCATCGAAATCGGTCCCGTCGTTCGCCTAATGTCGTCGCGGGAGGTTCCGCCATGGGAATGATGCTGCCGAACGAGCTCATCTGGGTGATGGAGAAGCTCGGCTTCGACTGGCCTGACATCGATGAGGACGAACTCCGCCGCGGCGGCCAGATCATCGAGGTGTTCCGCACGGAACTCGAGGGCAAGCTGCAGGCGATGGACCGCAAGGTCAACACCGAGCTCGCCGTGGCGCTGCGCGGCCAGGCGGGCCCGGCGTACGTCGGGGCCTGGAACGCGAACCGCGCCCAGAACCTGCAGAAGCTGCTCGACATCCTCGGGCCCGTGCCGACCGGGGTGGACATCGCCGCCGGTGCCGTCACCGCGCTCAAGATCAAGGTCATCGCCGACGTCACCTCGACGATGATCGCGCTCGTCGCGATGCTGACGAACCCGATCACCGCCGCCGGGGCCGGCCCGATGCTCATCATCAAGAAGAAGCTGCTCAACGCTGCCGTCGACATGGCTGTCGAGCAGGTGCTGAACCAGGTCCTCCCCATGGTCATCGAACCGCTCGCGAACGAGCTGCCCGGTGTCATCATGGCCGCCCTCGACTCGCCCATCGTCGAGGCTGTCGCGGGCGACCCCGACGAGTTCTACGCCGACCTGCAGGCTCTCGAGCAGGCGCAGGGCGAGATGGAACAGCACGCCGCCGACGTCGAAACCCTCACGGAGAGGCTCATGTCCGACCTCGCCGGCCTGAACATCGGGGGCGATTGACCGTGCGGGACGCCGTGGTCACCGACGACGATCTGAGCGCCGCCATCGTCGCTCTGCTGGGCTGGGGGACGTCATCGCACCCTCGCTCTCGCGCGCAGGAGACCCCGGGCGGGGTCTCGCCCCTCGAGGATCGCGCCCAGGCGGCAGTGACCGAGTGTCTCGCCATCGCTCCCGATTGGACCCGCGACGACCTCCCCACGGCGGGTCGCCGAGCGCGGGCGCAGATGGTGGCGCGGCATCCGGAACTCTCGTCGGGCGCCCTGGATGCGCTGGCCTGGGCCTACACGTACAACTGGCGATGAAAGGGAGTGAGGTGAGTCATGAGGATCGGTAGCGAGGTCGTTCGACCCATGATGAATTCGCTCGAGGGGATGCCTGTCCACGTCCGTCAACTCGCGCAGATGTTCCGCAAGCACGGGCAGAAGCAGAATCAGAGCACGAACCGGGTGACGGACCTCGACGCGACAGACGTGCCCCAGCCCCTCCGCGACGGCTGGAAGAAGGACTCCTGGCACACGCCGGACCGCGTCGTCGGATCGGGGAAGCCGAATCGGCCCTACCCGGCGGAATACCTCGACGCCGACTACATCCAGCAGCACCTGCAGCGGTTCGAAGGTGGCGCGACTCGGTTCTACCGCAGCGAGAGCCTGGACCGTTACGGGCCCGGCAATCAGGGCACGACGTTCGTGTTTCCGACCTCCGAGATCGACAACATCATCCAGCAGGCCGACGGTGACCCGAAGAAGCTCGGCGTCATGCTCGGCTTGGGGGAGAACTTCTTCGTCGATGCCAACGGCAACGCCGTCGACATCACGCGGGCCGACTTCAGCTACGAGGAGATCGTCAACGGGAACCTCCGGATGCCGCGGGGTAACGAAGCCGGCGCGAACGAGGCGTGGATCCCCGGCGGCTATCTGCCCGAAGGGATCCCCGAGGCCGTGCTGAACACGCATCCCGATGCCGGTCGCGGTGACCCGTCGGCCGGCGGGACGTGGGGCTCGTACACGCCCTTCCGACTGTGACCCTCGGCGACGCGGGCGCGGTCCGATACCCGGAGCGATTCGAGATCCACCGGCTCGAGGCCCTCGGCGAGAACCCGTATCTGACCGACGACGATGCCCGCCGCCGGTACGAGGACGGCAAGGGACTGAGCGTGGTCGCGGCGTCGACCCCGCCGACGTGGTTCCTCGATGTGTCTGTACGCCGCCACCGGTTCTCGGTCACGTTCTACGCACCGACGAAGACGCCGATCCGCCGGGTCGGGTGGGAGGAGACCGACGGGCGCCTGCTGCGTCGGAGTGCGGTCGATCTGTTCTATCCCGAGGGCGATCCGGGGCGGCGCGTACCGTACTCCCAGCTGCTGCGAGTCGAGCACCGCTGGTACGCGGACGGCGTCGTCCACATCGAGCGCTCCTCTCCGATCGATGAGGACCTCGTCACCGAGATCAGCGCGCCGCAGGAACTGCGGTGGCTCGACGTCCCGGCCTTCGGCGACTGGGGGCCGGTCACCGCGGCATCCGCTCCGCCCGAGTTCGCCCGGTTCGACCTGGATGCGATCGACGCGGCCGAGGCGTACGCGCGTGCGGAGATCGCCGCCGGCGGTTCCGCCTCCGAGCAAGGCGGCTGGATTCTGCCGGCATCCGATACCACCGTCCTCGACGCGGTCACAGCGCTCACCCGTTTCGAGCCGGTGCCCTCGGCGGTGCCGGTGATCGAGCGGGACGCGGCCAGGATCGTGCCGGTGATGCTGCAGGGCACCGCGCCGCGCGCATCCGGGCGGGATGCCGCGGAGGAGCGTCGACGCGTCGACGATCGTGCAGCGGGGCTCGCCGGCGCCTTCGAGTACGCCGCCGGGCGACCGATCGATCTGCCGCTCGACGGACGCGGCGACGGACCGGTGGCCGCCTACGCGGCGGCGCTGCGTGCGGCGGACGTCCGCGACGCACGATGGTGGGTCCTGAACGAGACCGGCGTCGTCCTCGTCCGCTCCGGAGATCCGGAGGCAGGCGATCTGGCGCTCGCGGTGCACCTCGTGCCGGCGCGCTGGGTGTCGGGGCGCAGTGCGACGACGTCCGGACGTGCGCCCGCCGACCTGCAATGGTCGAGGGCGGACATTGAGCCATGGACGGCCTGAAAGCAAGACCTGGGTGGCCGGCGATCGTCGTGGCTACCCTGACCGGGGAGGGGCATCATGGGCATCGGTGAGGTCATCAGACCGTTGAAGAACTCGCTGGACGGCGTTCCCGTCCATGTGCGTCAACTCGCGGACATGTTCCGTAAGCACAGTCAGCGCCAGGACCTGAACCGCTCGCAGGTCACTGCGCTCGACAACGTGAGCGGTGCGTGGCGCACCGACACGCACTGGACGCCGGACGCCGTCGTGAGCTGGAAGGGCGACGCGCCCGACCCCGGCGACTACCTCGATGCCGACTACATCTCCCAGCACCTGGCGCGTTTCGACGACGGCGCCAGCAGGATCTACTTCTCCGACACGCTGCACACGTACGGCCCCGGGCAACGGGACGGCTCGACCTTCGTCTTCCCGACGTCCGAGCTCGACGAGATCATCCGCAACGCCGACGGCGACGTGAACATCATCGCCGATCAGCTCGGCATGGAGCGCAGCTGGTTCTTCGACGACAACGGCAATCCGCTGCCCCTCGAAGTGCGCCATTTCGACCCCTCTGAGTTGACGAACCTCCGGATGCCGTCCGGCAACGAGGCGGGCGCGAACGAGCACTGGATCCCCGGCGGGTATCTGCCCACCGGCATCCCTGAAGCGGTCATCGACATCCCCTCCTCGGCGGCGGGCGTGGGGCGCAACCTCGACGGCGACTACAATCCGGGCTTGTGGCCGGGCAGGGCGCAGAGGTTGGACCTGAACTCATGACTCAGCCCGACGCCACCGTGTCGGGAGAGCCCTGGCTCACGGGTCACGTGATCGACGCGGCCGACGTCCGCTCGGACGACGGCGAGGGCGCCCTCGTCAGAGGCGGCCGCATCGTGGAAGAGATCGAAGCGCGGCTCCTCGATGCCCGCGGCGACGAGCCTGACGGCGAGCTGATCCCGGGGACGCCGCTCCTCCGCCGCGGCGACGTGTCGATCGTGCCGCTCTCGTGGGAGCCCCCGGCGAGCGACGAGATTCGCGCGGCCGTGCGCGAGCGCGCCAGCGAACTGTGGCGGAGCATCCGCAGCGCTTGCGAGTACCGTCACGGCGCCGCCCTGGCCGTGGAGCCGGGCGACGCGCCCTCCAACGCGTATGTGCGGGCGTTGGAGCGCCACGGGGTCCGCCGCGCCGACTGGTGGGGCTCCGGCGACAGGGCGATCGTCCTCGTCGTGCACGGCGAGCCGCTCCCGGCGCCCGCGTCGGCCAGTGCCGTCCACATCGTCCCCCTCGGATGGCTGTCGACGACCCGGCCGACGCGCAGGATCCCGCCCGTGGACCTGACGTGGTCGCCGGCGACGGGCGCTCGTGGGGGCGACCGATGACAGCCGCGACCCGGCAATCGACGATCCTCTCCGAGGAGGCGCGGCGCGCGCTGGTGAGCGCGTACGCAGCGCCGGCAGGAGCGATAGAGGCGACGCATGACGGTCTGATCGAGGGGGCTGTGCCCGTGTTGGTCCGTGGCGAGGCGCGGATCGTGCCGCTGGCGGAGTGGCATTCCGCGGGAACACCTGCGGACGCCGAGGAACTCTGGCATTCGTTGAGCGCAGCGTGCCTGTATCGCGCGGGCAACTGGTCGCTGCTGGACCTCGACGCCGAGCGCGACGACGCGATCGGCGATTACACGGCGGCGCTGCGCGCTGTCGGTGCCACTCGGGTCCGGTATTGGATCTATCCGGACGGGGTCGGCGTGGCGCTCGTGCGAGCCGGGGACGGGTCCCCGGAGGCGACGCTATCCCTCGCCCTGCACCTCGTTCCCGACGGGCGGGTGTTCCACCGGTCGCCCGGCCCGAGCCAGGACGTCCCCGACCTTCGGTGGTCGTGGGGAGACGTCGACGCGCTCAGCGCCGATGACCGAGGACTTAGTCTGTGAGAACGCTGATGAGAGGGCTGAACCGATGAGTGCGATCGCGACGGATGTGACCGTGCGTATCTATGGTGCGAGCGAGCTGGGAGTGCTCGCGCAGACGGCTCCGGGACCCGCGCACCCGCGGGTCGAGTACGTCGGCGGTGAGGTCTTCGTCGGGCTCGATCACCGTGATCGGGGCTCCGCCGTCACTCAGGGGGAGACGGAGGGGGCGGATGCCGGGTTCCGGGACGCCCTGCGCGCTGCGGTCTCGCTCGTCGGTGAGCTCCCCTCCGCGGTGGAGAGGGCGGTGGTCATCGAGGACGAGGCGCTCGCCGCTGCGGTGCTGCTCGAGCCGTCGCGGGTGGCGGGGCTCGAGCTCTCCGGCGACCCGGTGGTGTTCCCGTACGCCCGTGATCGAGTGGTCATCGTGGGTGCGGAGGATCAGGCCGCCATCGCGCGGACGCTGGACGTCGCGGAGGAGCTGTTCGACGCGGACCGGCCCCTGGTGAGCGCGCACCCGATGGTGCGGGCCGACGAGGGGTGGGCGCCGTTCCCGTGGCGGGAGCGAGTGCCGGAGCTGGCGATGCGGTTCGAGCGCGTGCTGCGGTTGTTCTCGGTGCGCGCGTACGACGTGCAGACCGTCGCCCTCCAGCGCCCCGACGTGCACATCGCGCCCGCGAAGATCCGGGTGCTGGAGTCGGGGGTGACCACGACGTTCGCGACGTGGCCGCAGGGCACCGCGACGCTTCTGCCGGTGGTCGACAATGTCATCATCGCCGACCCGTCGGGGACCCTCAGCGTCGCGACGCTGACCCAGTTCCTCGACGCCGCCGGTGACGCGGTCGTGCGCACCGGGCTCTCACCCGCGCGCTACTTCGTGCCCGGCGATCAGCCCGCAGCACCGACGGCATGATCTGGGAGATCGATCAGCCGGAGGACCGGCCGGACGGCGTCGACGCGATGGGTCGGCCCGACCCCGCGTACGCGGCCGCCCTGGGCCTCGTCCGTGCACCGTTCGGTCGTCGATCCCTCGCCTTCCTCCTCGACATCCTCATCTGGGCCCTCCTGCAGCTGCCGCTGTGGCTCGGGGCCGTCCCGCTGCTGCTGAAGCTCGCGACCGGGGCGATCTCGCCCTATGGACTCGTCAACCACCCCGGCTTCGTGCTGGCCGTCGTGATGGCGAGTATCACCGTGGCGCTCTCGCTCGCCTTCCTCATCGTGCAGTGGGTCCTGCAGGCGCGGCGCGGACTGACGATCGGCAAGGGGTTCACGGGGCTCCGGAGCATCAACGTCCGCACGCTCGAGAAGCCCGGCGCCGGAGCCGTCCTGCTCCGTGCGCTCATCGTCGGCCTCGCCGGCGTCATCCCGGTCATCGGCACCGCGGTCATCCTCGCTTCACCCACCTTCGACCCGCAGGAGCGGGGCCGCGGGCTGCACGACCGTGCCGCGCGGATGTGGTTGGTCGACATCCGCCGCGGCCTCAACCCGTATGACGAGAAGCGGATGCGGATCGCCCGGAAGACCGTCAAGGCGGAGCCTGTCCCCGAACGCCCGGAGCGCCCGTCGCTCGCCACTCCCACCCGGCCCGGCGCGCGTCCGGACTACCGTCCCGGCAACCGCATCAGCGCGGGGGTCCTCGGCGTGAACCGCGGACCCGACGGCCGCCCTGCGGCGACGGAGGATGCCGCGGCGTCGGCCGCTCCGGGGGTCATCGACGCCGCCCCCGGCCTCGCGACCCCCCGCGTCGCGCCCGCGCCGACGCCGGCACCGGCCCGCGAAGCCGCGCCCGCATCCGCACCCGAGCTCGTGCCCGCACCGGCCCGCGAAGCCGCGCCCGCGCCCGCGCCCGCACCCGAGCCCGCGCCCGAGCCCGCGCCGTCGCCCCGGTGGGGCCTGCGCTTCGACACGGGGGAGACGGTCGCCGTCACCGGGCCGCTCCTGATCGGTCGCGATCCCGACGCGGCGAGTGCACCGGGTGCCGAGCCGCACCGCCTGCTCGACGAGAGCCGTTCCCTCTCGAAGACCCACGCGATTCTGACGCCCACCGCCCACGGGCTCGAGGTCGTCGATCGCGGGTCCACCAACGGCAGCGCGGTCGTCCGTGCGGGCGTCGAGACAGCGGCCGTCGCCGGGGTGGCACTCGCCGCGGCCGTCGGCGACACCGTCCGCCTCGGAGACCGCCTCGCCGAGGTCGTCGCACTGTGATCGTCCCGCCCGCACCCGTCCGCCCGACGCGTCCCCACCCCCTCGGAGAAGAGCAATGCGGCTGAAGCTCACCCTGCACCGGCACGACAACGACCCCGTCGACATCGTCGTGACAGCCGACTCCACCGCGACCGTCGGCGACGTTGCGCGGTACATCGCAGCATCCGATCCCGCCCGGTCGACCACTTTCGCCGAGGACGACGTCCTCACCCTGTCGGTCGCGCCGCCGACCGCGTCCCGCGCCGTCGAACTGCCCCACGACCTGCCGATCGGCGAAGCGCCCCTCGGGTCGGGGTTCGCGGCATCCATCGTCAACTACGGCGCCGGATACATCCGCGCCGGACGCGGCGAGACCGTGGGCATCCTGCGGGCCACCGCCGGGCCGCTCGCCGGACAGGAGTTCGCCCTGTCGGCAGGTCACGTGACCATCGGGCGCGACCCGAGCAACGACGTCGTGCTCACCGACCCCATGGTCTCGAAGCGCCACGCGCGACTCGAGGTCGGTGCGCACGCCGAGGTCGTCGACCTGAACTCCGCCAACGGCGTCCTCGTCGACGGCGTCGAAGTGCAGCGTGTGCGCGTCGAGGACGGTCGGCCCTTCGTCATCGGCGCGACGACGCTCGTCGTCTACCTCACGAACGCGTGGGACGGTGCCGCCGCCGACGACCCGATCATCGAGCGTGGCGGCGGGCTGCTGTTCAATCGCAGTCCGCGCGTCGAGGTCCGTTACCCGGGCACGCGCTTCAAGCCGCCGCGCCTGCCCACCGAGAAGATCGGCAAGATCTTCCCCTGGCCGATCATGGTCGCCCCGATCCTCATGGGTGCTGCGCTGTTCGCGCTCAACGGCAATCCCCGCTCGCTCCTGCTGATCGTCATGACACCGCTCATGGCGTTCGGAAACCTCATCAACCAGTCGGTCCAGAGTCGCAAGATCGAGGACCACGAGCGACTGCTCTTCGAGCGGCAGTTCGAGCAACTGGAGGAGGACTTCTTCCGCGGCAAGCCCGAGGAGGAGGCGGCTCGCAACGCCGAGGCGCCGGCGGTCGCCGACGTCTTCGAAGAGGCGATGCGGCTCGGTCCGCTGCTGTGGACCCGACGTCCCGAGCACTGGAACTTCCTCGCCCTGCGACTCGGGACCTGTTCGCTCCCCGCGCGCAACGGGATCGACGACGCCGAGACGCCCGACGGGCTGCCCGAGTACATCGACCGCGTCGATCGGTTGCGGCTGCGCTACGAGATGGTCGACGACGTCCCCGTCTTCGAGACGTTCCCCACCTCCGGTTCGATCGGCATCGCCGGTCCGCGCGCGCTCGTGGCCGATGCGATGCGCGGCGTGGCCGTGCAGGTGTTCGGCCTGCACGCGCCCAACGACGTCGTGACCGTCGCCTTCTCGGACTCGTCCTGGACGCCCGAGCTCGAGTGGCTCAAGTGGCTTCCGCACACGACCGCCGAGCGCAGCCCGTTCCGCTCGGCGCCGCTGGCCGATTCCGCGCCGAGTGCCGCGGGCCTGCTCAACTCGCTCGAGGAGTACGTCCGTCGCGCCTCGGCCGGTGGCCGCGAGGGTGAGCCCCGTGGCCCGTTCAAGGACGACTGGAATCCCCTCCTCTACGGGACGGATGTCGCTCGTGCCGCCGAGGACCGCGTCCGCACACCCCCGATCTCGGTGGTCGTCTTCGTCACCGGCGATGCGCCGGTCGACCGCGGGCGCCTCACCGACGTCCTCGAGCGGGGCGCCGACCACGGTGTCCACGCCGTGTTCATCTCCGAGACGGTCGAGTCGCTGCCCGCTGTCTGCCGCAGCTTCATCGAGCTGCGGAACGACCTCGCCGATGCGCGGGTCGGTCTCGTCCGCAACGGCGAGGCCTTCGAGCACGTCGCCGTCGAGGGGGTCTCGAACGCCTACATGGAGATGTTCGCGCGACGCCTGTCGCCGGTGGTGGATGCCAGCACGGTCGTGCACGACGCGTCCGACATCCCCAACTCGGTCAACTTCCTGCAGCTCATCGACCCCGCGATCGCCGAGAACCCGCACGCGGCGATCGAGCGCTGGCAGCAGAACAACACGATCGTCGACCGCACGCCGACGCCGCGGCCCCGTCTGAAGAAGGCCGGCACGCTCCGCGCGATCATCGGGCAAGGGCCGAGTGACGCGATGGCGCTGGACCTGCGGACGCAGGGACCGCACGCGCTCGTGGGTGGCACGACCGGTTCGGGCAAGTCCGAGTTCCTGCAGGCGTGGGTGCTCGGCATGGCCGCCGCGCACAGCCCCGACCGCGTGACCTTCCTCTTCGTCGACTACAAGGGCGGCTCGGCCTTCGCCGACTGCGTCGACCTGCCGCACTGCGTCGGCCTCGTCACCGACCTCAACCCGCACCTCGTCCGTCGGGCGCTGACGAGCCTGCGCGCAGAGCTGCAGCACCGCGAGCACCTGCTGAACCGCAAGAAGGCCAAGGACCTCCTCGAACTCGAGAAGCGCCAGGACCCGGAGTGCCCGCCGTCGCTCGTGCTCGTGATCGACGAGTTCGCCGCCCTGGCCTCGGAGATGCCCGAGTTCGTGGACGGCGTCGTCGACATCGCCCAGCGCGGCCGCTCCCTCGGCATCCACCTCATCATGGCGACCCAGCGCCCCGCCGGCGTCATCAAGGACAACCTCCGCGCGAACACGAACCTGCGCATCGCCCTCCGCATGGCGGATGAGGCGGACTCGCGCGACGTGGTGGACGACGATGTCGCGGCGAGCTTCCCCGCATCGGTCCCGGGGCGCGCGATCGCCAAGACCGGCCCCGGCCGCCTCGTGCCGTTCCAGTCCGCCTACACCGGCGGCTGGACGAGTCTGGAGGACACCGCGGTCGCCGAGGTGCGCGTCGCCGAGCTGCGTTTCGGTGCGGCCGCCGAGTGGGAGCCCGACCGCCCCGCCGAGTCGGACTCGCACGAGGAGGACCTCGGACCGAACGATCAGAGGCGCATCGTGTCGAACCTCGTGACCGCGTGCGAGGTCGCGGGTCTGCCGCGCCCCCGCCGTCCCTGGCTCGACGACCTGTCCGCTCTCGTCGACCTCGCGAACCTTGCGAACGAGGGCGACACCCGCATCCCCATCGCCCTCATGGACGTGCCCGAGAAGCAGCAGCAGGAGCCGGCGTTCTTCGTCCCCGACCGCGACGGATCGCTCGTCGTGTACGGCACGTCCGGGTCGGGCAAGTCGACCGTCCTCAAGACCATCGGCACGGCGGCGGGCATGCGGCCGGACCGCGGCCGGGTCAACGTTTACTGCCTCGACTTCGCGACCGGCGCGCTCGGCGCGCTGTCGGCCCTCCCGCACGTCGGGTCGGTCGTCGACGGCTCTGACGTCGAGCGCATCCAGCGCCTGCTGCGCACCCTCGACGGCGAGATGGACCGCCGCGCGTCGGCGTTCTCGGCGGCCAGCGCCGCGACGCTGCAGGAGTACCGCGAGATCGCGGACCCCAACCTCCCGCGCATCATCCTGCTGATCGACAACTTCCCCGAGTTCAAGAAGGACTGGGAGGTGGCGCCCGGTCGCGGCCCGTTCTACCGCACCTTCATGCGGATCCTCGGCGAGGGGCGCACGCTCGGGGTGCACACGGTCCTCACGGCCGACCGCGGCAACGCGGTCCCGAGCGCCGTCGCCTCGAACATCTCGCGCAAGGTCGTCCTGCGGATGGGCGACCCGTCGCAGTACATGCTGCTCGGCACTCCGCGCGACGTGCTCGACGAGCAGTCCGTCCCCGGCCGCGCCGTCATCGACGGTCACGAGGCGCAGATCGCCGTCCTCGGCGGGACCTCCAACGCCGTCGAGCAGACGAAGGCGCTCGGGGTCCTCGGCGACAAGCTCCGCGCGGAGGGCGTGCGCGATCTCCCCGAGATCGGCGCCCTTCCGACGGCGGTGCCGGCCACGGACATGCCGGCCCGGGTCGACGGGATGCCGGTGTTCGGCGTCGCCGACGACACCCTCTCGGCACACGGGTTCGAGCCGATCGGTTCGTTCGTGATCTCAGGGCCGCCGGCATCGGGTCGCACCAACGCCCTCAAGTCGCTCGTCATCGCGATGGAACGCTTCGACCCGGGCGTGCAGCTCTACCACTTCGGCAGCCGGCGAGCCGAGCTCAAGGACTTCCGTCCGTGGGTGAAGAGCGCCACCCGTCCCGACGACGAGAAGGAGTTGGCCACGGAGCTGGCCGAGCTCATCACGCGGGATGTCTCGGACGGCCGCATCCTCATCGTGATCGAGGACATGCCGCACCTGTCGGACGGCCCCGCCGACCGCCCGATGCGCACCCTGCTGCAGGCGATGAACGACAGTGAGCACATGCTGATCGGCGACGCCGAGATCTCGCGGGCGAGCGGCAGCATCGGTGTGCTGGGGGAGTGGAAGGCGGGCCGTCAGGGCATCGTCCTCAAGCCCGACACGTACGACGGCGAGGCGATCTTCAAGACGCCGTTCGGTCGGGTCAAGCGGTCGGACTTCCCCGTCGGTCGAGGCATCTTCGTGCAGGCGGGTCGCTCGGTCACCGTGCAGATGCCGCTCGTCGCCGATGTGGCACCCCCGCCGCAGCCGACGGTCGCGCCCCCGACGACACGGGCGGCCGCCCGCGAAGCGGTGACGGCGGATGCCGCGGGTACGACGCTCGGTGCCTGACCCCCGATGAGCCGGGGACTTCTCCCCATGTACCTCACGGCCGATCTTGCCTACTCTCGCTGGGGAGGTGATGCGCTGTGGGCATGATGCTGCCGAACGAACTGATCTGGGTGATGGAGAAGCTCGGATTCGAATGGCCCGACGTCGACGAGGACGAACTGCGACGCGGTGCGCAGATCGTTTCGCACTTCCGGGACGACCTCGAGGACTCCCTGCAGGCCATCGACCGGAAGGTGAACGGCGACCTGGCCGCGGCGATGCGAGGCCAGGCGGGACCCGCGTTCGTCTCGGCGTGGAACACCAACCGGTCGCAGAATCTGCAGAAGCTCGTCGACCTGCTGGGGCCCGTCCCGCCCGGGATGGACATCGCTGCCGGCGTCGTGCTGGGGCTCAAGATCAAGGTCATCGCCGATGTCACGACGACGATGATCGCGCTGGTCGGCATGCTCACGAACCCCGTCACCGCGGTCGGCGCCGGCCCTATGCTCATCATCAAGAAGAAGCTTCTGAACGCCGCCGTCGACGTCGCGATCGAGCAGGCGCTGAACCAGATCCTGCCGACGGTCATCGAGCCGCTCGCCGATGAATTGCCCGCTGTTGTCATGGCGGCGCTGAACGCTCCCGTCGTCGAGGCCGTGGCCGGCAACCCGGACGAGTTCTACGCCGACCTGCAGGCGCTCGAGCAGTCCGAGGAGGAGCTCGATCTGCGCGCTGCCGACATCGAATCGTTGATGGACCGGCTCATGGCCGACCTCGCCGGACTGAACATCACGGGGGACTGACACATGGCTCGAGTCGGAGACGAACTCATCAAGCCGATGCTGCGGGCGCTGGACGACATCCCGGTCCACGGTCGGCAGCTCGGCGAGATGGTGCGAGGCTTGCGCGGCAAGCAGCGACGCAACCGCGACGGCGTCGAAGACATCGACACGTTCGATGTCACCTTGCGTCCGTTCAAGCGGAACAAGAAGCACGACCCGGTCGAGTACGACCGTCAGTACAACGAGCAGATGGATGCCCTGCAGCAGATGCCGCTGTCCGACTGGCTCCGCAACCGTACGGAGTACGTGCAGAACGGCCGGACACCCGACTCGCTCCGGGCGCAGGAGAACGCTCGCGCGGCTGCGCTCAAGGCAAAGATCTTGGAGCTTCGTGAGCAGGGCCAGAGCCGATCCGAAGCTGCGGAGAATGCGTCATCATGGCTTGCGACGCAAGCTGCCACTCACAGGCTGGACGGCATCGCGGGGGGCAACGTCACTGACATCTCCGGTGTCGGCGACGCTCGCATCAACTCGTCGCTGGGGTCTCAATGGCGGTCTCGCGTGGGTGACATCGACGCCGCCGTCGTCCGGTTCATCCAATCTCATCCGGGGGCGGACCTCTCCGATGTCTACATGAATGTCACCTTCAGATAGGTTGAAAACCATGGTCCAGATCGAAGATTTCGTCGCGCACTCGCCGGTCTCGCAGGAAGTCATAGCCGCGTATCGCGACCGAGTTCCCTCGGAGATCGTCGAGATCTGGGAGCAGTACGGCTACGGCACGTTCGGTGAGGGGTTCATCCGCGTGATCAACCCTTCAGTGTTCGAGGCTGAGCTCGGTGATCGGATCGGGAAAACTCAGGGCGACGGCATCGCGATCCCCGTCATGGTGACCGCCCTGGGCGATCTCATCACCTGGGAGCCGAGCGTCGATTCACTCGTTGCGATTCTCTTCCGGAAGTTCGAAACGGTGGGTCTGGGTTCGCCCAAGACCTTCCTCGGCCTAACTCGCCTCGACGGGGCGGAGCACCTGGAAGAAGAATTCGCGTGGGACCCCTACCCGGAGGCAGTCGCCCGTCATGGGGCCGTGGAGTTCGACGAGTCATTCATCTTCGTCCCGCTGCCGTCGTTGGGCGGACCTGGCACGGTCGACACCCTGCAGAAGCGCCCCACCATCTCGGCCATTCAAGTAATGGTCGATCTGCAGGGTCCCGTCGGCCACTGAAGTCGACCGCCCCGGGTCGAGGCTGTCCGCTGGCTCGAGTCGGCGACCAAACCACCATCGTCATCGTCGATAGGTTGTGGGGATGATCGAGTTCGCTGACTTCGTCGAGCATGCACCTGTCGAACCCGAGGTCGTGGCTGCCTATCGCGATCGGGTTCCCGCGGAGCTGGTCGAGGTCTGGGAGCAGTACGGCTACGGCACGTTCGGGCAAGGTTTCATCCGCGTCATCAATCCCGCGGTCTATGAGGCTGAACTCGACGACCGAATCGGCAAGACCCAGGGTGACGGTGTGGCGATCCCCGTCATGGTCACCGGGCTGGGAGATCTCATCACCTGGGAGCCCAGTCTGGGTGGACTTGTGGGTCTCATCTTCCGCGAGAACAGAGGCGTCGGCCTGGGGGATGTCGATTCATTCCTTCTTCTCACCGAGGCGTTGGGCGCGGACCATTTGGCCTCGGAGTTCAACTGGGGCGTCTTCCCCGAAGCGGTTGCGGCGCAGGGCGCGCCCGACTTCGATGAGTCGTTCATCTTCGTTCCGCTGCCGTCGTTGGGTGGGTCGGGCACGGTCGACACCCTGCAGAAGCGTCAGACGCTGTCGGCTATTCAGGTCATGGTCGACCTGCAGGGGCCCATCGGTCACTGATCGGCCGCACCTGGGTTGGTCCCTAGGTTGGAGACCATGGTTCAGATCGCAGATTTCGTCCCGCATGCTCCGGTGGAGCCGGAGGTGGTCGCTGCGTACCGTGACCGGGTTCCCGCGGAGATCGTCGAGATCTGGGAGGAGTACGGTTACGGCACTTTCGGGGAAGGCTTCATCCGCGTCATCAACCCCGGCGTGTACGAGGCGGAGCTCGGCGACCGCATCGGTAAGACACAGGGCGACGGGATAGCGATCCCGGTCATGGTGACCGGGCTGGGAGATCTCATCACGTGGGAGCCGAGTCTCAACGGGCTCGTCGTACTCATGTTCAGGAGCAACCGCGGTACGGGCATGGGCAAAGCCGCTACTTTCCTCGGTCTGTTGAAGCTGGACGGCTCGGATTACTTGTCGGAGAAGTTCGGGTGGGATGTCTTCCCTGAGGCGGTCCAGGAGCAGGGGGCGCCCGCATTCGACGAGTCGTTCATCTTTGTTCCCCTTCCTTCCTTGGGTGGACCTGGCACGGTCGACACCCTGCAGAAGCGTCAGACGCTGTCGGCTATCCAGGTCATGGTCGACCTGCAGGGGCCCATCGGTCACTGATCCACGCGGCCGTTCGTGCTGGGCGAAATATAGGCCCTGGAAGGTGGGTAGTTCTCCCCATATGTGGCTCGGATGTCCTTCGCTAGCATCGGTGACGCGGGGGGATGGACAAGGTCCCCGCACCACGACGACACGCTGGGAGGCGGGTTCATGGCTCACGATTTTGGTGCAACATACAGCGAGATGGAGAGCGCGGCGCAGCGCCTGCGCGATGGTCGTCAGACCGTCACCGACACGCTGAAGGAGCTCCAGGGCATCATCGACGACCTGGTGCAGGACGGCTTCAAGACCGAGAACGCGTCCGAGGCATACTCGACCGCGTACTCGGAGCTCACGACGTCGCTCGACGACGCCGCCGAGGCCGTCAACGACATGGCGCAGGCGCTCGACCGCATGGCGGACCGCATCCGCGACACGGACGCCGAGCTCGCCGGCGGTTGATCCCTCCAGACGCTCACGGGCCGCGATGCGATCTCATGATCCGCATCGCGGCCCGTCGCCTGTGTTCACGATGATTAGGATCAGGATGACGAACGGAGTGTCGCGACGATGACCACCTCGCAGACCTACTGGTACAACCTCTCCACCCAGTCCGTTGTGCGCGACGACGAGCGCCCGTCGGAGGACTGCCTGGGCCCGTTCGCCAGCGCAGCCGAGGCGGAGGACTCGCCCGCCGTGCTGCTCGAGTACGCGAAGAGCTGGCTCGAAAGCGAAGAGAGCGAGCCGTACCGGCAGATGGCCGAGGAGCTCGGCGACGACACCGACCGCATCTGATCAGCGGATGCGAGCTTCCCGCCGCACCGCGGTCGCTGCTGTCGCGGTCGCCGTCCTGGCGTTGAGCGCGTGCGCGCCGGCGCTCCCGCCGTCCGTCGTCCCCGACAGCACGGTCACCGTCGGCTGGGCCGGTCCGGTGACATCCCTGAACGCCCGGGTCGATCCGACGCCGGGCAACCACGACATCGCGGCGGTGACCCGATCGTCCTTCGGTCGCGTCGTGGACGGTGAGGTCGTCCCGGACGAGTCGTTCGGCACGGTCCGCATCCTCCAAGAAGACCCGTTCACGGTCCGCTACGACCTGGCGGAGCCGTCGTGGTCTGACGGCATCCCGCTCGACGCCGCCGACCTCGTCCTCGGATGGGCGGCATTCGTGGGTCTGCTGTCCGAGGACGGCCCGTCGGATGCCGCGCTGGAGGCGCCCCGTCCGAGGATCGACGAGTTCGCGCGGTCGATCGTCGTCATGTTCGCAGCCCCGACCATCGCGTGGCAGACCGCGGTGTCGGCGGACGCCCCGGCGCACACGGTCGGCATGCGTGCCTTCGACCTCGACGACCCGATGGAGGCGAAGCAGGCGGTCATCCGGGCCGTCCTCGAGCGGGATGCCGGTGCCCTCGCCGCGATCGCGGAGGTCTGGAACACCGACTTCACCGTCTCGGGCGACACCGTCGACGCCGATCTCGCGCTCTCGAGCGGCCCCTACGTCGTCGCCGACATCGCGGACGAGGGTGCGAGCGTCACGCTGGCGCCCAACCCGGCCTACACCGGTGCGGCCGCGCCCAAGTTCGCCGACATCGAGCTCGTCCCGCGCGGCGACGATCCCGTCGCGGCGGTGGGGGAGTCGCTCGACATCGTCTCCCTGAGCCCGACCCCCGACGACCGGGAAGCCGTCCGTCAACGCGAGCGACGGGACTTCGTCGTGCAGACGACGCACGACGGCACCATCTGGACGCTGCTCCTCAGCCCCGACGGGATCTTCACGGAGCGCGCCGCGCGCGCGGCCTTCCTGCGTGTCGTCCCCGCCGACGAGATGGTCGCCGCCGGTGCGGGCGAGTGGGCGCAGGTGTACCCGAAGACCACGTCGATGGTCACGGCGCCGGGGTCCCGCGCCTTCGACGTCGTCACGGAGGATTCCGGATTCGCCGAGGCGCTCGGCACGCCGGCCGACGACGCCGCCCTGGACCGGACGGCGGCGGGTGTCCGCGACGACGCGCGCGTGTGCGTCCTCTACGACTCCCGCAACGGCTTCGCCAAGGGGGCGTTCGGCGCTCTGAAGACGGCGGCCGCCGAGGCTGGATGGGACGTCGTCGACTGCGCCACGGACGACCTCGACGCCGCCGTGAAGGCGCCCGGGTGGGATGCCGTCATCCGGCGCGTCCGCGTGCCGCAGACTCCTCGGGCCATCGCCCAGCAGTGGGGCACCGACGGATCGTCGAGCCTCGTCGGCCAGGCCGACCCCGCACGCGACGAGCTGATCTCGACGCTCCAGCAGACCGTCGACGTCTACGCCGCGCGGGATCTGCTCGCCCGGATCGAGTCGACGATCGTGCAGGCCGCCGTCGCACGGCCGCTCGCCGCCGTCCCGCGCGTGACGATCGTCGCCCCCGACGTCACCGGGGTCGCGGTGCGCGACGGTGACGACGCTCCGCTGCTCTCCGACGTCGCAGGGTGGACGCCCGCCGGCTGAACCGCGGCATCCGCTGTCGTGTCCGATTTCCGCGAGTCGGTGTCGGTGGCGCGTGTCAGGCTGGAGCCATGACGATCGCGCCGATGACCTTCGACGAGCGGTACCGCGCGATCGACGCGCGAGACGCGCGGTTCGACGGACAGTTCGTCACCGCCGTCCACTCGACCGGCATCTACTGCCGACCGAGCTGCCCGGCCCGCACGCCGAAAGCGGCGAACGTCACCTTCTACCCGACGAGCGCCGCCGCGCACGAGGCCGGTTTCCGCGCGTGCAAACGCTGCCTCCCCGAGGCGACCCCGGGCTCGCCGCAGTGGAACCTCCGCGGCGACGTCGCCGGTCGCGCGATGCGCCTGATCGCCGACGGTGTCATCGACCGGGAAGGGGTGCCGGGGCTCGCACGGCGTCTCGGCTACTCGGAACGCCACCTCACGCGTCTGCTCGCCGCCGAGCTCGGGGCGGGCCCGCTCGCCCTCGCGCGGGCCCACCGGGCGCACACGGCCCGGACCCTGCTCGTCGACACCGAGCTGCCGATGGCCGACGTCGCGTTCGCGGCGGGCTTCGGCAGCATCCGTCAGTTCAACGACACCATGACCGAGGTCTTCGCGCTGTCGCCGACCGAGCTGCGCGCGAGGCGGCGGGGCGGGACCACGGCCGCCGGCGGCATCGACCTCGTCCTGCCCGTGCGCGAGCCCTTCGACTCCGTCGGCCTGTTCGGGTGGATGCGCGCCCATGCGATTCCGGGTGTCGAGGTGGGTGAGACGGCCTCGTTCGCGCGCACGATCCGGCTGGACGGCGGACCGGCGTGGTTCGAGGTGCGGCAGGATGCCGCGGGACGGATGCGGCTGCGCGCCGACCTCGCCTCGTTGCGCGACCTCGCCCCGCTCCTGTCCCGCGTCCGTCGCCTGTTCGACCTCGACGCCGACCCCGCCGCCGTCGACGCGGCGCTCGCCGCGCACCCCGAGCTGCGGCCCCTCGTCGCGCGGGTGCCCGGCGTGCGTCTGCCCGCAGCGATCGACGCGGACGAGATGCTCATCCGCGCGATGATCGGCCAGCAGATCAGCGTCGCGTCGGCGCGGACGGTGATGGGCCGCCTCGCCGCCGCCCTCGGCGAGCCCGTCGAGACCCCGCACGGACCCGCCGTCCTGTTCCCGACGCCGCAGGCCGTCGCCGAGCACGGTGCCGAGGTGCTGCGGGGACCGGGCGCGCGCATCCGCGCCATCGTCCACGCGGCGACGGCCCTCGCCGACGGCTCGCTCCGGCTCGGACCCGGCGACGACACCCACGAACAGCGCGCCGCCCTGCTCGCCCTCCCGGGGATCGGGCCGTGGACCGCCGACTACGTGCGCATGCGGGTGCTCGGCGACCCCGACGTCCTGCTACCCGGAGACGTGGCGGCCCGGGCGGGAGCGGCGGCCGCCGGCATCCCGTCGGACGCGAAAGGCCTGACCGCCTGGTCGGCGCGGGTCGCGCCCTGGCGCAGCTACCTCATGGCGCACCTCTGGTACGCCGCGCCCGTCACGCAGGCCTGGCGTGCCGTGGACCTCGATCCCTCTTCCCGGAAGGCCGCCTCATGACCGCGATCCTGCAGACCATCGACACCCCCGACGGCCCGTTCACGATCCTCGAGGACGACGGCCGGGTGCTGTCGTCCGGGTGGACGGACGACCCCGAGCGCATCCTCGGGCGCCTCCGCGCAGACCGCGTGCCGCCGCACGTCGCGCCGGGGCGGACGCAGGCGGCGGCGCGGACGCTCGCGTACTACGACGGCGACCTCACTGCGATCGACGACGTGCCCGTGATGCAGTACGGCACCGCCCTGCAGACCGCCGGGTGGGCGGCCCTGCGTCGCATCCCGGCCGGGGGGCCGCTCACGTACCGCGAGTTCGCGGCCCACCTCGGATCGCCGAACGCGGTCCGGGCCGCGGCATCCATCTGCGCGCGCAACGCGCCGGCGCTGTTCGTCCCGTGCCACCGGGTCCTCCGTACCGGGGGAGCGCTCGGCGGGTTCGCGTGGGGGCTGCACGTGAAGCAGAGCCTGCTGCAGCGCGAAGCGGCGAAGTGATCGATCCATCTGAGTAAGCGCTTGCTTACAGCGAATCCTCAGGGATATCCTGGAGGGCTCCCGCACGCCGCGGGGGCCCTGTCCGGCCCCATCGAGGAGGAAGCCATGTCCCCGGAGATCGTCTACACGAAGTCCGCGGCCTTCCTCGTCGCCGGACGCCCCGTCCGTCGGGGATGACGACCGAGGTCTGACCTCGCGCGGAAGCTTCCCGCGCCTTTCATCGTTCTCCCTCGACGGGTCCCCGAGACCCCGATCGTCCGCGCCCCCGTGCGCTCCTCGCCGCTTCGGCATCCGCTCCTCACCTGTGCAGGATCATGACCTCCTCGACGCATCCCCGTCTGTCCACCGCCCGTTCCCTCGCCCGCCTGATCCCCTTCGCGAAGCCCGTGCTCCCGCGCCTGGGGCTCGGCGCCCTCAGCGCGCTCATCGCGAGTCTGCTGGGTCTCACCATCCCCCTCGTGCTCGAGCAGATCGTCGGCACGAACGGCCCCATCGCCTCGGGTGACCCGTGGCTGATCGCCCTCGGCGCCGGCGCCGTGCTGCTGCTCGGCCTCCTCGAGGCGCTCATGGTGTGGGCGCGCCGCTGGTTCGTGCTCGCCCCGGCCACCGCCGTCGAGTACGAGCTGCGCACCGACTTCTACGCGCGCCTGCAGCGGCTGCCGGTCGCTTTCCATGACCGCTGGCAGTCCGGCCAGCTGCTCAGCCGCATGATGCAGGACATCGGCCTCATCCGTCGATGGATGGCCTTCGGTGTCGTGCTGCTGGTCGTGAACATGATCACGATCGTCGTCGGCTCCGCCATCCTGTTCAGCTGGCACTGGCTGCTGGGCACGATCTTCGTCGTCGTCTCCGCACCGCTGTGGATCGCCGGCTACGTCTTCGAGAACCGCTACGGCATGCTCTCGCGGCAGAGCCAGGACCAGGCCGGCGACCTGGCGACCGCCGTCGAGGAGTCGGTCCACGGCATCCGTGTCCTCAAGGCCTTCGGCCGCGGCAGCCACGCCCTGCGCAAGTTCACGCGTCAGGCGGAGACGCTCCGTGAGACCGAGATCAGCAAGGCCAAGGCCGTCGGCTGGATCTGGTTCTGGCTGGTGCTGCTCCCCGACATCGCGTTCGCGCTGTGCCTGGGCGCGGGCATCTACCTCGTGTCGGTGGAGCAGATCGACACCGCGGCGCTCATCGCCTTCTTCGCGATGGCGACCATTCTGCGGTGGCCCGTCGAGTCGATTGGGTTCCTGTTCTCGTTCCTCGTCGATGCGCGCACCGCGACGGACCGCATCTTCGAGGTCTTCGACGAGCAGAACACGATCGTCGACCCCGAACACCCCGTCTCGATCGCCGAACCCCGCGGCGAGCTGGTCTTCGAGGGGGCGCGGTTCCGCTATCAGGATGCCGCGGCCACCGAGCGAGACCTGCTCGACGGCATCGACCTGTCGCTGCGGCCGGGCGAGACCATGGCGCTCGTCGGTCTCACCGGCTCGGGCAAGACGACGCTCACGACGCTGCCCGGACGCCTGTACGACGTCACCGGCGGACGCGTGCTGCTCGACGGCGTCGACGTGCGCGCGCTGCCGCTGACCGAGCTGCGCCGTCACGTCGGCATGGCCTTCGAGGACGCCACGCTGTTCTCGCAGACCGTGCGCGAGAACGTCCTCCTCGGTCGTGAGGACCTCGACCCGCACAGCCCCGAGGGCGAGCGCGTCCTGCGCGAAGCCCTGCAGGTCGCGCAGGCGGCGTTCGTCGACGACCTGCCCGACGGCGTCGACACCGTCATCGGCGAAGAGGGGCTGAGCCTCTCGGGCGGTCAGCGTCAGCGTCTCGCACTGGCCCGCGCCGTCGCCGCCCGCCCGGCCGTCCTCGTCCTCGACGACCCGCTGTCGGCTCTCGACGTCGACACCGAGGCGCTCGTCGAGGACGCCCTCCGCGTGGTGCTCGCCGAGACGACGGCCCTCGTGGTCGCCCACCGGCCGTCCACCGTCACGCTCGCCGACCGCGTCGCCCTCCTCGAAGAGGGGCGTATCACCGCCGTCGGCACGCACTCCGAGCTCCTGCGCACCAGCGAGCACTACCGGCACGTCATCTCGAGCCTCGAGGACGAGCAGGAACGTCAGCAGAAGAGGGAGGTGTCCCTGTGAGCACCGTCACGGGCACCAGCGGCGAAGACCGCTCCGATTACACCCGCGAGGAGAGCCGGCAGATCCGGCGCCGCTCGCTGCGACTGCTCGGGTCGCTCGTCATGCCGCTGAAGATGCAGCTCGTCCTCGCGGGCATCGTGCTGGTCATCTCGACGATCCTCCGCGTCGCCGGCCCCGCCCTCGTCGGCTGGGGCATCGCGAACGCGCTGCCGGCCGTCCAGAAGGAAGCCGACTGGATGCCGACGATCGCCGTCGTCGCGGTGTTCCTGGTCACTGCGATCGGCGGTGCGGCCCTCATCGGCTGGTACGCCGTCGTGGTGGCCCGGCTGACGCAGGCCGTGATGCTGGACCTCCGCAAGCGGATCTTCCTGCACACGCAGAAGCTCAGCCTCGAGTTCCACGAGTCGTACACGTCCGGCCGCATCATCTCGCGTCAGACGAGCGACCTCGACACGATCCGCGAGCTGCTCGACGGCGGACTCAACGAGCTGGTCTCGGGCCTGCTGTACGGCGGGTTCACGCTCGTCGCGCTGATCCTGCTCGACTGGCAGTCCGGTCTCGTGCTCGCCTTCATGGGCATCCCGCTGTTCTTCCTCATGCGCTGGTTCTACCTGCGCTCGCAGGTCGTCTACCGGGAGTCCCGCGTCGTCAGTGCGAAGGTGATCGTCAAGTTCGTCGAGACGATGACCGGCATCCGCGCCGTCAAGGCCTTCCGCAAGGAGCCGGCCAACGACGGCGAGTTCGGTGGGCTCGCGAGCGACTATCGCGACATCAACATGCGCTCGATCCGCCTGTTCGGCACGTTCGAGCCCGCGATGATGGCGCTCGCCTCGTTCGCCCTGGCCGCGGTCGTGCTGTGGGGTGGTCTCCGCGTCGTCAGCGGCGCGCTGGAGCTCGGCTTCCTGCTGTCGGCCGTCCTGTACGTGCGAAACTTCTTCGCGCCCATGCAGGAGGTCGCGTTCTTCCTGAACTCGTACCAGTCCGCCACGGCCGCGCTCGAGAAGGTGTCGGGTGTGCTCGAGGAGGACCCGACGGTCCCCGACCCCACGAAGCCGGTCGACCTGCGCCAGGCGACCGGCCACCTGCGCTTCGACGACGTGACGTTCGGGTACTCCGAGTCGAAGACGATCCTGCCGCACTTCCAGCTCGACATCCCGGCCGGGCAGACGATCGCCCTCGTCGGCACGACGGGCGCCGGCAAGTCGACGCTCGCCAAGCTCGTCGCGCGGTTCTACGACCCGACGAAGGGGGCCGTGACCCTCGACGGCGTCGACCTGCGGGAGCTGCACCCGAAGGACCTGCGCCGCGCGATCGTCATGGTCACGCAGGAGGCGTACCTGTTCAGCGGGACGGTCGCCGACAACATCGCCCTCGGCAAGCCCGACGCGACGATGGACGAGATCCGTGCGGCGGCCCGCGCGGTCGGTGCGGACGCCTTCATCGAGAAGCTGCCCGACGGGTACGACACCGACGTGAACAAGCGCGGTGGCCGCGTCTCGGCCGGTCAGCGTCAGCTGATCTCGTTCGCGCGCGCGTTCCTTGCCGACCCCGCGGTGCTGATCCTCGACGAGGCGACGGCGTCGCTCGACATCCCGAGCGAACGGCAGATCCAGGAGGCCCTCGGCACCCTGCTCGCCGACCGCACGGCGATCATCATCGCGCACCGTCTGTCGACGGTCGCGATCGCCGACCGCGTGCTCGTCATGGAGCACGGCCGGATCATCGAGGACGACACCCCCGACGCCCTCATCGCCGGCACGGGCAAGTTCGCGCAGCTGCACCGCGCCTGGCGCGAATCGCTCGTCTGAGCCGGCGCTGAGCCGCTGACGGATGCCGGGGCCCGAAGTCGGGGCCCCGGCATCCGTCGTTCGTGGTGCGGTGTGTCCCGGATTCGGATCGCGGCCTCGGATTCGGACGCGCAGGCGCAGTCCCGTCCGAATCCGAGGCGGATGTCCGAATCCGAGGCGTGCGGTGTCGGCGACGAGCGGCGCGGGGAGGGGTCTTCAGGTGGAGAGGTGCGCGCCCTGGGCGATGGCGCGAGAGATCGCCCGCTCGACGCTGTCCCAGCGGTGCAGGACTTCTGCGTAGGTGAACCGCAGCACGGTGAAGCCGCGGGCGATGAGTTCGCGATCATGCGCGACGTCGCGGGTGCGGTCGGCGGAGGTCGAGTGGAAAGCGAAGCCGTCGAGTTGAACGACCAGTCGCTCGCCGATGAGCGCGTCCACGGGGTGGCCGGCCACGAACTGCTGGAAACGCACGGCGATTCCAGCGCTCCTCATCCTCACCGCGAAGATCGTCTCCAGGCCTGAATCGTGCAGTCCGGTGATCTGGTCGCAGAGCTCCCGAGCGGATGCCGACCGCCACCGCACCCGCCGTAGATCGGCAGGCGTCAGTCTCTCGACACGGCAGGCCGACTCCCAGAGGACGGTCGCGGTTTCGCGGTCAACGCACGCGGAGATGTGGTCGAGAGCGTCGTGGACGGACTCCACGAGCGATGCGCGTCCCACGGGGACGAGCGGCCGCGTCCAGTGCGCGACACGGTTGCCGCGCGGAGGCTCCGCGTGGGGGAGGACGTGGAGGTGCAGCCTCGCATCGACTTCGGGCGGCATCCACCACCCGCGGTGACGTGCGGCGGAGACGCAGGCGACGCGCGCAGTCGAGAGTGCTGCGGCGCGCAGATCCGCCGGCGCGGAGGGCGTGGCGAGCCAGTATCGGCGCACACGCTCGATCTCGCCACGCGCTGCCGCGCGTTGCAGCGCCCGCGGGGATGCGCAGGCAGCGAGGAGCACCGAGCGGTGCACGATGCCACCGCGACTGTCGACGAACGCGCGAAGTTCCATACGGTGAGCGTGGCGCGCTGGGGACCGTGCTCACCCGCAGGAGCCGGTTCTTGTGCGCGCGTGCAGCGCCGGCCTGTTCGTGGAGGAGACGAGGGCGTGCGTCGGATTCGGATCCCGGCCCTGGATTCGGACGTGTTCGCGCGATCACGTCCGAATCCAGGGCACATCTCCGAATCCGCGACAGGGGGTTGGATGCCGCTGAACCTGCACTCGGCACGCCGGACGCCGGCCGCGGATCAGATCGCGCCGGCGCGGTGGACGGCCGCACCCAGGGGGTGGGCCGTCGTGATCTCGGCCAGGGCGAGGGCGCCGTCGATCCCGACGCCCTGCGGGGCGACGAGCCGCAGCCCCGCGCCCTCGCCGAGCGCGGCCTCGAAGGCGTCGTGCAGCGTCCGCGAGGCGAACACCCCGCCGATCGCGCAGACGTCGAACACCGGCTCGTCGGTGCGCACGCGGCGGACGGCGGTCCGAGCGGACCACGCGAGCTGCTGCGCGGCACGGTGCGAGATCTCCCGCGCGACGGCGTCGCCCGCATCCGCCGCCCGCGCGACGTTCCGCGCGAGCGACGCGACCACCCGCACGCGATCGTGATCGGCCTGCAGGGCCATGTACGCCTGCGAGAGGTCGGGCCACCGGGCGAGGGCGTCGTCGGTCAGCAGCGTCGCCGGTCCGCGGCCGTCGTATGCGCGCATGACGGCGTCGAGCGCCTCTCGACCGATCCAGTAGCCGCTGCCGGCGTCGCCCATGATCCAGCCCCACCCGTCGACACGGGCCGTGTCCGTCGCACCGACGGCCAGGGTGACCACTCCCGTTCCGGCCGCGACGACGGCGCCGTGCCGGTCGCCGAGCGCACCGAGGAACGACGTCGTCGAGTCGTGCGCGAGCATCGTGGCCCGCACGCCGTCGGCGTGGACGAGCGAGAGCAGCGCGTCGGCATCCGCGTCGCGGTCGGTGAGTCCCGAGATCCCCGCCGCGACGACGTCGGGTTCGGTGCCCGTGCGCTGGAGGGTCTCGTGGACGACGCGCGCCAGCTGGGGCAGGAGCGGTCCGCCGGTGTGGATGCCGCGGAACGCGAGGTCCTCCCGACGGGAGCCGTCGTCGACCCGCACCTTGATGTCGCTCTGGCCGGCGTCGATGGCCAGCACGCGGCGCGCGCTCATCGTCCTCCTCCTGTGGCAGCCGTCGTCAGCGCACGATAGCGCGAGCGCAGGAACTCGCCCGCCGGCTTCCCGTATGGACAGTAGTCGTCGTTGTCCTCCGCCGCGTCGGGCGCGTAGAGCTCCGCCGGCCAGTCCCAGAGGAAGAAGCCCGACACCCACTCCCGCTCGCCGCACGCGTCGAACATCGCGCGGTAGTAGTCGAGCTGCGCCTGGCCCGACGGAGCGCCCTCGAGAGCCCAGTCGTTCGGCCTCATCGGGGAGTTCTCCCGCGACGGGCAGCCCGCCTCGAGGAAAACGAAGGGCGTGCCGGATGCCGCGACCACCGCCTCGATCCGGTCGAGGTTCTCCTGCCACGCGTCGATCGGGTAGTAGCCGCTGGACGAGATCACGTCGACCGCGTCCCACCAGCCGATCCGGTCCTCCTGATACTTGTCGCAGTTGTACGTGATCAGTCCGGAGTACACCTCCCGCACCGCCCGGATGAGCTCGCGCCAGTGGGCCTCCTGCCCGTCGGCGCGCACCATCTCGCAGCCGACGCAGAGCATCGCGCAGCCCTCGGCCTGCGCGATGCGGGCGGCGTCGAGGATGAACGCCCGGTAGGACGCGAACCACTCGGTCCAGCTCGGTTCGCCGGGGACGTCCCAGTCGAAGAAGCCGATGAAGGCGCGCCAGGTCCCGTCGGCGACGTTGACGACCGGCTTCAGGCACACCTTCATGCCACGCTCGTGCGCGGCGCGGATCGCGTGCACGATCTCGTCCTCGGTCACCGTCGGCTCGTCGCGGAACGGGATGTCGGTCGAGAACGCGGTCGCCTGCTCGGCGGCGTACGCGAGCGCCGTCCAGGTGACGCCGTGGTCGGCCATCGCGTCGAGGGATGCCGCTGCGGCGGGCGTCGTCCACGTTCCGCGGACGCCCGTCCACCCCCACGTCATGCCGCAGACGGGCCCCTCGAGGGCGGTCATCCGGTCACCAGCTGGTTGGCGGAGCGGAGCACGCGCGGATCGGCGAGGGCGGCGGCATCGAGTGCGATGCCGGCGTCGTGGTGCACGACGATGCGCCCGGTCTCGCCGGGGAGCAGCGTGAGCAGGCCGTCGGCCGGCTGCGCGGAGGTGTGCACCTTGTCGGCGAGCAGCGAGACGTCGCGGGCGAACCGCTCCGCCGTGATGCTCACCTCCGTGCCGCCCTCGACCGGGCGCGTCGCGACGGTCAGGCCCGGGTCGCCGAGCGTCGAGTCGCGCGGCTCGGCGAAGTACCAGACCCCGCGCGCGGAGTCGGCGTCGACGACGAGCGCTTCGGCGGCGGCATCCGTCGGCGTGGTCAGGTCGGTGTCGATCGTCACGGCGAGCGTCCCCCGGGCCTCGACGGTGACGTCCACCGCGCCGTCGGCGAGCACGTCGCCGCCGAACGAGACGCGTCGGGTCCGCAGCGGAACGCTCCACGTCTCATCGGTGTCGTTGCCGAGGACGGCGACGAGCCGGCCGTCCCGCGGCTGCACCGTCACGACGCGCGGGGCGAAGGCGTTCTTCAGCGCGTGGAACAGCGGCTTGACCCGCTCGGCTCCGTCGATCGCCGCCCACGAGGTGACCGGCCAGCAGTCGTTGAACTGCCACACGACGGCACCCATCGTGTGCGGCGCCCACGAGCGGAAGTGGTCGAGCGCGGCGCCGACGGCGAGGGCCTGGTTCAGCTGCATGGCCCAGTGCCACGTCTCCATATCGGCCGGCATCCGGAAGTGGGGGAGCAGCCCGTTCGTGAGCTTCGTGTTCCCCTCCATCGCCTTCTGGTGCACGATCATGCCCGGCGATTCCGGGGTGAGCGGACTGTCGTCGACCGAGTCGACGAGCGTCGTCCACGCCGGCGGTGCCTGCCAGCCGAACTCGGCCACGAAGCGCGGCGTGTGCTCGCGGTAGGTCGACCAGTCGCGGCGGTTCCACTGCTCCCACAGGTGCATGCTGCCGTGCTTCTCGTCGTTGGGGTGCGGTCCGGTCTGACGGCCGGATGCAGCATCCCACCCCGTCTCCGGACTGAACGGGCTGCCGGGGGCGTACGGCACGTGAGGGGCGAGTTCGGCGATGATCGCCGGGAACAGCTCGTAGTAGTACGTCGCGCCCCAGCTCTTGCCGTCGAGGCTCAGCTTCCAGCCCCAGTCCTCGAAGCCCCACAGGTTCTCGTTGTTGCCGACGAGTTGGGCGAGCGAGGCGTGCGACGCCAGACGCACGACGTTCTCGCGCGCCTCGGCCTCGATCTCGGAGCGCAGGGGCTCCTCCTCGGGATAGGCGGCGCAGGCGAACAGGAAGTCCTGCCAGACGAGCAGTCCGAGTTCGTCGGCGAGGTCGTAGAAGTCGTCGGACTCGTAGAGGCCGCCGCCCCACACGCGGATGAGGTTCACGTTCGCGTCGATCGCCTGGCGCAGTCGGCGCTCGTAGCGGTCCCGATCGACGCGCACGGGGAGTGCGTCGTCGGGGATCCAGTTGACGCCTTTCACGAAGATCGGCCGGTCGTTGACGACGAGCGTGTAGGGGGTGCCCGCGGCATCCGGCTCGGTGTCCCAGTGGACCGTACGGAACCCGACCCGTCGGGTGGTCGCGTCCAGTGTCCGCCCCGCCGCGTGGAGGACGACCTCGACCGTGTAGAGCGGCTGCTCGCCGTGACCGACCGGCCACCAGCGTCGGACGGCCGAGAGGTTCACCTCGACGCGGCCCGTCTCGCCGACGACCGCGCTGCTCGCGGTCGCCTCGCCGTCCAGGCCGGGACCGCGGACGATCGCGTGCACCTCCAGGTTCGAGCCGGCGGCATCCGTCCGTTCGACGTCGACGTCGACGGTGACCCGTCCGCCGTCGCCCACCGGTGTCGCGACGACGCGCGTCCGCGACAGGCGCGCGGTGGACCACGACTCGAGGTGCACCGGCTTCCAGATGCCGCTCGTGTAGGTGGCGATGCCCCAGTCCCAGCCGAAGCTGCAGGCGGACTTGCGGATCGCCTCATAGGGCAGCGGGTAGGGGCGCGGGCGGGCACCGAGGTCGAGGCTGGCCTGGTTCGCGTAGGGCACGGGCGCGCGGAAGGCGACCTCGAGTTCGTTGTCGCCGTCCTGCAGGTGCGCGGCGACGTCGTAGCGGTACGACCGGTGCTGGTTGGCGACCTCGCCGACGGCGCGGCCGTTCAGGCGGATCGTCGCGACCGTGTCGAGGCCGTCGAAGACGAGGTCGTGGCGTTCGCTGCCGTCGGGGGTCCAGGCGAACGTGGTGCGGTAAGTCCAGTCCACGAGACCGATCCAGGCCAGCAGCGACTCGTTGTCCCCGTGGAACGGGTCGGGGATGCGCCCCTCGGCGAGCAGGTCGACGTGGATGCTGCCGGGCACGACCGCGTCGACGTCGACACCTGCGAGGGCGTCGGGGACGGGCCCTGCGGCGGCGCGGACGGTCCACCCGGCGTGGAGGGGGCGGCAGGAGAGGTGGGTCACTTGACGGCTCCTGAGGTGAGGCCCTGGTAGATCCAACGCTGCAGGAGCAGGAAGGCGATGAGCGTCGGGATGATCACGACGAGCGTCCCGGCGGCGATCACCTCCCACTGCGCGCCGAAGGGCCCTTTGAATCGGAAGAGGGACGTGGAGATCATGCCCTCGGAGGGCAGGTAGAGGAAGGGGGCGTAGAACTCGTTGTACACGGCGATGCCCTTGATGATGACGACCGTCGCGATCGCGGGACGCAGCAACGGCAGCACCACACGCCAGTAGATGGTCCATCGGTTCGCCCCGTCGATCATGGCGGCTTCGTCGAGCGAGATCGGGATGGACTGCATGAACTGGATGAACAGGTAGATCGCGATGATGTCCGTGCCCATGAACAGCAGGATGAGCGCGGCCTTCGTGTCGTAGAGCCCGAGTCCGTTGACGAGCTGGAAGGTCGCGACCTGGCTCGTGACCCCCGGGATGAGGGTCGCGAGCAGGAAGAGTCCCATGACGACCTTCTTGCCGCGGAACTGGAAGCGGTCGAGGGCGTAGGCGGCCATTGTGCCGAGCGCGATCGTGCCGACGAGCGACACGGCGAGCACGATCGTCGTGTTGACGAAGCCCTCGAGCATCTTGCCGCTCGTGAACGCGGTCACGAAGTTGTCGACGTTGAACCAGTTCGAGGGCGGGTCGAAGGGGCCCGTGCTCGCATACTCGCTCGAGCTCTTCATCGCCGCGAACAGCAGCACCGACAGCGGCAGCAGCGTCACGATCGCCGCGATCACGAGGCTCGTGTACTTCGCCGCCGTCGCGCTCAGGCTGCCGAGGCGCTGCAGCGGCGTCCGCGCGGACCGGCGCCGGGGGAGCGCCGTCGGCTTCGTCGGCGGCATCAGGGTGGCGGTCACGTCAGGTCCACCTTCTCGTCGGGGAACACGCGTCGTTGGATCACCGTGACGACCAGGACGATCACCAGCAGGACGACGGCCATCGCCGAGGCGAGGCCCACCTGCCGGAACGAGAACGCGGTCTGCAGGGTCTGGATGACGAACGTCGCGGATCCGTTGGCGCCGCCGGTCATGATGAAGGGCACCTCGAACACCGACAGGCTGCCGGCGATGGCGAGGATGAACGACAGGCCGATGATGCGACGGATACCGGGGGCGATGATCGACCAGAACTGCTGCCACTTGTTGGCACCGTCGAGCTCCGCGGCTTCGTACAGTTCGCGCGGGATCGACTGGATCGCGCCGAGGAACAGGACGAAGTTGAGGCCGGTGTAGCGCCAGACCGAGGTGCCCGCCAGCGACCAGTTGACGACGTCCGGGTCGCCGAGCCACTGCGGCGGGTCGGCGAGGCCGAACCAGCCGAGGACGGTGTCGAGGGTGCCGCCGGGCTGGAAGAGGTAGAGGAAGACGAACCCGATGGCGACGCCGTTGATCAGGTACGGGAAGAACAGGATGCCGCGGAAGAGGTTCGAGAACCGCGTCGAGAAGCTGAGGATCGTCGCGAAGTAGAGGGCGATCCCCATCTGCAGGAACGACGCCGCGAAGTAGTACAGACTCACCCAGAAGACGCTGAAGATGCGAGGGTCGGTGAACACCTGGATGTAGTTGTCGAGCCCGACGAGGTTCTTCTCGAGGTCGATGCCGTCCCAGTCGGTGACGGAGTAGTAGAAGAGGTTCAGCGCGGGCCAGTACGTGAACAGGAGGAGGAGGCCGACGGCCCCCGAGAGGAAGAGCCAGGGCGTCAGTCGCTGGACGATCCCGCGTCCCGCCCCGCGCGACCCGGCGCCGGGTGCGCCGGTCCCGCGGCGCGAGCCGCGAAGCCGGCGCACCCGGGCGGGTGCGGACAGGACCGCAGGGGCGTCCGCGGGAGCGGAGCCGGGAGTTGCGATCGCCATCGTGGATGCCTCTCTCAGCCGAGCTTCTCGACCGATGCGCCCCAGCGCTCGTTGAGTTCGGCGAAGTAGCTCTCCTTGTCGCCGTCGGCGGCGCCGCGCGCGATGTCGACCAGCTTCTGGCGGTAGAGCGGGCCGTAGAGGTCGATCTGCGAGTCATCGGCGATCGAGTTGATGAGACCCTCCTTGCCGGCGGGGGCGGGGTTGATCTCCATGAGCTCCACGCCGGAGTCCTCGAACCCGGCGAGGTTCTCGGGGAGCGGCTTGTCGAGCACGGGCGAGATCATGCCCTGCGCCTCGGTGTAGCCCGAGTCGGCCGCGACCCACTGGATCCACGCCCACGCGGCGGCCTTCGCCTTGGAGTGCTTGCTCACGGCGAGGTTGTAGTCGCCGCCGATGACGGCGTACTGGGTGCCGTCCACGTTGGCGGGGAAGGCCATGTAGCCGATGTCGTCGGCGGAGCCGCCGTTCGCCTCGGCGGCTGCCTGCATCTGCGAGATGGCCCACGAGCCGAGCGGCATCGTCGCGATCTTGCCCGTGCCGAGGTCGACCTTCGACTGCTCCCAGTTGGTGGTGAGCGGGTCCTCCTCGGTGAGCCCCGCCTCGACGGTGTCGTAGAGGAAGGAGTCGACCGCGTAGGCGTCGGTGCCCTCGGTCCAGGGCGCCGGGTCCTCGGCCATCGTGATGGGCGCGTCCGGGTCGTGCGTGATCGCGCCGAGGTTGCCGAACGCCTGCGTCAGCGGCCAGCCGTCCTTGTAGTTGGTGTACATCGGGATCGCATCGGTCCCGTCCTTCACCTTCTGCAGGGTCTCGAGCCAGCTCGCCTGGTCGGTGGGCAGCTCGGTGATGCCCGCCTCTTCGAAGACCTTCTTGTTGTAGACGATGCCGTTGGCGTTGCCGCCGAAGGCGATGCCGTACTGCGTGCCGTCGTAGCTGGCGGCCGGAAGGAAGCGGTAGGTGTCTTCGAACGACGACGTGTCGCCGAGCGGTTCGAGGAACTGCTCGTACTGGTCGGGTTTGATCGCCGGGATGCCGATGACGTCGCCGTAGTTGGTGGTCGACATGCGGGTGAGCATCTCGCCGGCGTAGTCCGTGATCCCTTCGAAGGTCACATTCACGTCGGGGTAGGTCTTCTGGAACTCCTTCGCGTATTTGTCGAAGGTGCCGTCCTCGACCAGGTCGGTGCGCCAGGTGACGACCTTGATGTCGCCGGCCACCTCGCCGTCGATCGTGTTGTCGCCAGCGGATTGCGCTCCGCCGCCGGCGCAGCCGGCGAGGGCGATGCCGGCGACGGTGAACGTCGCGATCGCGACGCCGATCCGTGTACGTGCCATGTGTGCGTCTCCTGTCAGGTTCGTCTTCGAAACCACTCGGGTGCGGGTCGGCAACGGCGCCGACGCGGCTCACGTTAGCTCTCGGAGCTACGGCTCACAAGACATGAATGTCAGCGCTGTCTGAAGCTGTCCTGCTACCGGAATGCAATGTCGATTTGGCTCTGATCCGGTATTTATCAACCCGCATGACGACCCATTCGCGGGTTGATGTCGCAGAAATGTCTATCGTCGTCATTTCGGTCGGACTGGTAGTCTGGCGCGGAGGAGGCACGATGACGGTGCAGCAACGGGCCACGCTGGACGATGTCGCACGTCTGGCCGGCGTCAGTTCGAAGACGGTCTCGCGCGTGTTCGCCCAACGCGAGCTCGTCGCCCCCCAGACGGTCGAACGCGTGCTCGCCTCGGCGAAACGGCTGCGGTTCCGGCCCAACAGCCTCGCGCAGGGGCTCCGTCGAGGCGGGAGCCGTACGGTCGGCTTCATCATCGGCGAGCTGAGCAACCCGTTCTACTACAAGGTCGCCGCGGGCATCGAGAAGGAGCTCTCCGCCCACGGGTTCAGCCTCGTCGTCGCCACCACGGACGACACCGAGGAAGGGGAGGGCCGCGTGGCCGACGCGTTGCTGGCGCAGCGGGTCGGAGCGCTCCTGCTCATCCCGGTCGGCGAGGACCAGTCCTACCTCGAGGGCGAACGCCAACTGGGAACCCCGGTGATCGCGATCGACCGCCCGGCGCGCAACCTCGCGGCCGACTCGATCGTCCTCGACAACCGCGTCGCCGTCCTCGAGGCGACCCGGCGGCTGACGGCGCGCGGTCACCGTCGCATCGCCTACGTCTGCAACCCGGCGTCCGTCTGGACGCAGTCCGAGCGGCTCGCGGGCTACCGGCAGGCGATGTCGGAGATCGGCGTCGACTCGGCCCGATGGGAGATGCTGGGCGACGACCTCACGATCCCGCCGCTCGATCTCGTCCAGCGTCTCTGGCGGGAGGATGCGGCCCCCACCGCGATCATCGCCGGGAACAACCGGGTGACGGTCGGCGCACTCCGCGCCCTGCGAGCGCGCGGCGACGAGCAGACGGCACTGATCGGCTTCGACGACTTCGACACGGCCGACGTCCTCGGTGTCTCGGTGATCTCCTACGACCCGCTCGAACTCGGCAGACGCGCGGCGACGCTCGCGATGGAGCGGATCGGGGACCCCTCTGGCTTCGTGCGCCAGATCACGCTGCCCACGTGGATCATCGAGCGAGGAACGGGCGAGCGCCCGCCCGCGGACGACTGATCAGATCCGCGCCGCGAGGAACTCGGCCTGCCGCAGCCACTGGTGCGCCTGACCGCCCTCGTGCTCGTTGAAGGGGAACACCTCGATCTCCTTGTCCGCCCCCGCCCATGCGTTGAACGCGGCGAACACCGTCGACGGCGGGCAGATCGGATCGAGGAGCGCGACGGAGAAGAGGGATGCCGCATCCGCCCGGGCGGCGAAGCTCACCCCGTCGAAGTACGCCAGGGTCTCGAAGACGCGTTCCTCGGCGCCGCGGTGCACGGCGAGGTACCGCGCGACCTCCTCGTACGGGTCGCGCCCGGTCATGCCCACGGCGCGCTCGAAGTGGCAGAGGAACGGCACGTCGGGCATGGCGGCGACGAGCCCGTCGCTCAGCGCGGCCGCGGCGATCGCGATGCCGCCGCCCTGGCTGCCCCCGGTCACGGCGACGCGGGCGGCATCCACCTCGGGAAGGGTGCGCACCGCGTCGATCGCCCGCACGGCGTCGGTGAACACGCGCCGGTAGTAGTAGGTCTCGGGGTCGTCGATGCCCCGCGTCATGAAGCCGGGGAAGGCGGGGCCCGAGCCGTGCGGATCGGGCGTCGCGCCGCCCGCCCCCCACGCGCTGCCCTGGCCGCGCGTGTCCATGAAGAAGTGCGCGTACCCGGATGCCGCCCACCCGAGCCGCTCGACGGGGAGCCCGCGTCCGCCGCCGTAGCCGTTGAACTCGACGACGGCGGGCAGCGCCCCGTCACGGTGCGCGGGCAGGAGCAGCCAGCCCTTGACCGGGTCGCCCGCGAACCCGGGGAACGTGACGTCGAACGCCTCGATGCCGCGCAGCGGCGTCGTCACGGGAGTGACGACGGGCGCCCCGCCCGCCTCGCGAGCACCCGCGATCGTGGTCGACCAGAAGGCGTCGAAATCCGCGGGGACGCGGACGTCGGGACGGTAGTCGCGGAGGTCGGACAGAGGCAGATCGAAGCGCGGCACGCGCTCACCCTAGCGGTCATCCGGCCGCGCACGCAGGTGTCTTCCGCGCCCGCCGAGATATCTCGACATCGAGAGAAACGGGGGCGGTGCGATACGCTGAGACCGATCCGCGACGCCCTTTTCTTGGAGACGACACGTGCCCGATTCCACCATCATCTACACCTACACCGACGAGGCTCCCGCGCTGGCGACGGCGTCCTTCCTGCCGATCGTCGAAGCGTTCGCCGGAAAGGCGGGCGTCGGCATCGAGACGCGCGACATCTCGCTCGCGGGCCGCATCCTCGCCGCCTTCCCCCAGAAGCTCACCCCCGAGCAGCAGGTCGGCGACGCGCTCGCCGAGCTCGGCGGTCTCGCGACGCTCCCCGAGGCCAACATCATCAAGCTGCCGAACATCTCGGCATCCATCCCGCAGTTGAAGGCGGCCATCGCCGAGCTCCAGTCCCAGGGCTACGACATCCCGGACTACCCGGACGAGCCCAAGGACGTCGCCGAGAAGGACGTCCGCGCCCGCTACGACCGCATCAAGGGCTCCGCGGTGAACCCGGTCCTGCGCGAGGGCAACAGCGACCGCCGCGCGCCGCTGTCGGTCAAGAACTACGCGCGCAAGCACCCGCACCGCAACAAGGCGTTCGCGGAGGGGTCGAAGACGCGCGTCGCGACGCTCGGCCACGACGACTTCAAGTCCAACGAGACCTCGACGGTCATCGAGAACGACGACGTCCTCACGATCCGTTTCACGGGGGAGGACGGCTCCGTCACCGAGCTGAAGTCGGGTCTGAAGGTCCTGCCCGGTGAGGTCGTCGACGCGACGTTCCTCTCGGCGAAGGCCCTCGACGCCTTCCTCGCCGACACGATCGCCCAGGCGGCGGCCGACGACGTGCTGTACTCCGTGCACCTGAAGGCCACGATGATGAAGGTCAGCGACCCGATCATCTTCGGCCACGTCGTGCGCGCGTTCTTCGCCGACGTCTTCTCGCGCTTCGGTGACACGCTCGCGGCTGCCGGACTCACCCCGAACGACGGCCTCGGCGCGATCCTCGCCGGTCTCGGTGGCGTCGAGGGCGGCGACGAGATCCGCGCGGCATTCGAGGCGGCCATCGCCGACGGCCCGCGCCTGTCGTACGTCAACTCCGACAAGGGCATCACGAACCTGCACGTCCCCTCCGACGTGATCGTGGATGCCTCGATGCCGGCGCTCATCCGCAACGGCGGCAAGCTGTGGGGCGCCGACGGCGGCGAGGATGACACCATCGCCGTCATCCCCGACTCCTCGTACGCCGGCGTCTACCAGGCGACGATCGACGACGTCATCGCCAACGGTCCGCTCGACCCGGCCACGATCGGCTCCGTGCCGAACGTCGGCCTCATGGCGCAGGCCGCCGAAGAGTACGGCTCGCACGACAAGACGTTCGAGATCGCCGCGGCCGGCACCGTCGAGGTCGTCAACGCAGCGGGCGAGGTCCTCCTCTCCCACGCCGTCCAGCCCGGTGACATCTGGCGCGCGACGCAGACCAAGGACGTCGCCATCCGCGACTGGGTGAAGCTCGCCGTCACCCGTGCGCGTGCGACGGGTGCGCCCGCCGTCTTCTGGCTCGACGAGAACCGCGCCCACGACGCGAACCTCATCGCGAAGGTGAAGACCTACCTCGCCGAGCACGACACCGACGGTCTCACGATCGAGATCCTCGCTCCGGCCGACGCGACCCGCTACTCGCTCGAGCGTATCCGCCGCGGCGAGGACACCATCTCGGTCACCGGCAACGTCCTGCGCGACTACCTCACCGACCTCTTCCCGATCCTCGAGGTCGGCACGAGCGCCAAGATGCTCTCGATCGTCCCGCTGCTGGCCGGCGGCGGACTGTTCGAGACCGGCGCGGGCGGCTCCGCCCCCAAGCACGTGCAGCAGCTCGTCGCGGAGAACTACCTGCGGTGGGACTCGCTCGGCGAGTTCTTCGCGCTGGCGGCATCCTTCGAGCACCTCGCCGACTACACCGGCAATCCGCACGCGAAGGTCCTCGCCGACACGCTCGACGCCGCGACCGGGACCTTCCTCGAAGAGGACAAGTCGCCGGGCCGTGCCCTCGGCACGATCGACAACCGCGGCAGCCACTACTACCTCGCGACCTACTGGGCGCAGGAGCTGGCGCGTCAGACCGTCGACGCCGAGCTCGCGGCGGCGTTCGCCCCGGTCGCCGAGGCGCTGACCGCCGGCGAGGAGACCATCGTCGCCGAGCTGGTCGCCGTGCAGGGCTCGCCCGCCGAGATCGGCGGCTACTACCGTCCCGACCCGGCGCTGGTGGAGAAGGTCATGCGGCCCTCCGCGACGCTGAACGGCATCATCGACGGACTCTGATCCGCACAAACGGATGCCCCGGCCGCGAGTGCGGGCCGGGGCATCCGTGCGTTCGGGGGAGCGTCAGAGCCGGATCTGCGCGACGACCTCGCCGTACTCGGTCTCGTCGACGGGGGTGAAGCCGACGCGGCGGAAGAACGCGTCGGGCCCGCCCTCTCCGGCCTCGTAGATGACGTTCACGTGATCGAACCCGCGCGCGCGGGCCTCGTTCATGAGCTGCTCGACGGCGTAGCGCCCGACGCCGCGACCCTGGTCGTCGGCATCCACGTTGATCCGCCACAGCACCGAGCGGAAGTGCTCGTGCGGGGCGTCGGCGTCGAAGCCGGCGCTCACGAAGCCGACCACCTCGTCACCGTCGAGGATCACACGCTGCCACGAAGTGGCGGGGTCGACCACCGTTGCGGCGATCGCGTAGCTCTCGGGCGCGATGAAGCGTTCCTGGCCCGGCTTGAGCGAGAGGGTGTTCACGGCGACGATCGTCGACGCCGACAGTTCTTCCACGCGGAGGTCAGCCATGAGCACAGGCTAACCGTGATCGCAGCCCGTCGCACGGGGACGACGGATGCGGGTCGTCAGATGACGCTCAGGAGTGGATCCAGACGTCGCCGCCGTCGGGCATCCAGTCGTAGAGCTTCTTCGCGAGGGCGGGCGGCATGTTCACGCAGCCGGCGCTCATCTGGTTGCCGAAGTTGTTGTGCCAGTCCGCACCGTGGAAGGCCTGATTGCCGTTGAAGTACATCACCCATGGGACACCTTCTCGGGTGTACGGCTCACCGGTGTCGCGAGCCGTTCCAGACATGTCCTGGCTCTTTAGCCGCCAGCCGATCGAGTATCGACCGGTGTGAGTCTCTGCCCCCACGCGACCGCTCGAGATGAGCCAGGTGTCGACGACCTTGCCGTTCTCCTTCAGGTACAGGCGCTGCTCGCCCAGGTCGACCTCGGCCAGACGCACCGTGCTCACGGTCTCCCGCGGCGTGACGTCGACCGGCAGCGCGTACGACGCATCACCCGTCGCGAGCTGGTCGGCGAAATCACGCGCGACGCCGGACGTGTCGCCCAGCACGCGCCCGTCCTGGCCTTCGACGATCGCGGTCAGGACCTCACCGGCCTCGTTCGCGAGCACCTGAGCCGTGATCGGGTCCTGGTTGACGACCTCGGGGAGCTTGTCGACGGCGAGCTGGATCGCGGCGGCGTCGGCGGTGATCGTGAAGGGCGGATCACCGATCATCCGCTGCACAGATCGTGATACTCGGCGAGGCCGGTGCGGATGCGATCGGTGGCGTCGGCGAGACCCGTCGCGCCGGCGATGTCGCCCTTCGAGGCCGCGGCAGTCGCCTCGGCGAGGACGTCGAACCCCGCCCGCAGATCGGCCGCGACGGCCTCGACGCGTGCGTTGCCGATCGACGTCACCGCGGCGGCGAGGTCGTCGCGCACCTCGGCGGTCGCCTGCGCCGCGGCGGCCGGGTCGGCGGCATCCGCCTCGGTGAACGCCCTCATCGCCTGCTCGACCGAGTCGGCGAGGGCCGCGCACGCGGCGGCGACGCTCTGGCCGTCCGCCTCGGGATGCGACGACGACGTGCACGCGGCGCCGCCCAGCGCGACGAGGCCGGCCACGACCAGCGCACCGGTCGTGCGGACGGAGCGGGATGCGGGCACAGCGGACCTCCTCGAGGACGGGACCGTTCGAGACTGCCACGATCGCCCTGAGGGAACGGTGGACCGGGGGCGGGCGGACCCGTCGGGGTGCTGCCCGCGACCATCCCGGGTGTCGTCGGCATCGTCTCCATGGTGCTGGCGGTGACGACGAGTCCCGCCGCGCCGCGCGAGACGACCGCGGCGGTCGGCGCGACCGCGCGTCACGGCTGAGCGGCGAACACCTTGCCCGGATTGAGGATGCCGGCCGGATCGAACACGGCCTTGATGCCGCGCTGCAACGCCCACTGATCGTCGCCGATCTCGTCGGCGAGCCACCGGCTCTTGAGGACGCCGATCCCGTGCTCCCCGGTGAGGGTGCCCCCGAGGGTGAGCGCGGCGCGGAAGAGCGCGTCGGCGGCTTGCCAGACGCGCTCGGGGACCTCGTCGCCGTCGAAGATGAAGTTGGGGTGCAGATTGCCGTCGCCGGCGTGGCAGACGGTCGGGATCGTGAGGCCGAACTCCGCCTCGATGCGCACGATCTCGTCGAACATCGCCGGAAGGGCGCTGCGCGGCACCGACACGTCTTCGATGAGCGCCGTCCCGAGGCTCTCCATCGCGGGGTGCATCGCCCGGCGCACGGCCCACAGCTGCGCCGCTTCGGCGTCGTCGGTGGCCAGGCGCACCGCGCCGCCCGCGGCGGTGAGGATCTCGGCGATCTCCGCCTGTTCCGCGGCGGCGGCGGCGCCGTCGGTCTGGACCGTGAGCTGCGTCGCACCCGGTGTGGGGCTCGGCAGCGCGAGCAGCGCGTGCGCGGCCGCCAGGCTCACGGCATCCATCAGCTCCATGATCGCGGGCTGCACCCCGGCGGCGGTCACGGCGGCAGCACCCGCGGCGGCGGCGCGCACATCGGCGAACTGGGCGGTCAGGGTGCGGGACTGCCCCGGCACGAGCCGTCGGAGCTTGAGCGTCGCACCCACGACGACCCCGAGCGTGCCCTCCGAGCCGATCATCAGCGCGGTCAGGTCGTAGCCGGTCACGCCCTTCACGCTGCGATGGCCGGTCGAGATGAGGCGCCCGTCGGCGAGGACCACGTCGAGGGCGAGCACCGCGTCGCGGACGACGCCGTATTTCGCGCAGAGCAGTCCGCCCGCCCCCGTGGCGATGTTCCCGCCGACCGTGGAGATCTCGCGGCTGGCGGGGTCGGGCGCCCACCACAGGCCGTGGGGAGCGAGGGCGCGGCCGAGATCCGCATTGAGGATGCCGGGTTCGACGACGGCGAGGAGGTCGTCGGGCCGCACCTCGAGGATGCGGTCCATGCCGCGCAGCGACAGGGCGATCTCGCCCGAGCCGGTGTTCGCGCCGCCGGCGAGGCCCGTGCCGGCGCCGCGGGTCACGACCGGCGTGCCCGTGGCGGATGCGATCCGCATCGTGGTCTGCACGTCCGCGACGGATGCCGCCCGCACGAGCGCGAGCGGTCGTCCCGACGCGCGGTGTCCCGACTTGTCGGCGCGGGCGTCTTCGAGGGCGGCCTCGCTCGTGTCGACGCGCTCGCCGAGCGCGTCGCGGAGGCGGTCGACGACGTCGGTCACGACAGCCGTCGACGACCCGCCAGGACGCCGACGACGACGGCGACGAGCGCGAAGCCCAGGCCGATCCAGGCCTGACCGGCGCTCCACCACGCGATCGTCGCCGACAGGTAGATGAGCAGTTCCACGAGGCCGCGCACGAACGGGTGGACCCGGACCACGGCGCGCGGTGAGGCGAACAGGCCCCAGACGATGAGGGTGGCGAGCGGGGTCGCGATGCCGAGGACGACGTTCCACGGAGCATCCCACGCCGTGAAACCCCAGACGGCGAGCGACACGACGGCGAACATCGCGCACAGGAAGCTGAGGAGGTCGAGTCCGGAGAGACGTGCCGGGGCGGTGGCTGCGGGGGCGGGCTCCGCGGGTCGTTCGGGCCGGACGTGGGGGAGCTCGGACATGGTTCGATCCTACGCGGGCGGGGAAGTGTAACGAGTTTGTTAAGACTGCTCGCAAACGGGGTCGGGCATCTTGTGGCGACCCTATTCGTAAGGTCTACTAACAAACATGTCGACCCCGACGCGACCCGCCCCCGCGACCCGCAGCCGCCGCACCGCCGGCAAGATCCTGCCCGAGCACGCCCGCGCCCACAACCGCGCGCTCGTGCTCCAGGCGCTCTTCACGCAGGGCGCCATGAGCCGCGCCGACCTCGCCCGCGAGACGGGCCTCACCCGCGTCACCATCTCGGACCTCGTCGCCGGCCTCATCGACGACGGCTACGTGATCGAGCAGGGGGTGCGCGAGGCATCCGGTCCCGGAAAACCGGCGATCCTCGTCGACATCGACCGCGACGGCCACCGCATCGCCGGGCTCGACCTGTCGGGCAGCGAGCAGTTCGCCGGCGCCGTGCTCACCCTCGACGGCGAGATCGTCGCCCGGCACGCCGTCGACGTACCCGCCGATCGCAGCGACGTCTTCGCCGCGATCGTCCGCCTCGCGCGCGACGTCATCGCCGACGCGCACGCGCCGGTGCTCGGCCTCGGCGTCGGCACGCCCGGTGTCGTCGACGACCGCGGCGTCGTGCTCGCGGCGCCCGGATTCGGGTGGACGGACGTCGATCTCGCCGGGCAGCTGGAGGCCGAGCTCGGTCTCCCCGTCCTCGTCGCCAACGACGCGAACGCGGCCGTCCTCGCCGAGCACACGTTCGGGGGAGCGGGCGACGACGTCATCCTCGTCCGGGTCGGCCGCGGTGTCGGTGCGGGGCTCCTCACCGGCGGCGAGCCGCTCGCCGGCGCCCGCTTCGCCGCGGGCGAGATCGGCCACGTGACGGTCGGCACCGACGGCGGCCCCGCGTGCGCCTGCGGCAAGATCGGATGCCTCGAGGCCTGGCTCGCGGTCCCCGCCCTCACCGAGCGGCTCGCCGCCGCGGACGACCCGCAGGGGGTGCTCCGCGACGCCGGCGAGCGCCTCGGCATCGCCCTCGCGCCGATCGTCGGCGCCCTCGATCTGTCGGAGATCGCCCTCTCCGGCCCCGCCGACCTGCTCGGCGGCACCCTCGCCGAGGCTGCCGCCGAGACGGTACGCACCCGGACCCTCGCCACGTTCCACGACGGGCTCCAGGTGCGCATGTCGACCCACAGCGAGGACATCGTCCTGCGCGGTGCAGCCGTCATGGTCCTGTCCGGCCGTCTCGGCGTGTCCTGACCCCCGCACCACCCGCATCTCCCGCGACGATCCGCCCGGGTCGCCGCATCCCACACAGTGAAGGAACCGCTATGAAGAAGACCCTCGGAGCACTGTCGCTCCTCGGCGCGTCGGCCCTCGTCCTGTCCGGCTGCGCCGGCGCCTCGACCCCTGCGGGGGGAAGCGCCGAGACCGGCGACCTGACCGTCTGGCTCGTCGGCACCGACACCCCCCAGGACGCGCGCGACTACCTCGAGAAGACCTTCGAGGAGCAGAACGACGGGTGGACCCTCACGATCGAGGAGAAGACCTGGGCCGACACCGCCGAAGGGTACGTCGCCGCGCTGTCGTCCAACGATGCGCCCGACATCGTCGAGGTCGGCAACACCCAGGCACCCGGCTTCATCTCGCAGGGCCTGTTCGCCGACCTCTCCGGCATCCAGGACGACCTCGGCGGCGATGACATGCTGCAGAGCTTCGTCGACCTCGGATCGGAGGACGGCACGCTCTACGCGGCGCCCTACTACGCCGGGTCGCGCGTCGTGTTCTACTCGCCGTCGACCTTCTCGGGCGAGATCCCCGCCACCCTCGAGGACTACGTGAAGGACGGGATCGCGGCCACCACCGCCACGAAGTCCGGCATCTACGCTCCGGGCAAGGACTGGTACAACGCCCTGCCCTACGTCTGGGCGAACGGCGGCGAGATCGCCACTCTCGAGGGCGACACCTGGGTCGGCGGGTTCTCGAGCGAGGGCGGCGTCGCCGGCCTGACGATGCTGCAGGACGTCTACGAGAACGCGACCATCGCTCCCGCCGACGCCGACGAGGCCGACCCGCAGGTGCCCTTCTGCGCCGACGAGATCGGGTTCCTGTCGGCGCCCGCGTGGGTGAAGTGGTCGATCCTCGCGCCGGCGGACGCCGAAGCGCCGGGCTGCCCCGACGGCGCCGGCAAGGACCTCGCCGCCTTCGCCCTGCCGGGCATGAGCGCGGGCGAGGTCGCCCCCGTCTTCGCCGGCGGCTCGAACGTCGCCATCGCGGCGAAGTCCGACGCGCAGGAGAAGGCCCAGGCGGCGCTCGAGATCATCCTCTCCGAGGGCTACCAGAAGATCCTCGCCGAGAACGGCCTCATCCCCGCGCGCACCTCGTTCGCGCAGTACCTGCCCGACGACGCCATCACCGCCGAGGCCGCGAAGGCCGCGGCATCCTCCAAGGCCGTCCCGGCCAGCCCGAAGTGGGCCGAGGTCGAGTCCGCGGGCGTCATCAAGGACGCGCTCGTGAAAATCGCCCAGGGCGGCGACGTCACGCAGATCGCGACCGAGCTCGACGGCCAGATCGAGTCGATCCTCAACTCGTGACCCCGGTGCAGGGGGCGGCGACGCCCCCTGCACCCTTTTCCGGAGGATGCCGATGACCGTCACCCTGACCCGGCCCGCTCCCGCGCCGGCACCCCGCGACCGCTTCGCCGGCGCCGCGCGCGAACGTGCCCGTCGTCGCAAGGACGGGGCAGCGGCACTGACCCTGCTCGGTCCCTCCCTCGTGATCCTCGCGGTGATGGTGGGCTACCCGGCCGTCCTCATGGTGGTCCAGTCGTTCACGGACTACTCGATCCGCAACAAGGTGCAGGAAACCCTGCCCGACGTCGTCGGGTTCGCCAACTACCTCGAGGTGTTCACCGCGTCGGACTTCCCGGCGGTGCTCGTGCGCAGCCTCGGGCTCATGCTCGTCATGACCGTGTTCATCGTCGGGCTCGGTGCCCTCGTCGCGGTGCTCATGACGCGCCTCACGCGCGGCTGGCGGCTGCTCGTGTCGGTCGGGCTGCTCCTGGCGTGGGCGATGCCGCCGCTGGCGGCCACGACGGTGTGGGGGTGGATCTTCGACGCAGAGTACGGGCTCGTGAACTGGTTGTTCAACACCGTCACCGGGACCAGCGACTTCACGAACCACTCCTGGCTGCTCGACCCGTGGTCGTTCTTCGTCGTGCTGACGATCATCGTCGTCTGGCAGGGCGTCCCGTTCGCGGCCTTCACGCTCTACGCGGCGCTCGGTCAGGTGCCGGGCGAGGTACTCGAAGCGGCGTCGCTCGACGGCGCGACCGGGCTGCAGCGCTTCCGCCTGGTCGTCTACCCCTACCTCCGCAACGTCGTCACCGTCGTCGTGGTGCTCCAGGTCATCTGGAACCTCCGCATCTTCACGCAGGTCTACACACTCCAGCAGCGCGGCGGTCTCGTCTCGGAGACGAACGTGCTCGGCACCTACATCTTCCGGCAAGGCGTGGGGGAGTTCGGGGTGACGAGCGCGATCGGCGTGCTCACTGTCATCCTTCTGCTCGCCCTCTCGTGGGGCTACGTCCGCACGACTCTCAAGGAGGAGGAGCTGTGAGCACCCAGATCACCCCCGCCGCCCAGCTCTCGACCGTCGGCGTCGACGAGGTCGCCGGACCCGTCGGCCACGCGAAGACGCCCGTCACCGGGTCGCTCGCGGCGCGGCGGCCGCGGCGCTCGCCGCTCGGCCGCATCCTGCTCAACGTCGCCGCCCTCGTCGTGTTCGCCTGCTCGGTCTTCCCCGTGTACTGGATGCTGAACATGTCGTTCACGAGCGGCGAGTCGATCATCAGCCGCACCCCGAGCTTCCTGCCGCTGGACTTCACGCTCCGCAACTACGAGACCGCGTGGACGCGGCCCGCGGCGCCCGGGCAGACCGATTTCGTGCACGGACTCCTCAGCTCGGGGCTCGTGACCGTCGGTGTGCTCGTCGTCACGTTGCTGGTCGCCTTCCTCGCCTCGATCGCCGTCGCCCGCATCCGCTTCCGCGGGCGCCGGTCCTTCATCGTCGCGGTGCTGATCGTCCAGATGATCCCGGGCGAGGCGATGATGTTCACGATCTACGGGATGATCGACGACTGGCGTCTCATGAACACGCTCGTCGGGCTCGGCATCGTCTACGTCGCCGCCGTCGTCCCCTTCACGATCTGGACCCTCCGCGGCTTCGTCGCGGGCGTCCCGGTGGACCTCGAGGAGGCCGCGATGATCGACGGCTGCACCCGCTCGCAGGCGTTCTGGAAGGTGACCTTCCCGCTGCTCGCCCCGGGCCTCGTCGCGACGGGGGTGTTCGCCTTCATCCAGTCGTGGAACGAGTTCACGATGGCGCTCCTGCTGCTGCGCGGTCAGAACCTGACCCTGCCGCCGTGGTTGCTGTCGTTCCAGTCCGCGACCGAGGCCACCAACTGGGGGGCGGTGATGGCGGCATCCACCCTCATCTCGATCCCCGTCGTCGTCTTCTTCCTGATCGTGCAGGGACGGATGTCGGGTGGACTCGTGTCCGGCGCCGTGAAGGGCTGACGTGCGCATCGGAGTGGATGTCGGAGGCACGAAGACCCTCGCCGTCGCGCTCGACGACGCCGGACGCGTCATCGCCGAGGAGCGGCGGGCGACCGGCTGGGGCCCGGAGGCCGTGGTCGACGGGATCGTCGCCGTCGTCACGGTCGTGACCGGGGGCGCGCGCCCGGACGCGCTGGGGATCGGGGTACCGGGTCAGGTGTCGCCGGACGGTGTCGTGCGCCACGCGCTCAACCTCGGCATCGACGTGCTCGACCTCGCCGAGGTGGTGGGCGCCCGGACCGGGCTCCGCCCCGTCGTCGAGAACGACGTCCGCGCGGCCGCCGTCGGTGCGGCGTCCCTCCTCCCCGGTGCCGGGTCGATCGCCTACCTGAATCTCGGAACCGGCATCGCCGCGGGCATCGTCCGGGACGGGATGCCGTGGCGCGGCGCGCGCGGCGCTGCGGGCGAGATCGGCCACGTCAGCGTCGACCCCGCCGGGCCCGCCTGCTCGTGCGGGCAGCGCGGGTGCATCGAGGCGCTCGCCGGCGGTGCGGCCGTGGCCGCCCGCTGGGCGCAGCCTGCCGCCCTGCCGGTGGCCGACGTGTTCGACGCGGCGGAGGTGGGCGACCCGCTCGCCGCGGGCCTGCGCGCGGACGTCGTGCGCGGGGTCGCCTCGGCCGTGCAGCTGCTCGTCCTGACCGCCGACGTGGATGTCGTGGTGCTGGGCGGCGGGGTGTCGCACCTCGGCGAGCGGTTGCGTGATCCGGTGCGCACGGCCCTGGCCGCTGCGGCATCCGGGTCTGCCTTCCTGGGTTCGCTGGAGCTGGCCGATCGCGTGGTGTCGACGCCCCGGAACGCGCCTATCGGTGCGCGGGGCGCGGCGCTCCTGGCGGGCGCGACCGCGGTGACCGGGGTCTGAGGCGGGCCGCGGTACGGGATTCCGTCCCGGCGAGTTGCTCACGGTCCAAACGGCCCACGGGTGCCTGATCCGGGACGACGACGCGAACCCCGCGCCGAGCGGATGCCGCGTCAGACCGTGCCGGTGAACACCCGCCGCACCTGCAGACCGGCGTCGAGCAGCACCGCGTCGGCGACGGCGCCGACGGCGAGCGAGCCGAGCTCCGGCCGGCCGATCGTGCGCGCGGGCGTCGAGGTCAGGGCCGTGACCGCGTCCGGCAGCGCGACCCCCGCCGCGACGGCGGTGCGCAGAGCGGCGTCCTGCGTGAGCGTCGACCCCGCGATCGTGCCGTCCGCGAGCCGCGCGACGCCCGCCTGCACCGTGACGGACAGCGATCCCAGGCGATAGGTCCCGTCGGCCGCCCCGGCGGCGGCCATCGCGTCGGTCACGAGCGCGATGCGGGCGGGGGCGGCGGCGAAGAGGATGCGGATGACGTCGGGGTGCACGTGCACGCCGTCGGCGATGACCTCGATCGTCACACGCGGGTCGCCGGTCGCCGCGGCCACCGGGCCCGGGGCGCGGTGGTGCAGGCCGGGCATCGCGTTGAACGCGTGCGTGAGCAGCGTGGCGCCCGCCTCGAACGCGTCGCGGGCGAGGTCGGCGTCGGCGGAGGTGTGTCCCACCGCGACGACGACCCCGGCGCGGGTGAGGCGTGCGATCGCGTCGCGTCCGCCGGGCAGCTCGGGGGCGAGGGTCACCTGCACGAGCGAGCCGCGCGCGGCGGCGATCAGCGCCTCGATCGCGCCGGGTGTCGGGTGAACGAGAAGTGCGGGGTCGTGCGCGCCGTGGTGACCCGGGTCGAGGAACGGTCCCTCGAGGTGCGCGCCGAGGACCGAGGCATCCGTCTCCGCCAGATCCGCGATGACACCGAGGCGGGTCTGCAGATCCGCCGGCGAGCCGGCGACGAGGGAGACGACGGCGCGGGTCGTGCCGTGGGCGAGATGCAGCGCGCGGGCCGCGAGGATCGCGCCGCGCCCCTCCTCGTGCGCCCGGCCACCGCCGCCGTGGCCGTGCAGGTCGACGAAGCCGGGTGTGAGCAGCGCCGCGTCGCCGGCGACCTCCCGCGCGTCGACGACCTCGTCCGCGTCGAGCCCGCGCCAGGCGTCACCGGTGCCGGATGCCGCGACCCGGCCGGCCACGACGTGGATCCACGCGTCCGGGGTCTCGGTGCCGCCGTCGACGAGTCGGACCGAGTGGACGATGCGGCTCAGGTCGTCCACGGCACCTCCTCGAGGGCGGGGAAGCGGATGCCGAGGGTCGTCCACAGCGGTCCGAGACCGCCGACGCGGCTGCGGAAGGACGCCCACGAGCGCTCCGCGCCCGACGCGGGCGACCAGCCGATCTCCGCCGCGGCCGCGATGCGGGGGAACGCGAGGGCGTCGATGTCCTCGAGGGTCGCGACGGTCTCAGTCCACAGGGGCGCCTCGACGCCCAGGATCGTCGCCTCGTCGACACCGTCCACGACACGGGTCGGCTCCCAGTCGTACGCGCGGGCGAGGCTCGTCGGACCGTTCGCCCAGGTCAGCCCCAGCGGGGAGTCTGCGGTGGGCTTCATGTCGAGGTAGACCGCGTCGGCGGGCGACAGGATGAGCCGGCCGCCTCGCTCGGCGAACGCGCGCGCGTGGCGGGCCGCGGCATCCGTCAGCGAGACGAAGCCCCAGAACTGACCGACCGTGCCGGGCGCAAGACCCGCCGCGGCGCCGGCCTCGTGCCAGGCGACCGGGGTCTTGCCGAGCGCCGCGATCGCGGCGCTCGCGGACGCGACGAAACGCGCGAAGTCCTCGGGCGTGGTGCCGAGCGACTCGTCGCCGCCGAAGTGCAGCCACGGGCCGGGGGTGAGCTCGGCGAGCTCGGCGAACACGTCGCGCACGAAGGCATCCGTCGCTTCGTCGCCGATGCGCAGCGACGAGAACCCGACGCCGATCCCGGTGTAGGGCTCGCCGGCGACCGGCGTCGACCCCTCGGTGATGACCTCGACGGCGGGGGCCTCTGCGAGTTCGGGGTACGCGAGGCCGACGGCGTGCGTGTGGCCGGGCATGTCGAACTCGGGCACGACCGTCATGTGCCGGGATGCTGCGTACGCGACGACCGCGCGGTAGTCGTCCTGCGTGTAGTACCCGCCGGGGGCGCCGCCGACGGCGGTGGCCGATGCCTTCGCGGTGAGCTCGGGGCGCGAGCGCAGCTCGAGCCGCCAGCCCTGATCGTCCGACAGGTGCAGGTGCAGGACGTTGAGCTTGAGGGATGCCGCCCGGTCGATGTACGCCCGCACCGTGTCGACGTCGTGAAAGTGCCGCGCGACGTCGAGCATGACGCCGCGGTACGCGAACCGCGGGCTGTCGATGATCCGGACGGCGGGGACGACCCACGCGCCGCCGTCGCGTCCGACCAGCTGGACGAGGGTCTGCACGCCGTAGAAGAGGCCCGCGGCATCCGCTCCCGTGATCCGGATGCCCGTGGTCGACGCCTCGAGTCGGTACGACTCCGCCGGGCCCGACCCGTCGACCGCCAATGCGATGCCGTCGCCCGTGCCGAGGTCGAGTCCCGTGCGGGTCCGGACGAGCGCGCGCAGGTGCGCGGCGGCATCCGGATCGCCCGTCACCGCCGCCCCCGTCAGCGCGAATGGGGCGCCGTCCGCGACGGCGACGTCTGCGGGAAGGGGCACGAGGGGGAGGGGGAGCACCGCCACCACCGTTCTGTAAGGTGTCCTAACAAAACCGATCGGGCCAGCCTAGCAGCGGCGGCATCCGTTATGCTCGCAGTGTCGCGACTGGCGTTGAGGTGGGCTACCACCGGGGAGCGATTGACACGGCATTCGACCGCGCGCCTGGGCCGATGCGAGATTCCTCATCCCGAAAGCCGTCGTCAGGAGATCGTCATGACCGATTCGCTGTTCAACGCCCCCCTCTCCCAGGTCGATCCTGAGATCGCCGATGTGCTCGAGCGCGAGCTCGACCGCCAGCGCGGGTTCCTCGAGATGATCGCCTCCGAGAACTTCGTTCCCGTCTCGGTGCTGCAGTCGCAGGGCTCCGTTCTCACGAACAAGTACGCCGAGGGCTACCCCGGTCGCCGCTACTACGGCGGCTGCGAGGTCGTCGACGTCGCCGAGGAGCTCGCCATCGAGCGTGCCAAGGCGCTGTTCGGCGCCGAGTTCGCCAACGTCCAGCCGCACTCGGGCGCCTCGGCCAACGCCGCCGTCCTGCACGCGATCGCCCGCCCCGGCGACACGCTGCTCGGCCTCTCGCTCGACCACGGCGGCCACCTGACCCACGGCATGAAGATCAACTTCTCGGGCCGTCTCTACAACATCGTCGCGTACGGCGTCGACGCCGAGACCTCGCTCGTCGACATGGACGAGGTGCGGCGTCTTGCCCTCGAGCATAAGCCGAAGGTCATCATCGCCGGCTGGTCCGCCTACCCGCGTCAGCTCGACTTCGCCGCGTTCCGCGCGATCGCCGACGAGGTCGGGGCCCTCCTCTGGGTCGACATGGCGCACTTCGCCGGTCTCGTCGCGGCCGGCCTGCACCCCTCGCCCGTGCCGCACGCGCACGTCGTCTCGTCGACCGTGCACAAGACGATCGGCGGCCCCCGGTCGGGCTTCATCCTCACGAACGACGCCGACATCGCGAAGAAGATCAACTCGGCCGTCTTCCCGGGTCAGCAGGGCGGCCCGCTCATGCACGTCATCGCCGCCAAGGCGACCGCGTTCAAGCTCGCGGCATCCGACGCCTTCAAGGAACGCCAGCAGCGCACCGTCTCGGGCGCGGCGATCCTCGCCGACCGGCTCTCGCAGCAGGACGTGAAGGATGCCGGCATCTCGGTCCGCTCCGGCGGCACCGACGTGCACCTCGTCCTCGTGGACCTCCGCGACGCGGCGATCGACGGCAAGCAGGCCGAGGACCTGCTCCACGAGATCCGGATCACCGTCAACCGCAACGCGGTCCCGAACGACCCGCGCCCGCCGATGGTCACGTCGGGGCTCCGCATCGGCACCCCGGCGCTCGCGACCCGCGGCTTCGGCGACGCCGAGTTCACCGAGGTCGCCGACGTCATCGCGCTCGCGCTGCAGCCGGGTGCCGACCTCGAGGCGCTGCGCGCGCGCGTCGCGACGCTCGCCGACGCCTTCCCGCTGTACCCCGGCCTCCAGCAGTGACCCCCGGCATCCGGCCCCTCCTCCGCCCGCGAGACTGCACGCACGCCTCGAGACAGCGGTCGCGGACCGCGGTCTCGAGCTCCCGGTGCAGTCTCGCGGTCGAGGGGCGACGACAGGAGACACGATGACCGCGCAGATCCTCGACGGCAAGGCGGCCTCGGCCGCGATCAAGACCGAGCTGGCGGAGCGAGTGGCCGTGCTCAAGGAGCACGGTGTGACGCCCGGGATCGCCACCGTGCTCGTGGGGGCGGATCCGGCATCCCAGCTCTACGTGGGGATGAAGCACCGGCAGTCCGAAGCGATCGGGATGAACTCGATCCAGCGGGAGCTTCCCGCCGACGCGACGCAGGAGCAGGTCGAGGCGCTGATCGACGAGCTCAACGCCGACCCGGCGTGCCACGGCTACATCGTGCAGCTGCCCCTGCCGAAGCACCTCGACACCGACCGGATCCTCGAGCGCATCGACCCGGAGAAGGATGCCGACGGCCTCCACCCGACGAACCTCGGTCGCCTGGTGCTCAACGTCAACACCCCGATCACCTCGCCGCTGCCGTGCACGCCGCGGGGCGTCATCGAGCTGCTGGTGCGCAACGGTTACGACCTGGCGGGCAAGCACGTCGTCGTCGTCGGCCGCGGTGTCACGATCGGCCGGTCGATCGGTCTGCTGCTCACGCGCCGCGAGTACAACGCGACCGTGACGCTCACCCACACCGGCACGACCGACCTCGGCGCGCACCTGAGCGAGGCCGACGTCATCGTGGCCGCAGCAGGTGTGAAGCACATCGTCACCGCCGAGCACGTGAAGCCCGGCGCGGCGGTGCTTGACGTCGGCGTCACCCGCGAGGACGACCCCGAGACCGGCAAGAGCCGCGTCTACGGCGACGTGCACCCGGACGTCGCGGAGGTCGCCGGCTGGCTCTCGCCGAACCCCGGCGGCGTCGGCCCCATGACCGTCGCGCTCCTCATGACGAACGTCGTCGAGGTCGCCGAGCGCGCGGCGGGCCTGCGCGCCTGACGCGACGGCTGTGAACGAGGGATGCCGGGTGTCGCCCGGCATCCCTCGTTCACGTCTCGGAAGCCGCTCCCCTGTCGCAATCTGCGGAGGCGCGCGGCGTGTTGTGACAGGGGAGCCCTGGGGGTGGTGCCCGACGCCGCTCGCCTGTCGCAAACTGCGGGGGTGCGCGGCGTGTCGTGACAGGGGAGTGACCCGCGCGGGGCCTCAGGCGGTGAAGCGGGCGAGGAAGGCGCGGGTGCGCTCCTCGCGGGGATGCCGCAGCACCTCCGACGGCGGGCCCTGCTCCACGATCGTGCCGGCGTCGAGGAAGACGACGTGGTCGGCGACGTCACGTGCGAACGCCATCTCGTGCGTCGCCATGAGGATCGTCGCGCCCTCGGACGCCAGATCGCGGACGAGCTCCAGGACCTCTCCGACGAGCTCGGGGTCGAGCGCGGACGTGATCTCGTCGAGCAGCAGCACCTCGGGGTCGGTCGCGATCGCGCGGGCGATCGCCACGCGCTGCTGCTGACCCCCCGACAGCCGGTCGGGGTGGTCCTTCGCCTTGTCGGCGAGGCCGACGCGGGCGAGCAGCTCGCGGGCGCGGCTCTCGGCCTCGCGCCGCGGCACCCGGTGCACGACGCGCGAGGCGAGCGTCACGTTGTCGAGCACGGACAGGTGCGGGAAGAGGTTGAAGCTCTGGAACACCGCCCCGAGCCGTGCACGGACGCGGTTGCCGTCGACGCGGGGATCGGAGATGTCCTCGTCGCCGAGGAAGATCTGTCCGTCGTCGATCGGCTCGAGCAGTCCCAGGCAGCGCAGCAGCGTCGACTTGCCCGAGCCGCTCGCGCCGATGAGGGCGACGACCTCGTGCGCGGCGAGTGACACGTCGACGCCCTTCAGCACCTCGCGGTCGCCGAAGGACTTGTGGATGCCGGTGGCTCGCAGGACCGCGCTCACAGCACCGATCCCGTCTGCTCGCGCTCCCGGAGTCTGGCCGTGTACCAGTCCGTGAGGCGGATGGTGGGGATCGCGAGCAGGATGAACAGCATGCCGGCCACGACGTACGGCGTGAAGTTGTAGGTCGTGGCGACCACGCCCTTGGCTCGTGCGAGCGCGTCGAGGCCCGCGATGACCGAGATGAGCCCGACATCCTTCTGCATGGAGACGAAGTCGTTCATGAGCGCCGGCGTCATCTTTCGCAGGGCCTGCGGGAGGACGACGCGGCGGAGGGACTGGACGTGGCTGAGACCCAGCGCGCGGGCCGCCAGACGCTGGGACGGGTGGACGGACTCGATGCCCGCGCGGATGACCTCCGCGACATAGGACGAGTAGGTCAGCGTCACCGCGAGCACGCCGAGGAACAGCTCGTCGATGCGTTCCCCGACGACCGTCGGCAGGCCGAACCCTACGAGGTAGAGAACGATGATGAACGGCAGCCCGCGGAAGAGGTCCGTGTAGCCCGCGGCCAGCATCCGCGCGGGGAAGAAGACCGGACCGCGGAGCGTCCGGAGCAGGGCGATGAGCAGCGCGACGCCGCCGACCGTGAAGATCGAGATGCCGAGCACGGTGAGGTTGAGGAGGAAGCCCTCCCACACGACCGGGAGCGCCTGCACGGCGACCGCCGGGTCGAAGAAGCTCTGCTGGACCTTCGACCAGCCCTCGGTGTTGATCACCGTCGCCCAGACGACGACGGCGAAGACGAGGGTCGACGCGATGGCGATCAGCACGGATCGCCGTTCGCGGCCGCGCCGGTAGGCGCGACGGTCGAGCTCGAGCTCGCTCGGGATGCGGGTGGTCACGGATCGACGCTAGCGCGCCCTCACTGGAGCTCGGTGACGCCCTCGGTCAGACCCGAGAGCCATTTCTCCTCGAGGTCGGCGAGGGTGCCGTCCTCGCGGAGCTCGTCGACGGCGGCGCTGACGGCGGGGGTCAGCGGCGAGTCCTTCGCGAGGAGGAGGCCCCACTGGTCCTCGATGCCCGACTTCGGCAGCTCGCCGACGAAGAACGAGTTCTCGATGTAGAAATTCACGGCGACGTAAGCGGTCGGGGTGTCGAGGACGACGGCGTCGACCTGGCCGGCGCTCAGGGCGGCGGTGGCGTCCTCGTTCGAGTTGTAGAGCTTCGGCTTCAGTCCGAGGTCGAGCGCGTCGAGGGTGAGGGCGCTCGTGGAGTTCGCCATCGCGCCGATCGTGATGTCCTTGAGCCCCGCGAGGTCGGTGACGCCATCGGCCTTACCGCCCTTGAGGGCGATCAGCGACTGGCTGGCGGAGTAGTAGGGCGACGAGAAGTCCACACCCTGCTTGCGCTCGTCGGTGATCGTGTACTGCTGAACATTGAAGTCGAAGCTCTTCGGTCCCGGAGCGATCGCCGCGTCGAAGCTCGTCCGCACCCACTCGACGTCGTCCTTCGCGAAGCCGAGCTTGTCGGCGACGGCGTAGGCGACGGCGGCTTCGAAGCCTTCGCCGGACTCCGGGTCGTCGTCGATGACGTACGGCTCGTACGCGGTCTCGCCGGTCGCGATCGTCAGCTTGCCGGGGGTGACGTAGTCGTCGGGGGAGGGGCCCGCATCCGATGAGGACGAGGCGCTCGGCGCGGCGCTCGACGCGCAACCTCCGAGGAGCAGGGCGAGGGCGGCAGCGGATGCCGCGAGTGCGGTGCGCAGGGCGGGACGACGGGACATGAGGGCCTCCGGAGGCGCCGAGCAGGCTCGGTCGAGGGGGTTCGGGTGGCGACGCCGCGCGATCGGGCGGGTGCCGACCCTCATTCTCGCGCGGGGAGGGATGCCGCGGGCCCCGGAGCGTCGCTTTGTTACACGCCCGTCATCGCCGCGGGCCGGTAAGCGCTTGAGAGGATGACGGGGTGACTCCTTCTCGCACTCTCATCGTCGGGTCCGGTCGGATCGGCTCGCGTGTCGCGGCCGCGCTGCGCGACGCGGGCCGCGAGGTCTGGACACTGCGGCGGTCGGCGGCATCCGAGCCCGACCATCACCACATCGCGGCCGACCTCTCGCGTCCGCTGGAACGCCCGCTGCCGGCCGTCGACGCCGTCGTCGTGACACTGCCGCCCGGGGACGACGACTTCCTCGCTATGGCGGCGAGCCATCTCGCGGCGGCGCTCCCCGCGGCGCCGGGGCGGACGGTGTGGGTCTCGTCGACGCGCGTCTTCGAGGGGTACGGCGACGACCGCCCCCTGACCGAGGCCGACGAGCCGCGCCCGGCGGGTCCGCGCGCGCAGCAGCTCGTCGACGGAGAGGTGCGCGCCGTCGACCTGCTGGACGCGGTCATCCTGCGGCCGGCGGGGATCTACGGTCCCGGGCGCGACCGCCTCATCCGGCAGGTCCAGGCCGGTGCGCCGGTCGACCACGAGCGCCGGACCAACCGCATCCACGAGACCGACGTCGTGCGGACGATCCTCGCCCTGCTCGCCGCGGACGTCCCGCCGCGGGTGGTGCACGGCACGGACGAGCGCCCCGCCACGCTCGGCGAGGTCGTGACCTTCCTCGCCGGACGCCTCGGTGTGCCGGTGCCGCCGCGCGACGCGCCGGGTGAGCGGCGCGGCACCGTGCTCGACGGCGCGCTGCTGCGCTCGGTCGTCGGCCCGCTGGCCTACCCGACGTTCGAGGACGGCTACGGCGAGATGCTCGCCGAGCGCTGACCGCCGCGGGAGCCTGGGCGTCGACCCCTGGCGGGTGTCGGAGGCGCGCGGGAGGATGAGCGCATGAGCGTCGACCCCCGGATCCTCGACTGGCTGCGCGACTCCGACCCGTCGCTGCGATGGCAGGTCGAGCGCGACCTCGCGGGGGAGCCCGCCGAGGGGTGGCAGGCGACGCGCGCCCGTGTCGCGACGGAAGGGTACGGCGCGGCCCTGCTCGCGCAGCAAAGTGAGGACGGACAGTGGGAGGGCGGCGCGTACTTCCCGGCCGGGTTCTTCGGCAGCCCCGAATCGGAGATGCCGGGGCAGCCGTGGACGGCGACGACCTGGACGCTGAAGGATCTGCGCGAGTGGGGAGTCCCGGCATCCGCCCTCGGGGACACCGCCGACAAGCTCGACCGCCACAGCCGGTGGGAGTACGACGACCTGCCCTACTGGGGCGGCGAGGTCGACGTCTGCATCAACGCCTTCACGCTCGGGACCGGGGCCTGGCTCGGCGCCGACGTCTCGCGGCTCGTGCAGTGGTTCCCCGAGCATCAGCTCGCCGACGGCGGGTGGAACTGCGAGGCCGAGGAGGGTGATTCCGTCCGCAGCTCGTTCCACTCGACCCTCAACGCCCTGCGGGGCATGCTCGCTCACGAGGAGTTCACGGGCGACGCCGCCCTGCGCGACAGTCGCCGACGCGGTCAGGAGTATCTGCTCGAGCGCCGCTTGCTGTACCGGCTGTCGACCGGCGACCTCGTCGGACCCTTCGTGACGCAGTTCGTCTACCCGAACCGGCACCGTTACAGCGCACTCGCCGCCCTCGACCACTTCCGCGAGGCATCCCTGCACGACGGCGTCGCCCCCGACGAGCGACTCTCGGACGCCGTCGACCTGGTGCGGGCCGCGCAGCAGCCCGACGGGACGTGGCACCAGGGTCGCGTCCTCGAAGGGCGCCGCTGGTTCGATGTCGACGCTCCCGAGGGGCAGCCCTCGCGCTGGCTCACCTTCCTCGCGCTCCGCGCGCTGCAGTGGTGGGATGCCGCGCGGTGACCGCATCGCGTAGGTTCGGAGGTGTGACCGTCAATCCGCTCTTCCCGGCCGGCTACGACGTCGTCTGGTCCGTCGTTGCGGTCGTCATCATCGGGCTCGCGATCGTCGCGATCGTCTCGCTCTCGCGAGTGGCGCGCCGTCTGACCGCCGTGCAGGCGTTGATTTGGGTCCTCGTGGTGCTGTTCGTCCCGGTCCTCGGCCCCGTCGCCTGGCTCGCGGTCGGTCGGCGGGCCGGCCTCGAGGGCCGCCCCGACTCCCGCACCTGACGGTTCGCGCCTCAGCGCCGCAGGTTCATCTGCAGGATCTCCTCCTGGTACGGCGCGCGGACGGCGCCGGACACGCGCAGGTCCAGCAGCAGGAACGGGCGCTCGTCCGCCGGCAGCTCCCGCCAGCGTGCGAGCGCGTCGAGGTCGTCGAGGGTCCGCACGACGACGCCCTCGGCACCGACGGCGCGGGCGAGGCCGGCGAAGTCGACCTCGGGGATCTCCATCGGCCCGCGCGCGAGTCCCATCACCCCGTACAAGTGCACCTCGGCGCCGTACGCGCCGTCGTTCCACACGACCGCGAGGCCGCGGCCGCGCGCGACCCGGACGGCGGATTCGAGGTCGGCGATCGCCATGAGTCCGCCGCCGTCGCCGGTTGTGAGAACGATCGTCGACTCGGGACGCGCCGTCGCCGCACCGGGGACCGACGGGAAGCCGAGCCCGATCGACTGATATGCGGTGCCGACCATCATCATCCGGTCGGGTGAGGCGACCGGCCAGAACATGTTGGCCCAGCCGATGAAGTGGCCCCCGTCCGAGACGACGACGCGGTCCTCGGGCAGCAGCTCCGCGATGGCCGCCGCCGCGCTGCGGGGATCGAGCCGGCCGTCGGGGGCGATGCCGTCGCCGTGCTCCCGCGCGCGCAGTGCGGCGACGTCGACGCCTTCCCGCCAGCGCGACGCGTCGCCGCCGAGACGCTCGAGCTCGTCGGCGATCGCCCGCGCGGCGAGGGCGGCATCCGCCCGCAGGTACCGGCCGACCTGCGGATGCGTCGCCGCGGGTGCGACGTCGACCTGAACGATCGTCGCGTCGGGGGCGAACAGTTCGCCGAAGCGCATCGTGAACTGGTTGAGCGAGGCGCCGAAGACGACGACGACGTCGGCCTCGCGGACCGTCGCCATGGCCCGCTCGGCCCCGAAGCCGCCCGTGACCCCCAGGTCGAACTCCGCGCGCGGGAAGATTCCCCGGCCGAGGGCGGTGGATGCCGTCAGCGCCCCGGCCGCGTCGGCGAGACGTCCGAGCTCGTCGCCGGCCCCCGCGGTCCACGCGCCCCGACCGGCGAGCAGCAGGGGGCGCTCCGCCGTGGCGAGCAGACGCGCGATCGCCGCGACGGTCGCCTCGGCGTGGGGTCCGCTGGGTGCGAGCGGGGCGGGCAGCACCGGATCGGGTGTCGCGGGGATCTCGCCCGCCTCGCGGCCGCCGACGTCGTAGGGGATCGCGAGGACGACGGGGATGCGGAACGACAGGGCGTGCTCGATGGCGATGACCGTCGTGGCCGCGGCGTCCGTCCGTCCGACGGTGTAGGTGCGTACGCCGACCGCCGACGCGAGCGAGAGCTGGTCGACGTCCCACGGCCGCGGACCCGAGGTCGGTTCGTCGCCGACCACGAGCACGAGCGGCACACGCGCCTGCGCCGCCTCGGCGAGCGGGGTGAGCGTGTTCGTGAACCCGGCGCCGTAGGTGGCGGTCGCGGCGGCGAGCCCGCCCCCGGCCCGATGGTGCGCGTCGGCGGCGACGACCCCGCCCGCCTCGTGGCGGACGGCGGTGAAGGTGACGTCGTCGCGACGCTCGAGGGCGTCGAGGACGAGGGCGTTGCCGTTGCCCATCACGCCGAAGACATGGTCGATGTGGGCGGCGAGGGCGGAGGCGACGTGGGCGGCGACGGTGGGCATGGATGCTCCTGGAGACGATGACGACGGATGCCGTATGTGTCTCGCTCCCCGCGGCGTCGCGGGTGGCTGCGTGCCCCTTTTCCGAGCACCAGGGTCGGTCGCGCCCCTGGACGGCATTCAGTGTAGCCATGACGCGTGCGGGAATCACGCCCGCGTGCCACACTGCGGTCATGCTGCAGACGATGGAGATCAGCCTCACCCCGTTCGACGCGGCACGCATCGTCCTTGACCACGTGCAGTCGTCGGGCATGACGGTCGAGTGCGTGGGGCAGCACGCCACGGCGACGGAGTCCGGTCACCAGATGGCGCTGCTGATCTTCGAGAAGTACTACATGCGCACGAGCAGTCGCGCGTCCCTCACGGTCGTGATCGAGAACCTCGCCGGCCCGACGAAGGCCGTCTTCCGCGGATCCGGCGGGGCGAGGGGGCGCTGTTCCGCTTCGACTGGGGCGCGAGCGCCGACTTCGCCTCGAGCGTGATCGACGCGCTCGAGCCGTACGCGACGTCGGCCTGAGCGGCCGGATGCCGAGATGACGGATGCCGCGACGGTCCGCGCGCACCGGCTCCGCTCGCACCTGCTCGCCTCGCCCGCGGCGAGCGTCGTGGAGGTCGCCGAGCATCTGGGCGCCCTGCAGGCGCAGGACTTCGGCGCCGGGCGGTGGGCCCCCGGCATCCGGACTGCGGGGGAGACCTCCGTCGCGGACGTCGACCGGGCGTTCGACGACGGACACCTCGTCCGGGTGTGGACGCAGCGCGGCACGCTCCACACGGTCACGCCGTCGTCCGTCGCCGCGATCCTCGCGGTCACTGGCGCGCGGCAGCTGCGCGCGATCAGCGTCGATCCAAACGTGCTCGACCGGGCCGAGCGCGTCTTCCGGGCTGCGGTGGCCGTCGAGGGCCGTCTGACGCGAGCCGGCCTCGCGACGGCGCTCGAACGGGACGGTGTCGTCACCTCCGCGCGCCAGGCCGGCGGCATCCTGCTCGCCCTCTCCTTCCGGGGCGTCCTGGGTCTCGGGCCCGTCGTCCCGCGCGACGACGGTGTCACCCGCGAGCAGTTCCTCGTCCGGCTGCCCGACGGGGGCGCCGTCGGCGACGACCCCGCGGTGGACCTCCTCGTCGCCTACCTCCGCGGGCATGCGCCGGCGTCGACGGCGGACTTCGCGTGGTGGGCGGGGATCCCCGCGGGCCTGGCGCGCGCCGCGGGGGAACGCGCGGAGGACCGGGTCGTCGCCTTCGGTGACGGGCTCCTCGCCCTTCCGGGCGCATCCCCGGTGCCGCGCCCCGCAGCGGATGCCGCGACCCTCGCGCTGCCCGCCTTCGACGAGTACACGCTGTCGTACGCCGACCGGACGATCGGGCTCGGCGCGGGCGACCGGGTGACGGTCGGCCCCACGGCGAACGGGATGATGCGGCCGGTCATCCTGCGCCGCGGCGTGGCCGTCGGCACGTGGCGGCTCTCGCTCGCGAAGGGGGCGACGGGGGCCGCAGAGGCCACGCTGTTCGACGGCGAGACGGATGACGGGGTCGGCGCCGCGCTCGAACGCGCGCGACGCTTCTTCGGTTTCGCCTAGCCGTTCGCATGCGGGTACTAAAGAAGTTTCTGCGACCCGACGCCACGGTTAGCGTCGGCACCAGCCGGCCCACCCGAGGAGGCCGCACGGGAGGGAGCGCGTCATGGTCTCTCCGCTGCACGATGTGCCCGACCGCAGCTACGCCGAGATCCTCACTCGCGCGAGCGTACACCCGTCCCGCGGCGGCGATCAACACGACGCTCACGCGTGTCGGTCGAGGAACGCGTACACCTCGCCGTCGTCGACTCCCGGGAACATCCCGCGCGGCAGCGGCGAGAACATCTGCATGTGCACGCGGGCGCTCGGCCACGCCTTGCCCTGCCAGCGTTCGGTGAGGTCGGCGTCCGGCCGCCGGCAGCAGGCCTCGTCGGGGCAGGTCGACGTGGCGCGCTTCTGCGTCTCGCGCCCCCGGAACCAGCGGGCGTCGTCGAAGGGAACGCCGACGGTGATCGAGAACTCGCCCTCGGCGGTCGTGCCGGTCTGACTCGAGCACCAGAAGGTGCCGCCGGGGGTGTCGGTGTACTGGTAGTGCTCGGTCGTGCGGTTCTGCTCGGCGAACGCCGACCGCGCCGCGAACTTGCGACAGACGACCTGACCCTCGACCGAGCCGGTGACGTCCATGGGCAGCGGGAGACCGTCGTTCTCGTAGACGCGGTTGATGGCACCCGCCCCGTCGACGCGCAGGAAGTGCAGCGCGATGTCGAGGTGCTGCGTCAGGAGGTTGGTCAGCCGCATCCCGGCCGCCTCGTGCGTGACGCCGAACGCGTCGCGGAAATCCTCGACGGCCAGGTTCCGGTCCTTCTTCGCCTGCGACAGGAACGCGACGGATGCCGTCTCGGGCATGAGGCAGCACGCGGCGTAGTAGTTGATCTCGAGGCGCTGCTGCAGGAAGTCGGCGTAGTCCGTGGGTGGGGTGTGCCCGAGCAGGCGGTGCGCCATCGCCTGCAGGGCCATCGAGCGCAGGCCGTGTCCGCCGGGGATGGATGCCGGGGGCAGATAGATCCGGCCGTTCTCCAGGTCGGTGACCGAGCGAGCGGAGTGAGGGAGGTCGTTCGCGTAGATCAGCTCGAAGCCCAGCTGTTCCGCCATGATGCTGACGGTGCGGTGGGTGAGCGCACCGGTCGTGTGGCCGGCTGCCTTCAGCTTCTTCTCCGCGAGCTTCTCGATGTCGGGTAAATAGTTGTTCTGCTCTCGCATCCGCAGTCGCAGTTCCGTGTTGGCGCGACGTGCCTCCTCCGGGGTCGCGATCGACTCGCGCTCCCGGCGCTCGAGTTCGCGGTGGAGCGCGAGGATCCCCTCGATCGTCTCGTCCGTCATCGTCTTGGTGACCTTGACCGGAGCCACGCCCAGGCGGCGGAAGACCGGACTCTGCTGCGCGCGCTCGAGCTCGAGCTCGAGCGCGGCGCGCCGGTTCGGCGGCTCGTTCGAGAGCAGGTCGGTGACATCGGTCCCGGTCGCCGTCGCGATCGCCTGCAGGACCGACAGTTTCGGCTCGCGCCTGCCGTTCTCGATCAGGCTGAGCTGGCTGCCGGCGATGCCGACGATCGCCCCGAGCTCGTCGAGCGTGTACCCGTGGGCCTGGCGCTGATGACGGATGCGGTGGCCGAGGGTCGAGAGCTGGAGGGGCGTCGCCATGATCTTGAGCTTAGCGAAAGATTTCGGATTCTTTACGTCGAGAATCCCGGAAAGTGCCCTGATCCACCCGGCACAGTGGAACCACGACCACCCCGACCGAGGAGCGCCGAATGGCCATCGCAGACCTGTTCACCCGCCCCACCCGCACCGCGTCCACGCCCGCTGCGCACGCAGCCGCGGCGGCGCCCACCGGCATCCGCCCCACCGTCACGGGTGAGGGCATGGCGGCCCTGCACGCCTGGGTCGACGAGATCGCCGCCCTCACGCAGCCCGCCCGCATCCACTGGATCGACGGCTCCGCCGCCGAGAACGAGGCGCTCCTGCGCCAGCAGGTCGACGAGGGCAAGCTCATCAAGCTCAACCCCGAGTGGCGGCCCGGTTCGTACCTCGCCCGCTCGCACCCGAGCGACGTCGCCCGCACCGAGGCGCGCACCTTCATCGCGTCGGAGCGTGAAGAGGATGCCGGGCCCACGAACAACTGGATCGCGCCCGACGAGATCCGCGCCACCATCACGCCCCTGTTCGAGGGCAGCATGCGCGGGCGCACGATGTACGTCGTCCCGTTCTCGATGGGAGCCGTCGGCGGGCCGCTCTCGCACATCGGCGTGCAGCTCACCGACAGCGCCTACGCGGTCACCTCGATCGGGATCATGACGCGGGTCGGCGCGTCGGTGCTGGAGCAGATCGCCGACGGCAAGCCCTGGGTGAAGACGGTGCACTCCGTCGGCGCTCCGCTCGCGCCCGGCGAGCAGGACGCCGCCTGGCCCTGCAGCGACGAGAAGTACATCGTGCACTTCCCCGAGACGCTCGAGGTGTGGTCCTTCGGCTCGGGCTACGGCGGCAACGCGATCCTCGCGAAGAAGTGCTTCGCGCTGCGCATCGCCTCGGTCATCGGACGGGACGAGGGCTGGCTCGCCGAGCACATGCTACTCATCCGCGTCATCGACCCGGCCGGCAAGGCCTACCACGTCGCCGCCGCGTTCCCCTCGGCCTGCGGGAAGACGAACCTCGCCATGCTCCGCCCGACGATCCCGGGCTGGCGCGTCGAGACCCTCGGCGACGACATCGCGTGGCTGCGCCCGGGCGACGACGGACGCCTCTGGGCGATCAACCCCGAGGCCGGCTTCTTCGGCGTCGCGCCCGGCACCGGTGAGTCCACCAATGTGACGGCGGTCGACACGCTCTGGGGCAACACGATCTTCACGAACGTCGCGCTGCGCCCCGACGGCGACGTCTGGTGGGAGGGTCTCACCGACGAGGCGCCGGCCGAGCTCACCGACTGGGAGGGCAAGCCCTGGACCCCGGCATCCGGTCGTCCTGCGGCCCACCCGAATTCGCGCTTCACGGTCAGCGCGGACCAGTGCCCCCAGATCGCCGAGGACTGGGATGCCCCCGAGGGGGTGCCGCTCGACGCGATCCTCTTCGGCGGACGCCGCGCGACCAACGTGCCGCTCGTGGTCGAGGCGACCGACTGGACCCACGGCGTGTTCATGGGCTCGAACATCTCGTCGGAGCGCACCGCGGCCGCCGAGGGACTCGTCGGCGAGCTGCGCCGCGACCCGTTCGCCATGCTGCCGTTCTGCGGCTACAACATGGCCGACTACTTCGCCCACTGGCTGAAGGTCGGGCAGCAGCTGCGCTTCGACCGCGCTCCGCGCATCTTCCAGGTCAATTGGTTCCGCAAGGGATCCGACGGACGCTTCCTGTGGCCGGGCTTCGGCGACAACGCGCGCGTCATCGACTGGATCATCCGCCGGATCGACGGGTCCGTCGGCGCCGTCGACAGCCCCGTCGGACGCCTGCCGCGCACCGAGGACCTCAACCTCGCGGGTATCGAGGTGCCGCAGGCGGATCTCGACGAGCTGTTCGCGGTGGACCCGGCATCCTGGCTCGCCGAAGCCGACCTCACCGAGGAGTTCTACCGCACCTTCGGCGGCAAGGTCCCCGCGGCCCTGTACGCCGAGCTCGCCGCCCTCCGCTACCGACTGCAGCGCGCCCAGCCGCGCGCCTGACGCGCCCGCGGTCGCCGAGACGTCGCAGATGGTCGCTCTCCCGCTCGAGAGGCGACCATCTGCGACGTTTCAGCCGTCGACCCGACGCGAACGGCTGTTCCCGGATGCCGGGAGCCGCCGTTCGCGTCGGCTCGCGGTGCGTTCGTGTCAGACGAGCAGCTGGCGGGCGGCGAGGTCGCGGTAGAGCGGCACGTCGCGGATGAGCTCGTCGTGCGTGCCCTGGCCGATCACGCGGCCGTGGTCGAGGACCACGATGAGGTCGCTGTCGACGACGGTCGAGAGCCGGTGGGCGATCACGACGAGCGTGCGGCCGGCCGCGACGGCGTCGATCGCCTCCCGCATCCGTTGCTCATTGAGCCCGTCGAGCGACGACGTCGACTCGTCGAGCAGCAGGATGGGAGGAGCGGCCAGCAGCGCCCGCGCGATCGCGAGGCGCTGGCGCTCGCCGCCCGACAGCATGACGCCCGCCTCGCCGACGGGTGCCTGCAATCGCAGCGGTGAGCGCTCGAGCACGTCCGTCAGGTTGACGGCGGCGAGGACCCGTTCGCAGTCCGCATCGGACGCGTCGGGTGACGCGAGCCGCAGGTTGTCGGCGATGGTGCCGGCGAGAGTCGGGGCGTCCTGCTCGACGTAGCCGAGGCGGGCGCGCAGCGAGAGGCGGTCGAGCGCGCGGGCGTCGACCCCGTCGATGAGCACGGCGCCGGCGGTCGGGTCGTAGAACCGCTCGATGAGGGCGAGGGTCGTCGACTTCCCGGCGCCGGACGGGCCGACGAGGGCGACGCGGGATCCGCGCGGCACCCGGAACGAGACGCCCCGCAGCACCGTGGCCTCGGGCTCCGGCTCGGCGTCCTCGGGCAGGGGTGCGCGCGCGTCCGCGAGGGTCTTCAGTGCCTCGTCCTGCGCGCTCCGGCGGGCGCGGACGACCGCCTCGGGGTAGGAGAAGTGCACGTCGCGGAACTCGATGGCGGCCGCGCTGTCGGGGGAGGGGGCGACGGCGGATGCGGCGATCGCGGCATCCTCCGCCGTCTCGTCCGGCAGGTCGAGGACCTCCTGGATGCGGCCGAGCGCGCCGAGGGCCTGGTTCACCGACGTGATGGCCCCGAAGAACGAGGCGAGCGGCTGGACGAGGAAGAAGAGGAACATGACGAACACGACCAGCTGGGCGATCTCGATCGCGCCCGACGCGACGCGGAAGCCACCCACGCCGAGGACCACAAGGAGCGACACCTGCAGCGCGATGCCCGCCACGGGGACGACGACCGCCGACGCCTTCGCGACCGACACGCCGGCGTCGTACGCCTCGCTCGCGGTGGCCGAGATGGCCGCCTGCTCACGGGATTCGGCGCCGGATGCCCGGATCGTGCGGATCGAGCCGATCGCGCGTTCCACACCCGAGGCGAGGGCGCCGACCTTCTCCTGCTGCACGGACGTCGCCCGCCGGATGCGTCCGCTCAGGACGCCGACGACGGCGGCCGAGGCGCCGATCACGACCACGATGAGCAGCAGCAGCACCGGGTCGATCACGAGCATCGCGACGATCGCGCCGACGAAGATGAGCGCGTTGCCGATCGAGTCCGCGAAGCCCTGCGTGAGGACGGCATAGAGCAGCGTCGTGTCGGTGCCCACGCGCGAGACGAGGTCGCCGGTGCGCCGCGCGTCGTACTCCTGCACCGGAAGGTGTAGGAGCTTCGCGATCAGACGCCGCCGGCTCGAGTAGACGACCGCGGTGCCGGTGCGCTGCAGGAGGTAGTGCTGGAACCCGCCGATGAGGGACGAGACGACCACGAGGCCCACGAGGACCCAGACGAGGATGCCGAGGGCCTGGCCGGCCTGCACGCGCCCGATGACGTCGCCGACGAGGAGCGGCTGCACGAGGGTGGCGACCGCCTCGAGGACGCTCAGGACGGCGACGACGACGAGGACGCCCTTGTGCTCGAGCAGGAAGGGGAGGAGCTGGCGGAGGCTGGCGCGGGGGCCGTCGTCCTTCGAGGGGCGACGCAGACCGCGGCGGGGCGTGGACATCCCTCTATCTTCCCCCTCGCGGCTGAGGGGATGTCCGATGCCGTCGGTAGGGTGGTGCGGTGCCAGAAGCCGTGATCCGCGCCGAGAGCCTCGTGAAGGCCTATAAGACCAAGGGCAAGCCCGACTTCGTCGCCGTCGACGGCCTGTCGTTCGAGGTCGCGCCGGGCGAGTCGTTCGGACTCCTCGGTCCGAATGGCGCGGGCAAGTCGACGACGATGAAGATGATCGGCGCCGTCTCGACCCGCACGAGCGGCGATCTCTCGATCCTCGGGCTCGATCCCGACCGGTACGGACCCGAGATCCGGTCCCGGTTCGGCGTGGTCCCGCAGCAGGACAACCTCGACGGTGAGCTCAACGCCCGCGAGAACCTGTACATCTACGGCCGGTACTTCGGGCTGCCCGGCAAGGTGTGTGCCGAGAAGGCCGACGAGCTGCTCGCCTTCGCGCAGCTCGAGGACAAAGCCAAGAGCAAGGTCGACCAGCTCTCCGGCGGCATGAAGCGTCGCCTCACGATCGCCCGCGGACTCATCAACGACCCCCGCATCCTGCTCCTCGACGAGCCGACGACGGGGCTCGACCCGCAGGCGCGGCACGTCCTGTGGGACCGCCTGTTCCGCCTCAAGGAGCGCGGGACGACCCTCGTCCTCACGACGCACTACATGGACGAGGCCGAGCAGCTCTGCGACCGGCTCATCGTCGTCGACAAGGGGCGCATCATGGCCGAGGGGAGCCCGGCCTCCCTCATCCGCGAGCACTCCAGCCGCGAGGTGCTCGAGGTGCGCTTCGGGTCCGACCGCAACGAGCAGGTCGCGGCGCAGCTGCAGGGGGTCGGCGATCGCATCGAGGTGCTGCCCGATCGCATCCTCGTGTACGCGCACGACGGCGAGGCGGCGCTCGAGCGCGTCACCGCGGCGGGCCTGCAGCCCCTCACGAGTCTCGTGCGCCGCTCGAGTCTCGAGGACGTCTTCCTCCGTCTCACCGGACGGTCGCTGATCGAATGAGCGGGACGACCCCGTCGGTGCAGCCGACGCTCGACGAGTTGCGCGCCGAGGCCCTGGAGTGGGGCCGCAAGCCGCGCCGGTACGGCAGCTGGTACGTGACCGAGCACATGGTCCGCGCGATGCGCGCGTACGGCTGGACGATCGTCATCGGCGCCCTCGGGCAGCCGGTGCTGTATCTGCTGGGTCTCGCCGCGGGTCTCGCCGCCCTCATCCAGGCGCCCATCGACGACCGCGGCGTGCAGGTGGACTACCTCGTGTTCGTCGCCCCTGCTCTCCTCGTCACGGCGGCGATCTCGGTCGCCTCCGAGGAGATGACCTACCCCGTCATGGCCGGGTTCAAGTGGCGGCGCTACTTCTTCGGGTTCAACGCGTCCGCCCTGTCGAGCCCGCAGATCGCGAACGGCGTCGTCATCGGCGCCGCCGCCCGCATGGCGTTCGCGGTCGCGGCGTACTACCTCTTCATCTGGCTCCTGGGTGCCCTCGGCATCGGATGGACGACCGTGCCGCATCCCGAGACGGGCTGGCTCGCGATCCCGGCGGGTCTGCTCGCGGGCCTCGCCTTCGGCATCCCGCTCATGGCGTACGCGGGGTCGATCGAAGACGACAAGGGGCAGTTCGCGCTCGTGCAACGGTTCGTCTTCATGCCGATGTTCCTGTTCTCGGGCACCTTCTATCCGCTCGAAACCCTGCCGGCCTGGCTGCAGTGGATCGGATGGGTATCGCCGCTCTGGCACGGCGCCGAGCTCGGCCGACTGGCGACGTACGGTGCCGCCGTGCCGCCGGCGATGATCGCCGTCCACCTCGCGTACCTCGTCGTGCTCGCGGGCGTCGGCTACCTGTGGGGCCGCAAGGTCTTCGTCGAGAGGCTCGCGAAGTGAGCGCCGCGACCGTCGAGGCCACCGCGCGTCGCGGGGGAGTGCGGGCGCTGTGGGCGGGCAACCCCGGCGCGGTCGTGCAGCGCGGCTTCCTCGCCGCCCGGTCGTCGAGTTGGGCCGTCGTCCTCTCCGGGTTCTTCGAGCCGGTCTTCTACCTCGCGTCGATGGGGCTGGGGCTCGGGGCGCTCATCGGCGACGTCGAGACGTCGCAGGGCATCCCGGTGAGCTACGCCGCGTTCATCGCTCCCGCCCTCCTCGCTGTCTCGGCGATGAACGGTGCGATCTACGACTCCACCTGGAACGTCTTCTTCAAGCTCAACTACGGCAAGCTCTACGAGGGCATGCTGGCGACCTCGCTCGGTCCGCTCGACGTGGCCCTCGGCGAGATCCTCTACGCGCTCCTGCGCGGTCTGCTCTACGCGACCGGGTTCATGATCGTCATGCAGATCCTCGGGCTGAACCTGGCGTGGACGGCGATCCTCGCGATCCCGGCGGTGCTGCTCATCGCGTTCGGCTTCGCCAGTCTCGGCATGGCCGTCACGAGCTACATGAAGACGTTCCAGCACATGGACTGGATCAACTTCGTCCTGCTGCCGATGTTCCTGTTCTCGGCGACGTTCTACCCGATCACCGTCTACCCCGAATGGGTGCAGTCGATCGTCATGGCGCTGCCGCTCTGGCACGGCGTCGAACTGATCCGCGGGCTGACCACCGGCATCCTGTCGGCGGGCATGCTGTGGCACGTCCTGTACTACGTCGTGATGATCGCGGTCGGACTCGTCTTCACGACGAAGCGCCTGCGCGCGCTGTTCCTCGACTGAGGGTCAGCGTCCCGATTCCATGACCTCGCGCGCCTTGCGGATGCGGCGGGGGTTGACCGGATGCGTCGCGAGCACGACCTTGCCGCGCGAGTGCAGCTTCTGCAGGTCGTCGTATGCTTCGGCGACGTCGGCGAGCGGGTAGAAGCCCGACACGAGGACGTTGACCGCCCGCTTCTCGGCGAGCTCGACGACCTTGCGGAGCTGGTCGGTGCCATGGGCGACGGCCGCGGGGTCGTCCGACAGCAGGGCGACCTCGCGATCGCGACGGTCGGCGCTCGAGCGGAACTTGCTCGCGGGGACGCCGAGGGCTTCGGCGATCTCGTGTCCGTCCTGCCCGAAGTTGTCGATGTACGCGCTGACCCCGTCGGGGGCGAGGGCGCGGATCCGGTCGACGATCCCCTCGCCGTAGCGCACCGGCTTCACACCGAGCTGCCGCAAGTAGTCGAAGTTGCGGTCGCCGCACGTCCCGATCACGCGAGCACCGCGGTGCATGGCGATCTGCGCCTCGACGCTGCCGACACCGCCCGCCGCGGCTGAGACGACCACCGTGTCGCCGGCGCCCACCTTGAGTTCGTCGAGGATGTCGAGGGCCGTCGTGCCGGCGAGGTAGAGACCGCCCGCGGTCTCGAACATGACGTTCTTGGGCTTGCGCACGAGCCGGTCGGTCGACACCGTGAGGTGGCTGGCCTGCGCTCCCGAGCGGACGTGACCGACGACGTCGCTGCCGACGGGGAAGCCCGCCGTGTCGGGGCCGACGGCGATCACGGTACCGGCGAAGCAGCTGCCTGATCGGCGGGGGAACGGGTCGTCCCATTCCTTCTCGGCGCCCGAGCGGACGAAGCCGTCGATGTGGTTGAGGCCCATCGTCATGACCTCGACGGTCACCTCGCCCGGGCCGGGCTCCGGAAGCGGGCGGGTGACGAGGTGGAGCACCTCGGGTCCGCCGGTCTCCTCGTACTCGACGACCGATGCCTGTGTGACCTTCTTGATGGCCATCGTCCACTCCTCACGTGCCTGTGGGGCCGACGATAGTCCTGCGCCCGGACGGAGGGGAGCTCTTGACAGACGGATGCCGCGACCCTTCCGGTGGGGTGGGGCGCGGCATCCGCTCGTCAGGGTCGTGTCAGCGTGCGCCGAGGTCGACGTGTCCGATGTTCGTCTCGTACTCGACGTCCTTCGTCTCCTTCGACAGCCACAGGGCGATGAAGGTGAGGACGGCCGAGCCCGACAGGTAGACGCCGACGAGCCACGGCGATCCGCCGGCGGCGGCCCAGAGGGCGGTCGCGACGATGGGGGCGAGCGCGGCGCCGAGGATCGACGACACGTTGTACGAGATCGCCGACCCGGTGTAGCGGACGTTCGTCGGGAACAGCTCGGGGAGCAGGGCACCCATCGGACCGAACGTCGCACCCATGAGCATGAACCCGAAGATCAGGAAGGCCTGCACGAGGGCGCCGCTGAACTTGGGGTCGAGCTGGGGCAGGAGGAAGACGTTGAAGAGCAGACCGAAGACGGCGATCGCCCCTGTGATCCACAGCAGCAGGCGGCGACGGCCGATCGTGTCGGCGACGGGGCCCGAGAGCAGCGTGAAGACGCCGAAGAAGACGACACCGACGATCTGCATGATGACGAAGTCGGTGTACCCGAACCCGAGGCCCGGCACGTAGGTGGCCGCGTCGAACGCCGCGCCCGCAGCCTCCGCTGCGGCGGCGGCTCCCTCGGTCGTAGCCTTCGTGCCGTAGGCGAGGGTGAAGCTCGTCATCAGGTAGAAGAGCACGTACGTGGCGAGCATGATGAACGTGCCGAGGATGAGCTGCTTCCAGTGGCGACGGACGACCTCGCCGAGGGGGAACTTGCGGATCGCGCCCGTCTTCTCGGCCTTGGCGAACGTCTCGGACTCGACGAGCTTGAGACGCACGTACAGGCCGACGATCACCATGACCGCCGAGAACAGGAACGGCACGCGCCAGCCCCAGGCGAGGAACTCCTCGCTGCGCTGCGCGGGGCCGTCGGGGTGCGGCAGCAGGAAGTAGATCACCAGGAACACCGTGTTGGCGATGATGAAGCCGATCGGCGCGCCGAGCTGCGGGAACGTGCCGTACCAGGCGCGCTTGCCCTTCGGGGCGTTCTCGGTCGCGACGAGTGCGGCACCCGACCACTCGCCGCCGAGGGCGAAGCCCTGCGCGAGGCGGAGGACGAGCAGCAGGATCGGGGCGAGCACGTCGACCTGGTCGAACGTCGGCAGGAGGCCGATGAGGAAGGTGGCGACACCCATCGTGAGCAGCGACCCGACGAGGGTCGCCTTGCGTCCGAACTTGTCGCCGAAGTGGCCGAAGACGACGGCGCCGACGGGGCGGGCGACCATGGCGGCGCCGAAGATGCTGAACGAGAGCAGCAGGTTCGTGGTGTCGTTGCCGGCGGGGAAGAACAGGATGGGGAAGACGAGGACGGCGGCGGTCGCGTAGACGTAGAAGTCGTAGAACTCGATCGTGGTGCCGATGAGGCTCGCCGTGATGACGCGGGAGCGGGGATTGGCGGGTGCGGTGGATGCCGCGGGTGCTGCGGATGACATGCGGGGGACCTTCGGAACGAAGCGGTGGGTCCTCATGGGACGCGTCGGCGGCGGACGTCCTCGCAGGGGTGATGCGAGGGCGTCACAGCTCTGGGATCACCGAGGCGCCGACGGAGTCGCCGGCGCCAAACCTCAAGCCTACTCCCGCATGTCCCCGCGAGCGGGGGTCGTCACCAGATGACCGCGAGCCCGGCGTTGAGGAGGGTGAGGATGCCGATGGGCCAGAAGATCCCGGCGGGCACCGACCCCGACTTCCGCAGGCGTCCTGCGCCGGCACCGAGGAGGCCGCCGATGAGGACGAGGACGACGAGCTTGATGCCGATCTTGGCGTAGTTCATGTCGTGGTCGAGACCCCACGGCGCCGAGAGCGCGAGGCCCGCGACGAGTGCGATGCCGAGGCCCCAGTGCATGATGCGCGTCACTCGGCGCTGTCCGACGAGTTCGACCACCCACGCCCCGAAGAGCGTCGCGAAACCGACGAGGTGGACGAGGACGACGATGCTGCGCAGGATCTCCATGCCCTCAGGCTACCTGAAGGTCGAAACCCCCGCAGCATCGAGAAGGCGTGACGCGTCGCGCGTCAGCCGCGGAGGTCCCGCAGGACGAGCGCGGTGCGGATGGCGGCATCCGCTGCTTCTGCGCCCTTGTCCTCCTTCGAGCCTGCGAGGCCTGCGCGGTCGAGGCCCTGCTGCTCATCGTCCAGCGTCAGCACGCCGAAGCCGACGGGCTTGCCGGTGTCGAGAGCGACGCGGGTGAGTCCGTCCGTCGCGGCCGACGAGACGAAGTCGAAGTGCGGGGTCCCGCCGCGGATGATGACGCCCAGCGCGACGGCCGCGTCGGCGCCGGCGTCGAGCGCGGCCTTGGCGGCGACGGGCAGCTCGAACGAGCCCGGTACGCGCACGAGGCGCCACGTGGCGCCCGAGGCGTCGAGGATGCGCTTCGCGCCCGCGATCAGGCCGTCGGTGATCGTGTCGTGCCACTGCCCGGCGATCACGACGACGGACAGGCCGCTCGCGTCGACCGCTTCGGCCCGGGGTGCTCCGTGTCCGCTCATGCGGTGTGCTCCTCACTGTGCGCGAGGGCCTCGCGCAGTTCGTCGGCGTCGATGATGTGGCCCATGCGGTCGGCCTTCGTCGCCAGGTACTGGTGGTTGTTCGCGCCGACCCCGACCAGCAGGGGCACCTGGTCGACGATGGTGAGACCGAGGGCACGCAGCTGCGCGACCTTGTCGGTGTTGTTGGTCAGCAGACGGATCTGCTTCACGCCGAGGTCGGACAGGATGCCGGCGGCCGCCGCGTAGTCGCGGGCGTCGGCCGGCAGGCCGAGCGCGAGGTTCGCATCGACGGTGTCGAGGCCCCGCTCCTGCAGGCTGTACGCGCGCAGCTTGTTGATGAGGCCGATGCCGCGGCCCTCGTGGCCGCGCATGTAGATGACGACGCCGCCGTCCTGCTCGATCGCGTCGAGCGCCGCCTCGAGCTGCGGTCCGCACTCGCACTTGAGCGAGCCGAACGCCTCACCCGTGAGGCACTCGGAGTGCACGCGCACGAGCGGTGCCTCCTCGGTGAGGTCGCCCGAGACGACGGCGATGTGGTCGGTGCCGGTGATCCGGTCCTTGTAGGCGAGGAAGCGGAACTGGCCGTGCGAGGTGGGGACCGTCGCCTCGGCGCGCAGGCTCACGCGGCGCTTGGCGGTGTGGTCGGTGTGGGCGGCGGTGCCGTCGCCGTCGGCTGCGCTGACGTGCGCGATGAGCTGCTCGATCGTGATGACGGGGATGCCTTCGCGCTCGCCCATCTCGAGGAGTCCCGGCATCCGCATCATGCTGCCGTCGTCGGCGACGACCTCGCCGATCACGGCGACCGGCTGCAGGCCCGCGAGCTGCATGAGCTCGACGGCGGCCTCGGTGTGGCCGGCGCGCTCGCGCACGCCGCCGTCGACGGCGCGCAAGGGGAGTACGTGCCCCGGGCGGATGAGCGAGGACGGCACCGAGTCCGGGTCGGCCAGCACGTTGGCCGTGCGGGCGCGGTCCGAGGCGCTGATGCCGGTCGTGACGCCCTCCGCGGCGTCGACGCTCACCGTGTACGCCGTGCTCCGGGCATCCTGGTTCTGCTCGACCATGGGAGGCAGGTCGAGGCGGTCGGCCCAGTCGGCCGGCATCGGGGCGCACAGGAACCCGCTGGACCAGCGGATGGTCCACGCGAGCCACTCCGGCGAGGCGAGCTCGGCGGACAGGATGATGTCGCCCTCGTTCTCGCGGCTTTCGTCGTCGGCGACCAGGATCGGTCGGCCTTCCTTGAGGGCTGCCAGGGCGTCGGGGATGGACGAAAGGCTCATCGGGAGCCTCCTTCTTCTGCGGACGGGATGCCGTCGGTTGAGGCGAATCGGAGCAGGCGCTGCACGTGCCGCGCCAGGATGTCGGTTTCGAGGTTGACGCGGTCGCCGGGGGCGAGCGTGCCGAGGGTGGTCACCTCGAGCGTCTCGGGGATGAGGGAGATCTCGAACCAGTGCGACGCGGCGTCGGGCTCGGACACGTCCGAGACGGTGAGCGAGACGCCCTGGACCGTGATGGACCCCTTGTCGACGACGAGCGGGGCGAGGTCGGCCGGCAGCGAGACGCGGATGACGCGCCACTGCTCGCCGGGGCGGACCTCGAGGACCCCGCCCGTGCCGTCGACGTGTCCCTGCACGATGTGTCCGCCGAGGCGCGTGTGCGCGGCGAGGGCACGCTCGACGTTCACTCGGGAGTCGACCCCGAGGGTGGCGAGCGTCGACATGTCGAGCGTCTGCTTCATGACGTCGGCCGTGAACCCCTCGGAGGTCTGGTCGGTGACCGTCAGGCAGACGCCGCTGATCGAGATCGAGTCGCCGCGCTGCGCGTCCGAGACGGCGAGGGGCGCGCGCACGGTGAGTCGCACGCCGTCGCCGGAGGGCTCGATCGCCGTGATGACGCCCTGTTCTTCGATGATGCCGGTGAACATCAGGCCTCCTGGGGGGTGAGGGTGACGAGGATGTCGTCGCCGAGTCGGTCGACGCCCGTGATGTCGAGGCGTCGCTGCTGGGAGATGGTCGCCACGCCGATGTCGCCGACCGCGAGGCGGTCGCCGCCGATCAGCGTCGGTGCGACGTAGACGAGGAGCTCGTCGACGAGCCCCTGGCGCAGGAAGGATGCCGCCAGTGTCGGGCCGCCCTCGATGAACACACGCTGGGCGCCGAGCTCGCGGAGGCGGTCCAGCAGGTCCCGCAGGTCCTCGCCCTCGTCCTGCATGAACGGCCGCGGGTGCTTGCGCAGTCGCGCCTCCTGCGGCACGGCGCGGACGCCGACCACGACGGGTCGGGGCTGGTCCTCGTAGAGTCCGCCGTCCTCGCGCCGTGCCGTCAGTGCGGGATCGTCCGCGAGGACGGTTCCCGTCCCCACCACGATCGCGTCCGCCAGCGAGCGTCGGCGGTGCACGTCGGCGCGGGCCTCGGGTCCCGTGATCCACTGGCTGGTGCCGTCGGATGCCGCGGCCCGCCCGTCGAGCGACTGCGCCCACTTCAGGGTCACGTGGGGCCTTCCGAGGCGCTGCACGGTCAGCCACGACGCGATGAGCGTCTCGCCCTCGTCGCGCAGCACGCCGCCCTCGACCTCGACGCCGGCGTCGCGGAGCCGCGCGGCGCCCCCGGAGGACACCTCGCCCGGGTCGTCGACGGCGTACACGACGCGGGCGACGCCGGCCTCGATGAGCGCGACCGCGCAGGGGCCGGTGCGCCCGGTGTGGTTGCACGGCTCGAGGGTCACGACGGCCGTCGCGCCGCGCGCGGCATCCGGTCCGAGCGTCGAGAGGGCGTCGATCTCGGCGTGCGGCGTCCCCGCGCCGTGATGCCAGCCCTCGGCGAGCACCTCGCCCGCGGGGGAGAGGATGACCGCGCCGACCTGCGGGTTGACCCCCCGCGGTCCACGCTGAGCGAGCGCGAAGGCGTGGCGGAGCGCGGCGCGCTCTGCGTCGGTGGCACTCATCCGGATCCTCACGATGGGGTGTTCCGGGGTGCGGGCGCGTCAGGCGGTCCCGCAGGGTCACTGCGGGCGCCCGTGCTGCCTCCCATCCGGACTAGCGACTCGCGTCGCATCACCGTCGGTTCCGGATTTCCACCGGATCAGCAGGACCTCGGGTCCCGCTCGCGGACTGTCACCGCCGGTTCGGATTCCCACCGACCCCGGAGCACGTTTCTTGCTCTCGAAGTCTAGTCAACCGGGATGACGCGGATTCATTCCCCGTCATCTCTTGACGTGGACGATCATCCGGTCAACGCGCGGGCGGTGGCCTCGTCGACGACGAGCTCGGTGACCAGCCGCGCCGCGAGCGCACCGCGGAGGCCGTCGCGTTTGTCGACGCCCGACACGATGCACACCCGGCTCGGCACGCGACGCAGCACCTCGAAGCGGGGACCGGTCGCCCGGTCGTTCAACTCGATCCCGCGGGTCGACCCGTCGAGGCGGTAGAAGACCGTGGCGACGTCGCCCACCACGCCCTCGCGGTCGAGCGCCGCGAGCTCCTCGGGTTCGAGGTAGCCGCCGGAGTACACGTGGCTGGGGACGCGCGAATCCGCCGCCCCGACGCTGAAGACGACGAGGTCCATCGCCGCCTGCATGGCCAGGATGCGGGTGGTGCTCCGCTCGCGCCACATGGCCTGCTTCGTGAGCGGATCGTCGAAGAACGCGGGCACGGGGAACTGCTGCACGCTGCCGCCGTAGGCGACGGCAAAGCGGCTCAGGATGTCGCTCGCGTACAGCAGGCCCGTGGTGCGGGTGTTCCCGGAGCCGTTCAGCTGCACGAAGGTCGTGCCGTGCACGGCCTTGGGGACGAGGCGGCGGCTGACCGCGGCGGTGGTGGATCCCCACGCGACGCCGACCGTCGCATCCGCTTCGATGAGATCGCCGAGCAGGTGTGCCGCGGCGGTCGCGACCCGCTCCAGTCGTTCCACCTCGCTCGCGTCGTCGGGGACCGGGACGACGTGAGCGGTGATGCCGTAACGATCGGCGAGCTCCTGCTCCAGCAACTGCGGGGCGGCGAAGGGGGAGCGGATGCGGATGTCGACGATGCCCGTCGCGCGGGCGCGCGACAGCAGGCGCGAGACGGTCGAGCGCGAGGTGCCGAGTTCCCGGGCGATGGCCTCCATCGTGCGGTCCTGGACGTAGTACAGGTGCGCCGCGGTGAGCGCGCGTCGGATGTCATCCGGGTCCAGGGTCTCGTCCACGGATGACAGTGTGCACGTATGTGCAACCGGACTGCAATCCCGTCCACCACTGTCATCATGGTTCCATCGGCTTCTCCGGAAGCGGTCTGAGGCGAGCGGGGCGAGAGCCCGGCAGAAGTGGGAGTGTGACGTGGACACCGAGACCCGACAGGCGACGACGGCGCTGCGCGAGCGGCCGCAGGCGGACGTGCTCATCATCGGCGGCGGCATCAACGGCGTCGCGACCTTCCGCGACCTGGCGCTGCAGGGCGTCGACGTGGCGCTCGTCGAGCGCAGCGACTTCCTCTCCGGTGCGTCGGCGGCCTCGAGCCACATGATCCACGGCGGCATCCGTTACCTCGAGAACGGCGAGCTCCGCCTCGTCCACGAAGCGGTCACCGAGCGCAACGACCTCCTGACGACGGCGGCCCACTACGTGCGTCCGCTGCGGACCACCGTGCCGATCTTCTCGACGTTCTCGGGTCTGCTCTCCGCGCCGCTGCGCATGGTGCTCCACCGCAAGACCGCCTCCACCGAGCGCGGCGCCCTCCTGATCAAGGTCGGCCTCATCATCTACGACTCCTTCTCACGCGGCGGCGGCCGCGTGCCGCGGCACACCTTCCGCGGTCGGCGCCGCTCGCTGCGGGAGCTCCCCGACCTGAACGCCGACGTGAAGTACACGGCGACCTACTGGGATGCCTCCCTCCGCGAGCCCGAGCGCCTCGGCCTCGACCTCGTCCGTGACGGCGTCGCCCTCGGCGGCAGCCGCGCCCGCGCCGCCAACTACACCTCCGCGGTCGGAGTGCACGGCGGCAAGGTCGTCCTCCGCGACGAGGTCACCGGCGAGGAGTTCCCGTTCGCGGCATCCGTCGTCCTCAACGCGGCCGGCCCGTGGACCGACCTCGCCAACGAGGCGCTCGGTGACGCGACCCGGTACATGGGCGGCACCAAGGGCTCGCACATCGTCCTCGACCACCCCGAGCTGATGCAGGCGACCGGTGGTCGGGAGATCTTCTTCGAGCACTCCGACGGTCGCATCGTGCTCATCTACCCGCTCAACGGTCGGGTCCTCGTCGGCACGACCGACCTCGAGCACGACATGTCCGAGCCCGCCGTCTGCACGGAGGAGGAGGTCGACTACTTCCTCGACCTCATCGGCCACGTCTTCCCGTCGATCCCCGTCGACCGGTCCCAGATCGTGTTCCGCTACTCGGGCGTCCGCCCGCTCCCCGGTCACGGCGACATGGCCGCCGGTTTCGTGTCGCGCGACTACCGCATCGAGGAGGCGACGCTGCCGGGTTCCGACGGCGTGCCGGTGCTCAGCCTCGTCGGCGGCAAGTGGACGACGTTCCGCGCCGTCGCCGCACGCCTGGCCGACGAGCTGATGTCCCGGATCGGACGCACGCGGGTCCGCTCGACCAAGGGGCTCCCCATCGGCGGCGCCGTCGGCTTCCCCCGCACCGACGCCGAGCGCGACGCCTGGGTGCACCACCACTTGTCGGACTTCGGTGCCGAGCGCGGCACCCGCCTGCTGCACCGCTACGGCACGCACGCCCTCGCCGTGGCCGCCTCGCTCCGGCAGGACGCCCAGGACGCACCCCTCAGCTCGCTGCCCCGCTTCAGCTCGGGCGAGTTCCGCCACATCGCGCGCACCGAATCGATCGTGCACCTCGAGGACATCCTGCTGCGCCGCACCAACATCGCGTTCCGCGGCGAGGCGACCCCCGAGGTCGTCGAAGAGGTGGCCGACGCCGTCGCGGATGTGATGGGCTGGGATGCCGCGACGCGCCGCACCGAGATCGATCGGGCGCTCGCCGCGGTGCACGCCGCCGATCCCGTCGTCGTCTGACGCCGGCATCCCCGTCGCCTCACCGGCGATGAGCACTCGAAGAGGAGACGAGACGTGACCGATCACGTGATCGCCATCGACCAGGGAACGACCTCGACACGAGCGATCGTGTTCGACGGGGAGGGCACCCTCGTCGCGACCGCGCAGCGGGAGCACGAGCAGATCTTCCCCCGCGCCGGCAGGGTCGAGCACGACCCGGTCGAGATCTGGACGAACACCGAATGGGTGCTCGCCAACGCGCTCGGGCAGGTGGGCCTGTCGGCCGCCGACGTGGCCGCGATCGGTGTCACCAATCAGCGCGAGACGGCGATCGTCTGGGATCGTCGCACCGGCCGGCCGATCCATAACGCCCTCGTCTGGCAGGACACCCGCACCCAGCCCGCGATCGACCGTCTCATCGAGGCGCGCGGGGTCGACGCCTTCGCTGAGGTGACCGGGCTCCCGCTCGCGTCCTACTTCTCGGCGTCGAAGATCGCGTGGATCCTCGACCACGTCGACGGGGCGCGCGACGCCGCACGCCGGGGCGACCTGCTCTTCGGGACCCCCGACACCTGGGTCGTCTGGAACCTCACGGGCGGCAGCGACGGCGGCATCCACATCACCGACGTCACCAATGCGAGCCGCACCCTGCTCATGGACCTGGCCACGCTCGACTGGTCGGACGAGATGCTGCAGGTGTGGGACATCCCTCGCGAGATGCTGCCCGAGATCCGCTCGTCGTCCGAGGTCTACGGCGAGGTCGTGCAGCCGCGCGTCGCGCGCGGCATCCGCATCGCCGGCATCCTCGGCGACCAGCAGGCGGCGACCTTCGGTCAGGCCGCCTTCGACGCCGGGCAGTCCAAGAACACTTACGGCACCGGCAACTTCCTGCTCGTGGGCACCGGTACCGAGCTGGTGCGCTCGGATGCCGGCCTCATCACCACGGTCGCCTACCGCCTCGGGGACGAGCCGCCGCACTACGCACTCGAGGGCTCGATCGCCGTCACCGGTTCGCTCGTGCAGTGGCTGCGCGACAACCTCGGGATCATCTCCGAGTCCACCGAGGTCGAGCGGCTCGCCCGCACCGTCGAGGACAACGGCGGCGCCTACTTCGTGCCCGCCTTCTCGGGCCTGTTCGCGCCGTACTGGCGCCCCGACGCCCGTGGCGCGCTCGTCGGCCTCACCCGCTACGTCACGAAGGCCCACATCGCGCGGGCCGCTCTCGAGGCCACCGCGTTCCAGACGCGCGACGTCATCGCGGCCGTCGTCTCCGACACCGGTCGCGAGCTCGAGGAGCTGCGCGTCGACGGCGGGATGACGCGCAACGACCTGCTCATGCAGTTCCAGGCCGACATCCTGGGCATCCCTGTCGTCCGCCCGAAGGTCGTCGAGACCACGGCCCTCGGCGCCGCGTACGCCGCGGGACTGGCCGTCGGCGTCTGGTCGGGGAAGGACGCTCTGCGCGGCTACTGGCAGGAGGACCGCCGGTTCGAGCCGCAGATGGATCCCGACGAGCGGGACCGCCGCTGCCGCCTGTGGGCGAAGGCCGTCGAGAAGTCCATGGGATGGGTCGACGACGACGCGCGCGTGCTCGCCGGGACCGTCTGAGCTATTTCAGCAGCCGCGACAGCCGGCGGTCGGCGAGGATCTTGCCGCCCGTCTGGCACGTCGGGCAGTACTCGAGGCTGTTGTCGGCGAAGAAGACCGACCGCACCTCGTCGCCGCACACCGGGCACGCCTCGCCGCGGCGGCCGTGGACGGCCATCCCGCGCCGTTTGGCGTCCTTGAGGTCGGCGGGCGGTTTGCCGGATGCCGCGGCCACCGCCTCGGCGAGCGTCTGCTGCATCGCCGCGTAGAGCCGATCGATCTCGGCATCCGTCAGCGTTGCCGCCAGGGCATAGGGAGACATCTTCGCGGCGTGGAGGATCTCGTCGGAGTAGGCGTTGCCGATGCCGGCGATGATCGACTGGTCGCGCAGGACGCCCTTGATCTGCGTCCGGCGTCCGGCGAGGAGCTCCGCGAGCGTGTCGCGGGTGAATCCGTCGTCGAGCGGATCGGGACCGAGGCGTGCGATCCCCGGGACGTCGGCGGGGGAACGCGCGGCGTAGTACGCGAGCGACTTCTTGGTGCCGGCCTCCGTCAGGTCGAACCCGGAGCCGTCGTCGAAACCCACCCGCAGCGCGATCGGGGTCTTACCCGGCCGGATGACCGTCGCCGGCAGTTGGTCGTACCACCGCAACCAGCCCGCCTTGGCGAGATGGAAGATGAGGTGGGCACCGGCATCCGTCTCGAGGTCGACGAACTTGCCGTGCCGCTGCGCACCCGTCACCGTCGCGCCCGTCATCGCGTCGATCGGGGGGTCGTACGTCTTCAGCGCGGCGATGTTCGCGACCGACACCTTCGTGACGGTCAGTCCCGTCGCGCGCTCGCGGAGGAAGTCGACCAGTCCCTGCACCTCGGGCATCTCAGGCATGCGGTCATCCTGCCACCCCGGTCCGACGGCGGTGAGGGGGTTGTCAGATCACCGGCCAGGGCACCGGGGTGCGGTCGTCGGTCGGCAGGAGACCTGCGATCCAGCCGTCGTGGCGTCCGCGGGGGTCGTTCAGACCCTGCCGGAGGAGGCCCTCGTACCGGAAGCCGAGCTTCTGAGCGACGCGCGCCGACGGGACGTTGCCGACGATCGCGCGCCACTGGATGCGCGCGAGCCGGAGCGGTTCGGCGAAGCCCGCGTCGATCACGGCGGTCGCCGCCTCGGTGAGGTAGCCGTGGCCGCGGGCCGCGGCATCCATCCAGAACCCGATCTCGGCGGACCCCTGCTTCTCGAACCGGTGCAGCCCGATCATGCCGATCCAGCGGCCCTCGGTGCGGATGGCCCAGGTGAGCTCGCTCTCCTCGTCCCACCAGGCGGCCGCCTTGGCGATGAACTCCTCGGCGTCGCGACGCTCGTACGGCGCAGGGAGCGTCGTCCACCGCGGCACCTCCGGGTCCTGCGCCGCGGCGGTGATCGCATCGACGTCGTCCGCCGTCGGCACCGACAGCTCGAGCCGTGCGGTCCGCAGGGTCACCGGTTCCATCCTCCGACCCTATCCACGCACGTGCCGTCTTCCGTTCCGGATGCAGGTGCAGATGCGCCGTGGACGGCGCTCGTCGACGCATTCGCCTTCTCCTCCTGCATTCGGCACGGAGACTCCTCCCCGAGGTCGTCTTCGGAACGACCGACCACATTCCCCGCCGAAGCAGGCTGCGCACTGGGCGGTGTCGGGGAGCGTCGTCGCATGACCTCGTCGCACGATCGGCGTGCCTTCGCCGCCGAAGCAGAAACCCTCCTCGCCGTGCGGTCACAGACCGCGCACGAACTCCGTTCGGCAGGGATGTCGAAACGGTCGATCGCGCGGGCTGCGGCGGATGGCATGATCCTGGCGGTCCGTCGCGGCCGGTACGTCGCCTCGGACGCGCCGGTCGATGTCATCCGCGCCGCGCGCGTCGGCGGTCGACTGACCTGCGTGAGCGCGCTCCGGCTCTTGGGGATCTTCACCCTCGCGTCGGAGGATCTGCATGTGCACGTCCCGCCGCACGCGGCTCGCCTCCGGATACCGCAGGAGGGAGCCTTCCGGCACTGGTCGCCACCGATCGGGCAGCGACCTTCCGGCGCCGGCATTTCTCACCCATGGGACCTCCTCGCTCACGCGATCGTCTGCCAGCCACCCGCGGCGGCTGTGGCGACCCTCGACAGTGCCCTGCACCGGGGCCTGGTCGCTCCGTCTGAGCTCGATCTCGTCTTCGCCGCCGTGCCTCGCAAGTACCGCGTCATCCGGAATCTGCTCGACGGCCGAGCCGAGTCCGGGCCGGAGTCGTTGATGCGCCTCATCTTGCGTCGCCTCGGCGTGAGGGTGGAGTTGCAGGTGAGGATCGACGGCGTGGGGAGGGTCGATCTACTTGTCGACGGATGGCTTGTCGTCGAGTGCGACAGTGATGCGCACCATTCCGGTCCGCTCGCCCACCGGGTCGACCGAGGCCGCGACCTGGCGCTCGCTGCACTCGGCTACACGACGCTCCGGCCGATGGCGGCCGACATCATGTGGAATCCCGACCGGGTGGTTGCAGCGGTGAGGGGATTGCTGCGCGCGCGGCGACGCTGACGCTGTGCCGAACGCAGGTTCAGCGTCGGTGATGCGGTCGGAAACGTCCTGAATGCGCGTCTGAACCTGCATCCGGTACGCGAACCGTCGTGCACTCCGCGCTCGTGCGGCGTCAGCCCTCGGGGTGCTGCTGGATCCAGACCGCCATCGCGGCCAGGTTCGCCAGCGGGGCCATGGCGCCGATCGCGGGGGCGTCGAACACCATCGAGGCGACGCCGGCCTCGGCGTAGCAGGCGACCCATCCGGCGGCATCCGGCAACGGCACGGCCAGCAGCCTGCCGGTCTCCTCGGGCGGGATGCCGAAGCCCGCCGCAGCGGCCTGTGCACGCTCCGGCGTCGAGAAGGCGAAGATCGCCGGACCCTGCTCGGTCGAGGCGGCGAACGGTGTGGGCTCCTGGTCGGTGCCGCGCGCGATGAAGATCCACTTCTCGAGCGTGAACACCGCCCGCCACAGGCGTTCCTGCGCGGCGCGGTCGTCGGGCGCGGCCATGGACGGGCCGGCCGCCGCGTCGATCGCGGCGACGAGCTCCGGCGCGGGGCTGAGCCTCGGTTCCTCAGACACGTCGCAGCAGTCCGAGCTTGTCGTACACGTCGTTGAGGGTGCGGTCGGCGACCTCGTCGGCGCGCGCCGCGTTGGCGGCGAGCACCCGGTCGAGCTCCGCCGGGTCGTCGAGCAGTTCGAGCGCCCGCTCGCGCACGGGACCGAACTCCGACACCACGACCTCGGCGAGCCCCTTCTTGAAGTCGCCGTAGCCGCGGCCGGCGTACTCGTCCTCGATCGAGGGGATCTGCCGCCCCGTCAGAGCGGCGTAGATCACGAGCAGGTTCGACACCCCGGGCTTGGCCTCGCGGTCGTACCGGACGACACCCTCCGAGTCCGTGACGGCGCGCATGACCTTCTTCGCCGACTTCGACGGGTCGTCCAGGAGCCAGAGCACACCGGCATCCGATTCGGCGGACTTCGACATCTTGGACGTCGGGTTCTGCAGGTCGTAGATGCGGGCGGTGTCCTTCTGGATCACCGGCATCGGCACGCGGAACGCCTCGCCGTAGCGGCCGTTGAAGCGCTCCGCCAGCGTGCGGGTCAGTTCGACGTGCTGCTTCTGGTCGTCGCCGACGGGCACGATGTCGGTCTGGTACAGCAGGATGTCGGCGGCCATGAGGATCGGATAGGTGAACAGGCCGACGTTCGTGGCATCGGTGCCGTAGCGGGCCGACTTGTCCTTGAACTGGGTCATCCGGTTCGCCTCGCCGAAGCCGGTCACGGTCGACAGCACCCAGGCGAGCTCGGCGTGCGCACGGACGTGCGACTGCACGTACAGCGTCGACTTCGACGGCTCGATGCCCGCGGCGATGTACTGCGCCGCGGTGCGCCGGGTCTTCTCCCGCAGCTCGGCGGGGTCGTTCGGCTGGGTGAGGGCGTGCAGGTCGACGACGGAGAAGAACGCGTCGTAGGACTCCTGCAGGTCCCGCCACTGCATGAGCGCCCCGATGTAGTTGCCGATCTGGAGGGAGTCGGCGGAGGGCTGCATTCCGGAGTACAGGCGGGGTTTGCTCACCCTACGATCCTAGGCGCGAACGGATGCCGCGCCCCTCGCCGCCGGCTTCAGCCGCCGAGCGTGTAGTCGGCCACGACGGGCGCGTGGTCGCTCCAGCGCGTGTCCCAGGAGGGCGCCCGGACGACGTGGTAATCGGTCGCGCGGGTCGCGAGTTCGGCGGTCGCGAGGTGGTAGTCGATGCGCCAGCCGGTGTCGTTGTCGAACGCCTTGCCGCGGTTGGACCACCACGTGTACGGCCCGTCGATCTCTCCGGCGAACGAGCGCCCGACGTCGACCCAGCCGAGGCCGCGACCGCTCTCGCCGTCCACGGTGGTGACGGTCTCGCCCGCGGGTGCGGTGAACCGGTCGAAGTACGCCCGCTCGCGGGGCAGGAATCCGGCCTTCTTGACGTTGCCCTTCCAGTTGCGGATGTCGAGCTCACGGTGGCCGACGTTGAGGTCGCCGGTGATGAGGGCGAGGTCGCCGAGGTGCGGCATCCGCTCTTCCGTCGCGTCGAGGAACGCGTACTTGGCGTCCTGCTTCTCGGTACCCGCCTCGCCCGTGAAGACGTAAGCGCTGATGACGGTGAGGGTCTCGCCCTCGACCTCGACGTCCGCCTCGACCCAGCGCCCCTTCGAGTCGAGCGTGTCGTCGCCCAGCTCGATGCGCCAGACGTCCAGCGGCTCGCGGGCGGCGATGGCGACGCCGGCACGCCCCTTCGCGAGGGCTTCGTCGTTCACGACGTGCCAGCCGGGCAGGGCGGCGGTGAGATCGGATGCCTCGGCCCGCACCTCCTGCAGCGTGAGGATGTCGACCCCCGCCGTTTCGAGCCAGCCGTGCATGCCCTTCCGGGCGGCGGCGCGGATGCCGTTGACGTTGACGGAGGCGATGCGGACGGTTCGAGGCACGCCTTTCAGCCTAAGCGGGGCCGCCGACACCGGTCGTGCCGCGGGTCTGCGCGAGCAGGTCCTCGGCGCGGCGCAGGTCCCGGCGCGCGCCGGGGCGTTCCCACCAGCGCGCGCGGGCGAGCGCCGACCGGGCCTCGCGCACGCCCGCCTCGGCGACCACCCGTAGCGCCTCGCGCTCGGCGGCGCGCTGCTGCTCGGCGGTCGGGGGCGCGAGGGGGATGTCGGCATCCCGAGCCGCGACCCCGATCCAGGATGCCGCGACGAGCATCACGATCCCGGCCAGACGCAGCCACAGCAGCAGACCGACGACGACGGAGAAGGTGGCGAGCAGGGGGTTGGTGGGGGAGTAGGCGGCGAGGAAGCCGAAGCCCAGCTGCAGGAGCGCGAGCGCCGCGCCGCCGGCGGTCGCCCCGGGGATGATGGAGCGCCACGGCAGCGAGGTCCCGGTGAGGAAGCGGATCAGCAGCGTCAGAGCGGCGGAGTTGAGCGCGACGCTGACGACGACCGACCCGATCCGGCTGGCGAGTTCGGCGGCCGATGAGGGCACGTCGACCTCCAGCCACCGCAACGCCTGCGTCAGGACACCGCCGGCGACCAGCCCCAGGCCGGCGCCGAGGACGAGCGCGGCGCCGAACAGGATCGCCGCGACGAGGTCGCCGAGTTTCAGCAGCACGAAGCTGCGGGTGTCGAACGGCAGCCCGAAGATGTTGCGGACGGCCCGTCGGGTGAAGGTGACGAACCCGATGGCGGTCCACACGGCGACACCGAGGGCGATCGTTCCGGTGACGGCGAGCAGGCTGCCGCTGTCGCGGGCGATCGACGCCACGTCGTCGGGATCCACGGGCCCCGCCTCACCGATGAAGCCCGGGATGTAGGAGTTGACGACCCGGATGAGGCCGTCGATCGCCGCCTGCGACCCGCCGAGCCACAGGCCGACCACGGCGAACGCCGAGTACAGCGTCGCGAACAGCGCGAACAGGGACTGGTAGCTGATGGATGCCGCCAGCAGGAACCCGTTCCGACGCAGGAAGTGCCGCCACACCCGCACCGGGAACGACGCGACCGTCGCCCGGGTGAGCTGGGTGGCCCGCTCGATCGGCTGTTCGAGGCGCTCACGAAGACGAGACGCCTCCCACCGCTCGCGCAGGGGAGGCGTCGTGTCGTCCGAGGTCACGCCTCGAGGCTATCGGCCGGTTCAGCCGCGCAGGACCGCCTGCTTGACCTCGGCGATGGCCTTCGTGATCTCGATGCCACGTGGGCAGGCCTCGGTGCAGTTGAAGGTCGTGCGGCAGCGCCACACGCCCTCCTTGTCGTTGAGGATGTCGAGGCGCACGTCGCCGGCGTCGTCGCGCGAGTCGAAGATGAAGCGGTGCGCGTTGACGATCGCGGCGGGGCCGAAGTACTGACCGTCGGTCCAGAACACGGGGCACGACGAGGTGCACGCGGCGCAGAGGATGCACTTGGTGGTGTCGTCGTAAACGGCGCGGTCCTTGATGGACTGGATGCGCTCCTTGCCCGGCTCGGGCGCGGTGTTCGCTTGCAGGAAGGGCTGCACGTCGCGGAAGGACTCGAAGAACGGGTCCATGTCGACGATGAGGTCCTTCTCGAGCGGCAGGCCCTTGATCGCCTCGACGTAGATCGGCTTCGAGATGTCGAGGTCCTTGATCAGCGTCTTGCAGGCGAGGCGGTTGCGGCCGTTGATGCGCATGGCGTCCGAGCCGCAGATGCCGTGCGCGCACGAGCGACGGAAGCTCAGCGTGCCGTCGACGTCCCACTTGATGCGGTGCAGCGCGTCGAGCACGCGGTCGGTCGGGTACATCTCGACGTCGTAGTCGACCCAGCGGGGCTCCGCATCCACTTCGGGGTCGAAGCGCCGGATGATGAAGGTGACCAGGTACGACTGGATGCCGGAGTCGGTGGACTCCTTCGTGCCGGTCGGAGCGTCGGAATCGACGATGGTCATCAGTACTTCCTCTCCATCGGCGGGTAGTTGTACTCGCCCTGCTCGTTCTTGGTGAACACGACCGGCTTCCAGTCCAGGCGGATGTGGTCCTCGGGGTTCGCGGAGTGCGGGTCGCCCGTGAGGTAGGCCATCGTGTGCTGCATGTACTTCTCGTCGTCGCGGTCGGGGTAGTCCTCGCGCATGTGACCGCCACGGCTCTCACGCCGGTTGCGGGCGGCGTAGGCGACGATCTCGGCGATGTCGAGCAGGAAGCCCAGCTCGACGGCCTCGAGCAGGTCGGTGTTGTACCGCTTGCCCTTGTCGTCGACGTGGACGTTCTTGTACCGCTCGCGCAGGTCGTTGATCGTGCCCATGACGTTGGTGAGCGTCTCCTCGGTGCGGAACACCTGGGCGTTGGCGTCCATCTCCTCCTGCAGCTTCTTGCGGAGGGTGGAGATGCGCTCGGTGCCGGTGTTGTTCCGCAGGCCCTCGATCATCTCGCGGACCTCCTTCGCGGGGTCCTCGGGGAGGGGCATGAACTCGGCCGTCTTCACGTACTCGACCGCGTTCTGACCCGAGCGCTTGCCGAAGACGTTGATGTCGAGCAGCGAGTTCGTGCCGAGGCGGTTCGCGCCGTGCACCGACACGCACGCGCACTCGCCGGCGGCGTAGAGGCCGGGGACGACGGTGTCGTTGTCGGCGAGGACCTCACCCTTGGTGTTGGTCGGGATGCCGCCCATCGCGTAGTGCGCGGTCGGCATGACCGGCACCGGCTCGACGACCGGGTCGACACCCAGGTAGGTTCGGGCGAACTCGGTGATGTCGGGGAGCTTGGTCTCGAGGACCTCTGCGCCGAGGTGGGTGCAGTCCAGGTAGACGTAGTCCTTGTTCGGGCCGGCGCCGCGGCCCTCGAGGACCTCCTTGACCATGCACCGGGCGACGATGTCGCGGGGGGCGAGGTCCTTGATGGTGGGGGCGTAGCGCTCCATGAAGCGCTCACCCGAGGCGTTGCGGAGGATCGCGCCCTCGCCGCGGGCACCCTCGGTGAGGAGGATGCCGAGGCCCGCCAGGCCTGTCGGGTGGAACTGGAAGAACTCGATGTCCTCGAGCGGCAGGCCCTTGCGCCACACGATCCCGACGCCGTCACCGGTCAGGGTGTGCGCGTTCGAGGTGGTCTTGAAGATCTTGCCGAAGCCGCCGGTGGCGAAGATGACGGCCTTCGCGTGGAAGACGTGCAGGTCGCCGGTGGCGAGCTCGTAGGCGACGACACCCGCGATGCCGGTGCGACCCACGGCATCCTTCACCGTGATCAGGTCGAGCGCGTAGAACTCGTTGAAGAAGTTGATGCCGAGCTTGACGCAATTCTGGAACAGCGTCTGCAGGATCATGTGGCCGGTGCGGTCGGCGGCGTAGCAGGCGCGGCGGACCGGGTTCTTGCCGTGCTCGGCGGTATGGCCGCCGAACCGGCGCTGGTCGATCTTGCCGTCGGGCGTGCGGTTGAAGGGCAGGCCCATGTTCTCGAGGTCGATGACCGCGTCGATGGCCTCCTTCGCGAGGATCTCGGCCGCGTCCTGGTCGACGAGGTAGTCGCCGCCCTTGACGGTGTCGAAGGTGTGCCACTCCCACGAGTCCTCTTCGACGTTCGCCAGTGCCGCAGCCATGCCGCCCTGCGCCGCGCCGGTGTGGCTGCGCGTGGGGTAGAGCTTCGTGATGACGGCGGTCTTCGCCCCGGGCCCGGCCTCGATGGCCGCGCGCATTCCGGCGCCACCGGCGCCGACGATGACGACATCGAACTGGTGGTAGTGGACGCCGTCCTTGACGACGGAGTCCGCGGTCTGAGTGCTCACGTGACGATTGCCTCTGTTCTATGCGTTTGCGTGCCGACGGGGGCCGGCTCAGCCCTGTGCCTTGCAGACCTCGGCCAGAACGCTGCCGTCGAGGTTGGGGATGCAGGGATCGAAGGTGAAGACCACGAGGGTGCCCAGCAGGATCATGAATCCGGCGACGACCCACAGGCTGGTGACGAGCACCTTCCGCACCTTCGCGTTGGTGACGTAGTCGTTGACGATCGTGCGCATGCCGTTGGTGCCGTGGATGAAGGCGAGCCACAGCATCAGCACGTCCCACCACTGCCAGAACGGGTTCGCGAACTTGCCCGCGACGAAGGCGAAGTCGAGCGCCGAGATGCCGTCGTCGACCATCAGGTTGACGAAGAGGTGACCGAAGATGAGCACGATCAGCAGCACGCCCGAGACGCGCATGAAGACCCAGCCCCACTTCTCGAGGTTCGGGCCCTTCTTGCGGACGGCGGCCTTGCCCTGCGGGGTGCGGGGCGCGACGAGGGTGTCGGCGGTCATCAGCGCTCGCCTCCCATGTGCGAGAAGACGTTCGGAAGGTGGCGGGCGGAGAACCCGACGAGCGTGACGGCCCAGACGGCGAGCACACCCCACCACAGCTGACGCTGGTGGCGCGTGGCCCACGGCCACAGGTCGACCGCGATGATGCGGAGCCCGTTGAACGCGTGGTAGACGATGGCGGCGACCAGCGCGACCTCGCCGAGACCCATGATCGGGTTCTTGTACGTGCCGATGACTGCGTTGTATGCGTCGGGGGAGACCCGGATGAGGGCCGTGTCGAGCACATGCACGAGCAGGAAGAAGAAGATGGCGATGCCGGTGATGCGGTGCAGCACCCACGACCACATGCCCTCGTTGCCGCGGTACAGCGTGCCGCGCGGGGTCTTGGACGTGGTCTCAGCTACCGACGGCGTGACGCGTGCTGGTGCAGACACGGTCGTCCTCCCTTGGGTGAGATGGGTCGCGCTGCGCGGCGAGGTCACGGCATCCCGAGGGAATGTCGCCCATCGTCGCAAGCGGGCGCAGCGTCCATCCTAAGCGGCCCTGAAGGTGCCGGGCGAGGAAGGGGAGCCTTAGAACATATTGGTCACGGGCGCGGCCTCGGCCGACCGTCGTCGTCATGCGTCCGGAACGGGTGCGTCACGGGCGGCCGGTAGGGTTCGGAGCATGGCCGAACACATCGAGGACTTCTACGCCGTGATCCCCGCCGGAGGCGTCGGTTCGCGGCTGTGGCCGCTCTCGCGGGCGGATGCGCCGAAGTTCCTCCACGACCTCACCGGCTCGGGGCATTCGTTGCTGCGCGACACCTGGAACCGGCTCGAGCCCCTCGCCGGTCCCGACCGGATCGCCGTCGTCACCGGGCGCGCCCACCGTGCCGCGGTCGAGGCGCAACTGCCGGGCATCCCCGACAAGAACGTCGTCCTCGAGTCCGAGCCGCGGGACTCGGCCGCGGCGATCGGTCTCGCAGCGGCGATCCTGCACCGCCGGCATCCCGACGTCGTCATCGGCTCCTTCGCGGCCGACCACGTCATCCGCGGATCGCGCGTCTTCGAGTTCGCGGTGCGCGACGCAGTCGAGGTCGCCCGCGAGGGGTACATCTGCACGATCGGCATCCAGCCCTCCGAGCCCGCCGTGGGCTTCGGCTACATCAAGAGGGGCGGCGAGTTGATCGTCGACGGCGCCCGGGATGCCTCGCTGGTCGAGCGTTTCGTCGAGAAGCCCGACCTCGAGACCGCCAAGACCTACGTCGCCGACCGCTCCTACCTCTGGAACGCGGGCATGTTCATCTCGCGGGCCGACGTGCTGCTCGCCGAGATCGAGGCCAACAACCCCGCCCTGCACGCCGGGCTCATCGAGCTGGCGGAGGCCTGGGACGACCGCGACCGACGCGGGCCCGCCGTCGACCGGATCTGGCCCACGCTCGAGAAGATCGCCATCGACTACGTCGTCGCCGAGCCCGCCGCCGAGAAGGGCCGGCTCGCCGTCGTGCCGGGCCACTTCGACTGGGACGACGTCGGCGACTTCGCGAGTCTCGCGAAGCTCAACTCCGGCGGCCGCACCGACCTGGCGATCCTCGGTCAGAACGCACGCGTGCTGTCGGACCGGGCCAGCGGCATCGTGGTGTCGCAGACGAGCCGCGTCATCAGCATCATCGGCGTGAAGGACATCGTCGTCGTCGACACCGACGACGCGCTGCTCGTCACCACCGCCGAGCACGCCCAGCGCGTCAAGAGCGTCGTCGACGCCCTGAAGGTCACCGGTCGCGGCGACGTCCTCTGACCGGCGTCATCCGGCGTTCGCAATTGTGCAGGATGCCGCTCCCGTGACGGGATGATTGCGGCTTTGTAACCATTCCGGCGTACGGCCTGATCACGCTGCGTCCTCGGCGTCACAGTAGGTAACTTCAGTTGCGCACACCCGCGAAGTCCGCGGGTTCTCTTCCGTGGAGGCACTCTTGACCATCTCGAACCCGAAGAAGCTCGCCGGCATCGCCGGTGCCGCGCTTCTCATCGCCGCGCTGGCTGGCTGCGGTACCGCACCCGAGGCCAACCCGACGTCGTCCGGCGGCGCCGGTGGCGGCGACGTCGTCGACGGCTTCAAGCCCTGCCTGATCTCCGACGCTGGTGGCTGGAACGACAAGTCCTTCAACGAGTCGGCCAAGAACGGCATGGATAAGGCCGCCGATGAGCTGGGCATCGAGCCCCTCGAGTTCGAGTCGACCAACGACAACGACTACGAGCCCAACATGACCACGGCGATCTCCGAGGGCTGCACCCTCATCGTCTCGGTCGGCTTCAAGCTCGCCGCCGCGACCGTCGAGGCGGCTAAGGCCAACCCGAACCTGCAGTTCGCGATCATCGACGACTACGCGGATACCGACCAGGACGGCAAGACCGACGCCCCCAACATCAAGCCGCTCGTGTTCAACACGGCTGAGGCTGCCTACCTGGGCGGCTACGCCGCCGCTGCGTGGTCCGCGGAGGCCGGCGTCAACAAAGTCGGTACCTTCGGTGGCCTCCAGATTCCCTCGGTCGCGGTCTTCATGGACGGCTACGCCCTCGGCGTCGAGAAGTACAACGAGGACAAGGGCGCCGACGTCAAGCTGTTCGGCTGGGATGTTGCGGGCCAGAAGGGCGCCTTCACCGGCGGCTTCGACGCGAACGACACCGCCAAGCAGACCGCACAGTCGGTCCTTGACCAGGGCGTCGACGTCATCCTCCCCGTCGGCGGTCCGATCTACACGAGCGCGGCAGCGGCGATCAAGGACAGCGGTGACGACACTCTCATCCTCGGTGTCGACAGCGACCTCGCCGTCGCCGACGAGACGGTCTCCGACATCACACTGGTCTCGATCATGAAGGCGATCGACGTGGCCGTCTACGACACCACGGTCGCTGCGTCGTCCGGAGAGTTCGATGCTGCGCCGTACGTCGGCACCCTGGAGAACGAGGGTGTCAAGCTCTCGAGCTTCCACGACTTCGAGTCGAAGCTCCCCTCCGGTCTGACCGACGAGCTCGCCGCGCTCCAGAAGTCGATCATCTCCGGCGACATCACGGTGGAGTCCAAGAACTCGCCGTGATCTGAACGACATCCATTCGGGGCGGGCAGCGCAGAGCTGTCCGCCCCGAGTGACGTTCGCTCAACGTCTTATGGCGGGTACTTCCACACACCCGCCGGTTAGGGTTCTCGTATGAAGCTCGAGCTCCGCGGAATCACGAAAAGATTCGGCAGCCTCGTCGCCAACGATCACATCGACCTCGTGGTCGAGCCGGGGGAGATCCACGCTCTTCTCGGTGAGAACGGCGCCGGCAAATCCACTCTCATGAACGTCCTCTACGGCCTCTATCGCGCCGATGAGGGACAGATCCTCCTGGACGACGCCGTCCAGAATTTCCGGGGTCCCGGCGACGCGATGGCGGCCGGCATCGGCATGGTGCACCAGCACTTCATGCTCATCCCCGTGTTCACCGTCGCTGAGAACGTCATGCTCGGTCACGAGAAGACGACAGGCCTCGGCAAGCTCGACCTCGCGCAGGCGCGCGCGCACGTGCGCGCTGTCGCCGACCGATTCGGCTTCCAGATCGACCCCGACGCCCTCGTGGGCGATCTCCCCGTCGGCGTCCAGCAGCGGGTCGAGATCATCAAGGCGCTCTCCCGCGACGCGAAGGTCCTCGTCTTTGACGAGCCGACCGCGGTCCTGACCCCGCAGGAGACGGATGAACTCATGGGGATCATGCGTCAGCTGCGCGACGAGGGAACCTCGATCGTCTTCATCACCCACAAGCTTCGTGAGGTCCGCGAGGTCGCCGACCGCATCACCGTGGTACGCCTCGGCAAGATCGTCGGCACCGCGTCGCCGACGGCGACCAACGCGGAGCTCGCCTCCCTCATGGTGGGTCGTGCCGTCGAGTTGACCGTCCAGAAGGAGCCGGCGAAGCCGAGCTCCGGTGGCCTCGAGGTGCGTGACCTGCGCGTCCTCACCCCCGGCGGTGCCATCGTCGTCGACGAGGTGTCGTTCGATGTGCGCCCCGGCGAGATCCTCGCCGTCGCTGGTGTGCAGGGCAACGGCCAGACCGAGCTCGTCGAGGCGATCGTCGGCCTCGCCGCCCGCACCGAGGGCTCCATCAGCCTCGACGGCACCGAGCTCGTGGGCAAGAGCGTCCGAAGCATCCTGGATGCCGGTGTCGGCTTCGTCCCCGAGGATCGCAAGGAGGACGGGCTCGTCGGCGGCTTCTCGGTCGCCGAGAACCTCATCCTCGACCGCACCGCCGATCCTGCGTTCTCGCGCGGGGGCACTATCCGCCGCGCCGAACTCGACGCGTTCGCGCGTGCACGGATCGAGGAGTACGACATCCGCACGAGGGGTCCCGAAACCCCCGCCGGCACGCTGTCCGGCGGAAACCAGCAGAAGGTCGTCATCGCCCGCGAGATGAGCCGCGACCTGAAACTCTTCGTCGCCGCTCAGCCGACCCGCGGCGTCGACGTCGGATCCATCGAGTTCATCCACAAGCGCATCGTTGAGACGCGCGACGCAGGCATCCCCGTCATCGTCGTGTCGACGGAGCTCGACGAGGTCACCGCTCTCGCCGACCGCATCGCTGTCATGTACCGCGGGCGCGTCGTGGGCATCGTGCCCGGTGACACCCCCCGCGAAACCCTCGGCCTCATGATGGCCGGCGCAACCGACCCGGAGGTGGCTGCATGAGCGGCACGACGCCCGGCGCCGCCGACGCGGCGCATCCCGCTGCGCAGCTTCCCAGCGCGAGCGGTCCGCTGACGGGGGAGAAGGAGCCGAAGCAGCCCACTCGCACCGACGTGTTCTTCCGCGAACTGATGCGCGGCAGCGCCGTCACGACGATTCTCGCCTTCGTTTTGGCCATGGTCGTTGGCGGCGTACTCATCGCGGCGACGAACGAGGACGTGCAGCGCACGAGCGGCTACTTCTTCGCGCGTCCCACCGACACGCTCGTCGCCGCGTGGAACGCCATCTACACCGGTTACGAAGCGCTCTTCCGCGGCGCCGTGTTCAACCCGCGCGTCGCCGACTTCTCCGCGCAGATCCGCCCGCTGACCAACACGCTCGGATTCGCCGCGCCGCTGATCGCCGCCGGTCTCGGCGTCGCGCTGGCGTTCCGAGTCGGCCTGTTCAACATCGGTGCGCGAGGTCAGATGCTGGTCGGCGCCCTGTTCGCAGGCTTCTTCGCGTTCAACCTCGACCTGCCGCTGCTCGTGCACCTGCCCCTCACGCTGCTCGCCGGCATCCTGGGCGGAGCGATCTGGGGCGGTCTCGTCGGCCTGCTGAAGGCGCGCACCGGTGCGCACGAGGTGATCCTCACGATCATGCTCAACTACGTCGCGTACTACTTGCTGCTGTGGATGCTGCGCACCCCGGGTCTCCTGCAGGCCGAGGGCAGCAACCAGCCGCAGTCACAGCCGACGCCCGCGACCGCGCAGTTCCCGGACCTTCTCGGCCCGACGTTCCCGCAGCTGGATTGGGGCTTCGTCGTCGTGGTGCTGGCCACCGTCTTCGTCTGGTGGCTCATCGAGCGCTCCAGCCTCGGTCTCCGGATGCGCGCCGTCGGTGAGAACCCGCACGCCGCGCGCGCGGGCGGCATCAACGTCGAACGCATCTACATCTACGCGATGGTCTTCGCCGGTGGTCTCGCCGGACTCGCCGCCATGAACCAGATCCAGGGCAACGTCACGACCGGCTTCGCTGCGACCATCGATGCCGGCATCGGCTTCGATGCGATCACGGTGGCCCTCCTCGGGCGCAGCCGCGCGTGGGGGACCTTCGCCGCGGGCATCTTGTTCGGCGCGCTCAAGGCAGGGTCGTTCTCGATGCAGGCGCAGGGAATCCCGGTCGACATCGTGCTCGTGGTCCAGTCGCTCGTCGTGCTGTTCATCGCGGCGCCGCCTCTGCTCCGCGCTGTGTTCTTCCTTCCCCAGACCGAGAACGAGAAGGCGGAGAAGGCGCGAGCCAAGGCCGCGAAGAAGGCGGTGGCGGCATGAGCGCTCCGGCTCCCGCAGTCGAATCCGACGGCGCCATTCAGCTGACCGTCGTTAAGGCGCGTCACATCAAGGTGCCGATCGTCTTCGCCGTCGTCGTCGTCCTAATGGCGCTGCTGTTCGTCCTCGTCCCTCGAGGCGTCGTCACGACCTTCCGCCTCGGCGACGCGACCTCGTCGATCGCCGTCCCGAACGTCGAGGTGCCGACCGGCCCGACGAGCTGGGCGATGGTCGTCGTCCTCGTCATCCTGACGGCGCTCGCCGCATGGAACGCGTGGAACTACCGTCGGACGCCCCTATGGCTGACCACGGTCTTCGCCGTCGTGGCCGTCGTCGCCTTCATCGTGTGGGCCGCCGCCGGGGGGACCTTCCCCGTGACGAGCCTGCTCTTCGGAGCGGTGTCGCTGTCCGTCCCGCTGGTGTTCGGGGCGCTCGGCGGTGTGATCGGTGAACGTGTCGGCGTCGTCAACGTCGCCATCGAGGGCCAGCTGCTGCTCGGTGCATTCTCGGCGGCGCTCCTGTCGAGCATCACGGGCAGCCCGTTAGTCGGCCTGATCGGGGCGATGATCGGCGGTGTCCTGGTGTCATTCGTCCTCGCGGCGTTCGCGATCAAGTACCCCGTCGACCAGGTGATCGTCGGCGTCGTCCTGAACGTCCTCGTGACCGGTCTGACCGGCTTCCTCTACGGAGCATTGCTGGTTCCCAACGAGGACACCTTGAACCGTCCCGAGCGATTCGGCCGCATCGAGATCCCGCTCCTGAGCGAGATCCCGATCATCGGTCCGGTGCTGTTCAACCAGACCTTCATCGTGTACCTCATGTACGTCACGGTCGCCGTCGTCTCGTGGAGCCTCTACCGCACGCGGTGGGGCTTGCGTCTGCGCGCTGTCGGTGAGCACCCTCAGGCCGCGGACACCGTGGGCATCAAGGTCAACACGACGCGATTCTGGAACGTCTCGCTCGCCGGTGCGATCGCCGGCATCGGCGGCGCGTACTTCACGCTCGTCTCGGTCCCGCAGTTCGGCAAGGAGATGACCGCCGGGCTCGGCTTCATCGCTCTCGCGGCCGTCATCTTCGGCCGGTGGGACCCGATCCGTGCGACGCTCGCCGCGCTCCTGTTCGGCTTCGCGACGAACCTGCAGAACCAGCTCACCGTGCTGGACACCCCCATCCCCAGCGAGTTCATGCTGATGCTGCCGTACGTCGTGACGATCCTCGCGGTCGCCGGTTTCGCCGGTCAGATCCGCGGACCCGCGGCCGCAGGTAAGCCCTACATCAAGGGCTGACCGGGATGCCGCGACCCGCGGCATCCGCTCAACTACAGAGGAAGAAGTCGTGACCGACATCGATTGGGACGAGCTGCGTTCGGCAGCCGTCGAGGCCATGGAGAAGGCGTACGCGCCGTACTCCCGTTACCGCGTGGGCGCTGCGGCGCTCGTGAGCGACGGACGGATCGTGACCGGCTGCAACGTCGAGAACGCGTCGTACGGCGTCGGCCTGTGCGCCGAGTGCGGCCTGGTCGGGAACCTGCACATGACCGGCGGCGGCGAGCTCGTGGCGTTCGTCTGCGTCAACAACGACGGCGAGACGATCATGCCGTGCGGACGGTGCCGGCAGCTGCTCAACGAGTTCGCGATCCCCGGGATGCTGCTCGAGACCGTGTCGGGGATCCGCACGATCGACGAGGTCCTGCCCGACGCCTTCGGTCCGCGCGATCTGGAGGCCGCGCGATGAGCGGGGTCGAGGCGTTCGACGCCGTCGACGTCATCCGCATCAAGCGCGACGGGGGAGCGGTCCCCGAGGACGCCCTGCGCTGGATGATCGACGCGTACACGCGCGAATACGTCGCGGACTCGCAGATGGCGGCCTTCGCCATGGCGGTGCTGCTGAACGGCATGAGCCGCGACGAGATCCGCGTGATGACTGACGCGATGATCGCCTCCGGTGAGCGGATGAGCTTCGCCGGTCTCGGCAAGCCGACCGTCGACAAGCACTCCACGGGCGGTGTCGGCGACAAGATCACCCTGCCGCTCGCGCCCCTCGTTGCCGCGTTCGGTGTCGCGGTGCCGCAGCTCTCGGGCCGCGGCCTGGGCCACACCGGGGGCACGCTCGACAAGCTCGAGGCCATCCCCGGGTGGCGCGCAGCCCTCAGCAACGACGAGATGGTGGCGCAGATGCGCGACGTCGGCGCCGTCATCTGCGCTGCGGGGTCGGGCCTCGCCCCGGCCGACAAGCGGCTCTACGCGCTCCGCGACGTCACGGGCACGGTCGAGGCGATCCCGCTCATCGCCTCGAGCATCATGTCGAAGAAGATCGCCGAGGGCACCGACTCGCTCGTCCTGGACGTGAAGTTCGGCTCCGGCGCGTTCATGCAGGACGTCGACAAGGCGCGCGAGCTCGCCCGCACGATGGTCGCGCTCGGCACCGACTCGGGTGTCGCCACGACGGCTCTCCTGACCGACATGAACACGCCGCTCGGCCTCGCCATCGGCAACGCGAACGAGGTCCGCGAATCGGTCGAGGTGCTCGCCGGCGGAGGCCCCGCCGACATCGTCGAACTCACCGTGGCCCTCGCCCGCGAGATGCTCGCCCTCGCCGGTCAGCCCGATGCCGACGTCGAGGCTGCCCTGAAGGACGGCCGCGCCATGGATTCCTGGCGCCGCATGATCCAGGCGCAGGACGGTGACCCGGATGCCGCGCTCCCGACTGCGCGCGAGACGCACACCGTCACCGCGACCGAGTCCGGCGTGATCACGCGCCTCGAGGCCCTGCCGTTCGGGATCGCCGCGTGGCGCCTGGGCGCGGGCCGGGCACGTGCGCAGGACCCCGTCATCCACGCCGCCGGCATCGACCTGCACGTGAAGCCGGGCGACACCGTGACGGCCGGACAGCCGCTGTTCACCCTGCTGGCCGACGATGAGAACCGCTTCGCGCGGGCCACCGAGGCGCTCGAGGGCGCCTGGGAGATCGGTGCCGAGGCACCGGCATCCACTCCGCTCGTCCTCGAGCGCATCACCGCCTGACCCCCTCACGACAGGACTGCACCCATGGCCATCGACCAGCACGGCGACGCGAAGCTCGAGGGCGTCTCGATCCGCTCGCTCCCCAAGGTCTCGCTGCACGACCACCTCGACGGTGCGCTGCGCCCGCAGACGATCATCGAGATCGCCGACGAGGTCGGCGTCGAGGTCCCCGAGGCGGCCGCCGATGACCTCGCCGACTGGTTCGAAGACCAGTCCGACAGCGGCTCGCTCGTCGAGTACCTGAAGACCTTCGACCTCACGATCGCCGTGATGCAGACCCGCGACGGCCTGCGCCGCGTCGCGAAGGAGTTCGTCGAGGATCTCGCCGCCGACGGCGTGATCTACGGCGAGGTCCGCTGGGCGCCCGAGCAGCACCTGCAGGGCGGTCTGAGCCTCGACGAGGTCGTGGAGGCCGTGCAGGAGGGCATCGAGGAGGGTGAGGACGCCGTCGAGGCGTCGGGCCGCGACATCCGTGTCGGCCAGCTCATCAGCGCGATGCGCCACACCGACCGGTCGCTCGAGATCGCCGAGCTCGCCGTCCGCCACCGCGGGCGTGGCGCGGTCGGGTTCGACATCGCCGGTCCCGAGGCCGGGTTCCCGCCGTCGAACCTGCGCCCGGCGTTCGACTACCTGGCATCCGCCTTCTTCCCGGCCACGGTCCACGCGGGTGAGGCAGCAGGCCTGGACTCGATCCGCTCGGCCCTCATCGACGGCCGCGCCCTGCGCCTCGGGCACGGCGTGCGCATCGCCGAGGACCTCGACGTCGTCGAGCAGAAGGGCGAGGAGGTGCAGGTGCGCTTCGGCGACCTCGCCCGCTGGGTGCGCGACCGCGAGATCCCGCTGGAGCTCTCGCCGTCGTCGAACCTGCAGACCGGTGCGATCGCCGCGTGGGGGACGCAGCTCGAGGACCACCCCTTCGACCTGCTCTACCAGCTCGGCTTCGCTGTCACGGTGAACGTCGACAACCGCACGATGAGCCGCACGTCGCTCACGCGCGAACTCTCGCTGCTCGCCGACGCGTTCGAGTACACGCTCGAGGACCTTGAGGCGTTCCAGCTGAACGCGGCCGCGGCCGCCTTCCTCACGATCGAGGAGCGCGAGGAGCTCATCGAGCTCATCGGCGAGGGCTTCTCGGCCTGACGGCTCTCGAAGTCCCGCGGCGCGCGCGGCTCACCGGCACTATCCGCGGAGATCTCCGGGTCCTGGCCCGCAATTCGGTCCGGAGCGGGGACACACCCTCCGATTCTCCGCGGTCAGTGCCGGGCGAGGGCACAACTGATCGACGTTCGGACGCGATCACGGTGGTACTGGATGTCCTCCGCGAGGGGGCGCACCGTGGCGTAGCCGAGCGCGGCGGCCGCGAGGTCCCGTCTGCGGTCGCGCTTCTGCGCCTCCCACCCCTCGTGGTGGGCGCGGCTGTCGCATTCGATGATCAGCCATCCCTCCACGACGAAGTCGACCCGCCCGACGGTCGGGACCCTGACCTGCGTCTCGAATCGGCAACCCAGCGAGCGGAGGATCAGTCGCATCAGGGTCTCCGGTCCGGACTCTGCCGATGGGTCCATGAGGGATCTGAGGCTGCGATGCCTCTGGGGTAGCCAGCGGAAGGCCTCCGCGATGGCGGTCTCGTCGATGAGACCCAGGTGCCAGGCGCTGTCGAGGGTCGCGACGGCGGCTCGAGGTTCCTGGCACCGGACGGCAGCCACGACCGCGCTGACGATGTCGACGGCCGTCGCGCTTGTCGGCAGCGATGCGGGCCGCCAGTGTCGGACGACGTCGGGCTCAGCCGGCGCGAGGCTGCTGCGGTGCGGCGTCACCTGGACGTGCAATCGCGTATCCGAGAGGACGTACACGCCGAGCGTCCGCAGCAGCGATACGCAGTCCAAGCGGTCACCCGATCGAGCAGCGCGAATCAGGTCGGGATGCGCGTCCCCCGGGAGGTAACGGTCCCGACGCACGCGCACGAGTCGCCCGGCGGCCACCGCGTCGTCGATATCGCGTCGTCGCATCCCGGCGTCGCGGAGCTCCCGCCGAGAAAGGGCGTGGGCGGGGAGTGTGTGAGCAGACATGCGCCCCAGGGTGGCGGTTCCGGCGGAGACGCTTACCGCGGCGGGTCCGACCTGGGGAGCAACGCCTCGATCCCGCGTCCGGGGAGGAGCCGGCGTCGACCCTGTGCGCGGAGTTCTGGGCTCGTACCGGGGTACCTGCGCCCCGCGCGGTATCGGCCGTGTTGCGCTATCCGAGGAGTCTTGTCGCCGGGCGGCCGCTCAGGTCCGCGATCGGCGGGGCCGAAGGAGATTTCTCCGCGGTTGGAGCGCGCGGAACGCCGGAGTGAGGCGGCAGTCGGAAGTGAAGACGAAAGCTTTTTCCGCGGCTGTGGCCGGAGGTCCGGTGAGGGCCGGTTCCGCGGCTGTCGCCGGGCGTGCGGCTACCCGGCCGGAGTGGGACCTCGGCGGCGCTCAGAGGCGGGGGAGGAGCTCCGCGACGGATGCCGTGATCTCGGCCGTCATGTCGGCGTCGTCGATCGCGGGGGTGCCGTCACCGGCCTGGGGGCCGTAGTCCCCGAAGGAGGCGTGCGCGGCTCCCGCGATCTCCACGAACGCGGCGTCGGCGGGCAGCATCCCGCGGGCGTCCTGGATCTTCTCGGGCGTCGACAGGCCGTCCTCCGCGCCCGAGATGCTCAGCACCGGCAGACCGGAATCCGACAGGTCGTTCGCGCAGTAGGAGCCGAAGAGGACGAGCCCGCCGGCATCCGGTGCGAGCTGGCACGCGCGCACGCCGCCCAGGGAGTGGCCACCCACGAGCCAGGCCTCGACACCCGGTGCGGCGGACGTGAAGTCCGACAGCGGCCGCGGGTCGAAGAACGCGAGGTTCAGCCAGGGACGGGTGATGACGACCGTCATCCCGTCTTCGGCGACGAGACCCGACAGCTTCGCCTCGTAGGCCTCGGCCTGGACCTTGGCTCCCGGGATGAAGACGAGGCCGACCGTGCTCTCGCCGGACGCGGGCGACATCACGACGTTCCCGCCGGTGTCGGCGACGACGATCCGGTCGTCCTCGCGGACCGAGGCGAGCGGGCCGGCCTCGGCATCCATCACCCCGACCTGGCTCCAGACCACGATGCCCACGACGCCGGCGACGAGCAGCCCCGCCAGCGACAGCGCGACGATCGTGATGACGCGCCGTGCGCGCGACCGGGGCCGCTTCGCCGCGCTCACGCGCGGTAGACGCCGAGCTCGGTCTGCCGCTGCGCGACCTGCTCGTGCACGCGCGCGAAGAGCGGATGCTCCGCGTCGAGGCCCGTGACGGAGGTGGTGAAGGCCGCGGCATCCTCGGTCCGGATGCGCTCCTGCAACTCGACCGCTTGCGGATCCGCGGCGTCCTCGAAGCGCAGAGCGGCGGCGATCGCGGCGACGAGACCGTCCACCGGGAGTCCGCGCTCGGCGGCAGCAGCTGCCGGTCCGATGAAACGTTCGTGGCGCGAGAGCTTGCGCAGCGGCTGCCGGCCGACGCGCTGGACGGTGTCGGGGAGCGCCTCGTTCGAGAACCGATCGAGAATGGTCGCCCGGTAGTCGGCCAGTTCGCCGGCATCGAGGCCGTGGGCGGCCGACAGGAAGGCGGACGTCTCCTCGAGGGCCCGCTCGACCTTTGTGCGGATGCCGGGGTCGGCGAGGGCGTCCGAGATGCGCGTGATCCCGGCGACGTACCCGAAGTAGGCGGTCGCAGCGTGGCCGGTGTTGACCGTGAAGAGCTTGCGCTCGATGTAGGGAGCGAGGTCGTCGACGAAGTGCGCGCCGGGGATGTTCGGCAGGTCGTCGCCGAAGGGACCGCGCTCGATCGCCCACTCGAAGAACGGCTCGACGGTGACGTCGACGCCGGCGCCCTCGGGCTGGCCCGGGACGATGCGGTCGACCGCGGTGTTCGCGAAGACCGCGTGGGCCTGGAGGTCGCCCCAGGCATCGCCGGCGAGCTTCTCGATCTCGGCGCGGAGGGTGTCGGTCGCGCCGATCGCGTTCTCGCACGCCATGACCTGGAGGGGCTTCGCGTCCGCCGCGCGACGGGCGAGCCCCTCAAGGATGTGCGGCGCGACGAAGGGCAGGATGTTGGGCCCGACCGCCGTCGTCACGACGTCCGCCGTCGCGATCTCGTCGGCGACCGCGTCGGGGTCGGCCCGGCTGTCGAGGGCGCGGAAACCGGTGACCGTCTTCTCGCCGCCGCCCGGTCCGACCTCGTGGACGGTGTAGGCGGATGCCGCGTTGATCGTCTCGACGAGGGTGGGCGCGACGTCGGAGAAGACGAGGTCGTACCCGCCCTCGTGAAGCAGCAGGCCGACGAAGCCGCGACCGATGTTGCCGGCGCCGAAGTGGACGGCTTTCATGCGTTGTTCACCGTCGCGAGCAGCTGGTACAGCTCCTCGGGGGTCTGCGCGGCCTTCAGCTTCGCGACCTCGTCGTCCTCGGAGAACAGCAGCGCGATCTGCGACAGGATCTCGAGGTGCTCGTCGCCCTTGCCGGCGATGCCGACGACGAACGTGACGTGCTCGCCGCCCCAGTCGACGCCGCCGTCGTAGCGGACGAAGGACAGCGCGGAGTCGAGGATCGCGTCCTTCGTCTCGTTCGTTCCGTGGGGGATGGCGAGTTCGTTGCCCATGTAGGTCGAGACCGCGACCTCGCGCTGCTGCATGGCGTCGAAGTAGGCGCCGGTGACGGCGCCGGCGGCCTCGAGGATGTCGGCCGCCTCCTTCATCGCCTGCTCCTGGCTGACGGAGCCGGAGTGGATGCGGATCTGACCGAGGGTGAGGACGTCGCGAGCCATGACTTTCTCCTTCTGGGGACTGTGTGTGGGAAAAAAGCGCTGCGGGGCCGGGACCATTGTCTCCGACCCCGCAGCGGACCGCATCAGGCGTCGCCGCGCTGGCGGCGCACCATCTCCACGACCTCGTCGTACTTCGGCGAGTTCATGAAGTTGTCGACCGAGACGTGCACGGAGCCGGGGGTGACCCCGCGGGCACGATCGGTCAACTGCGCCTGGGTGATGACCAAGTCGGCGGACGGGTCGAGGTTGGCGATCGCCTTGTTGGTGACCGTGACGCCCTCGACGCCCGCCTTCTTGAACTTGTTGCGCAGGACGCTCGCACCCATCGCGGACGACCCCATGCCGGCGTCGCACGCGAACACGATGTTCGAGATCTCGCGGTCGGCGACGGCCGTGCCGGCCGGAGCGGATGCCGCAGCCGCCGCCGTGCCGGAGCCGCGGAGCGCGTCCATCGCGGACGACGACTTCCCCTTGTTCGCCTCGGTCTGCGCGATCGCGGCGCCGAACGTGTCGCCCTCGGCGGCGAGGTCCCGCTTGCGGGAGGCCCGCAGGATGACCGCGGTGATGAGGAACGTCACGACGGCCGCGACGATCACCGAGAGGTACACGACGAGCAGGTTCGGCACACCCGCGCCGACTGCGGCCGCGGTGACCGCGATGATGCTGCCGGGAGCGGCCGGGAACTGGAGTCCGCCGTTGAAGAGCATGTTGACGGTCACGCCGCTCGCACCACCCGCGATGAGGGCGAGGATCGTCGCCGGCTTGCTCAGGGCGTACGGGAAGTAGATCTCGTGGATGCCACCGAGGAACTGGATGATCGCCGCACCGGGGGCGGACGCCTTGGCCTGACCGACACCGAAGAAGGTGAAGGCCATCAGCAGGCCCAGGCCGGGGCCGGGGTTCGCCTCGATGAGGAACAGGATCGACTTGCCGGTGTCCTCTACCTGCTGCAGGGCCAGCGGGGTGAACACGCCGTGGTTGATGGCGTTGTTGAGGAAGAGCACCTTCGCGGGTTCGACGAAGATCGACAGCAGCGGGAGCAGGCTGAGCGAGACGAGCCAGTCGACGATGCCGCCGAGGAACGCGCTGACGCCGAGCATGATCGGGCCGAACGCGAAGAACCCGATGATCGCGAGGATCATGCCGAGGATGCCGGCGGAGAAGTTGTTGACGAGCATCTCGAAGCCGGGCTTGATCTTGCCGTCCCACAGCTTGTCCATCTGCTTGGTGATCCAGGCCGCCAGCGGACCCATGATCATCGCGCCGAGGAACATCGGGATGTCGGTGCCGACGATGACTCCCATGACGGCGATCGTCGCCACGACGCCACCGCGGGCGTCGTAGACCATGCGACCCGCCGTGTTCGCGATGAGCAGCGGCAGGAGGTACGTCACCATCGCGCCGACCAGGCCGATGTACCCGGTGTAGGTCCCGGCGTCGCCTTCGGTGAGCGCGGTGCGGGCACCCTGCCACCCGATCTGGGCCACATCTCCGCCGCCGCCGAGGATCTCGGCGACGGGGAACCAGTGCCAGCCGAACGGGCTGCGGGCGCCGAAGAAGCCGTCGGGGATGAAGAGCATGGTGATGAAACCCCATGCGATGAACGCTGCGATGTTCGGCATGATCATGCCGGACAGGAACGTCCCGAATCGCTGCACGCCGACGCGTGCGCGGCTCGGTGCGCGGGTGGCTGTTGTCGCCGTTGACATGTGCTGGTTCTCCTTTGGTGTGCCGCGGGTCATGCGGCGGTGTGCTGTGCTGCGGCTTCCTGGGCCGCGGCTCGGGCGGATGCCGCATCGGATGCGGCGAGGGCTGCTTCGGCGATGCGCTTCGCGTCGTCGAGGCTGTGGTGCAAGAGGGTGGCGCGCACGTCTGCGAGCGCCGTCGGTGCCATGGAGAGCGTCGTCGCGCCGAGGCCGACGAGGACGACCGCGAGCAGCGGGTCGGCGGCGGCCTCGCCGCAGATGCCGACCGGCTTGCCGTGGGCACGGCCGCCGTCGCCGGTGAGCTTCACCAGCTGCAGGACGGCGGGATGCCACGGGTCTTGGAACGAGGCGACCGAACCGAGCAGGCGGTCGGCCGCGAGCGTGTACTGGGTGAGGTCGTTGGTGCCGATCGAGGCGAAGTCGGCGTGGGCGAGCACCCGGTCGGCGAGGAGGGCCGACGACGGGACCTCGACCATGACACCGGCCGTCTTGATTCCGTACTCCTTCGCGAGAGTGACGAAGTACTCCGTCTCCTCGACGGTCGACACCATGGGGGCCATGACCCACAGGTCGGCGTCGGTGGCGGCATCCGCGTTCGCAAGGGCGGTCAGCTGCTCGCGCAGGATGTCCTCGCTGGCGCGGAGTGCGCGGAGGCCGCGGAGACCGAGGGCCGGGTTCTCCTCGTGCGCGTCGTTGAGGAAGGCGAGCGGCTTGTCGGCGCCGGCATCCAGGGCGCGGACGACGACCTTCTTGCCGGGGAACGCCTGCAGCAGCTCGGTGTACGCCGTCGTCTGCTCCTCGACGGTGGGAGCCTGCGACGAGCTGAGGAAGAGGAACTCGGTGCGGAAGAGCCCGACACCCTCTGCGCCCAGCTCGACGGCCTTGGCGGCGTCGGCGGGCTTGCCGAGGTTCGCGAGCAGCGGCACCGTCGTGCCGTCCGCCAGTGCGCCGGGCGTGATCGGCGCGTCCGCGGCGGCGGCGCGGTCGGCCTCGCGGCGCTCGGCCTGCGCGATCTCGTCGTCCGTGGGCTGGGTCGTGACGATGCCGGCGGCGGCGTCCACGATGACCGTCTCGCCCTCGGTCAGACCCGAGGCGCTGTGCACGCCGACGACGGCGACGATCGACTTCTCGCGCGCGAGGATCGCCGTGTGCGAGGTCGGGCCGCCTTCGGTCGTGACGAGGGCGAGCACCTTGTCGAGGTCCAGCAGGGCGGTGTCGGCCGGGGCGAGGTCCTTCGCGACGAGGACGAACGGATGCCCGGGGTCGGGCACGCCCGGTGCCGGCACCCCGCGCAGGTGGGCGATGACCCGCTGCGCGACGTCGTCGAGGTCCGCGGCGCGCTCGCCGAGGTATCCGCCCATGGCGGCGAGGGAGTCACGGAACGAGGCGAAGGCGTCAAAGACGGCGAACTCGCCGGTCGCACCGGCGGCGAGACGGGTGGCGACCTCGTCCTCGAGGGCGGGGTCCTCGGCCATCATGGCCTGCGCCTCGAGCACCTCCTGCGCGGCTCCGCCGGCGGTGGCGCCGCGCTGCTCGAGCTCGCGGGCGACCGCCTCGATCGCCGCGGCGACGCGGGCCTTCTCCTCCTCGGCGCTGAGCGTGCTCTTCTCATCCTTCGGCGCGGGCAGCGGCTCGGCCATCCGTGCGACGGGGCCGTGGCTCACGCCCAGGCCGATTCCTACTCCTCGAAGCTCAGTCATGTGTCCCTCAGGCGTCGTGGTCGGTGGTCAGAAGTTCGGTCAGGGTGTCGAGGACGTCCTCCGCGCCCGGCCCGTCCGCGGTGAGCGTGACGTAATCGCCGCTCTCCGCGCCGAGCGAGATGACGCTCAGGATGCTCGCCGCGTTGACCGCGCCGCCGGCCCCCTTCGAGATGGTGACCGGGATGCCGGCATCCTTCGCCGCCTGCGCGAAGAGCTTCGCGGGGCGGGCGTGCAGGCCGTGGGAGGAACCGATCCTCACCGTCCGGCTGGCCGGTGCGCTCATCGCGGGGTCCTTTCGATGCGGTCGGCGGCGGTCGCGGTGGTGACGAGGGTGAGCGTGCGGGTTCCGTCACGATCGTCGAAGACGTCCTCCGGGAGCAGAACGACACGCGCCTGTCGGGTGGCGGCATCCCGCTCGATGTCGGGGAGGGCGGAGGCAAGATGCGGACCCACGAGCACCACGTCGCCGGCATCCGTCCCCGTGGCGACCATGCCGGGGACACCCGCGTGGACGAGCAGTTCCCTGCCTTCGCGCTGTGCGGCCTGCCGCAGACGCTGGGCGACGAACGTGCTCGACGCGCCGGCGCCGCAGACGACGAGGATCTTCATCGATCCGCCTCCTTGTCTCCCCGCAATTCTCATCCGACTCCCAGGAAGCGACAACCAGGCCTTCTTCCGCGGGGGAGGAAACCCCGGTGGTCCGGCGGATGGTTGACTGGACCCGTGAGTCGGACGAGGCAGGATCGCGTCATGGCGCTCCTGGCGAGGGATGCCGGGTGGCGTACGGCCGGCGAGCTCGCCGACCTCGTCGGGGTGACGCCCCGCAGCATCCGTTCGTACGTGGCCGCCCTCAACGCGCGGGTGCCCGGCGGCGACGCCGTCGAGTCAGGTCCGTCCGGCTACCGCGCGGGTGCCGGAGCGGCGGGGGCGCTGCAGCCGGCATCCGAGGAGACTCCTCGCGACCGGTTGCACCGGCTCGTCCGCGACATCCTCGATGCGCCGGACGGCATCGACGTGTACGCCGCGGCGCAGCGCTTCCATGTGAGCGACGCCACCCTCGAAGCCGATCTCGGACGCGTGCGCGCGCTGCTGAGCGGCACGCAGCTGACCCTCGAGCGCTCCGCTGAGCGCGTGCGGTTGGTGGGGACGGAGATGGCCCAGCGGCGCCTGCTCAGCCGACTGGCGCACGACGAGATGGAGCAGGGCGCCTTCGACCTGCGCGCCCTGCGGCGCGCCCTCGGCGAGAGCACCGCCGAGACGTCGGCGCTCGGGGCGTTCAAGGACGACCTGGTCGCGGGCCTCGGCGACCTGGGATACCTCGTCAACGAGTTCGGCATCGGCGACGTCATGATGCACATCGCGATCGCCGCCGACCGGGTGGGGCGCGGACGCGGACTCGACGGCCCTCCGGTCGACGACGCGCCCGCGCGTGCGCGGATCGCCGACCTGCTCGATCGCCTCGCCGTCGCGCACCTCGGCGTCCGCCTGGGCGACGGTGACCGCGACCACCTCGCCGCGCTCGTGCAGACCCGCGTCGTGGCGCCGGGCGCGGCCGAACCCGACACCGTCATCCGGGGCCGGCTCGATGCGGACGTCGAGACCGCCGTGCGCGGGATCGTCGCGCAGGCGGCATCCGAGTTCCTCGTCGACATCGATCACGACGACTTCATCCTGCGCCTCGCCCTCCACGTCCAGAACCTGCGTCAGCGCGCGCAGGACCAGGCCTGGTCGCGCAACGCGCTCACCCGTTCGCTCAAGTCCAGCTACCCGATGATCTTCGAGGTCGCCGTCTTCATCGCCGAGCAGCTGCGCGACGTCGTCGGCGCACCTCTGTACGAGGACGAGATCGCCTACATCGCGATGCACGTCGGCGGCCGGCTCGAGCGGTCCCGCCAGTCGGCTCGTCTGCTGACGGCGACGCTCGTGTGCCCGGGGTACTACGAGATGCACGAGCTGCTGCGAGCGAGCATCGACCGCGCGCTCGGTCGCGAGATCGAGGTCGTCGCCGTCGAGACGCGCGTCGACCCCGACTGGGCGGGGCTCGACACGGATCTCGTCCTCACGACGATCGATCCGCCCGCGCCGTCCGACCGCATCGTCCGGGTGCAGCCCTTCCTCACCGAACCCGACGTCGAGCGCGTCCAGGGCGCGGCGGCCCGCGCCCGCCGCGCGCGACGCTTGGCGGGCCTGCGCGCGGAGCTCGAGCGGTACTTCTCCGCCGAGGCCTTCGTGCCCCGCCTGCCCGCCGATGCGGACGAGGAGACCGTGATCCGCGGGCTCGGCGGACTGCTGGCGGCCCAGGGCGTCATCACCGAGGACTACGTCACCCGCACGCTCGAGCGGGAGCGCATCTCCTCGACGGCTTTCACCGATGCGCTCGCCGTCCCGCACGCCATCGGGATGACCGCGACCCGCACCGCGATCGCCGTGGGCCTGGCCGACCCGTCGATCCGTTGGGGCGACGGACGGGTGCAGGTCGTGACGATGGTCGCGTTCTCGGAGTCCGACCGCGAGGCCTTCCAGACGGTGTTCGAGCAGCTCGTCGAGGTGTTCAGCGAACGCGACAGCGTGCAGCGGATCCTGCGCCGCGGCACGACGTTCGCCGCGTTCCTCGACGAGCTCGTCGCCGTCGTCGACGGCTGATCAGCGCGCCAGGCGCGCCTCGAGCCCCATCTTCACCCCGGGCCACTCGTGGGGGAGGATCGAGTACACGACGGTATCGCGCAGCGTGCCGTCGGGGCTGATGCGGTGGTTGCGCAGGACGCCGTCTCGGCGCGCGCCGAGCCGTTCGATCGCGGCCTGCGACTGCCGGTTGTGCCACGACGTGCGGAACTCCACCGCGATCGCCTCGCACGCCTCGAACGCGTGCCCGAGCAGCAGCAGCTTCGCGGTCGTGTTGACGTCTGTCCGCTGCACGCTCGGCGACAACCACGTGTAGCCGATCTCGACCCGCCGGTTGACCTGGTCTATGCCGCAGAAGGTCGTCATCCCGCTCGGGGTGCCGTCGACGAGGACCGCGAACGGGTTCATCCGCCCGGCCGCGTGCTCGGCACGACGCCAGCTGATCTCATCGGGGACGGATGCCGGGATGGCGGTGTACCAGGCGTACTCGAGGCCCTCGCGGGCCGCCGCGAGGTCGTCGGCGTGCGCGGCATCGAGCGGGACCAGTTGCACGCGACCGCGGCTCAGGACGACCGGCTCCGTGAGCGGAGTCGCCGTCACGTCTGCGCCGCCATCACGCCTGCGCCGCGGCGAGGATATCCCGGACGCCGGCGTCCACCGCCGCCAGCCGGGCCGCCGCATCCTCCGCCGAGTCGCCGCGGACGTCGAGGTAGGCCTTGAGCTTCGGTTCGGTCCCGCTCGGGCGCACGATGACCCGCGATCCGTCGGTCAGCCACACCCGCAGCACGTCGCCGCGCGGCGAGCTCTCGGGAGCGGTGAGCAGGTCCTCGATGCGCTCGACGGCGACCGTACCGACGGATGCCGGGGGCGCCGCGCGCAGCGCGCTCATGATGCGCCCGATCACCGACACATCGTCGACGCGGAGGGACACCTGCCCGCTCGCGAAGTGCCCGAAGGTCGCGGCCGACTCGTCGAGCAGGTCGCCGAGCGTCCGGCCCTCCTCGCGCGCCTCGGCGACGAGGCCCAGCACGGCGACGGCGGCCGAGATGCCGTCCTTGTCGCGCACGGTGTCGGGGTTCACGAGGTAGCCGAGCGCCTCCTCGAACCCGTAGACGAGGCCGGGGGCGCGCGAGATCCACTTGAAGCCGGTCAGCGTGGCGGCGAAGTCGAGTCCGTAGTGCTCGGCGATCGCCTGAAGGCCGGGCGACGAGACGATCGAGCACGCGAGGGTGCCCGCCGTCGCGGTGCGTGCGGCGCGCCAGCCGAGGAGCAGCCCGACCTCGTTGCCGGTGAGCCGGCGCCAGCCGCCGGGGGCTGCGGCATCCGGGATCGCGACGGCGAGCCGGTCGGCGTCGGGATCATTGGCGAGGATCAGCTCCGCGCCGGCGGCGCGGGCGGCCTCGAACGAGAGGTCCATCGCGCCGGGCTCTTCCGGGTTGGGGAAGGCGACCGTCGGGAACCGACCGTCGGGCTCGATCTGGGCGTCGACCACCGTCGGCGCCGGGTACCCCGCGGTCTCGAGGATGCGCGAGAGGGTCTCATGGCCCACGCCGTGCATCGCGGTGTAGACCCAGTTCAAGCCGGCCGCACCGGCCGGGGCGGGGGCGACGAGCGCCGTGGCGCGCACGTAGGCGTCCACGACGTCCTCGCCGGCGGTCTCGTAGTCCGCCGAGCGGGGGATCGCGTCGAGGTCCGCCCGGGCGGCGACCTCGTCGATATGCGCCGCGATCTCGGCATCCGCCGGTGAGACGATCTGTGCGCCGTCATCGGCACCGCCGAGGTACACCTTGTAGCCGTTGTCGTCCGGCGGGTTGTGGGATGCCGTCACCATGACCCCGGCGGAGGCGCCCAGGTGCCGGACGGCGAACGCGAGCACCGGGGTCGGCAGCAGGCGGGGGAGGAGGATGGCGCGCAGGCCCGCGCCGGCGAAGATCTCCGCGCTGTCACGGGCGAACACGTCGGAGTTGCGACGACCGTCGTAGCCGACGACGACCGACGGTATCTCGTCGGTCGCGCGCTCGTGCAGGTACGCGGCGAACCCGGCGGCCGCCTGTCTGACCAAGACGCGGTTCATGCGGTTCGACCCGGCGCCCAGGGCCCCGCGCAGCCCCGCAGTCCCGAAGGCCAGCCGCGTGTCGAACCGGTCGTGCAGGTCGTCGAGCGCCGCCGCGTCACCGGCCTCGGCCCGCTCGATCAGCGCCCGCAGCTCATCGCTCGTCTGCGGGTCGGGGTCCTGCGCGAGCCACCCGCGGGCGACGTCGAGGACGCCCTCGCTCACAGGACGCCGATCACGCGGGCGAGCAGGTCGGAGATGACCGGCTCGGCCTCGCGGCCCGCCTCGATGACCTCCTGGTGGCTCAGCGGGGTGGTCTGGATGCCGGCGGCGAGGTTCGTGATGAGCGAGAAGCCCAGGATCTCCATGCCCGCCTGGCGCGCGGCGATCGCCTCGAGGGCCGTCGACATGCCGACGATGTGCCCGCCGATCGCCTTCGCCATCTGCACCTCGGCGGGCGTCTCGTAGTGCGGTCCGCGGAACTGGCAGTACACGCCTTCGTCGAGCGACGGGTCGACGGTGCGGGCGAGGTCGCGCAAGCGCCGCGAGTAGAGGTCGGTGAGGTCGATGAAGGTCGCGCCCTCGAGGGGGGAGTCGGCCGTCAGGTTGATGTGGTCGCTGATGAGCACGGGCTGCCCCGGCGTCCACGACGTCTTGATGCCGCCCGCGCCGTTGGTGAGGACCATCGTCTTCGCGCCGGTCGCGGCGGCCGTGCGCACACTGTGCACGACACGACGCACGCCGTGCCCCTCGTAGTAGTGCGTGCGCGCGCCGATCACGAGCACGCGCTTGCCGTCCGGGGTGAGGATGCTGCGGATCGATCCGACGTGCCCTTCGAGGGCGGGCTTGCTGAACCCGGTGACATCGGTCGCGGCCAGGGTCGCCGTGGTCTCACCGATCAGCTCGGCGGCCTTGCCCCAGCCGCTCCCGAGCGTCAGGGCGACGTCGTGGTGGTCGACGCCGGTGAGGCGGGCGATGTCGTCGGCGGCGGTCCGTGCGACCTCGAACGGGTCGGCGGTGGGGTCGTCGAGCGGGTGGGTCTCCTCGTGCATGCTCCCACTCTAGGAACCCGGGGACGGCTCGGCCACACGCCGCGCATCGCGTCGCGGCGCACGGGGACCCCGCGGGCTGGAAGAATGGTGGGCATGTCTGTGAGCTTCGAGACCACCCAGAGCGTCGCGATCATCGGCGGCGGCCCCGGCGGATACGAGGCGGCTCTCGCAGCGGCCCAGCTGGGCGCCGAGGTGACGCTCGTCGAGCGCGCGGGCATCGGGGGATCCGCGGTCATCACGGATGTCGTCCCCTCCAAGACCCTCATCGCCACCGCCGACGCCGCCGTCGCCATCCGCGGCGCCTCCGATCTCGGGGTGCAGCTGTTCGCCCGGGGCGACAGCGGCAAGCCGCTCAAGCCCGAGATCGCCATCAACCTCGGGGCGGTCAACAAGCGGCTCCTGTCCCTGGCGCGCCAGCAGTCCGACGATCAGCGCGCGCAGCTGGTGGATGCCGGGGTCCGCATCATCTCCGGCCACGGCCGCCTCGACGGGACGCACGCCGTCGTCGTCTCGACCGGCCCCGGCGGCACCGACTTCGACCGGATCGAAGCCGACACGCTCGTGGTCTCGGTGGGCGCCTCGCCGCGCGAGCTCGACAGCGCGAAGCCCGACGGGGAGCGCATCCTGACCTGGACGCAGCTCTACAACATGTCGTCGCTGCCCGAGCACCTGATCGTCGTGGGATCCGGCGTCACCGGCGCGGAGTTCGCCGGCGCCTACATGAACCTCGGATCGAAGGTGACGCTGATCTCGAGCCGCGACCAGGTCCTCCCCGGTGAGGACTCCGATGCGGCGGCCGTCATCGAGAAGGTCTTCACCCGCGGCGGCATGGAGGTGCTGTCGAAGTCCCGCGCCGAGAAGGTGGAGCGCACGAAGGACGGCGTGGTCGCAACGCTGTCCGACGGTCGCACCGTCGAGGGCAGCCACTGCCTCATGGCCGTCGGATCCATCCCGAACACCGCCGGTATCGGACTGGAGGATGCCGGGGTCCAGCTCACCGGCTCGGGTCACATCCAGGTCAACCGCGTCGCGCGTACGTCGGTGCCGAACATCTACGCCGCCGGCGACTGCACGACGTTCCTCCCGCTCGCCTCGGTCGCCGCCATGCAGGGGCGCATGGCGGTCTTCCACGCGCTCGGCGACACCGTCATCCCGCTCGAGAAGCACCGCGTCACGGCGAACATCTTCACGGCGCCCGAGATCGCGACCGTCGGACGCCAGGAGCGCGACATCGAGTCCGGCGCGATCAACGGCACGGTCCACAAGCTCCCGCTGGCCGCCAACGCGCGCGCGAAGATGATGGGCGTCAAGGACGGGTTCGTGAAGATCATCGCCCGAGAGGGGTCGGGCACCGTCATCGGCGGCGTCATCGTCGCCCCGCGCGCCTCCGAGCTGATCTACCCGATCGCCATCGCCGTCGAGCGGCGCCTCACGGTCGATCAGCTCTCCCGCGTGTTCGCCGTGTTCCCGTCGCTCGCGGGCAGCATCACCGACGCGACCCGCGCGATGCACCAGGTCGCCCGGGACGAGGACACCTACAGCTGATCCGCGCGCCTCAGCCGACGGCGATCGCGGTCACATACAGGTAGGTCGGCACCGGCGCGGTCCCCGACGCCGAGACGGCCCACGCCGACGCGCCATCGAACGGGATGCGGTGCGGCTCGGTGTCGCAGACGATCTGATTCGTGATCGTCGACTGCCCGCCGTCCGCGGTCATCACGTTCACCGTGACGTCGGCGGTCACGTCGTCGCCGCCGCACGCAGAGTCCTCATGCCCACACCCTAGGGGGCGCTCCGTTTCGCCCGACAGGATCAGGAGATCGTGAGCAGCTGATGCCCTGCCGACACGGTCGTGCCGGCCTGCGCGTTGATCGCGCCGACCACGCCGTCCTTGTGCGCCTGAATGGGCTGCTCCATCTTCATCGCCTCGAGGACGACGACGAGGTCGCCCTTGACGACCTGCTGCCCCTCCTCGACGGCGATCTTGACGACGGTGGCCTGCATGGGCGACGCGACGGCGTCGCCGCTCGCGCCCGAGACGGTACCCGCGGCGTGCGAACGACGCGACGGGGGCACGGCGACGGGGCGTCCGACGGCGGCGGGTGCGTGGGTCAGGCGGTCCGGCAGGCTCACCTCGAGGCGCTTGCCCGACACCTCCACGACGACGGTGTGGCGGCCCTCGGGTTCGGCGGCGGGACCCGCCTCGCCGTCCCATGCGGGGATGTCATTGTGGAACTCGGTCTCGATCCAGCGGGTGAAGACGCCGAACGTGCCGTCCTCGGCCGTGAAGGCGGGGTCGCGGACGACCTTCCGGTGGAAGGGCAGCACCGTCGGCATCCCGGCCACCTCGAACTCGTCGAGGGCGCGGCGCGACCGCTCGAGGGCCTCTTCGCGCGTGCGTCCCGTGACGATGAGCTTGCCCAGGAGCGAGTCGAAGGCGCCCGAGACGCTGTCGCCGGCGGTGACACCGGAGTCCAGGCGCACGCCCGGTCCGCCGAAGGTCTTGAACACGTGGATGTCGCCGGGGGCGGGCAGGAAGCCGCGCCCCGGGTCCTCGCCGTTGATGCGGAACTCGAACGAGTGGCCGACCGGCTCGGGGTCGGCGTAGTCGAGCGTGCCGCCCTCGGCGATGCGGAACTGCTCGCGGACGAGGTCGATGCCGGTGACCTCCTCCGAGACCGGGTGCTCGACCTGCAGACGGGTGTTCACCTCGAGGAACGAGATCGTCCCGTCGGCGCCGATGAGGAACTCGCACGTGCCGGCCCCGACGTAGCCGACCTCCGTGAGGATGGCCTTCGACGCGGCGTACAGGATCTCGTTCTGCCCGGCGGTGAGGAACGGCGCGGGAGCCTCTTCGACGAGCTTCTGGTGCCGGCGCTGCAGCGAGCAGTCGCGGGTCGAGACCACGACGACGTTGCCCGCGGCATCCGCGAGGCACTGCGTCTCGACGTGGCGCGGCTTGTCGAGGTACTTCTCGACGAAGCACTCGCCGCGACCGAACGCCGCGATGGCCTCGCGGGTCGCCGATTCGAAGAGCTCCTCGACCTCGTCGAACTCGCGCGCGACCTTGAGGCCGCGTCCGCCGCCGCCGTACGCGGCCTTGATCGCGATGGGCAGGCCGAACTCGCGCGCGAAGGCGACAACCTCGTCGGCGCCCTCGACCGGCCCCGGCGTGCCCGGGGCGAGCGGTGCGCCGACCTTCTCGGCGACGTGACGGGCGGTGACCTTGTCTCCGAGCGCCTCGATGGCCTCGGGGGAGGGGCCGATCCAGACGAGCCCCGCGCCGATCACGGCGCGGGCGAAGTCGGCGTTCTCGGCGAGGAAGCCGTAGCCCGGGTGGACGGCGTCGGCGCCCGAGCGGCGCGCGACCGAGAGTATCTTCTCGATGGAGAGGTAGGTGTCGGCGCTCGTCGAGCCGCCGAGGCCGTACGCCTCATCAGCGAGCCGCGCGTGCATCGCATCGCGGTCCTGGTCGGCGTAGACCGCCACCGACGACTTCCCCGAGTCGCGTGCGGCGCGGATGATGCGCACCGCGATCTCGCCTCGGTTGGCGATCAGCACTTTCGAGATTCCGGTGGTCACGCTCTCAGGCATGGCTTCGAGCCTACCCACGAGTGTGGCCGCTCCTTTGGATCACTCGCACAAGATCATCGGGGTTTCGTGTCGCGGATCCCACTAAGCGGATGCCGCGCCGCCGCCGCCCGCGGAGTTCCACAGCGTCGTCCACTCGACCCCGAGCTCGCGGACGAGTCGGCGCAGGGTCGACAACGACATCCCGACCACCGTCGACGGATCGCCGTCGACCCGCTCGATGAACGCGCCGCCGAGGCTGTCGACGGTGAAGGCGCCCGCCACCAGGAGGGGCTCACCGGTCGCCACGTACGCGTCGATCTCGGCATCCGTCACATCCGCCGCGAAGGTCACGGATGCGGCGGCCACCGCATGGGCCTCGACGGGGTCTGCGCCGGGGCGGACCAGGAACACGCTGTGCCCCGAGTGGAGGACGCCGGTGCGGCCCCGCATGGACTGCCACCGGGCGCGCGCCGCCTCGGGCGTGTAGGGCTTGCCGAGGATCTCGCCGTCGAGCTCGAACATCGAGTCACCGCCGACGACGAGGCCCTCGAAACCTTCCGCGGCGACGGTCGCCGCGACGTCGGCCGCCTTGCGTCGAGCGAGGAGGAGCACGTGTTCCTCCGGCGGCAGGGTGCGGGCCTGCGCCGCCTCGACCGCCGCGATCACGGCCTCCTCGTCGACCCGCGGTGAGCGGGTGGTCGGCTCGATGCCGACCTGGCGCAGCAGCATCAGACGGGCGGGGGACGTGGAGGCGAGGCACACGCGCATACCGACCACGGTAGCCGCGCGGGCGGGAGTCGATGACGGTCCGCGGCGACCCGGTGTGACAGCATCGGAGCATGCAACCGGGAGACCTCCTCGACCTCGAGATCACCGCCGTCGCGCACGGCGGTGTGTTCGTCGCCCGGCACGAGAACCGTGTCGTGTTCGTCTCGGACGCGATCCCCGGCGAGCGGGTGCGCGTCGCCCTCACCGACACGCGCAAGGCGTCGTTCTGGCGGGGCGACACGGTGGAGGTGTTGGATGCCTCGCCCCACCGCCGTCCGCATGTGTGGGCGCCCGCCGATGTCAGCATGCCTCCCGACGCCCGGCCCGGCGGTGCGGACTTCGGTCACATCGCCCTCGCCCATCAGCGCGAACTGAAGGCGGATGTGCTTCGCGACGCGCTGTCCCGCTTCGCCGGGTCCACCGCTCCCGTCACGATCGAGCCGCCCCTCCCGCAGATGCGCGGCGACCGTCTCGTCGAGGAATCCGCCGACGGCACGGGATGGCGCACCCGGGTCAGCCTGCACGTCGACGACGAGGGACGCATCGGCCCGTTCGCGGCCCGCAGCCACCGCGTCATCCCCGTCGACGACCTGCCCCTCGCGACCGCGGGCATCGCACGCGCGGCGAGCCGTCGGCGCGGCGGCTCCGCCGGCCGCCTCGACCTCGTGCAGCCCGGCGACGGACGCGTGCGCGTCATCCCGCGTGCCGAGCCCGGCCGTTCCCGGCGCCCGGCGCCGGTCGACCCCGCGGCCCGGGAGGTCGTGGTCGAGACCGTCGGCGACCGGGAGTTCCGCGTCGATGCGGGCGGCTTCTGGCAGGTCCACCGCCTCGCCGCCGGCACCCTGCACGACGCGGTCGCCGACGCCGTCGCGGCTGCCGTCGACCCCGACGGATGGCACCTCGATCTCTACGGCGGGGTCGGGCTGCTCGCCGCATCCGTCGCCGGTGTCGGCGGTCCCGCCACCCGGATCACCTCGGTGGAGTCCGACGCCCGCGCGACCGAGCACGCGGGGGAGAACCTCGCCGCGTGGATCGGAGCCCGCGCGGAGACCGGCCGGGTCGACCGGTGGCTCGGAAACCTCGTCCAGACGGCCACCCCCGCGCAGCGCGCCCGGCTCGCGCGCGGCACCGTGGTCCTCGACCCGCCCCGCGCCGGCGCCGGACGCGACGTCGTCGAGCAGCTCGTCGACCTCTCACCGGCGCGCATCGTCTACGTCGCGTGCGACCCCGTCGCCCTCGCCCGCGACCTCGGCACCTTCGCCGCGCACGGATACACGACGCCCGCGGTGCGGGCCTTCGACCTCTTCCCGCACTCGCACCACGTCGAGGCGATCACCGTGTTGACGCGGTGACGGCTAGGGTGAGCGCATGATCCGCGTCGCCTTGATCGACGACCACGAATCCGTGCGTCTCGGCCTCGAGGCCGCGTGCAGCCGCACGGACCACCTGCGCGTCGTCTTCTCGGGGGAGAGCGTGGCCGCCTACCTCGATCGGCGGACGCTCACGCAGGAGAACCCCGCGGACGTCGTCGTCCTCGACCTCATGCTCGGGGACGGGGCCACCGTGACCGAGAACGTGACCCGCCTCGTCCACGACGGCTCGCCGGTCATCATCCACAGCGTGGCCGATCGCCCGGCCGCCGTCCGCGAGGCGCTGGTCGCGGGGGCTGCGGGCGTGGTGAGCAAGGCGTCGCGCATCGACGACGTCATCGCGGCGATCGACACGGTCGCCCGCGGTCATGCGCTCGACAACGTCGAGTGGGCGTCCGCCGTCGACGGCGACCGGGCCTTCGCCGACGCGCAGCTCTCCTCGCGCGAGCGCGACGTGCTGCGTCTGTACGCCGCCGGCCTGCCCCTCAAAACGGTCGCCGAGCGACTCGGGGTGGCCTACTCGACGGCGAAGGAGAACATCACCCGCGTCCGCGTGAAGTACGTGGAGGTCGGTCGGCCCGCCCCCACGAAGGTGGACCTGCTGCGGCGCGCGATGGAGGACGGCCTGGTCGCGGAGGAACCCGGTGGCAGCTGAGGTCGCACCGGCGGGAACGCTGACGATCCCGCCCGACTCGACCTTCTTCTCCCGCGAGAGGGTCGAGCGCATCCTCGCGCTCGTCGTCTCGGTGGGATGCGCCATCCTGGGCTTCCAGTCCCTGTTCCACGCGATCGGTTCCACGCAGGAGACGCCGACGTGGAACCTCGTGCTCAGCGTCGTCACCTTCGGCCCGCTGGCGCTCATGATCGCCGCCGGCGTCGCCGGACGCTTCTACCGGGCGCCCGCCGCCGTCTTCGCGATCGTGTTCCCGCTCGTCCTGGTCGTCTGGCCGCTCGCGACCGCGGGGCGAGAGGGCGGCGCGGCGGCGGAGCCCTGGATCTGGTACCTCCTCAACGTCGCGACGGTGGCGACCGCCCTCGTCTTCCCGCTGCGGTTGCAGTACGTGTGGTGCGGCCTCGTCCCGGTCCTCTACGGGGTCGTCCGACTGATCCAGATCGGTGTGGACGGCGCGAGCGTCATCCTCGTCTCGCGTCAGGTGGTCTACGCGATCATCCTCGCCGTCGTCATGATCATGATCGGGTGGATGCTGCGCCTGCTCGCCGAGCGCCTCGATCGCACCCGCGAGGAGGCGGTCCGTTCGTACGCGGCGGCGGCCGCCGCCGACGCGGTGGAGCAGGAGCGGATCTCCGTCGCCGCCCTCATGCACGACAGCGTGCTCGCCGCGCTCATCGCCGCCGAGCGCGCCTCGACGCCGCGCGAGCGCGATCTCGCCGTGGGCATGGCACGTGACGCGCTCACCCGCCTCGCCAACGCCGACCGGGAAGCCGAGGAGGGCCCGGACGAGCCGGTCGACCCGGCGTTCATCGTCGACGGGTTGCGCCGGGCGGCCGCGGAACACGATCTCGACCTCGACCTGCGCGTCACCGTCGATCCGCGGGCTCCGCGGCTTCCGGGACGGGTCGCACGCGCCCTCGTCCTCGCTGCCGATCAGGCGATCGTCAACGCCGTCGAACACGCCGACGCGGTCGGACTGCACGTCGACGTGAGCGCCGACGACCGTCGGGTCATCGTCCGGGTCGTCGACGCGGGCACGGGCTTCGACGTCCAAGCCGTCCCCGAGGACCGCCTGGGCATCAGCGGCTCGATCGTCGCCCGCACCGCGGCGGTGGGCGGGCAGGCGCTCGTGCGCAGCTCGCGCCGGGGCACCGTGGCAGAACTGCGCTGGGAGTACCCGCGATGAACGTGCGCGTCCAGACGGGACTCTCGATCGTCGCGGTCGTCTTCACCGCCTACCTCGCCGTCGGCGGACTCGTGTGGACCGCGCCGGTGGCGCAGCCGGCGCTGTTCATCGCCGCCCTGTCGCTGTACCTCGTCACCACCTGGCTCTGCGTGTTCTGGGGCTTCACGCCGCGGTCGGCTCCGACGGCGACGGTTCCGGACGCGGCGGACACGGACGGACTGCCGCGCGGTGCCTCGCTGCCGCTGTGGCTGTGCCTGCTGGTCCTCGGCACGGCGGTCGTCGTGCCGTTCGCGACCTGGGCGGCGGTCGGCGAGGATCTCCGTCGCGCGACCTTCGCCACGTGGAGCCTCGGCGGCATCGGGGCGCTCCTGACGATCGTCGTCGTCCGTCGCCGACCGCTCGTGGCGTGGATCGGTGTGGTCCTGCTCGGGGTGTCGTCGTCGTTCTGGATCGGCATCCTCGATTCCCTCGCCCTCGGACTCGTCGGCGCCGCCGTCTGGGTCGTCGCCGCGCAGCTCCTGACGCGTCTGGTCGACCGGGCGGCCGTCGACACGGCGGAACTCACCGGCATCCAGCGCCGCTCCTTCGAGTGGCTCGCGAGCCAGGAGGGCCGTCGCCGGGAGCGTCGCGTCCGCGTGCAGCAGGCACTCGCGGTCGCCGGCCCCATCCTCATCCGCACGATCGAGTCCGACGGCGACCTCGAGCCCGACGAGCGCGAGCGGGCGCGGCTGGCGGAGGGATCCCTGCGCGACGAGCTGCGCGGGCCGCGCCTGCTCGACGAGGCCGTGCGTGCGCGGCTGCAGGAGGCGCGGCTGCGCGGCAGCACCGTCACCGTCCTCGATGAGGGGGGATTGGATGCCGCCGGCCCGGCCGCGCTCGACCGCATCCGGGCCGAGCTCGCCGACGCCCTCCGCGGCGCCTCGTCGGAGCGGATCTACATCCGCACGTCGCCGCACCCTCGCGTCGCGGTCACGGTCGTGGGCCGGTCCCGCCGACGCGACGACCCGGACGGCGACGAGGTCGTCGACCTCTGGCACGAGATCGCCCATCCGCGCCCGGTGGTAGATCGCCCGGCGTCCTGACGGCACCGCGCCGAGAGGACGCGCCGAAAAGAAGAGGCGAGGGGCGGCGAAGCCGCCCGCCCCTCGCCATGCGAGTGGTTACCCGAAAACCGACCCGCACATGTCGATCCGCGCTCTGAGGGATACGAATCGACAGAACGCAGAAGCGTTCCAGCGCTATTAGTCTCTCTGATCGCGAAAAGCGTGTCTGTAGGTACTTTGGGGGACAAATCGGGCGTCAGCCCGCCCACCGGCCCCACGGCACGTCGCGACGCAGATCGTTCCCGACGCCGCGGGCCGAGATCCGCCACGCCGACACGGTCGGCTCGTCCGCGACCGCGGTGCTCGCCTCCTGGGCCAGCGACTCGCTGACGACGGCGATCACCGCGGCGATCTCCTCGGGAGTCGCCGAACCGCGCCGCACCTGGAGGTGCGTCGCATCCGGGCGTGCGTCGTCCGACTCGCTCACAGCGGAATGTTCCCGTGCTTCTTGGCCGGCTGGCTCGCCCGCTTGCCGCGGAGGGCGCGCAGCGCCTTCGCGACGGCGACGCGGGTCTGCGCCGGCTCGATGATCCCGTCGAGCTCACCGCGTTCGGCGGCGAGGAAGGGGGAGGCGACGTTGTACGTGTACTCGTTGGCGAGGCGGGTGCGCACGGCGGCGACGTCCTCGCCGGCTTCCTCGGCGCGCTTGATCTCGCCGCGGTACAGGATGTTGACCGCACCCTGACCGCCCATGACGGCGATCTCGGCGGTCGGCCACGCGAGGTTGATGTCGGCGCCGAGCTGCTTGGAGCCCATCACGATGTACGCGCCGCCGTAGGCCTTGCGGAGGATCACGGTGACGAGCGGGACGGTCGCCTCCGCATAGGCGTAGAGCAGCTTCGCGCCGCGACGGATGACGCCGGTCCACTCCTGGTCGGTGCCGGGGAGGTAGCCGGGGACGTCGACGAGGGTGAGGATCGGGATCGAGAACGCGTCGCAGAACCGGACGAACCTGCTCGCCTTCTCGCCCGCGTCGATGTTGAGCGTTCCCGCCATCTGCGACGGCTGGTTCGCGATGATGCCGACCGTCCGCCCCTCGATGCGACCGAAGCCGATGACGATGTTCGGTGCGAACAGCGGCTGGACCTCGAGGAAGTCGCCCGCGTCGACGATGTGCGAGATGACCTCGTGGATGTCGTAGGGCTGGTTGGGGGAGTCCGGGATGACCGTGTTGAGGACGCGATCGGAGTCGGTCGTCTCGAACTCGAAGCCGGACTCGTACCCCGGGGCATCCGACATGTTGTTGTCGGGCAGGAAGCTGATGAGGGTGCGCGCGTAGTCGATCGCGTCGTCCTCGTCCTCGGCGAGGTAGTGCGCGACACCCGAGCGGGTGTTGTGGGTGTGCGCGCCGCCGAGTTCCTCCATGCCGACGTCCTCGCCGGTGACGGTCTTGATGACATCGGGGCCGGTGACGAACATCTGGCTCGTCTTGTCGACCATGATCACGAAGTCGGTGAGGGCGGGGGAGTAGACCGCGCCGCCGGCGGCGGGTCCCATGATCAGCGAGATCTGCGGGATGACGCCCGATGCCGCGGTGTTCAGGCGGAAGATCTCGCCGTACTTGCCGAGCGCGACCACACCCTCCTGGATGCGCGCGCCGCCGGAGTCGAGGATGCCGATGATCGGGATGCCGCTGCGCAGCGCCAACTCCATGACCTTGATGATCTTCTCGCCGGCCACCTCGCCGAGCGATCCGCCGAAGGTCGTGAAGTCCTGCGAGTACACCGCGACCGTGCGGCCGTGGATCGTGCCGGTCCCCGTGACGACCGAATCGCCGTACGGGCGGGAGCGGTCCATGCCGAAGGCGGTCGTCCGGTGCCGGACGTACTCGTCGAGTTCGACGAAGGAGCCCGGGTCGACGAGCAGTTCGATCCGCTGGCGGGCGGTGAGCTTCCCCTTCGCGCCCTGCTTGGCGCGGGCGGTCTCCTCGGCGGAGACGACGGCTTCTTCGTAGCGGGCACGGAGGTCGGCGATCTTGCCGGCGGTCGTGAAGAGGTCGGGCTGATCGGTCACGCGTTCCACCCTAGCGAGCGCGGTCCCGGCGGCGTTGGATACCGGCGACAATCGCCGCGCGGATCCGCTGTGGCATCCCTCAGGATGTCGGCTGTCAAGCCGCCCGGCGCTCGACGCGGCCGCGTCTAGGGTGGGCGGCATGTCGATCCCCGAGAACGGTTATCCCCGCGCCGCCGCGGTCAGCCCCCGCCTCCACGTCGCCCCGAGCGTCGACTCGACCAACAAGAAGCTCCTGAAGGACGCCTTCGACGACCCCGACGGTCATCCGCACCTCTCTGCCGTGGTGACCCGCGACCAGACGGCCGGCCGCGGTCGCCTCGACCGCACGTGGGTCACGCCGCCGGATTCCGCGCTCGCGGTGTCGGTCCTGCTGCGGGTCGAGGCGGTCCCCGTCGCGCAGCGGGGGTGGATCCCCCTCATCGCGGGCGCGGCGATGACCGCGGCCGTCCGGGCGCAGCTGGAGGACCGCGAGGTCGGACTCAAGTGGCCGAACGACGTCCTCGTCGGGGGCCTCAAGATCTGCGGCATCCTCGCCGAGGTCATGCCCGGCGATCCGCACGCCGTCGTGGTGGGAGCGGGCGTCAACACCCGGATGACCGCCGCGGAACTGCCGGTGCCGACCGCCACCTCGTTCGCGGCGCTCGGCCGCACCGCCGACGAGGATCAGCTGCTCGCGGACTACCTCACGAGACTCCGCGACGGGATCGCCGATCTGGCTGTGGGCGGCACCGCCGCGGGCCTTGCGACGACCGCGGTCCGCGACGCGTGCACGACTGTCGGCAGCGACGTCTCCGTCTCCCTTCCCGACGGTTCCTCCCTCATCGGTAGGGCGACCGGAATCGACGATGAGGGGCGGCTGGTGGTCGACGCCGCGGGCGTCGCGCACGTCGTGTCCGCCGGCGACGTCGTGCACGTCCGGTGACGGTGGGCGCGTCGGCGCACCCGGCATCCGTCGTCGCGCCATGATGGTCCCGTGAGCCAGCCGACCGCGTATCCGGGTCGTCCGCGGACGCCCGCTCCGGGTGCCGCCGCACCCGAGCTCGTGATCGCGCGCTTCCGCCGGCACGGACGCCGACTGCTGTGGCCTGCGATCGTGCTCATCGCCGTGGCGGGGACGACGGGCTACGTCAGCGGCAACCTCCCGTCGCCGTGGGAGGACTGGATGCTGTGGGCCGCCGCCGGGCTCGTGGTGCTGCTGCTCGCAGCCGTGCCCTATCTGCGGTGGTTGTCGCACACCTACACCGTGACCACGCGGCGCGTCATCGAGCGGACGGGTCTCGTCCAGCGTCGCCGCGTCGACATCCCGCACGCCCGCGGCTACACCATTTCCGAACGGCGGGGTCCGGTGCAGCGGCTGTGGGGGAGCGGCACCCTGATCCTCGCCAACGGGGTCGACGAACCGGTACGGCTCGTCGATGTCCCCTCGGTCCGTCTCGTGCACGAGACGCTGTCGGACCAGGTCGAAGTCAGCCAGATCCTCGCCCACCGCGACTCGCACAGCGTCCCGGTCATCGCGACGGACGACTGAGCGTCTGCGGGCGCCCGCCCGGATGCGCGAGAATGTCGGGGTCGGGAGGAGACGCATGGCACTGCAGGTCGGAATCGTCGGAGGCGGTCAGCTCGCGCGGATGATGATCGCGCCCGCTGTGGAACTGGGACTCGGCGTCCGGGTCCTCGCGGAGGAGCCCGGGATGTCCGCCGGTCTCGCGGCGACCGCGGTCGGCGACTACCGCGACCTCGACACCGTCCTCGCGTTCGCGAAGGACGTCGATGTCATCACCTTCGACCACGAGCACGTCCCGCAGGACGTGCTGCGCGGCCTCGTGGACGCCGGTGTCGCCGTACACCCCGGTCCCGACGCGCTCGCCTACGCGCAGGACAAGATCGACATGCGCACGAAGCTCGCCGAGCTCGGTCTGCCGCAGCCCGACTGGGCTGCCGTGACGGATGCCGCGGCCCTCGACGCCTTCATCGCCGACCACGGCGGCCGCGCCGTTGTGAAGACGCCGCGCGGCGGATACGACGGCAAGGGTGTGCGCGTCGTCTCCTCCTCCGCCGAGGCCGCCGACTGGCTCGACCGCCTGGCGGACGGAGCGGCGCTGCTCGCCGAGGAACTCGTCCCCTTCACCCGTGAGCTCGCCCAGCAGGTCGCCCGCCGTCCCTCGGGCGAACTCCTCGTCTACCCGGTCGTCGAGACGGTGCAGCAGGGCGGCGTGTGCGCCGAGGCGATCGCGCCGGCACCGCACTCCGCCGGCCGCCTCGCGGACGTCGCCGCCGAGATCGGCGAGGCGATCGCGACGGGCCTGGGGGTGACGGGCATGCTCGCCGTCGAACTGTTCCAGACCGGCGACGAGCGGCTGCTCGTGAACGAGCTCGCCATGCGTCCGCACAACAGCGGGCACTGGACCCAGGACGGCTCCATCACGAGCCAGTTCGAGCAGCACCTGCGCGCCGTCCTCGACCTGCCGCTGGGCGACACCGCGATGCGCGCACCGCACGCCGTCATGGTCAACATCCTCGGCGGCCCGGCCGAGGGGACCCTCGGTGAGCGGCTCCCCGACGCGCTCGCCGCGCACCCCTCGGCGAAGGTCCACACGTACGGGAAGGACCCCCGCCCCGGGCGCAAAGTCGGGCACGTCAACGTGGCCGGGGACGACCTCGACACGGTCGTCTACGAAGCGCGCGCGGCGGCGGCGTTCTTCCTCGATTGACCCGTGCCGTTCCGGAGTTCTCCAGGCTCGCGCGCCTAGCCTTGATCGGGTGAACAGCCCCCTGCACTCATCGACCGCTCCGCTCATCGGCGTCGTGATGGGATCCGATTCGGACTGGCGTGTGATGTCCGACGCGTCGCAGGCGCTGACCGACTTCGGCATCCCTCACGAGGTCGAGGTGGTGTCCGCCCACCGCACGCCCGACAAGCTGCTGCGCTACGGCCGTGAGGCGCGTGGGCGGGGCCTGCGCGCGATCATCGCCGGTGCCGGCGGCGCGGCGCACCTGCCGGGCATGCTCGCCTCGGTCACGACGCTCCCGGTCATCGGCGTTCCGGTGCAGCTCTCCACCCTCGACGGCCTCGACTCCCTGCTGAGCATCGTGCAGATGCCCGCCGGCATCCCCGTCGCGACGGTCTCGATCAACGGGGCGAAGAACGCGGGCCTGCTCGCCGTGCGCCTGCTCGGCTCGGCCGATCCCGAGGTCGCCGACCGCGTCGCCGCCTACGCCGCCGACCTCGAAGTGCAGGTCGAGGAGAAGAACCGCCGCCTGAAGGACTCCCTGTGAGCCTCCGCCCGGTGGGGGAGCTCCGGTGAGCGTCCTGAGCCCGCCGCGGGCGACCTCGTCGCCCGGCCGTGCTCTCGTCGAGGAGCGCCCGCTCCGCAACCCCGATGCCTCGGCCCCCGGCATGATGTCGCGGCGCGCGTGGTGGCTCGTGACATCCAACTTCCTCCTTCCCGGGTCCGCGCAGATCCTCGCGGGTGGTCGACGTCTGGGCCGCGTCGGCCTCATCTCGACGATCGTGATGTGGGTGTTCCTCTTCACGACGGTGTTCCTGGCGCTGATGTGGCGCTCGATGCTGACGACCCTCGTCGCATCGTGGTGGACGCTGACCCTCGCGCAGGTGCTGCTCTGGGCGTACGCCGCGCTGTGGGTGGTGCTGACGATCGACACGCTCCGGCTCGCTCGGCTGCGGCGCGTGCCCGGACGCACCCGCGCCGCCGTGTCGATCGTCGCGCTGGTCCTCGCGCTCGTCCCCGCCTCGGCGGCCGCGTACACGGCCCAGTCGGTCGTCGCGCCGCTGCGCTCCGGGCTGTCGATCTTCGCCTCCGGCCCGAGCGTGCCCCCGTCGGACGGCTACTACAACTTCCTCCTGCTCGGCGCCGACAGCGGGCAGGGACGCGACTCCATGCGCTTCGACAGCATCTCGGTGGTGTCGGTGAACGCGGACTCCGGCGCGGTGACGATCTTCGGCATCCCGCGCGACCTCCGTCACGTCCCCTTCTCGGACGGGCCGATGCGCGACCTGTACCCCGACGGGTTCGAGGGCCACACCTCGTCGACGTGCGGGTGGTCGTCGGGCATCAACCAACTGATGAACGCCGTCGAGGTGTGCCGCGAGGATCGCGGGGCGAGCCTCTACCCCGACGCCGCCGCGCAGAATTCGACACCGGCCGTCGAAGCGACGAAGGACGCCGCGGAGGGGATCCTCGGCATCGAGATCCCGTACCACGTCTTCATCGACATGCACGGGTTCGCCGACCTCGTCGACGCGCTCGGCGGCGTGAAGATCACGGTCAAGGAACGCCTCCCCGAAGGCCCCGGCCCGCGCTTCGAGGGTCAGCCCGCCGAGGAATGGGCGACCGGATGGATCGAGAAGGGCACCCAGGTCATGGACGGCGAGACCGCGCAGTGGTACGCGCGATCGCGGTACACGACCAGCGACTGGGACCGGATGCGGCGCCAGCGGGAGCTCCAGACCGCGATCCTCGCCCAGGCGACCCCGTCGACGGTCGCGACCCGCTTCAGCGAGGTCGTGGCGGCGGGCAAGAACCTCGTGCAGACCGACATCCCGGACTCCCTGCTCCCCTTCCTCGTCGATCTCGGCGTGAAGGCGAAGGACCAGGAGGTCCAGGACCTCGAGCTGACGCCGAAGGGGGTCGGCATCGATCCGGAGGACCCCACCGCCGAGGACTGGGCGAAGATCCGCGGCGAGGTCCAGGCGCTCCTGCATCCGCCGACGCCGACACCGACGACCGCGCCGTGAGCGAACAGGGGGAGTGCCGATGACGACCACACTGCGGGTCGTGTTCGACCCGTCCGCTCCCGGGACCGGGCCCGACCTCGCGACTGCCGCCCGGGAGCTGGCCGCCGCGCTGGTCACGACGGCGCCCACCGGATGCGAGGTGCGCGCAATCGTCCCCAGCGACGCGGGGGACGACACCCTGGCCGCGCAGGGCGTGGCGGCCGCCGATCGCCTGCCCGTCGGCTCCGCGGCCGCCGCGGCCCTGTGGCGGCGCGGACTCCGCGCGGGCGCCGGCGACGGCCTCATCCACTCGGCGACGCTCGCGGCGCCGCTCGTGCGGCACGACCGCGTCCATGACCACGACCAGACGGTCGTGACCCTGTGGGACGTCCGTCCGTGGGATCACCCCGACGAGGTGTCGCGGACGGATGCCGCCTGGGCCCGCGCCATGCTGCGCCGGGCCGTCCGTCACGCCGACGCCGTCGTGGTGCCGACGCACGAGCTCGCCCACCGGGTCGCCGAGCTGGCGCCCCTCGGGGACCGGATCCGGGTGATCGCCGGGGCTCCCGAGAGCGCCCTCCGCGTCCCCAGCGACGAGATCGGGCGTCGGCGCGACCTCGGCCTGCCCGAGGGATACGTCCTGCTGTCGGGGTCGTCGGCGGCATCCGACCGCCTGCGCACCGGTTTCGAGGCCGTCGCGACCTCCGGACGGGACACGGCCGTCGTCGTAATCGACGCGCCCGACGGTCAGGAACCCGCGATAGCCGAGCTCGCCGCCGCGGCGGGCCTGCCCGAGCGACGGGTGCACGTGCGCGGTCACCTCGAGGCGCCCGATCGCGCCGCGGTCCTCGCCGGCGCCGTGGCCCTCCTCGCGCCGTCGGACAGCACCGCCTTCCCCTGGCGGACGCTGGATGCGCTCCGGCTGGGGGTGCCCATCGTGGCCGCCGACAGCGCGACCCACCGCGAACTCCTGCTGGACGGAGCGACCTTCGCGCCGGGCGACGCCGAATCGCTGGGGGACGAGCTCGCCGCGACGCTGGCGTCGACCTCCGCGGTGGAACGACTCGCCGTCCTGTCCGCCGATCGTGGGCGGGCGTTCAGTTGGGCGGGCGCGGCGGAGCGCGTCTGGCAGCTCCACGCCGAGCTCTGAGGTCGTCCGAACGCCGGGCGTCGGCGTGTCGCACAACAGATATCCAGCCCCGACTGGTAACAGGACGTGACTTCAGTAACACTGTTCACATGCGCCTCTCAGTTTCCGTGCCCCGTCGACCCCTGCGGAGCCTCGCGATCCTGTTGGCGACCGTGCTGTCGTTGAGTGTCCTGATGGCCGTCGCGCCCGCGTCGACGGCGACCGCGGCGGACCCCCGCCTCCCGTCCACCATCGAGGACGGCGGGTTCATCATCAGCGACGCCGAGTACTTCAACGGCGGCTCGATGACTGCGGCTCAGGCGCAGACCTTCCTCGAAGCGCGGGTGCCGTCCTGCAAGGCCACGAGCGGACCGACCTGCCTGCGGAACTTCACCGCCGACATCCCCGCGAAGGCGAAGGATGCCTATTGCGCGGCCATCCCCAAGAAGACCAAGGTGCGCGCCGCCGAGATCATCGTGACCGTCGGGAAGGCCTGCGGCCTCAGCCCCAAGGTCATCCTCGTCATGCTCCAGAAGGAGCAGGGCCTGGTCACCTCCACGAAGCCGAGCGAGTGGAGCTATCGGGCGGCGATGGGCATGAACTGCCCCGACACGGCGCCGTGCAGCGCGGCATCCGCGGGGTTCTTCAACCAGGTCTATCTCGGCGCGCGGCAGCAGCAGGTGTACGCGAACAACCCCACGAAGTACGGGTACCGCAAGGGCCAGGTGGCCACGGTCAAGTGGCACCCCAACAGCGCCTGCGGGACGTCGAAGGTCCTCATCAAGAACCAGGCGACCGCCAACCTGTACATCTACACGCCGTACCGTCCGAATATGGCGGCCCTCGCAGCCGGCTACGCGACGGGCGACTCGTGCTCGAGCTACGGCAACCGGAACTTCTACAACTACTACGTCCAGTGGTTCGCCCCCGAGGTGAACCGCTGGGGATCCGGGGCGGCCGCCCGGGTGGACGCGTGCACGGCGCCGAAGACCGCTGACATCGTCCCGGCGTCTTCCGTGGCGACCGTCACGGCCGCCACGACGGCGCGCAAGGCTCCCAGCACGCTGTGTGCGGCGGGCTCGAGCAGCGTGGCGAAGTCCGCGAAGGTGACGGTAACCGGCACGTACGGGTCGTGGGCGCGGGCGACGGTCGGCTCGACGTCGATGTGGATCGCGAAGTCGGCGCTCTCGATCGCGAGCGGCACGCCGGCCGGCAACCCGTGCGCCGTGCCCGCGGAGTCGAGCGTCACGAAGGCCGGTGGGACGATCACCGTCGTCTCGGAGAACCTGCGAGCCCGCAAGGCTCCCTCGCTCGACTGCGCGACCGGCTTCCGCTGGATCACGGCCGGGCAGAAGTACGAGCGCACCGGGATCTACGGCGCGTGGTGGCGCATCCAAGTGGCGGGTTCGACGTACTGGTCGCACAGCGACTACATGACGGTCGAGGAGAAGCCGCCGGCCAAGACGATGTACCTCGCGACGACGACGAACATGACGCCGTCGGTCTCGTCGTCGACGATCCAGGCGACGCTGCGCAAGGGCACGACGGTGAAGGCGCTCTCGGTGTCCGGTGACCGGACCCAGATCACCGTGGGCGGCATGACGGGGTGGGTGTTCTCGTCGAAGCTGTCGGCGAAGAACCCCGGTGCCGTCGGCGGCCAGGACCGACAGGTCATCGCCTCGACGCCGCTGCGGGCGACGGCATCCGCCTCGGGAAAGGTGCTCTCGACGCTGAAGGCGGGCACGAAGGTCACGGTGCACGACACCTTCGGCGCTTGGCGCGCGGTGACGGCGGGTTCGACGAAGGGCTGGATGCGCGACGCCGAGCTGCAGGTGATCGCGAAGACGATGTATCTGTCGGCGCCCGACAACGTCGCGTCGTCGGCCACCTCGACCACGATCATGGCGACGCTGCGCAAGGGGACGGCCGTCACCGCGTCGACTGTGTCCGGGAATCGCACGCAGATCACGGTCGACGGGATCACCGGGTGGGTCACCACATCGAAGCTCGTCGCGAAGAACCCCGGCACCGTCGCGGGCCAGGATCGCCAGAGCATCGCATCGACTCCGCTGCGGGCGACGGCGTCGGCGTCGGGCAAGGTGCTCACGACGCTGAAGGCCGGCACGAAGGTCACGATCTACGACGGTTACGGGATCTGGCGCGCGGTCACCGCGGGGTCGACGAAGGGCTGGATGCGGGACTCCGAGCTGAAGGCGGTCTCGGCGCCTCCGGCGGCGAAGACGATGTATCTGGCGACGACGACGAACATGACGCCGTCGGTGTCGTCGGCGACGATTCAGGCGACGCTCCGCAAGGGCACGACGGTGAAGGCGCTCTCGGTCTCGGGGGACCGGACGCAGATCACGGTCGACGGGATGACCGGATGGGTGTTCACGTCGAAGCTGTCGACGAAGAACCCCGGTGCCATCGGCGGTCAGAACCGGCAGGTCATCGCGTCCACGCCGCTGCGCGCGACGGCATCCGCTTCGGGCAAGGTCCTCTCGACCCTGAAGGCCGGCACGAAGGTCACCGTGCACGACACGTTCGGGATCTGGCGCGCCGTCACCGCGGGGTCGACGAAGGGCTGGATGCGGGACTCCGAGCTGAAGGCGGTCTTGGCGCCTCCGGCGGCGAAGACGATGTATCTGGCGACGACGACGAACATGACACCGTCGGTGTCGTCGAAGGCGATTCAGGCGACGCTCCGCAAGGGCACGACGGTGAAGGCGCTCTCGGTCTCGGGGGACCGGACGCAGATCACGGTCGACGGGATGACCGGATGGG
>NZ_JBMWDN010000003.1:0-222220 GCF_049545465.1 Microbacterium sp. NPDC079356 | reverse complement strand
GCCGGCACGAAGGTCACCGTGCACGACACGTTCGGGATCTGGCGCGCCGTCACCGCGGGGTCGACGAAGGGCTGGATGCGGGACTCCGAGCTGAAGAAGCTGAGCGCGTCTCCCGCAACGAGTGTCAAGACCACCACCGCAGCGCTCAACCTCCGCGATCAGCCGTCCACCTCGGGCAAGATCCTCGTCGTGATCCCGAAGGGGACCAAGGTCACCACCACCGCATCCTCGGGGATCTGGCGGAAGACGTCGTTCCAGGGCAAGACCGGCTGGGTAAGCAGCGACTTCCTGCGCTGACGCGACACGACCCCGCCGGAGGTCGTTCAGGAACCGTCGGATAGGATGATCGACGGCCTGAACGGCACCCGCCTTCGCAAGGAAACCCGTGACACAGATCGATTACAGCGCCTTCGACACGCCTGGACGTGGACGCGGCATCCTCGACGTCTTCGAGTACCGCTACCTTCTCCGGCTGCTGATCGGCAAGAGCACGTCCCTGCGATACCGCAACTCGGTGCTCGGGTGGTTCTGGTCCTATGTCCGACCCACGGTCCAGTTCCTCGTCTACTTCCTCGTGGTCGGGCAGATTTTGGGGCTCCACAGGAGCGTGCCGGCGTTCCCGCTGTACCTCTTCAGCGGTCTCGTCCTCGTCAACCTGTTCAACGAGACGCTGGGGGCGGCGACGCAGTCGATCGTCAGCAACCGCGCCCTCGTCCGCAAGATCTACCTGCCGCGCGAGCTGTTCCCCCTCGCCGCCATCATCGGTGCCTTCACCCACTTCCTCCCGCAGCTCGCCGTCCTCATCATCGTGAGCCTGCTGTTCGGGTGGCTGCCGAGCTTCGCCTCGGTCGGGTTGGTCCTCCTCGGGATGCTGCTGGTCCTCCTCTTCGTGACGGGCCTGGGGCTCTTCTTCGCCGCCCTCAACGTGCGCTTCCGCGACGCGAGCAACACCGTCGACATCATCCGGACGATCGCGACGTGGTCGGTCCCCGTCCTCTACACCTGGGCCATGGTCTACGAGCGCACCGAAGGTTTCCGGTGGCTGTTCCACGTCTGGATCTCGAACCCCCTCGCGGTGGCCGTCGAGATGTTCCACCACGCGTTCTGGGGCGCGCTGCCCGTGGTGAACGAGGCCTCGCCCGCGCCCGCCAACCTCGGCTGGCCGCCGGAGTTCGGGTGGCACGTCGCGGCATCCGCCGGCGTCATCCTCGTCACCCTGGTCATCGGCCAGCTCGTCTTCCGCCGCGCCGAGCGCACCTTCGCCCAGGATCTGTGATGTCCCGTACCGCCACCGAAGCCCAGCCCCGGATCATCGTCGAGCACGTCTCGAAGTGGTTCAACAAGCGCTCCGCGCGCTCCCTGAAGGACGCCTTCATCAGCGTCATCAAGAGGCAGTCCACGCGCTCGCGCCAGTTCCAGGCGCTCGATGACATCTCGTTCCAGATCGCCGAGGGCGAGTCCGTCGCCATCATGGGGCTGAACGGTTCGGGCAAGTCGACGACGCTCAAGCTCGTCTCCGGCGTCCTCGAGCCCGACGAAGGCCGTGTCTTCACGCGCGGCCGTGTCGCCGGTCTCATCGAGGTCGGTGCCGGCTTCCACCCCGACCTCACCGGCCGCGAGAACGTCTTCCTCAACGCCGCCATCCTCGGGATGACCGAGAAGGAGACGAAAGCCCGTTACGACGAGATCGTCGAGTTCAGCGGCATCGGCGACTTCATCGACCAGGAGGTCAAGCACTACTCCTCGGGCATGTTCATGCGTCTCGCGTTCAGCGTCGCGATCCATGTCGAACTCGACGTGCTGCTCGTCGACGAGGTCCTCTCGGTGGGTGACGCACCCTTCCGTGCGAAGTGCGACGCGAAGCTGCGCGAGCTCGCCGACAAGGGTGTGACGATGATGATCGTCAGCCACAGCAAGAACATCGTGAAGAGCCTGTGCTCGCGGGGCGTCGTCATCCGCAAGGGCAAGGTCGTCTTCGACGGACCGATCGACGATGCCCTCGAGGTGCTCGAGAAGGGCTGAGCGTTCCGCTCGCCCCGCGCGCTCAGCCGAGGTGGTCGCGCAGCGACTCCCGCCAGTCGCGCGGGGAGTACCCCGTCGCCTCGATCTTGCCGAGGTCGAGGACCGACCACCGCGGGCGCGGCGCGACGGGGGCGGTCGCGTTCGCGAAGTACTGCTCGGTGCTGACTCCCGAAACCGCCGTGCGGTCGTGGCCGGTGAGCTCGTAGACCTCGGCGGCGATGTCCGCCCATGACGCCGGAGCGCCCCCGCCGGTGAGGTTGTAGGTCCCGTAGGGCGCGGCGCTGGTGAGCAGGTGACGGATGCCGCCGGCGATGTCGTCCGTGAACGTGAGCCGACCGATCTGATCGTCGACGACCGAGGGCGCGACGCCGCGCTCGGCCAGGGAGGCCATCGTGCCGACGAAGTTCTTGCCCTCGCCGATCACCCAGGACGTGCGGACGATGTAGTGGCGCGGGACGGTCGCGACGATCGCGTCGGCGGCGGCCTTCGTCTGCCCGTAGACACCGAGGGGAGCGACCGGCTCGTCCTCGGTGTACGGCGTCGTGGCCGTTCCGTCGAAGACGTAGTCGCTCGAGACGTGGACGAGGGTGAGGCCGTTCTCGGCCGCGATCCGCGCCAGCTGGGCGACCGCGGTGACGTTCCCCGCCCACGCGCCGGCGCGGTCGGTCTCGGCGGCATCGACGGCCGTGTAGGCCGCGGCGTTCACGATCGTGCCGTAGTCGCGCCACCGGCGAGCGGCGTGCAGATCGCCGGTGAGGTCGAGCTCCTGCCGGCCGGCGAACTCGACGCTCTCGTCCTCGCCGTAGGCGGCGCGCAGGGCGCGTCCGAGCTGTCCGTTCGCCCCCACCACCAGGGTCTTCTTCGGCGGGATCGGCACGACGTCGGCCAACCGCGGGTGGGCCAGGTCCTTCGCCGAGATCTCGACGTCGGCCAGCGGGATCGGCCAGTCGATCGCCGCCGTCTCATCGGCCAGGTTCAGGAAGGAGTACGACGCGTCGGGGGACCAGTGGTCGTTGACGAGGTACGTGTAGGCGGTGTCGGGCTCGAGCGTCTGGTAGGAGTTTCCGACACCGCGCGGCACGAAGATCGCGCGCGACGGGTCGAGCTCGGCCGTGAAGACCGTGCCGAACGTCGGGCCTTCGCGCAGGTCCACCCACGCACCGAAGATCCGGCCCGTCGCGACCGAGACCCACTTGTCCCAGGGTTCCGCGTGGATGCCGCGCGTCGTCCCGACCGCGTCGTTGAACGAGATGTTGTTCTGCACGGGACCGAAGTCCGCGAGCCCCGCCGCGGTCATCTTCTCCCGCTGCCAGTTCTCCTTGAACCAGCCGCGGCTGTCCCCGTGGACGGGGAGGTCCCAGACGACGAGACCGGGGATCCCGGTCTCGGTGGCCGACAGCGCCTTACCGAAATCCGTCACTCTCACTGGCCCTTCGAGGCGTAGAAGGCTTCGACGCCGTCCTTGGCGGGGGCCCACCAGGCTTCGTTGCGGCGGTACCAGTCGATGGTGGCGGCGAGGCCGGCTTCGAAGTCCTGGTAGCTCGGGGTCCAGCCGAGTTCGGTGCGGAGTTTGGTGGAGTCGATCGCGTAGCGCAGGTCGTGCCCGGCGCGATCGGTGACGTGGTCGTAGGCGTCGGGGGACTGGCCCATGAGCTCGAGGATGAGTTCGACGACGGTCTTGTTGTCCTTCTCCCCGTCGGCGCCGATGAGGTAGGTCTCGCCGATCTCGCCCTTGTCGAGGATGGTGAGGACGGCCGAGGAGTGGTCGTCGGCGTGGATCCAATCGCGGACGTTCTCGCCCTTGCCGTACAGCTTGGGACGGATGCCGCGGATCACGTTGGTGATCTGGCGGGGGATGAACTTCTCCACGTGCTGGTACGGGCCGTAGTTGTTGGAGCAGTTGCTGATCGTGGCGCGCACCCCGAACGAGCGGACCCAGGCGCGCACGAGCAGGTCGCTGCCGGCCTTGGTCGACGAGTACGGCGAGGACGGGTTGTAGGGGGTGTGCTCGGTGAACCGGGCGGGGTCGTCGAGTTCCAGGTCGCCGTACACCTCGTCGGTGGAGATGTGGTGCAGCCGGGTGTCGTGGCGGCGTGCCGCCTCGAGCAGCGTGTACGTGCCGATGATGTTCGTGTCCAGGAACGGACGCGGGTCGTGCAGCGAGTTGTCGTTGTGGGACTCCGCCGCGTAGTGGACGACGGCATCCGCCTTCTGGAACAGGGTGTCGACCAGTTCCGCATCGGCGATGTCCCCGACGACCAGGTCGACCCGGTCTTCAGGGAGACCGGCGAGGGATGCTTCGTTGCCGGCGTAGGTGAGCTTGTCGAGCACCGTCACGGTGTGGTCGGTGTGCCCGATCACGTGGTGGACGAAGTTCGACCCGATGAAACCGGCGCCGCCGGTCACGAGAAGGTGTGCCATGGTCACAGGCCCCTGTTCAGGATGTCGAGAAGGTACGTGCCGTACCCGGATTTGACGAGCTTCTCGGCCCGTTCGCGGAGCTGATCGTCGGTGAGGAACCCCTGCCGCCACGCGACCTCCTCGGGCACCCCGATCTTCAAGCCGGTGCGGCGTTCGATGGTGCGGACGTACTCACCGGCATCCAGCATCTGATCGAACGTGCCCGTGTCCAGCCACGCCGTTCCGCGCGGCAGCACCTGCACCTGCAGGGAGCCCGCCGACAGGTACGCCTTGTTCACGTCCGTGATCTCGTACTCCCCACGCGGGGACGGCTTCAGGTCGCGGGCGATCTGGACGACGTCGTTGTCGTAGAAGTACAGACCCGGCACCGCGTAGTTGCTCTTGGGCTGCGCCGGCTTCTCCTCCAGGGAGATCGCACGACCGTCGGCGTCGAACTCCACCACGCCGTACGCCTCGGGCTCGCCGACGTAGTACGCGAACACCGCGCCCCCGTCGACATCCCGGAACCGTGCCAGCTGCGACCCCAGCCCCGGCCCGTACAGCAGGTTGTCACCCAGGACCAGAGCGACCTTGTCGCCGCCGATGTGGTCCGCCCCGATCGTGAACGCCTGCGCGAGACCATCGGGTGAGGGCTGCTGCGCGAACGACAACGACACCCCGAACTGCGACCCGTCCCCCAGCAACCGCTCGAAGTGCTCCGCATCATGCGGAGTCGTGATGATGAGGATGTCGCGGATGCCGGCGAGCATCAACGTCGACAACGGGTAGTAGATCATCGGCTTGTCGTACACCGGGATCAACTGCTTCGACACACCGAGCGTGATCGGGTGCAACCGCGTCCCCGAACCCCCCGCGAGAATGATGCCCTTCATGGCTCCCATCGTTCCACAAGCGGTGTCGTGCGCCCGACGCCGAAATCCTGCGAGCCGTGGGACCGCGCCCGTAACATGGCCTGGTGATCAAGGTCTCGGTCGTCGTGCCCACCTACCAGACACCTCCCGAGGGACTGACCCGGCTCGTCGGGTCGCTCGATCGGCAGACCCTGCCGACGTCGGAGTTCGAAGTGATCTTCGTCGACGACGGCTCGCCGGACGACACCCTGCAACGGCTCCGCGGACTCCAGTCCACGCACCGCAACGTGCGGGTCGAGGCGATCGAAAATTCCGGATGGCCGTCGAAGCCCCGGAATGTGGGCATCGACCTCGCTCGGGGCGAGTACGTCGCTTTCATGGACCACGACGACGAGCTCTACCCGGATGCGCTCCGAGCGGCGTACGAGTTCGCCGCAGCCCATCGCGCAGACGTCGTCAGCGGCAAGGAGTCGCGAACCACCGATCCCGGGTGGGCGCTCGGAAGTTACGACGTGGATCGCCCCCAGGCGAAGGGGCGCGAGGACGTGCACCCGCTCCTCCCGATGAATCCCCACAAGCTCTACCGGAAGGCGTTCCTCGACCAGCACGGAATCCGTTTCCCCGAGGGGAGGCGGGTGCTGTGGGAGGACATCTTCTTCAACCTCCAGGTCGCCCGGGACGCGAAGGTGGTGTCCTCGCTCGCCAGCGTCCCGTACTACCACTGGGTGACGACCGAGGGCAGCGGGTCCACCACGTTCCTGAAGTCCAACGACGACTACTGGGAGTGGCTGCGTCGCGTCTGCTCCGCCACCGTCGAGACGCTGCCCGGCGAAGAGAACCGGATGCAGCGCGAACAGCTCGAGTTGCATCAGTACAACTCGCGCGTGGTCGGCGCTTTCGACCTCAAGTTCACCGAGCGATCCGAGCGCAACAAGAAGTTCATCTTCGAGCACGCGGCTGCCCTGCAGGCCGATTACGGCTACCGGCGTCTGGACAGTCGGCTCGCCGTATCGCGTCGGTTGCGCGCTGAGCTGCTCCATGCGGGTCGTCAGGATCTAATCGAGACGGTGTGCGCGCTGGATGCCGCTGTGCCCGGATGGGGGAGTGCCGACGCGGTGCAGTGGCGCGATGGCGTCCTCCACGTCGAGGGGGTCGTCGAGTGGGCCGATTCCTCGGGCCGTCGCCCCGCTCTGCGGCGCATGGGCAGCCGGATCGTCAAGGATCTTCCCCAGGAGGTCCTCGATGCGGTCTCCAGCGACGCGATCGACGTGACCCGGGAGATCGACGCGATCGAGCTCACGGCATTCGGTCACTCGCGACAGTCGCGGGTGGCCTGGGCCCTTGAGACGACCTCGGAGGTGAGCGTCGAGGATCGCCCCGACGGCACGGTCGGGATTGCCGGCCGGATGAGGTTCTCGATCGATCCGCGCCGCGCCGCGTTCGGTCGTCCTCTCGATAGCGGATCCCACTGGGACATCCGCCTGCATACGAGGTTCGGCAGCGCGACGACTGCACGCGCCGTCAAGTCCGCGATCCCCGCGTCCGTCTCGGTCGCCGACGGCCACCTTCACCTCGTCTACCCGAACGACGGCGGAGCCGCCACTCTCATCCCGGACGGCCAACAGGAAGCCGTTCGGCGGCTCAGCCCGACGGCTGCTTCTCTGGAGGGTGGCGATCTCGTGATCAGCCTCGATGGCCGACACGACGGCTCGGGGTCCGTCGACGCATCCGTGGGCGAGTGGAAGGCCGGCGCCGCCGGACCGCGAGCGACGGCGGCGACGCTGACGGTGAAGGACGGGCACGCTCTCCTCCGCATCCCCGGACCGCACCCCGACGTTCGTGAGCTCCGCATCGGAGACCGTGCTCCCGGAGGCGCCACATCGTGGTCCTTCCGGCGGCGGCCCGGCGGTGTCGACATGGCGCGCACGGCGCGTACGGCGCAGAGCGCGCGTCCCACGGCGAAGCCCGCGGCGCCGACCCTCCGCCGCAAGGTCGGCAAGGTGCTGCGCAAACTCGGGCTCCGTTGAGACGGCCCGGCGCTCAGGGCGATCGCGAACCGGTGCCGTAGAATCGGCAAAATGCCTGAACACACACCCCGTGGCGATGGAACGACCGCGACGGCACCCGTCGTCCGCGTGACCGGGAGCGCCGTCATCGACGGCGACATCGCCGAGATCGTCGGGCAGCCGCTCCCGTGGGAGCGGCTCCAGGGTGCCACGGTGCTCGTGACGGGCGCCGCAGGGATGATCCCCTCCTACGCCCTCTACACGCTGCTGGGTCTCAACGACGTTCGGGACGCGGGCATCACCGTGATCGCGCTCGTGCGCGACCTCGACAAGGCACGGGCTCTTCTCGGCTCGGTGACCGACCGGGACGACGTCGTCCTGGTGAAGGGGGACGTCCGCGAAAGGATCGAGCTCGACCGCACGGTGGACCTGGTGATCCACGGCGCCTCTCCCGCACGCCCCGCGTTGCACGCAGCGAATCCCGTCGACTCCATCCGCGCGAACGTCAACGGCGCTTTCGGACTGCTCGACCTCTGCGTCGCCTCGGGGGGAGCGCGCTTCGTGCTGATGTCGTCGGCGGAGGTCTACGGCCAGCGCGCCGACGACGGATCCCTCGTCGGCGAGTCCGATTACGGCGCGGTCGACATCCTGACGCCCCGGGCGTCCTACATCGAAGGCAAGCGTGCGGCCGAGACGATCGCGGTGAGCTACCACGCACAGCACGGTGTCCCGATCACGATCGGCCGTTTCGGTCACATCTACGGACCGGTCATGGCTCTCGACGACGGCCGCGTCCAAGCCGATTTCGCTTCGGACGTCCTCGCGGGGCGCGACATCACGCTCAACAGCGACGGCAGCGCCCGCCGCACCTACACCTACCTCGCGGATGCCGTGTCCGGAATGTTCGCGGCGATCCTCCTGGGGGAGGACACCGCGTACAACATCTCCGATCGCGACGGGTTCATCAGCATCCGGGAGCTCGCCGAGGCGTTCACGCAGGCGCGACCCGAGAAGGGGCTCAGCGTGCGGTTCGCGGAGGGCGTCGACCTCAGCCGCTACAACGCCGTCAAGGGTCAGGGACTCGACGACGCGCGGCTCCGGGGCCTCGGGTGGGCCCCGCACGTCGGTCTGCAGCGGGGGCTCGACCGCACGCTGGCGTGGCACGAGGAGCGCGAAACGGGGTCCGGGTCGTGACGGATGCCGCTGTGCCTCCGGCATCCGTCGTCCCGGTGAGCGAGGCGGAGATCATCCGGCCTCTGCCGCCGTTCGACGTCACCGTCGACGAGCTCAGCTGGGAGAGGGCGAAGCTCACGATCCGCCTGTCGGTCGTCCAGGTGGGGGACTGGACGCCGCTGCCCCCTGAGCGGGGCGAGGTGCCCCCGCCCGCCGTCGACTTCCGACTCATCGACGGCAAGCGGCGCATCCCGGTGCCTTTCACCGCGGTCGGACCCGGCTCGTTCGAACTGCATGTCGACGTCCCGACGTTCCGGGACCGTCAGGCGATCCCCAACGGCACCTGGCGCATCGTGATGTTCGCGCACGGGGAACGGGTCGCGCCGGCGCGTTTCGACGGACGTTCGCTGCTCGAACTCGACGAGGGGTCCCGCGTCTTCCTGTACGACGGCAACCGCGCCGTCACGACCGTCTCGTTCGGCATCGCCGAGAACGCGGTCGACCTGGAACGGCTCGACTTCCTCATGCGGAGCTACCACCTCTTCCGCTCCCGACCGAAGCCGAAGAAGTTCCGTCCGATGAAGCGCCTCAAAGCGTTCTTCCTCGGCGCCCCCGCGAAGCAGCGGTACGCGGGACTCATCTACCAGCTGATCACCCGCACGGTCGGGGTGAAGCCCGGCCGCATCCTCTTCGCGTCCGATCAGCGTCTGCGCATCGAGGGCAACCTCCGTCGCGTCCAGGAGCGGATCGTCGAGCGCGGTCTGCAGGACCGCTTCGACATGAAGTACTCCTTCCGCCTGCCGCGCTCGGGCGGCTGGGGCACGACGCTCCGGATCATCTACCTGCTCGCGACGAGCGAGATCGTGCTGCTCGACGACTACTTCGGCATCCTCAAGAGTCTGCGGATGGACCCGCGCACCAAGGTCATCCAGCTCTGGCATGCCGGCAGCGGATTCAAGTCGGTCGGATACAGCCGCTTCGGCAACCTGGGGTCGCCCAAGCTCTGGCACCCGCACCGGCAGTACACCTTCGCCATCACGGGCTCGGAGCACCTGCGTCACGTCTACGCGGAAGCGTTCGGCATCGAGGAGGCCGCCGTCATCCCGACGGGCCTGCCGCGCGTCGACTGGTTCCTCGACACCACCTTGCGCGACCGGTTCCTTACGACGTTCGCCACCGAGTATCCGCAGATCGCCGGGAAGAAGGTCGTGCTGTTCGCGCCGACGTTCCGCGGACGGTCGATCTACACGGCGTTCTACGACTACAGCCAGATCGACTTCGACGCCCTCTACGAGGTGTGCGGCGACGACACCGTCGTCCTGTTCCGGATGCACCACTTCGTGAAGAACCCGATCGAGATCCCCGAGCAGTACCAGGATCGCTTCTTCGACTTCACGCACTACCCGGACGGGCTCAACCTGCTGCACGCGACGGATGTGCTCATCACCGACTACTCGTCGATCATCTACGAGTTCTCGTTGCTCGATCGCCCGATGCTGTTCTTCGCGCCCGACAAGGTGAACTACGCCGCGACGCGAGGCTTCCACCGCGACTACGACGAGACCGCTCCGGGCCGCGTCGCCGACACCTTCGACGACGTCATCGACGCGCTCCGCACCGGCGAGTTCGAGCAGGAGAAGGTCGCGCAGTTCCGTCGCCTCAACTTCGACCGCGTCGACACCGGGGCCGCCGACCGCGTCATCGACTGGCTGATCCTGGGCAACCCCGACACCGAGAAGATCACCGAGAGCCCGGTCCCGACCGAGCGTTCCGATGCGAACACCACCGAGTCCAGTGAGAAGGACGTCCCAGAAGAGGAGATCGCGTGAACATCGCCATCATTTTCGCCGGCGGGATCGGATCCCGGATGACGTCGGCGACCCTGCCGAAGCAGTTCCTCGAGATCCACGGAACACCGCTGATCGTCCACACGCTGCAGCACTTCCAGGACCACCCCGAGATCGACCGCATCGCCGTGTCGATCCTGCCGGAGTGGCGCGACCGTTTCGCGCGTCTGGTCGCCCGGTACGAGCTGACCAAGGTGAACTGGATCGTCGACGGCGGCGCGACCGGTCAGGAGTCCCGCCACCGCGCGCTGCGGGCCGTCGCCAACGAGGCTCCCGGTGACACCGTCGTCCTCCTGCACGACGGGGTGCGTCCCCTCATCAACGCGAACGTGATCTCGGCGAACATCGAGACCGTCCGCTCGCAGGGGCCCGCCATCACCAGCACGAAGTTCAACGAGACGATCATCTCCTCGGCCGCGGGCGCCGTCGACGAGGTCATCCCGCGCGACCACCTGTACGTCGCGCAGGCGCCGCAGAGCGGCCGTCTCGACACCGTCCTCGGCGTCTACGACCAGGCCGTCGCCGACGGCGAGAGCGACTCGATCGACACCTGCAGCCTGCTGCGCCGGTACGGGCACACCCTGTACCGCGTCGACGGTCCGCGTTCGAACATCAAGATCACGACGGCAGAGGACTACTACGTCTGCCGCGCGTTCTTCGACGTCATCGAGCGCAACCAGATCGGCGGCTGAGGCGCGGGCTCAGCCCGCGGCGTTGCGCATCGCGGCGACGTTGACCGTGACGATCTGACCGGTGAGGTCGGACGCCGCCACGTTCAGAGTGACGCGCGCGACGTCGGCCGGGTCGAGCAGGCTGTCGACCGGCTCGTCGCCGAAGGCCTGCGTCCGCATCGGGGTGCGGGTGCGCTGCGGGTTGATGCAGTTGATGCGCACCCGGGACGCCTCCCACTCCTCGGCGAGGGCCTGCGTGAGGTTCACGACACCCGCCTTGGTCGCCGAATAGGCGCTGTAGCCGGCCCGTCCGCGGGTGTATGAGCTCGAGGTGAACAGCACGACCTGCCCCGCCGTCTCGGCGAGGTAGGGGTGCGACTCGCGAGCCACGACAGCCGGCGCGATCAGGTTCACCTGGATCGTGTCCTTCAGGTCGCGCTTGCGGCTCTCCACCAGCGGAGCGATGCGCAGCACGCCCGCGGTCACGATGACGACGTCGATACGACCGCTCCGGGAGTGCGCCTCGGCGAGGGCGGCGCGCACGGCCTTGGCGGAGCGGATGTCGGTACCCGTCGACGACCGGCTGAACTCGTGGACCGTGGCCCCGGCATCCGTCGCCTGCTGGACGATGCTCTCACCGATCCCGTAGCTGCCGCCGAACACGACGACGGACTTCCCCGACAGGTCGGGGACCGTCGTCATGCTCTCGAGCGACAGGCTCGCGGACTGCAGCTGGAAGAGCTTGTCGGCGATGTGGACGTCGATGGGCTCCGTCACCTTCATGTTCTCGGCGGTGCCGTCGACGACGTAGATGGGGACGTCGGGCAGGTAGGTGAAGACGACGCCGCAGTCGTCGGTCGCGCGGAAGTGCGGATCGGTCGCGGCGATCTCGTACGCCTTGCGGATCGTGCCGAGACGGAAGGCCTGCGGCGTCTGTCCACGACGGAGCAGGGAGCGGTCCGGGATGCCGGTGATCAGCCGATCCGCGTCGACCTGGATGATCGTGTCCGCCGAGGGGATGGCGGTGTCGACGGCCTCGTAGGTGTCGAGGGCGCGCACGCAGTCCTCGATGATGCGGTCGTCGATGAAGGGACGGACCGCGTCGTGGAAGAGGACCTTCGTGTCGTCGCCCTCGAGCGCGGCGATGGCCAGCTGGGTCGTGTCGTTGCGGGTCTCGCCGCCGGGGAGGATGCGGCTGAGCTTCGTGAACCGGCCGGTGTCGAGCAGGTGGTCGAGCTCGCCGATCGCGGCCGCGTTCATCATGATGATGATCTCGTCGATGCGGGGGCTGGCCTCGAGCGCCTCGAGCGTGTGCTCGACGATCGCCTTGCCGGCGATCTTGATGAGCTGCTTGGGGATGCCGAGACCCACCCGGACTCCGATGCCACCCGCGAGGACGACGGCGACGGTACGGGCTGTGGTCACGGCGAGGGCTCCTCGTGAGTCGGTGCGGGCGTGCGCTGGCACGTCCGCACCATCCTATGCGAGGGGCTCTGCGGGCCCCCTGCCGGCCACGCGGTCGAGCACGAGTCGCGCGATCCGTTCCGTGCACGGGTGCCCGGTGGCGGCGCCCGTCTCGGCGACCCAGCGTGCGGCGAACGCCGCGGCATCCGTCGTCGTCGCGGTCTCGGCCTCGACGGCGGCCGCGAGCTCCCCGACGGTGGTGCATACGGGGCCGGGCAGGTCGCGCCGGTAGTCGAGGTAGAAGTCGCGGGTCGCCAGGTACTCGTCGAGGTCCGGAGCGAGGAAGTAGGTCGGGATGCCGCGCACGGCCGCCTCGAACAGCGTCGAGGAGTAGTCGGTGATGAAGACGTCGGCGACGGTCAGCATCTCCTGCGTCGAGAAGCCGTCGGCGGTGTCGACGGCGCTCCCGCGGAGCGTCATCAGGGGGTGGAGCTTCACGACCACGTGGACCCCGATCGCCGCGAGGGCGGCGACGACGTCGTCGGGGGCGGACATGGCGGTGTCCTCGATCCGGAACGTCGGGGCGAACACGGCCACACGCGCGTCCCGCAGATGCGGATGCCGGCGGTAGATGCGCTCGCGCGTGCGACGGGTGAGCTCCTCGTCGCGCAGGCGGTCCACGCGGGGCAGGGGAGCCACCACGATCCGGCTCTCGTCGGTGCCGAACGCCTCGGCGTACGGCGCGCGGCACACCTCGCCGCTGGCCAGCACGAGGTCGTACCCCGCATGCATCCGCATGGCCTGCGCGAGGCGCGCATCGCGTCCTTCGCCGGTGCCGAGGATGCTGAGACCGAACTTCTTGAAGGCTCCGAGAGCGTGCCAGATCTGGATGACGCTCAGTTCGTCCTTATGCCGCAGCATGCTGGCGACCATCGAGTAGGTGTCGACGACCAGGACGCGCGCGGTGGCGACGTGGTACATCTGCACCAGCAGGTGCCCGGCGTAGCCGATCTTGCGGAGGAGGCCGGGCGGGACCATCCGCACGAGCGACACGACCGAGACGGACGGGTCCATGGCGGCGATCGCGGTGCGCAGGTCGATGAAGTCGTCGGTCTCCTCGGGGTGCTCCCGGCTGATCATCACCACCTTGCGTCGGGTGGGCAGCAGCTTGAGCGGCGCGTAGCAGACCCCGAGCACCGTCCGCGCGACGCGGGCCGCGAACACGTGCCGGCCGACCGGGCCGTCGATGCGGGTCGGCGCGACGGGGGGTGCGTCGAGCATCGCGGGGCGGTCGTGGACCTCACGGGGAGTGAGGATCATCTCGCGCACGATGCGCTCGGTCGATCGGCCGTCGCACGCCGACATGAACCGCTCCCGGAACGCGGCGAGGTCCGCGCCGGCGCGCGCGTCCCGGATGGCGCCGGCGAGGTCGGCGCCGTCGGTCACGAGGGGACCGGCGAGGTAGTCCTCGAACGGGTGGTAGAACGAGCGCTCCGCGGCGTAGACCTCGACGTCGGGGCAGAAGAAGACCATCGGGCGGCCGAGCAGGGAGAACTCGAAGATCGCCGAGGAGTAGTCCGTGATGAGGACGTCGGCCGCCATGAGCAGATCGTTGAGCTCGCGTTCCGCGGAGACGTCGAGGATCCGCTCGTGCGACGGGATTCCGGCGGTGGCGCGCGCGACGAACGGGTGCAGCTTGACGAGGACCACCCATTCCTCGCCCAACTCCTCGACGAGCCGGAGCCACGGCACCCAGTCCACGTCGTAGTGCGCGCTCAGCTGGCCGTTGCCCCGGAAGGTCGGCGCGAACACGGCGATGCGCTGCTCGGGTCGGATGCCGAGGCGGGTGCGGACCTCGGTGGCGCTGCGCGCGATCAGGTCGGTGTCGAAGAAGACGTCGGTGCGCGGCACGCCCAGCGCGTGGACCCGCGCGACGTCCATGTCGAACGCCTCCGCGTAATCGGGACGGATCGCCTCCGAGCTCACCGTGGCATCCGTGTAGTTGCGGTGCGCGACCGACCCGGGGAGGGGGCCGCCGGGAAGGCCCGCGCGGCTCCAGCCGACCTTCTTGTAGGCACCGGCGGCGTGCCAGACCTGCAGCAGACGCGTCTCGGGACGCAGCTGCAACGGGTAGATCATCGGGTAGTAGTCGTCGAGGACGATGGTCTGCGCGCGGGCGAGCTCCCAGGGCAGCCGCAGCGAGTCGCGGAGGGGGCGCCGCTCGGCGAGGCTTCCCTTGAAGATGCCGACGACCTTCGCCTCCGGCCGCTGACGTCGGATCTCGTCGCGGAGGAAGGCGATGTTGCCCGAGAAGCCCCGGCGGGAGTCCGAGAGGAAGAGGGTGCGTCCCTGCTGGACGCGCGCGATCCGCGAGGCGAGGGCATAGAGGGCGATCCACAGCCCGAAGCGCCACCTCTGCAGGAAGGCGTTCCCTCGCAGACGCCGGCGAAGTGATCGCACGGTGGAACCTCCTGGATCGTGGCGGGTGTCGCTCGATTCTAAGCCGGTGCTCCGAGCCCGAACGTGTCGGGACGCTCCGACGCATCCGGGGGCAGGGGGCGCTCGCGCCGCCAGCCGCGCACGAGGGACGCCTGCGTGGCGCACAGCACGAGGAGGAACCACCCGAAGCCGCCGAGGGGGGAGCTCGTCACGACGGAGTCGGTGAGGAGCACGATGATGACGAGGGCCGGCCACACGTAGACGGTCGAGCGCCGCTCGCTCGCCGTCGCCCACGCGCGGGCGAGGGCGAGGCCGACGAAGGCGACGAGGAGCACGACCCCCACGGCGCCCGCCTGCAGCAGGACGTCCATCCAGACGTCGAGGGCCGAGGCATGCGAGCGGCCGGTGACGAGGCGGATGTACGTGAAGGGGGAGAGGTGGTCGGGCCAGGTGCCGACCCACCCCCATCCCTGGACCGGACGCAGCGCCGACATGTCGAGGATCACGTTCCACAGGCGGGAGCGGGTGAAGAAGTCGGGTTCCGCGTTGAGCCAGTAGACCAGCGGTCGGCGGAAGATGTAGACGAGCACCAGCCCCACGGCGACCGCGCCGGCCAGGACCCCTTGCAGGACCGGGCGGACGTGGAGGGGGACGCGACGAAGGACGGCCAGCGCGCCCGTCGCGGCGCCCGAGACGAGGACCATCCCCAGGACGATGGGGGACGCGGTGAACATCGCCAGGACGGCCGCGAGCGAGACGGACCCGATCGCGACGCCCGCACTCACCGATCGCGTGCGCCATTCGACGAGGAAGGTCACGAGGGCGATGATCGTGACCACCCCGAGGACGGTGCGCGTGCCGAAGATCCCCTGGACGGGACCCCCGTCGGCGAGGTTGCCGGCGATGCCGAGGAAGGCGATGGGCAGGTCGAGCAGGATGCCGCTCAGGATCTCGAGTCCGAGCGAGACGCCGAGGAGCACGCGCAGGACGTCGCCGGTGGCGCGCACGGTCTGGAGCGTGTCGCGGAACTGGGCGACGACGACGGCGAGGAAGGTCGGGGCGCCCAGTTGCAGCCACCCCGTCAGGGTCGCCGAGGGCGACGCGGACCACCCCGCCGTGATGATGAGCCAGAGCAGGAGCATCAGGAGCGTGGTCGGGATGAGGTGGATGAGGCGGAGCTCCGCGCGGCGGGCGATCATCATCCCCGCGCCGATCAGGCAGAGACCGCTGAGGACGGCGCCATACCCCGCGTTGCCCATGAGTTGGCGCAGCGCATGGGTGGAGAAGAGGGCGCCGACGGTGACGAGGGTGTAGGCGGCGGCGACGTCGGGGGTCTGCAGCGCGGCGATGAGCCGGGGGAGCGCGCGCACGGTCCTCATCGCTCGGTCGGCCTGTCGCCCTGTTCGCCGATGAGGCGCTCCTCGGACGGTCCGCGGCCGACCAGCGGCGCCTGCTTGATCTTGAACGCGAAGAGAATGAGCAGGAACCATCCCCAGTTCAGCAGTGGCGTCGACTCGGCGAGGCCCTGCACGAGGAGGATCGCGCCCGTGAGGGTCGGGAGCAGCGTCAGCGCGGTGTACGGCCGATCCGCCACGAGGTCCCACCGGGGGCGGTCGACGGCGAAGAACCACGACCGCCAGACGAACGCGACGTACGCGGCGCTGATGAGGACGACACCGACGGCGCCGAGCTGCAGGAAGACATCCGCCCACATGTTGTGCGCCTGCATGACGGTCTGACCGTGGTCCACGATCCAGCGGTCGAAGGCCGGCTCGGTCGGGATCCAGGGCGTGGAGAAGCCCCAGCCGATCACGGGGTGCTCGACCGCCCGCTCGAGGACCTTCTCCCAGATCGACTCGCGGCCGGTGAGGTCGCTCGAACGCCCGAGCGCCGAGAAGACGCGGTCTCGCAGCGCCCAGATCGCGAGCAGTCCGCCCACCGCGACGATCGCGTAGACGAGGTAGTAGCGGGTGCGCTCGCCGGCCCGGGTCGTCGTGCGCATCATCAGCACGGTGATGAGCACGACCACGACGGCGACGGCCGACACGGTCGCGGTCGCGGACCCCGCCCGGACGAAGAGGTACACCGCGAGGAGGATCCACAGCACGAGGACCGGGCGCCGAGGCGCGCGGGAGGCGATCCGGATGGCGAAGACGACGATGGCGAGGAGCGCGACGTAGGCGAGCGCGTTGGCGTTGCCGAAGACGCCCTGGATCCGCCCGCCGTCGAGCAGGTTGTCGCGAGACCACAGCACGATCGGATCGTCGACGGGGCCGTCGGGGCGGACGAAGTGCGGCAGGATCGGGCCGTTCCAGACGAAGCTGACCCAGAGCTCGAAGAGGATCGACAGTGCCAGCATCCACTTTAGAGCGGATGCCAGGGCGCGCACGACCTCGCGCCAGGTGAGCACGGCGCCCACGAACAGGGCGCCGACCGTCGTCACGATGAGGAGGGCGACGGTGGCGAGGGTCGCGTCCGGCCAGTGCGACCAGAAGAGGGAGAGGACGGCGAAGGCGAGGTAGGCGAGCGCGTACCACGGCAGTCGGCGCCACTGCACGCGCGGGCGGATCGTCACCCACAGCACGACCGAGACGAGGAAGCTCACGATCCCGATGCCCGCGGCGACCTCTATACCGAAGGCGAGGGGGAGGGCCGTGCCTGACAGGGTGATGACGAGCAGGAGGATGCACCAACCCCGCAGGAGGATGTGGCTCGTCCGCTCGCGCGGCGGGGCGGCCGGCGGCGCCGAGACCGGGTGCGAGGAATGGACGGCCATGGTGACAGAAGGGTATCGCGCGGCCCTGTGCTTCCTGCTGCCTTGTGCTTCCTGCTGCCTGGTCGTTCCTCCGCACGCCCTAGGCTGATCGCGTGCTGGAGACCCTCTCGAACGAGCCCCGCGACTACGCCTGGGGATCCCCGTCCGCGATCGCCGACCTGCAGGGGCGGGTGCCGACCGGCGACCCCGAGGCCGAGGTGTGGTTCGGCGACCATCCTGGCAGCCCCGCCCGCCTGGGGGACGGGCGGTCCCTGCCCGAGGCGCGCGCGGCGGCCGGAGAGCCGCCGCTGCCCTTTCTCCTGAAGATCCTCGCCGCCTCGTCATCGCTGTCGATCCAGGCCCACCCCGACCTCGCGCAGGCGAAGGCGGGCTTCGCCGCCGAGGAGGCCGCCGGGGTGCCGCGCGACGCCGGCGACCGCATCTACCGCGACGACAACCACAAGCCCGAGGTCATCGTGGCGCTGAGCGATCCGTTCCGCGCGCTCGTCGGTCTCCGCCCCGTCGCGGACACCCTCCGGCTCCTCGACGGGCTGGGGGATGCCGCCGGGGTCGACCGTCTGCGCTCCGCCCTGACGGCGACCGACGCGTCCGCCGCCCTGCGCGGGGTGATCGAGGAGGTGCTCACCGGACGCGCCGAGGACGTCGTCCGCGACGTGTCGGATGCCGTGGCGGATGCGGTCGTGCCCGGCTTCGCGCAGGAGCTCGACGTCCTCCGCGCGATCGTCCGCGACTTCCCCGGGGACGCGGGCATCGTCGTGGCCCTCCTCATGAATCTCGTCGTCCTGCGCCGGGGGGAGGCCGTCTTCGCTCCGGCGGGTGTGCTGCACGCCTACCAGGACGGTCTCGGCGTCGAGTTGATGGCCGCGAGCGACAACGTCCTGCGGGGCGGTCTCACCCCGAAGCACATCGACGTCCCCGAGCTCCTGCGGATCGTCGACACCGAACCGGGACCCGCGCCGCTGCTGACACCCGTGCCGGAGGGTGAGGGCGAGGTGTTCGACGCCGGCGTCCCCGACTTCCTGCTCACGCGTCACGTCCTCGCCGGCGCGCCGGTGCAGGCGCCCCTCAGCGGTCCCGCGATCGTCCTGGTCGTGTCGGGGGAGGTCACCGTCGGGGCCGCGGAGCGCGAGGTGACGCTCACGCCGGGGACGGCGGCGTACGCCCAGGACGAAACGTCGATCGCCCTGTCCGGCGACGGGGTCGCCTACCTCGCTCAGCCCGGCCGACCCGCCTGACGCGGCGACACGCCGGGAGCGTCAAGAAGATTCAATCACGGGTTGAGGGTTTACGATTTGCGACTTGACCGGAGCGAATCACACGGGTGTAATTAGGCATCGGCCGCACCGCGGCGAGTGTCTACAGGTGGGAGAGCAAGATGACGGGTTACCGTTCCGGCGTTCCCGAGAATTGGTTCGTCGACCCGGTGAACCTCGGGGTGCCCGGTGTCCGCCGGCGTGTCGAGACCGACGAGGACACCGCGCTCGCGTGGCAGGCCGATTCGCTCTGCGCACAGACCGACCCCGAGGCGTTCTTCCCCGAGAAGGGCGGCTCGACGCGTGACGCCAAGCGGATCTGCACGTCGTGCGACGTCCGCGGCGAATGCCTCGAGTACGCGCTCCAGAACGACGAGCGCTTCGGCATCTGGGGCGGACTGAGCGAGCGCGAGCGCCGCAAGCTCAAGCGTCGCGCGTCCTGACACGATCCGCGCCACCCCGTCCGTCCTCCCCGAGTCGGGCGGGTCGCGACCTAGGCTGACCTGGTCATGCCCCCCCGAGTACACGCGATCCTCGTCGTCCGCCCCCACGGACGAGGCCCCACGGATCTCCATCTGAGCCGCACGCTGCGCGCGCTCGCCGCCCAGACGCGGCGAGCCGACGTGCTCACCGTGGTCCTCTGCGGACCCGACGAGACCCTCACCCGCCTCGCCTCCGAGTCCGGTGCGGAGGCGGTGATCGTCGCGGGCCGGAACACCGGCTTCGCGGAGGCCCTGCGTCTGGCCGGCCGTCGCATCTCGGGCGACGCGGTGTGGCTGCTCGCGCAGGACACCGCCCCCGCCCCCGATGCCCTCGCCCGGCTGGCCGGTGCTCTCGAGACCGCGCCGTCCGTCGCCCTCGCGGCGCCCAAGCTCGTCTCCTGGGACGATCCGACCCGCATCGTCTCGCTCGGCGTCACCCTGACGCGGACGGGGCGCACCGTCGGACTCGCCGACGGCGAACTCGACCAGGGCCAGCACGACGCCGGCGAGGACGTCCTCGGCTCCGACATCCGCGGCGTCCTCGTCCGTGCCCAGGTGTGGCAGGCGCTGGGGGGCGTCGACCCGGGGCTCGCCGGCGCGGACGAAGGTCTCGACCTCGGCATCCGCGCCCGATTGGCCGGCGGGCGCGTCGCTCTCGCACCGACCGCGATCGTCGCCGTCGCAGGAGACGGTGTCGCCGGTACCCCCACGGGGCGCTCCGCGGGTGCGCGCGGCCGGCGGCTCTACGCGGTGCGCAAAGCGCAACTGCACCGCCGGCTCGTCTACGCCCCCGCCCCGGTCGTCCCTCTGCACTGGCTGTCACTCCTGCCACTGGCCCTGTGGCGCACCCTCGGTCATCTCGTCGCGAAGAACCCGGGCAGGATCGGTCCGGAGTGGGCGGCATCCGTCTCGGTCCTGGTCGGACTCGCGTCCGTCATCCGGGCGCGCCGCACGATCCGCCGGACCCGCACGACGTCGTGGCTGTCCCTCGCGCAGCTGCGCATCGGTCGACGGGACCTGCGCGAACGCCTCGAAGACGAAGCGGATGCCGCCACCGCGCCGCGCGAGGAGCTCCGGTTCTTCAGCGGCGGCGGGGCGTGGGTCGTGCTGGGCGCCCTGGCCACGTCGCTCCTCTCCTTCAGTGCCCTGCTGGCGTGGCCGGTCCTCGGCGGCGGCGGACTCGCGCCGCTGCGCAGCGGCGTCCTCGCGCTCTGGACCGACGCCGCCTACGGGCCGCGTGCGCTCGGATGGGACACCGTCGGGCCCGCCGATCCGTTCGCGGCGGTCGTCGCGCTCATCGGCTCGCTCTCGCCGCTCGCGCCCTCGCGCGCTCTCGTGATCCTGTGGCTGCTCGCGCTGCCTCTGGCCGCCCTCGGCGGCTGGTTCGCGGCCACCCGCGTGACCGAGCGCTCGGTGCTGCGCTGCACGGTCGCGTTCGCCTGGGCGGTCGCCCCGACCTTCCTCGTCGCGCTCGTCGAGGGGCGGCCGGCGGCCGTCATCCTCCATCTCGCGCTGCCGTGGCTCGTCTACACGGCGACCGCGGCGCGTCGTTCCTGGAGCAGCGCGGGTCTCGCCTCGATCCTCCTCGTCATCGTCGTCGCGTGCGCGCCGTCGCTCGCCCCCGCGCTCGGTGCGCTGTGGCTCGTCGCCCTCATCCTCGCGATCGTCGCGCGGCGGGGCCGCGGGGCGGGCCGCATCATCTGGCTCGTGATCCCCTCTATCGCCGTCTTCCTCCCCCTCGTCTGGTACCACCTGACGAGGGGCGACCCGTTGGCCGTGTTCGCCGACCCTGGGCGCCCGCTGGCCGTCGCCGGCAACCCCGACGGACTGCTGCCGAAGATCCTCTTCGCCTTCGGCTACCCGTCGACCGACGGCGCCGGCTGGCTGCAGTTCCTCGGCGAGGACGGCCGGGCATGGTGGGTCGCGGCCTTCACCGCACCCGTGCTCGTGCTGGCGCTGCTGGGCCCGGCCCTCGGCCGGCTCCTCCCCGCCTCGCTCGCGCTCGTGGCGGCCGGCCTCGGCGTCGCGACCGCGGTCCTGGCCTCCGGCATCGCGCTGACGGCAGGCAGCTCCGGACCGGTCGCGATCTGGCCGGGGAGCGCGCTCTCGCTCGCGTGGGCGGGCCTGCTTCTCGCCGCCGTCGCCGGGCTCGACGGGTTCCGCCGCGTCGACGCGCTCGTGCCGGTGGCGGCATCCCTCGTCATCGCGTTCCTCGCCATCGGCGCCGTCCCGGCCCTGACCGCGGTGATCCGCGGCGACGCGGCCCTCACGGACGGGCCCGCCAGCACGCTCCCCGCCTACGTGCAGACGGCGGGCAGCGAAGGGGAGCGGGACGGCGAGCAGACGGCGACGCTGGTCCTCACGGTCCAGGCGGATGCCGCCTACTCGGCCGCCGTCGTCTGGGGAGCGAGCGAGACCCTCGGCGGTCAGACGACCGTTCAGTCCACGCGCCCCGCGCTCACCGCCGGTGACCGCGAGCTCGCCCACGTGACCGCCGACCTGGTCTCCACCGCGACGGGTGACGTCGTGGCGGACCTCGCCCGGCACGGCATCGCGTACGTGCTCCTCGAGGAGGCGCCGGGGGAGAGCGACGTCGCGCGCGCGGCCCGCCTCGGCGCGCAGAACCTGCTCAATCAGCGAGCCGACCTCGTCAGCGTCGGCGAGACGGCGCGCGGGGCGCTGTGGAGCGTCGACGGGACGATCTCCGAGCGCACCGTGGACGACGCCTCAGGTCCGCATTCGATCCGCGTCGCCCTCCTGCAGCTCGGTGTCATCGTGGTCGCGCTCCTGCTCGCCGTCCCGACCCGCGCCAGCCTGCGCGCCGGGCGCCGGCATCCGCGCATCATCGGCGAAGGGGTCCGGCTGTGATCGCGGCGCGGACCGTCCGCCGCGGGGTCGGGGCGATCGTGAGCCTCGCCGTCGTGGCCGGCGCGTTCCTCGTCATCACGACGCCGTGGCAGGGCGTCGAGCGCTCGACGCTGTCGATCACGACACGACCCGAGCCCGCGACCTCCGTCCTCTCCTGCGACGGTCCGCTCGTCGCGGTCGGGCGTGACGTCGAGGACCCGGGTGCCCTGCAGGTCGCCGCGAGCGCGAGGATCGTGTCGGGCACGGCCGCCGGGTCGCCCGAACCGGTCCCCGGCGAGATCGCCTCGGCGATCGAGGGCGCCGACCCGATCCCGTCGTTCTCCGCCGGGCCCGTCGACCGCGTCCGCGCGGACCTGGCCGCCGCGCAGTCCGCCCGGGTCGCAGCCGACGACCTCGCCGGCTTCGCCGCGTCGACGTGCGCCCCGCCCGCCATGGAGACCTGGCTCGCCGCCGGCAGCGGTCTCACCGGCGCCGCCGACCTGGTGGTGATCGCCAACCCCGGCGACGTCGCGTCGCGGGTCGATCTCACGGTGTTCGGCGCCGAGGGCCGCACCGCCCCGGAGGCCGGCACGAACATTCTCGTCCCCGCGGGGGAGCAGCGGATCGTCCCCCTCGCGGCGCTCGCCCTGAACGAGGCGAGCCCCGTCGTCCTCGTCTCCGCGAGCCAGGCACCGGTGCAGGCCGCCCTCCAGTCGATGCTCACCCGGACGCTCGTCCCCGTCGGCGTCGACCAGGGCGGCGCCACCGGACTGCCGCGCATGCAGCAGACGATCCCGGCGTTCTCGGCGGTGGGCGGCGGCGACGAACACACCGACACGACGATCCGTCTGCTGGCGCCGTCCGACGACACGACGGCATCCGTCACCGTCACCCCCGTGGGCGGGTCGATGACGGCCGCGTCGTTCACCGACCTCGCGCTCACCGCGGGGGTGCCGATCGAGGTCGACCTCGAGACGCTCCCCGAGGGGCGCTACCGCGTCGAGGTGCAGGCGGGTGCTCCCGTCGTCGCCGCCGCGCACACCTCCACGGGAGCGGATGCCGGGTCGGACTTCGCGTGGTACGGCACCGCCGACGACGTCCGCGTCCCCACACTGGTCGCGGTCTCGGACGGCCCCCGTCCGCAGCTCGCGCTCGTGAACCCGGGCCCGCAGGAGGTCGCCGCGGTGCTCGCGGACGGCGCCGGGGCGGGCGAGCCGCGCGAGGTCCGCGTGCCCGCCGGCGGGTCGGTGTCCGTCGACCTCGCCGCCGGGGAGCTCTACCGCCTGGATCCGGCGGGCGGGACGCTGCGGGCGAGCGTGACCTTCACCGCCTCCGACGCGATCGCGGGCTACGCGGTCGTGCCAGCCGACGCGGCGGCCGCACCCGTCGAGGTCCGGCCGCGCTGACGGGATCGCGGGTCAGAACCGGAAGCGGTCGGGACCGAGGTCCCAGGGATCGCGGTCGAGGTATTCCGCGGCCGCGCGGAACACGCAGCTCTCGATCATCATGCGCCGGTGCAGCTCGTCGTTGCGGTGCAGCCGCGCGAGGCGCTCGATGGGCAGGCGGAACAGCACGATCCGCTTCTGCTCGGACTGCACCACCCAGCGCGGGATGCCGTCGTCGTCGGCGGCGTCCGGCATCCATCCGATGTCGAAGCGGACCTCACGCAGTTCGGGCCAGGCGCTGCGCAGGAACTCGACGGCCGTCGTGACGGTCAGGTCGAACTTCTCGGCGCGCGTCTCGATGGCCGGCAGCGGTGGCCGGACGACCGGGCTGCGGTCGAGGCGTCCGTGCCGGCCGTGGCGGTCGGGGCGTGCGGTCGTGCGGGCGCGACGCCTCACGAATCCCCCTTGCAGCGCATGACGCCATCCTAGGCGCCCGGTGCCGCCGCGTCGGGCGCTCGCCCGATGTCCGCGCGCCAGGGGGCGATGCCGCGGGCGATCAGCGCGAGCGCGGCCTCGAAGGCGTCCGGTGCCGGTGCGGCGGCCGACTCCGGTGAGAGGGCGACCGTGGATGCCGCGGTGCCCCAGGCATCCGCCGCTCGCCGCTGCTGCTCGTGGAAGGTGACGCCCACGACGTAGTGGGTGACCGCGTCGGCGACGACGTCCGCAGCGGGGGAGTCGTCGATCGTGCGGAGCCCGTCGTGCACCGGGGAGGCGACCAGTCCGAGGGCGAGCGAGCTCGAGACGACCTCCGCGCCGTCGCGGTGCGCGAGCAGGCGGTCGTGCAGGCGGCGCCCGAGCGTCACCGCGGCCCGCTCGAGATCATCGGGGTCGCCGTCGCGGAGCGCGACCGGGGCGAGGATGCGGGCGCTCACCTGAGCCAGCAGCTCCTGCTTGCTCGCGACGTGCCAGTAGAGCGCGCTGGGCTGCACCCCGAGCTCCTCGCCGAGGCGGCGCATCGACAGGTCGGGCAGGCCGACACGGTCGAGCAGGACGAGGGCCGCGTCGACGACGTCGTCCTTCGACCGCCGGGCGCCGCGGGGGTTTGGATCGCGCGGAGACATGCCGCTACCCTACCTGAACGGTGTTCACGTGAACGCTGTTCAGGAGGATGAGATGACCCACGACCACCCCGCCCGCACCCCGCGGCTCGACACGACCGACCTGGCCCGCGCCGCCGTCTTCGCCGGTGTCATCGCGATCCTGGGGCTGCCGGGGTCGTTCTCCGTCTTCGGCGGGGTGCCGATCACGGCGCAGACCCTCGGCGTCATGCTCGCCGGCGCCGTCCTGGGACCGCTCGTGGGCGCCGTCTCGGTCGGCACGCTGCTCGTGCTCGTCGCCGTCGGCCTGCCGCTGCTCGCGGGCGGACGCGGGGGAGCAGGTGTCTTCGTCGGCCCCACCGCGGGATACCTGGTCGGCTGGCTCGTCGGTGTCGTCGTGATCGGCCTCATCGTGCACCTGGGCGGCCGGCGGCCAGTGTGGTGGCGGACCCTCGCGGGCGTCGTGATCGGCGGGGTGGTCGTGGTCTACGCGTGCGGCATCCCGATCCAGAGCCTCGTCATGCGCATCGGAGTGGACCAGGCCCTCCTCGCGAACCTCGCGTTCGTCCCGGGCGACCTCGCGAAGGCCGTCGTCGCGACGGTCGTCGTCGGCGCGCTCGTGCGCGGCTATCCGCGCGCGTTCCGACGGACGTGGGCGCGCGCGGCCGCCCCGCGTGAGGCGGCGCCGGTCCGGTGACGAGCGCGCTCCGCCTCGCCGACGTGTCGGTGCGGCTGGCCGACACCGACGTCCTGCGGGGGATCGACCTCGCCGTGGATGCGCGGACCGTCGCGATCGTCGGCGACAACGGGTCCGGCAAGTCGACCCTCGCGCGGCTGATCGGCGGGCTCGTCCCTCCGACGAGGGGCCGCGTCGAGGTGCTGGGGCTCGACGCGGCGAGGGATGCGGCGGCCCTCCGACGTCGCGTGGCGGTCGTCTTCAGCAATCCCGACGCCCAGATCCTCATGCCGACGGTGGCCGAGGACGTCGCCTTCTCGTTGCGTGCGGACCGCCTGCCGCGGGCGGAGCGCGACGCCCGCGTCGCCGCCGCGCTGGAGCGTTTCGGGCTCACCCCGCTCGCGGACCGGCCCGCGTTCGAGCTGTCGGGCGGGCAGAAGCAGCTCCTCGCCCTGTGCGGCGCGTTCGTGCGGACGCCGGATCTCGTCGTGGCGGACGAGCCGACCGCGTTCCTCGACGGTCGCAACGCCCACCTCGTCGCGGGTCACCTGCTCGCCGACACCGGCCACCGCCTCGTCGTCGTGACGCACGACCTCGAGCTCGCCGCGCGATGCGACGTCGCGGTGCGGGTCGACGACGGACGCATCGCCCAGGTGGGGGAGGCGCCGGACGTGGTCGCCGCGCACACCGCGAGGTGGCGGTGCTGACGCTGTACCGCTCCGGCAACGGCCCGTGGCACCGGATGCCCGCCGGACGCAAGACCGTGCTGCTGCTCATCCTCGTCCTCGCCGTCTCGCTGCTGCCTCCCGTCTGGCCTACGGCGGTGGCGGCGTCCGCGCTGTGCGTCGCGTGCTACGCGACACCGGGCGTCGGGGTGCGGGAGCTCGGGCGGCAGATCTGGGCGCTCCGCTGGCTCGTCGTGGTGGCCTTCGGCATCCCGTGCTTCTTCCTGGGTGTCGAGGCCGCCGCCGTCGGCACGGTCCGCATCGTCGCCGCGGTCGCCCTCGCGGGCCTGCTGTCGCTGACGACGCCGGTCGCGGTCCTCCTCGACGTCGTCGAGCGGGCGCTGCGACCGCTGCACCGCGTGGGGGTGGATGCCGCCCGCACGGCCCTCCTGCTCGTCGTCGCGCTCGGCACGGTGCCCACCCTGGCCCGTCTCGCGCGCGAGGTGCGCAGCGCGCAGCACGCGCGCGGCGCCCGCGGCATCCGGGCGTTCGTCGTCCCGTTCCTCGTCCTGGCGCTCCGCCACGCGGACGACCTGGGCGACGCCCTGACGGCGCGCGGCGTCCGCTGAACCCGGCGCGGCATCCCGATGGCGGGGGAGGCGCCGGATAGCGTGGACGCGATGCTCGACAGACTCTGCTCCAAGGTGGGCTGCGCCCGCGAGGCCGTGACGACCCTGACCTACGACTACGGCGACCAGATGGCCGTCCTCGGTCCGCTCGGCGCCGGGAACGACCCGCACGCGCACGACCTGTGCGCCATCCACACCACTCGGATGTCGGTGCCCAAGGGCTGGGTCGTCGTGCGTCACGAGACCCTCCGCGTCTGAGCCGGCGTGGGAGAATGGGCGCGTGCCCACTCCCGTGAAGACCCTCGAACACGTCGTCGCCGACCTCTCGCTCGCCGACGCCGGCCGTCACCAGATCCGTCTCGCCGAGAACGAGATGCCGGGTCTCATGGCCCTGCGCGAGGAGTACGGCCCCTCGCAGCCCCTCGCCGGCGCTCGCATCGCCGGCTCGCTCCACATGACCGTCCAGACCGCGGTGCTCATCGAGACCCTCGTCGCCCTCGGCGCCCAGGTCCGCTGGGCCAGCTGCAACATCTTCTCGACGCAGGACGAGGCCGCCGCCGCCGTCGTCGTGGGACCCTCCGGCACCGTCGCCGAGCCCGCGGGGGTGCCGGTGTTCGCCTTCAAGGGCGAGACGCTCGAGCAGTACTGGGAGCTCGCCGACCGCATCTTCGACTGGTCGGAGGAGGGCTTCGACGGCCCCAACCTCATCCTCGACGACGGGGGTGACGCGACGCTCCTCGTCCACAAGGGCGCCGAGTTCGAAGCCGCGGGCGCCGTGCCCGAGGCGGGCCCCACCGACCCCGCCGAGTACCGCATCGTGCTCGAGACGCTCCGGCGCTCGCTCGCGCGCGACCCGCAGCGCTTCACGCGCATCGCGGCCGGTCTCCTCGGGGTGACGGAGGAGACCACGACCGGCGTGCACCGCCTCTACGAGCTCCACGCCGCGGGCAAGCTCCTGTTCCCCGGCATCAACGTCAACGACTCCGTCACGAAGTCGAAGTTCGACAACAAGTACGGCATCCGTCACTCGCTCCCCGACGGCATCAACCGGGCCACCGACGTCCTGATCGGCGGCAAGGTCGCGTTCGTCGTCGGGTACGGCGACGTGGGCAAGGGGGCCGCCGAGGCGCTGCGCGGCCAGGGCGCGCGCGTCATCGTGAGCGAAGTCGACCCGATCTGCGCCCTGCAGGCCGCGATGGACGGCTACCAGGTCGCCCGGCTCGAGGACGTCGCCGAGCAGGTCGACATCGTCATCACGGGGACGGGCAACACCCGTGTCGTGACCGTCGACCACCTGCTCTCCCTCAAGCACCTCGCCATCGTCGGCAACGTCGGTCACTTCGACGACGAGATCGACATGGCCGCGCTCGAGTCGCTGCCCGGTGTCGAGAAGATCGAGATCAAGCCGCAGGTGCACGAGTACCGGCTCCCGACCGGGCGCAGCATCCTGGTCCTGTCCGAGGGGCGTCTGCTGAACCTCGGCAACGCGACCGGACACCCGTCCTTCGTCATGAGCGCGTCGTTCACCAACCAGGTGCTCGCCCAGATCGAGCTGTACACGAAGCTCGACGAGTACCCGACGGGGGTCTACGTCCTGCCGAAGGCGCTCGACGAGAAGGTGGCGCGGCTGCACCTGCCGGCCCTGGGCGTGCAGCTGACGCAGCTCACCGACGAGCAGGCCGCCTACATCGGAGTGCCCGTCGACGGACCCTACAAGCTCGATCACTACCGCTACTGACCACGCGACACGCCCGGCTCGACTCTCTTTTGATCTGATCAAAAAAGAACTAGACTGAGGGCATGACCGATCCCGCCCCGAACCCCGACATCGCGCTCCGCGACGCCGGTCTGCGGGTGACGGAGTCGCGTCGTGCCGTCTTCGCCGCGCTCGCCGCCCACCCGCACGCCAGCGCGGAGGCGCTCTACGCCGCCGTGGCGGACGAGCTTCCCAAAGCGAGCCGGCAGTCGGTGTACAACGCGTTGCACGACTTCGCGGATGCGGCCCTCGTCCGCCGCATCGAGCCGGCCGGGCAGCCGATGCTCTTCGAACTCCGGGTCGACGACAACCACCACCACCTCGTCTGCACGTCGTGCGGGCGTGTGGAGGATGTGGACTGCGCCGTCGGCGCCGCTCCGTGCCTGCATCCCTCCGACGACCGCGGGTTCCGCATCGCGTCCGCCGAAGTCACCTACTGGGGTCTCTGCGCCGACTGCGCCGCCGAGACCGCCGCCTGACCATCCCCTCTCCCACACCCCGAACGGAAGGATCACCATGAGCGACCGTGACCCCCAGGCCGAGCCCCTCGGCGCCGAGGCCACCGACGTCGACCAGGCCGTCACCCCCATCGACACGCCGGTCGACGAGCGCGCCGACGGCGAGGACCGTCCGCGTTCCAACCAGGCCGACGGATGCCCCGTCTTCCACGGCGCGCCCGGTGCCGACCGCGAGAACCACGGCGCACAGCCGCACCCGACCGTGGGGTCTGCGAACCAGGTCTGGTGGCCGAACCAGCTGAACCTCCGCATCCTGAAGAAGAACCCCGCCGTCGGAAACCCCGTCGGCGAGGACTTCGACTACAAGGCCGCGTTCGAGAGCCTCGACCTGGCCGCCGTGAAGGCGGACATCGCCGAGGTCCTCACCACCTCGCAGGACTGGTGGCCCGCCGACTTCGGCAACTACGGACCGCTCATGATCCGCATGGCGTGGCACTCCGCCGGCACCTACCGTGCGACCGACGGTCGCGGCGGCGGCGGCACCGGCCAGCAGCGTTTCGCGCCGCTGAACAGCTGGCCCGACAACGTCAACCTCGACAAGGCCCGCCGACTCCTCTGGCCCGTCAAGAAGAAGTACGGCCAGTCGCTGTCGTGGGGCGACCTCATGATCCTCGCCGGCAACGTCGCGCTCGAGACCATGGGCTTCGAGACGTTCGGCTTCGGCGGCGGCCGCCCCGACGTGTGGGAGCCGGACGACGACGTGTACTGGGGACCCGAGACGACGTGGCTCGCCGACGAGCGCTACAGCGGCGACCGCAACCTCGAGAAGCCGCTCGCGGCGGTCCAGATGGGTCTCATCTACGTCAACCCCGAGGGCCCGAACGGCGAGCCCGACCCGCTGAAGTCGGCCCGCGACATCCGTGAGACCTTCGGGCGGATGGGGATGGACGACGAGGAGACCGTCGCGCTCATCGCCGGTGGTCACACGTTCGGCAAGACCCACGGCGCCGCGCCTGACACGAACGTCGAGGCGAACCCCGAGGCCGCCGGCATCGAGCAGCAGGGCCTCGGCTGGAAGAACAACCACGGCACCGGGAAAGGCGACGACACCATCACGTCGGGCCTCGAGGTCACGTGGACCTACCACCCGACCCGGTGGGACAACGAGTTCTTCCACATCCTCTACGCCTACGAGTGGGAGCTCATGCGCAGCCCCGGCGGGGGGCACCAGTGGCGGCCGAAGAACGGTGCCGGCGCCGACATGGTCCCGCTCGCGCACTCCGACGGCCGCCGCGAGCCCCGCATGCTCACGAGCGACCTGGCGCTGCGCACCGACCCGGCGTACGACGCGGTCTCGCGCCGCTTCAAGGACGACCCGGTCGCGTTCGGCGACGCGTTCGCCCGCGCCTGGTTCAAGCTGACCCACCGCGACATGGGCCCCGTGGTTCGCTACCTCGGACCCGAGGTGCCGCAGGAGGAGCTCATCTGGCAGGACCCCGTGCCCGCGGTGGACCACCCGCTGATCGACGAGGCCGCCGCCGCCGACCTGAAGCAGCGCATCCTCGCGACCGGCCTGACGGTGTCGCAGCTCGTCTCGACGACGTGGGCCGCGGCATCCACCTTCCGCGGCAGCGACAAGCGCGGCGGCGTGAACGGCGCCCGCATCCGTCTGGCTCCGCAGAAGGACTGGGAGGTCAACAACCCCGCCCAGCTGCAGACGGTCCTCGCCGCCCTCGAGGGCGTCAAGGCCGCCTTCGACGCCGAGCAGACGGACGGCACGAAGGTCTCGCTCGCCGACCTCATCGTGCTGGCAGGCAACGCCGGCGTCGAGAAGGCCGCGAAGGATGCCGGGGTCGAGGTCACCGTGCCGTTCCACCCCGGTCGTACCGACGCGTCGCAGGAACAGACCGACGAATTGTCGTTCGGCTACCTGGAGCCGGCGGCCGACGGGTTCCGCAACTACTACGGACCGAACGCGTTCCTGCCCGCCGAGCACCACCTCATCGACAAGGCGAACCTGCTGACCCTGAGCGCGCCCGAGACGACCGTCCTCGTCGGCGGCCTCCGCGCCCTGGGGGCGAACTGGGACGGCTCGTCGCACGGCGTGTTCACCGACCGGCCCGGCGTCCTCACGAACGACGTGTTCGTGAACCTGCTCGACCTCGGCGCCACGTGGAAGCCGCTCGACCCCGGATCGCACGCGTTCCGCGGCACGGCGGCGGACGGTTCCGAGATCGGTGTCGGCACCCGCGTCGACCTCGTCTTCAGCGCGAACTCCGAACTGCGCGCGCTCGCCGAGGTCTACGCCTCGGACGACGCCGCGGAGAAGTTCGTCCGCGACTTCGTCGCCGCGTGGACGAAGGTCACCGAGCTCGACCGGTTCGACCTCCACGCCTGACCCCCGCCGGTCACCCGCACGGCCCGTCCCTCCGGGGCGGGCCGTGCGTCGTCCCGCCGGGCAGGTCACGGTTCGGTTACTGTGGACTCACCCGTGGGCGGAGCACCGGCATCCGCTGACCCCGAAGGACGACATCGGCCCTATGACATCGCGCATCCTGGTTGTCGACGACGACACCGCTCTCGCAGAGATGATCGGCATCGTGCTGCGCACCGAAGGCTTCGACGTCGCCTTCTGCGCCGACGGCGGCACCGCGGTCGACGCGTGGCGGGACGAGCGTCCGGATCTGATCCTGCTCGACCTCATGCTGCCGGGGATGGACGGGATCGAGGTGTGCACGCGGGTGCGCGCCGAGTCCGGCGTCCCGATCATCATGCTGACGGCCCGCACCGACACCGCCGACGTCGTTCGCGGGCTCGAATCCGGCGCCGACGACTACATCGTCAAGCCCTTCAACCCGAAGGAGCTCGTCGCGCGGATCAAGACCCGGCTGCGCCCCACGGCCGAGGCGCGCTCCGAGAGTCTGCGCATCGGGGACCTCACCGTCGACGTCGCGGCCCACGAGGTGCGCCGCGGGGATTCCCCGATCGCCCTCACGCCGCTCGAGTTCGAGCTCCTCGTCGCGCTCGCGTCCAAGCCGCAGCAGGTCTTCACCCGCGAGATGCTGCTCGAGCAGGTCTGGGGTTATCACTACAAGGCCGACACGCGCCTCGTGAACGTGCACGTCCAGCGCCTGCGGGCGAAGGTCGAGCGCGACCCCGACAACCCGCAGATCGTGACCACGGTGCGCGGCGTGGGCTATCGCGCCGGCGCCGCGGTGTGACCACCGGGAGCCCCCCGCCGTGTCGGTGACCGCCCGCACCGGCACGCACACCGTCGTCCCGCCGTGGCGCGACTGGCGGTCCTGGCAGCGCCGCGTGCAGTACGCCTGGCGTCGCTCGCTGCGCTTCCGCACCCTGTCGGTGACCCTCACCCTCACGGCGCTGACGATCCTCGTCGCGCTCGTCTGGATGTCGCTCGCGATCCTCACCGACCTCTACGAGTCGCGCGCCGAACAGGTGCAGGATGCCGCGCAGCGCGCGACGCAGGCGGCGCAGAGCACGTTCGACGCGGCGGTCGTCGACAGCGACGAGGTCGCCCTTCAGGTGCTGATGGACGAGGTCCGGCGCGAGATCCTGTCGCGGCAGGCCGGGACGACGATGCTCGCGGTCTTCCGCATCGACGACGAGCCGTCGGCGATCGCGCCGCAGAACTTCGAGGCGGGCGGTCTCGAGGAGTCGATGATCTCTCCCGAGCTGCGCGAGGGCGTCCGCCTCACGGGGGACCGGCAGTGGTGGCAGTCGATCGGGCTGCCCGAGGCCGACGGGGGCGAGACGCCCGGGATCGTCGTCGGTCAGCAACTGGTGCTGCCCGAAGCGGGGGCCTACGAGGTGTACTTCGCCTACGACCTCGGGTCCGAGGCGCAGACCCTGCAGTTCGTCCAGGTGACGCTGTGGGTCGTCGGTGTCGCCCTGCTCGTCCTCATCAGCGGGATCTCGCTCTTCGTGCTGCGTTCGGTGACCGTCCCGATCGCCCAGGCCGCCGAGACGAGCGCGAAGCTCGCGGCGGGGGACCTGGGCGTCCGGCTGCCGGTGCGCGGCGAGGACGAGTTCGCGACCCTGGGCCGGTCGTTCAACGCGATGGCCGACAGCATCGAGGGGCAGATCAAGGAGCTCGCCGAGCTCTCGCTCGTCCAGCAGCGGTTCGTGTCGGACGTCTCGCACGAACTGCGGACGCCCCTGACGACCATCCGACTCGCGGCCGACATGATCAACGATCAGCGCGACGAGTTCGACGCGTCGACCGCGCGTGCCGCAGAGCTCCTGCACGCGCAGGTGCAGCGGTTCGAGGTGCTCCTCGCCGACCTCCTGGAGATCAGCCGCTACGACGCCGGCTCGGTGCAGCTCGAACTCGAACCGACGAGCCTCGCACACCTGGCGGAGGACGTCATCGAGTCGATGGCGCAGCTCGCCGAGCAGCACGGCAGCGACGTGCGACTGGTCGCCCCCGGAGGCTACTCGCCCGTCGACATGGACCCGCGCCGCATCCGCCGTATCGTCCGGAACCTCCTCGGCAACGCGATCGAGCACGGCGAGGGCCGGCCGATCGTCGTGACCGTCGACAGCGACCAGCGCGCCGTGGCCCTCGGCGTCCGCGACTACGGTCTCGGGATGAGCGAGGCCGACGCCGAGCGGGTCTTCGACCGGTTCTGGCGCGCCGACCCGTCGCGTCGACGCACGATCGGCGGGACGGGTCTCGGACTCTCGATCGCCCTCGGCGACGCGCGACTGCACGGCGGCACGCTCGAGGTCTGGTCCGAGCTGGGCGGCGGCAGCCATTTCGTCCTCACCCTGCCGCGGCGGGCGGGAGAGCACCTCTCGGGCCCGTCGCCCATCGAACTCGATCCCCGGGACGACGCCGCCCTCGGCGACCTCGGCCTCACCCAGCCCATCTCCCTGCCGCCCCGGGAGGAGAACCCGTGACCGTCCGTCGTCCGCTCGGTGCCGCCGTCCTGGTGGTCGTCGCCCTCGTCCTCTCGGCCTGCGCCGGGCTGCCCCTCGGGGGTCCCGTCCACGTCGGCAAGGCGATCGACGAGGTCGAGGGTCCGCCCGACTTCGCGTTCGTCCCGGACGGTCCGGTGAAGGATGCCACGCCCCAGCAGATCGTCGAGGGGTTCGTCGCGGCCGGTTCCGGCCCCCGCGGCAACTGGGAGGTCGCGCAGGAGTTCCTCACGACCCCGTTCCGTCAGCAGTGGCAGCCGCAGGCGAACGTCACCGTCTATCGTCCGGGGGAGAGCTCGATCTCCTCGCCCGCCGAGAACGAGATCGTCTTCACGGTCGACCCGGTCGCCAACGTCGACGCCACCGGATCGTACGAGCCGGCCGAGCAGGGCCGCATCCCGTTCGCCTTCTCCCTCGCGCAGGAGGACGGGCAGTGGCGCATCTCCCAGGCGCCCGACGGCATCGTCCTCGACGCCAACCGCTTCGCCTCGGTCTTCCAGAGCTACGATCTCGCCTACTTCGACCGGGGGTGGGACACGGTGATCCCCGACGTCCGCTGGTTCCCGTCGACCAACCCCGCCACGCGCATCACCGCCGCGCTCGTGTCGGGCACGCCGAGCCCGTGGCTGGCCGAGTCCGTGCGCACCGCGTTCACGGGCGAGGTGGGTCTCGCGCAGCCGTCGGTGCCCGTCGAGGCGGGGGTCGCGCGCATCTCGTTCGACCCGGCGATCCGCGACCTCGGCCGCGAGACGATCGCGCGCATGAAGACCCAGCTCGGCGCGAGCCTGGCGGGCGCCGGCATCCTCGACGTGCAGCTGCTCGTCGGGGACGAACCGTTGGACGTGACCGCCGTCCCGACCCGCTCGACCGCGGTCGACGCGCGCCCGCTCGTCCTCCAGGACGGCAGGTTCGGGTTCCTCTCGGGCAACGACCTCGACGAGGTCGACGGCTTCGGGGAGGCCTTGCAGAGTCTCGACGCCCGGGCCGTCGAAACGGATGCCGCACGCCGGACGGCGGCGGTCCGGACGGGCTCCGGCGCGATCCTCCGCGTGCCCGCGAACGGCGAGTACACCGAGCTCGACACCCGCTCGGGCATGACGAAGCCGTCGATCGACACCGAAGGCTACATCTGGACGGTGCCTCGGGACCAGCCGGAGGAGGTCGTCGCGTACGGTCCCGACGGTACCGCGCAGACCATCCCGTCCGGCTGGGTGGGCGCAAGCGAGGTGAGCGCGATGCGGGTCTCCCGCGACGGTGCCCGGATCGCCGCGCTCGTGCGCAGCGGAGGCGGGTCGGCCGTCTGGGTGGCCGGCATCGTCCGGGACGAGAACGGGGCGCCGGTGTCGCTCGGCCAGCCGCTGCTCGTGGCGAACCTCGCCGGTCGCGGTGTCGACCTCGCGTGGGTCGACGGCGCGACGATCGCCCTCGTCTTCGTCGACGGCGATCAGCGCGTCGTCCGTGAGCAGACGATCGGCGGGCAGGGCACGGAGGTGCGCGCGCCCGACGACGTCGTCGCGATCGCCGCCGGCAACCAGAGCGGCAGCGCGCGGCTGCTGACCTCCGACGGCAGCCTCTACGTGCAGCGCGGCTCCTGGCAGGTGATCGCCTCCGACGTGTCGGCCCTCGCCGTCCAGCAGGGTCTCCCCGGGTGAGTCCTCCTCCCCACCCGCCGCGGTGGGGAGGCCCTCCTCGTTCTGCGCTGCCCGCGGGTGGGCGGGCGTGCCGGGGCGGCAGGCTGAGCGGATGCCGCCTCCCGCCGCCCCCGTCGTCGCCGTGCGCCGCGCCGTCGCCGACGCGCTCGCCGTCGTCTTCCCGGTCGCCTGCGCCGGATGCGACGAGGCGGATCGCGACCTCTGCGGCGCGTGCCGGCGCCTGCTGAGCCCGACGCCGATCGTCCGCCGCCTGCCGAGCGGTCTCGAGGTCCGGAGCGGTCTCGTCTTCGAGGGGGTGCCGGCCCGCGTCATCCGTTCGTTCAAGGAGGACGGGCGCACCTCGCAGGCCCGGGCGCTGGCCGCTGCGCTGGCGGCGGCGTGGCCCCTCGACGTCGACGCCGTCCCCGTCCCGGTGCCGGCGAGCCCGGCGTCGCTCCGCCGCCGCGGGTACGCGCCCGTCGAGCTGCTCTGTCGGCGCGCGGGATGGCGGCCGCACCGGCTCCTGCGTGTCGCGCGGCGCACCGCCGATCAGCGTTCTCTCGCGAAGGAGCAGCGCGCCGCGAACCTCGCCGGCGCGCTCGCCGTCCGTCCTCGGGCGCATCGCCTCCTGGGGGATCTGCGCGTCGTCCTCGTCGACGACGTCGTGACCACGGGAGCGACCCTCGAGGAGGCGGCGCGTGCCCTCCGTGCGGCCGGGATCCCGGTGGTCGGCGCCGTCACGGTCGCGGCCACGCCCCGGCGGGCGGGCTCAGGGGATTCATCGTGATCGGGTCGTGACACGAGCGGTGACCGGCACTACGGTGGGGGGACACAAGGCGAACCGAGGTCCGCCCTTGACCGGGTGGACCGGAACAAGGAGGTCAGGGATGGAGATCAACATCGTCGGTGTGGGCGTGAGCGTCAGCGATCGTTTCCGCACAGTCGTCGAGGAGAAGTCCGCCCGCATCGAGCACCTTGCCCCTCGAGCCCAACGGCTCGACATCAAGGTGACGCATCGCACCTACCACAACGGGGGCCGCGAGGACGAGACCGTCGAGGTCACCCTCACCGGCAAGGGACCCGTCGTCCGCGCCGAGGCGGTGGACGGCGACAAGTTCGCCGCCCTCGATCTCGCGATCACCAAGCTCGCCGAACAGATCCGCCGCGCGAAGGAGAAGCGCGTCGACGCGCGCAACCACCCGCGCGGCGCCAAGCTCGAGAAGGGCACCGGCACGCTGCAGGGCATCGACGTGCAGCCCGCGTCCGTCGACGTCATCCGCGCCGTCGCGACCGGCGAGGTGCCCATCATGACCGGCGCCGAGGACGAGGAGGACTACACCCCCGTGGTCATCCGCACCAAGCGGTTCGACCCCGAGTGGATGACCGTCGAGGACGCCGTGGACCGGATGGAACTCGTCGGTCACGACTTCTTCCTCTTCATCGACGCCCGCACCGACCAGCCGAGCGTCGTCTACCGCCGCAAGGGCTGGGACTACGGCGTGATCTCGCTCACGACCACCGCCGCACCCGCGGAGCTCGTCTCCTGACCGACGAGCGGTGACGAGGAGGGCGGATGCCGCACGGCATCCGCCCTCTTCCGTGTCCGGCGTGCGACTCAGCGTGCCGCGAGGGCTCCGAGGACCGCGTCGCTGAAGGGTGGCCAAGCCTCGGCCGCCCATTCACCGAAAGGCCGGTCGGTGAGGGCGACGAGGGCTCCGCCCGCCCGCGGGTCGACCCAGAGGAAGGTGCCGGACTGGCCGAAGTGGCCGAAGGTCTCGGGGGAGTTGTGCGCCCCGGTCCAGTGCGGGCTCTTCGTGCCGCGGATCTCCAGACCCAGGCCCCAGTCGTTCTCGCGCTGCAGACCGAAGCCGGGGAGGACGCCCCGCAGACCCGGGAAGGCCACACCGGTCGCTGCGGCGAGCGTCGCGGGGGCCAGCAACCTCGGCCGCTGCAGCTCCGCCGCGAACCGGGCCAGATCGGTGCACGAGGACGCCCCGCCCGCCGCGGCGGAACCGCCGATCGTGGTGGACGTCATCCCGAGCGGGGCGAAGACCGCCTCGTGCGCGTACGCATCGAAGCCGATGCCGGTCTCCGATTCGAGCAGGTCCGCGAGCACCTCGAATCCGGTGTTCGAGTAGAGGCGCCGCTCCCCGGGCTCCGCGCGGAGCGTCGACGTCGAGAAGTCGTACCCGGCCGTGTGGGCGAGCAGATGGGCGACCGTCGCCCCGGGCGGGCCCGCGGGCTGGTCGAGGGAGAGGGCGCCCTCCTCGACCGCGACGAGGGTGGCATAGGCGCTGAGGAGCTTGGTGACCGAGGCGAGTCGGTAGACGCGGTCCTGGTCCCCGGCGGACGCCGCCGCAGTGCCGTCCGCCGTCACGACGACGGCGGAGGCGTGGGGGACGCCCCAGGTCTGCGACAGGGCGAGCGCGTCGTCGAGGGCGGCCATCAGTCGAACATGCCGTCCAGCAGACCGCCGATGACGAGTCCGCCGAGCAGGCCGCCGGCCAGGCTGCCGCCGCCCATCCCACCGCCCATCCCTCGACCGCCGTATCCGCCGTTCCCCCAGTCGTTCGGCCGGGACGAGTCGATGTCGCGCTGCGCCAACTGGAGCGCCTCGCCCGCCAGGTGCGCGGCGCGACGGGCGAGACCCATCGCCTCCTCGCGGTCGTCCTCGCCGATCGGGCCCGAGAATCGCAGCAGGTCGCCGCGGATGCGCTCGGCCTCGGCGAGCCGGGTGCGGGCGTCGGCGCCGATCCACCCGCGGTGGCCCGAGATCACACTGCGCGCGACCCCGATCTGGCGGTCGGCGTCGTCGATCGCGTGGCGCACGTGCTCCTCGGACGGCACCGGACGCTCGGCGCGTTCCCGCGCCTTGGCGACGGCCGCGTCGAGCGCGGCGTTGGCGGCGCGCAGACGGGTCAGTTCGGCGAAGGGGTCGGGCTTGCTGCCCGCGGGGGTGAGCGAAGCGAGCGCGGCCTCGAGCTCGGCGGCGGCGGCCGCGACGGCCGGGGTGCCCAGCATCGGCTGCGCGACGATCAGGTCGTCGCGCGAATCGTCGACGATGGCCGCCAGGGTCGACTCCGCCCGTAGCGCCTCGATCTCGAACGTGTCGACGGCCTCGACGAGCGTCCCCGCCCGCCGCGAGGCCTCGATCGCGGTCTCGAGGGCGAGGTTCGCCTGCTCGCGCTGACCGCTGTCGCGGCGGCGCTCCGAGACCTCGGCGCTGTGCTCGGCGAAATCCAGCAGCTGGGCCGCTTCGGCCGCATTGCCCAGCACGGTGCGCATCGCGGCATCCGAGTACCGCGTGGACAGTCGCTCGAGGCTCGCGTTCAGTGCGGGGAGGCGCTCCCGCAGGCGCGTCACGTCCGCGCGGATGCCGGCGATGATCTCGGGCGCGCGCCGGGCACGGGCGATCGCCTCGGCGAGGGACTCGGTGCGGTCGTCGAGCAGGTCCTGGGCCCATTCGCACAGCTGGACGATGCGCGCATTGCGCGTGCGCAGCTCCTCGGGGGTGTCGGGGATCTCGTCGTGGTTCAGCTGGTGCAGCTGGAACGCCTCGCCGAGGTGCTGCCGCACCGCCGCGAGCGCCTCGCGCAGCGGAGCGGTCGCCTCGCGCCCGAGCTCGATCTCGGCGTAGGACAGCTCGTCGTCCGTCACGCGGATGCGTTCGTCGGCCGAGACGAGCGCCGCCCCCGCCTTGCGGCTGAGCTCGGCGTCCTGTGCCTCGATCTCCGCGTCCTCGCGCTTGCGTCTTCCCCAGAAACCGGCCATGGGCCGATCTTACGGGCCGACGGATGCCGCCGGTCGACGCGCGGGGGAGAGGCCGGATGCCCCCAGCAACCTCGTAGGTCACAGGCGGATAACATGGCGGTGTATGTCTGCGCGTCCCGCGCACCGGCATCCCGACATCGCACGTCGGGGTGGCGAATCGACAGATGGAGATCCTCCGTGGCGAACCCCCTCGAGAAACTGCTTCGTGCCGGTGAAGGCCGCGTCCTGCGCAGGCTGCAGCAGGTCGTGAAGGCCGTGTCGGCCCTCGAAGAGGACTATGCGCACCTCACCGACGAGGAGCTGCGCGGCGAGACCGCCGAACTCCGCGCCCGCTACGAGGCGGGTGAGAGTCTCGACAAGCTCATGCCCGAGGCCTTCGCCGCCGTCCGCGAAGCCGCGAGCCGCACCCTCGGCCAGCGCCCCTACGACGTGCAGGTGATGGGTGGGGCCGCCCTCCATCTCGGCAACATCGCCGAGATGAAGACCGGTGAGGGCAAGACCCTGACCGCCGCCCTCCCGGCGTACCTCAACGCGATCGCGGGCAAGGGCGTCCACGTCATCACGGTCAACGACTTCCTCGCCTCGTACCAGTCCGAGCTCATGGGTCGCGTCTACCGCGCGCTCGGGATGACCACCGGCACTGTCGTCTCGGGTCAGAACCCCGAGGTGCGCCGGCAGCAGTACGAAGCCGACATCACCTACGGCACCAACAACGAGTTCGGCTTCGACTACCTGCGCGACAACATGGCGTGGCGCCGTGAGGACCTCGTGCAGCGGGGTCACTTCTACTGCATCGTCGACGAGGTGGACTCGATCCTCATCGACGAGGCGCGGACGCCGCTCATCATCTCGGGCCCGTCCTCGGGTGAGGCGAACCGCTGGTTCACCGAGTTCGCGAAGATCGCCCGCACCCTCGAGGCCGGTGTCGACTTCGAGGTCGACGAGAAGAAGCGCACGATCGGTGTGCTCGAGCCCGGTATCGAGAAGGTCGAGGACTACCTCGGCATCGACAACCTCTACGAGTCGGCGAACACCCCGCTCATCTCCTTCCTCAACAACTCGATCAAGGCGTTCGCCCTGTTCAAGCGCGACACCGACTACGTCGTGATGAACGGCGAGGTGATGATCGTCGATGAGCACACCGGCCGCATCCTCGTGGGGCGTCGCTACAACGAGGGCATCCACCAGGCGATCGAGGCGAAGGAGGGTGTCGCGGTGAAGGCCGAGAACCAGACCCTCGCCACCGTGACCCTGCAGAACTACTTCCGCCTCTACGAGAAGCTCTCCGGCATGACCGGTACCGCCGAGACCGAGGCGGCGGAGTTCATGTCGACGTACAAGCTCGGTGTCGTCCCGATCCCGACGAACAAGCCGATGATCCGCAAGGACCAGTCCGACCTCGTCTACAAGAACGAGCAGGCGAAGTTCGCGCAGGTCGTGGAGGACATCGCCGAGCGTCACGCCTCCGGTCAGCCGGTCCTCGTCGGAACCGTGAGCGTCGAGAAGAGCGAGTACCTCTCCCGCCTGCTGGCGAAGAAAGGCATCAAGCATGAGGTCCTCAACGCGAAGAACCACGCGCGCGAGGCCGAGATCGTCGCCCGCGCCGGTCGCTACGGCGCCGTGACGGTCGCCACGAACATGGCCGGTCGAGGCACCGACATCATGCTCGGCGGCAACGCCGAGTTCCTCGCCGTCTCGGAGATGAGGGCCAAGGGGCTCGACCCCGTTGAGACGCCGGACGAGTACGAGGCCGCGTGGGAAGAGGTCTACGCCGCTGTCAAGGAGAAGGTGCAGGAGGAGGCCGACCGCGTCGTCGAGGCGGGGGGACTCTACGTCCTCGGCACCGAACGACACGAGTCACGCCGTATCGACAACCAGCTCCGCGGTCGCTCGGGCCGTCAGGGCGACCCCGGTGAGAGCCGGTTCTACCTGTCGCTCACGGATGACCTCATGCGGCTGTTCCAGTCGGGTGCGGCCGAGGCGATCCTGGCCCGCACCAACTTCCCTGATGACGTGGCCATCGAGTCCTCGATGGTCTCGCGCGCGATCAAGAGCGCTCAGGCGCAGGTGGAGGCGCGCAACGCCGAGATCCGCAAGAACGTCCTCAAGTACGACGACGTCCTCAACCGGCAGCGCGAGGCGATCTACGCCGACCGCCGGCACATGCTCGAGGGCGACGACCTCTCGGAGCGCATCGAGCATTTCCTCGAGGACACCATCGCCGCGATCATCGACGAGCACACCGGTTCCGGCCACAACGAGAGCTGGGACTTCGATGCGATGTGGGCCGAGCTCGGCACCCTCTACCCGGTCGGCGTGACGATCGACGAGGTCGTCGCCGAGAGCGGCAGCAAGGGCAAGGTGACCCCTGAACTGCTCAAGCGCGAGCTGCTCTCTGACGCCAAGATCGCCTACCGCAACCGTGAGGAGAAGCTCGGAGCGCCCGCCATGCGCGAGCTCGAGCGTCGCGTCGTGCTGCAGGTCCTCGACCGTCGCTGGCGCGACCACCTCTACGAGATGGACTACCTCAAGGACGGCATCGGCCTGCGCGCCATGGCGCAGCGCGACCCGCTCATCGAGTACCAGCGCGAGGGGTACCAGATGTTCCAGTCGATGATGGCCCAGATCAAGGAGGAGTCGGTCGGCTTCCTCTTCAACCTCGAGGTCGAGGTCCGTCAGACCGAGGGGGGCGACATCGAGGCGAAGGGCCTCGCCGCGCCCGAGATCGACGCGCAGAAGCTGCAGTACACCGCCCCGAACGACGCGGGCGAGGTCGAGGTGCGCAACGAGCGCGGCCAGGTCCAGCAGGCGGCGACCAGCAAGGCACGCCAGCGTGAGGCCGAGCAGGAGGCCCCCGCCGACGCCCCTCGCGGCTCCTTCGGGCAGCAGGTGCAGGCACCGGCCGAGGCGGGCAACCGCGCGCAGCGACGGGCGTCCGGTAAGAAGAAGTGATGTCGGTCCGACGGTGTCGGCCGGGCCACCGGACCGCCATTGGCCCCGTCGGGTCCCCGATATCCTGAACCGATGAGCCCGCGCACCTTCGACCAGTCATCCAAACTCAAGGACGTCCTGTACGAGATCCGCGGAGCCGCCCTGGTCGAGGCCGACCGGCTGCAGGACGAGGGTCACACGATCCTCAAGCTCAACACCGGCAACCCCGCGATCTTCGGATTCGAGGCGCCGTTCCAGATCGTCCGCGACATGATCGAGGCGGTCCCGCAGGCGCACGGCTACTCCGACTCCCGCGGCATCATGTCCGCGCGGCGGGCGATCGTCTCGCGGTACGAGGAGGAGCCGGGCTTCCCGAAGTTCGACCCCGATGACGTCTACCTCGGCAACGGTGTGTCCGAGCTCATCACGATGACGATGCAGGCGCTGCTCGACGAGGGCGACGAGGTCCTCATCCCCGCACCGGACTACCCGCTGTGGACCGCCATGACGAGCCTCGCCGGCGGCACCCCGGTGCACTACCTCGCCGACAGCGAGAACGGCTGGCAGCCCGACCTCGAGGACATCCGGGCCAAGGTGACGCCGCGCACCAAGGCGATCGTCGTGATCAACCCGAACAACCCGACCGGCGCCGTCTACACCCGCGAGGTGCTGCAGGGGATCGTGGAGATCGCCCGCGAGCATCAGCTCCTCTTGCTCTCCGACGAGATCTACGATCGCATCCTCTTCGACGGCGCTCGGCACATCCCGCTCGCGACCCTCGCGCCGGACCTGCTCTGCCTGACCTACAACGGACTGTCGAAGACTTACCGCGTCGCCGGGTACCGCTCGGGGTGGATGGTCATCACGGGACCGAAGAAGCACGCTGCGGGCTTCCTCGAGGGCATCCAGCTGCTCGCCTCGACACGTCTGTGCCCCAACGTCCCCGCGCAGTTCGCCGTCCAGGCGGCGTTGTCTGGTGTCCAATCCATCGATGCGCTCATCGCACCGACAGGTCGGCTCCATGAGCAGCGGGATGCCGCCTGGGCCGGCCTCACCGCCATCCCCGGCGTCACCTGCGTCAAGCCCGAGGGCGCCCTGTACGCCTTCCCCCGGCTCGACCCCGAGGTTCATGACATCCACGACGACGCCAAGTTCGTCTATGACTTCCTCGTCGCCGAGCACGTGCTTCTCGTGCAGGGGACCGGGTTCAACTGGCCGACGCCGGATCACTTCCGCATCGTCACGCTGCCCGAGGCGCGGGTGCTCACCGAGGCGATCGAGCGCCTGGGCAACTTCCTCGCGTCGTACAAGCAGTAAGGGGCCGCGAGGTCAGAGCAGGGCGAGGGAGGTCGCGCGCCAGCGCCCGTCCCAGCCCTCGAGGCGCATCGCGACGGCACGTGTGCGGATCGGACCGCCGACGACCACGACCGCCTCGAGCACGCCGTCGGCGGGTTCGCAGGTGCGATCGCTCAGGATGCGGTGCGCCGGCCGGACGGCGGCGACGCCGCGTGCGCTCCGCGCGCGGGCCGACAGGTTCGCTCGGGTGACGAGCGCCCGGTACGCGTCCTCGCCGAGCCAGCGCGCCAGCTGATCGACGTCGCGCACGCCGGCCAGCACCTCGAGGACGCCGATCGTGAGGTTCTTCACGAGGGGGAGCGGGTCGGGCAGATCGGCCGTCGAGGTGCGCTGCGGTGCGAAGTACTCGGCGACCTCGAGGGCGCTCCCCGAACGCGGTATCCGGCTGTCTTCGGTGGCGGTGAGGGCCATGTCGGTTCCTCTCGGGCGACAGGTGTCTGCGGGTCGATGAACGCCACGAGTACAGCACAGGGTGACGAGAGGGTGGATGAGAATACTCCAACCTGTGGACAAACCCCGCGGTGCCGGCGGGTGGTCCTCTACATTCGCGATCGTGCGCTGGGATCGATTCTTCGAGGATCTCGAAGACCAATTGGACTCCGAATGGGAGGCCGAGCGCGCGGCGCTCGACACCGAAGCCGAGCGGCTGCGACTGGCCCGGCTGTCGCTGTTCCAGCGGTTGCATGCCCTGGTGGGTGCCGTCGAGGACGCCATCACCCTGGATCTCGTAGGCGGCGCCGCCGTGACCGGCGTACCCGTCGCGGTCGGACCGGATTGGCTCGCGGTGGACGACGGCGGCGCGCGGGGTGCCCTGATCGTCCCCCTGGCCGCCCTCGTCGCGGTGGGGCCGACGCACGCCGACCTGCTTCGCAGCGCCCGGGGGAGTGAGCCCGGGCGGCTCCGCGAGCGGATGACGCTCGGCTTCCTCCTGCGCGACCTCGCGCGGCGGCGTGTCCCCGTGACGCTGTACGCCGTCGACGGGCGGGAGTACTGCGGCACGATCGACCGTGCGGCATCCGATCATCTCGATCTCGCCCTGCACGACCGCGGTTCACCCCGTCGCGCCGACCTCGTGAGCGGATACCGCATCGTGCCGCTGTCGGCGGTCACGGCCGTGCGGCTGGAAGCGCCGGCCTCGCTCGCGTGAGCGCGGCGCGATCAGGCCGTGATCATTCGCCGCCGCGGCGGCCGCGCCCCCAAAGCTCGGGGAAGCTCGCGGCGTTGGACTCGCGCCAGAGCGCGTGGAGTCGCGCGTCCTCCGCCTGTTCGTCCAGGTAGTCCTCGACGCTGTCCGCCTCGATGCGCCACGCGAGCGGGGAGCCGAGCCGAGCCCCCCGCAGACGTCCGTCGAGGATGAGAGCCACGACCTCGTCGACCTCCAGTTGCAGCATCTCCGCGACCTGGGCGGGCGTGAGCATACGCAGGGGGGACGCATCGGGCATGAGGCCATTATGGGCCCGCGTACCGGTCGCATCGGTTGCATCGCCGGCTTGTGGATAATCGCGGTGGCACCGCCGCGGGCTCGGTCACCATGGCGTCATGACCACTCCCGACACCGTCCGGCCCGCGCCGCGTGCGTTCTGGGCCGACGCGCGATTCCTCCTCGGTATCGCGCTGATCATCGCGTCCGTTGCGGGCGTTTGGCTCGTCGTCGCCTCTGCGCGTCAGACCGCGCCGGTGTTCGCCGCCGCCCGCACGATCGTCCCCGGTCAGACCGTGACGGCGGACGACCTGCGGGTGGTCGACGTCGCCCTGGGGTCCGCGGGTGACACGTACGTCTCGCCCGCCTCGCTCGAGCCCGGCGTCATCGCGACCCGCACGATCCTGGCGGGCGAACTCGTCCCGCACGCGGCCGTGGACGAGGCGGATGCCGCGACCACGACGAGCGTGGTGATCCGGACGGCCGGAGACGTGTCCGACGCCGTCACCTCGGGTTCGGTCGTGGAGGTCTGGGCGGCACCGGCCGAGGAGGGCGGCGAGGTCGGCGAGCCGCGGATCCTCGTGCCCTCGGCGACGGTGGTCACGGTGACGAAGGACGACGCCGTCGTCTCGGGCGAGGACGTGTCGCTCGAGATCGTCATCCCCCGCGCCGATGTCGCCGCGACGCTCGCCGCGGTGTCCGACGACTCCCTCCTGTCGGTCGTGCCCGTGGCGGGGGAGTCCCGGTGAGGGTCGTCGTCGCGGCGGACGGTCCCCGCGCGGACACCCTCGCCGCGCGACTGCGCCACGAGGACGCCGACGTGCGCGCGGTGGTGGCGGCATCCGCCCCCGCTGCCGCCGCGCTCGATGCGATGGCCGCGCCCGAGGCGGCGGAGCTCCTCGCCGAGCTGGCCCGGGCGGACCTCCTGATCGTCGAGGGGCGGGCGGCGACCCTGACCGCCGAGCTCGTCGCCGCCTGCGACCGTCTGTCGGTGCGCATCGTGCCGCTGTGCGCTCGAACCTCGGATCGGCGCCTCGCCGCATCGCTCGGGCTCGCGGCCCACGATCCGGACGCACCGGCGGCCGAGCTCCTCGCGAGCCCTCCGTCGTCCCTCCCCGCCGAGCCCACCCGCGGCCGTGTGATCACCGTGTGGGGCGCACAGGGAGCGCCCGGGCGGACGACCCTCGCCATCGAGATCGCCTGCGCACTTTCGAGTGCCGACCACCGCGTCGCGCTCGTCGACGCGGACTCCCACGCGCCCTCGCTCGCCCTCGCGACCGGCCTCGCCGACGAGGGCCCCGGGTTCGCCGCCGCATGCCGGCAGGCCGAACGCGGCACGCTCACGGTGGCCGAGCTCAGCCGCATCGCGTCGACGCTGGCCGACGTGGACGTGCTCACCGGCCTCAATCGGCCGGGACGGTGGCCCGAGCTGTCCCATGCCCGCGTGCTGGCCGCGCTCGAGGCGTGTCGCGGATGGGTGGATGACACCGTCGTCGACACCGCGGCATCCCTCGAACGCGACGAGGAGATCGTGAGCGACCTCGTCGACGGTCCCCGCCGTAACGCCGCGACGCTCGCGGCCGTCGAAGCGGCCGACGTCGTCCTCGCCGTCGTCGCCGCCGATCCCGTCGGGGTGTCCCGTTTCGTGCGGAACTGGCCCGAGCTCCGCGCGGCGGCGGGCACCGCCCCCGTGCGGGTGGTGGTCAACAAGATCCGCGCCGGCGCCCTCGGTGTCGACGCCCGCGGACAGGTGCGGCGCACACTCGAGCGCTACACGGGCGTGACGGACGTGTCCTTCGTCCCGTGGGACGCCCGGGGGACGGATGCCGCGCTCCTCGCCGCGCGCCCGATCGCCCACGTCGCACCGCGCTCGGCGGTGCCGACCGCGGTGCGACGCCTCGTGGCCGAATCGCTCGCCCCGCGGCGTGCCGCGGAGGCCGCGACCCGGCACTCGCTGCGCCGTCTGGCCCGGAGCGCGTAGAGCGCGGGAAGCCCCCGGGAGGAGGATCTAGGGTGGAGGCGTGTCCACCCTCAGCGACCTCGTCTACGCCCAAGGCCGATCCACCGCGGAGGATGTGGAGTGGCTCCACCGCCTGGCCGGTGACGGTCAGCTCCTCGCCGACCTGGCCTTCGCGGACATCGTCATCTGGGTGCCGACGTCGGACGACTCGTTCATCGCCGTCGCCCACACCCGGCCGAGCGGCGCCGCGACCCTGTTCTACCGCGACATCGTCGGCGATGCCGTGCGACCGCAATGGCGCACGCAGGTCACGGACGCGTTCACGCAGGTGCGCGTCGTGGATTCGTCCTCGCCGGACTGGTTCGAGGAGACGCCGACCCGCGTGCGGGCCGTGCCGATCGTGCGCGAGCGCGCGGCGGAGGGACGCGAGAGCCGGGTGATCGGCGTGCTGACCCGGCACACCAACCTCGGTGAGGCCCGTACCCCGTCGCGTCAGCAGATCACCTTCAACGACTGCGCGGACGACCTGTTCGGGATGATCGCATCGGCGGACTTCCCCGACCTCACGGCGCCGACCTCGCCGCGCCGGGGCGCCCCTCGCGCCTCGGACGGCCTCATCCGTCTCGACGTCGACGGGATCACGACGTTCGCGAGCCCGAACGCCCTGTCGGCCTTCAACCGGCTCGGCTTCGACGACGAGCTCGAAGGCGAATCGCTCATGGAAGTGGCGACGAAGATCATGCCGGCGTCGCGCCAGTTCGACGAGTCGCTGCCGATCGTGATGGCCGGTCGTGCGCCGTGGCGTGCGGACGTCGAGGCGCGGGGCGTGACCGTCTCGCTCCGGACGATCCCCCTGCGCGAGAACGGCACCCGCATCGGCGCCATCGTCCTGTGCCGCGACGTGAGCGAGATCCGCCACCAGGAGCAGGAGCTCATCACGAAGGATGCGACGATCCGCGAAATCCACCATCGCGTCAAGAACAACCTGCAGACCGTCGCGTCGCTCCTGCGCATCCAGGCGCGGCGAACCCATTCCGACGAGGGTCGGGACGCCCTGACGCAGGCCATGCGCCGGGTGAGCGCGATCGCTGTCGTCCACGACACCCTGTCGGAGGGGCTCACGCAGAGCGTGGACTTCGACGACGTGTTCGAGCGCGTCCTCAAGCTCGTCGCCGAGGTCGCGGCGGCGCCCAACACGCGCGCGCGCACGGTCAAGACCGGCACGTTCGGGACGCTGCCGAGCGAGTACGCGACGCCCCTCGCCCTCGCGCTCACCGAGCTCGTGACGAACGCCGTCGAACACGGTCTGGCCGACAAGGAGGGCGAGGTCGAGATCATCGCCGAGCGCGACGAGGACCGGCTCGCGGTCCGCGTCCGCGACACCGGTGTCGGCCTGCCCGAGGGTCAGGTCGGTCGGGGTCTCGGCACGCAGATCGTGAGGACGCTCATCCAGGGTGAGCTGAGCGGGACGATCGACTGGCACACCCTCATGGGCAGCGGGACCGAGGTGACGATCGAGATCCCGATGCGGTACATCGAGCGCGCGCGGGCCTGAGGCCCGCGCGCGGCGGTGTCAGGACGCGCGGCGGGCGCGGGCGGCGCGGCGCTTGAGGGCGCGGCGCTCGTCTTCGGAGAGACCGCCCCAGACACCCGAGTCCTGGCCGGTTTCGAGGGCGTACTGCAGGCAGAGTTCGGTGACGGTGCACCGGGCGCAGACGGACTTCGCCTTCTCGATCTGGTCGACGGCGGGCCCGGTGTTCCCCACGGGGAAGAACAGTTCGGGGTCGACGGTCAGGCAGGCGGCTTTGTCGCGCCAATCCATAGCGGTGCTCCTTGTGGGGGATCGGAAGTCGGGATGCGACGCCGGGCGACGTCGACTAACCTGAGTGGTGTGCGAGCTGATGCTCGCCCCACGCCGCTGTGGGAGCACACTTGCCCGTCAATATTCCCATGCCCGGGCATGGGAATCAAGGGTTATGTGAATCACGGGTTAACGGACTATTTCGGCGCCTCGCCGTGCCCCGGGCGCCCAGGAGGAGCGGTGAACGTGCGTACCACCTGCGTCGAGCGGATCGCGGCCGGTTGGCTCGCCCTCGAGGCGATCGGCGTCCTGGCCCTCGCCGCGTGGGAGCTGGTCGCGCTGGTCCGCGGCGACAGCGAGAGCGTGCCGAGCTCGCTGGCCCTCCTCGCCCTGACGGTGATCGGCGCGGTCGCCGTCGCAGGCTTCGCCGTCGCCGTGTGGCGCGGCGGGTCGTGGGGACGCTCCGGCGGCGTCGTCATGCAGTTGCTCGTCCTGTCCGTCGCGCTCGGGACCCTCACGGGGGAGGGAGCCGACACGCGCCTCGCCGCGACGATCGCGGTCCCCGCCGTCGTGGGGCTCGTCCTCCTGATCGCGGCCGCTCGGGCGGCGGGCGCGCGATCGCGGAGCGAGGCCGACGAGGTCTGATCAGACTTCGAGCAGGCTCCGGATCCGCGCGACGTGGCCGGTGGCCTTCACGTTGTAGAGCGCGTGCGCGACCGTGCCGTCCTCGTCGATGACGAAGGTCGAGCGGATGACGCCCTCGACGACCTTGCCGTAGTTCATCTTCTCGCCCCACGCGCCGTAGGCCTCGTGGACGCTGTGGTCGGGATCGCTCAGGAGGGCATAGGGGAGGGCGTCGCGCTCACGGAATTCGCGCAGCTTCGCCGGCTCGTCGCGGGAGATCCCCACCACGGTGTACCCGGCCGCCTGCAGCGGCGCGACGCTGTCGCGGAAATCGCAGGCCTCGGTCGTGCAGCCCGGCGTCATGGCGGCGGGGTAGAAGAAGGCGATGAGGCGCCCGCCGCGGAAGTCGCTCAGCGAGACGGTCCCACCGTCCTGGTCGACGAGGGTGAAGTCGGGGGCGGGGGATCCGGTGTTCAGGCGCGGCATCCCCTCATTTTAGTCGGCCGCTCAGGTCGCGAAGGTGGCGAGGAGTCGCTGCAACGAGTCCAGTCGCGCAGGACCGCGCTCGCCCAGCCGACCCTCCGCCACGGCCTCGACGATCGCGCAGTCAGGGGCGTCGGGCAGGTGCGTGCACCCCCGCGGGCACTCCTCGACGACGGCGGCGAGATCGGTGTAGGCGCGGAGGATGTTGGCGGGGTCCACGTGGCCCAGACCGAACGACCGGACGCCGGGGGTGTCGATCACCCAGCCGCGACCCCGGTCGCCGACGTAGCGGAGCGAGACGGCCGAGCTCGACGTGTGGCGGCCGCGCCCGGTCACCTCGTTGACGTGTCCGGTCGCGCGCGCGGCGTCGGGGACGAGGGCGTTGACGAGGGTCGACTTGCCGACACCGGAATGGCCGACGAACACGGTGGCGTGCCCGGCGAGGCGTTCGCCGATCTCGGCGACCGGCATCGCGCCCGTCCCGCTGGTGAACACCTCCAGGTCGTCGAGGCCCTCGAAGTGCGCGAGGAAGGATGCCGGATCGGCGAGATCGGTCTTGGTGACGACGAGCAGCGGGTGCATGCCGGCATCCAGCGCCGCGATGAGGTAGCGGTCGACGAGGCGCGGCCGGGGTTCGGGGTCGGCGGCGGCCACGACGATGAGCAGCTGATCGGCGTTGGCGACGATGATGCGCTCGACCTGGTCGGTGTCGTCCGCGCTGCGGCGCAGCAGCGAGGTGCGCTCCTCGATGCCGACGATGCGCGCGAGGGTGCCGTCGTCGCCGGAGGTGTCGCCGACGACGCGGGCGCGGTCGCCGTTGACGATCGGCTGCTTGCGGAGTTCGCGGGCGCGTGTCGCGAGGATCTGGCGCTCGTCCGGGCCGTCCTCGTCGATCAGGACCGTGTAGCGGCCGCGGTCCACGCCGAGCACGCGGGCGGTCTGCGCATCCGCGTGCGCGGGGCGGCGCTTGGTGCGGGGGCGGTTGGCCTTGGGATTCGGCCGGACGCGGATGTCGGCCTCGTCGTAGTCGAGGTCGTCGTCGTCGCCGTCGTCGTCGAGCCAGCTCACGCGAGCATGCCCGCCCACAGCTGGGGGAACTCGGGCATCGTCTTGGCCGTCGTTCCGATGTCGTCGACGACCACCCCGGGCGCCCGCAGGCCGATGACCGCGCCCGCCGTCGCCATGCGGTGGTCGTGGTGGGCGCGCCACACCCCGCCGTGCAGGGGCCTCGGGACGATGTGGATGCCGTCCTCCCGCTCCTCCGCCTCGCCGCCGAGCGCGCGGAGGTTCTCCACGAGGGCCGCGATCCGATCCGTCTCGTGGCCCCGGATGTGACCGATGCCGTGGAAGGTCGTGGGGGCGTCGGCGAACGCGGCGAGCGCGAACAGCGTCGGGGTGAGCTCGCTCGCCGCCGACAGGTCGAGGTCGAGGCCGGCGATGCGGTCGCCCGCGGTGACGGTGAGCGCTCCCGCGCGGCGGGTGACGTGCGCTCCCATGACGGGCAGGATGTCGGCCAGCAGCGCGCCGGGCTGGGTGGAGTGCGCGGGCCAGCCGGGGACCGTCACCGACCCGCCGGTGAGGACGGCGGCGGCGAGGAACGGAGCGGCGTTGGAGAGGTCGGGTTCGATCGCGATCTCCTTGCCGCGCACCGGCCCCGCGGGCACGAGCCACTCGTTCGGTGTGGGGTGCTCGACATGCACCCCGCGGCGGGCGAGTGCCTCGACCGTCATCTCGATGTGGGGGAGGCTCGGCAGGCGCTCGCCGTCGTGGATGAGACGCAGGCCGACGTCGAAGCGCGCCGCGGCCAGGAGCAGTCCGGAGACGAACTGACTGGACTGGCTCGCGTCGATCGTGACCTCGCCGCCGCGGAGGTGCCCGTGGCCGCGCACGTCGAAGGGGAGCGACCAGCTGCCGGCGTCGTCGATGTCCGCCCCGATGTCACGCAGCGCGTGGATCATCGCCCCCATCGGGCGGTGCAGAGCGGTGGGGTGGGCGGTCACGTGCACGTCGCCCACGGCGAGGCCGGCGATCGGGGAGACGAATCGCATGACGGTGCCGGCCTGACCGCAGTCGATCGTGGTGCCGCCGGTGAAGCGGGACGGCGGGGTGACCTCGAGGTCCGGACCGAAGGGGGAGTCGCCGGCGACCGGCTCGATCCTCACGCCGAGGCGACGGAGGGCGTCGATCATGCGCGCGGAGTCGTCCGAGTGGAGCGCGCCGGTCAGCAGGCTCGGTCCGTCGGCGATGGCGGAGAGGACGAGTTCGCGGTTGGTGAGCGACTTCGACCCGGGCACCGTCACGTGCGCGTGGACCGGCTCGCCCGGCGTGGGCGCCGGCCACGACCCGCCGGGGATCTCGTCGGCGGTGGCGGGGGAGGAAGGGGCGTCGCTCATCGCTCCCAGCCTACTGATGACACGGAATCCGTTCACCCGTTCCCGAGCCCTGAGCCGCGGCATCCGCGAACCTGGGAATAGGCCCCGCCCTTCGTCCGTTGACCCCTCTGTCGACACCGTGCATGCCAGGGGAGAGGAGCGCGATGATCGCGACAGCTGATGCGCCCGTGCTCGCCGAAGGGGCCGACGTAGACTGGCCTGCGATGAACGATCAGGCGGTCGACGACCCGCGTACCCAGTTCGAGGAGCAGGCGCTCCCCTTCATGGACCAGCTCTACGCTGCGGCCATGCGGATGACCCGCAACCCGGCCGACGCGTCGGATCTGGTCCAGGAGACCTTCGTGAAGGCGTTCGCCGCGTGGGCGTCGTTCACGCAGGGCACCAACCTGAAGGCGTGGCTGTACCGCATCCTCACGAACACGTACATCAACACGTACCGGAAGAAGCAGCGCGAGCCCTACCAGGGCACGATCGACGACCTGGAGGACTGGCAGCTCGGCGGGGCCGAGTCGACCACGGCGTCGTCGGCGCGATCGGCCGAGGCCGAGGCGATCGACCACATGCCGGCATCCGTCGTGAAGGACGCGTTGCAGGCGCTTCCGGAGGACTTCCGACTGGCCGTGTACCTCGCGGACGTCGAAGGATTCGCGTACCAGGAGATCGCGGACATCATGAAAACCCCCATCGGCACGGTCATGAGCCGTCTGCACCGTGGCAGACGTCAGCTCCGCGACCTGCTGTCCGAATATGCGAAAGAGCGCGGCATCGATGTGCCCGCCACGAGGAGTGCGAAATGACCGACTGCGGTTGCGACAAAGCCCGGCAGGACCTCGAGGAGTACCTGCGCAACGAGATCTGCCACACGCGCCACTCGGACATCACCGAGCACCTGGAGAACTGCGCCGCGTGCCGTGACGAAGCCTTGGTCGCCACCACCCTGACCGCGGTGGTCGCGCGCGCGTGCAAGGAGGCGGCGCCGGAGGACCTGCGCGATCAGGTGCTCGCGCGGCTGCGCGCGGAGCAGGCGACGCACCACTGACCGGACACCACCCTCCGTCCCACGAAAGAAGAGGCCCCGCCGAAGCGGGGCCTCTTCTTTCGTGAAGGCGCTCAGAAGGTGAGCGCCTTCTCCATGATCGCGGCGTGCTCGCGGGCGTGGACCTTCGGCGAGCCGGTCGCCGTGGAGGCGGCCGAGGAACGCGAGATCCGCTTGATCGTGCGGCCGTGGAGGTGCTTGACGACCTCGAGCGCCATGAACGGCCAGGCGCCCTGGTTCTCGGGCTCTTCCTGGACCCAGAACAGTTCGGCGTTCGGGTAGCTGTCGAGCACCGCGTTCAGCTGGTCGATGGGGGCCGGGTAGTACTGCTCCAGGCGGACGAGCGCGACTTTCTCGTTCGGGTTCTTCTCGAGCTCGGCGGCGAGGTCCCAGTGAATCTTGCCGGAGTGCAGCAGCACCCGGCTGACCGCCTCGCGGTCGAGGGAGCGGCTGTCGTCGATCACCGGCTCGAACCGGCCGTCGAGGAAGTCCTCGACGGGGCTCGTGGCGTTGCGCAGGCGCAGCATCGCCTTCGGCGTGAAGACGACGAGCGGCCGGCGCGGGCGGGCGTACGCCTGACGGCGCAGCAGGTGGAAGTACGACGCCGGCGTCGACGGACGTGCGACGGTCATGTTGTCCTGCGCACACATCTGCAGGTAGCGCTCGATGCGCGCCGACGAGTGGTCGGGTCCCTGGCCCTCGTAGCCGTGGGGGAGCAGGAGCACGACGCCGGACTGCTGGCCCCACTTCTGCTCGGCCGAGGAGATGAACTCGTCGATCACCGACTGGGCGCCGTTGGCGAAGTCGCCGAACTGGGCCTCCCACAGCGTGAGGGTGTCGGCCCGCTCGACCGAGTAGCCGTACTCGAACGCCATCGCGGCGTACTCGCTCAGGAGCGAGTCGTACACGTAGAAACGGCCCTGGTTGTCGCTCAGGTTCGCCAGCGGCAGCCACTCCTGACCGTTCGCACGGTCGTGCATGACGGCGTGACGCGTCACGAACGTGCCGCGTCGGACGTCCTGACCGGCGAGGCGGACGTTCGAGCCCTCGACCAGCAGCGAACCGAACGCGAGCAGCTCGCCGAAGCCCCAGTCGATCTTGCCGTTGCGGCTCATGTCGTGCCGCTTCTCGAGCAGCTGCTGCAGCTTGGTGTGGACCGTGAAGCCCTCGGGCTTGTTGACGAACGCGTCCCCGATGCGCTCGATGACGTCGCGGGGGACCCCGGTGGTCTCGGGCTCGCCGACGGCCGTGTCGGCCGGTGCGTCCGCCGCGACGACCGGCGAGGTACCGGTCTGGGCGGCGTGCGTTTCGGCGAAGGCGATCTCGAGGCGGTTCTGGAAGTCCTGCTTGGCCTTCTCGTACTCCTCCTCGGTGATGTCGCCGCGACCGACGAGCGCCTCGGTGTAGAGCTTGCGCACCGAGCGCTTGGCCTCGATCAGGTTCGTCATGAGCGGCTGCGTCATCGAGGGGTCGTCGCCCTCGTTGTGACCGCGGCGCCGGTAGCAGACGAGGTCGATCACGACATCCCGGTTGAACTCCTGCCGGTAGCGGAAGGCGAGCTCGGCGACGTGGACGACGGCCTCGGGGTCGTCGCCGTTCACGTGGAAGATCGGCGCCTGGATCGTCTTGGCGACGTCGGTCGCGTAGATCGACGTGCGGGCGTCGAGGGGGAGCGTCGTGAAACCGACCTGGTTGTTGACGACGACGTGCACCGTGCCGCCCGTGCGGTAGCCGCGCAGACGCGACATCTGCAGGGTCTCCATCACGACGCCCTGGCCGGCGAAGGCCGCGTCGCCGTGGACGAGGATCGGCAGCCACGAGAACGAGCCGATGGGGAGGCGGTCCTGCTTGGCGCGGACGATGCCCTCGAGGACACCGTCGACCGTCTCGAGGTGCGAGGGGTTCGCCGCGAGGTAGACGGGGAGCTCCTCGCCGCCGTCGGCGACGAAGGTGCCCTGGGTGCCGAGGTGGTACTTGACGTCGCCCGAACCGCTCTTCGAGCCGACGGCGACGGAGCCCTCGAACTCGCGGAAGATCTGGCTGTAGGTCTTGCCGGCGACGTTCGTGAGGACGTTGAGGCGACCGCGGTGGGCCATGGCGATGGCGGCGCCGTCGAGGCCCTCGGCCGCCGCGCCCTGCAGGATCTGGTCGAGCAGGGGCACGAGCGACTCGCCGCCCTCGAGGCTGAACCGCTTCTGGCCGACGAATTTCGTCTGCAGGAAGGTCTCGAACGCCTCGGCCTCGTTGAGCTTGCCGAGGACGCGCAGCTGCTCGTCGTGGCCGGGCTTCTGGTACTTGACCTCGAGGTTGTCCTGGAACCACTTGCGCTGCGTCGGGTCCTGGATGTGCATGTACTCGACGCCGATGGTGCGGCAGTACGAGTCGCGCAGGATGCCCAGGATGTCGCGCAGCTTCATCGTGCGCTTGCCGCCGAAGCCGTTCGTGACGAACTCGCGGTCGAGGTCCCAGAAGGTCAGGCCGTGGTTCTCGATCTCGAGGTCAGGGTGCGTGCGCTGCACGTACTCGAGCGGGTCGATGTCGGCCATCATGTGGCCGCGGACGCGGTAGGAGTTGATGAGCTCCTGTACGCGAGCCGTCTTGTCGACGCGCTCGGCGACGTCGACCTTGATGTCGCTCGACCAGCGGATGGGGGAGTAGGGGATGCGGAGGGCCGCGAAGATGTCGTCGTAGAACCCCTCCTGGCCGATCAGCAGCTGGTGCACGATCTTCAGGAACTCGCCCGAGCCGGCACCCTGGATGACGCGGTGGTCGTAGGTGCTCGTGAGCGTGATGGTCTTGCCGATGCCGAGCTCGCCGAGCGTCTTCTCGCTCGCGCCCTGGAACTCGGCCGGGTAGTCGAGGGCGCCGGCGCCGATGATGCAGCCCTGGCCCTTCATGAGGCGCGGGACGGAGTGGACCGTGCCGATGCCGCCGGGGTTGGTCAGCGAGACCGTCGTCCCCTGGAAGTCCGCCGCGGTGAGCTTGTTCTTGCGGGCGCGCTGGACGAGGTCCTCATAAGCGGTGAGGTACTCGCCGAACGTCAGCGTCTCGGCCTGCTTGATGCTCGGCACCATGAGGGCGCGCGTGCCGTCGGGCTTCGGCAGGTCGATCGCGATGCCGAGGTTGATGTGGGCGGGCGCGACGACGGACGGCTTGCCGTCGACCTCGGCGTAGTACACGTTCTGGGTCGGGAAGGCCTTCAGGGCCTGGATGAGCGCCCACCCGATGATGTGGGTGAAGCTCACCTTCCCGCCGCGCGTGCGGGACATGTGGTTGTTGATGACGATGCGGTTGTCGATCATCAGCTTCGCCGGGATCGTCCGCACGCTCGTCGCGGTCGGGACGGTGAGGGACTCGTCCATGTTGGCCGCGAGGGTCTTCGGCAGTCCGCGCAGCGGCGTGACGGTGTCCTCGAGGACGGCCTTGTCGGCGGCGGGTGCGGCCTTGGGAGCCTCGGCGGGAATCGGCTGCGGAGCGGCCGGACGCGCGGTCGTCCGGGCGACGGGCGGGGCGCCGGCCGCGGCGGGACGGTTCTCCGCTGCGGGGGCCGCCGGAGCGGAAGCCGGTGCGGCGGATCCGGCCGGTGCGGATGCCGCCGGTGCAGATGCCGTCGCGGGTGCGCCGGAGGCTCCGTCGGGGGTGTAGGCCTCGAGGATCGGCCACCACTCCTTGTCCACCGAGTTCTTGTCGCGGCTGTACTGCTCGTACAGTTCCGCGACGAGCCATTCGTTGGCTCCGAACTCCCCGTCGCTCGTAGTTCCCACGCCGGTCGCCTGACTGGACACGGTTCCGCCTGCTTTCGTCGTCGACGTTCGAAATGTGCGGTGCCCGCGCGGCCTCGCGCACAGAGATCAAGGGTATCCCAGGTTCGCGTCCGCCCGACCCGCTCACGCCGTCCGGCGCGGGGGCTCGACGGTCGCCTAGCGTGGGAGTATGCACTTCTCCGGTGAGCGGCCCGCAGGCGACCTGACCTACTCCGACGTGTTCCTCGTCCCGCGACGGTCGGACGTGACGAGTCGCCTCGACGTCGACCTCTCACCCGGCGACGGGACGAGTGCGACGATTCCGCTCGTCGCCTCCAACATGAACTCCGTCACGGGACCGCGCCTGGCGGCGACCCTGGCCCGTCGCGGCGGGCTCGCGGTGCTGCCCCAGGACATGCCGTTGCAAGAGGTCGACGCGGCGATCCGGTGGGTCAAGGATCAGCCGGTGCGCTGGGACACCCCGCTCGTCCTGCCGCCGGAGGCGCTCGTGTCGGAGGCCGCCGCACTCCTGCCTCCGGCCGCGGGGCACGGGATCGTCGTCGCGACGTCGGCGCACAGTGCGGGCGCACCGTGGGTGCACGTCGACGACATCCTCGGCATCGTTCCCGCCGAGCGGCTCGGGACGGCCCTGCCGGACGCGCGGCTCGGCGACCTCGTGCGGGGGCGGGCGGCATCCATCGACGCCGACGACGTGGACACTGCGCGGGCGGCCTTCGACCTCCTGGTCGCGGCGGATGCCGACATCGTCACGGTCCTGCAGCACGGCCACCTCGTGGGCACGCTGTCGCAGCGGACGGCCCTGCGCTCCTCGCTGTACCGTCCGGCGGTCGACGCGGACGGACGCCTCATCGTCGCCGCAGCCGTCGGGATCAACGGCGACGTCGCGGCGAAGGCGCGCGCCCTTGCGGCCGCCGGTGTCGACGCGCTCGTCGTCGACACCGCGCACGGTCACCAGGAGAGCATGATCCGGGCGCTCCGCGCCGTCCACGCCGAGGGGCTCGACCTGCCCATCGTCGCCGGCAACGTGGTCACCGCCGAGGGGGTCCGCGACCTCGTCGAGGCGGGCGCCACGATCCTGAAGGTCGGCGTCGGCCCGGGCGCCATGTGCACGACCCGCATGATGACGGCCGTCGGCCGTCCGCAGTTCTCCGCCGTGCTCGAGACCGCCGAAGCGGCGACCGCCGCCGGTGCCCACGTCTGGGCGGACGGGGGTGTCCGCTACCCCCGGGACGTCGCCCTGGCCCTCGCGGCGGGCGCGGCATCCGTCATGATCGGCTCGTGGTTCGCCGGCACGATCGAGTCGCCCGGCGAACTGCGGGTCGACGCCGACGGGCGGGTCTTCAAGGAGTCGTGGGGCATGGCGTCGACCAAAGCGGTACAGGGGCGCTTCGGTCGCCTCGACCCGTTCGAGCGCGCCCGGAAGGAGCTCTTCGCCGAAGGCATCTCGTCGTCGCGCATCTACCTCGACCCGCTGCGCCCGAGCGTCGAGGACCTGCTCGACATGATCACCTCGGGTGTGCGTTCGTCGTTCACGTACGCCGGAGCCGCGACGGTCGCCGACTTCCACGAGCGGGCGACGGTCGGTTTCCAGTCGGCGGCCGGATACGAGGAGGGCAAGGCCCTGCCCGTCAGCTGGTGAGCCGCCGCCCCCGGGTGGGGGCGGGCGTGCCGTAGAATCGTCCGCACAATGGACGACCCTCCCAGTAGACCCTCGCCCCACCGACCCTGCTCCCCGATGATCGGGGGTGACGTGTGATGGACTACGTCATGTTGGGCGTGGGGCTGCTCCTGACCGTGGGAACCGGTCTGTTCGTCGCGAGCGAGTTCGCCCTCGTGAACCTCGACCGCGCCGACCTCGAGGCGCGCCGCGCCGCCGGCGAGACCCGTCTGTCGCTGACGATCAACGCGCTGCGGATCACCTCGACGCACCTGTCGAGCGCGCAGCTCGGCATCACGCTGACGACGCTCCTGACCGGTTACACGATGGAACCGGCGCTGTCGAACCTGCTGAACCCGGTCTTCGCCCTCTGGGGCGTGCCGGAGGCGGCATCCCGTCCCATCGCGACCGTCGTGGCGATCACGGTCGCGACCGTCTTCTCGATGATCATCGGCGAGCTCGTCCCGAAGAACTTCGCGCTCGCCGTCCCGCGGCAGACTGCGAAGCTCGTGATCGGGTTCCAAACGGTCTTCACGACGGTCTTCCGCCCCGCGATCCTCCTCCTCAACGGCAGCGCCAACGCGGTGCTGCGTGCCATGGGCGTCGAGCCCAAGGAGGAGCTGTCGGGTGCCCGCACCGCCGAGGAGCTGTCGAGCCTCGTGCGGCGCTCCGCGAGCGCCGGCGTCCTCGAGGAGGACACCGCGTCGCTGCTCGATCGCACCCTGACCTTCTCGCGGCTCACGACCGCCGACGTCATGACGCCCCGGCCGAGCGTCCACGCCGTCGCCGCCGACGACAGCGTCGAGGAGATCGTGCAGCTCGCGCGCCGCACCGGCCACAGCCGGTTCCCCGTCTACGGCGAGTCGATGGACGACATCATCGGCATCGTCCACCTCAAGCAGGCCGTGTCGGTGCCGCGCGAGCGTCGCGCCGACGTCCCCGCCGCCGCGATCGCGCAGGAGCCCCTGCGCGTCCCCGAGGCGGTCCACCTCGACGGCCTCATGTCCGAGCTGCGCTCCCGCGGGTACCAGATGGCGATCGTCGTCGACGAGTACGGCGGCACGGCGGGTGTCGTGACGCTCGAGGATCTCGTCGAGGAGATCGTGGGCGAGGTCCTCGACGAGCACGACCGCAGCCGCGCGGGCGTCGTGCGGGCCAAGGGGTCGATCATCTTCCCCGGCGACCTGCGTCCCGACGAGGTGCTCGACCGCACCGGCATCCGCGTCCCCGAGGGCGACGTGTACGACACCGTCGGCGGCTTCATCATGGCCACGCTCGAGCGCATCCCGGCGGTCGGCGATCAGATCACCCTCGAGGACGGGACCATCACCGTGCAGCGGATGGACGGTCGCCGCGTCGACCGCGTCAAGTTCGTGCCCGCTCCCGTGCCGGTCGGCGCCGAGACCGAAGGGGGTGAGCGCCGATGAGCGACTGGGCCGGAATCGCCTGGCTGGTCGTCCTCCTCGTGGCCAACGCCTTCTTCGTCGGCGCGGAGTTCGCCGTCATCTCGGCGCGACGCTCGCAGATCGAGCCTCTCGCCGAGAAGGGGTCCCGCTCGGCGAAGACCGCGCTGTGGGCGATGGAGCACGCCACGCTCATGCTCGCCACGTGCCAGCTCGGCATCACGATCTGCTCGCTGCTGATCCTGAACGTCTCGGAGCCGGCGATCCACCACCTGCTGGCCGTGCCGCTGGAGGCGATCGGGCTGCCGTACGCGGTCGTCGACGTCACCGGGTTCGTCATCGCGCTGCTGCTCGTGTCGTACCTGCACGTCGTGTTCGGCGAGATGGTGCCGAAGAACCTCGCGTTCTCGCTGCCGGACCGCGCGGTCCTGCTGCTCGCGCCGCCCCTCGTGTTCGTCTCGCGGGTCTTCCACCCGGTGATCGTCGCGCTCAACTGGATCGCGAACCACGTCGTCCGGCTGTTCCGCGTCGAGCCGAAGGACGAGGCCGCCTCGACCTTCACCCTCGACGAGGTCGCCACGATCGTGAACCAGTCGCGCATCGAGGGGGTGCTCGACGACGCGTCGGGCGCCGTCGCCATGGCGGTCGAGTTCACCGACAAGAAGGCGAAGGATGTCGCGGTTCCGCTCTCGGAGCTCGTCACCCTGCCCGAGCACACGACGCCCGATGAGATCGAGCGGGCCGTGGCCCGTCACGGGTTCTCGCGCTACGTGATCGTCGACGACGAGGGGATGCCGCTCGGTTACGTCCACCTCAAGGACGTGCTGCGCGCGGCGGAGGGACCGGATGCCGAGGCGACGGTCGACGCCCCGATCAAGCCGAAGCGCATCCACCACATGATCCCGATCGGCGAGGCCACCGACCTCGAGGACGCGCTCGCGCTCATGCGGCGTTCGAGCCGCCACCTCGCGCAGGTGCGCGATTCGGCGGGAGAGACGACGGCGGTGCTGTTCCTCGAGGACATCATCGAGGAGCTCGTCGGCGAGGTGCACGACGCGACGCGGCGCCTCTGAGGTCGCCGGCGACGCGGCGCGGGGCGGCTCAGTGCCGGCGGGCGCGGAGGTACTGCGGCGGCCACAGCGTCGCGGCCTCCGCGTCGCCGAGCTCGTCGGCGGCGCGCAGGGCGAAGTGGGGGTCGCGGAGCCAACCGCGACCGACCATGACGGCGTCGGCGAGCCCGTCCTGCAGGATCGTCTCGGCCTGCGCGCCGTCGAGGATCTCGCCCACCGCCGTGACGAGGAGTCCGGTGCGCTCGCGCACCGTGGCCGCGAACGGCACCTGGTAGCCGGGACCGGTCGTGATGCGCTGGTGCGCGACGAGGCCGCCGGTGGAGATGTCGATGACGCTCGCGCCCCGCTCACCGACCCACGCGGCGACCGTCGCCGTCTCTTCGACGCCCCAGCCGCCGTCGGCCCAGTCGGTGGCCGAGAACCGGACGGCGATCACCCGGCTCGGTGCGGCCTCGCGGACGGCGGCCACGACGCGCAGCAGCAGGCGCGCGCGGTTCTCGAGCGATCCGCCGTAGGCGTCGGTGCGCTCGTTCGACAGCGGCGAGAGGAACTGGTGCAGCAGGTAGCCGTGGGCGGCGTGGACTTCGAGGAGATCGAACCCGGCCTCGTCGGCGCGGCGGGCGGCCTGCGCGAAGGCGTCGACGAGGGTGTCGATGTCGCCGTCGGTCATCGCGACCGGTGGCGCGTAGCCGTCGAACGCGATCGCCGAGGGGGCCATCGTCGTCCAGCCGCCCTCCGCGGGGGCGACGGAGCCGCGGGCGTCGTCCCACGGCCGGTGGGTCGAGGCCTTGCGGCCCGCGTGCGCGAGCTGCACTCCGGCGAGGGCGCCGCGGGCGTGGATCGCGGCGACGATCGGAGCCCAGGCGTCCCGCTGCGCGTCGTTCCAGAGCCCCGCGTCGTGCGGGGTGATCCGCCCCTCCGGGGTGACGGCGGATGCCTCGGCGATGACCACGCCCGCACCGCCGGTCGCGAACTGGGCGAGGTGCACGTGGTGCCAGTCGTTCGGCACGCCGTCCACCGCCGAGTACTGGCACATCGGCGAGACCCACAGGCGGTTGCGCGCGGTGGCGCCGGCCAGTTCGAGGGGGCGGAACAGCAGGGTCATGGGCGGACTCCGTCGCAGTAGGGTGGGCGCCATGGCGGCGCGGGGATGGACGAGGGCGGACACGGCCGAGGTCGTCTTCGGGCCAACGGCGGACGACGACAAGTATTCCCGCGGTGTGGTCGGCCTGCGGACCGGATCGACGGCCTTCCCCGGTGCGGCGGTGCTCGGCGTCGAAGCCGCCTGGCGGACGGGCGTCGGCATGGTGCGCTATCTCGGACCGCAGCGCGCGGCGGACCTCGTGCTCGCCCGACGCCCGGAGACGGTGACCGCGGACGGTCGCGTGCAGGCGTGGGTGGTCGGGTCGGGGACGGATGCCGCGCACCGCTCCGCGCGCGAGCGCGCCGCGCTCGGCGGCATCCTCTCGGGGGAGGTCCCCGTCGTGGTCGACGCCGGCGCCCTGGATCTCGCCCCGGCGGCGGCTGCGCCGGTCGTGGCGACACCGCACGGCCGCGAGCACGAGCGGCTGCGGCGGATGCTGGGGCTCGACCCGGACGTGGACGATGCGTCCGAGACGGCGGCCGTCCTCGGCGGTGTGGTGGTGCGCAAGGGCGCGACGACGGTGGTCGCCGCGCCCGGCGAAGAGGCGATCGGGATCACGGCTCCCACCTCCTGGCTCGCGACGGCCGGCACCGGCGACGTCCTCGCCGGGACGGTCGGTGCCGTGATCGCCGGGGTCGTCGGGCGGGGCGGGGCGCCGGGCGACCTGGGCGCGCTGCAGCGGGCCGCGGCATCCGCTGTCTGGCTGCACGGCCACGCGGCGGCGCTCGCCGTCGCCGCCCACCGCGGCGGACCGATCGCGGCGCTCGACGTCGCGGAGCACCTGCCATTGACGGTCGCCGAGGTGCTGGCCGGCTGACACGCGTCGGTCGGCGGCGCCCGTAGGCTGGGCGCGTGACGAACCGCGTGCTGCTGTGGACCGTGTTCGTCCTCGTCCACGCGGGTGTCGGCCTGCTGGGGTTCGTCCTGCCGAACGAGCCCATGGGCGACGTGTACCGCGTGTACGAGCCGTGGTCGCGCGCGGTGTTCTCGGGCGGCGGCGTCGTGGGCGTGACGCAGGACTGGGTCTACCCCCAGCTCGCGCTGCTGCCCATGCTGCTCGCCCATCTGCCCGCCGGCCTCGTGGGCGACTACACGGTCGGCTGGGCCGTGCTCGTGACGCTGGTCGACGCGGTCGCCTTCGGTGTGCTCGTCGGCCGCGGACGCTCCCGCGGGCGCGTCGTCGCCGCCGTCTTCTGGCTCGCGGCGATCGTCTGCCTCGGCCCCGTCGGCCTGTATCGGATCGATGCGGTCTCGGTACCGCTGGCGATCCTCGGATGCCTGTGGCTGCTGCGCCGGCCCGCGCTCGCCGCCGCGCTCCTCGCGGCCGCGACCTGGATCAAGGTGTGGCCCGCCGCCCTCCTCGCGGCGGCCGTCGTCGCGGTGCGCCGCCGCGCGAGGGTGATCGCCGCCGCAGCGCTCGTGAGCGTCGCGGTGCTGGGTGTCGTCGTCGCCGCCGGCGGAGCGGACCACGCGCTGGGATTCGTCACCGGGCAGACCGGACGCGGACTGCAGGTCGAGGCGCCCGTGAGCGCGCCGTACGTCTGGGGTGCGCTGCTGGGCGCCGACGGGTCGGCGGTGTACTACGACCAGGGCCTGCTCACCTTCCAGGTCACCGGCCCGCAGGTCGACCTCGTCGTCGCCGCGATGACGCCACTGCTCGCCCTCGCGGCCGCCGGCGTCCTCCTGCTCGGGACCTGGCAGGTGCGTCGCGGAGTGCCGTTCGTGCGCCTGTTCCCCGTCCTCGCGCTCGCCCTCGTGCTCGTCCTCATTGTCGCCAACAAGGTCGGGTCGCCGCAGTTCCACACCTGGCTGTTCGCCCCCACCGTCCTGGGCCTCGTGATCGACCGGCGCCGATGGGCGGCACCGGCCGCCCTCGTGCTCACGGCCGCCGCGCTCACCCAGCTCGTGTATCCCGTCCTCTACGGCGGCATCATCACACCGGCGGTCCTGCCCGTCGCGGTCCTCACGCTCCGCAACCTCGTGCTGGTGGGGCTCCTCGTGTGGATGGTCGCGCGCCTCGTCCGCCTTCCCGCATCCGTGTCCGCTCCCGTCCGCGTCGCCCCCTGATCCCGGAGGTCCTCCCATGCTCGTCGCCTTCTCCGTCGCCCCCTCCGGTGACGGCAACCCGGACGGTTCCGTCCACGACGCGGTCGCCGCGGCCGTCACGGTCGTCCGCGCGTCGGGGCTGCCCCACCGCACCACCAGCATGTTCACCGAGATCGAGGGGGAGTGGGACGAGGTGATGGCCGTCGTCAAGGGCGCCGTCGACGCCGTGCAGCCCTTCGGTTCCCGTGTCTCGCTCGTGCTGAAGGCCGACATCCGCCCGGGGTACACCGGCGAGATCGACGGCAAGATCGCCCGGTTGGAGACGGCGATCGAATCGATTCGTGGCGAGCAGGGGAGCGGGACTACGATCTCGGAGTGATCTCCGCCCCCACGCGTCCCCGCCGCGCCCTCCTCGCGCTCGCCGTCGGCAGCTTCGGCATCGGCATGACCGAGTTCGTCGTGATGGGGCTGCTCCCCGAGATCGCGCGCGAGCTGCTGCCCGCCGCGTGGGCGAGCTCGCAGGAGGACGCGATCGCACAGGCGGGGTGGCTCATCACGCTCTACGCGCTCGGGGTGGTCATCGGAGCGCCGACGATCGCGGCATCCGTCGCCAAGTACCCGCGTCACCGCGTCATGATCCTGCTCGCGGCGGCGCTGACGCTGTTCAACGCGCTGACCCTCGTGCTGCCGACGTTCGAGCTCGTCGCGGCATCGCGCCTCCTGGCGGGACTGCCCCACGGCGCGTACTTCGGCATCGGCGCGCTCGTGGCCGCCGACGTCATGGGTCCGGGGAACCGGGCCAAGGGGGTCGCCTTCGTGCTGACCGGTCTGACGGTCGCGAACGTCGTCGGCGTGCCGGTCGGCACCTTCCTCGGGCAGAACCTGGGCTGGCGGTGGGCGTTCGTGCTCGTCGTCGCCATCTTCGCCGCTGCGACCGCCGCGATCGCCGTGACGGTGCCGCGCCGGGCGGGGGAGCCTTCGCGCACCCTCCGCGCCGAGCTCGGGGTCTTCCGCATCGGACAGGTCTGGTTCGCGCTCGGGATCGGCGCCATCGGCTTCGGCGGCTTCTTCGCCGTCTACACGTACGTGTCGCCGCTCGTGACCGAGGCCGCCGGGTCGCCCGCGTGGGTCGTCCCGATCACGCTCGTGATCCTCGGGATCGGGATGACGGTGGGCAACCTCGTCGGCGGGCACCTCGCCGACGTCGACCTCATCCGCGCGATGTTCGGGCTGCTCGGCCTGCTGGCGCTGTCGCTGCTGCTGCTCGCCCTGACCTCGGGGTGGATCGTGACGGTCGTGATCTTCGTCTTCGCGGTCGCCTTCGCCGCGTCGGCGGTGAGTCCCACCATCCAGACCCGCCTCATGGACGTCGCCGGCGACAACCAGTCGATCGCCGCCGCGCTCAACCACTCCGCCCTCAACACCGGCAACGCCATGGGAGCGGCCCTGGGCGGTGCCGTCATCGCCGCGGGGTTCGGCTTCGCGGCGCCCGTGTGGGTCGGCTTCCTCCTCGCGCTCGCCGGGCTCGGCATCGCCGCGCTCAGCGTCACCCTCGAGCGGCGGCACGCCCGCACACCCGCCCTGGTCTGACACGCCGCAGCGGGCGGCGCAACCCCGTCTACGACCGAGCCCGTGACTCGCTAGCGTCGAGCCATGTCCCGTAACTCGCGCCGGTTCGCCTGCACACCCGACGACGTGTTCGCCGTCCTCGCGGACGGCTGGCTGTTCCCGTCATGGGTGGTCGGCGCGTCCCGCATGCGCGAGGTCGCCGACACGTGGCCGCAGGTGGGCTCCCGGCTGCACCACTCGTTCGGCGTCTGGCCGGTGCTCATCGACGACGCGACCGAGGTGCTCGTCTACGACCCGCCCCGCCACGTGCTGCTGCGGGCGAAGGGATGGCCGATGGGCGAGGCCCAGGTCGACATCCAGGTCAAGCCGCACCGGGACGGCTGCATCGTTCGCATCCAGGAGGAGGCCGTCGCGGGGCCGGGAAGCCTCGTGCCGCAGCCGCTCCTCGATGTCGTCCTGCAGCTGCGCAACCACGAGACGCTGCACCGGCTCGCGTACCTCGCCGAGGGGCGCGCCGCGCGGCCGACCGACGAGACGACCGCCGAGGACGAGGGCGTCGCCGAATGAGCGACCTCGACGCCGTCGTCGTGGGGGCGGGCCCCAACGGCCTCGCCGCGGCCGTCGCCCTCGCCCGTGCGGGCTTGGCCGTCCGCGTCTACGAGAAGGGCGCGACGATCGGCGGCGGAGCCCGGACGACCGAGATGACCCTCCCCGGGTACCACCACGACGTCTGCTCCGCCGTGCATCCGCTCGCGTTCGAGAGCCGCTTCTTCCGCGAGTTCGGCCTCGGCCGGCGCGTCGCGTTCGTCGTCCCGGAGGCGTCGTTCGCGCATCCGCTCGACGGCGGTCGCGCGGGCGTCGCCTACCGTGACCTCGACCGCACCGCCGACGGCCTGGGCCGCGACGGCGACGCCTACGCGCGGCTCCTGCGCCCCCTCGTCGACCGTGCCTCGGAGGTCGCCGACTTCACGGGGCATCCGCTGCTGCGCATGCCCCGGCATCCGCTCGCGGCGGGCTGGTTCGGCGCCCGCACCCTGGAGCAGGGGAGTCCGCTGTGGAACGCCCGGTTCCGAGAGGATGCCGCGCCGGCGCTGCTCACGGGGGTCGCCGCGCACACGATCCTGCCGCTGCCGAGCCTCGCCGGCGCGGGGGCCGGCCTCGCCCTGACGACCTACGCCCACGCCCGCGGCTGGCCGATCCCGGTCGGCGGCAGCCAGGCGATCGTCGACGCGATGGCCGACGACCTGCGCGCCCACGGCGGCGAGATCGTGACCGACCACGAGGTCACCTCGCTCGCCGAACTGCCGCCGGCGCGCGCCGTGCTGCTCGACGTCATCCCGCGCGCGTTCCTGCGGATGGCGGGCGACGCCGTGCCCGCGGGGTACCGCGGTGCGCTCGAACGGTTCCGATACGGCGGGGCGGTCGCGAAGGTCGACTTCGCCCTGTCGGGACCGGTGCCGTGGGCGAATCCCGAGGTCGCGGCGGCCGGCACAGTGCACGTCGGGGGCACGCGCGCCGAGGTCGCGGCATCCGAGACCCTCATCGCGCACGGCGGCCTTCCGGACGCGCCCTACGTGCTCGTCGCGCAGCCCTCGTCGTTCGACGCGTCGCGCGCGCCGGCGGGCGGCCACACCCTGTGGACGTACACGCACGTCCCCGCGGGGAGCACGGCCGACCGGGCCGAGGCCGTCATCCGGCAGATCGAGCGCTTCGCCCCCGGCTTCCGCGACCTGATCCTCGCCGTCAACTCGCGGAACGCCGTCGAGGTCGAGGCGGAGAACCCCAACTACCCCGGCGGCGACATCGCCGCGGGCGCCCCGGCGCTCTGGCAGCTGCTGAAGCGACCCGTCGTCTCGCCCGAGCCGTGGCGGACGCCTCTCGAGGGCGTCTACCTCTGCTCCGCGTCGACGAGTCCCGGGCCTGGGGTGCACGGGCTCGCGGGCTGGCACGCGGCGCGGTCGGCGCTGCGGCACACCTTCGGGACGCGGATCGCCCCGGATCTGTCGCCCCGCTGAACGTCAGCTCTCGAGCAGACGGCGCAGGTGACGACCGACGGGCTCGGTCTCGATGAGGAACCCGTCGTGGCCGAAGTCGCTGTGCAGCACGACGGTGTCGTCGTCGATGGTGGTGCGGATGCCGCGGCTGATGCGGTGCTGGCCTTCCACGGGGAACAGCCGGTCGCTGTCGATGCCCAGCACGAGCGTGCGCGCCGTGACGCGTGCCAGGGCGTCCTCGACGCCGCCGCGATCGCGCCCGACGTCGTGCGAGTTCATCGCCTCGACGAGGGTCAGGTACGAGTTCGCGTCGAAGCGGCGCGTGAAGCGGTTGCCGTGGAAGTCGAGGTAGCTCTCCACGGCGTACCGGCCGCCCTCGCCGAACGGACTCTTGTCGGACTGCCACGACCGCTGGAACCGCTGGTTCAGTTCGGTGGGCGTGCGGTAGTTCAGCAGGGCCATGCGGCGCGCGAGCGACAGGCCGCGATGCGGACCGTCGCCGTCGGGTGCGTCGTAGTAGTGGCCGCCGGCGAACCGGGGGTCCATCTGGATCGCCGCGAGCTGCACGGAGTTGAGCGCGACCTGGTCGGCGGTCGTCGTCGGCGGGGAGCACAGCACGCCGAGCCGCTCGACCCGCTCGGGATGCGTGACCGCCCACTCGAGCGCGTGCATGCCGCCCATCGAGCCGCCGACCACTCCCGCCCACACGTCGACACCGAGGGCGTCGGCGAGCATGACCTGCGCGGCGACCTGGTCGCGGATCGTGAGGAAGGGGAACCGCGACGCCCACTCGTAGCCGTCGGGGGCGATGCTCGCGGGGCCGGTCGACCCCTGGCATCCCCCCAGGATGTTCGGTGCGATGACGAACCACCGGTCGGTGTCGATCGGGGCGCCCGGGCCGACGATCTCACCCCACCAGCCGTCGGTCGCGTGGCCGGGACCCGCCTCGCCGCGCACGTGGCTGTCGCCCGTGAGGGCGTGCAGGATCAGCACGGCGTTGTCGCGGGCGGGGGACAGCTCGCCCCAGGTCTCGTAGGCGAGACGGATGCCGGGGAGGCTTGCCCCGCTCTCGGTGGTGAACGCGCCGAACCGCGCGAACCTGCGCTCCCCGATCGGGTCGCCGTCGCGCCAGGCGCCGGTCGCCGGTGGGCGCCCGAGGAGCGACCGGGCGTCTGCCTCGGTCACCGGAGCCGAGGGCACCGTGTCTTCCGAGGCCTGCCAGTCCATACGACCATTCTCCCGGCCGATGGGGAGGGTCAGCGCAGTGTTACGGGGGGCACGGACACCTTCGAAAGTTTCCGCCGAAAGGCGGGCGCGGCACCTTCGGACCCGTCGTTAGCGTCGGGGAGATCACCATTCTGTGACCTGATCGCTCCACCGGAAGAGACCCTGATGACACGTTCCTGGCGCCGCACCGCCTCCCTCACGATGGTTACAGCGCTCCTGGCGTCGACCATCGTGGCATTCCCCTCCATCGCATCGGCGGACGACGAGGTCGACGCGGCCTCGATCGCCGTCGCTGCGCAATCACTGGCGAATCTGGATGAGTCACTGCTCCTTGCTGCATCCGATGGAGCCGGGACCGGGACGGTGCAGACCAGCCAGGGCACCATCGGTGTCCCGTCGCGGTTGACGGACGGGGTGTCTATACACTCTCCCGGGCGGTCGCCCTTGACGATCGATCTCCCCGAGGCGGACGCGGCGGGCGATGCCGTCCTCCTCCAGGGTGGGGCGGTGACCTACCCGGGTGAGTCCCTGACCAATTCTGTGATCGTCGGTGACGCGGGTGTGCAGATGCTGACGACGATCACTTCCGCCGACGCGCCGGAGCATCTCGAGTACGACGTCGACCTCGGCGTCGGCGAGTCGTTGCGATCGACCGAGGACGGCGCCGCGGTCGTCGCCGCTGACGGCACTGTCCTCGCCGTGGTCGCGGATGCCTGGGCACTCGACGCGGACGGCGACCCTGTCGCGACGCACTACGAGATCGAGGGCTCCACGCTCATCCAGGTCGTCGATCACCGCGCGGCGGGGGTCGCCTACCCGGTGGTGGCGGATCCGATCTGGATCGCTCCGTGGGTGTTCAAGTGCCTCCTGGGCCTCGGGCTCAAAGGGCCGCAGATCACGCAGGCCTTCGCCACCGGCACGATCTGGGGTGGCCTCGGCGCGTCCGCGCTCGCCTGCGCACTGGGCAAGTGATCGCCGTGCAACCTGAGGAGCTGGCACGGAGGATCGCGAAGGTCGATTCTCAGATCGCGGCGCACCCGCTGTCCAGCGAACGCGTGACGCAGGCGCATGCCGTCATCGAGGCGCACGGGGGCACGGACGACTCCGATGCGATCTCGCGCGAGTTGGCCTCTCGAGGGCTCCCGAGTCTGGTGGAGCTCGGCCGTATCCAGGCGCGGAGCTCGTTCAGCTGGTGGCGGCTCCACCGCAAGCGGCGAGCACTGCTCCGTCGCGCGGATCGCTAGGCGACCCGCGCGCGGCGGACCGAGGAGACGATCGAGTCCAGCACAGCGTTCGACTGACGCAGCAGCGGGCGGGACGCGGCATCCTCGACCAGACGGTCCATGAGCAGCTGGGTCCTCGACACGATGGGATGCCAGTAACCGCCGGGGTGGTGCCGGTCCAGATCCAGGCGCAGAGACCGGTGGTCCGTCGTGAGCACGGCGGTGCCGGGCGCCAGGTCGAGGTCCGGGTCGGTCTGCGTGATCATGACCAGGACGGAACTCCACAGGCCCGAGAACGCGCCGGGGAACGGGAACCGTGTGGTCCTCAGGTCCAGGGTGGCACCCCGGATCTCGGTCCAGTCGACCTGCTGCGTCACGGCGGGTCCATCTCGGTGACTGATGGTGTCCACGCCGAGGACGAGGTGACGCCGACCGGGATCGCCGATCGCGAGCCCGTCAGGCACAGCGTGAAGAGGTCCGTAGCGTTTCATCGTCTTCCCTCGAGCGTATCGGGCCGGACGCGCGACACCCCGCCGCGGTGACCCGGGCGGGGTGTCGGTCTCCTGAGGAGGGGAGGTCAGGCGCGGGCGGCCTCCGAGAGGCGGCGCGCGGCGGCGAGGGCCTGGTCGAGGTCGGCCTTCAGGTCGTCGATGTTCTCGAGGCCGACCGAGAGGCGGACGAGGCCGGGCGTGACGCCCGAGGTGAGCTGCTGCTCCGGGGTCAGCTGCGAGTGCGTCGTGGATGCCGGGTGGATGACGAGCGAGCGCACGTCGCCGATGTTCGCGAGGTGGCTGAACAGGGTGAGCGCGTTGACGAACTCGCGACCTGCGGCGACGCCGCCCTTCAGCTCGAACGACAGCACCGCGCCGACGCCCTTGGGGGCGTAGCGGTTCGCCGCGGCGTACCAGGGCGAGGTGGGCAGACCCGAGTAGTTCACCGAGGCGACGTCGGGGTGGTTCTCGAGCCACTCCGCGATCTCCTGCGCGTTCTGCACGTGGCGCTCGATGCGCAGCGACAGCGTCTCGACGCCCTGGATGAGGTTCCACGCGCTCTGCGGCGAGATGGCCGAGCCGAGGTCGCGCAGCAGCTGCACGCGCGCCTTGATGATGTAGGCGAGGGCGTCGCCGACCGCTGCGGTGTAGACGGCGCCGTGGTACGACTCGTCGGGCGTGGTCAGGCCGGGGAAGCGCTCGGAGTGCTCCGACCAGGGGAACGAGCCGCCGTCGACGATGACGCCGCCGATGGTCGTGCCGTGGCCGCCGAGGAACTTGGTCACCGAGTGGACGACGATGTCGGCGCCGTGCTCGAACGGGCGGATCAGGTACGGGGTCGCGATGGTGTTGTCGACGATGAGCGGCACACCGGAGGCGTGGGCGACGTCGGCGACCGTCCGGATGTCGAGGACGTTGATCTGCGGGTTGCCGATCGTCTCGGCGAAGAAGAGCTTCGTGTTCGGGCGGACCGCGCGACGCCATTCTTCGGCGTCGTCCTGGTTCTCGACGAACGTCGTCTCGATGCCGAGCTTGGCGAGCGTGTACTTGAAGAGGTTGTAGGTGCCGCCGTAGATCGAGCTCGACGAGACGATGTGGTCGCCCGCCTGTGCGATGTTGAGGATGGCGAAGGTGGAGGCCGCCTGGCCGGAAGAGACGAGGAGGGCACCGGTACCGCCCTCGAGGCCCGCGAGACGCTGCTCGAGGACGTCCTGCGTCGGGTTCTGGATGCGCGTGTAGATGTTGCCGAACTCCGCCAGGGCGAACAGGTTCGCGGCGTGGTCGGCGTTGTCGAAGACGTACGACGTCGTCTGGTAGATCGGTGTGGCGCGGGCCTTGGTGACCGGGTCCGGAGCGGCGCCGGTGTGGATCTGCTTGGTCTCGAAGCGCCAGTTCTCGGGTGCGGACATGACGGGCTCCCTGCGTGAGTGGACGATGGATGTGAGGGCCTGCGGACGGATGCCGCGGGCTCGACACCGACGTTACGAGCCGCATCCGGCGAGGACAACGGAACGGACACGCGGCGTAACGTGACGGCGTGCCGGGGGCGGGTCGCGAGTGGCTAGCGTGGACCTCATGGCGAATCGACGTGCAGTGGTGACCGGCGCGAGCTCGGGGATCGGTGAGGCGGTCGTGCGCGACCTCCGCGCGAGGGGCTGGGACGTCGTGGGAGTGGCTCGGCGCGCAGCGCGGCTGGAGGCCCTCGACGCCGAGATCGGGTCGCGCTCGTATGCCGCCGACCTCACGAGCGAGGCGGACGTCGCGGCGCTCGCCGCGCACCTCGCTGACACCGGTCCGGTGCACGCGCTCGTCCACGTCGCGGGCGGCGCCCGCGGGACGCAGCGCGTCGAGGACGGCGACGCCGCCGACTGGCGCTGGATGTTCGAGGCCAACGTCCTGTCGGCGCAGCTGCTGACGGCAGCCCTCCTGCCGCTCCTGCGGCGCGCCGCCGAGGCCGACGGTCACGCCGACACGGTCTACGTCACCTCGACCGCGGCCCAGACCGCCTACCCGGGCGGTGCGGGGTACAACGCGGCGAAGGCGGGCGAGTCGATGCTGGTGCACGCGCTGCGGCTCGAGCTGAACGGCGAGCCGATCCGCGTCGTCGAGATCGCCCCCGGGATGGTGCAGACCGAGGAGTTCTCACTCAACCGCCTCGGCGGCGACCGGGCCGCGGCCGAGAAGGTCTACGACGGCGTCGACGAGCCGCTGACGGCGGCCGACGTCGCCGACGTCATCGGGTACGCGCTCGAGGCGCCGGGACACGTGAACCTCGACCTCGTCACGATGCGACCGGTCGCCCAGTCGGCGCAGCACCTGCTGGCGCGGGGGCGCCTCCGCCCCCGCAGCGACAAGGACTGACCGCGCTCAGCCCGCGGGCGGGGCGTCGGCGAACGCCACCTTCGGCACGAACACCAGCAGCACGGCGGCGAGGAATCCGCCGGCCGCGCAGATCGCCCACACCGTGAGGTAGCCGCCGAGCGAACTCGCCGTCTGACCGACGACGCTGCCGGCGCCGGCGGCGAGGACCACGCCGAACACGGCGGACGAGAACGCGCCGCCGATCGTCTTCGTCGTGTTGGTCAGGCCGGAGGCCTCACCGGTCTTGCCGAGCGGGGCGGCCGCCGCCGCGGCGGCGGGCAGGGCGCCCACGAGCGCGCCGCAGCCGATGCCCGCGATCGACAGATTCAGCAGCACCTGCCACACCTCGAGGTGGAACGGCAGGAAGAGCGCGTACCCGATGCCCACCAGGGCGGCGGCGGCGATGAGCGCGAGGCGCGGGCTGACCCGTCGCGAGGTGACGGCGAACAGCACCGCGCCGACGATCAGCGACACGAGGTACAGCCCGATCACGTACGAGCGCTCGGTCGCATCCAATCCGAGTCCGTAGCCGAGCGAGGAGTCCGTCCCGGCGTAGGTGGACAGCGGGCCCTGCGCACCGAGCAGGCTGATGCCGATGAGGAAAGCGGTCGCCTGCACCGGCCACATGTCGGGTCGGGCGAGGACCTTCACGTCGATCACCGGGGAGGCGTGGCCCCGCTCGTGACGGACGAACCAGACCAGCACGCCGACGCCGACCACGAACAGCCCCACGACCCCCGCCCACGCGACCGGGCCGAGTGCGAGCTCGCCGATGAGCCGCATCCACGCCAATGCACCGGTGACCAGTAGCAGACCCCACGCGAGCAGGACGACGCCCCACGTGTCGAGGCGGCGCTCGCCGCTCGGCGTCGACTCGGGCACGAAGACCCAGATGACGACCGCGATGAGTGAGACCGCGACGGCGGGCACCATGAGGGTGAGGCCGAGGTCGCCCGTCGCCGCGTAGATCCGACCCGCCGCGAGGGCGCCCATGATGGCGCCGGCCTCGAGCCCCACGACCAGCAGGCCGGCGGCGCGCCGGGTCATCGAGACGCCGCGGTTCTGCTGCCGCCCGCGTTCGAAGATCAGCGCGATCTCGAGCGGGAGCCACACGACGTAGAAGCCCTGCAGCGACCAGAACAGCAGGAACGTCCAGAACGAGTCGGCGAAGACGAGACCCCACGAGGCGAGCGCGGTGAGGATCGCCGCGACGAGCAGGATGCGCTTGTGGCCGAACATGTCACCGAGCTTCGCGAGGATCGGCACGACGAGGGCGCTGAGCAGCAGCTGCCCCGCCTCGAACCAGTTGACGTCGGCGTCGCGGATCCCGAGCTGGATCACGATGTCGCTGAACAGGGGCACGTAGAACCCCTGCAGGATGCCGCTGACGATCTCGACGAGGATGAACCACCCGATGAGCCCGGCGGTGATCCCCGCGGCCGAGGAACGCAGCGCGGACGATTGCAGGGCCGAGGAGCGCGCGGAGCCGGTCACGAGCGCGAGCCTAGCGCCGGAGGAGCCCGCGACCGCGAAGGCGCCCTCCCCGCAGGCCGTAGTCTGGGACCGCATGGACGAAGGGATGCCGGTGGCCGCCGAACGCGAGACGTTGACCTGGGACGATTTCGGCGGGGCGACCCGCGACCTCGCGCGCTTGATCATCGCCGACGGGTTCGCTCCCGACATCGTCGTCGCCATCGCCCGCGGGGGACTGCTGCCCGCCGGAGCGATCGCGTACGGCTTGGGGGTGAAGAGCTGCGGTGCGTTGAACGTCGAGTTCTACACCGGCATCGGCACGGTGCTCGACGCCCCCGCGCTCCTGCCGCCCGACCTCGACCTCGGCGCCCTGCCCGGCAAGCGCGTGCTCCTCGTCGACGACGTCGCCGACAGCGGCCGCACCCTCGCGCTCGCCGTGAAGATGCTGCGGGAGGCCGGCGCCGACGTCCGCTCGGTGTGCATCTACACGAAGCCCGGGTCGATCGCGATGCCCGACTACTCGTGGCGCGAGACCGACCTCTGGATCGACTTCCCCTGGTCGTTCCGGGGAACCGTGGTCCAGGAGGACCAGGGGCTCCCCGCCGGCGCATGACCGCCCGCTCGCTCGACGACCTGGCCGCCGACGGTCTGCTCGACCCGGAATGGGCGCAGGCGCTCGGGCCCGTGGCATCCGACATCGCGGCCCTCGGCGACCGCCTGCGCGCCGACGAGCGCGGCTACCTGCCCGAGGGACGCCACGTCCTGCGCGCCTTCGCGCAGCCGCTGTCGCGGGTGCGGGTGCTCATCGTCGGTCAGGACCCGTACCCCACCCCGGGGCATCCGATCGGCCTCTCGTTCGCCGTCGAGCGCCACGTGCGTCCGCTGCCGCGCAGCCTCGCCAACATCTACGCCGAGCTCTCGGCCGATCTCGGCATCCCCCCGGCCCCCCACGGCGACCTGTCGGCGTGGACCGAGCAGGGCGTCCTGCTCCTCAACCGCGTCCTCACCGTCGCGCCCGGGGAGGCGGGCTCCCACCGCGGCTGGGGGTGGGAACGCGTCACCGAGCACGCGATCCGCACCCTCGTCGACCGGACCGGTCCGCTCGTCGCGGTGCTGTGGGGGAGGGATGCCGCAGGCCTCATCCCCATGCTGGGTGACACCCCGCGCGTCGAGTCGGCGCATCCGTCCCCCCTCTCGGCGCGGCGTGGCTTCTTCGGGTCGCGGCCGTTCTCCCGGGTGAACGCGCTGCTCGAGGCGCAGGGGGCGGCCCCCGTCGACTGGCGACTGCCCGACTGACGGGACGGGCCGCCGGTGAGCCGTATGCTGGCGGCATGCTGGAGGACGAGTACGAGCGCGATCGTCGTCGCCTGCCCCGTCACCTCCGCCGCCGGCCCGAGCCCGAGCGCGAGTTCTCCTTCGAGCTGCGCCCCGCCGTGCGCACCGACATGCCGGACGTCCGGGAGATCTACAACTACTACGTCACCAACTCGGTCGTGACCTTCGACGAGAAGCGCTGGACGCACGCGCAGTGGGTGGAGAAGTTCGACCACCTGACGAAGCTCGGGCTGCCGTTCCTCGTCGCCGTCTCGCCGACCGGGCAGATCCTCGGCTACGGCCTGGTCTCGCCGTGGACGGGCAAGAGCGGCTTCCGCTACACGGTCGAGAACTCGATCTACCTGGGTCAGGCTGCCACCGGCAAGGGGCTCGGCACGGCGCTGCTGCAGGCCCTCATCGCCGCGTGCGAGGAGAAGGGCATCCGCGAGATGGTCGCCGTCATCAGCGACAAGGGTGCCGAGGGCTCGCTCGCCCTGCACGAGCGGCTCGGTTTCGTCGAGGTGGGCCGGATGGGCCGCGTCGGGTACAAGTTCGGGCGATCGCTCGGCACGATCTACCTGCAGAAGCACCTGAACCCGAAGAAGAAGGAATCGATCCTCTCGCGCATCCGCGCGCGCTGAGTCAGGGAGCCGGCACCGTCGCGCCGTCGGCCTGCACCCGGTCGATCAGGTCGCGCCAGGGGCCGGCGGCGTCGCCGTCGCCGAGCGACGCACGGCGGTCGCACGAGCCTCCGGCCACGGCGACCTCCCACGAGAACCGGTCGGCGCCGGGAGCGGATGCCGGTGGCTCCTCCCACGGGCACGCATCGATGAGCGGCATCCACCCGTCCGCCTCCTCGGGAGCGACCTCGACGCGCCACGCCCGGCGCAGCCCCGCGAAGCCGCCGGTGCGCACCACGACGATCGTCATCGGGTCAGCGGGTTCGGGCATCCTCCACGACTCCGACGCTCGCCCACGCGGTGCGGACGGCGACGGCCTCCTCCGAGTCCTCACCGTACTCCCGCGCCGCGGTGTCCGCGGTCGCCGTCGCGAACTGCGCGAAGGTGGCGGTGGGGCTGAGGGAACCCGCGGTGAGGGTGAGGTACCAGATGCGTCCCGCGCGCTCCCAGGCGTAGCCGCCGAGCGCCGTGGCGACGAGGTGGAACGCCTTGTTCGGGATGCCGGAATTGATGTGCACGCCGCCGTTGTCGCCCGAGGTCTCGACGAAATCGCGCATGTGCGAGGGCTGCGGGTCCTTGCCGAGCACGTCGTCGTCGTAGGCGGTGCCCGGGGCGGCGAGCGAGCGCAGCGCCGATCCGGTGACGGCGTCGGTGAAGATCTCGGCGCCGATGAGCCAGGTCGCGGCATCCGCCGTCTGGCCGCGGTGGTGTTGGTCGGTGAGCGCCCCGAAGACGTCGGCGATCGATTCGTTGAGCGCGCCGGACTGCCCCGAGTAGTCGAGGCCGCCGGCGCTCTCGATGACGCCGTGCCCGAGCTCGTGCGCGATGACGCTGAGCGAACGGGTGAACCCGGCGAACACCTCGCCGTCGCCGTCGCCGAACACCATGCGCTCGCCGTCCCAGAACGCGTTGTCGTACGCCCGGCCGTAGTGCACGGTGGCGGCGAGAGCGCCGCTGCGGCCGTCGAGACCGACCCGCTCGAAGGCGTCCCAGAAGAAGCTGAAGGTCGCGCCGAGCCCGTCGTACGCCTCGTCGACCGCCGGGTCGCCGGTGGGGGCGGCGCCCTCGGCGCGGGCGGGGGTGCCCGGCAGCTCCTCGCGGTTCTGCGCGTCGGAGATCAGCCGGTCGGGGTCGGGCGCCGCCGAGACGACGAGGGCGTCGCCGTCGACCGACAGGTCGAGGTGCGCGCGCATCGGCGCGTACGCCCGCGGGACGGCGAGGGTCGCGCGTGCGGCGGCGACGGCGTGCGGGAATCGTTCGGCCGGAGCGGCCGCGAGGCGGGCGAGCAGGTACGGCGGGACGATGGCGTGCATGCCGCCACGCTAGTGCCCGGCGCCGACACCCGGGCCGTCGGTCAGCGCTCGCGCGGGTCGATGACGGGGATCGACGCGAGCAGGCGACGGGTGTAGGCGACCTGCGGATCGAGCAGGACCTTCTCGGTCGGGCCCTCCTCGGCGACACGGCCCTCGGTCATGACGACGACGTCGTCGCAGAGGTTCTGCACCACGCCGATGTCGTGTGAGACCATCACCAGGGCCAGGCCGTCCCGCTGCCGCAGGCCCCGGATGAGGTCGAGGATCTGCGCCCGGACGGTCACGTCGAGCGCCGACAGCGGCTCGTCGCCGACGAGGACGTCGGGACGGTGCACGAGGGCGCGGGCGAGGGCGATGCGCTGCCGCTGACCGCCCGAGAACTCGTGGGGGAACCGCTCCGCGGTGTCGGCGGGCAGGCCGACGTCGTCCAGCACCTCCCGCACGCGCGCGCGGTGGTCGCCCGGGATCTCGAGCGCCGACAGCGGCTCGCCGACGATGCGTCCGACGCTCATCCGCGGGTCGAGCGACCCGTACGGGTCCTGGAAGACGATGCCGGTCCGCCGCCGCAGCCAGTGCAGGGAGCGAGCGGGTGCGCTCCCGTCGACGGGACGCCCGTCGAACTCGACGGTGCCGGCGGTCGCCGTGTCGAGGCCGAGCAGCAGGCGCACGAGCGTGGACTTGCCCGAGCCGGACTCGCCGATGATGCCGAGGGCGCTGTGGGCGCGGACATCGACGTCCACGTCGTCGAGCGCCGTCGTCCACCGTTTCGGTGCGAAGGCGCCGGCCCGCGGCATCCGGTACCGCCGCGTGAGTCCGCGCGCACGGATCAGTTCGCTCATGCGTCCCCCCTCGGTCGCCACAGGGTCGCCGTCGCGTCCCGCAGCAGGGCCTGCGTGACGGGGGAGGCGGGGGAGCGCAGCAGCGTGCGCAGCGGTCCCTGCTCGACGACGCGTCCGGTGTCGAGGACGACGGCGTCCGTCGCGATCTGCGAGAGCACCGCGAGGTCGTGCGTGATGAACACGAGCGACATCCCGTCCTCGTCGACGAGCTGGTGCAGCAGGTCGAGGATCTCGGCCTGGATCGTCACGTCGAGCGCCGTCGTGGGCTCGTCGGCGATGAGCAGGCGCGGCCGGCAGGCGAGAGCCATGGCGATCGCGACGCGCTGACGCTGCCCGCCCGAGAGCTGGTGCGGGTAGCGGCGGACGATCGACTCCGGGTCGGGCAGGCGCACCCGGCGCGCCTCCTCGACCGCCCGCGCCCACGCGTCGGCGCGGGAGACGCCCCGATGGTGGATGCGGATCGACTCGGCGATCTGTCGCCCCACCGTGCGGATCGGGTTGAGCGCCGTCTGGGGCTCCTGGAACACCATGCCGATCTCGTCCCCGCGCAGCTGCGCGAGGTCGCGGTCCCGCATCCCGACGAGCTCCCGCCCGTCCCAGCGGATGCTGCCGCCGACCTCCGCGCCGTCGGGGAGGAGTCCGAGGATCGCGAGCGCCGTGAGGGACTTGCCCGACCCCGACTCGCCGATGAGGCCGACGCGGTCGCCGTCGCCCACCTCGAGGTCGATGCCGTCGACGACGCGGCGACCGCCGACGTCGATCGTGAGTCCCGCCACCGAGAGCGTCATGCCGTCACCGCCGCGGGCGGTTCCGCGCCGACCGGGCCGACACGGCGCGACAGCGTGGGGTCGGTGGCGTCGCGCAGGGCGTCGCCGAGCAGGTTGAAACCGAGCACCGTCAGGGTGATCGCGAGCCCCGGCCACACCACCGAGAGCGGGTGGACACTGATGAACCGCTGCAGGTCGGCGAGCAGCAGCCCCCACGACGGCTCCGTCACGGGGGCGCCGAACCCGAGGTAGGACAGTCCCGCCTCGGCGAGGACGGCGACGGCCATGCCCCAGGACAGCTGCACGATGAACACCGGCGCGACGTTCGGCAGCAGGTGGCGCCACAGGTTCTGCCAGGGGGTCATGCCCGAGGCGCGGCCGGCGAGCACGAAGTCGCTGTGCAGCACCCGGCGGAGTTCGGGTCGGGTCACCCGGGCGATGTTGACCCCGAACCCGATGCCGACCGAGACGACGACCACGAGGAGCGAGCCGCCCCACACGGCCGAGATCATCATCGCGATGAGCAGCACGGGGAAGGCGATGAGGACGTCGACGAGCACCGTGACGGCCTCGCGGACGGGCCGCGGGGTGAGCGCCCCGAGAGCCGCGAGCACGAGCCCGATGACGGTCGCGATGACGCCGGCGCCGACGGCGACGAGGACCGTCGTGCGCGCGCCGGCCATCAGCAGGCTGAGGATGTCGCGGCCCGAACCGTCGGTGCCGAGCAGGTGCGCGGCATCCGGTCCGGACCACCGGTTCGCGATGTCGACGCGCTGCGGATCGAACGGCGTCCAGACCAGCGAGACGGCGGCGACGACGAGGATGACGAGAACGACGACGACGCCGAACCGTCCCGTGCCCGACCCCCAGAGCCGCTGCGCCCACGCGAACCGCCGCATCACTCGGCCTCTCGCTGACGCGGGTCGAGGAGGCGGTGCACGAGGTCGACCGCGAAACCGATGACGAGGACGAGCCCGGTGAGCACGAGCAGCTCGCCCTGCACCTTCACGAGGTCCCGGTTGCCGGTGTCCTCCACGAGCATGCGGCCGATGCCGGGGAGGCTGAAGAGCTGCTCGATCACGACGGCGCCGACCATGATGCCGGCGACCTGGACGCCCAAGACGGTGACGACCGACAGGCCCACGCTCGGCAGGCCGTGCCGCAGGAGCGCCTGCGTACGGGTGAGTCCCTTCGCGGCCGCCGTCCGCACGAAGTCCTGCCCCATCGCCTGCAGGGTCGCCGAGCGCACGAACCGGAGCAGGACCGCGCCCTCGACGACGCCGATCGTGAGGGCCGGCAGGAGCAGGGCGCGGACGGCCGCGCCGGGGTCGGACCACCCGGCCCGCGGGAAGCCCTGGGCGGGCAGCCAGCCGAGCGACACGGCGAAGACGACGACGAGCATCATCCCCGCCCAGACGACGGGGACGGCGGCGAGGGCCTGCGCGCCGACCGAGACGAGGACGCCGTCCGGTCGGCGGCGCCGGACCGCGGCGTGCACGCCGAACGGGACCGCGACGATGAGGGCGATGACGAAGGAGAGGATGCCGAGGGGCACCGTGACCTCCGCCTTCTGCAGCAGCTCCGAGGCCACCGGTGTGCCGGTCAGTTGCGAACGTCCCAGGTCGCCCGTGAGGATGCCGGCGATCCAGTCGCCGTACTGCACGGGCAGGGGCCGGCCGAGTCCCAGGCGCTCGCGGATCCCCGCGATCTGCTCGGGGGTGGAATTGACGCCCGCGATCAGTTGCGCGACGTCACCGGGGAGGATGCGCAGGGTCGTGAAGATCAGCGCACTGGCGACGAACAGGCCCAGCACCAGCAGGGCCAGTCGCGTCAGCGCGTAACGGATCACCCCTCGCTCTTGGCCAGGTCTGCGACGTTCAGTCGCTCGTTGACGTTGACCGTCGGCATCCCGCTCACGTTCGAGCCGACCGCGACGACGGACGCACCGTTGTAGAGCCAATCGGCGGCGTCGTCCTCGGACACGATGCGCGCGGCCTGCTTCAGGAGGTCAGCGGCGGCGGCGTCGTCCGTTGCGGCGACCGACTGCGCGTACAGCGCCTGCACCTCGGGGTTGTCGTAGGTGAAGTAGTAGTCGGGGTTCGCCCAGTTCTCGAAGTCGCGCGCCTCGGTGTGCAGCACGAAGCTCAGCTCGTAGTCCTTGTTGACGTACACGTCGTTGATCCACGCCGGGAACTCGACGGGGTTCACCTGGAGGGTGATCCCCACGTCGCGCAGGTTGGAGACGAGGATCTGCGGGACCGTGGTGCCGTAGGCCGAGGGGATCGTGAGCGTGAGGGTGAGGTCTTCGGCGCCCGCCTCGGCGAGCAGGGCGCGCGCGGCCTCCGGGTCGAACGGGGCGACGTCGGCGAGGTCCTCGTAGCCCGGGTCGAGCGACGGGATCGGGCCGTACATCGTCGTGCCGGCGCCGAGCGCCTCGACGATCGACGCGTTGTCGATCGCCTGGCGGATCGCCTGGCGCACGCGGTCGTCGGCGAGCGGACCGGAGGTCTGGTTGAACGCGAGCGTGCCCTTGTCCGTGGACTCGCCGTTCTCGAGCGAGAAGTCGCCGTTCGCCTCGATCTGGTCCTTCAGGTTCGCGTCGAACCCGGTGAGCACGTCGAACTCGCCGGCCAGCGCGCCGCTGAGGGCGGCCTGGTTGTCGCCCACGTAGGAGAAGACGACCTCGGCCGCGGCGGCCGGGGTGCCCCAGTAGTCGGCGAAGCGCTCGAAGACGATGCTGTCGCCCTCGCGCCATTCGGTGAGACGGAAGGGGCCGGTGCCGTTCGCCGCGGTCTTGCGGTCGATCGTGTCGCCCTCCTTCAGGACGAGCCCGGCGCGACCGGTGAGGCTCCACAGGAGCGTCGAATCGGGCGCCGTCAGCGTGAGGGTCACGGTCTGCCCGTCGGCGGCGATGTCCGCGACGTTCGCGAGCCGCGCGGAGTCACGGAAGGTCGGGGTGTCGCGCACCTGCGTCAGCGACCACACGACGTCCTGGGGGGTGAGCGGCTGACCGTCGTGGAAGGTGACGCCCTCGCGCACCGTGAAGGTGTAGGTCAGCTTGTCGTCGGAGACCTCGTAGTCGCTCGCGAGCGCCGGGACGATCTCCTGGTCGGGGGTGCGGGCGACGAGGCCCTGGTAGACGTTGTCGACGAGGATCTGGTCGAGGGCCGAACCGGCCGTCTCGCGGATGTCGAGGTTGCCCGGCTCGAGCACGAGACGCACGTCGACGGATGCGTCGGGGTCGGGGGTGCCTGCCGAGGCGGAGGGACCGGGCTGGGAGCCGGTGCAGCCGGACAGGAGCAGGGCGCCGGCAGCGACGAGCGCGGCGGCGGCCAGGGCGGTGCGGCGAAGCATGTGCGTGGGGGATCCTTTCGGCACGATGGGGGTCGTCACTGCGGCCGCGCCATCGGAGTGCTCGGGTGCGCGTTACAGCCTAGAGTCCCGCGCGCGCAGTTCGGTCACCGGCCGTCATGTGCCGCGCGCACGGCCGCGGCGAGCTCGACGGGGCGCTCCTCCTGCACGTTGTGCCCCGACTCCAGCTCGAGATGGCGTGCGGCCGGCATCCGCTCCCGGAACTCGCGCCGGTCCGACTCGGTGAGGAAGCCCCGCGTGCCGGTGACGAGGGTGACGGGGGCGGTGACCGCGGCGAGGTGGTCCCATCCCGCGGCGGAAAGGACACCGGCATCCGCTCGCTGCGCGGCGTCGACCGCTGCGGCGGCCCCCGGGTCCGCCGCGAGCCGGTTCGCGAGGTGCGCGTAGTGGTGCTTCCACTCGACGCGGCCGTCGGGGCGGATGCGGGAGTTCAGCGACACCCCTCGCGTGGCCGCCTCGCGCGACCCGCCGAGGCCGAACGAGAGTGCGCGGTCGACGAGCTCGTCGCGGCTCGCCCAGTCGGTGGGACCGGCGAAGAAGGCGCGGATCGAGGCGGCGGCGCCGTTCGGGTCGATGCCGGGGGAGATGTCGACGAGGACGAGGGCCGCGACGAGGTCGGGATGCCGCGCCGCGAGGGCCGCGGCGGTGAGCCCGCCGAGCGAGTGCCCGACGAGGGTCTGCGGGCGGCCGCCGGTCCAGGCGGTGACGGCGGGCGCGATGTCGGCGGCGAGGGGGTCACCGGTGTACTGCGCGTCGCTGCGCCACGACGAGTCGCCGTGCCCCGGCAGGTCCAGCACGAGCGCCGGGAGACCGGCGGCGAGGACCGTCGTGTCCCACGTGTGGGCGTTCAGTCCGGCGCCGTGGAGGAACGTGACCTCGGGCGCGAGGTCCGGGTCGCCGAACCGCAGGGCGCTCACCGTCCGTCCGTCCGGCAGCCGGTGCGTCAGGCGGCGCACCGGCGGGACGGGGACCCCGAGGGCGTCGCCCTGCGCGGGGAGGTAGGAGAACTCGTCGAACGCGTCGTCGCTCACGTTCCTCATTGTCGCCGATCCCGGGTGGCGGGGACGCGGCTACGGTGGACGGCATGAGCGATCCCCACCGCGTGCACCTGGCCCGCGCGAGCCGGCCGGCCTACGACGCCCTCGAGGCGTTCGCCAAGACCGTCGGCGACCTCGCCGCCGAGGCGGGGATCGACGCCCGCCTGCGGGAGATCGCCCTCATCCATTCCTCGCAGCTGAACGGATGCGCCTACTGCGTGCGCGTGCACGTCGATCGTGCCGCCAAGGCGGGGCTCACGATGGACGTCGTCGCCCAGATCGCCGTCTGGCGCGAATCGGGCGTCTTCACCGAGCGGGAGCGCGCGGCGCTCGAGCTCACGGAGGCCTACGTCTTCATCCACGAGGAGGGCGTCCCCGACGAGGTCTACGACCGGGTCGGCGGCATCTTCTCCGAGGAGGAGTACGTCGCGCTCAGCTGGCTGCTCGTCTCGATCAACGCCTTCAACCGCATCGCGATCGCGGGGCGCTACCCGGTGCCCGAGCGCCCGGCGCCGCCGACACCGTGACGGTCCACGACGTCCCCGGCGTCTTCAACGTCCGCGACGTCGGCGGGCTGCCCGCGGACGGCGGCCGCACGAGGGACGGCGTCCTGTTCCGGTCGGGGCACCTGGCGCGGCTGACCTCGGAGGGCCGCGAGCGGCTCGCGGCGTTCGGCATCCGTCGCATCGTCGATCTCCGCGACGAGCAGGAGCGACGCGACGAACCGTCCCGCATCGACGGTCTCGGCGTCGAGACCGTGTTCCTGCCGATGTTCGCCGGGTCGGCCGCCTCGTTCTTCGACGACGACCTCTCGCTCGACGACCTGTACCGGGCGCTCGTCGATGGTTCGGCGTCGCGGCTGGTCGAGGTGGTGCGCGCCGTGCTGGCGGCGCAGCCGGTGCTCGTCCACTGCACGGTCGGCAAGGACCGCACCGGGCTGTCCGTCGCCCTCGTCCTCGCCGCCGCGGGGGTCGACGAGGACGCCGTCGTCGCCGACTACGCGCGCACCGAGCACCTGCTGCCGGAGGCCCGCAACGACGCCGTCCTGCGCTTCCTCCGCGCCCGCTACCCGCACGCGCGACACCTCGAGGACCTCGCGACGCGCTCGCCGGCAGAGGCGATGCGCGCCGTCTTCGAGGACCTGCGGCTGCGCTACGGCGGTCCGGTCGACTACCTGCGGGCGTACGGACTGCGCGACGACGAGATCGCCGAGCTCCGCCGCATCCTCATCGCGTGACGCCCCTCAGCGGCGCGGCACGTAGCGGCCGTCCTCCAGCCCCGCCTCGATCTCGAACCGGTTGGTGAGGGGGTCGCGGCCGGCGAACAGGTACAGCAGCGGCATGAGCATGCCGTAGCGCCGCCACTGCTCCCGGTGCACCGCTTCATGGGCGAGCAGCCGGTCGTCGACGGGGCCCGTGCCCGTGAGGAAGCAGCCGCCGACGCAGACGCCACCGCGTCCGAACGTCGCCTCGGGCATGCCGCGGAACACCCAGAGTCCGCCGCGGCGTTCGACCCGCCCCGTCGACCAGAGCGACCCCCACACGAACCCGAAGGCGGTGCCGGCCAGGTACCCGAGGCGGCTGAGGGGGGAGTCGAGCAGGATGCCGGGGATCCACCGGTCCCACCGTCGCCCGCGGTCGAGGGCACGCTCCGCGCGCTGCTCCCATCCGGGCGGAGGGAGCGGACTCACGCGAGGGCCCCCAGCAGGCGGAGGATCGTGCCGAGGTCCTCGACCGCGGCGTCCCGGCTCGCGGGGGCGAAACCCGCGACGGAGGCGCCGACCAGCGGCATCCGCTCTCGCAGTCGTCCGATCGCGGCGACGACCTGGGCGGGCTGGGCGCCGAACGGCACCGGTTCGAGCACGCCCGTGATCGTGGCCGGGTCGAGGACGTCGAGGTCGATGTGGACGTACACCGCGTCGGCGCCGGTCGCGGCGACGGCGTCCGCGAGGGCCGCGGGGTCTGCGAGGGCGTCGGCGGCGAGCATCGTGACCGGCGAGGAGTCGAGCACGTCGGCCTCGCCGTCGTCCAGCGCGCGCGCCCCGACGAGGACGGTGCGCGCAGCGGCGGCGGGGGGCGCGTCCGTGAACGGGCCCGGCGCGATCGCGGCGCGCAGGGCCATGCCGGCGAGGGCGCCCGAGGGCGAGGACGCGGGGGTGTGCAGGTCGCCGTGCGCGTCGAACCAGACGACGGCGAGGGAGGGATGCCGCGCGGCCGCCGCCGCGATCCCGGGCACCGCGACAGCGCAGTCGCCGCCCACGACGACGGCGGTCTCGTCGGCGCCGTCGAGCGCTTCGGCGATCGCATCGCGCACGCGGGTGAGGGTGCTGAACCGACGGATGCCGGTGCCGAGCGCCTCACCTGCTTCGGCGGGGACCTCGATCCGCGTGAGCGCGGACCGGGGGAGGTCGTCGGCGATCGCCTCGGCGCCGTCGATGAGACGCATCGCGCGGGCGGACGGCGAGCCCTGCCACTGCGGGGCGACGACGAAACGGGTCATGGACACCTCCGGGGAGCAGGACGGCGCCGGACCCGAGGGCCCGGCGCCGTCCGTGCGGATGATTTACTGCTCGATCGCGCCGGCGTTGCCGCCGGTCTTGAGCGCGGCCAGGCGCGCCTCGACCTCGGTCAGCTCGCCGATGTCCTCGAGCTGGTTGAACTGCGCGTCGATCGACGACGCCGCGATCTCGGCCTTGCCGGCGGCGAGGGCCTCCTGGCGACGGACCTTGTCCTCGAAGCGGCCGAGCTCGCTCGTCGGGTCGAGCACGTCGATCGACTTGACGGCGTCGTGCACCTTGTTCTGCGCCTCGGCGGTCTTGGCGCGCGCCAGCAGCTCGGAGCGCTTCGAGCGCAGCTGGTCGAGCTTCTGCTTCATGCCGTTGAGGCCGTCCTTGAGCTTCTCGACGACCTCGGTCTGCGCGGCGATCGAGGGGGCGATGGCGCGGGCCTCGTTCTCCTCGCTGATCTGGCGCTGCAGGGCGATCTTGGCGAGGTTGTCGAACTTGTCGGCATCCGTCGTGTTCCCGGCGGCGCGCAGCTCGTCGGCCTTGCGGCTGGCGGCGATGGCCTTGTTGCCCCACTCGGCGGCGGCCTTGACGTCCTCATCGTGGTCGCGCTCGAGCAGACGCAGGTTGCCGATGGTCTCGGCGATGGCCGTCTCGGCGTCGGCGATGTTGTTCGTGTAGTCGCGGACGAGCTGGTCGAGCATCTTCTGCGGGTCCTCGGCGGAGTCGAGGAGGGCGTTGATGTTCGCCTTCACCAGAGTCGAGATGCGGCCGAAGATGGACTGCTTTGCCATCGTGTTTCCTTTCCTAGCGGGAGGTCGTGAGGTCGAGGTCGGTGGGGAGGTCGTGGCCCTGCGGCGTCGGAAGATCAGAAGCGACCGCCTCCTCTGCGGGATCGGGAGCCGCCGCTGGAGCGTCCGATGGATCCGCCGCTGCGCCGGGAGGAGCCGCCGCCGAACCCGCCGAACCCGCCGGAGGAGCGACGGGACCCGCCGCCGCTGAGGAGGGATCCCATGATGATGCCGCCCAGCATGCCGCCGAAGTCGCCTCCGCCGCCAGCGTTTCCGCCGCCGGCGAACGACCCCACGTCGCTCTGCGCGCGCCGTGTCGCCTCCTCCGCCAGGCTCGCGGCGCGCTGCGCCAGGGCGAGCGCCCGTTCCGGGTCGCCGTCCTGCGCCTGCGTGGCCTGCACCAGCGTGGCTCCGGCCTCGGCGAGCCGGGTGCGCGCGGTCGCTCCTACGGCGCCGCGACGGGCGGTGATGAAGTCTTCCGCGGCGGAGATCTGCGCCCTCGCCTGCAGCAGGGTCTGCGAGAGCACGCTGCGAGCGCGGTCGGCGCGCTGCTGCGCTTCGCGGACCTGGCCGAGCGCACCGTCGATCGCGGTGTTCGCGCGCTCGAGCAGGGTGAGGGCCGAGAGCGGGTCGCGATGCGCGCCCGTGAGATCCTCGCGCGCCGCGTCGAGGTTCTGCCGCGTGGCGGCGATGACGGGGGCGAGGCGGGCGTCGGGATCGGGTGTCGCCGCCGCGGCCGCGAGATCCGCTTCGAGCTCGGTGACGAGGGCGGCGCCGTCGCGTTCCGCGGCCTCGAGGTCGGCGGCGAGCTTCGTCATCGCGTCCTGCAGTTGGGCCGCCTGCGCGACGGCCTGCTCGGCCGCGCGGATGCCGACGGCCGCCGCAGCGCCGTCGCCCGCCGCGACCTCGCGTTGCGCCTCGGCGAGTCGTGCGTCGGCGAAGGTCAGCCGATCGCGCGCCTGCTCGGGGTTGTCGGCGACGGCGCTCAGCGCCTCCGCGCGGTAGGCCGCGCGGAGCTGCGTGAGCCGGGCGTCCGATTCCGCGGCCCGCGCGCCGACCTCGGCGCGGCGCTGCTGCACGCGGGCGAGCGCCTCGGGGGCGTTCGCGGCGAGGTCCCGCAGGGCTTCGAACGCGCCCGCCTTCTCGGCCAGGGCCGCTTCGGCGGCGCGGGAGCGCTCGAGGATCTCCTCGTACCAGGCGCGGCGCTGCTCGGGGGCGTCGGGCGTCTCGTCATCCATCTTCTGCTGCAGGGCGAACGCCTGCTGCAGCGAGGCGCGCGCCGCGGCGATCGCCTGTTCGAACTCGCCCGTCGCGGCATCTCCGAACTCCGCCTTCGCGAAGCCGAGCTCCTGCGTGCTCGTCGAGATGGCGTCGTCGGTGCGGACCAGGGCGGCGGCGGCCTGTCGCTCGAGCTCTTCCAGTGGGACCTGTGCCTTGCCGGATGCCGCGCCCGCCCCGCGGCGCCGACGCCGCACGAGCGCCCACACGACGAGTGCCGCCAGCGCAGCCACGACGATGACCACGACCCAGACGAGCCCGCCGCCACCGCCCCCGGACCGGGCCTCCTGGAGCCCGTCGGCCGCGGCGGTGCCGGCGCCCGCCCAATCGCCGTCGCTCAGGGCGGGGAGCACGCGTTCCTGCTCGATGCGTGCGACGGCGTCCGGGGAGATCGGGCCGCTCGAGTCGGCGGAGAGGTAGTACGCGCGCCCCTCGGTCGCGACCGCGAGGAGGTACTGGTTCGGACCGAGGTTGTTGCGTTCGGCGGTCGCGTACGCCCAGTCCTCGGCGCTCGACGGATCGGTGAAGTCGTCGACGTAGACGACCCATAGGCCGAGGCCGGTGTCGTCCTGCAGCTGCGCGAGACGGGTGTCGAGGCGGGCTTCCTGCGCGTCCGTGAGGACGTCGGATGCGTCGAGCACTCGGGTCTCGTCGAGGGTGACCGGCTCGGTCGCGGCGGCCGGTGCGGCGACGGCGGCGCCGAAGAGGACCGCGAGCGACACCGCCACGACGGACGTCAGGCGGGATCGCATCGTCCAGACCTCCGGGAGTCGCTCGAGTGCGGTCGGAACCGCCTGTCGCGAGTCTATGCCGCGACCCGTATGCCTCGGTACCGGCATCCGACCGGAGCGCCTGTGCGTTCGCTCTGTGTTCCTCCTCTAGGCTTCCCGGTTCGGAGGTGCCGATGGACGACCGGTATGGAAGCGACGTGCTCGCCGCGGGATGGCGCGACAAGGGGCGGACCACGGTGGCGACGGTCCCCGCCGAGCGGGGTCTCGTCGTCGAGGTCGCGCTGGACGACTTCGTGGGTGCCGTCACCGGCGTGACGGCGGGCCACGTCGAGCTCGAGGACCGGCACGGCCGTGTGCGGCTGTTCCCGATCGGCGGCGGGTTCCTCGTCGACGGTCGGCCCGTTCAGCTCGTCCCGCCGCGCGCCGCAGCCCCCGCAGGACGGACCCGCACGGCATCCGGGTCCTTCGCAGACCCGCAGGCGCGGGCGCGCGTCGCCCGGGCCTCGCGCATCCTCGTCGAGGGTCGCCACGACGCCGAACTCGTCGAGAAGGTCTGGGGCGACGACCTCCGCATCGAGGGGGTCGTGGTCGAGTACCTGCAGGGAGTCGACCTGCTGGAGGATCTGCTCCGTGCCGAGCCGCCGAGTGCGGAGCGTCGCTACGGCGTGCTCGTCGACCACCTCGTCCCGGGGTCGAAGGAGACGCGCATCGCCGAGCAGATCCTGCGGGGTCCGCACGGACCGTTCCTGAAGATCGTCGGACATCCCCACATCGACGTCTGGCAGTGCGTGCTGCCGCGCGCGGTCGGCATCGCCGCCTGGCCGGAGGTGCCGCGGGGGATCGAGTGGAAGAAGGGCGTCAGCCGCGCCCTCGGCTGGCCGGCCGAGGACCAGACCGACATCGCCCACAACTGGCAGCGCATCCTCGGGTCCGTCACGACCTACCGCGACCTGGACCCCGCCCTCCTCGGCCGCGTCGAGGAACTCATCGACTTCGTGACCGCATGAGCGGGCGACGCAAGGGCCGGCCCGCGGGGGCGCGGGACACCGCGGGATACCCTGGTCGCATGCCCGACCCCGATGCGCCCGAGGCCGCGCCGCGCTTCCGTGACAAGCCGGTGTCGTTCGTGCGGCGCAGCGGCCGCATGAGCGATGCACAGGAGCGCGCGTGGGACGAGCTCTCGGGCACGTACCTGCTCGAGGTCGAGCGGGATGCCGCGGCCACCAGCATCCGCCCCGGTTCCACGATCGACCCCGCCGCAGAGTTCGGCCGCGCGGCCCGGCTCGTCGTCGAGATCGGCTCCGGGCAGGGGCACGCGATCGTGCACGCCGCGGCGGCCGACCCCGCCACCGACTTCATCGCCGTCGAGGTGTTCCGCGCCGGGCTCGCCCGCACGATGCTCGACGCCGACCGTGAGGGCGTGCGGAACCTGCGGCTCGTCGAGGCGAACGCGCCCGAAGTCCTCGAGCACCTGCTGCCCGAGGCATCCGTCGACGAGGTGTGGATCTTCTTCCCCGACCCGTGGCACAAGACCAAGCACAACAAGCGCCGGCTCATCGCCGACGGATTCCCCGCGCTCGCCGCCCGCGCGCTGCGGGACGGCGGGGTGCTGCGGCTCGCGACCGACTGGGAGGACTACGCGCTGCAGATGCGCGAGGTCCTCGCCGGCGCCGACGAGTTCGAGGCGGCGTTCGACGGGGAGTGGGCGGCGCGGTTCGAGGGGCGCATCATGACCGCGTTCGAGCGCAAGGGCATCGCCAAGGGGCGCGACATCCGCGACCTGACGTACCGCCGCCGGCCGCGGACGCCGTGACGGTGCGCGCCCACGCAGGAGCACGTCCGCTCGTCGGTGTGCGCCTCGTGCCGGCGCTGCTCGTCTGCCTTGCGGCACCGGCGTTCTTCGTGCTGCTGACGCCCTGGCTCGGGTGGATTCTGCTCGCCGCGGGGCTCGGAACCGCTGCGCTGCTCGATCGCGGGGGTGGTGGTGGTGAGGTCGTCTCGGTGGGGTCGACCCTCGAGTCGTCCACGCAGGTGGGCGTCGCCCGGACCCCGTCGCTCACGCGCGACCTCTCGCTCATCGCGATCGGGATGCTGATCGTCAGCGTCATCCCGTTGAAGGCCGAGCTCGACGACGCGGCGATGGTGCGCTTCACCCTGGCGCTGGGCGGCGCGGTCCTCGTGCCCTACCTCGTGTCGCGGTTCGTCTACCGGGACCATGCGATCCGGTTCCCCTGGCGCGGCGGCGGGCGGTGGACGCTCTGGCAGTGGGCCTGGCTGATCGCGGTGCTCGTGCTCGGCTGGCTGATCCTGCCGTTCTACTTCATCACGTCGGGCGTCTACGAGAACTGGCCCGTCGTGGACACACCCGACCTCATCGCGCGCCTGTTCGTCGGTGTCGGCGCGGTCGGCATCTGGGACGAGCTGTTCTTCATCTGCACGTGCTTCGCCCTGCTGCGCCGTCACTTCGCGGATGCGACGGCGAACGTGCTGCAGGCGATCGTGTTCGTCTCGTTCCTGTGGGAGCTGGGATACCGCGCATGGGGTCCCGTGCTGACGATCCCGTTCGCGCTGCTGCAGGCCGTCATCTTCCTGCGGACGAAGTCGCTCGCCTACGTCGTGACGGTGCACCTGCTGTTCGATGCGGTGGTGTTCGGTGTGCTCGTCCACGCCCACAACCCGGGACTGCTCGACGCGGTCTTCCTCGTTCCGGCGCCCTGACCCGGGCCGTCAGGCGGGAGAAGCGGATGCCGTCGCGCGCACCGACGTCGCGTGCGCGACACCCCAGACGACCAGGGCCATCGCCGCGACGGCGCTCGCCGCCATCAGCACGGCGCCGCCGGGGGCGTGATCGCCGCCGCCGATCATGAACGTGTCGGCGAGCGACATCCCGGGCCCGAACGAGGCCATGACGTACGCGGGCGCGCCGCCGACGATGATCGCGAGGTAGGAGGCGGCGACGGCGCGGGTCGAGGCGTGACGGACGATGAGGGCCGGGACCAGGACGAGGAGCGCGAGGCCGACACCGACCGCGGCGAACACCCAGGGGACGGGGGTGAACACGGTCTCGCCGCGGGCTGCCGCCGTCTCGCGGATCTCGTCGAGGGTGAGTCCGGGTGCGGCTGCCAACGGGTTCCAGACGGCGATCTGGAGGACGAACACGGCGGCGTACGCCGTGACGGCCACGGTCCCGAGGATCGCGAGGAGGGTGCGGAACGAGCGCGGCGTCATGGCCCGAGCCTGGCATGGGTCGGGCGGCGGCGGTACCTCGTGTCGTGCATCCGATGGAGGGTGTCAAGCCCTGCGATCGCGTCGCGCCCCGGTGCGAGCCTGGCGGAAAGACGAAGGAGGGCCTCATGGCCGATGAGAAGGATCCGCACGCGACACTGATCGACCTGCTGCCGAAGTTCCGCTTCGCGATGGTCACCACGATGAACGAGGACGGTGCCCACACGGCGCGGCCGTTGACGGTCCAGGATCGCGAGTTCGACGGCGACCTGTGGTTCATCGTCGGTCGTGACTCGTCCGTCGTCGCGCATGTCGCCGCCCGTCCTCAGGTCGGCGTCGCGCTGAGCACGAACGACGCGTGGGTGTCGATCGCGGGCAACGCCGAGGTGGTCGACGACCTCGCGCGACTGCGCGAGTACTGGTCGCCCGCGGTCGAGGCGTGGTTCCCCGACGGCCCCGAGGACCCGAACGTCACGATGCTGAAGATCGATGCGGTGTCGGGGGAGTACTGGAGCAGCCCGGGAGGGGTCGTCGCCTCGGTGGTCAGCCTCGTCAAGTCGAAGATCACGGGTGAGCCGTACGAGGGGCGCAACGCGACCGTCGACCTCTGAGCGTCCCCGGCGGATCGGGTCTGTCAAGGCCCTGAGCGGGACGCGGGCGGCTGCGTAGCGTCGCCGACACGTGACCGACAACGACCGGAAGGACTGCGATGAGCGACACGAACGGCTCGGACGAGCACAACACGCAGGGTGTCCCCGAAGAGGGCGCCGACGCTGACACCGCGTCCGGCGGATCGCCCGACGAGAACCCGCCCGTCACGACGGACGAGGACGGTACCCCCATCGAGAACCCGTCGGGTGGCTGAGTCCGCCCGACGCGAGGCCTGCCGTCGCACGAGGATGTCCGTCTTCGTGCGACGGCAGTTCCGTGTGCGGGCATCGCTGAGCCGGTGCGGATGCCGCACCCTGCCGCGCCTGGTGTCAGAACCGGGCGAGCAGGGACGCGCCGAAGGTCACCAGGAGGGCGACGGGGACCACGAGCAGACCGATCGCCGCGATGCCGATGGCGACGATCGTGCCGAGCACCGACAGCACGGCCGCCGAGGCCGCGCCACCCGCGCGGGCGACGGAATGCGAGCGTGTGGAGAGGGTCGCGGTAGCCATACTCCGACGCTACGAACCGGCGCTCGCCGGCGCGTCCTTCGCGAGGGTGGCCGGGGTCATCCTCGGGGATGATGTTGGCCGTCAGAACGGTGGTGGTCCGGGTGGGTCGGTGGTGAATTGCGGGATGCGGCGTTCGGGCCTCACGAGGTAGACCCGGCCGGCGGGTGAGGTCCATTCGAGTGCGCCGCCGGGTTTCGCTTTGACCTGCCAGTCGGAGTGGTGTTTGAGGGTGTGGTGGCCGCGGCACAGCGGTGCGAGGTTGTCGGCGGCGGTGGTCCCGCCGTGGTGCCAGTCGACGGTGTGGTCGAGGTCGCACCGGTCGGCGGGGATGCCGCAGCCGGGTGCCATGCACCGGGCGGCCCGCCAGGTGACCAGCCGTCGCAGGTCGGCCGGTGGCCGGTACTGCTCGCGCCCGACGGAGAGGACGACACCGGTTTCGGGGTGGGTGAGCACCCGCATCCACCCGGATGCCGCCCCGCACAGCTCCCGCGCGCGGTCGAGGGGGATCGGACCGACACCGTCGACCTGCGCGGCCGGGCCGTCGCCGGTGAGGAGCGTCAGGGCGGGGACGGTGACCGCCACCGTCGGCCGGATCCCGCGCGCGGAGTCGGGGAGCGCGTCGGTTTCGCCGTCGAGGAGGAGGTCCCCGAACACATCCGCACGTTTCTGATCCAGGGTGCGCTCATCGTCGGCGGAGTCGAGCGTCTTCGCGATCGCGGTGAGACGCCCATCGATCGCGTGCGCTTCCACCGCGGGCAGGTGCGCGGTCAACCACGCCATCCCATCCACCCCCGCATCCACCCGCACATGCCGGTGCGCGACGGCCGCGGCGTGCTGTTCGGCGAGGGTCGCTTCCTGCTCCCGGTCGACGATCCGTTTCATTGCACGCCGGAACGGACCCGTCGGGAGCTCTTCCGCGAGCGACAGCACCTCCGCAACCAGCCCCGCGGTGACGTCGTCGAGCTGATCGAGCCCGTCGACGATGGTCGTCGCGTGGGTGTCGGTGATGTCCGCGCGGCTCATCGCCTCCCACACCTGCGGGTACCGACGCAGCAGCGCGTGCCCCACACCCATCAACCTGCCCGCGGCGTGCTCGGTGATCCGCAACGCGGCGGCGACCTCGAGCCGCACCGACCGTTCCACGAACGCGACCGGTTCCTCCCGACGGCGGGCGTCGGCGATCGCGTCATCCCACAGTTCGACGATGCACGCGTACCGCTGCGCGGCATGCACGGTGGCCATGTCGGCGCACATCACCACCCAGTCCAGGGTCGTCGGGATCCCCTCCGGGACCTCATCGCGACGATCGGCTGAACTGGACATAGTCCCAGACTAGGAGGGGGTTCCGACATCGATTCCGGCACGGTGCCACCCCCCCGGCGTGGAAGGATGCGGGGCATGCAGACGCCTCTGGGGATCGATGGGTTGGCCAACGCAAGAGACCTCGGTGGGCTCGAACGGATCGACGGTTCCCGCACGCCGACCGGCGTTTTCATCCGGGCTGAGACGCTCGACCGTGTGACCGACGCCGGGTGGGATCGCCTCCGAGCGCATGGCTTGGGAACCATCGTCGACCTCCGCCGTCCGAGTGAACGAACGGCGTCCGTCCCCCGCGACATCGCCGTCCGGCATGTCGATCTCGACGGGAACGAACGGCACTTCTGGGAATCTCGGGAGAAGGACGGGCAGTGGGGAACTCCGCTGTACTACCTGGACCACGTCGGGGAGCTGCCGCATCGGCTCGCGGGTGCCCTCGAGGAGATCGCGCGAGCCCCTACGGGCGGCATCCTTTTCCACTGTGGCGCAGGCTGGGATCGGACCGGCCTGCTGGCTGCGGTCCTGCTGAAGGCCGCCGGTGTGACCGAGGATGCCGCGACCCGCGACTACCTCTCGTCGTTCGCCAACGCCGTGGCCATGGCGGAGCTCCACAGCCGTTCGTTCGACGTCGCTGAGCGTCTGAGCGTCCTCGACCGCTTCGGGCATACGCCGGAGTCCGCCTTCCGCGACATGTACCGCCGGCTCGATCTCGACGCGTGGCTGAGCTCGTACGTCGACGGCGACACCGCCAGGGCCATCACGACGTGGCGCAGCGCCATCGCCTCTGCACCGGGTCTGCACAGGCAGCCTCGATAGACTCGGCGGCGGGCCCCGACCAGGCCCCCGGACGAGGGTTCAGTACCCGGTGAGCGACAAGACTGGCCAGGAGGTCAGTGATGTTGTCGTGGATCGTTCTCATCGTCGCCGGGATGCTCGAAGCCGTGTGGGCCACCGCGCTCGGGCGCTCCGAAGGCTTCACGAAGCTGTGGCCGACGGTCACCTTCGGTGTCGCGCTCGTCGCCAGCATGGGCGGTCTCGCCTTCGCGCTGCGCGAGATCCCCACGGGGACGGGGTACGCCGTGTGGGTCGGCATCGGGGCATCCCTCACCGTGGTCTGGGCGATGGTGACGGGCGCCGAGTCGGTCTCCGTGGTGAAGATCCTGCTCATCCTCGGCCTCGTCGCGTGCATCGTCGGGCTCAAGCTCGTCTCGGATTGACGCGCCGCGCTGTCAACCCCGGGCATCCGCGCGAGCGTCGCGTTAGCGTCACGTCCACAGACGACACCGACCGACGGAGGGCGACATGACCGGCGACGACCGCAGCACCGACGACAACGCGTACGAGGGGCCGGATGTGGAGCTCCCCACCCACGACGGCGCGGTACCGGGCGGCGTGCCGCCCTTCGGCCACCCCGCCCACCCGGACGAGGACCAGGACGCGCGCGAGGACTGAGGTCCCGTGGAACGACGAAGGGGACCCGGCGCGATGCCGAGTCCCCTTCGCTTCCGTGTGCCCCCGGAGGGATTCGAACCCCCGACTTCTGGTACCGGAAACCAACGCTCTATCCCCTGAGCTACGGAGGCGTACCGATCGAGACTATCACCGGTGCGGCCGCTCCCGCGCGCACGTCCGCGCCGTCGCCTAGCCTGAAGCGATGACCTCTTCCGCTCCCGCCCCGACCGCGCGGGAGCAGCTCGTCGGCCTCGTCGAATCCGTCGCGAGCGGCGCCGCCCAGCCGGGTTTCGAGGTGCTGCGTTCGATGCCGGAGGCGCCGGGTGCCCGACCGGCGGCGGTGCTCATCCTGTTCGGCGTCCTCGACGACGTGCCGGCCGACCGCGACGCGGCCGAAAGTGCCGTCTCCCGCGATCTGGACGTGCTGCTGCTGTCCCGCGCCGAGACGCTCCGCGCCCACCCGGGACAGGTCGCGTTCCCCGGCGGACGCGTCGATCCGGGGGATGCGGATGCCGTCGCGGCATCCCTCCGCGAAGCGTGGGAGGAGACGGGGCTCGAAATCGACGGGGTCGACGTCCTCGGCACTCTCGAGCCGATCCCGCTCGAGTTCTCCCGCCACCTCGTGACACCCGTGATCGCGTGGTGGCGCCGCCCCTCACCCGTGCGCGTCGTGGACGAGGCCGAGTCGGCGGACGTGTTCCGCGCTCCCGTCGCCGATCTGCTCGACCCCGCCCACCGGGGCGTCACCGTCGTGCGGAGCGACCGGGGCGAGTTCCGAGGGCCCGCGTTCCTCATCCCGACACCCCGCGGCGACCGTCTCGTATGGGGGTTCACCGCCATGATCCTGGCGGGCCTGTTCACCCGGCTCGGCTGGGAGGAGCCGTGGGATGCGGGCCGTGTCATCCCCCTGCCGGGTCAGAACGCGTAGAAGTTCGCGTAGTCCGACAGCAGCAGGTCGGTCGCATCCTCCGGGACGAGGTAGGCGACGAGCCCCTCGACCGTCTCGCCCTCGGCGATCGTGCCCTGGTCGACCAGCAGCGTCGTGTCGTCAGGCGGCACGACGTACGCACTCGGGTAGCTCATCCCGTCCGGGGTCGCGACCGACAGGTCGTACGACGCGTACGACGCCTCGATGCCCTCGGGATCGAGTCCCGTCACCGTCATCTCGACGAGGACGTACCGCATGCCGGTGATGTCCCTCTCGTTGTAGGCGTTCCACCCCAGGATCTCGTCGGTGGCGTCCTCGTCGACGAGCCGGACGTCGGCACGGTACTCGTCGCGCGACGACGGACCCGCCACGTACGGCAGGGGGAGCGGGTCCTCCAGGGACCCGGGACCGGTCTCGGGGGCGTACGGCTCGAAGCCGCGGTCCGAGGGGGATGCCTCGGGTGCCGGTGCCGCGCCCGCATCGGGATCGCTGTACGACGGGCTCGGTGCCCAGATCAGGGAGCCGATCGAGATCGACACGATGAGCGCCCACGCCAGTCCGAGGCCGGAGAGGACCGTGCCCGTCACCGCGAGCGCCTTGCGCTGCCGGCGGACGAGGGCGATCACGCCGATGACGGCGCCGGTCAGGGCGATGAGGAGTCCGAGGAACGGGATCCACGCCGACAAGAAGGCCGCGATGCCGAGCACGAGTGCCGCGACCGCCCACCCCTGCGGCGCGCTCGGCGCCAGGACGGGGCCGCCGTACGGTGCGTACCCCGCCGGCGGCGCTCCGTGTGGTGCCGGCGGCGCTCCGTAGGGCGCGTGCGGCGGCACCGGGCCGTACGCCGGCACGGGACCCTGCGCCGGAGGAACGGCGGCGGCGTCGGCGGGGAGGAACGGGGGAGCGGCGTGCCACGCCGCGCCGTCCCAGTAGCGGAGTTCGTTGCCGGCGTGCGGAGCCGGATACCACCCGGGAGGCGTCGTCTCGCTCACGTCCGTGTTCCCCCTCGTCGATGCATCGGGAGCCCACCGGCCCCTTCCACGTCGAGCGTACAAGCGCAAGGGGACGCGCCTCCGGGGCTGTCCACCGTAGCGTCGAGGCGGTAGGAAGGGAGCCCACATGGCACGCATCACGATCATCGGGGGACACGGGAAGGTCGCGCTGCTGCTTGCGCCGCTCCTGGTCGAGGCCGGACACGACGTCACGTCCGTCATCCGCAACCCGGAGCACGAGCAGGACGTCGCCCGCACGGGCGCCCGCCCGGTCGTCGCCGACGTCGCGGCATCCGATCTCGACGCCCTCACCGATCTGCTGGCCGACAGCGACGCGGTCGTCTGGTCCGCCGGCGCCGGTGGCGGCTCGCCCGAGCGCACCTACGCGGTGGATCGGGATGCCGCGATCCGATCGATCGACGCGGCCGTCGCCGCTGAGGCGCGCCGCTACGTCATGGTGTCCTACTTCGGCGCCGGGCCGGATCACGGGGTCGACCCGTCGGACGGCTTCTACGCGTACGCCGAGGCGAAGGCGGCGGCGGACGAACACCTGCGGGGCGCCGACCTCGACTGGACGATCCTCGCGCCGTCGGCGCTGACCCTGGACGAGCCGACGGGGAGGATCGACGCCCGCTCCGACGAGGGGACCTCGGTCCCGCGTGCGGACGTCGCCGCCGTGATCGCGGCGGTGCTGGCGGAACCGGCCACGATCGGACGGACCGTCTCGTTCAACACCGGCGACGTGCCGATCGCCGAGGCCATCCGGCCGTGAGCGGTCAGGGCCGGACGGGCGCCGACTCGTCCTCGGCCGGGGCGACGGCGTCGGTGCTCGCGCTGCGGTCGACGAGCGCCTGCTGAAGCCGCTCGGCGAGGTACGCGTGACCCCGGTCCGAGGGATGCCGCTTGCCGGCGCCGACGTCGATCACGTCGAGGTAGTTGGCGGGGGTGACCCACTGCTCCTGGAGCGGCGAGATGTACCACCAGTGCCGGTCGGCGGCCGCCTTCTGGAGGTCGCGGTCGATGCGGGCGGTGCCCTCGTCGATCGGGAACTGGTGCGGGGTCGGCCCGAAGATCACGATCTGCGCGTGCGGGTACAGCCGGGCGAAGACGTCCCAGGTGGCGTCGACGGCCTCGCGGTAGCCGCGCTCGCCCTGCTGACGGTCGTTGATCGAGCCCTGGATGATGATCAGGTCGTAGTCGGCGGCCGGGTCGAGCCACTTCGCCCGCGTGCGGAAGTCGGGACCATCCCACCCGGGCTTCATGTACCCCGAGCCGCGGACGCCGTCGACGGTCACGTCCCATCCGGTGAGTCGCCCGAGGCGGTACGCGTAGCCGTCGGTGGGGACGGTCGCTGCCGCGCCGTAGGTCCAGGAGTCGCCGAAGACGAGCACGTCGGGGTCGGCCGGGAGCGAGAGCGGCTCGACGGCGGAGACGCCGTCCGATGAGGATGCGGCGTCGACGGCGGAGATGCTGCGCCACGGCTGCCACGCAGCGAGCGCGACGATGGCGGCGACTCCGACGGCGATGATCCCCAGTCCCCACCCCCGAGTGCGTCGTTCAGAGGTCATGCGACGAGGGTAAGCGATGGTCCCCGAACTCGCCGAGCACGATCTTCACCGTGGGAGGATTGCTCGGTGCAGCGTGTCGTCACGGCGGAACTCGACCTCGACCTCGAGGGCGAGCTCGACCTCATCCTCTCCGTCGCCGTGGCCGCCGGCACTCCGCTCGCCCACGAGTCCCTCCGCATCCTGCGGAACGGCGAGGATCTGCCCGCCGTGACGGTGACGGATGCCGTGGGCACGCGGCTGCACCGACTCCGCGTCGGGGCGGGCCCCGTGCGGGTGCGGTACGACGCACGCGTCGAAGGGCCGCTCGCCGTGGCCCCGGCCTCCGACCTCGACACCGCCGTCTACCTCCGGCCGAGCCGCTACGCCCCGTCGGACTCCGTCTTCGCGCAGGCGCGCCGCCAGTTCGGGGGGCTCCGCGGCACCGACCTCCTCGCCGCCGTCGAGTCCTTCGTCGCCGAGACCGTGACCTATTCGCCCGGTCTGTCGCTCGGCACCGACTCGGCCGTCACGACGCTCGCCACGGGGCAGGGCGTCTGCCGCGATTACGCGCACCTCGTCATCGCGCTCCTGCGGGCGATGGACGTCCCCGCCCGCTACGTCGCGTGCTACGCACCGGGTCTCGTCCCGATGGACTTCCACGCGGTCGCCGAGGCGTGGATCGACGGGCGCTGGCTCGTCGTCGACGCGACCCGGCTGTCGAACCGTCGCGGGCTGGTGCGCATCGCCACGGGGCGGGATGCCGCGGACTGCGCCTTCCTCAGCTATTACGGGGCGAACCTGGCGCTTCGACGGCTCGTCGTGGACGCGCGCGTCGATGCCGACGACGCGGTCGCCGCCGCGGCATCCGATCCGCAGCGGGACGATCGGGCAGCGCTGGTCTCGATCGGGTGATTAGGGTGATGCGTAGGACATCGGGGAGGTGCGGGTGAAGACCGCAGATGACGCCATTCGGCGAGCGATCATCGAGGACTACCGCGTGCTGGGCGAGGCCCCGGAAGCGGACCTCCAGGGCCTGGTGCAGCTGGCCGCCACCGTGTGCGGCGTCCCCACCGCGGTCATCAACCTCATCGACGATCGGTTCCAGCATCAGATCGCGGCGGTCGGTATCGAGCCGGCTGTCTGCAGCCGCGAGGACTCGATGTGCGCGGTCGTGTTCCGCAAGCCGGGTCACACCGTCGTCACCGACGCGAGCCTCGACGAGCGATTCGCGGGCAATCCGTTCGTGACCGGGGAGGTCGCGAACGTCAAGTTCTACGCCTCGAGCCCGCTCATCACCCCGATGGGGGTGCCCATCGGCACCATCTGCATCTTCGACGAGATTCCGCGTGAGCTCCCCGAGGACGAGAGCGCGGCGCTCGCCCTCATCGCGCGCCAGATCGTCGACGTGCTCGAACTGCGACGCATCACGCGGGAGCTGGGGGAGTCGAACGAGCAGCTCGAGAACTTCGCGGCGCAGGTCGCGCACGACCTCCGCAACCCGCTGACCGCGCTCACCGGATACATCGAGCTCGCCGCGGACGTCCCCGAGGTCGCCGGTCTCCCTGCGGCGTCGCGCGCGCTCGCCCGCGCCGAATCGGTCGCCGACAGGATGTCGGGGATGATCGCGCGGCTGCTGGACTACGCGCGCATCGGCGGATCGCCCATCCGTCGCACCGCGGTCGACGTCGAACCGCTCGTCGCCTCGACGATGGAGGACCTCCGCAGCGCGGGCGAGGACAACGGCGCCGAGGTGACGGTCGAGGCATCCGTCCCCGTCCAGGCCGACCCGACCCTGGCAAGCGTCCTCGTGCAGAACCTCGTCGGGAACGCGGTCAAGTTCGCCGGGACCGGCGGTCGCCTCCCGCAGGTCGTCGTCTCGGTCGGAACGGTCGCGTCCGGCGTGCGCATCGTCGTCGACGACAACGGCCCGGGCGTCCCGGTCGCCGAGCGGGAGCTCGTGCTCGAGCCGCTCGAGCGCGGATCGAACGCCGAGGCCCCCGGCTTCGGCATCGGCCTCGCGACGTGCCGTCGCATCGTCGAGTCCCACGGCGGCCGCCTCGGGATCGACGATTCGCCGCTCGGGGGAGCCCGCATCTGGGTCGTCCTGCCGTCGGCGTGAGGGTCTCCCGACCGTAGACTTGTCGGGTTATGACTCCCGACGCCCTCTCCGCCGCCCTCCTCGCCGTCGTCCTCCCGCTCGTCGAGGCGCGACGACCGGGCGCCGGTGAGGCGCTCACCGTCGCGGACTTCCCGGTCGAGCGGCCGAAGAACCGCGATCACGGCGACTGGGCCTCCAACGCCGCTCTGAAGCTCGCGAAGCAGGTCGGGGCGAACCCGCGCGAGTTCGCGGCCGAGGTTGCCGACGCGCTCGCCGCCGTCGACGGCATCGCCTCGGTCGAGGTCGCCGGTCCCGGGTTCATCAACATCCGACTGGATGCCGCCGCCGCCGGCGCGCTCGCGAAGACGATCGTCGACGCCGGTGCGAGCTTCGGACACGGGCGCACGCAGGAGGGCAACACGATCAACCTCGAGTTCGTCAGCGCGAACCCGACCGGTCCCATGCACATCGGCCACACGCGGTGGGCGGCGCTCGGCGACGCGATCGCGCGTCTGCTGCTGGCCAGCGGCGCGACCCTCGTGCGCGAGTTCTACATCAACGACGCCGGCGCGCAGATGGATCGCTTCGGCCGCTCGGTCCTCGCCCGCATCGAGGGCAAGCCGACGCCCGAGGACGGGTACGCCGGCGCGTACATCGACGACCTCGCGACCCGGGTCGCCGCCGCCGAGCCGGGTCTGGGCGACCTGCCTGAGGCCGAGCGCGTTGCTGTGGCCCGCGACAAGGCCTACGAGCTGCAGCTCGCGGAGCTCCAGGCATCCCTCGAGAAGTTCAACGTGCACTTCGACGTCTTCTTCAGCGAGCGCACGCTCCACGCGAAGAAGCCGGACGGCGGCCCGAGCCTCGTCGACGAGGCCGTCGACCGCCTCCGCGCGCAGGGCCACGTGTTCGACGCCGAGGGTGCGGTCTGGGTGCGCACGACCGATTTCGGCGACGACAAGGACCGCGTCATCCGTCGGTCCAACGGCGAGTACACCTACTTCGCCGCCGACGCCGCCTACTACCTGAACAAAGGCGACCGCGGCTTCGCGCACAAGATCTACCTGCTCGGCGCCGACCACCACGGGTACGTGCACCGCCTCAAGGCGCTCGCAGGGGCTGCCGGCGACGACCCGGAGAAGGACATCGAGGTGCTCATCGGGCAGCTCGTGTCGGTCAACGGCGCGCGCCTGTCCAAGCGCGCGGGCAACATCATCGAGCTCGACGACCTGCGTGAGTGGCTCGGCACGGACGCGCTGCGGTACTCGCTCGCGCGCTACCCGGCCGATTCGCCGCTGACGCTCGATCCCGAGATCCTGCAGAAGCGCACGAACGACAACCCGGTGTTCTACGTGCAGTACGCCCACGCGCGGACGCACAACGTCGCCCGGAACGCCGCGGACTCCGGCGTCTCGCGCGACGCGTTCGCCCCCGAGCTGCTCACGCACGAGACCGAGTCCGCTCTCCTCGGCGCCCTGCAGGAGTTCCCGCGCCTGGTCGCCTTCGCGGCCGAGCTGCGTGAGCCGCACCGCATCGCGCGCTACCTCGAGGAGCTCGCGAGCCTCTACCACCGCTGGTACGACTCCTGCCGTGTGACGCCCCTCGGCGACGAGGAGGTCACCGACCTGCACCGCACGCGCCTGTGGCTCAACGACGCCACCGGCCAGGTGCTGCGCAACGGTCTCGACCTGCTCGGCGTGAGCGCGCCCGAGCGGATGTGACATGACGACCGTCACGGCGCCCCGCCGACGTCGCCGCGGCTGGGTCGTGGTGATCGTCGTCGTCGCGGTGCTCGCCGCCCTGGTGGTCGCGGCGGAGTTCGCGGCGCGGGCGATCGTGCCGCAGGTCGTCCGCTCGCAGCTGATCGAGAACCTCGGCCTGCCTGCGGACCAGGCGATCGACGTCGAGATCCCCGGGCTCGTCCTGCCCCAGCTCGCCGTCGGCAGCATCGCTCAGATGAGCGTGTCCGCTGACGACGTCGACGTCGAGGGGATCTCGGGCGACGTCCGGGTCGACATCCAGGATGCCCCGGTCCGGGGCGGCGACTGGAGCAGCGCCCGCGCCGTCGTCGTGCTGGACGAGGACCAGGTGCGCACGATCCTGTCGCGGGTGGACGGTTTCCCGGTGGACGCCTTCCGCCTCGCGCCCCCCGAGGTCGCCCTCGACACGGAACTGAACCTGTTCGGGGCCGCCATCCCGCTGGGTGTGCGCCTGTCCGCAGCCGCGGAGGACGGCGACCTCGTCCTCTCGCCGACGACCTTCCGGCTCGGCGACGTGGACGTGAGCGCCGACGCGCTCCGCGAGCAGGTCGGGCCGCTCGTGGGGTCCTTCGCGCAGAGCTGGCCGGTGTGCCTCGCGCAGTACCTGCCGCGGGCGCTCACCCTGACGGGCGTCGCCGTCGAGGAGCGCGGGGTCGTCGCGACGTTCGACATCGACAGCGCGATCCTGCGCGACGAGACCGCGCAGCAGCCCGGTTCCTGCTCCGACGCCTCGTAGCGTCACGGGGCCGGGGGCGGCGGCCGGGGTGCCCTAGACTGTGGGCACCGTCGGGGCGTGGCCACACCGCCCGACGATCCCGTTCCCACCCGATTGGTGCCCCTGCGTGTCCACCGCCTCCGACCGTCCCGCCGTGCCCGAGTGGCTCTCGAAGCCGGATGATGCGAATGCGCTCGTCGAGGCCGTCTGGCCCGCCGGCGCGACGCGCGACGACACCGGCGCGCTCGTCCTCGGTGGCGTGCCGGTGACCGAGCTGGCCGAGCGGTTCGGCACGCCGCTCTACGTCGTCGACGAGGACCTCGTCCGCGCCCGCGCCCGCGAGGTGCTGACGGCGTTCCGGGATGCCGCGGCCCGCCACGGCGGCAGGGCGCGGGTCTACTACGCGGGCAAGGCGTTCCTCACAACCGACGTCGTGCGCTGGGTGACCGCGGAGGGCCTCGGCGTCGATGTCGCCAGCGGCGGCGAGCTGGCGGTCGCCCTGGCCGCGGGCGCGGACCCGAGCCGTCTCGGACTCCATGGCAACAACAAGCTCCTGCCCGAGATCGCCCGCGCCGTGCGCGCGGGCGTCGGCTCGATCGTCATCGACTCGCTCGTCGAGATCGAGCGGATCGCGGCCGAGGCCGCCTCCCAGGGCGTCGTGCAGACCGTCCTCGTCCGCGTCAACAGCGGCGTCCACGCCGAGACGCACGACTTCCTGGCGACCGCCCACGAGGATCAGAAGTTCGGCTTCGCCCTGACGGATGCCGAGGCGGCGGTCGCCCGCATCCGCGAGCTGCCTTCGCTGCGCTTCGCGGGGCTGCACTGCCACATCGGCTCGCAGATCTTCGGCACGGCCGGGTTCGCCGAGTCCGCCGCCCGCGTCGTCGAGGTCCACGCGCGGCTGCGCGAGGGCGGCGAGGTCCCGTTGCTGAACCTCGGCGGCGGCTTCGGCATCGCCTACACGTCGAAGGACGACCCCACCCCTATCGCGGAGCTCGCCGAGGGGATCGTCGCGGCGGTCGCCCGCGAGTGCGGGAGCCGCGGCATCCCTCTTCCCGAACTCGCGTTCGAGCCGGGACGGGCGATCGTCGGCCGCGCCGGCGTGACCCTGTATTCGGTCGGCACGGTGAAGCCCGTGCGCGTCTCGGACGACCTCGAGCGGCTGTACGTGAGCGTCGACGGCGGCATGAGCGACAACGCGCGGACGGCGCTGTACGGCGCCGACTACAGCGCCCGCATCGCGAGCCGTCGCAGCGACGCGGACGCCGCGCTCGCGCGCGTCGTCGGTCGGCACTGCGAGGCGGGCGACATCGTCGTCGGCGCGGAGTACCTTCCGGGCGACGTGGCCCCGGGCGACCTGCTGGCCGTCGCGGCGACCGGCGCGTACTGCTTCTCGCTCGCGAGCAACTACAACTACCTGACGCGCCCTCCTGTGGTCGCCGTCGGCGGCGGTGCCGCCCGGCTGATCGTCCGCGGAGAGGACGAGAACGACCTGCTGGCGCGCGACCTCGGCGTCGCACCGGCCGCATCCCGCACCACCGAGGAGTCCGCATGATCGAACCCCGCCGCCTGCGCGTCGCGCTGCTGGGAGCCGGCGCCGTCGGATCCCAGGTCGCCCGCCTGCTGCTGACCCACGCCGACGAGCTCGCCGACCGGGCCGGTGCGCCGCTCGACCTCGTCGGGATCGCCGTCCGCGACGTGGATGCGCCGCGCGAGGCCGACCTGCCGCGCGACCTGTTCACGACCGACGCCGACACCCTCATCGCCGGCGCCGACATCGTGATCGAGGTCACCGGCGGTCTCGAGCCGGCGCGCACCCGGATCCTCCACGCCCTGTCCTCCGGCGCCGACGTCGTCACCGCCAACAAGGCGCTGCTGGCCACCCACGGCAGTGAGATCTTCGACGCCGCCGACCAGGTCGGTGCGACCGTCGCCTACGAGGCCGCCGTCGCCGGCGCCATCCCGATCATCCGTCCGCTGCGCGACTCGCTCGCCGGCGACCGCGTCCGCCGCATCATGGGCATCGTCAACGGGACGACGAACTACATCCTCGACCGTATGGACCGCGAGGGCCTCGGCTTCGACGAGGTGCTCGCCGAGGCGCAGCGGCTCGGGTACGCCGAGGCCGACCCGACGGCGGATGTCGAGGGCTACGACGCGGCGCAGAAGGCCGCCATCCTCGCGAGCCTCGCCTTCCACACGACCGTCCCGCTCGAGGCCGTGCACCGCGAGGGCATCACGGCGGTGGATGCCGGTGTCATCGAGGCCGCCCGCAAGGCGGGCTACGTCGTGAAGCTGCTCGCCGTCTGCGAGCGTCTCGTCGACCAGCCCGACGCTGCGCCCACGGGCGAGGCCATCTCGGTGCGCGTCTACCCGGCGCTGGTCCCGCGCGAGCACCCGCTGGCGTCCGTCCACGGCGCCAACAACGCCGTGTTCGTCGAGGCCGAGGCCGCCGGCGACCTCATGTTCTACGGCGCCGGCGCCGGGGGAGTGCAGACCGCGTCGGCCGTGCTCGGCGACGTCGTCTCGGCCGCGCGTCGTCACGTCGCCGGGGGGCCGGGTGTCGGCGAGTCGACGCGGGCCGGACTTGCGATCGTGCCGATCGGCCGCATCCGCACCAGCTGCCAGATCACGCTCGAGGTCGACGACCGACCGGGCGTCCTGGCCACCGTCGCGGGGATCCTCAGCGACGGGGACGTGTCCATCGCGACCGTCGAACAGACCACCTCGGGCGACGCCGTCGTCCGGGACGGCGGGGATGCCGTCGCGCACCTCGTCATCGGAACCCACACGGCCCGGGAGCAGGACCTGGCCGACACCGTCGAGCGGCTGGCTGCCACCAGCGCCGTGCGCCGGGTGATCTCGGTCCTGCGCGTAGAAGGAGACTGACATGGCACACGTCTGGCGCGGAGTCCTCCGCGAGTACGCCGATCGACTGGGCGTCACCGACGCCTCGACCGTCGTGACGCTCGGCGAGGGCGGCACCCCGCTCATCCCGGCGGCATCGCTGTCGCGCATCACGGGTGCCGACGTCTACATCAAGTTCGAGGGCATGAACCCGACGGGCTCCTTCAAGGACCGCGGCATGACGGTCGCCCTGTCCCGCGCCGTCGAGCACGGGGCCGAGGCCGTCATCTGCGCCTCGACGGGCAACACCTCGGCATCCGCTGCCGCCTACGCGGCGCACGCCGGCATCACGGCGGCCGTCCTCGTCCCCGAGGGCAAGATCGCGATGGGCAAGCTCAGCCAGGCCGTCGCCCACAATGGCAAGCTCATCCAGATCCGCGGCAACTTCGACGACTGCCTCGAGATCGCGCGCGAGCTCGCCGTCGGCTACAAGGTGCACCTCGTCAATTCGGTCAACCCGGACCGCATCGAGGGGCAGAAGACCGCCGCCTACGAGGTCGTCAGCCAGCTCGGCGACGCCCCCGACTTCCACTTCATCCCGGTCGGCAACGCCGGCAACTACACCGCCTACTCCCGCGGGTACCGCGAGGAGGCCGAGCGCGGCGTCGCGACGCGGGTGCCCCGCATGTTCGGCTTCCAGGCCGAGGGCTCCGCACCGCTCGTGCGCGGCGAGGTCGTCAAGAATCCCGAGACGATCGCCTCGGCCATCCGCATCGGCAACCCCGCGTCGTGGGACCTCGCTCTCGAGGCCCGCGCGGCGACCGACGGGTGGTTCGGCGCGATCGACGACGAGCGCATCCTCGCGGCGCAGAAGCTGCTCGCCGGGACCGTCGGCGTCTTCGTCGAGCCGGCCTCCGCGATCAGCGTCGCGGGTCTGCTCGATCGTGCCGAGGCCGGCGTCATCCCGAACGGCGCCAAGGTCGTGCTGACCGTCACCGGCCACGGCCTGAAGGACCCGCAGTGGGCGCTGCGCAACGCCGACGGCTCGCAGGTCGAGCCGCTCGTCGTGGATGCCGCGACCAGCGAGGTCGCGTCCGCGCTCGACCTCACGCGCGTGGCGGGATGACGCTCGCCGGGCGCAGCGTCGCCGTCCGCGTGCCGGCCACGAGCGCCAACCTGGGCCCGGGCTTCGACACGCTGGGCCTCGCCCTGAGCGTCCACGACGAGCTCGTCGTGACGGCGCTCGACGCGCCAGGGCTCGAGATCGAGGTCACCGGCGAGGGTTCCGCGGACGTGCCGACGGACGCCTCGCACCTCGTCGTGAAATCGATGGCGTACGCGTTCGAGGCCGTCGGCAGGCCGATGCCCGGCATCCGACTGCGCGCGCACAACGTGATCCCGCACGGCCGGGGCATGGGATCGTCGGGGGCCGCCGTGGTCGCGGGCCTCCTCGCGGCGCAGGGACTGCTCGAGGGGGACGTCACCCTCGGGCCCGAGACCCTGCTGCGCCTCGCCACCGAACTCGAAGGGCACCCCGACAACGTCGCCCCGGCGCTCTTCGGCGGTCTGACGATCGCGTGGATGGACCAGGACGGTCCGCAGCACAAGAAGCTCGCGGTCCACCGCGGTGTCTCGCCCCTCGTGTTCGTTCCCGAGTTCACGATGTCGACGTCGGTCGCGCGGGGACTCGCGCCGCTCCACGTCACCCGCGAGGACGCCGTCTTCAACGTCTCGCGGTCTGCGCTGCTGATCGCGGCGCTCACGCAGAGCCCCGAGCTGCTGATGGCGGCGACCGAGGACAAGCTGCACCAGTCGTACCGGGCGCAGGCGATGCCCGCGACCGACGCGCTCGTGCAGTCGCTCCGGGGCGCCGGCTTCGCCGCCGTCGTCTCGGGCGCCGGCCCCAGCGTGCTCGTCCTGGCCGACGGCCCCGGACGCCGCCTCGAGGCGGTCGAGTTCGCGGCGCGGTCCACGGACACGCCATGGAAACCCCTGCTGCTGGCCGTCGATGTCCGGGGTGGTACAGTGAAGGACCATACGGAGGATGCCACGTAATCACGTGAATCTGCCCTCCATCGCAATCTGCGAACCACCGCACACCCCCTTCTGACGGGCCTGCGCAACTTCTGTGCCTGCGCGAACACCCCGCTGAGGAACCGGATCTGTCGTGGACGGAACCACCTGCGGTTATGACTTTCCACATCTGAAAGGGAGAACTCGTGGAGTCCATCTCCGAGATCCAGACCGGCGACGACGTCGCCACCGGCGGCACCGTCGCCGACGAGACCGTCGCCGACGCCACCGCCGAGTCGGCCGCGCCCGCGACAGAAGAGACGCCCGTCGAGGAGACCCCCGCGGACGAGGCGCCCGCCGCCGAGGCGCCCGTCGAAGAGGCCCCCACCGCGGACCCCGCCCCCGTCGCCGACGAAGAGGTCGCCGCTGCGCAGCCGGTCGACGAGACCCCGGCCGAGGAGAAGCCCGCCGAGAAGCCGGCGAAGGCGCCGCGCAAGCGCGCTCCGCGTCGCGCGAAGAGCACCGATGTGCCGGCCGCCGATGCCGCCGTCGCTGCCGACGCTGCGGAAGCCCCCGCCGTCGAGGCCCCCACTGCCGAGGCCCCGGCCGCCGACGCCGCCGAGACTCCGGCCGCCGATGCCGCGTCCGCCGTCGAGGCACCCGCGGCCGACGCCGCCCCCGAGACCACCGAGCAGGCCGCGACCACCGAGGCGCCGACGGTTGATGCCGCGGCACCGACGGCATCCGCCGATGACAGCGAGAACGCCGGCGAGGGCAACGGCCGCAGCCGCAGCCGTTCGCGCAGCCGCAGCCGCAACCGCAACAAGGGCGACAACGGCCAGAACGGCAACGCGCAGAACAACAGCGCGCAGAACGGCAACGGCCAGAACGCGCCCGCCGACAAGCCCGCCGTCGAGCAGGCCTCCGACGACGAGCAGGGTCAGGGTCGCGGTCGCCAGCGCAACAAGCGTCGCGGTCAGTCCACGAACGACGAGTTCGACACCGAGATCGGCGAGGACGACGTCCTCATCCCGATCGCCGGCATCCTCGACGTCCTCGACAACTACGCGTTCGTCCGCACGACCGGCTACCTCCCCGGCCAGAGCGACGTCTACGTCTCGCTCGGTCAGGTCAAGAAGTACAACCTGCGCAAGGGTGACGCCGTCGTCGGCGCCATCAAGCAGCCGCGCGAGGGCGAGCAGTCGAGCCGTCAGAAGTACAACGCGCTCGTCAAGGTCGACGCCGTCAACGGCCTCTCGGTCGAGGACGCCGCGACGCGTGTCGAGTTCGGCAAGCTCACGCCGCTCTACCCGCAGGAGCGCCTGCGCCTCGAGACGGCCCCCGAGAAGCTGACGCAGCGCATCATCGACCTCGTCGCCCCGATCGGCAAGGGTCAGCGCGGCCTGATCGTCGCGCCGCCCAAGGCCGGCAAGACGATCGTCCTGCAGCAGATCGCGAACGCGATCGCGACGAACAACCCCGAGGTCCACCTCATGGTCGTGCTCGTCGACGAGCGCCCCGAAGAGGTCACCGACATGCAGCGGACGGTCAAGGGCGAGGTCATCGCCTCGACGTTCGACCGACCCGCCGAGGACCACACGACGGTCGCCGAGCTCGCCATCGAGCGCGCCAAGCGCCTCGTCGAGCTGGGCCGCGACGTCGTCGTCCTGCTCGACTCGATCACCCGCCTCGGTCGCGCCTACAACATCTCGGCGCCGACCTCGGGCCGCGTGCTCACCGGCGGTGTCGACGCATCCGCTCTCTACCCGCCCAAGCGCTTCTTCGGCGCTGCCCGCAACATCGAGAACGGCGGATCTCTCACGATCCTCGCGACGGCCCTTGTCGAGACCGGTTCGAAGATGGACGACGTCATCTTCGAGGAGTTCAAGGGCACCGGCAACAGCGAGCTGCGCCTGTCGCGCCAGCTCGCCGACAAGCGCATCTTCCCCGCCGTCGACGTGAACGCGTCCAGCACCCGTCGCGAGGAGATGCTGCTCTCGGCCGACGAGGTCAAGATCACGTGGAAGCTGCGCCGGGCCCTCGCGGGTCTCGACCCCCAGCAGGCCCTCGAGGTCGTCCTCGGCAAGCTCAAGGAGACGACGTCGAACGTCGAGTTCCTCGTGCAGATGCAGAAGTCGATCCCGACGCCCGCCGCGGGCGGCCACGGCCACGGGCACGAGAACAGCATCCGCTGACCCTCGCGTCGTGTTCGAGTCCGTCCAGACGCTGATCGACGAGCACCGCGCGGTCCAGGAGGAACTCTCCGACCCCGCGGTGCACGCCGATGCGGCGCGCGCCAAGCGCGTCAACCGGCGGTACGCGGAACTCTCGCGCATCGTCGCGGCGCACGACGCCTGGCGGGCCGCGGAGGAGGACCTTGCGGCTGCGCGGGAACTCGCGAAGGAGGACGCCGCCTTCGCCGACGAGGTCCCCGCCCTCGAGCAGCGGCTCGCCGAGGCGCAGGAGAAGCTCCGTCGCCTGCTCATCCCGCGCGACCCCGACGACGCCCGCGACGTGATCCTCGAGATCAAGGCGGGAGAGGGCGGCGCCGAGTCGGCGCTGTTCGCCGCCGACCTGCTGCGCATGTACCTGCAGTACGCCGCCTCGCAGGGGTGGAAGACCGAACTGCTCGAACGCAACGAGTCCGATCTGGGCGGCTACAAAGACGTCCAGGTCGCCATCAAGGGCTCCTCGAGCGATCCCGCCCAGGGCGTGTGGGCGCACCTGAAGTACGAGGGCGGCGTCCACCGTGTGCAGCGCGTGCCCGCGACCGAGTCGCAGGGCCGCATCCACACCTCCACAACGGGAGTCCTCGTCTTCCCCGAGGTCGACGAGCCCGAAGAGGTGCAGATCGACGCGAACGACCTCAAGATCGACGTCTTCCGCTCGTCGGGTCCGGGAGGTCAGTCGGTCAACACGACCGACTCCGCCGTCCGCATCACCCACCTGCCCACGGGGATCGTCGTGTCGATGCAGAACGAGAAGAGCCAGCTGCAGAACCGCGAAGCTGGCATGCGTGTGCTCCGCGCGCGCCTGCTCGCCAAGCAGCAGGAGGAGCGGGATGCCGCGGCCTCCGACGCCCGCAGGTCCCAGATCCGCGGAATGGACCGGTCGGAGCGCATCCGCACGTACAACTTCCCCGAGAACCGCATCGCCGACCACCGCACCGGGTACAAGGCGTACAACCTCGACCAGGTGATGGACGGCGCGCTCGGACCGCTCATCGAGTCCGCGATCGCGGCCGATGAGGAAGCGCGGCTGGCCGCCGTCGGCTCGGAGGCCTGACCGCTCAGATGTGGTACTCGGGCGCCGTCAGGATCGCCCGGGTGTCCTCGCCGACCGCCCGCCGTCGGGCCCGCGCCGGCACCCCGACGAGCACGGAGTCGGACGGCGCGTCCTTCGTGACCACGGCGTTCGCGCCGATGACCGAGTGCGCGCCGATGACGATCGGTCCGAGGATCTTCGCTCCCGCGCCGACGGCGACGCCGTCTTCGAGGGTCGGATGCCGCTTGCCGCCGTCCCGCGTCCGGCCGCCCAGAGTCACCCCGTGGTAGAGCATGACGTCGTCGCCGACCTCCGCCGTCTCGCCGATCACGACACCCATGCCGTGGTCGATGAAGAAGCGTCGCCCGATGCGGGCGCCGGGGTGGATCTCGATGCCGGTGAGCCAGCGGGTGACCTGCGAGAGCGCCCGCGCGGGGAAGCGCCGGCCCCGCCGCCACAGCGCGTGCGACACCCGGTGGCTCCACACGGCGTGGAGCCCCGGGTACAGCAGCGCGATCTCGAGCCCGCCGCGTGCGGCCGGGTCGCGCAGCTTCGCCGCCGCGATGTCCTCGCGGACGGCGCGGACGACGGCGACGAGGCTGCGGCGCAGGGAGCGGGCGATGCCGGGCACGACGGACCTTTCGGGGACGGCGGGGATCAGTCGCGGAACTCCTCGAAGAGCGCCGTCGACAGGTACCGCTCGCCGAAGGAGGGGATGATCACGACGATGTTCTTGCCCTCGGCCTCGGGACGTGCGGCGACCTGGAGCGCGGCCCAGATGGCGGCGCCGGACGAGATGCCCACGAGGATGCCCTCGGTCGTGGCGACCTTCTTGGCGGTCGCGATCGCGTCGTCGAACGTGACGTCCTGGACTTCGTCGATGACGCCCTGGTCGAGGATCGGCGGGATGAAGTTCGGGCCGATGCCCTGGATCTTGTGGGGTCCGGGCTTGCCCTCGGTCAGCAGGGGGGAGTCCTTCGGCTCGACCGCGACCACCTTCGCGGCGGGCACGCGCTCCTTCAGCACCTGGCCGACGCCGGTGATCGTCCCGCCGGTGCCGATGCCGGCGACGAAGTAGTCGACGGCGCCGTCGGTGTCGCGCAGGATCTCCTCGGCGGTGGTCTTGCGGTGGATCTCGACGTTGGCCTGGTTGGCGAACTGCTTCGCGAGCACGGCGCCGGGGGTCTCGGCGGCGATGCGCTCGGCCTCGCCGACGGCGCCCTTCATGCCGAGCGACGGGTCGGTCAGGACGAGCTCGGCGCCGTAGGCGCGCAGCAGCATCCGACGCTCGATCGACATCGAGGACGGCATCGTCAGGATGACCTTGTAGCCGCGGGCCGCGCCCACCATCGCCAGCGCGATGCCGGTGTTGCCGCTCGTGCCCTCGACGATCGTGCCGCCGGGCTTCAGCTCGCCGGAGGCCTCCGCAGCATCGACGATCGCGATGCCCAGGCGGTCCTTGACCGACGAGGCGGGGTTGTAGAACTCGAGCTTGGCGAGGATGGTCCCCGGCAGCCCCTCGGACACGCGGTTCAGTCGGACGAGGGGGGTGTTGCCGAATGCGCTCGTGATGTCGGAGTGGATGCCGGTCATGGGATGCCTTCCGTGCGGGTCGGATGAAAGGGTGCGGCTCAGGTGTCCGCGATGCGCCCCCAGCCTACGGTCCCGGCGACCCGGGCGGCCCTGTGTGACGATGCCGTGAGCGGTATCCTGAGGCTTCCCATGTCGACTTCACGGACTTCCGACGCGCCCACGGGCAGCGACCTCGCCCCCCTCGTGCGCCGCGCCGCCGAGCGCCTCGCCGCGTCCGGCGTGCCGTCCGCCGATGTCGACGCCGAACTCCTCGCCGCGCACGTCCTGGCCATCGGTCGGGGGGAGCTCGCCGCCGCCATGATGCGCGGTGATCGGATGCCGGAGGTCGCCGCCACGCGCTTCGCCGAGCTCGTCGAGCGCCGCGCCGCGCGCGAACCGCTGCAGCACCTCACCGGGACGGCGCCGTTCCGCCACCTCGAGCTCCGGGTGGGGCCGGGGGTGTTCGTCCCGCGTCCCGAGACCGAGATGGTCGCGCAGCTCGCGATCGACGCGCTGCGCGCCGCGCCCGGCCCGGAGCCGGTCGCCGTCGACCTCGGTACGGGGAGCGGCGCGCTCGCCCTGTCGCTCGCGACCGAGGTGCCGCACGCGCAGGTGCACGCGGCCGAGAACTCTGTCGACGCCTTCCTCTGGGCGAAGGAGAACTTCGCCCGCCACGCCCCGCATGCCCGTCTCGCGTTCATCGACCTCGCCGACGCGTTCCCCGAGCTCGACGGCACCGTCTCGGTCGTGGTGTCGAACCCGCCATACGTCCCCGACGACGCGATCCCGCGCGACCCCGAGGTGCGCTTCTGGGACCCGCCGGCGGCGCTGTACGGCGGCCCCGACGGCCTCGACGTCGTGCGCGTGCTGTCGCACGTGGCGCTGCGGCTGCTGCACCCCGGCGGCACGCTGGTGATCGAGCACGGCGAGTGGCAGGGCCCCGGCATCCGCGATCTGCTGACCGCCGACGGGTGGCGCGGCGCGGCCACGCACCGGGACCTCACGACGCGCGACCGCGCGACGACGGCGCTGCGTCCCTGAACCGGGGCCGCCCGCTTGCAGGCGGTCCCGAGCCCGGTCCTCGTAGAATGCTGCGGATATGTCTCCCGTCCTCGACTGCCGCGACGCCGACCAGCTGCTCCCCGCTCTCCGCCAGGCCCGCCAGGCCATCGGCCGCGGCGAACTCATCGTGATGCCGACCGACACCGTCTACGGCGTGGCCGCCGACGCGTTCAACGCCTCCGCCGTCGCGCGCCTGCTGGCGGCCAAGGGCCGCGGACGGCAGTCACCCCCGCCTGTGCTCGTCTCGGGACCCGACACCATGCGTGCGCTCGTGGCCGAGGTGCCCGAGCCCGTCGATCGCCTCGTGGAGCGGTTCTGGCCGGGGGGTCTCACCATCGTCCTGCCCGCCCAACCCTCGCTGCGCTGGGACCTCGGCGAGACCCGCGGCACCGTCGCGGTGCGGATGCCGGACGACGCCTTCGCCCTCGAACTGCTGCAGGAGACCGGTCCACTCGCCGTCTCGAGCGCGAACCTGACGGGCAAGCCCGCGGCGCTCGAGATCGACTCGGCGATCGAAATGCTCCGCGACAGCATCTCCGTCTACCTCGACGGCGGGCTCGTCGACACCGGGGTCGCCTCCACCATCATCGATGCGACGGGACTCGTCGGCCGCGATCCGCGGCCCGTGACGGTGCTGCGCGACGGTGCCGTCTCCCGCGCCGCCCTGCGCGAGGTGCTTGGCGACCTGCTCGAGCCGGATCCGGTCTCGCCCGACGAATCCGACGACGCGTGAGGGACTACCTGCTCGCGTTCGTCATCACCGGCGCCCTCACCTTCGTCTTCTCGTGGGCGGTCTGGCGTGTGGCGATGAAGTTCGGGCTGCACCCGGCGATCCGCGAGCGGGACGTCCACAAGACCCCCACGCCCCGGCTCGGGGGCGTGGCGATGTTCATCGGCATGCTCGGCTTCTTCGTGCTGTCCTCCCAGCTCCCCGCCTTCGCGATCGTGTGGCAGGAGCCGTCGATGGTGTGGTCCCTGCTGGGGGCCGCCGCCCTCATGGTCGTGGTCGGCGTCGCCGACGACCTTTGGGACCTCGACTGGATGATCAAGCTCGGCGCCCAGTTCGTCGCCGCGTGGATCGTCGTCTCGCCCGGCGGCATCCAGATCTTTTACCTGCCCTTCGGCCAGCAGGTCGTCGTGTCGAGCTGGGTCAGCATCAGCCTGTCGATCCTCCTCATCGTGATCGTCATGAACGCCGTCAACTTCATCGACGGACTCGACGGGCTCGTCGCGGGGGTGTGCCTCATCGCGAACGCGGTGTTCTTCGCCTACTCGGCGATGCTCGTACGCGACTTCGACAACAGCGAGCAGAGCAACACCGGGGTGTTCATCGCGATCGTGCTGCTCGGGATGTGCGCGGGCTTCCTGCCGTTCAACTGGAATCCGGCCCGCATGTTCATGGGGGATGCCGGTGCCCTCCTCCTCGGGCTCATGATGGCGTCGTCGGCGATCGTCGTCACCGGCAACCTGCCGCCGAACCTCCTGAGCGACAACGACCTCTTCGGCCGCTCTCAGCTGCTCGGTGCCTTCATCCCCGTCATCCTCCCCGTCGTCATCGTGCTGTTGCCGCTCGTCGACTTCGGTCTCGCCGTCGTCCGGCGGATGGCGCAGGGCAAGTCGCCGTTCTCGCCCGACCGCAAGCACCTTCACCACCGGATGCTCGACATGGGCCACACCGACCGCAACGCCGTCTTCGTGTTCTACGCGTGGACCGCCGTCGTCTCGCTGTCGGTCCTGCTGATGTACATCGGCACGACGAAGGGCTGGCCCGGCCGGTACTGGCCCGGCGTCGCGTTCCTCGTCATCGGCTGCATCGCCTGCGTCCTCGTCACACTGCCCCCCGCGCGCCGCGCCCGATCGGTCGCGCCCGAACAGAAGGCCCTCTCGTGAGCTCCCTGTCCTCCACCTCCATGCTGCGCACCGCCCTCGTGTGGTCCGGAATCGTGACCGCGGTCCTTCTCGTCGCGGGGGGAGCGGTCGGACTGCTCGTCGCCGGGATGTCGGGCCTGTGGAGCGCCCTCGTCGCCGTCCTGATGGCGGCGGTCTTCCTGGGCTTCACGATCGTGTCGATCCTCATCGCCAACCGTTTCTACGGCGATCCGCTGTTCGTGCCGATCTTCTTCGGTTCCGTCATGGGCGGATGGATCCTCAAGTTCGTGGTCTTCCTCGTCGTGCTCTTCGTCCTGCGCGATCAGCCGTGGCTGACCCCGCTGGTCTTCCTCGTCTCCCTCGTCGTCAGCATCGTCGCCTCGCTCGTCGTCGACGTCGTCGTCATGCTCCGGATGCGGACCTCCGCCGTCAGCGACACGACACTGCCCACCGCCGCGGAGGTGGAGGCCGGGGAACGCCGGCCCGGGGACTCGGCGGCGCCCCAGGACTGATAGGCTGTTCTCGAGCCCGCCTGATCCCGACGGGAACGTCTGCGGAGTCAGCTCACCGACCATCGTCGCCCGATCCTTTGATCGACGCCCCGAAGCTGGAGCCAGCGCTGTTTACTCAAGCTGCGACCCTGATCGCTACTGCCGCCGAAGACGCCCCCGTGTTCCACGGGCCCTCGATCGACGACTTCTTCCCCGAGACGCTCTTCCAGATCGGTTTCCTCGAGGTCAACCGGATCCACCTCATCCAGTTCCTCGCGACGATCGCCATCGTCCTGATCTTCTGGCTCGGGACGCGTCGGATGACCGTCGTCCCCGGCCGGTTCCAGAGCATCGTCGAGATGGGCCTGGACTTCGTCCGCGTCAACATTGCCGAGGACATCCTGGGTAAGAAGGACGGGCGCCGGTTCCTCCCGATCCTCACCACGATCTTCTTCATGGTGCTGTTCATGAACATCACGGGCGTCATCCCGTTCCTGAACATCGCCGGTTCTTCGATTGTCGCGGTCCCGCTCCTGCTGGCGATCGTCGCGTACGTGACCTTCATCTACGCCGGCATCAAGCACAACCCGGGCGCGTTCTTCAAGAACGCCCTGATGCCCTCCGGCGTGCCGTGGCCGCTGTACATCATCATCATCCCGCTCGAGTTCCTCTCGACCTTCATCATCCGGCCCGTCACGCTGACGCTGCGTCTCCTGATGAACATGATCGTCGGCCACCTCATGCTGGTCCTGTTCTTCGCGGCCACCCAGTTCTTCCTCGTCGAGGTCGGCGGCTGGTTCTCGGCGCTCGCTGCGGGCACGCTCGCGTTCGGGTTCGCCTTCACGCTGTTCGAGATCTTCGTCGCCTTCCTCCAGGCCTACGTCTTCGCCATCCTCACCGCGGTCTACATCCAGCTCGCGGTGGCAGAAGAGCACTAAGCGGTCCGGCGCACGCCGAACCATCCAACCGAAAGGAAACACCTCCGTGGACGCAACTACGGTTCTCGCCGCCCTCGAGGGCAACGTCGCGACGATGGGCTACGGCCTCGCCGCCATCGGTCCCGCCATCGGCGTGGGTATCGTCGTCGGCAAGACGATCGAGGGCGTGGCCCGTCAGCCCGAGCTGGCCGGTCGCCTGCAGGTCCTGATGTTCATCGGTATCGCCTTCACCGAGGCGCTCGCCTTCATCGGCATCGCGACCTACTTCATCTTCGTCTGATCCCCGAACAGATTCCTAAGGAGACAGGATGCTGAATGCTCTTGTCGCGTACGCCGCAGAAGAGGGCGAGGCGCACAACCCGCTTTTCCCCGCCGCGTACGACATCATCTGGTCGGGCGTCTGCTTCGTCGTGATCCTGTTCGTCTTCTGGCGGGTCGCCCTGCCGAAGATGCAGGTTCTGCTCGACCAGCGCGCTGCCGCCATCGAAGGCAACATCGCGAAGGCCGACGAGGCGCAGCGCAAGGCGGAAGCCGCCCTCGAGGAGTACACGGCCCAGCTGGCCGAGGCTCGCAAGGAGGCCGGTGAGATCCGTGAGGCCGCTCGTGAGGACGGCAAGAAGATCGTCACCGAGGCCAAGGACACCGCCGCCGCCGAGGCTGCGCGCCTGACCGCCGCCGCGCACTCCCAGATCGAGGCCGAGCGCCAGAGCGCGCTCGTCTCGCTCCGCAGCGAGGTGGGCACCCTCGCCCTCGACCTCGCCGGTGGCGTGATCGGTGAGACCCTGTCGGACGACGCCAAGGCCCAGGCCGTGGTCGACCGCTTCCTCGCCGACCTCGAGGCATCCGAGAAGGCGGCCAAGTAATGGGCAGCGCGACCACTCAGGCCCTTGCGGCGACGACGTCGGCCCTGCAGGCCGCGCCGGGCGTCGACCTCGACGTCGCCCGCGAGCTCTTCGCCGCGGTCCGCGTCCTGGCCGGCTCGTCGCAGCTGAGCGGCGCGCTCTCCGACGCGTCGGCGCCCGTGGAGGGACGCCGGAAGGTCGTCGCGAGCGTGTTCGGCACGTTCGCGCCGGCCACGGTCGCCGTCCTCGACGCGGCTGTCCGCGAGCGGTGGTCTTCGGCCGCCGATCTGCTGACCGGCATCGAGGAGGCGGGCATCCGCGCCGCCGCCATCGCCGCACCGCAGGCCGACATCGAGGCCGAGCTGTTCTCGGTGGCCCGGACGATCGCGGCCAACCCCGAGCTCGAACTCGCGCTCGGCAGCCGTCTCGGTGAGGCATCCGCCAAGGGCGCCCTCATCGAGACGCTGCTCGCCGGTCGTGCCGCCGAGCCGACGGTGATCATCGTCGCCTCGCTGGCGCAGCTCCCACGGGAGCGGCGCTTCCGCTCCATGCTCGGCTGGGCGCTGCGCGTCGTCGCCGACCAGCGCGGGCGGGTGGTGGCGACAGTGTTCGCGGCCTCCGAACTCACGCAGGCGCAGACCGAGCGTCTGCAGCAGACCCTCGCTGCGCGCTACGGCACCGAGGTCTCGCTCAACGTCGTCATCGACCCCGAGGTCGTCGGCGGCGTGCGCATCGAGATCGGCGACGACGTGATCGACGCCACCGTCTCGTCCCGACTGGGCGAGCTCCGCCAGCGTCTGGCGGGCTGACTCTTCCCGCTCCACCGAGGAGCGGACCCGGCAGGCCAGGTGCCCGCCACAAGACCTCACTAAGAAGGAAGACCATGGCAGAACTGTCCATCAGCCCCGACGTCATCCGTGACGCGCTGAAAGACTTCGTCGCCGCCTACGAGCCCACCGGGGCTGCGGCGACCGAGGTCGGCACCGTCGTCGACGCCGCGGACGGCATCGCCCACGTCGAGGGCCTGCCCGGCGTGATGGCGAACGAGCTCGTCCGTTTCGGCAACGGCGTCGAGGGTCTCGCGCAGAACCTCGACGAGCACGAGATCGGCATCGTCGTCCTCGGCGACTTCGCCGGCATCGAGGCCGGCCAGAAGGTCACCCGCACCGGCGAGGTCCTCTCGGTCGGTGTCGGCGAGGGCTACCTCGGCCGCGTCGTCGACCCGCTCGGCAACCCGATCGACGGCCTCGGCGAGATCGCCACGACCGGCCGCCGTGCGCTCGAGCTCCAGGCTCCGGGCGTCATGCAGCGCAAGTCGGTCCACGAGCCCATGCAGACCGGCATCAAGGCCATCGACGCCATGATCCCCGTCGGCCGCGGCCAGCGTCAGCTGATCATCGGCGACCGCCAGACCGGCAAGACCGCGATCGCGATCGACACGATCATCAACCAGAAGGCCAACTGGGAGTCGGGTGACGTCAGCAAGCAGGTCCGCTGCATCTACGTCGCGATCGGCCAGAAGGGCTCGACCATCGCCTCGGTGAAGGGCGCGCTCGAGGACGCCGGTGCCATGGAGTACACGACGATCGTCGCGGCCCCGGCATCCGACCCCGCCGGCTTCAAGTACCTCGCTCCCTACACCGGCTCGGCCATCGGACAGCACTGGATGTACGAGGGCAAGCACGTCCTCATCATCTTCGACGACCTGTCGAAGCAGGCCGAGGCCTACCGCGCCGTGTCGCTGCTGCTGCGCCGTCCGCCGGGCCGTGAGGCCTACCCGGGCGACGTCTTCTACCTGCACTCGCGTCTGCTCGAGCGTTGCGCCAAGCTCTCCGACGAGCTGGGCGCCGGCTCGATGACGGGTCTCCCGATCATCGAGACGAAGGCCAACGACGTCTCGGCGTACATCCCGACCAACGTGATCTCGATCACCGACGGCCAGATCTTCCTGCAGTCCGACCTGTTCAACGCCAACCAGCGTCCCGCGGTCGACGTGGGTATCTCGGTCTCGCGCGTCGGCGGTGACGCTCAGGTCAAGTCGATCAAGAAGGTCTCGGGAACGCTCAAGCTCGAGCTCGCCCAGTACCGCTCGCTCGAGGCGTTCGCGATGTTCGCCTCCGACCTCGACGCCGCATCGCGTCGTCAGCTCGCCCGTGGTGCGCGCCTGACCGAGCTGCTCAAGCAGCCGCAGTACTCGCCGTACCCCGTCGAGGAGCAGGTCGTCTCGATCTGGGCCGGCACCAACGGCAAGCTCGACACGATCGAGGTGGAGGACGTGCTCCGCTTCGAGCGTGAGCTGCTCGATCACCTCAAGCGGAACACGTCGATCCTCGACACGCTGCGCGAGACGAACGTCCTCGGTGACGACACCGTCGCGGAGCTCGACAAGGCGGTCGACGCCTTCGTCCTCGAGTTCCAGGGCGGCAAGGGTCAGGCACTCGGCGCGCCGGGTCACGAAGAGGTCGCCGCTGCGGACGCCGACGACGTGAACCAGGAGAAGATCGTCAAGGGCCGCCGCGGCTGACGCCGACGGGAGACTCATAACCAATGGGCGCACAACTCAGGGTCTACAAGCAGAAGATCTCTTCTGCTCAGACGACCAAGAAGATCACGAAGGCGATGGAACTCATCGCGGCTTCGCGCATCCAGAAGGCGATGGCACGCGTCCGCGCGTCCAACCCCTTCGCGCGAGCCGTGACGCGTGCCGTCTCCGCCGTGGCGACGCACTCGAACGTGCAGCACCCGCTGACCACCGAACGCGAGGACATCCGGCGCTCCGCCGTCGTCGTCTTCGGCTCGGACCGCGGTCTCGCCGGCGCGTTCAACTCGCAGGTGATCCGCGAGGCGCTGCAGCTCGGTGAGCTGCTGCGCAGCGAGGGTCGCGAGCCGGTGTTCTACCTCATCGGTCGCAAGCCCGTCGGGTTCTTCCAGTTCCGTCGCATCGCGACGGCGGGGGAGTGGATCGGTGACACCGACACCCCCGCCTTCTCGACGGCGGAGGAGATCGCGGCCGCGCTGATCGAGGCGTACGAGAAGGGCGGCGCGGACGGCGGCGTGGACGAGATCAACCTCGTCTACAACCGGTTCGTCAGCATGATGACGCAGACGCCCGAGACCGTCCGCCTGCTCCCGCTCGAGGTCGTCGAGGCGGAGGACGAGGCTTCCAGCCAGGTCTACCCGCTCTACGAGTTCGAACCGGATGCCGAGACGGTGCTCGACGCGCTGCTGCCGGTGTACGTGCAGAGCCGCGTGTTCAACGCGCTCCTGCAGTCGTCCGCCGCCAAGCAGGCCGCCACGCAGAAGGCGATGAAGTCCGCCAGCGACAACGCCGACAAGCTCATCACCGACTACACCCGCCTGCGCAACAACGCGCGTCAGGCGGAGATCACGCAGCAGATCGCCGAGATCGTCGGCGGCGCCGACGCGCTGGCGTCGGGCAAATAGACCACACGAAAGAAGAGAAGCCATGAGCCTCACCGCTGAGAAGACGGAGACCCCCGTCGTCGGTCGCGTCGCGCGCGTCACCGGCCCGGTCGTCGACATCGAGTTCCCGCACGACTCGATCCCCGAGGTCTACAACGCCCTCAAGACCACCATCACGATCGACGGCGAGTCGACCGAGATCACGCTCGAGGTCGCGCAGCACCTCGGCGACGACCTCGTCCGTGCCATCTCGCTGAAGCCCACCGACGGCATGGTCCGCGGCCAGGAGGTGCGCGACACCGGTGGCCCCATCACGGTCCCCGTCGGCGACGTCACCAAGGGCAAGGTCTTCAACGTCACGGGCGACGTCCTCAACGCCGCTCCGGGCGAGACCATCGAGGTCACCGAGCGCTGGGGCATCCACCGCTCGGCACCGAACTTCGACCAGCTCGAGTCCAAGACCGAGATGTTCGAGACCGGCATCAAGAGCATCGACCTGCTCACCCCGTACGTCCAGGGTGGAAAGATCGGTCTCTTCGGCGGTGCCGGCGTCGGCAAGACCGTCCTCATCCAGGAGATGATCCAGCGCGTCGCGCAGGACCACGGTGGTGTGTCGGTGTTCGCCGGTGTCGGTGAGCGCACCCGTGAGGGCAACGACCTCATCGGTGAGATGGAGGAGGCGGGCGTCTTCGACAAGACCGCCCTCGTCTTCGGCCAGATGGACGAGCCGCCGGGGACGCGTCTGCGCGTCGCCCTGTCGGCGCTGACGATGGCGGAGTACTTCCGCGACGTGCAGAAGCAGGACGTGCTCCTGTTCATCGACAACATCTTCCGCTTCACGCAGGCCGGTTCCGAGGTCTCCACGCTGCTGGGCCGCATGCCCTCCGCCGTGGGTTACCAGCCGAACCTCGCCGACGAGATGGGTGTCCTCCAGGAGCGAATCACCTCGACCCGCGGTCACTCGATCACCTCGCTGCAGGCGATCTACGTCCCCGCCGACGACTACACCGACCCGGCTCCGGCGACGACCTTCGCGCACCTCGACGCGACGACCGAGCTCTCGCGTGAGATCGCCTCGAAGGGTCTGTACCCGGCGATCGACCCGCTGACCTCGACCAGCCGCATCCTGGACCCGCGGTACATCGGTGAGGACCACTACCGCGTCGCCACCGCCGTGAAGCAGATCCTGCAGAAGAACAAGGAACTGCAGGAGATCATCGCGATCCTCGGTGTCGACGAGCTCTCCGAAGAGGACAAGATCGTCGTGTCTCGTGCACGCCGCATCCAGCAGTTCCTCTCGCAGAACACCTACATGGCGAAGAAGTTCACCGGTGTCGAGGGCTCCACGGTCCCGATCAAGGAGACCATCGAGTCGTTCGACGCGATCGTCAAGGGCGACTTCGACCACGTGGCCGAGCAGGCCTTCTTCAACGTCGGTGGCATCTCCGACGTCGAGGAGAAGTGGGCGCAGATCCAGAAGGAGAACGGCTGACATGGCGCTGACCGTCACCCTCGTCTCCGCTGAGGCGGAGGTCTGGCACGGCGAGGCGAGCCTCGTCGTGGCCAAGACGGTCGAGGGCGAGATCGGCTTCATGTCCGGTCACGAGCCCGTCCTCGCCATCCTCGCGGAGGGTGAAGTCCGGATCACGCAGTCGAACGGCGAGAAGATCGTCGCGACGGCGGAGGACGGCTTCCTCTCGATGGAGAACGACGAGCTCACCATCGTGGCCGGGAACGCAGCCCTGCAGTCCTGACACCCTTTCCGCGCAGCGCCGTCCGGTTCGCCGGGCGGCGCTGTGCTTTTCCCCGGAGGTGCCGCCGTGCTCATCCTGCTGCCCCCGTCCGAGACCAAGCGCCCCGGCGGCGACGGCCCGCGCTGGCGTCCGGACGCGCTCGCCTATCCGACGCTCTCGACGCAGCGCGAGCAGGTGATCGACGCGCTCGTCGCGCTCAGCGACGACGAGGAGGCCGCGGCCCGCGTGCTCAAGCTCTCCGCCCGGCAACGCGGCGAGGTCGCCGTCAACGCCGCGCTCCGCGGCTCCCCGACGATGCCCGCCGTCGACCGCTACACCGGGGTCCTCTTCGACGCCCTCGGCGCCGCGACACTCGACGACCCGTCGCGTGCCTGGCTGGCGGGCCACGTCGCGATCCACTCCGCCCCGTTCGGCGTGGTCGGGGCGCTGGATCCGATCCCGGCGTACCGTCTGGGAGCCGGCATCCGCGTCCCCGGAGTCCCGCCGATGCGGGCAGTGTGGGCGGATGCCGTCGGTGCCGCGATCGCGGCATCCTCACCCTCGTTCGTCCTCGACCTGCGTTCGGAGGCGTACGTCACCCTGGGGCCCGTGCCCGCCGGGATCCCGCAGGCGTACGTGCGGGTCGTGTCGGAGGGGCCGGACGGCGCCGTCCGGGCCCTGAACCACTTCAACAAGCACGCCAAAGGGGAGCTCGTCCGCCGCCTCGCGACCTCACGGCCGGACGTCTCCGGACCCGACGCTCTCATGCGATGGGCGCAGGACGAAGAGATCGTCCTGCGCCCATCGGCGTCCGGCGAGCTGGAGCTCGTCGTGCCGCCTCCTACGAGATGAAGCGGAAGGTCACCGGGTAGCGGTAGCTGCCCCCGGCGTTCACCCGAACCGCGCCGAGGATCGAGAAGATGATGTTCGCGACCCACACGGCGAACGGGAGCAACCCCCCGATGAAGCCGAGGAACGGGATGATGGCCAGGATGCCCGCAACGATGTAGGCGACGATCATGGCGATCGTGAAGGTGATCTGCCAGTTCAGCGCCTCCTTTCCCTCGACGTTCGTGCGGGGACCGCGGTCCTTGAACACGAGCCAGATGATGAGGGCGGGCAGGAAGCCGACGATGCCGCCGAGGTGCGCGAACATCGCCCACTGCTTGTCCTGATCGGGGGTGAGGGCGGCGCCCGGTTGCGGCTGCCCGTAACCCGGCTGCCCGTAGCCCGGCTGGCCGTAGGGCTGCTGGGTGTGGGGCTGCTGGGGCGGCGGCGGAGCGTAAGCGCCCGGGTTCTGTCCCGGCGGAGGGGTCGGCGCGCCTGCGGGAGGAGGAGACGCGGGGCCGTCCTGCGGCGGCGTGTTCGGGTCGGTCATCGGTATGCCCTTCTGTCGGCGTCGCCGCGGCGCGCGGCGTTCAGCGCGCGTGCGCTGCCACACACGAAAGGTAGTGCCGGGAACGGGTCGGGGGCAACGCCCCGCGCCGCAGGATGACGAGGAGGACGTCCACTAGAGTGTGAGGACGCTGCACCGATCAGGAAGAAGGGTGGGAGCGTGCCCGAAGCCGTCACCTCGTCCCGCGTCGTCCCCTCCGGCGCAGGCCCCATCGAGGTGCGCTGGGCCGAGGTCACCCACCAGGGCCGCCGCCGCGAGAACAACCAGGATGCCGTGCTGTCGGCGTTCCCGCTCTTCGTCGTCGCCGACGGGATGGGCGGCCACATCGGGGGAGAGATCGCCAGCTCGCGCACGGTGGAGCGCCTCTCGGCCGCCGTCGACCGCGGCACGGTCTCGCCGGAGGCGATCGAGGACGCCCTCGAGCACGCGGTGGCCGACATCGCCTCGCACGCCGAGACGACCGACGACGGTACCGGCACGACGGTGACGGGTGTCTACCTCGACCTCACCGGCGCCGAGCCGACCTGGGTGACCCTCAACATCGGCGACTCCCGGGTGTACCTGCTCCGCGACGGCGCGCTCGCGCAGGTGACGACCGACCACTCCGTCGTCCAGGAGCTGATCGCCGCAGGCCGTCTCAGCCCGGAGGAGGCCGAGAATCACCCTTACGGCAACGTCATCACCCGGGCCGTCGGTCCGAGCGACGGGGTGGTGCCCGACTACGTGCGACTGGAGGTCGTCGACGGCGACCGCTTCGTGGTGTGCAGCGACGGACTCACGAAAGAGCTCACCGACTACGGCATCTTGCACTTCCTCCTGCAGAACCAGGACCCGGCTGCCGCGGTCGACGCGATGCTCGAGGCGGCGCTGGAGAACGGCGGCCGCGACAACGTGTCCATCATCGTCGTGAGCGCGCGGCACGTCCCGGCCGACGAGGACACCGCCACGGTCGAGATCTCCTCACCAGTGCGCCCCTGACGCGGATCGTCCACAGGACGTCCGTGCACCGGCCGCCGGACCGGGCCCTCCGCGCACAGTGGAGCGGTGTCCACCTACGCACCCGATGACCCCCTCGCGCTTCCCCGCCGGGCCGAGCCGGCACCGCGCCCGCCCCTCCCGCTCCTGACCGTCGTCGTACCGGTCGTCGGTGCGGGCGTGCTGTGGATGGTGACGGGGTCGGCCTACGCTCTGCTGTTCGCCGCCCTCGGCCCGCTCATCGCGATCGCCTCGGTCGCCGACGCGGCGCGCACCTCGAAACGGACCGCGAAGAAGGATGCCGCGGCGCTCCGCCGCCGGCTGGCGCAGGCGGAGGTCGACGTGGCGAAACGCCACGACGACGAGCGCGCCCAGCGTTGGGCGACGCATCCCGACGTCCCGCGCTTCCTCGCCCGCCCGGAATCGATCTGGCGCGTCGTCCCCGAACGCGAGTCCATGCTCGTCGTCGGTTCGGGAGTGGACGCGAGTGCCCTGCGGACGACGGGCGGTGACGGGGACGACGCGTCGGCGGAGCTCCGCCGGCGCGCGGCGCGGGTGGACGACGTGCCCGTCCTCGTGCCGCTCACGACGGGTGTCGCCGTGGTGGGGCCGCCGGCGCTGGCCGCCGCGGTCGCGCGCGCGCTCGCGTTGCAGGTGCTCCTGTGCCTCTCGCCCGGGCGCGTGCGTCTGAGCGACGCCGGTCCGTCATGGGCGGATGCCGCGCCCCACCGCGCCGCCGCGGTCGGGCCGCTCCTGCAGGTGCTCGAAAACGGCGGGCTCGTCGGCGGCGACGTCGACATCCCCATCGTCGTCGTGCCCGACGGCGCGCCGCCGCCGCCGCGGTGCGGGGCGGTCCTGCGGCTGACCGGGCCGACCCGGGCGCGGCTCGATCTCGACGGCCGGTCCCGTGACGTGACCGTGGACGTGCTCTCGGCGGCGCAGGCGGCGCACCTGGCCGGCCTCCTCGCCGAGCGGGCGGAGCGCGCGCTCGGGCAGACCGCGGGGGACGTCCTGACCCTGCGCGAGACGCTGCGGCACGTTCCGCCCGCCCGGCGCGGCGCACTGCCGGCGGCGTTCGGAAGCGCGGGCGGAGCGGCGGCGCCCGTCGACCTCGTGGCCGACGGCCCGCACGCGGTGGTCATCGGGATGACCGGGGCGGGCAAGAGCGAGCTGCTCACGTCGTGGGTCGTCTCGCTGTGCGCGGCGCACACGCCGTCGCAGGTGGGACTGCTGCTCGTGGACTTCAAGGGAGGCCGCACCTTCGATCATCTGGCACCTCTGCCGCACGTGACCGGTGTCCTCACCGATCTCGACGAGGCCACGACGCTGCGCGCCATCGAGAGCCTTCGCGCCGAGGTCCGCTTCCGGGAGCGCACCCTCGCGTCCCTCGGGGCGCGCGACGTCGACGAAGCGGGCGAAGGGCTCGGACGGCTCGTCATCGTGGTCGACGAGTACGCGGCGCTCGTGGCGGCGCACCCCCTGCTGCATGACGTGTTCGGTGATCTCGCCGCACGCGGGCGGGCCCTTGGCATCCACCTCGTCCTCGCGGCGCAGCGCGCGAACGGCGTCTTCCGCGACGCCGTGCTCGCCAACGCCCCGCTCCGCATCGCGCTGCGGGTCGGCGATGCGACCGACTCCCGTGCGGTTCTGGGCGTCGACGACGCCGCGCGGCTCTCGGGACGAGCGGATGCCCGCGGCACGGCGCTCGTGCGACGATCCGGCGACACGTCGCCGCAGCCGGTGCGGGTGGCACTGTGCGATGCGACGGTGATCGCCGAGGCGGCGGCGAGGTACGAGGGCGAGGGCGCGCGACGTCCATGGTTGCCGGCTCTTCCTGAGCGCATCCCGCTCGCCTCGGTCCGGCAGGCGGGCGTCGTCGTGCTCGGAACCGCCGACGAGCCCGAGCACCAGCGCCAGCGCGCCGTGGTCTGGGACGAGCCGGCGCTCGCGGTGGTCGGCGGCCCGCGGAGCGGGAGGACGGGGGTGCTCCGCGCGATCGCGGCGCAGACGGAGACGCTCCCGGTGCCGGGGGATCCCGAGGGGGCGTGGGACGCACTGACGACCCTCGAGCACGTGCCCGCCGGTAGCACGGTGCTCGTCGACGACCTCGACGCCATGCTCGCCGCCCTGCCGGGGGAGTACGGCGCCGTCGCTGCCGAGTCGCTCGAGCAGGCCCTGCGCGGCGCGCGCACCCGCGGCATCCGGATCGCCCTCACGACGCAGCGCGTCGGCGGCGGCGTCGGCCGGATCCTCGAGCTCGTGCCGCGGCGTCTCGTCCTCGGGACGGCCACGCGTGCCGACCACGTCGCCGCCGGCGGCGACGCGAGCGATCACCTGCCGGATCTGCCGCCGGGACGCGGACGGCTCGGGCGGACGCTCGTCCAGGTCGCCGACGCCGGCGCCCAGGACCTCTCCGTCGTCAGCCATCCGCCGCCCGTCTGGCAGCCCGGACGCCGGCCCGCGGCGGTCGTCGCGCCCGCCGGCGCGCGTCTGCGACGGCTCACGGCGGAGTGGGAACGCTGGGGCATCCCGGTGACACCCGTCGACCCGCAGGCGTCCCTGACGCGCGGCGGGGTCGTGATCGGGCCGCCCGACGCCTGGCTCGCCCAGTGGCGGCTGCTCGCCGACGCGCGCGCGGACGCGGACCTCGTCATCGACGCCGCGTGCGCGGCGGAGTACCGCGCTCTCGTCGGGTCCCGCGACCTGCCGCCGTTCGTCGTCCCCGGTGCGGGTCGCGGCTGGTGCCACGTGCCCGATCGCCCGGTGCGGCGCGTCCTGATGGAGCGCGACTGAGAGTCAGGGCTGCCGGGATCAGACGGTGGGACGGATGACGCCGACGTCCCTGCCGCCGCCGGTCACCGTCAGCGGCAGGTCGGCGAGGGTGCGCGCCACATCCGCCGCCTGCAGGGCGCCGGCGCGGACGAGCAGCGTGAGCGCCGTCACGGCGCCCGCCCGGGTGCTGCCGTCGAGCATCTTCAGCACGGCGGTCGTGCCGTTCGGGGCGATCATGGCCATGACGCCCTCGGCGCCGTGCTTGGCGAACACGCCGAGGCGCTCCGTCACGATCGAGTCGGGCTGACCGGGGCCCTGCACCACCCACGGGTTCTCCCGGACGGCGCGGACCAGGGTGCCCGCGCTCCGGTGCAGCGCGAACGGCGACTTCTCGGACGAGGCGCCGATGCGGTGGAAGGCCCGGGCGAGGGCGGCGAGACTCATCGCGTGCACCGGGGCGCCGCATCCGTCCGTCGCTGTCGCCGTGATCTTCGTCCCGGTCAGGCGCTCGATGACCTCACGGGTGTGGATCTGCAGCGGATGCTGCGGGTCGAGGTAGGTCGTCGTGTCCCACCCGTTCGCCTGACAGGCCAGCAGCATCGCCGCGTGCTTGCCCGAGCAGTTCATCCGCACGCGCTGCGGCCCGATCAGCTCGCGGGTCATCTCGTCGCGCGCGGCCGGGTCGCCCGGCCACGCGGGCGGGCACTGCAGCGCATCCTCACCGAGACCGGCGGCGGTGAGGATGTCGGTGACGAGGGCCACGTGCCGGTCCGTGCCGGAGTGGCTGGCGGTCGCGACGGCGAGGTGCGGGCCCTCGAGGGTCGCCCCGGCCGACACGCTCGCGAGCGCCTGCATCGGCTTCAGGGTCGAGCGGGGCAGGATCGGCGCCTCCACGGCGCCCAGCGCCGAGACGACCCCGCCCTCGGGGTCGAGCACGATCGCCGAGCCCGCGTGACGGGACTCGATGAAACCGCTGCGTTCGACGACGGCGAGTTCGACGGCATCCGTCACGGCGAAGGTCTCAGGCACCCGTCAAGCCTACCCAGGGCCCTCCCGCGCCCACCCCGGCTGCGCGTGCGAGACTGGCCGCGTGCACGACGAACACCACTATCGCGTGAAGACCCTCTGGACGGGCGACCGGGGGAGCGGAACAAGCGGGTACCGCGACTACGACCGCGCCGTCACCGTGCAGGTCGAGGGCAAGCCCGACCTGCTCGCCTCGGCCGACAAGCCGTTCCGCGGCGACCCGACGCGCTGGAACCCCGAGGATCTGCTGCTCGCCGCCCTCTCGGAGTGCCACCTGCTGTCGTACCTGCACGCCTGCGTCACGGTGGGTGTCGTCGTGACCTCCTACGAGGACGACGCGACGGGGACGATGACGCTCGACGGCAGAGGAGGCGGCTCATTCCGCGAGGTCACCCTGCACCCGCGGGTGACGGTGGCGGATGCCGCGATGGTCCCCGCGGCGGAGGCCGCCCACCGGCAGGCGCGCGAGTGGTGCTTCATCGCGAACTCGGTGAACTTCCCCGTGCACCACGAGGCCGTCGTGACCGTCAGCGACGTTCGTGCGGCAGGACCTGCTTGAGGCGCTCGACCGGATTCTGCGCGGGCACCTCGTTGTACGAGCCGGCGAGCTCCTGACCCGAGAGCGCGTGGATCGCCGACATGATGTGGTCGGTGGCCTGGCGGCGGGCACGGCCCGACGACGCCGGACCGTGATGGGACAAATCCATCGGCTCGCCGTAGCGGATCGTCACCCGCGGCGACATGCGCGGCCACTTCGCGCCCACGGGCATCGCGTCGTTCGTGCCGACGATCCCCACCGGCACGACCTTCGCGCCGGTCTCCAGCGCGAGGAAGGCGACACCGGTGCGGCCCTTGTAGAGGCGTCCGTCGAGCGAGCGCGTGCCCTCGGGGTACAGCGCGATGGCCTTGCCGGACTCGAGGATGCGGCGCTGCTGGTCGAGGGCGTCGAGCGCGGCCTGGCCCGCCCCGCGCTGCACGGGGGTGGCGCCGAGGGCGCGGAAGAACCGGTTGCTGAACCAGCCCTTGATCCCCGACCCGTCGAAGTAGCTGGACTTGGCCAGGAAGTAGACGGGCCGCGGTGCGAACAGCGGCAGCACGAACGAGTCGATGAAGCTCAGGTGATTGCTCGCGAGGATGATGGGGCCCGACCGCGGGATGTTGCCCACGCCCTCGATGCGGGGGCGGTAGATCAGCCGTGCCAACGGGCCGAAGCCCCAGCGCACGAGGTAGTAGAGGCCACCGGCACGCGCGAGTTCGTCGTCGGATGACCCGGCGGAGTTCTCGGGGGGAATCGGCGCTTCGGTCACCTGAAGAGGGTACTGCCAAACCCATGCGGGCCAGGACATGCCCCGGTGCACCGCGGCGCTCGGAACACCGACTCACACCCCGGACAAAAGAAGGTGGGGGAGGATGGAGGCACTCCCCGTTTCTCTGTGAGGTCTACTCCGTGCGTCTTCGTCCCTTCGCCGCCCTGTCCGCCGTCGCCGTGACCGCGCTTCTGCTGACCGGATGCGGCTCCTCCGACACCGCCGCCCCGACGCCCACCGGCTCGGCGGCCGCAGATCTCTGTGACACTGCCGCGAAGCCGGGCGAGGCATCCGATTCCGTCAAGGTCGACGGCACCGTCGGCTCGCCCTCCACCGCGACCTTCTCGACGCCGCTCGAGCCGAAGGAACTGCAGGTCACGGTGCTCGACGAGGGCGACGGCCCCGCCGTCGAGGCCGGCGAGTTCGTGTCGTACGCGATGACCGCGTACAGCGCCGAGGACGGCAAGGAGCTCGCCACGATCGGGTACGAGCCCGGCCAGTTCCTGCCCTCGCAGCTCTCGCCCGACACGGTTCTCGGTCAGGTCTTCGGATGCGGGCACGTCGGCAAGCGCGTCGTCGCCGCGTTCCCCGCCAGTGACACGGCGCAGGCCGAGGTCTACGTCCTCGACCTGCTCGGTACGGTGCCCACCGCGGCCTGGGGTGAGCCGCAGGCCGCCCCCGCCGGCCTCCCGACGGTCGAGCTCGCCGAGAACGGCGCGCCGAAGATCACGATCCCCGAGGGCGAGGAGCCCCCGACCCAGACCGAGGTCACGACCATGAAGAAGGGCGACGGCTACACGGTCCAGAAGGGCGACTACGCCCTCATCCAGTACACCGGCGTCCGGTGGTCGAACGGCGAGACCTTCGACTCCACGTGGGACAAGGGATCGCCCATCGCCTACCCGACGACGAACTACGTCCAGGGCTTCCAGAAGGCGCTCGAGGGCCAGACCGTCGGGTCGCAGGTCCTCGTCGTGATCCCGCCCGCCGAAGGCTACGGCGAGGGCAAGATCAACGAGGCCGACCTGAAGGGCGAGACGATCGTCTTCGTCGTCGACATCCTCGGCGCGCAGACACCGGCGGCGGCTCCCGCGCAGTGACGGCGGCCCGGCCGAGCCGGTCCCCGCGGGTAGGGTGAGCGCATGCGACGCATCCTGATCCTCGGTTCGACGGGCTCGATCGGGACGCAGGCGCTCGACGTCATCCGCGCGAACCGCGACCGCTTCGAGGTCGTCGGTCTCGCGGCGGGGCGGGATGCCGAGGGCCTTCGTCGTCAGGCGGAGGAGTTCGGCGTGGCCGCCACGGCGCTCGGGGCCGGCGACGCCGAACGTCTCGTCCGCAGCGTCGAGGCCGACGTCGTCGTCAACGGGATCACCGGATCGGTCGGGCTCGGGCCGACGCTCGCGGTCCTCGAGACGGGCGCGGCGCTCGCGCTCGCCAACAAGGAGTCGCTCATCGTCGGCGGCGAGCTCGTCACGCGGCGGGCGGCCCCCGGCCAGATCGTCCCGGTCGACTCGGAGCACTCCGCGATCGCGCAGTGCCTGCGCTCGGGCGAGGCGGGCGAGGTACGCCGCCTCGTCCTGACCGCCAGCGGCGGCCCCTTCCGCGGGCGGACCCGCGAGGAGCTGCGGGAGGTGACACCCCGTGAGGCGCTCGCGCACCCCACCTGGGACATGGGTCGCGTCGTCACGACGAACTCGGCCACCCTCGTGAACAAGGGCCTCGAGGTCATCGAGGCGCACCTGCTGTTCGATGTCCCCTACGACCGCATCGACGTGACGGTCCACCCGCAGTCGATCGTGCACTCGATGGTCGAGTTCGTCGACGGGTCGACGATCGCGCAGGCGTCGCCGCCCGACATGCGGCTGCCGATCTCCCTCGCCCTCGACCACCCGCGCCGCGTCGCGGGGGTGGGTGCCGCGCTCGACTGGACGACGGCGTCGACGTGGACGTTCGAGCCGCTCGACACGGCGGCCTTCCCGAGCGTCTCGCTCGCGAAGCAGGTCGGCGTCGCCGGCTCCACCTATCCCGCCGTGTTCAACGCCGCCAACGAGCAGGCCGTCGAGGCGTTCCACGACGGCGCGCTGCCGTTCCTGGGCATCGTCGACACGATCGCGCGCGTCGTCGACGCCCATGAACCGCCAGCGGAGCTGACGCGCGAGAGCCTCGCTGACGCCGAGCGCTGGGCGCGAACCACCGCGGACCGGCTCATCGCCGCCGGCTGAGGCTCCCTGAAGTCCCGACCCTTCCCGAACGTCAGGCGGGAACCGGCCATCCCGCGCGCCGCAGGGCGTCCGTCGCGGCGCCCTCGGCGTCGAACGGCGTGCGGACTCCGTGGATCTCGCGGTAGTGCTGGTGGCCCGGTCCCGCCCACAGGATGGCGTCGCCTTCGCCGACCAGCGAGACCGCCGTCGCGATGGCCTCCTCGGGCGGGGTGACCTCGTGGATGACGGCGTCCGGTCGCGCCGCGCGCGCCCCGTCGACGAGCGCACGCCGGATGACTGCGGGATCCTCCGAGCGGGGATGCTGGTCGGTCACGACGAGCACGTCGCTCCCGAGCGCCGCGACGGCGCCCATGTCGGCGCGCTTGGTGGTGTCGCGGTCGCCGTTGGCCCCGCACACCATGACGACCCGCCCGGGGGTGACCCGACGGACCGCGTCGAGGGTCTTCGCGAAGGCGTCGGGGGAGTGGCCGAAGTCCAGGTAGAGCGCCGGGCCGTCGGCGCCCGAGATCCGCTGGATGCGGCCGGGCAGGCGCGCGTCGATGGCGCGCTCGCCGATGAGGGCGGTCAGCGTCTCCCACTCCCAGCCCGCCTCGAGCAGCATGACGATCGCGAGGCCTGCGTTGGACGCCATGTGCGGACCGATCACCGGCACCGTCGTGGTGACCGAGCCCGCCGGGCCCGACAGCGTGAAGGTCGTGCCCTCGGGCGTCTCGGCGACGAGGTCGACGCGCCAGTCGGCGGCCGCCGTCGGGTCCTCCGCGATGGCGGCGGTCAGCACCGTCGTCACCGGGATGCCGGAACGCTCGGCGATCGCCTGTCCCGCCGGCTGGTCCACGCAGACCACCGCGCGGCGCGCGCGCTCGGGGGTGAACAGGGCCGCCTTGGCGGCGAGGTACTCGGTCATGTCGGCGTAGTCGTCGAGGTGATCGTGCGACAGGTTCGTGAACCCGGCGACGTCGAAGACGAGACCGTCGACGCGGTGCCGGGTGAGCGCCTGCGCGCTGACCTCGACCAGGATCGCCTGGACGTCCTTCTCGCGCATGAGTGCGATCAGGGCGTGCATCTCGGATGCCTCGGGGGTCGTCAGCCGTGAGGGGATGACTTCGCCCGCGATGTGGCGCTCCGCCGTCGACGACAGACCCGTCGTGACGCCGAGACCGTGCAGCATCCCCTCCATGAGGTGGGTGACGCTCGTCTTGCCGTTCGTCCCGGTGACGGCCAGGAGCGGCGGGAGGTCGGCATCCGCTCCCGTCCCGTAGACGAGTGCGGAGAGTCCGCCCAGGCGCGCCCGGGGGTCGTCGACGACGAGGACCGGGACGCTGACGCCCGCCAGGAGCGCCGCACCGTCGGCATCCGTCACCACGGCGACGGCGCCCTTCTCGATCGCGTCGGGAGCGAACTCCGCCCCGTGGCGATGCGCGCCGCGGACGGCGACGAACAGCTCGCCCGCGCGCAGATCGGCGGTCGCGAGGGTCACACCGTGGACGGACACCCCCGCGAGGTCGCCCGACGCCGTCGCGCCGAGGTGGGCGGCGACGTCCTGCAGTGGCACGGCACGGGGCTGCGACGGCCGGAGGACGGGGGGAGGCGCGGAGGGGTTCTGCATGGTCCCTCCATCATCGCACCCGGCCTCCGGCCGGCCCGGGTCAGACCCGACGTCGGTTCAGCAGAGCGACGACGAGCGCCGCCGCACCGAGCACGAGTGCGCCGCCCCCGAGCCAGGTCGCGACCGGGGCGCTCGCCGCGGCCTCCGCCTCGGGAGCAGCCTCGGCCGCGCCGTGGTCATCGCCGTGCTCGGAGGTGCCCGTGGCCGACGCCGCAGCGACGGTCACGACCGGCGCGGGGGATTCGAGCTCCTCCGGGTCCTGACCGTCCTCGGCCACCTGCGTCCAGGCCGTCTCGCCGACCTCGCACCGCTGCGTCACGGGGAACGCGATGTCGGTGTCGCCGACGTCCGAGGAGAAGAGCGCGTCGAAGGATGCCGAAGCGGCGAGGCCGTCCTCGATCGGGGTGAGCGCGGTGTACGTCACCTGCGTCGGCGTGCCGTCGTCGCCGAGGACGCGGCTGATCTTCCACACGCCGTCGACGACGGGGGTGACGTTGGCCACCCCCTCGGGGACGTCGAAGACGAGGGCCGTCGTGGGGGAGCCGTCGCAGCCGTGGCTGAACGAGAAGTCCAGGCGCGACGTGGCGCCGGCGGCGGCACCGTCGGCGTGGACGTGGACGTGGGCGGATGCCGCCAGGGGGGTGGCGAGGACGAGGGCGCCGCCGAGGGCGATGCCGGTGAGGGTGAGCGCCGAACGGCGCGGGGAACGCGTGGTCATGAGTCGATGTCTCCCGAAGGGGTGTGCGGGGCGCGACCGAGGGCCGGCCCGCGCGGAAAGGTGAGGAACGTGCCGCCGTGGCGGCCGGCTCAGCGGGGAGGTCCGCGGCGGGAGAGATCGGCGTGGGCGAGGCGGGGGCGGAGGCCCCGCGGCGTCGTGAGCGGAAGGGCCGGCGCGGGCCATCCGCCCGTCGGCGGGGCGACGACGAGGCGCAGGAGGGAGTGGATGCCGCGTGCCACGGCGCGCAGCATCCGTTTGCCGTGGCAGACCGCCGCCGCGGTGACGACCGCGGCGAGGGCGTGGCCGGCGATCATGGCGCCGTCGACCGACACGGTGCCCCCGGCGGCCGCCCCGAGCGCGAGGGCGGCGTGGTGATGGCCGGTGGCGGCGGCCGTCGGCTGGACGTCGCCGACGAGCGCGAAGGCCGAGTGGAGGAGCGCCTGCGCGGCGGCGACGGCGAGCCCTGTCCGGACGGCGGAGGGACGGGACCCCACGATCACGAGAGCGATCGGCCACGCGAGCAGCAACACCGTCGGGACGAGCCAGGGGCCGGGCGCGCTACCCCCGCCGAGGGTGTGGGCGGCCGCCGCGGTCAGGGTCGCGACCGCCGCCGCCCCGCCCGCGCGCACGACGCGCACGCGCCGCGAGTCGACGGGGCGGGGGATCACCCTCCCAGCCTAGATCCGAGACGAGCCGCGATGACGGCGGCGACGTCATCGCCGCTTCATAGCGTCCGGGGGTAGCGTGTCGGCTCGTGACCGTACTCGCATTCATCATCGGCGTCGTCGTGCTGGTGGTCGGGCTCGCCGTGTCGATCGCCCTCCACGAGGTCGGACACCTCGCCCCCGCCAAGGCGTTCGGCGTCCGCGTGGGCCAGTACATGATCGGCTTCGGCCCGACCGTGTTCTCGCGCCGTGTCGGCGAGACCGAGTACGGCTTCAAGCTCCTGCCGCTCGGCGGTTACATCTCCATGGCGGGCATGTACCCGCCCTCGGCGGTGACCACGGGCGAGGGCGTCGACGCGCGGCCGCGCCGCCGCCGCCTGTTCGAGACGCTCATCCAGGACGCCCGCACCGCCAACGACGAGACGCTGCAGGGCGACGGCGCCGGGCGTGCCTTCTACCAACTGCCGGTCTACAAGCGCGTCATCATCATGCTCGGCGGCCCCGCGATGAACCTCGTGCTCGCGATCATCCTCTTCGCGATCATGTTCTCCGGTATCGGCGTGCAGACGGCCACGACCACCGTCGCGTCGGTCAACGAGTGCGTCCTCCCGGCCGGCAGCACGCAGACCTCGTGCGCGGCGGACGATCCGGCCTCCCCGGCGGCGGCCGCCGGCATCCGTCCCGGTGACGTCCTCGTCTCGGTGGACGGCACCCCGGTCGACACCTTCGCCGAGGCGTCGGCGATCATCCAGAAGTCCCCGGACCGGCAGATCCCGGTCGTCGTCGAGCGCGGCGGCACGCGGCAGACGCTCGAGGTGACCCCGGTGCTCGCGACCCGCGAGATCGCGACGGCGAACGGCGGCACGACGACGGCCGAGGTCGGCTTCGTGGGGATGTCGGCGACCGTCGCGTTCGTGCCGCAGCCCATCTGGGACGGGCCGCAGGCAGCCCTCGCGCAGACCGGCCAGGTCGTGGGGATCATCTGGCAGCTCCCCGCCCGGGTCTACCAGACCGCCGTCGACACGATCACCGGCGCCGGTCGCGACCCGAACGGCCCCCTCTCCGTCGTCGGCGCCGGGCGACTCGCGGGCGAGGTCGCCGCGACCGAGACGCCGATCCTGAACCGCGTCTCGGGCATGCTCGCGCTGCTGGGTTCGCTCAACATCGCCCTGTTCGTGTTCAACCTCGTGCCGTTGCTCCCGCTCGACGGCGGCCACGTCGTCGTCGCGCTGTGGGACGGACTCAAGCGCGTCTGGGCGCGGATGACCGGGCGCCGCGCACCGCGTCCGGTGGACGCGACGAAGCTCGTCCCGATCACCTACATCGTCGTGATCGGCCTGATCATCATGGGCGGCACCCTGATCCTCGCCGACATCGTCAACCCCGTGCAGCTGCTGGGCTGACGCGCGGCTCAGGCCTCGACGGGGCTGAGCGCGTGCGTGACGAGCCGCTCGAGGGTGGTGAGACCGTCGCGCGAGAGGATCGACTCGAGGTGGCCCTGCACCGACGCGTACGCGGGACCGCGCAGCGCGTAGACGTCGCCGGTCCGCGCATCGGCCGACACCTCGGTCGCCCCCACGCGGGTCGTTCCCGGGGAGACGCGAGCCGTGAACGTGTTGTAGAAGCCGATGGATGCCGGGGTGCCGAAGACGTCGACGGTCTTCTGCAGGCCCTGGTGCGGGCTCGCGAGCGGCGCCAGCTCGAGTCCGAGGCGGTCGGCGAGCACCTGGTGGCTCAGGCACACCGCGAGCAGCGGCGCACCGGCATCCACCCGTGCCGCCACGATCTCGCGGAGACGGGCGATGCGGGCGCTGTCGGCGTCGCGCGGGTCGCCCGGACCCGGGCCTGAGACCACGAGGTCCGCCGCGGCGACCGCTGCGGGGGAGGCCTCGGACCAGTGCGCGATCGTCACGTCGAAGCCGAGGTGGCGCAGCTGGTGGGCGAGCATCGTCGTGAACCGGTCCTCGGCGTCCACCACGAGGGCGCGTCGCCCGGCGAGCGGACCGCGGCCCGGCTCGCCCTGGGGGTTCAGCCAGAAGGCGGCCAGGCGGGCGTTGCGCGAGGAGAGGAGCTCGGCGATGGCGGGATCCTCGGCGAGCGGCCGCGGGGCCGGGGCCGGCGCGTCCTCGTCGACGGTGCGGGCGACGACGTCGCGCGGGATCGCGCCGATCGCCCCCAGCACACCGGCCGCCTTCCCGTGGGTCTCGCCCACCTCCCCGTACGGGTCGGAGTGGCGCACGAGGGTCGCGCCCACAGGGACCCGCAGCCGGCCGTCGACGACGTACGCGGTGCGGATGAGGATCGGCGCGTCGAGGTCGTGTCCGCCGTCGGCGCGCGGCGTGAACAGAGCCGCTACGCCGGAGTAGTACCCGCGCGGGCTCTGTTCGTGGCGGGCGATGACGGTGCAGGCGTTCTGCATCGGCGAGCCGGTCACGGTGGGCGCGAACATGGTCTCGCGCAGGATGTCGCGCGGGTCCATCGTGCTCGTCCCGCGCAGCATGTACTCGGTGTGCGTCAGCCGCGACATCTCCTTGAGATGCGGGCCCGTGATGCGGCCGCCGTCGCTGCAGACCGCCGACATCATCTTGAGCTCCTCGTCGACGACCATGAAGAGCTCCTCGGTCTCCTTCGTCGAGGAGAGGAACTCGGTCAGGGTCTCGGCCGTCGCGCCGCCCGCCGGGTGGCGGAAGGTCCCCGAGATGGGGTTCATCGTCACGACGCCGCCCTGGGCGCTGACATGCGCCTCGGGGCTCGCGCCGACGGCGAGGTGGTCGGGAGTCGACACCAGGAACGTCCAGTAGGCGCCGCGCTCGTGCTCGAGCAGCGCGCGGAACCACGTCAGCCCCGCCGTCAGCGGGTCGCCCCCGACCTGCGCGACGTAGTCGCGGCGGATGACGAAGTTCGCCCCCTCGCCGCGGCCGATCTCGTCGGCGATGACCCGGCGGACGATGTCGGCGTACGCCTCGTCGTCGATGTCGAAGCCCGCGTCCTCGAGGGCGACGGGCTCGGTCGGCAGCTGGGCGAGCGCGTCCGATAGGGGCAGGGAGTGCCGTTCGCCGACGACGAGGCAGCGCAGCGGAGCGCCGTCGTCGTGGCACGCGAAGCCGCGCTCGACGACCTGACGGAACGGGACGAGCGCGAGCACCTCGCGCGCGGAGCCCGCGGCATCCGTGAGGGGGATGTCGGCGAGCAGCTCGACGTCGACCACCTCGCCGGTGAGCACCTCGACGGTGGCGCCGTCGCGGGCGAGGAGGGCGAAGGGGACGCCGCGCGCGGCGAGGTCGGCGAGAATGATCGGGGCGGTGCCGGTCATGGGGGATCTTCCGTTCGGGGCGGTCGCCGGTAAACGAGAAACGACCGCCGGGCTGTCAGCTCAGGCGGTCGTCGGGATGCACGTGGCGTCCGCCTCAGGCGGAGCGCCACCACGTGCGGTTCGCGAACATGGGGCCGAACCTACCACAGGCGACCCTCGCGGCATCCTCTCGGTCAGGTGCCGTGCCCGAGCGCCCCCCGCGGCTTAGGCTGGAGCCGTGCCAGCAGTGAACATCGGGATGCCCCGCGTGCCGGAGGTCCTCGCGCCTCGTCGCAAGAGCCGTCAGATCAAGGTCGGCAAGGTTCTCGTCGGTGGCGATGCCCCTGTCAGCGTTCAGTCGATGACGACGACGCCGACCACCAACATCAACGCGACGCTGCAGCAGATCGCCGAGCTCACCGCCTCCGGGTGCGAGATCGTGCGGGTGGCCGTGCCGTCGCAGGATGACGCGGACGTCCTCCACATCATCGCCGCGAAGAGCCAGATCCCGGTGATCGCCGACATCCACTTCCAGCCGAAGTACGTGTTCCAGGCGATCGACGCCGGCTGCGCGGCCGTGCGCGTGAACCCCGGCAACATCCGCAAGTTCGACGACCAGGTCGGCGCGATTGCCAAGGCGGCCCAGGCCGCGGGTGTGTCGCTGCGCATCGGCGTCAACGCCGGGTCACTCGACCGGCGCCTGCTCGAGAAGTACGGCAAGGCGACGCCCGAGGCCCTCGTCGAGAGCGCCGTGTGGGAGGCATCCCTCTTCGAGGAGCACGACTTCCACGACTTCAAGATCTCGGTCAAGCACAACGACCCCGTCGTCATGGTGAAGGCCTACCGTCAGCTCGCCGAACGGGGTGACTGGCCGCTCCACCTCGGCGTCACCGAGGCGGGCCCCGCCTTCCAGGGCACGATCAAGAGCGCGACCGCGTTCGGGATCCTGCTCGGCGAGGGTATCGGCGACACGATCCGTGTCTCGCTGTCGGCGCCGCCCGCCGAAGAGGTCAAGGTCGGCCACCAGATCCTCCAGTCGCTGAACCTCCGCGAGCGCAAACTCGAGATCGTGTCCTGCCCGTCGTGCGGCCGCGCGCAGGTCGACGTCTACACCCTCGCCGACAACGTCACCGAGGGCCTCAAGGACATGACGGTCCCGCTCCGCGTCGCGGTCATGGGCTGCGTCGTGAACGGTCCGGGCGAGGCCCGCGAGGCCGACCTCGGCGTCGCGTCGGGCAACGGCAAGGGGCAGATCTTCGTCAAGGGCGAGGTCATCAAGACCGTCCCCGAAGAGGACATCGTCGCCACCCTCATCGAGGAGGCGAACCGCCTCGCCGACGAGATGGGGCCGGATGCGCCCCTCGGAACGGCGCAGGTCGTCACCTCCTGACGCGCAGCGGATGCCGGGCGGTCCCGGCATCCGCTGTTTTCGTCAGCTCCAGAGGGAGTGGTAGGCGTTGATCGCCGGCTGCCCGCCCAGGTGCGCATAGAGGACGGTCGAGTCCTTCGGGATGTCGCCGCTCTTCACGAGGTCGATGAGACCGGCGAGCGACTTGCCCTCGTAGACGGGGTCGGTGATCATCGCCTCGAGCTGCGCGCCGAGCGCCATCGCCGCCATCGTGGAATCCACCGGGATGCCGTAGAGGTCGCCGGCCCACCCCTCGAGCACCTGGATCTCGTCGTCGCGCAGGTCGCGGCTGAGCTCGATGAGTTCCGCGGTGTGGCGTGCGATCCTGGCGACCTGGTCGCGCGTCTTCTGCAGCGTCGCGGAGGCGTCGATGCCGATGACCCGTCGGGTCACCCCGGTCAGCTCCTCGAGGGCGGCGAAGCCCGCGATCATGCCGGCGTGCGTCGAGCCGGTCACCGTGCAGACGATGATCGTGTCGAAGAAGACGCCCAGCTGCTTCTCCTGCTCGGCCACCTCGAAGGCCCAGTTCGCGAAGCCGAGGCCGCCGAGGCGGTGCTCGGAGGCTCCGGCGGGGATGGGGTAGGGGGTGCCACCGGCATCCTCCACCTCCTGCAGCGCCTGCTTCCAGGAGTCACGGATGCCGATGTCGAACCCGGCATCGTCGAGGCGGGAGTCCGCGCCCATCATGCGCGAGAGCAGGATGTTGCCGACCTTGTCGTTGACGGGCTCGTCCCACGGGACCCACTTCTCCTGGACGAGCCGAGCCTTCAGACCCAGGTGCGCGGCGACCGCGGCCACCTGACGCGTGTGGTTGGACTGGTACCCGCCGATCGAGACGATCGTGTCGGCGCCGCTGGCCAGGACGTCGGGGACGATGTACTCGAGCTTGCGGGTCTTGTTGCCGCCGAACGCGAGTCCGCTCGAGACGTCCTCGCGCTTGGCCCAGATCTCGGCTCCACCGAGGTGCTGGGTGAGGCGCTTCAGGTGCTGCAGAGGGCTCGGGCCGAAGGTCAGCGGGTGGCGCGGGAACTGGTCGAGGATCACGGTGTCTCCGGGGTGGTGTCGGTGAGCAGGTCGAGCCAGAGGCCTTCGGCCACCGCTGCCGCGGCCTGCGCGTCGCGCGCTGCGCAGTGGCGGATGAGCTCGGCATGGCGGGCGGCGGAGGCGGTCGCGTCGTTCGAGGCGAAGCGCAGGCGCTCGGCGCGTTCGAGGACCGGTCCGTAGAGGGCGAGGACGGTGCGCACGGCCTCGTTGTCGGCGCGGTCGACGGCGACGGCGTGGAACGCGTGGTCGGCAGCGAGGGCGGCGGACGTGTCACCCGCGCCGTGTGCGGCGACGAACGCGTCATTCGCCTGACGCATGCGGTCGATGTCGTCGTCGGTGAGCCGGGGTGTCGCCTCGACGACCGCGACCCGGTGCATCGCGGCGACGACCGCCGCGGCATCCCGGACCTTGTCGTCGTCGACGGGAGCGACGACGGTCGACCGGCCCGGGAGGGCGAGGACGAGGCCGGAGCGGGCCAGGTCGAGGAGCGCTTCACGGACGGGGGTGCGGGAGACCCCGAGCCACGTGGCGAGCTCTACGTCGCGCAGCTGCTCGCCGGGGGCGAGGGTCCCGTCGACGATCGCGTCGCGCAGTCTCGTGCGGACTTCGTCGCGCAGCAGCCCGCGCGGGGGAAGGGAGGTCGAGGGCACCGGCATGCAATATATTGCACACGCGACGGCGGCCGGACGCAAATCGGCGCGCTCAGGCGGGCGCGAACTCGACCTTTCCGGAGACGACGTCGGCGGCGACGAGGCGCACCCGGATCGTCGCGCCGGGCTCGGCGTCGACGCCCGCGACCGTCGTCTCGAGGGGCGGGACCGTCAGGGCGACCCGCCCGCCGTTCTCGCGGCGACGGAGCACGACGGCGTCGAAGACCTCGCCCTCGCGACCGCGGAGGACCGCTGCGGCGACGTGCTCGATCGCGGCGGCGTCCACCTGCGACGCGACGCGCGAGGATCGTTCCATCGCCTCGGGCAGCTCCGTCAGCGACCCGCGGACCTCGGCCGGCACCTCCTCGCCGTTCGCGAGCGCGTGGCACACGAGCAGCGACCAGCGATCGACGAGGCGCCGCAGCGGCGCGGTCGTGTGCGCGTAGGGCGCGGCGATGGCCGACTGCGTCACGAGGTCCGGTACCTCGCCGTCGAGGACGGTGTACCCCGCTCCGCGGAAGAGGCCCGCGGCCTGCTCGCGGATCGCGCGGCCGACCGGGGTCCGCGGCAGATCGCGGAGGTAGTCGCCGTAGGGGACGTCCGGGTGCCACGGCACGCCGAGCCCGACGGTCTGCGCGCGGAACGCCGCGACGTCCTCCTCGGATGCCGGGGGCATCGTCCGGAGGATGCCGAGCTTGCCGGCGAGCATGATCTCTGCGGCGGCCATCCCGGTCAACAGCGACACCTGGGCGTTCGCGTCCTCGAGCGGCACGCCCTCGTCGGCCTGCAGGTCGTACCCCTCCGGCGTCGCCACGACCCGGATCTCGGGCAGGTTCAGGCTGGCGCCGCCGCGCTCGCTCTCGCGCCGGGCGCGCTCGTCGCCGAACCACACGAGGTGCTGGATCGTCTCGGGGGCGTCGCCGCGCCCCAGCGCCGCCTGCGCGTCGACGTACGACCACTGCGCGCGGGACCGGATGACCCCGCGTGCGAGCGTGACGGCGGCCGGGCGGGCACCGGCATCCAGCTCGAAACGCCAGACGAAGGCGCGCCGGTCGCGATCCGGTAGCAACGAGGCCGCGTCCTCGCTGAGGACGGCCGGGTGCAGCGGGATGCGGCCATCGGGCGCGTAGACGGTCTGGCCGCGCCGCCGCGCCTCCGCGTCGACGGCGCCGCCGATCGGCACGAACGCGGGCACGTCGGCGATCGCGTAGTGCAGGATGCCGCCGCCGTCCGCGGTCCGCTCGAGGTGGACGGCCTGGTCGAGGTCGGTCGAGCCCTCGGGGTCGATCGTGAGGAACGGGATGCCGCGCAGGTCGGCGAGCTCCGCGGACGCCGACACCGGGACCTCGCGTGCCGCCCGCTCCGCCGCGGCCTGGACCTCGGCGGGGAAGGCGCCCGGCAGATCGAACCGCTCGCGCAGCGCGCCGAGTGCGGCGCTCAGTTCCGACTGGACGGGGGAGACGAGGCGAGCGCGGCGGGAGGGCACGCGGTCAGTGTAGGCCGGGCTGCCTCAGCGGGTTGCTCGGTTGCGTCCAGGGCGCCCATAACGTCAACGCATACCGTGAGCGGCATGAGCAAGCTCTCGCGACTGATCGGCCTGGCCGCCAAAGCCCTCGACTCGTCCTCGTCGTCGTCCGCCTCGTCGTCCCGGCAGGGTTCGTCAGCGGGGGACTGGCGCGGCATGGTCCGCTCCGCCGCGGACGCGCTCACGGGCGACGGGCGCGGCGCTCCGCCGTCGCCCGCGCACAACCCCGACGTGCGTTCGGCGGGCACCCCGGTGGGTCTGACGCCGCCGGCGGCGGGAGCGCCGGCATCCGCCTCGCACAGCCCTCTGTCGGCGGCCGATCGCCAGGCGGTCGCGCGGTACGACTACCTGCTGCAGACGGCGGACCCCCACCAGATCGAGCAGATCCACCGTGAGGCGTTCGCCCGTCTCACTCCGGAGCAGCGCGCGCACGTGCAGGCGCGGATGGCCGCGGAGCTGCCCGCCCACGAGCGCCCGCGATCGGCGTCACCGGATGACCTCGCCCGCGCGGCGGCACGGGGCGAGGCGACGCGCCCGGGCCTGCTCAAGGGTCTCCTGGCGCGGGCCGGGACGGGCGGTGGCGCGGCCCGCGTCGCCGGTGGTGCGGCGATCGGCGCCGGTGTCGGCATCCTCGGCGCGGTCGCCGCAGGCGCCGTCGTCACCTCGGTGGCGGGGCCCCTGCTGGCACAGGCTGTCGGCATGGGTGTCGACTTCGATGCGCTCGCCGCAGGCGTCGACCTCGACGGCATGGCGGGAGAGGCGCTCTCCGATGTGGGTGAGCAGGTCTCCGGCCTCGGGGAGCAGGTCTCGGGCTTCGGGGAGAACCTCGGCGGCTTGGGGCTGCCGGGACTCGACGACATCTTCGGCCGCTGAATCCTCGCGCGCGCGGGTGCGCTCTCTTAAGGTCGCCTCATGGGCACTCGAGGGAGCGGTACACGTCGTCGGATCATCGGAACGAGCCTGGCGGCTGCGGTCGCCGCTCTGCTGCTGGCCGGATGCGCGGGTGCCGTCGAGGCATCCCCGTCCCCCTCTTCGGCGTCACCGTCCACGCCGCCCGCCGGACCGTCGCCCTCGCCGGAGGAGACGGATGCCGAAGCTCAGGGCATCTCGGCGACGTGCGATGACCTGCTCGCCGACCCGTCGCTCAGCGAGGTGACGGACCCCGCGGACGCGGTCGAACCCGACGGCCTGTGGTCGACGGCGGCGGAGGTGGCGGGCGGGCTCGTGTGCGGGTTCGACTCCTCCCAGCTGTCGGGCACGATCGTTGCGCTGCCCGCCGACCGAGCCGGGTCGCTGGCCGCCGCGGCGGAGGCCGAATGCGCCCCGTCCTACGATGCCGTCGAATGCATCGGGACGGGTGCCGCGGACGGGATGACCGTCGCCGTGTCGTTCCTCACCGTGGAGCAGACGCAGGCGCAGACCGATCTCGTGACGCGACTGCGCGACGCCGCGCTCGACGCGGTGCGCGCCGCCGACCGGGCGCCGCTCGCCGAGCCGGCGGCCCTGCCCCCGTCATGCACCGAGCTCGGCGACGCCATCGACCCGTCCGCCGTGCTGCGCGCCGAGGAGGTGTTCCCGGAGCCGATCATGGAGGGCGACGTCCCGTTCGACCGGCGGACCGTCGAGGCGGCGGAGCTCGTGCGGGCCTGCGACTGGTCCGAGTTGACCGACTCCCGAGAGCTGCAGGTCGTCATCGTCCCGGGTGGAGCGGAGAAGTGGGACGAGGTGAGCGACCGGCTCGGCGGCACGGCTGCGTCCGTCGACGGCGCCGACGCCACCGAGGTTCAGGAGGACAACCGCCTCCGGCTCCTCGTCCGCGGGAGTGTCGACCTGATCCTGGTCGAAGGCCGGTTCGGGGATCCCGAGCGAGCCGTCAGCCCGGAGGATCTCCGGACGGTGGCGCAGAAGCTCCTCGCCCTCAGCTGACGACGCCGCCGACCCCGCCGGCGTCGTCGCCGGCGTCGAGCGACACCCGGACCGCGACCTCGAGCGCGTCGACGAGGCGGTCGAAGGGCAACGACGGCACGTCGCCGGGCCCGGTGCCGTCCGCCCACGGGAGGTGGACGAATCCCGCGCGCACCGGGGCACCGTCCGTGGCGTGCAGGGCGGCGTACATCACCGCGTTGCAGACGAACGTGCCGGCCGTGTGCGAGACGGTGGACGGGATGCCGCGGTTCCCGAGCGCCGCACCGATCGCCTTGACGGGGAGTGTCGCGAAGTACGCCGCGGGTCCGCCGTCGACGACGGGGGCGTCCTGGGGGCGGTGGCCCGCGTTGTCGGGGATGCGGGCGTCGGCCAGGTTCACGGCCACGCGTTCGGGGGTCACGGCCGCACGACCGCCGGCCAGACCCGTGGCGACCACGACATCCGGTCGATGCTCCTCGAGGAGCGCGGCCAGACGTGCCGTCGCACCGTCGAAGGCGACGGGCAGCTCCTCGGTGATGAGGCGCTCGGGTCCGCGCCAGCGCGCGGCGAGTGCGCGGACGGCATCCCCCGACGGGTTCACCGCGTCGCCGGCGAACGGTTCGAATCCGGTCAGGAGGACGGTGCGCATCCCTTCAGGCTAAGCGCCCCGCCGCCACGGCGTCCCGGCCCGCGCACCTAGACTTGACCCTCGTGGTCACCCGTCTCTCGACATACTTCCTCCGCACGCTCCGCGAAGACCCGGCCGACGCCGAGGTCACGAGTCACCGCCTGCTGGTGCGCGCCGGCTACATCCGCCGCGCCGCCCCCGGCGTCTTCACCTGGCTGCCGCTCGGCCTGCGGGTGAAGGCGAAGCTCGAGCAGATCATCCGCGAGGAGATGGCGAACGCGGGGGCCTTCGAGGTCCACTTCCCCGCGCTGCTGCCGCGTGAGCCGTACGAGCAGTCCGGACGCTGGACCTCCTACGGCGACGGGATCTTCCGCCTGCAGGACCGCAAGGGCGCCGATTACCTGCTCGCTCCCACGCACGAGGAGATGTTCACGCTCCTCGTGAAGGACCTGTACTCCTCGTACAAGGATCTGCCGCTGACGATCTTCCAGATCCAGGACAAGTACCGGGATGAGGCGCGTCCCCGCGCGGGCCTGCTGCGCGGCCGTGAGTTCACGATGAAGGACGCGTACTCGTTCGACTACACCGACGAGGGGCAGGACGTCTCGTACCAGTCGCAGCGCGACGCGTACGAGCGGATCTTCACGCGCCTCGGCCTGGAGTACGTCATCGTCGCCGCCGACAACGGACTGATGGGCGGTGCGCGCAGCGAGGAGTTCCTGCACCCGATCGCCGTCGGCGAGGACACCTTCGTCCGGTCCGCCGGCGGGTACGCGGCCAACGTCGAGGCCTTCACGACGGTCGTGCCCGACGCCCTTCCGCTGCCCGACGGCGCCCCGGTCGTCTTCGACTCCCCGGACACCCCGACGATCGACACGCTCGTCGCGCACACCAACGCCCACCTCGACGCCCCGGCGCCCGGCATCGCCGGTCCCGCGACGGACGGCGCCGACACCTGGACGGCGGCCCACACGCTGAAGAACGTCGTCCTCGCCCTCACGCACCTCGACGGCACGCGCGAACTCGTGATCGTCGGCCTGCCCGGCGACCGCGACGTGGACGACAAGCGGGCGGAGGTCGCCTTCGCACCCGCCGCCGTCGAAGCGGCGACCGAGGCCGACTTCGCGAAGCACCCCGGCCTTGTGAAGGGGTACATCGGACCCTGGTCGCCGAACGGTCCGGTCCTCGGCGAGGAGTCGACCACCGGCATCCGCTACCTCGTCGACCCCCGCGTCGTCGAGGGCACCGCCTGGGTCACCGGCGCGAACGAGCACGAGAAGCACGCCCACTCCGTCGTTGCGGGCCGCGACTTCACGCCCGACGGCGTCATCGACATCTCGGACGTCCGGGCGGGCGACCCCGCCCCCGACGGTTCGGGGCCGGTCGAGCTCGCGCGCGGCATGGAGATCGGGCACGTCTTCCAGCTGGGACGCTTCTTCGCCGAGACGTTGGGGCTGAAGGTCCTCGACGAGAACGGCAAGCTCGTGACGGTGACGATGGGCTCGTACGGCATCGGCGTGACCCGCATCCTCGCGATCCTCGCGGAGCTCAACAACGACGACCGCGGCCTCATCTGGCCCGAGTCGATCGCGCCGTTCGACGTGCACGTCGTCGCGACCGGTCGCGACGCGGTGGCGTTCGAGCTCGCTGAGGAGCTCGCCGCCGACCTCGAGGCCGCGGGCCGCGACGTGCTGCTCGACGACCGGCCCAAGGTCTCGCCGGGCGTGAAGTTCGGCGACGCCGAGCTGGTCGGCGTGCCGTGGATCCTCATCGTCGGACGCGGCGCCGCCGACGGCCAGGTCGAGCTGTGGGATCGCCGCTCGGGCGAGCGGTCGACCCTGGCCGCCGCCGACGCGATCGCGGCGCTCACCGCCTGAGCTGCGGCATCCGTTCTCATCCGTTCACCCGACGGATGCCGGATCGTGACAGCCTGGGAAGATGTCGCCGAGTCCCACCTCTTCCCTCGACGGTGACGTCACCGACGCCGTCCGTGCCCTCCTGACCGACGCCGGGGTGACCGACGACGCCGATCTCGTGGCCCGCATCCTCGAGACGGGACTCGGGATGGGGGTCGACGACACCGACCGGCTCGACCTGAAGATCGCGTCGGCGGCGCTGTCGGAGATGCGCTCCGCGTTCGGGCTGTTCGCGCCCTACCGCGGGACGCCGAAGGTGACGATCTTCGGCTCGGCGCGCACCCGGGCGAACGACCCGCTGTATCGCGCGGCCGCCGAGATCGCCGGCGCGCTCGCGCAGCGCGGCTGGATGATCGTGACCGGCGCCGGTCCCGGCATCATGCAGGCCGCGGCGGAGGGCGCGGGTCCCGAGCACTCGCTCGGGGTGTCGATCCGGCTGCCGTTCGAGGAGAAGCCGAACGCCGTGATCGCCGAGGCGGACCGCGTCGTCGCGATGAAGTACTTCTTCACGCGCAAGCTCATGCTCGTCAAGGAGTCGCGCGGGTTCGTCTGCGTCCCGGGGGGTTTCGGCACGCTCGACGAGCTGTTCGAGCTGCTCACCCTGCAGCAGACCGGCAAGGCCGAGCCGACGCCGATCGTGCTGCTCGACGCACCCGGGGGGACGTTCTGGCAGGGACTCGAGCGGTTCGCGTCCGACCATCTCATCCCGTCGGGGGTGATCTCGCCCGGCGACCTCGACCGTGTCCTCGTGACCGATTCGGTCGCGGCGGCGGAGGCCGAGATCACCGGGTTCTGGCGCAACTACGACTCGCTGCGGTGGATCGGTTCCCGCCTCGTGCTGCGGTTGTGCGCGGAGCCGACGGATGCCGAGGTCGCAGACCTCAGCGACCGTTTCACGCACCTGCTCACCGGGGGCCGCATCCAGCGCACCGCACCCCTGCGCCGCGAGCGTCAGGACGACGATCGGCTGGAGATGCCCCGCCTGCTCCTGGACTTCGACCGGCACCGTATCGGCGAGCTGCACCACCTCATCCGTGCGATCAACGCGCTCCCCTCGGCGCCCCCGGCGACGCCGCCGACCGAGCCCCACGCCGTCGGCTGATCAGAGCTTCGCGTAGCGGGTGCGGAGGAAGCTGAAGACCGCGTAGACGACGAGGCCGAGCCCCACGAGGAAGACGAGGACGGGACCGATCATCTGCGAGAGGAGGGCCTCGATGGCGGCGTCGAAGCCGCCGGCGGCCGCGGAGTCCTGCTTCACGGCCGCGACGATGAGGAGGATGCCGACGATGAGCACCGACACCCCCTTGCCGATGTAGCCGAGGATCCCCGACACGGTCACAGCGACGCCCAGCGCGCCGTCCGGGATGCGGACCTGCTTGTCGAAGGATCGGCGGACACCGATCGACGCGAAGACGAGCGCTCCGATCACGAGGCCGACGCCGGCCGCAGCGACGACGAAGACCCCGCCGGGGGTGCCCAGCAGACCGCGCGTGATCTGCTGCGCGGTGCGGTCGCCGTCGGGGCGCGCCCCCAGCGCGATGGCGACGGCGATGGCGCCGAGGGCGAGGTAGACGACAGACTGCCCGGCCGCCGAGCCGCGCCTGCCCCACGCCGCGGCATCCTTCCCCTTCACGAGGCAGGCGCGCAGGGCCTGGAACAGTCCGAGCCCGGTCAGGAGGAGGCCGAGGATCCAGACGAGCACGAGCCCGAGCGGCGCGTCCAACAGGGCCTTGAAGACCCCTGCCTGGTCCGATTCACCTCGGCCGCCGAACGAGATGACGATGACGACGACGCCGAAGACGAGGTGCACGACGCCGTTGGCGGCGTACCCGCCGCGGGCCAGGATGCGCGCGACGGGCGAGCGGCGCACGGTCTGTGCGACATCCTCCACGGCATCGGTCATCCGTCGATCTTCTCAGGTCACCCGCGATCCGATCGGGTAACGTTGACGGGATGCCGCGACGCACCGGGATACCGGGCGTGATCGCGGCGCCGTGTTGAGCAACTGAAAAGGGAGGCACCTGTGGACATCGACCTGGGGCTGCTGAGGACTGTCGAGCGCGAGCGGGAGATCCCGTTCGAGGAACTGGTCCGGATCATCGAGCAGGCCATCCTGACCGCTTACGCGAAGCACACGTCCCCCGACGGTGAACTCCCCGAGGGCGCGCGCGCCCGGCTCGACCGCAAGACCGGTCACGTCGCCGTGTACATCCCGCTGCGCGACGAGGAGGGCGCCGTCATCGGCGAGGAGGAGTCCACGCCGGACGACTTCGGCCGGATCGCCGCCTTCGCCGCCAAGCAGGTCATCAGCCAGCGTCTGCGCGACATCGCCGACGACGCGGTGCTCGGCGAGTTCAAGGGCAAGGAGGGCGACATCGTCGCGGGCGTGGTCCAGCAGGGCCCGAACCCGCGCATGGTGCACGTCGACCTCGGCACGATCGAGGCGATCCTCCCTCCCGAGGAGCAGGTCCCCGGCGAGGACTACGCCCACGGCTCCCGCCTGCGCGTTTACGTGACCTCGGTCTCGAAGGGCCTCAAGGGGCCGCAGATCACCGTCTCGCGGACGCACCCGGGTCTCGTCCGCAAGCTCTTCGCCCTCGAGGTGCCCGAGATCGCGTCGGGTGTCGTCGAGATCGTCTCGCTCGCCCGTGAGGCCGGCCACCGCACCAAGATCGCCGTCAAGGCGAACGACCCCGCCGTCAACGCGAAGGGCGCCTGCATCGGCGAACTGGGCCGCCGCGTGCGCGCGGTCACCGAGGAGCTCGGCGGCGAGAAGATCGACATCGTCGACTACGACGAGACCCTGCCGAAGTTCGTCGCGAACGCCCTCTCGCCGGCGAAGGTCACCTCGAGCTTCGTGCTCGACCAGGCCACGAAGGCCGTGCGTGCCCTCGTCCCCGACTACCAGCTGTCGCTGGCGATCGGGAAGGAAGGCCAGAACGCCCGGCTCGCCGCGAAATTGACCGGCGCGAAGATCGACATCCAGCCCGACAGCATTCTCGACGAGTCCTGACGCGGTAGGATGGAACCTGTTCGAACGTGCGTGGGATGCCGCGCGCGTGCCCCCCGGTCCTCGTTGCTCCGCATCGTGGCCCGGGACGGTGCCCTCGTCATCGACGAGAAGGCCGTCCTGCCGGGTCGGGGCGCGTGGGTGCATGACACGGACACCTGCGTGACGACCGCTCTCAAGCGGCGGGCATTCGGACGCGCACTACGGGCATCCACTCCGCTGGACACAGCGGGACTGGATGCGCGGACCACCAGAGAATCCCTCCAGCGAAACGGCTGAACGGCTATGGACACAAAGTGAACGGCTCGAAATGAGACCCGTCCGCGAATGACGGTCCGCCCTGTCCGGGGCGGGCCCCAGACAGGAGAATTGTGGCAAAACCACGCGTGCACGAGATCGCTTCCGAGCTCGGCGTCGACAGTAAGGTCGCCCTCGCGAAGCTGAAGGAGCTCGGCGAATTCGTCAAGAGCCCCTCATCCACCATCGAGCCCCCCGTGGCTCGCAAGCTCCGCGCCGCCCTCGAGGCGGAAGGCGTGAAGGCACCTGCCGCCGCGCCCGCGAAGCCCGCGGCGAAGGCCCCGACATCCGGTGCGACCCCCGGTCCCCGCCCGTCGGCACCCAAGCCCGCCCCGGCCCCCGAGCCCGCCGCGCCTGCGGCCCCCGCTCAGCCGGCCGCTGAGAAGCCCGCACCGTCGGCACCCGAGGGCGGTGCGCCCAAGCCGGGCGCCCCCGCTCCCGCGAAGCCCGCGTCGCAGGCCCCGCGTCCCGGCGGCGCTCCGCGCCCCGGCAACAACCCCTTCGCCAGCTCGCAGGGCATGGGTCAGCGTCCCGCCGGCCCCCGCCCCGGCAACAACCCCTTCGCCTCGGCGCAGGGCATGGGCCAGCGTCCGACGCCCGGCAACATCCCGCGCCCGCAGGCGCCGCGTCCCGGTTCCCCGCGTCCGGGTGCCCCGCGTCCCGGCGGCGCCGGTCGTCCCGGTGGCGGCGGTCGTCCGGGTGCACCGTTCCAGCAGCGTCCGGGTGGTCCCGGTCGCCCCGGCGGCGGCGGCTTCGGCGCTCCGCGTCCGGGCGCCCCGGCCGGTGGTTTCGCCGGTCGTCCCGGTGGCGGCGGCGGTCGTGGTCGTGGACCCGGCGGCGGTACCGCCGGTGCCTTCGGTAAGGGCGGCGGCAAGTCGAAGCAGCGCAAGTCGCGTCGGGCGAAGCGGCAGGAATTCGAGATGCGGTCGGCGCCCGTCGTCGGCGGCGTCAACGTCCAGAAGGGCAACGGCGAGGTCATCCGGCTCCGCCGCGGCGCGTCCATCGCGGACTTCGCCGACAAGCTCGAGGCACTGCGCGGATACACCGTCCAGCCCGGCACCCTGGTGACGATCCTCTTCAACCTCGGCGAGATGGCCACGGCCACCGAGTCGCTGGACGAGGCGACGTTCGAGATCCTCGGCGAGGAGCTCGGCTACAAGATCCAGATGGTCTCGCCCGAGGACGAGGACAAAGAGCTCCTCGAGGGCTTCGGTCTCGACCTCGAGGCCGAGCTGGAGGCGGAGAACGAGGACGACCTCGAGATCCGTCCTCCCGTGGTCACCGTCATGGGCCACGTCGACCACGGTAAGACCCGACTGCTCGACGCCATCCGCCAGACCAACGTGGTCGCAGGCGAGGCCGGCGGCATCACGCAGCACATCGGTGCGTACCAGGTCTGGACCGAGCACGAGGGCATTGAGCGCGCGATCACCTTCATCGACACCCCGGGTCACGAGGCGTTCACCGCCATGCGTGCCCGCGGTGCGCAGGTGACCGACCTCGCGATCCTCGTGGTCGCGGCCGACGACGGCATCATGCCGCAGACGGTCGAGGCGCTGAACCACGCCCAGGCGGCGAACGTGCCGATCGTGGTCGCGGTCAACAAGGTCGACAAGCCCGACGCCAACCCGGCGAAGGTCCGTCAGCAGCTCACCGAGTACGGCCTCGTGGCCGAGGAGTACGGCGGCGACGTCATGTTCGTCGACGTGTCGGCTCGTCAGGGCACGAACATCCAGGCACTGCTGGATGCCGTCCTCCTCACCGCCGACGCGGGCCTGGACCTCACGGCCAACCCGAACAAGGCGGCGCGCGGTGTCGCGATCGAAGCGAAGCTCGACAAGGGTCGCGGTTCGGTCGCCACGGTGCTGATCCAGTCCGGAACGCTCCGTGTCGGCGACGCGATCGTCGCGGGTACCGCGTACGGCCGCGTCCGCGCCATGATCGACGAGAACGGCGATGCGGTCGACGAGGCCTACCCGTCGCGTCCGGTCCAGGTGCAGGGTCTGAACTCCGTGCCCCGCGCCGGTGACGTCTTCATCGTGACCGAAGAGGACCGCATGGCCCGCCAGATCGCCGAGAAGCGTGAAGCGGTCGAGCGCAACGCGCAGCTGGCCAAGGCCCGCAAGCGCATCTCGCTCGAGGACTTCACCCGCGCTCTCGAAGAGGGCAAGGTCGAGTCGCTCAACCTCATCATCAAGGGTGACGTCTCCGGTGCCGTCGAGGCGCTCGAGGAGTCGCTGCTCAAGATCGAGGTCGACGACAGCGTCCAGCTGCGCATCATTCACCGCGGTGTCGGTGCGATCACCGAGTCGGACATCAACCTGGCGACGATCGACAACGCGATCGTCATCGGCTTCAACGTCCGTCCCGACACGAAGGCCCGCGAGCGCGCCGCCCGTGAAGGTGTGGACGTCCGGTTCTACTCGGTCATCTACAACGCGATCGACGACGTCGAGCAGTCCCTCAAGGGCATGCTCAAGCCGGAGTTCGAAGAGGTGCAGTCGGGTGTCGCCGAGATCCGCGAGGTGTTCCGCTCCTCGAAGTTCGGCAACATCGCCGGTGTCATCGTCCGCTCGGGCACGATCACGCGCAACGCCAAGGCGCGCGTCATCCGCGACGGCGTCGTGATCGCCGACGGCCTGGCCATCGAGTCGCTGCGCCGCTTCAAGGACGACGTCACCGAGGTGCGTACGGACTTCGAAGCCGGTATCGGCCTCGGCAAGTACAACGACATCCAGGTCGGCGACGAGATCGAGACGACCGAAATGGTGGAGAAGCCGCGCGGCTGATCCACGGTGTTGCTACGGCGATGGATGCCGCCGGGATAACGGGACCCCCAAGACCCCGACTATCCCGGCGACATCCATCGCCTCCGCAATTCCTCCGTCAGCCGATCGCGGCCGGGGGAGAACAAGAGGAGAAGGACTATGGCCGGGGAACGGCAGGCACGGTTGGCGGACCGCATCCGCGTGCTCATCGCGGAGCGCCTCGACAAGGGGCTGCGCGACCCGCGGCTCGGATTCGTCACGATCACCGACGTGCGCGTCACGGGCGACCTGCAGCACGCGTCGGTCTTCTACACGGTCTACGGCGACGACGAGGCCCGCGAGGGCACGGCTGCGGCGCTGAAGGCCGCGACGGGGATGCTGCGCAGCGAGGTCGGGCGACAGCTCGGCACGCGCCTCACGCCGTCGCTGGAGTTCATCCTCGACGGGCTGCCCGAGAACGCCGGCCACATCGAGGACCTGCTGCGCGAGGCGCGCGAGCGCGACGCGGCCGTGGCGGCCACCGCCGCCGGCGGCACCTACGCCGGCGAGGCGGACCCGTACGTCAAGCCGCGCGAGAGCGACGAGGAGGACTGAGCGGTCCGGTCAGCGGGGCAGGTGCAGGGCACCGTCCGTGACCTCCACCAGCCCGTCGGCGATCAACGAGTCGACGGCCCGGTTGCGCTGAGCGGCATCGGGCCACTCCGAGGCCACCTCGTCCGCAGGGACGGGGTGGCCTTCGGTATCTCGCAGCGCCTTCAGGATCGCTCCGCGGGCCTGGCGGTCGCTGCCCTCGTAGCGCGCCTGCTTGCGCCGGTCGTCGCCGGTGTCGGGGTATCCCGCCGCCCGCCAGGCGCAGACGGCCGCGAGCGGGCACGCCTCGCACCGCGGCGCACGCGCCGTGCAGACGATCGCGCCCAGCTCCATCGCGGCGGCGTTCACGACCGCGGCGTCCTCGTCGTCCGCGGGGAGGATCGCCGCCATCGCCGCGAGGTCCGCCTTCGCGGGCGGTCCGGGCTGCGACCGGCCGTCGACGGCGCGCGCCAGGACGCGACGGGTGTTGGTGTCGACGACCGGATGCCGGTCCCCGTACGCGAACACTGCCACCGCGCGGGCCGTGTAGTCGCCGATCCCGGTGAGGGCGAGCAGGGCGTCCACGTTGCGGGGGACGACGCCGTCGTGCCGGTCCCGGATCTGCGTCGCCGCGCGGTGCAGCCACAGCGCCCGGCGGGGATAGCCGAGGTTCGCCCACAGCCGCACCGCGTCGGCCGGGGGAGCGGCCGCGAGGTCGGCGGGGGTGGGCCAGCGCGCGAGCCACTCCTCGAGCCGCGGGACGACCCGCGACACGGGCGTCTGCTGCAGCATGAACTCGCTGACGAGCGTGCCCCACGCGCCGAAGCCGTCGCGCCGCCAGGGCAGGTCGCGGGCGTTCTCGCGGTACCACGCGATGAGCGGCGAGGCGAGGTCGGGCACCGCTCCAGCCTAGGCTGGAAGCCATGCAGCAGAGCCAGGGGAGCGGCGGGATCCTCCTCGTCGACAAGCCGGGCGGCGTGACGAGCCACGACATCGTGGCGCGGACGCGCCGCGCCCTGAACACCCGCAAGATCGGCCACGCCGGCACCCTCGACCCGATGGCGACCGGGCTGCTCGTCCTGGGCGTCGGTCACGCCACGCGGCTGCTCACCTACGTCGTCGGACTCGACAAGACCTACGAGGCCACCATCCGCCTGGGTGTCACGACGGACTCCGACGACGCCGACGGTGTCGAGACCGCCAGAGCGGATGCCGGTGGTGTCGCCGACGACGCGATCCACCGCGGCATCCGCACCCTGACCGGACCGATCTCGCAGGTGCCGAGCACCGTCTCGGCGATCAAGGTCGGCGGGCGCCGCGCGTACGACCTCGCGCGCGCGGGCGAGCAGGTCGAGCTGAAGGCGAGGGATGTCCTGATCAGCCGGTTCGAGGTGCGCGGCATCCGTCGGGGCGTCGACGTCGTCGACGTCGACGTGGTCGTCGACTGCTCGAGCGGCACGTACATCCGGGCCCTCGCCCGCGACCTCGGCGCGGACCTCGGCGTGGGCGGGCACCTCACAGCGCTCCGGCGCACGCGGATCGGTCCGTTCGACGTCGCCGACGCCGTCACCGAGCTGACCGAAGACGTCCCGCTGCAGGATGCCGCGGGTGTCGCGGCATCCCTTCTCGGCACCTTCGCGGTCACCGCCGACGAGGCGCGCGATCTCCGTCACGGCAAGCGTCTGGTCGGGGCGGCGGACCGCCTGCCGGCCGATACACCCGCCGCGATCGCCCCGGACGGTGCGCTCGTCGGGATCGTCGGCCGTCGCGGCGACGACGTCAAGAGCCTCATGAACATGCCCGAGGAGCAGCCGTGATCGCGTGGTTCACCGTCGTCCAGATCGCCGTCGCGTGCGCGGCGGGTCTGCTGTGCACCGTGCTGGGTCTCGCCGGCCGTCGCCCGAGCGATCTCACCGTGGGTACGCAGGCGCTCGTCCTGCTGCTGCTCATCGTGCAGGTCGTGATCGCGATCATCGCCCCGCTCGCCGGCAACCCGCCGACGGGGGACCTGCTGGAGTTCTGGGTCTACCTGGTCTCGGCGGTCCTCATCCCGCCGGCCGCGGTCGCCTGGGCGCTCATCGAACGCGGTCGCTGGAGCACGGTCGTCATGGGGATCGCCGCGTTCGCGATCGCCATCATGATCTGGCGCATGAACGTCATCTGGACGGTGCAGGTCGCCTGACCCCGGCCGGGCCGCGTCCGCGGCGGTCGTAGGATTGAGGGGCCATGCCTGAGACCGCGCCGACCTCGACCGCTCCGTCGGCCGCCTCCCCGCGTCGGATGACCGGTGTCGGGCGTGTGCTCGTGGTCGTCTACGCGATCATGGCCCTCGGCGCGACGGGTCGTTCGTTCGTGCAGATCGTCCGCGAGTTCGACGACGCACCGCTCGCGTACTCGCTGTCGGCCCTCGCCGCGCTCGTCTACATCCTCGCCACCCTCGCGCTCGTGTTCAGCGCGTCCGAGCGGTGGTACCGCGTCGCGTGGGCGGCGATCGTCTTCGAACTCGTGGGTGTGCTCGTCGTCGGGACGCTCTCGCTGACGCATCCCGAGCTCTTCGACCACCCCACGGTGTGGTCGGGGTACGGCATCGGATACGTCCTCGTCCCGCTCGTGCTGCCCTTCCTGGGGCTCTGGTGGCTCATCACCCACCGGCACGCCCGGTCCGCCGCGGAGGGCGCCGCGTGATCGTCTTCCGCGATCCCGCCGAGGTGCCCGCGGGCTTCGGCCCGAGTGTCGTCGCGATCGGCAAGTTCGACGGCGTGCACTCGGGGCACCGCGCCGTCATCGACCGCGCGCGCGTGGCCGCGATGGACGACGGCGCACGCGTGGTCGCCGTCACATTCGACCGCAACCCGCTCGCCCTGCTGCGACCGGACCGCTGCCCCGAACCCCTCGTGAGCGTGGATCAGAAGATCGCCCTGCTCGCCGAGGCCGGCGTCGACGCGGTGCTCGTGCTGCGCTTCGACGAGGAGCTCGCCGCGCTCGCGCCCGAGGAGTTCGCGCAGCGCATCCTCGTCGACGCCCTGCACGCGGTGTGCGTCATGGTGGGGGTCGACTTCCGCTTCGGACGCGGCGGAGCGGGTGATCCCGCCTTCCTCACGACGTTCGGCGAGACCCACGGGTTCACGGTGGACGTCGTGGGCGACGTCCAGGGCGGCGGACGCCGGGTCTCGTCGACCTGGGTGCGCGAGATGCTCGCCGCCGGCCAGGTGGAGGACGCAGCGCGTCTGCTGGGGCGCCCGCACGCTGTCCGCGCCGAGGTGGTCCACGGGCTCAAGCGCGGTCGCGAGCTCGGCTACCCGACCGCCAACCTGTCGACGGATGCCGAGGGATTCATCCCCGCCGACGGCGTGTACGCCGGCTGGCTGATCGACGAGGGGACGGATGCCGGGCGCGTCCGCCCCGCGACGCGATACCCGGCCGCCGTGTCGGTCGGCACGAACCCGACGTTCGACGACGTTCCCCAGCGTCAGGTCGAGGCGTACGTCCTCGATGAGACCGGCCTCGACCTCTACGGCCACACGGTGCAGGTGCAGTTCACCGCCCGCATCCGCGGCATGGTCCGCTTCGAGGGCATCGAGGCCCTCATCGAGCGGATGGATGCCGACGTCGCCGAGGTGCGGGCGGCGCTGCAGCCCGGCGCCTGAGTCCGAGCGGCGCGGGGCGAGCCGCGCCGGTCAGTACGAGCCGGAGTCGACCGCTCCGGTCGCCTCGTCGCCGGCGTCGATGCGACGCGCTTCGCCGAGGATGACGGCGCTGCCGCTCGTGCCGAGGCGGGTCGCGCCGGCCTCGAGCATCGCGATCGCGTCGGCGTAGCTGCGCACCCCGCCGGAGGCCTTCACCTCGACGCCTGCACCCACGGTGCGACGCATGAGCTGGACGTGGGGGATCGTTGCCCCACCGCCGGCGAATCCGGTCGAGGTCTTCACGAAGTGGGCGCCGCCGGCCTCGGTGAGGCGGCTGCCGCGCTCGATCTGCTCGTCGTCGAGCAGGGCCGTCTCGAGGATGACCTTCGTGACGCGGCCCTCCGCCGCCGCGACGACCGCGCGGATGTCCTCGACCACGACGTCGTCGAAGCCCGAGCGCAGCGCGCCGATGTTCACGACCATGTCGACCTCGCTCGCGCCGTCGGCGATCGCCTGTCGCGTCTCGGCCACCTTCGCGGCGGTCGAGGTGGTGCCGTGCGGGAACCCGATGACCGTGCCGACCGCGACGCCGGTGCCGTCGAGGCGGGCCACGGCGTGGGGGATGTCGCTCGGGCGCACGCAGACGCTGAACACACCCCATTCCGCGGCGATGTCGAGCTCGGCGTCCACGTCGGCGCGGGTGAGCTCCGGCTTGAGGATCGCGTGGTCGATGGTGGCGGCGAGTTCGCGTTCGGTGGGCATGACACCAGCGTACGCGGCACCGCGCGCGGCACCGCCGAGTCGCGGTGGGAGCCCGGGACCGCGACGCGCTAGAATGACGGGGAAGGGCCCGTCCCGTCGCCGCAGCTCGCAGAAGCGAGTACCCGCAGCCGTGACGACCCGGGGACCACATCCGCGCCGCGACCGACGTTGCGGCCTCGAAGACCGTCGTCTCGCACGACGCTCGCCGGCATCCGCCGGTGTCACGCTCAGGAGGAGCATGCCGACCACGGCAGCCACCGCCCCCAAGACCGCCGCTCGGCGTCGTCGGGGATCATCGTCGCGCCGAGACGACGAAGCACCCCTCATCCCGATCCTCGCCCGCAAGGTGCGCGAGGTCGAGGCGAAGGCGCAACGCGGCAAACTCGGACCGACCAACCGCGTCAAGTTCCAGGTGATCGCCTTCCTCGTGCGCGAGGAGCGCGCCCGCGTGAAGGCGGCGTCCGACATCGCCGACGGTGCGCGCGCCGAGCTGCTCAAGCGCCTCGACGGCGTCGCGACGATCCTCGCCAAGACCGCGGCCCGCGACACCTCCCTCATCCAGCTGCTCGAGGTCGATCAGGCGACGTCGCCCGTCGCGCGTCGCATGCGCCGCGACTGGCTGCTCGAGTCCGGGGCGGAGCTGCCCGAGGACGAGCTCATCATCACCGACGCGAAGCCCGTGCAGGCTCCCGTCGTCCCCGAAGCGATCGCCGACCGCCAGGTCGTGCCGCCGCAGGTCGAGGCCCGCAAGGAGGCCCATCCCTTCCTCGCCCCCGATGTCGCCCTTCGCGCCCCCGTGTCGACGCCGCGGCGCCGGCTCGACGGGTGGGAGCTCATGGGCCCGCTGTACAAGGCGTTCGAGACCGGTGCCGGGGGAGGGGCCGCGTCGATGGACCTGCCGCCCGTCCCCGAGTTCGACCGCATCTCGCCCAAGGGGCTCGACGTCATGCCGCACCAGTCGCGGTTCCTCGAGGCCGTCCGCACGGGGCACCGCAGCTTCCTGCTGGCCGACGAGCCGGGTCTCGGCAAGACGGCGCAGTCGGTGCTCGCGGCATCCGTCGCCGACGCCTACCCGCTGCTGGTCGTCGTCCCCAACGTCGTGAAGATGAACTGGGCGCGCGAGGTGGAGCGGTGGACCCCGCAACGTCGCGCGACCGTCATCCAGGGCGACGGCGAGACGATGGATGCCTTCGCGGACGTCTTCATCGTCAACTACGAGATCCTCGATCGCCACCTGTCCTGGCTCAGCTCGATCGGGCTGAAGGGCATGGTCGTCGACGAGGCCCACTTCATCAAGAACCTCACCTCGCAGCGCTCGCGCAACGTGCTCGCGCTCGCCTCGCGTATCCGCGAGCAGGTGCGCGATCCGCTGCTGCTCGCCCTGACGGGTACCCCGCTCATCAACGACGTCGAGGACTTCGACGCGATCTGGCGCTTCCTCGGCTGGACCAACGGCGAGAAGCCCGGTCCCGAGCTGATGGCGCGCCTCGACGAGACCGGCCTCACCCCCGCGGACAAGGCGTTCTACCCCGAGGCCCGCTCCGCCGTCATCTCGATGGGCATCGTGCGGCGCAAGAAGAAGGACGTCGCCGCCGACCTCCCCGACAAGCTCGTCGCCGACCTCCCCGTCGAGCTCGACGACGAGTACGGCCGGTCGATCCGGGCCGCCGAGCGGGAGCTGGGTGAGCGTCTGGCGGCGAAGTACCGCCGGATCATCGAAGCGCGCGGCGACCGCGTCGTCCGCGGCGAGGCCGACGAGGACATCGTGCGTCTCGTCGCGCACGGCGAGCTCGAAGAGGCCAAGGCTGCCGGCAGCGGCTCCGAGAACGTCTTCACGATGGTCCGCCGCATCGGTCAGGCGAAGGCGCAGCTCGCCGCCGACTACGCCGCGCAGCTGCAGCGCTCGGTCGGCAAGGTGGTCTTCTTCGCCAAGCACATCGACGTGATGGATGCCGCCGAGGCGCACTTCGCCTCGGCGGGGCTCCGGACCGTCTCGATCCGCGGCGACCAGACGACGCCCGTCCGCCAGCAGGCGATCGACGCGTTCAACGGCGACCCCGACGTCGCCATCGCGGTGTGCTCGCTGACGGCGGCCGGTGTCGGCCTCAACCTGCAGGCCGCCTCGAACGTCGTGCTCGCCGAGCTCAGCTGGACGGCCGCCGAGCAGACGCAGGCGATCGACCGCGTGCACCGCATCGGTCAGGGCGAGCCGGTCACGGCGTGGCGCATCATCGCGGCGCACACGATCGACACGAAGATCGCCGAGCTCATCGACAGCAAGCAGGGTCTCGCGCAGCGCGCCCTCGACGGCGACGCGGTCGACCCGACCTCGAGCGATTCCGTCCAGCTGTCGGCGCTCATGCACCTGCTGCGGCAGGCGCTCGGCGCCGCCTGAGCCCGCTCGGCTGGCAGGCGACGCCGTCGCGGCGATAGTGTCATCGAGGCAGCGTCGCCCCCAGCACCAACCCGAGATCACCTAAGGACCCCTCATGAAGATCGGTATCCTCACGAGCGGCGGCGACTGTCCAGGACTGAACGCCGTCATCCGGGGCATCGTGCTGAAGGGCACGACCACGTACGACATCGAGTTCGTGGGCATCCGCGACGGGTGGCGCGGCGTGGTCGACGGTGACTTCTTCCCGCTCACGCGCCACGAGGTGAAGGGTCTGTCGAAGGTCGGCGGCACGATCCTCGGCACGAGCCGGACGAACCCCTACGAGGGCCCGCGCGGCGGCGCCGAGAACATTTCGAAGACGATGTACGGCCACCGTCTCGACGGCATCGTCGCGATCGGCGGCGAGGGCACCCTGGCTGCGGCCGACCGGCTGCACAAGGACGGCATCAACGTCCTGGGTGTGCCGAAGACCATCGACAACGACCTCCACGCCACCGACTACTCGTTCGGCTTCGACACGGCGGTGAACATCGCGACCGAGGCGATGGACCGCCTGCGGACGACCGGTGACTCGCACCAGCGCTGCATGGTCGCCGAGGTGATGGGTCGTCACGTGGGCTGGATCGCCCTGCATTCCGGGATCGCGGCCGGCGCGCACGTCATCTGCATCCCCGAGCACCCGATGTCGATCGACGAGATCGCCGAGCAGGTCCAGAAGGCCCACGACCGCGGTCGTGCGCCGCTCGTGGTCGTCTCGGAGGGCTTCACCCTCACCGGCATGGACGAGGCGTACAGCGACAAGGGGCTCGACGCCTTCAACCGTCCCCGCCTCGGCGGCATCAGCGAGATCCTCGCCCCCGAGATCGAGCGGATCACGGGCATCGAGACCCGCGCGACCGTCCTCGGCCACATCCAGCGCGGCGGTTCGCCGTCGGGCTTCGACCGTGTCCTCGCGACACGTCTGGGCCTGCACGCCGCAGACGCCGTCGTCGACGGCGCATGGGGCCAGATGGTCGCCATGCAGGGCACCGAGATCGTCCGGGTGCCCTTCGCGGAGGCGCTCGGGTCGCTTCACACCGTGCCAGCGCACCGCTACGAAGAAGCCGCCGCGCTGTTCGGTTGAGTCGGCTCGCGTGACGGGCCCGTCCGCGCGGACCTCGCTGGCGCCCGCCCTGGTGGGTGCGGTGTCGGTCGGCGTCCTCACCGCCGTCCAGGCGCGCATCAACGGCCAGCTCGGCGTGCGTCTCGAGCACGCCATGGTGGCCGCCGTCATCTCGTTCGGCAGCGGTCTGCTGCTGATCGTGCTCGTCTCGGTGCTGACCCCGGGTGGGCGTCGCGGTGCGGTCCTGCTGAGCCGCGGCATCCGTGAGCGCAGCATTCCGTGGTGGATGCTGGTGGGCGGCGCCGCGGGAGCGTTGACCGTCGGAACGCAGGCCGTCGCCGTCGGGATCGTGGGGGTGTCGCTGTTCACGGTCGGCATCGTCGCAGGGCAGACGGTGGGCGGGCTGATCCTCGACCGGGTGGGGTACGGGCCCGGCGGGGTCGTCGCCGTCACGGTGCCGCGACTGGTCGGCGGCGCGCTCGCCCTGGCCGCCGTGGGCGTGGTGCTGATCTCGGGGGACGGGCTGGCGGGCGTGCCCGTCTGGATGGTCGTGCTCCCCGTCGTCGTCGGAGCGGGACTCGCCTGGCAGCAGGCGACCAACGGCCGGCTGCGGGTGCGCGTCGGGACCCCGGTGACGGCGACGCTCGTGAACTTCACGCTGGGGACGGCGATCCTGGCGATGCTGGCGGTCGTCGTGACGATCGTCGACGGACCACCGGCGCCGCTGCCCTCGGAGCCATGGCTCTACCTCGGCGGCGCGCTCGGCGTGGCCTACATCATGCTGTCGGCCGCCCTCGTCGCCCGCACGGGGGTGCTCCTGTTCGGGCTGGCCGCGGTGTCGGGGCAGCTCCTCGCGTCGCTGGCTCTCGATGTGCTCTGGCCGGCGCCGGCCGGACCGGGGGTCGTCATCGAAGCCGTCACCGTCGTCATCGGACTGGCGTCGGTGTTCGTCGCCGCGTTCTGGCCGGTCCGGCGCTGACGCGGTCAGCCGGTCGGGGCGGGGGACGGTTCGGCGGGAGCGGGGCTGTCGGCCGGGTCGGGCTCGGTGACCGCGCCGTCGACGGGTGCGGGGCTCGGCTCGACGGGGTCCGTGACGCTGTCGTCGACCGTGCTGCCGTCGACGGTGCCCTCGTCGTCGGTGGCGCCGTCGGTCGGGGCCGTCTCCTCCGCCGGCTCCGTGGCGCCCTCGTCCGGTGTCGCCTCCTCGTCGGGCGCCTCGGTGGTCACCTCGGGCGTCGGCGTCGTTCCCTGCTCGTCGGTGGTGTCCGTGTCGCTCACGGTGTCGACCTCGTCGGGGGCCTCGTCCTCGGTGAGCGGGGCGGTCGGACTGACGTCCGGGGTCGGGTCGGTGACGGGAGCGGGGTCGGCGGGAGTCACCTCGTCGCCGCCGGCGGTGAGGGCCAGGATGCCGCCGGTCCCGGCGACGAGCGCCGCCGCGGCGGCCGCGGTGATCCAGACCGTCGCTCGGCGCCGCGACCGTCGGCGGGGCCGGCGTTCGGCCGGCTGACCCTCGGCAGGGGCTGCCGGGGCGGGCGCCGCGTCGATGGTGCGCGTCGCCTCGGCTGCAGGCGAAGCGCTGGAGGCGGCCGCCAGCACACTGGTGGGGGCCGTCGCGGGCGTGGATGGAGGGGGAGCGGCGTCGGTCGCGGCGGCCCCGGCGGGCAGGAGAGCCTCGGTCGCCGCATCCGGAGCATGGTCGACAGAGCCCGCCGCCATCGCTGCGCCGGCGCTGCCGACGGCCACCGCGCCGGCAGCGGGAAGCGCTTCGGTGCGGGCGTCGGACGTGGTCGCGGCGAGCGCGCGTGCGCGCATCGCGACGTCGAGGGCCGTGGGCCGCTCGGCCGGGTCGATGCGCGTCATGTCGCGCAGCAGGTTCCGCCATTCCGGGTCGAGCTCCGCAGGGATCTCCGGTGGGGCCTCGAGTCGGGCGAGGGCGGTGGCGACGCCGGCCGCGTCGGGGAAGGCCCGCTTCCCTGTCAGGGATTCGATCAGGACCAGGCCGAGGGCGTAGACGTCGGCGGGCGGTGCCGGATCGACGCCCTGTACCTGCTCGGGAGCAAGGTAGGCGGCGGTGCCGATCACCTCGCCGGGGTTCGTCACCCGTGCGGTGTCGACGAGATACGCGATACCGAAATCGGCGAGCTTCGCGCGGAACTCGTGATCGGGGAGGTGAGACGGTGCGAGCAGGACGTTGGATGGCTTGACGTCGCGGTGCACCACGCCGGCGCCGTGTGCGACGTGGAGGGCTTCGCCGAGCGCGGCGGCCATCGTCGCCGCCGCGGATGGGGTCAACGGAGACCGGGCGATGCGCGTCGTGAGGGTGGGTCCCTCGACGAGCTCCATCACGAGGTAAGGGGGGTCCGCGTCGAGTTGCGCGTCGTAGAGCGTCACCAGCGACGGGTGGTTGAGCGCCGCCAGCACGCTGACCTCGCCGCGCGCACGGCTGTCGGCGGCGACTCCGTCGGACCCCGAGCGCACGACCTTGATCGCGACCTCTCGGCCGAGGACGGCGTCCTCGCCGCGGTACACGTCGGCCATGCCGCCGCGGCCGAGCGTCTCACCGAGACGGTAACGGCCGCCCAGCAGGTCGTCTGCGTGGTCGGTGGTCTCGGGCATGTGCATCCTCCGACCGCGGCGTCCCTCACCGCGTCCGAAGCCACGCTAAACGCACGACGCCGCGCCGACACCGGGGTTGACGGTGTCGGCGCGGCCTGCAAGCGGGGCGGTGCCCCGGAGGTCAGTCGTTCTTCGGGGTGAACGACAGCGACAGCGAGTTCATGCAGTAACGGTCGCCCGTGGGGGTGCCGAAACCGTCGGGGAACACGTGCCCCAGGTGCGAGCCGCAGTTCGCGCAGCGCACCTCGGTGCGCACCATGCCGTGGCTGCGGTCCTCGATGAGCTCGACGGCCTCCGGGCGGACCGACTCGTAGAAGCTCGGCCAGCCGCAGTGCGAGTCGAACTTGGTGCCGCTCTGGAACAGCTCTGCGCCGCACGCGGCACAGGTGTACAGGCCGGCGCGGTCCTCATCGAGGAGTTCGCCCGTCCACGCGCGCTCCGTCCCGGCCTGCCGCAGGACGGCGTACTGCTCGGGAGTCAGCTCCTCCCGCCACTGCTCGTCGGTCTTCTCCACGCGATAGCTCATGTGTTCTTCCTTCCCTCGACATATTCAACCGGACGAACCGCCCCGATGTTCCGGGGTGACGGAGGATCTCGGTCGTACCGTGGGGGAGTGCCCCTCTCCGATCGCGACCGCGCCGTCCTCGATTTCGAGGCGCGCTGGCACGGGCACTCCGGGGCGAAGGAGGAGGCGCTGCGCGCCGAGCTCTCGCTGACCCCGGCGCGCTACTACCAGCTGCTGGGGCGGATCCTCGAATCAGCGGATGCCGTCGCCTACGATCCGGTCCTCGTGCACCGTCTGCGGCGGCTGCAGACTGCGCAGGAGCGGGAGCGGCGCACCCGCTCCAGGGTGCTCCCGGCATCCGCCCGGTAGCATGCTCGGGTGCCGTCTCCGACCTCCCCGCCCGAGCCAGAGCAGCCCACCGCCGCGGACCCGTCCGAGACCGCGGCGCGCTCCGCAGTGAAGGATCGCTTCGACGACCTCCCGGCCCGTCCGGCTCGCATCGGGGCGCACCGCGCCGAAACCCCGCGGCTGCGCGTCGGCGTCATCGTGCTGTGGTCCGTGGTGGCTACCGTCGCCATCGTCGCGGCGGGGGTGCTCAGCACCCTGTTCGCGACCGGTCGACTGGACTTCAACGCCCGTTCGGCGCCCGGTTCGTCGTCGCAGGTGGTCGCTCCGCAGGTGGACACGTCGTACGAGGTGCTCGTGCTGAACGCGACCCCCGACGCCGCGCTGGGTGACGCCGTCCGCCAGGACGTGATCGCCGCCGGGTGGGCGGAGGCGGACGTCCAGGAGAGCAGCGCCAGCTCCGACGACTTCCCGACCACGACCGTCTATTACGGCACGACCGCCGACGAGGCTGCCGCCCGCGGTCTGGCGGATGCGATCGGCGGCGCCGAGGTCTCCCTCGACGACACGTATCAGGTCGTCGCGCCGCCCGAGACGGCGAGCGCCGGCGGTGATCCGCGATCGCAGCTCGTGGTGATCGTCGGGCTCGATTTCGGCTCGGAGTGACCCGTCCGCGGCGGCTCGGCCGTCGCGTGTTTCGCCGCCGTAAACACTTGGGTTCGGGAGTGTCAACAAAGCCGGGAACCGCCGGATCCGGCAGGGGGCCGTGGCTAGCATTTCGGGTGTCCCACAGCTTCAGGAGATGCGCATGACCCAGGGAACCGTCAAGTGGTTCAACGCCGAGAAGGGCTTCGGCTTCATCACGCTCGGCGACGGACAGGATGTCTTCGTCCACTACTCGAACATCGAGATGTCGGGGTTCCGCGTGCTCGAAGAGGGTCAGGCCGTCGAGTTCACCGTCGGGACCGGGCAGAAGGGCCCGCAGGCCGAATCCGTCCGCGTCGTCGCCTGACGCCGGTCGGTCAGCCCGCGTAGCGGGCGAGGAACGGCCCGCTCAGCTCGGGCGGGTTGAGTTCCGCGGCGGAGTGGTTCTCGATGGACTCGGACGCATCGCCGTCGAGCGTGGCGACGGCGTCATCGAACGCGGCGAGAGTCGCCTCGCGCAACACTGCGCGGATGGCGGGGCGGCTCATCCGGGGACCTCTGCGACCGTGATCATCCATTCCTCCATGCGGTGAGGGGGCCGTCGCCGCGGCGTGTGCCACGGTAGCGCGAGCCGGTGTCGCGCGGCTTGCACTCCCTAGGGCCGAGTGCCAGAATGATTTAGCACTCACTCATCCTGAGTGCCAGAACTATCCCGCTCCCAGTCCCTGGGGGCACGGTACTGAACCTCACGTCCGGGAGGGACGACACACTTATGGCAAAGATCATCGCTTTCGACGAGGAGGCCCGCCGCGGCCTCGAACGCGGCCTCAACACCCTGGCCGACGCCGTCAAGGTGACCCTCGGCCCCCGTGGCCGCAACGTCGTGCTCGAGAAGAAGTGGGGCGCTCCCACGATCACGAACGACGGCGTGTCGATCGCCAAGGAGATCGAGCTCGACGACCCGTACGAGAAGATCGGCGCGGAGCTCGTCAAGGAGGTCGCGAAGAAGACCGACGACGTCGCCGGTGACGGGACGACGACCGCCACGGTCCTCGCTCAGGCGCTCGTGCGCGAGGGTCTGCGCAACGTCGCGGCCGGTGCCGACCCGATCTCTCTCAAGAAGGGCATCGAGAAGGCCGTCAAGGCTCTCTCCGACGAGCTGCTCGCCGGCGCGAAGGAGATCGAGACCAAGGACCAGATCGCGGCGACGGCATCCATCTCGGCTGCCGACCCCGAGATCGGCGCCCTGATCGCCGAGGCCATCGACAAGGTGGGCAAGGAAGGTGTCGTCACCGTCGAGGAGTCCAACACCTTCGGCACCGAGCTCGAGCTCACCGAGGGTATGCGCTTCGACAAGGGCTACATCAACCCCTACTTCGTCACCGACGCCGAGCGTCAGGAAGCGGTCTTCGAGGACCCCTACATCCTGATCGCGAACCAGAAGATCTCGAACATCAAGGACCTTCTGCCCGTCGTCGACAAGGTGATCCAGGACGGCAAGGAGCTCCTGATCATCGCCGAGGACGTCGAGGGTGAGGCTCTCGCGACCCTCGTGCTCAACAAGATCCGCGGCATCTTCAAGTCGGCTGCCGTCAAGGCCCCCGGCTTCGGCGACCGTCGCAAGGCTCAGCTGCAGGACATCGCGATCCTCACGGGTGGCCAGGTCATCACCGAGGAGGTCGGTCTCAAGCTCGAGAACGCCACCCTCGACCTGCTCGGCCGTGCGCGCAAGGTCATCATCACCAAGGACGAGACCACGATCGTCGAGGGTGCCGGTGACGCGTCGCAGATCGAGGGTCGCGTGACCCAGATCCGTCGCGAGATCGAGAACACCGACAGCGACTACGACCGCGAGAAGCTGCAGGAGCGCCTCGCCAAGCTCGCCGGCGGCGTCGCCGTCATCAAGGCGGGTGCGGCCACCGAGGTCGAGCTCAAGGAGCGCAAGCACCGCATCGAGGACGCCGTTCGCAACGCGAAGGCGGCCGTCGAGGAGGGCATCGTCCCCGGTGGTGGCGTCGCGCTGATCCAGGCCGGCGAGAAGGCGTTCGCGAGCCTCGAGCTCGAGGGCGACGAGGCGACCGGCGCGAACATCGTCAAGGTGGCCATCCAGGCTCCCCTGAAGCAGATCGCGCTGAACGCCGGTCTCGAGCCCGGTGTCGTGTCGAACAAGGTCGCCGAACTCCCCGCGGGTCAGGGCCTCAACGCCGCCACGGGCGAGTACGTCGACATGTTCGCCGCGGGAATCATCGACCCGGCCAAGGTCACGCGCTCCGCGCTGCAGAACGCCGCGTCGATCGCAGGTCTGTTCCTGACCACGGAGGTCGTCGTCGCCGACAAGCCCGAGAAGGTCGCGGCGCCGGCAGGCGACCCGACCGGTGGCATGGACTTCTGATCCACCGCTGAACGGCTCACGAAGGGCCCCTCCTCCGGGAGGGGCCCTTCGTCGTCCGCCGACGGTCAGCGGAACATGCCGGCCGCGGCCATCTCGGTCTGCGCGTACTGCTGACCGACCGCGCCGAGCGCCGTGCTGATGTCGGCGAGCGCGGCATCCAGTTCGCGTTGCGCGGCGCGCCAGCGCTCGACGACGGACTGGAAGGCGACCGACGCGCTCCCTGTCCACGACCCCTGCAGCTGGGTCAGGTGCCCGAGCATCGCGGTGGTCTCGGACTGGACACGGTCGCCCGTCGCACGGATCGTGCTGGTGGCGGCGAGGACGGCGTCACTGTCGACGGTGAAGGTGGACATCGCGGTTCCTTTCGATCGGATGCCGCCACGCTAGGAGCCGGGCAGGAGCGATCCGCGAGCAGGCCGCGGCCCTGGGGACGCCGGCGAAGGACGCGTGCCTGGGGAGGAGGCGTCAGACATCCTCTCGCGGGGCGCGCGGCAGCGGCTGGGTCGCGAGATCGAGTGCGGCGCCGGCCGTCGCCCGGTCGACCGCGAGCGGCAGCCACACCGTGAACGTCGCACCGCCGCCGGGGGTGTCGGTCACCTCGATCGTGCCCTGCAGGGTCGCCACGATCGACGCGACGATCGACAGTCCGAGCCCCGACCCGCCGGTCTCGCGGGTGCGCGAGGAGTCCGCGCGCCAGAAGCGCTGGAAGATCTTGGCGCGGATCTGCTCCGGGATGCCCTCACCGTGATCGGCGACCGCGATCCAGCCGCGCGCGGTCTCAAGGTCTGCGCCCACGGAGAGCTCGATCGGCGACCCTTCCGGGGTGTAGCGGCGCGCGTTGCCGAGGAGGTTCGCCACGACCTGCCGGATGCGGTTCTCGTCGCCGAGCACGATCGGCGCCGGGGTGGCGGGGACGACGGGCACGACGATCGGCGACGTCTCCAGTGCGGGGGGCGGGGCATCCGCTCGGCCCCGTCGGCGCAGCAGTCGTCCGGCGCCGGCGATCGGTCCGCCGCGGCGCTTGGGTGATGCCGGGTCGGGCTCGGTGAGCATGGCGAGGGGGATCGCCGAGCTCGGCGCCTGCCCGGTGAAGGTGACTTCGCGATCGGGCGCCGCCGCGCGGGCGTCGAGGGCGGCGTCGCGGGCGATGGGCCGGAGGTCGACCGGGATGACGGCGATGTCGCGCTGCTCGTCGAGACGCGCGAGGGCGAGGAGGTCCTCGACGAGGGCCCCCATCCGGATCGCCTCCTTCTCGATGCGTTCCATGGCCTGCGCCGTCTGCTCCGGGTCCTGGATGGCGCCCATCCGGTAGAGCTCGGCGTATCCGCGGACGGTCACGAGCGGGGTCCGCAGTTCGTGGCTCGCATCGCCGATGAAGCGTCGCATCCGCTCGACCGTGGAGTCCCGCTCGCCGAGGGCCTCATCGATGCGGTCGAGCATGACGTTGATCGCGGTCTTCAGGCGCCCGACCTCGGTGCCCGGAGCGATGTCGCTCATGCGCTGACTGAAGTCGCCCTTCGCGATCGTCATGGCGGTCGATTCGACCTGCCCGAGACCGCGGAAGGCGAGGGTGACGAGACCGCGGGTGAGGACCGCACTGCAGAGGATCGTGAAGAGGGCGAGCGCCGTGTAGATGCCGATGTAGTTGGCGACGGTGCGGTTGACGTCGTTCAGGGGCAGCGCCACCAGCTGCGTGTAGTAGTCCCGGGAGCCGGGGATCGGCAGGGTGTCGACGCTGGCGCGGTAGCGGACGGTGCCGTCGGCCGAGGCGAGGTCGAAGGGCGCCGTCCCGTTGAGGACGGTCTGATCGAGGGAGAACGTCGAGGGGAACTGAGGCGGGGAGAGCGAAGAGTCACCGCCCGCGACGGCGAGGAGCCGCCCGTCGCCCTTGCCGCTGTAGACGGCGACGGAGAAGTCGGTCGGCGCTGCCGCGATCGGGGTGAAGGTCGCCTCGCCGCCGTCGAGGTCGACGTTCATGAGGTTGCTCGCGATGTCGGTCGTGACCGTCTGGGTGAGCGACTGGTCGACCGCGTTCAGCTGCGCGTTGCGCAGGAAGATCATCGTGCCGACGCCGGCGCCGATCATCCCGAAGGCGAGGACGCTGACGGTGACGCCGGTGACCTTCGCGCGCAGACTGAGGCCGCGCCACCACCGGGTGACGCGGTCCTGCTTCTCGGTCGGGCCCAGGGGGCGCCTCCGTTCAGGCGGTGCGGTCGGCCTTCAGCATGTATCCGAAACCGCGCTTGGTCTGGATGAGCGGCTCGGAGGAGTGCGGGTCGATCTTGCGGCGCAGGTAGGAGATGTAGCTCTCGACGATGCCGGCGTCGCCGTTGAAGTCGTACTCCCACACGTGGTCGAGGATCTGCGCCTTGCTCAGCACCCGGTTCGGGTTGAGCATCAGGTAGCGCAGCAGCTTGAACTCGGTGGGGGACAGGTCGATCGAGACGTCGCCGACCTGGACGTCGTGCGTGTCCTGGTCCATCGTGATCTCGCCGGCCTTGATGATCGAGTCCTCGTCGGCCTGCATCGTGCGGCGCAGGATCGCCTGGATGCGGGCGACGATCTCGTCGAGGCTGAAGGGCTTGGTGACGTAGTCGTCGCCGCCGGAGTTGAGGCCCTCGATCTTGTCCTCGGTCGCATCCTTCGCGGTGAGGAAGAGGATGGGGGCGGTGTAGCCCGCGCCGCGGAGGCGCTTGGTGACGCTGAACCCGTTCATGTCGGGCAGCATGACGTCGAGGATGATGAGGTCGGGTTCTTCCTCGAGGACGGCCGAGATGGTCTGGGCGCCGTTCGCGACGGCGCGGACCTGGTATCCGGCGAACCGAAGACTCGTGACCAGCAGGTCCCGGATGTTCGGCTCGTCGTCGACGACGAGGATTCGCGCAGCGGTCATGAGCCCATACTGGCACCGGAATCCATCGGTTTGCTGGACATTCCGGCGTCGGGTCGCCTCAGGGTACGATCCCCGCCCGGCGTGGGACAGGATGGAACGGTGACTGTTCCGCAGCCCCGATCTCCCCAGCCCCTTCCCGCCGACGCGACCGGTTCCGGTCTCGCATTCCACCGGCTCGTCTTCGCGCGCCAGCGCCGCGGCTGGTGGGTGCCGATCGTCACCGGCATCCTCGGTGTCGTCTTCTTCCTCGTCGGCTCGCTCCTGATCGGGCTGGTCTTCGGGATCCTCGTGTTCGCTGCGGACCCCGGCGCCGGTGCCGAGGTGATGCTGCGACGGCTCACCGTCATGGACGTCACCGATCCGGTGGGGCTCGCGGTCATCCTCCTCTCGCTCGCCATCCTCTGGCCGTCGTACCTCTTCGCCTCGTGGATCGTCGCGGGCAAGCGGATCGGCCACATCTCGTCGGTCGCGGGTCGACTGCGGTGGCGATGGATGCTGGTGTGCACCGGTGCCGCCGTCGTGGTCTACATCGTGGTGTCGGCGCTGACCTTCCTGATCCCCGTCGAGGAGGGCTCGAGCGGTGACCTGGTCGCGCCGCAGGACAACCCGTCGTTCGTCGCGTCGCTCCTGGTCGTGCTGCTGTTCGTCCCGTTCCAGGCGACCGCCGAGGAATACGTCTTCCGCGGCTACCTCATGCAGACGGTCGGGCGCTGGCTGCGGCATCCTGCCTGGGCGATCCTCCTGCCCGTGCCGCTGTTCGTCCTCGGACACGTGTACGACGTGCTGGGGCAGACGAGCGTGGCCGCGTTCGCCATCGCGGCGGGCTGGCTGACCTGGCGGACCGGGGGACTCGAGGCGGCCATCGCGCTGCACGTGATCAACAACATCGTCGCGTTCGGGTTCTCGGTCTTCGGCCTCAGCGACGCGAACGCGGCCGACACGACCGTGCTCGGCCTGGTGTCGTCGCTTGTGATGATCGGCATCTACGTCGGGGTCGTGGAGTGGCTGTGGCGCCGCGGCGACGGTCGTCGCACGCTGCGTCTGACACCCGCACCGGAGCCCGTCTACGCTCCGCCGGTCTACGGGCAGCCGATCTACGGACAGCAGCCTGTGTACGGCCAGCCGCCGATGTACGGGCAGCAGCCGGTGTACGGCCAGCCGCCGATGTATGGACAGCCGCCGGTGTACGGGCAGCCTCCCGTGTACGGTCAGCCGCCCCTCGTCCCCGAGCCGCAGCCGACGCCGCCGGCCGAGCCGTACTCCGGGCCGCCGCTCGAGCCGCACCAGGCGCCGCGATGGGGCGAGTATGCGCCGGCACCCGACTCCTCGCCGACCCCGGACCCGACGCCGACCGCCGCGGACGGGGGCCCGTCGTCGGACACCTCCGGACCGTCGGGCGACGGCGGGGCATCCGGATCGTCCTCGTCGTCGGACTGACGCCGACCTCCGCGTCGCTCAGGCGGCGCGGAGGTCGTCGGCGTCGAGGATCGTGTAGCTGTAGCCCTGCTCGGCGAGGAACCGCTGGCGGTTCTGCGCGAAGTCCTGGTCGACGGTGTCGCGGGCGATGAGCGTGTAGAAGCTCGCCTTGTGCCCGTTCGACTTCGGACGCAGGAGGCGCCCGAGGCGCTGCGCCTCCTCCTGACGCGACCCGAACGAACCCGACACCTGGATCGCGACGGAGGCGTCCGGCAGGTCGATCGAGAAGTTCGCGACCTTCGAGACGACGAGCACCGGGATGCGGGCGTGCCGGAACGCGTCGAACAGCTCTTCGCGCTCGTCGACGGGCGTCGAGCCGGTGATCTTGGGTGCGCCGAGTTCCTCGGACAGCACGTCGATCTGGTCGAGGTACTGCCCGATGACGAGGATCTGCTCGCCCTGGTGCTTGGCGACGAGGTCGCGGACGACGTCGATCTTGGCGTGCGCGGTCGCCGCGAGGCGGTACCGCTCGTCGTCGGCGGAGGCCGCGTACTCGAGGCGATCGGATGCCGGCAGGTCGATGCGCACCTCGTAGCAGACCGCGGGCGAGATGAAGCCCTGCGCCTCGATCTCCTTCCACGGGGCGTCGAACCGCTTGGGCCCGATGAGGCTGAATACGTCGCCCTCGCGGCCGTCCTCGCGCACCAGTGTCGCGGTGAGGCCGAGTCGCCGCCGTGCCTGCAGGTCGGCGGTCAGCTTGAACACGGGGGCGGGCAGCAGGTGCACCTCGTCGTACACGATGAGACCCCAGTCGAGCGCGTCGAGGAGCGCGAGGTGGGCGTACTCGCCCTTCCGCTTCGCCGTCAGGATCTGGTACGTCGCGATCGTGACGGGCTTGACCTCCTTGGACTGGCCGGAGTACTCGCCGATCTCCTCGGGGGTGAGCGAGGTGCGCTTGAGCAGCTCGTCGCGCCACTGCCGGGCGCTGACGGTGTTCGTCACGAGGATGAGGGTCGTCGTCTTCGTGTCGGCCATCGCCGCGGCGCCGACGAGCGTCTTGCCCGCGCCGCAGGGGAGTACGACGACACCCGATCCGCCCTCGCTGAAGATGTCGACGGCCTTGCGCTGGTACGGGCGCAGCGTCCAGCCGTCCTCGTGCAGCTCGATCTCGTGCGGGGTGCCGGGGGTGAACCCGGCGTGGTCCTCGGCCGGCCAGCCGATCTTCAGAAGTTCCTGCTTGATCTGGCCGCGCGCCCACGCGTCGATGACATAGGTGTCGGGCGTCGGGTGCGCGATGAGGAGCGGCTGGATGCGGCGGTTCCGCGCGATCTCGGCGAGCACGGCCTTGTCGGTCGAGCGCAGGATGAGGGTGCCCTCGTCGTCGCGCTCGATGACCAGGCGCCCGTAGCGGCCGACCGTCTCGCGGATGTCGATGGAGACCGACGGCGGCACGGGGAACTTCGCCCACCGCTCGAGGGTCGCCAGCATGTCCTCGGCGTCGTGGCCTGCGGCGCGGGCGTTCCACAGGCCCAGCCGCGTCACGCGGTAGGTGTGGATGTGCTCGGGGGCTCGTTCGAGCTCGGCGAAGATCGCGAGTTCGTGCCGCGCGTTCTCCGCGTCGGGATGCGCCACTTCGAGCAGCACGGTGCGGTCGCTCTGGACGATGAGGGGGCCGTCAGCCATAACGGACGATTCTACCGGCCCCGCCGGTCGCCCCGGCCCGACCGGCCACAGTGCGTCGAGGCGTCGCAGATGGTCGCGGCGTCGGAGCCGGAACGACCATGTGCGACGCTTCGGGGACCGGTCAGGCCGGGCGCACGCTCACGATGCTCGACAACGGCAGGGTGCGCTCGACGTCGGCGGCGCGGTCGCGGCCGCGCAGGCGTCCGCCACCGAGTCCCGCCGCCTCGAGCGTCACGTCGCGCGAGGAGCCGTCCGGCATGCGCACCGTGATCTCGATCGTCGCGCGGGTGCGGACGGCCTGGTCGAGCTCGCGTTCGAGCCAGGCGGCATCCGCGTCGTCCGACAGACTCGCCCGGAGCGTCTCGATGAGGGTGCGGTACCGCTCGGATGCCGGGGGTTCGGGTGCGGCGTCCTCGACCGCCTCGTGCCGACCGAGCGCGCGCGGCGCGCCGTCGGCGTCCACGGCGAGCACGGGATAGCGGGCGTCCGCGAGCATCCAGTAGGTCGTCTCGGGGCTCGTGCGTGTGACGAGGTCGTCGCCGTCGAGCACGAGTCCGAGCGGACGCAGCGCCTGGTCGACGTTGATCGCCTCCAGGAGGTCGGGATCGCCCGAGACCCGCGTGTACCCCTGCCAGTCCGGTCCGACGCGCAGCCGGCCGTAACGCGCGGCGGCGCGCTCGATCTCGTAGGCGAGCGGCTGCGGCACGCCCGTGAGCGACAGGTCGGTGAGGAAGGCGGTGAGGGATGCCGCGGTCTCGCCGGCGGCGAAGGCGGCGCCGATCGTCTCGGCCGTGAACCGGTACGTCGCGGCCTGCGCGCGCGATTCGCGCCGCGCCGTCCTCCGCAGGCGCTGGTCGAGTCGGGGCTCGAGCGGACCGGGGGCGATCGCCGTCAGGTCGTTCTGGAGGTAGACCTTGTCGACCTCGTGGGGGAGGAGGGAGCGCAGGGTGCCGGCGTCGGCATCCGCTCCGGCGGCGAGTCCCGCGGCCCAGGTGGGCGGCGTGCCGTCGGGGGCGGTCATGGCCCACTGCGTGAGCATGGCGGCGAGGTGGCTGACGCGATCGGGCCACGCCGGGTCGAACGGATGAGCACCGGGCCACTCGGCGGCGGGACGCCATCCGCCGTCGGCGGTGCGGAGCGCGCGGGGGAGTCGGTCGCGCAGGCGCTGGGCGACGTCGAGCCAGCGCTCGAGGGTGCGCGTGCCGAGCCACCGCGTCCCCGCGTCGGAGACCGTCCAGGTCCGCTCCGAGCCCGACAGCAGTCCCGCGTGCGCCGCGATCGCGACGAGGGTGTCGGCATCCTCCGACGTGTGCGCGGCTCCGATTTCGACGAGGCGGCGGCGGTCGCTGGCGCTGAGCGCCCCCGAACCGATGCGTCCGAGCGGGCTGCGCGAGGCGGCGTGCAGGATGTCGGCGAGCGAGGCGACGGCGTCGAAGGCGCGCTCGGCACTCGCGGCATCCGATTCCGCTCCGCCGTCGAAGACCGTCGGGGCGGTGACGGGGGTCGCCGAGCCGAGCGCCGTCGCGACCGCCTCATAGGGGCGTCCGGCGTCGTCGACGAGGGCGCGGGCCACGAGGCCGTCCCGGACGGCGGGGGAGACGGCCACGCCGTTTCGCACGGCCGCGCGCAGGGCGGCGGCGTCGACGTCGCAGACCTCCGCCAGTGCACGGGTCAGCTGCGCGGGATCGAGCAGGGCGTCAGCGGCGTCGAAGAAGTCGGTCCAGGAGGTGCGGGGGGAGACGTGGCGGGCGTCGAAGAGGGCGGCGAGGGCGTCCGGATCGAGTGTCGCGAGGCGGGTCGCGAGAGCACGAGCGTCGGATGCGGTCACGTCAACGACCCTTGTTGGCCCGTCCCCGTCGCACGAAGGTCATGATCAGCAGGGTCAGCAGCAGCGCGAAGGCGATCGGCGGCGCGATATAGACGATCAGCGTCACGACGGGCCAGAACCCGGTCGCGAAGTCGGCCTGCTCGAGGCCGCCCGGGCCGGAGGCGATGATGATCGAGAAGAAGCAGACGACCGAGAGCACCAGCAGCCCGAGGGACATGAACGCCAGGACGCGGTCGATGCGACGGACGGGAAGATCGCCAGCCGAGGGCGGAGTGCTCATCCGATCAGAGTAGCGGCTCGCCGGGGTGCCGTAGTCTGGTGGTGGGGCTGAGACGGTCCCACTTTTCCATGCCCGCACGCGGGCTCGAGCAGCGAGGTTTCGACACATGCCCACCGGCAAGGTCAGGTTCTACGACGAGGCGAAGGGGTTCGGCTTCATCACCGACGACGACGGTCAGGACGTCTTCCTGCACGCGACGGCGCTCCCCGCCGGGACCACCACGATGAAGCCCGGCACGCGCCTGGAGTTCGGCGTCGCCGACGGCCGCCGCGGCCTGCAGGCGCTCGCCGTCCGTGTGCTCGACGCACCCGTCAGCCTCAGCAAGCGCAACCGTCCGAAGGCCGACGACATGGCCGTGATCGTCGAGGACCTCGTGAAGCTCCTGGACGGCATCGGCGGCGACCTGCGTCATGGCCGCTACCCGAGCACGTCGCACGGCAAGAAGGTCGCGGCGATCCTGCGCAAGGTTGCCGATGACCTCGATGCCTGAGCAGCCCGCCGAGACCGAGCAGCCCGCCGAGGTCGAGCAGGCCGCCGAGGCGGAGCAGCCTGCCGAGGCGGAGCAGCCCGCCGAGGCCGAGCAGCCCGAAGCGGCGGAGCCTGCGGCGGTCGAGGAGCAGGAGTCCGTTCCGGACGAGCCGATCGTCGTCGACGAGCGGCTGTTCCACGCGCACGACCTCGCGCGCGCAGCGCTGCGCGAGGTGACTCCGGAGTCGACGATCGGCGAGGGCGCCGGCTACGTCGTCGAGGACGGCGGGGTCGTCTCGCTGCGGTTCGCCAACCGGATGGACGGCTATCCCGGGTGGTTCTGGACCGTCAGTGTGGCGGTCGTCGAGGGCGCCGAGCCGACAGTGCTCGAGGTCGAGCTGCTCCCCGGCGACGGCGCGCTGCTCGCCCCCGAGTGGCTGCCGTGGGCCGAGCGTCTGGCCGAGTACCAGGCGGCGCAGGCCGCGGCGGGTGAGGACGACGAGTCCGCGGACGACGAGGACGACAACGCCTCCGATGAGGACGAGGACGACGCGGAGGACGCCGACGACCTCGATGCGGCCGACTTCGACAGCGACGGGTCGCCGATCCTGCACGCCGGAGACGTCGACGGCGTCGACATCGACGAGCTCGACGACACCGCCGCCGATGCCGAGCAGACGGCCGACGACGACGATGAGTCGGACGACGACGATGAGTCGGACGACGACGAGGACGACGAGGACGACGAGTCGGGGGAGTCGCTGCGCGAGTACTGACGCGCGGCATCCACTGTCAGACGACGGCGGCCCCGGGGAATCGCTCCTCGGGGCCGCCGTCGTACAGCCGGGTCAGTCGGCGAGGTGCTCGACCGTGTAGTCGATCGCCTGGATGAGCGTCCGCACATCGGACGGCTCGATCGAGACGAAGGTCGCGACGCGCAACTGGTTGCGGCCGAGCTTGCGGTACGGCTCGGTGTCGACGATGCCGTTGGCGCGCAGGCTCTTCGCGATCGCGGCGGCATCCACCGAGTCGTCGAAGTCGATCGTGACGACGACGGGGGAGCGGTCTGCGGGGTTCTGGACGAACGGGGTCGCGACCGAGGCGGCATCCGCCCACTCGTACAGCGCACCCGACGACTCCGCGGTGCGGGCACCCGCCCAGGCGAGCCCGCCGTTGCCGTTGATCCACTGCAGCTGCGTGTCGAGCAGCTGCAGCGTCGCGATGGCGGGGGTGTTGAGGGTCTGCTGCAGACGCGAGTTGTCGAGCGCGTTCTTGAGGCTCAGGAACTCCGGGATGTACCGACCGGATGCCGCGACCCGCTCGATCCGCTCGATGGCGGCCGGCGACACCGCGGCGTACCAGAGGCCGCCGTCGGAGCCGAGGTTCTTCTGCGGCGCGAAGTAGTAGACGTCGGTCTCGGTGACGTCGAAGTCGATGCCGCCGGCGGCGCTCGTCGCGTCGACGACCGTCAGGGCGCCGGCGTCGCCGTGCACGCGGGTGATCGCGGTCGCGACGCCGGTCGACGTCTCGTTGTGCGGCCAGGCGTAGACATCCACGCCTTCGACCGCCTCGGGGGCGACGCTCGTGCCGGGCTCGGCCTTGCGGACGTCGGGCGCCTCGAGCCACGGGGCGGCCGCGGCCGCGGCGAACTTGCCGCCGAACTCGCCGAACACGAGGTTCTGCGCGCGCTTCTCGATGAGGCCGAAGGCGGCGGCATCCCAGAACGCGGTCGAGCCGCCGTTGCCGAGGATGATCTCGTAGCCGTCGGGCAGGCGGAGGAGCTCGGCGAGACCGGAGCGGGTGCGACCGACGAGGTCCTTCACGGGGGCCTGGCGGTGCGACGTCCCGAACAGCGACGCTCCCTGTGTGACGAGCGCCTCGAGCTGCTCGGCTCGGACCTTGGACGGGCCGCAGCCGAAGCGTCCGTCGACGGGCAGGAACTCGGGGGGCAGGGTCACAGTCGCCATGCCGAGAAGTCTAGGGCGAGAGCCCCCGGCGCCCCGGCCGCGTGACGCCCCGTGAGCGGATGCCGGATAGGCTGGGAACGCACTGTCTCCCGCGCGAAAAGGCCACTGATGACCGACCTCATCGACACCACCGAGATGTATCTGCGCACCATCCTCGAACTCGAGGAGGAGGGCATCACGCCGCTCCGCGCACGCATCTCGGAGCGCCTTGGGCACTCGGGTCCGACGGTGTCGCAGACGATCGGGCGCATGGAACGCGACGGTCTCGTCGTCGTGTCGGAGGATCGCAAGCTCGAGCTCACCGACCCGGGGCGTCAGAAGGCCGTCGACGTCATGCGCAAGCACCGCCTCGCCGAGCGGCTGCTCTCGGACGTCATCGGTCTCGACTGGGCCTACGTCCACGAAGAGGCGTGCCGCTGGGAGCACGTCATGAGCGAGCTCGTCGAGCGTCGCCTCATCGAGCTGCTCGATCACCCGACCGAGTCCCCGTACGGCAACCCGATCCCGGGACTCGACCAGCTGGGCGACGTCCCGGCGAACGCATTCGACAGCGGTGTCGTGGGTCTGGTCCGCCGACTGACGGATGCCGGTGGCCCGATCACCGGCAGCGTGCGGCGTTTGGCGGAGCCGATCCAGGTCGATCCCGAACTGCTCGCGCAGCTGCGGGACGCGGGAGTCGTCCCCGGACGCACGGGCGCCTTCCGCTTCAACGAGGGGTACGTCCTCGTCGAGATGGACGGTGTCGACGAGGCCCTCGAGCTGCCCGTCGAGGTCGCCTCCCACATCTTCCTCGTGGACGTCCGCGAGATCTGAGCCGTCGTCACCGGCCCCCGGTTCGGGGGCGGGAGCGTGACATATTCGTTACCTTCGGGTAGCCTCGGAGAGTCCATCGGCGAGAAGCCCGCCACGGACCGCTCCGCGAGTTGCCTCTCTGGCTCGTCATTCGCGAAGTGCCCCGTACATCTGTGCCCGACACTGAGTGCCGACGAGCCAGCATCCTGCCAGCAGGGATGCGGAGGCGCCGGAGGACAGCTTGGCTGAAGAGTTCCACCCGTCGAACGAGATTTCTGAGGCGTCGACGGCCCCCCGCAAAGGTCGTCTGAGCCGCCGCGTCGCCGCGAAAGCGCCCGCGACCCGTTCGACCGCCACCCGCCCGCACCCCGTCCGCAGCTTCGTGACCGTCGCCGCCGTCGCCGGCATGGTCGCCACCGTGGCCATCCCCGCCTTCGCGGCGGCCGACCGCGGTGACGTCGCCGAGGCGCGCACGCTGCAGCAGATCTCCGCCGACGACGCGCAGTCGCTCGTCGTCGCCTCGGAGGGCAGCCCCGAGACGCTCGAGCGCGGCGGCTACTCCGCCACGACGCCCGAGGAGATCGCGGCCGCCAAGGCGAAGAAGGCAGCGGAAGAGGCGGCCAAGGCTGCTCTCGCCGCGCGCCTCGCCGCGGCATCCAGCGCGTCGAGCTCCAGCTCGCGGTCGTCGAGCTTCTCGTCCTCGGTGCCGCTCGTCGCTCCGGGATCGGGCACCGTACGTCGCCCGCTCGCTAACTTCAACAACTTCGGCCGTCCGTACGCCGGTCACAAGGGAACCGACTACATGGTCGGTCGCGGCGAGCCGATCTACTCGGTCGCCGACGGCACCGTGGTCGCCTCGTCCGAGTCCGGACCGGGGTGGGGTGTGTACGTGAAGATCGCCCACAACATCGGCGGCACGAGCGTCACCTCGCTCTACTCGCACATGGACTGGGGCACGCGTCGCGTCTCGGTCGGTGAGAAGGTCTCGGCCGGGCAGCTGATCGGTCAGGTCGGCGACACCGGCCGCGCCAACGGCACCCAAGTGCACCTCGAGATCCGCGTGAACGGCGGATACACGAACGCCGAGTCCTGGCTGCAGGCCAACGCGGGCTGACGACACACGGCATCCGTTCGTCTGCTGTTCGCCCTCGGGTATCCCTGGGTGTATTACCCTGACCCCGACGCTCGTTCGAGCCGAGGGGAGCCGCATGGACATCCAACCCCGCATTCGCAACCGGAATGCGCTAGGTCGGCATGTGCTGCGGCATCGTGTGCACGATTGCCACGACGTCGGTCGTGCGATGAAGGCGCTGTCATCATGACAGCGCCTTTTTTCGTGCCCGCACCCCTCTCGACCCGTGCCGCGTCGACACAACGGAAGGCCGCTGAAGCCGTCACGGCAGTTCGAGAGGACACCCCATGCGCACCCTGGTGCTGAACGCAGGTTACGAACCCCTGGCCGTCGTCTCCTTCAAACGAGCGCTCGTGCTCGTCATGACGGAGAAGGCCACCATCATCGAGCGCGTCGAGGAGGATCCCGTCTGGGGGACCCGCGACGTGTACGACCGCCCCGCCGTCATCGTGCTGACCCGCTACGTGCGGATCCCCGCCGGGCGTCGCGTGCCCGTCACGCGCCGCGGGGTGCTGCGGCGCGACGGCAACCGGTGCGCCTACTGCGGCAGGAGTGCGACGACGATCGACCACGTGCTGCCGCGGTCGCGCGGGGGAGCGGACTCGTGGGAGAACCTCGTCGCCGCGTGCCTGCGGTGCAACAACGTGAAGGGCGACCGGACTCCCCAGGAGATGCACTGGGAGCTGCGCTGGACCCCGTCCGCGCCGCGCGGCGCCGGCTGGCGCGTGCGCGGCACGGAGCGCACCGACCCCGCGTGGGAGCCGTACCTGGCGCTCGCCGCGTAACGCGGGGGCCGGCGCGCGCGGTGCGCGTGGTGGGCGTGCCGTGGTGCGGCATCCGTCGAGACTGCATGACGCGCCCGAAACGGGAGCGTGTTTCGCGCGCGTCATGCCGTCTCGATGCGGGGGGGGGCGTTCCGCGGTGACGAGCGGGGGTGTGGGGAGTGGGCTCGCGTGTCGGAGCGCTCGCGTAGCGTGAGGTTCGACCGACACCACGGCCCGCGGGAGCATCATGGACACGACGACGGTAGTGCTGCCTGTGGTTCTGGGAGCTCTCGTCGTGGGTTTGGTCGGCTGGGTAGTGGTCTCGCATCGGCGGCACACGCGTCGGCTGACTGCTCTCGCGGATGCTGCCGCACGCGAGCGCCAGCAGTGGGAGATGCACCTGCAACATGTCGTACATGAGGCCACATCGGCCCATCTCGCCGAGGTCGCGGTGGAGCGACGGGAGAGGGAGGAAGTCGAGGCTCTCGTCGCTCGCTATCACCAGGCGTACACGGCATCCCTCAAGTGGGAGGTGGGGAGTCGGGCGACGCTCCTGGGGTTGCTGTCGCAGCACGGCCTGGACGGCGTGTTGTTCTCAGGGGTCGTCTTCACGACAGGCGGGCGTGGCCAGCAGAGATACGTGACACAGCTCGATCACGTGCTGCTCCTGGATGATCGCGTGATGGTGATCGAGGCGAAGAACTGGAAGGGCGTCGTGTTCGACGGGGTGGCTCCATCGTCCGTGCACGCGGCGTTCGGCGCGCTCATCGACGCCGGTTCGGACGGGGAGTTCGCCATCCACGTGCGGCGTCCGGAACAGGGAACAGGGCTCTTGATCACGCGGCATCCGGACCCGAGCGGTAGCTCGGAGAAGCACACCGTGGCTCCGCGCGCGCAGGTCCGAAGACAGGCCTTCGCTCTGCGCCGGCTCATCGAAGCCAGGACCGGTGAGGACCTCAGCATCGACGCGTGCGTGTTCTACTCCCACAAGAGCGTCCGACTCTTCACGCCGATGAAGGGGGCTCCGTCACGGACGCCGTACACCCCGGTCTTCGACACTGCGGGTATGGGGGCCCACCTCAGCGCGCTCGGCCCCGGTCGCGTGGGACCGGGCCTCATCGGGCGGCTCGCCCCGGGCCTGGGTTCGATGGCGACGGATGCGACGGGCGTTGGTGCGCACGCCGAGGCATGGCAGAGCGTTCTCGACGCCGGTCGGGGTGAGGCCGTGGGCTGAACCGCGTCATCCGTCGAGACTGCATGACGCGCTCGAAACGGGAGCGTGTTTCGCGCGCGTCATGCCGTCTCGATGCGGGGGTAGGAGCGATGTCCGTGGCCGTGCGTATCTTCGAACTCGACCGCTTGAGTCACTCGAACAAAGCTTCTACCATGTCGAGGTGAGATCCATCGTGCGAAACACCGCCACTGCCCAAGAGGTGCAGCGGCTGCGTGCGCAGATGGCCGCGATCCAGGGGCGCAAGCTCGATGCACCGCCCCTTCCCACCCATCCTGCCCTGGCCGAGCTGCTGCCGGGCGGGGGACTGCGCCCCGGTTCGTCGTATGCGATCGGCGGATCGATGTCGCTGCTGTTCGGTCTGCTGGCGCAGCCGTCGCAGACCGGCAGCTGGTGCGGAGTCGTCGGGATGCCGGGGTTCGGCGCCGAGGCCGCGGAGAAAGCGGGGGTCGACCTCTCGCACCTCGTGCTGATCCCCGAGCCGGGGCCGCGCTGGCTCGCGGTGACGGCGACGATCGCGGACGTGCTGCCGGTCGTCGCAGTGCGGCCGCCGAGCAGAGCGAAGGATGCCGAGATCTCACGTCTCGCGGCCCGCATGCGCGAGCGGGGGGTCGTGCTGCTCGTGCAGGGGCCGTGGCCGCAGACCGAGGCGATGATCGACGTGACGGATGCCCGGTGGTCGGGGCTCGGCGACGGGTACGGCGTGCTGTCGGATCGGGAGCTGACCGTCACGGTGACGAGCCGGCGCTTTCCGGTGCCGCGGTCGTCGCGGATGCTGCTGCCCGCCCCCGACGGCGCGATCGCGGTGCGCGCGCAGCCCGTCGCCCCCGTGGTCGACCTGCCGATGCGGGCGGTGAGCTGATGGATCCCGCGCTCGTCGACACCGGCACCGAGCCGGTCCGCAGCCTCGTCGTGTGGGTGCCGGACTGGCCGGTCGTCGCGCTCGCCCGCGAGGGCCTCGCCGACGCCGCGCAGCCGATCGCCGTCTTCGCCAAAGGCACGGTCGCGGCGACGTCGCCCGCTGCTCGCGGCGACGGGGTGCGGCGGGGGATGCGGCGCCGCGACGCGCAGGCGCGGTGCCCGCAGCTGCAGGTCGTCGACGCCGACGAGGCGCGCGACCATCGCACGTTCGCCCCGCTCATCGCGCGGCTCGAGGAGATCGCCCCGGGTGTGCAGTTGCGCGAGCCGGGGCTGTGCGCGCTGCGGGTGAAGGGTCCGGCCCGCTTCTACGGCGGCGAGGCGGGCGCGGCGACGGCCCTCACCGGCGCACTCGCCGAGCTCGGCGTGCTCGACGTGCGGGCGGGGGTGGGCGACGGTCCGTTCACGGCGGAGCAGGCGGCGCGGGCGACCGGCGCCGACGCGCCGCTGCGGATCGTGCCGCCGGGGGCGGCGGCCGCGTTCCTCTCGCCGCTGCCGGTGTCGGCGCTCGAGGACGAGGGCATCGCGAGCCTGTTCGCGCGTCTCGGCATCCACACCCTCGGTCAACTCGCCGCGCTGCCGCCGCAACGGCTCGTCGAACGGCTCGGTCCCCGTGGGGCGCGGCTGCACGCGCTCGCGTCGGGGCTCGACTCGCAGCCCGTGCAACCGCGCACGCCGCCGCCCGAGCTCGAGCGCGAGGTGAGCTTCGAGCCGCCGCTCGAGATCGCCGACCAGGTCGCGTTCGGCATCCGGCTCGCCGCGGAACAGTTCATCTCGGGACTCGGCGCCGTCGACCTCGTCTGCACCGAGCTGAGGGTCGCGCTGACGGGCGACCGCGGCGATCACAGCGAGCGGGTGTGGCTGCATCCGGGGGCGTTCGATGCGGCGGCCGTCGTCGACCGGGTGCGCTGGCAGCTCGCCGAGCGCGGTCTCAAGAGCGCCGTCGCGAAGGTGCGGATCGCGCCCGAGAAGGTGGACGCGGCATCCCATCATGTGAAGGGGCTGTTCGGCTCGGGGCCGGAGGAGCGCGTGCACTCGGCGCTCTCGCGCGTGCAGGCGATGCTCGGGCACACCGGGGTGGTCACCCCGCAGGTCGGCGGTGGGCGCTGGCTCGCCGAGCGGCAGGTGCTCGTGCCGTGGGGCGACCGCGCCGTCATCGCCGAGCGGGCGCGGCCGTGGCCGGGCAGCCTGCCCGATCCGCTGCCGGCGACCGTGTTCCTCGAGCCGGTGCCGGTCGCCGTCATCGACCGCGACGACGACATGGTCGCCGTCGACGGCCGCGGCGAGCTGACGGCCGAACCGGTCGCACTGATCCTCCCGGGAGCGCCGGACGCGTCGGGGGCGCGCAGGCCCCGGCATCCGCGTCGCATCTCGTCGTGGGCGGGACCGTGGCCCGTCATGGAGCGGGGGTGGGATGCCGCACGCGCCCGTCGCGCGCATCGGTTCCAGGTCGTCGACGAGGCGCAGACGGCCTGGCTGCTCGTGTGCGAAGAGGGTGTCTGGCACGCCGAGGGCAGGTACGACTGATGGGCTGGGGCAACAACCCGTCGGTCTCGTGGTCGGAGATGGAGCGGATCCTCAGCGACCGGCGCCGGCCCGAGGGCGCGCCGGCGGGCACCGACGGCGGCGACAGTCCGGCGTGGTCGCACAAGCGCGGCAAGTACCGTGCGCCCGAGATCGAGCGCCCGCGCAATGCCGTGCCGTACGCCGAGTTGCACGCGCATTCGTCGTTCTCGTTCCTCGACGGGGCGTCCTCACCCGAGGACCTCGTCGAGGAGGCGGAACGGCTCGGCCTGCACGCCCTCGCGATCACCGACCACGACGGGTTCTACGGCATCGTCCGGTTCGCTGAAGCGGCCGAGCACCTGCAGCTGCAGACCGTGTTCGGTGCCGAGCTGTCGCTGGGGCTGCCCGGTCCGCAGAACGGCGAGCCCGATCCGCACGGCACGCACCTGCTGGTGCTCGCTCGGGGCGAGGAGGGCTACCACCGGCTCGCCGCCGCCATCACGCACGCGCAGCTGTCGGGAGGTGAGAAGGGGCGTCCGGTGTACGACCTGCACGACCTCGCCGACCGGGCCGGCGGGCACTGGCAGGTGTTGACCGGATGCCGCAAGGGCGCCGTCCGGCAGGCGCTCGCCGCCGACGGCCCGGCCGCCGCGGCGTACGAGCTCGACCGACTCGTCGACCTGTTCGGGCCCGAGCGGGTCGATGTCGAGCTCATCGACCAGGGCGCGCCGACGGACTCGCGCGACAACGACGTGCTCGCCGCCCTCGCCGCCGAGCGCGGGCTGCCCGTCGTCGCGACGAACAACGTGCACTACGCCGTGCCCGAGAAAGTGCACCTGGCGGCGGCGGTCGCGGCGGTGCGGGCGAACCGCGGGCTCGACGAGCTCGACGGGTGGCTGCCCTCGCATGCAAGTGCCCACCTGCGGTCGGGGGCCGAGATGGCGCGGCGGTTCCGGCGGTATCCGGGGGCGGTCGAGCGCACCGTCGTGCTCGCCGACGAGCTCGCGTTCCCGCTGCGCCGCGCGAAGCCGGCGCTGCCGAAGATGCAGGTCCCCGAGGGGCACACGCCGATGACGTGGCTGCGGCACCTCGTGTGGGAGGCGGTTCCCCGCAAGTACCCGGATGCCACCGATGCGAACCGCGCGCGCATCGAGAAGGAACTCGGCGTCATCGAGCAGAAGGACTTCCCGGGGTACTTCCTCATCGTGCACGGCATTGTGCAGGAGGCGCGGCGTCGCGGCATCCTGTGTCAAGGACGGGGGTCCGCCGCGAACAGTGCCGTCTGCTACCTGCTCGACATCACGGCGATCGACTCGATCTTCTACGATCTGCCGTTCGAACGGTTCCTGTCGGCGCTGCGCGACGAGGAGCCCGACATCGACGTCGACTTCGACTCGGATCGGCGCGAGGAGATCATCCAGTGGGTCTACGAGACCTACGGACGCGAGCGGGCGGCGCAGGTCGCGAACGTCATCCAGTACCGGCCGAAGAACGCGGTCCGCGACATGGCGAAGGCGCTGGGGCATTCGCCGGGGCAGCAGGATGCCTGGTCGAAGCAGGTCGAGCGCTGGGGGGCGGTGCTCGACACCCCGCCCGATCACGACATCCCGGAGCGGGTGGTCGCCTACGCGGGGGAACTGTTGAAGGCGCCGCGGCATCTCGGCATCCACTCCGGCGGCATGGTCCTGACGGACCGTCCGGTCGGTGAGGTCGTGCCGATCGAGCACGCGCGCATGGAGAACCGCACCGTCATCCAGTGGGACAAGGACGACGCGGCGTGGATGGGGCTCGTGAAGTTCGACCTGCTGGGGCTCGGGATGCTCGCCGCCCTGCAGTACTGCTTCGACATGATCCAGGCGGCGACGGGGGAGACCTGGTCGCTCGACACGATGCCCAAGGAGGAGGCCGCGGTCTACGACATGCTGTGCCGCGCCGACTCGATCGGCGTGTTCCAGGTCGAGTCCCGCGCGCAGATGGGGCTGTTGCCCCGCCTGCAGCCGCGGAAGTTCTACGACCTCGTGGTCGAGATCGCGCTCATCCGTCCGGGACCGATCCAGGGCGGCGCGGTGCACCCGTTCGTGCGGCGCAAGCTCGGCGACGAGAAGATCACCTACGCGCACCCGAAGCTGAAGCCGGTGCTCGAGCGAACGCTCGGCATCCCGGTGTTCCAGGAGCAGCTCATGCAGATCGGCATGGCCGTGGGGGATCTGTCGGGGGAGGATGCCGACCTGCTGCGCCGGGCGATGGGGTCGAAGCGCGGGATCGAGCGGATCGACTCGCTGAAGAAGAAGCTGTACGAGGGGATGGCGCGCAACGGCCTGACCGGCAAGGCCGCCGACGACATCTACGTGAAGATCCAGGCGTTCGCGAACTTCGGGTTCGCCGAGAGCCACTCGCTGTCGTTCGGGCTGCTCGTGTACGCGTCGTCGTGGCTGAAGCTGCACTATCCGGCGGCGTTCCTCGCCGCACTCCTGCGCGCGCAGCCGATGGGTTTCTACTCGCCCGCGACCCTCACCGCCGACGCCCGCCGGCACGGGGTGGAGGTGCGCCGCCCGGACCTGCACGCGTCGGGAGTGGACGCGGGGCTCGAGCCGGTGGACGGGGGCGGGGCTGGAACGGAGGTCGGCCGTCGCGCGGGGATCGGCCTTGCCACGGAGATCGGCCGTGCCGCGGAGGTCGGCCGTGCCGCGGAGGTCGGCCGTCACGAGGACGTTTCGAGCGGGATTCCTCCTCGGGAGCGCAGATCTCCGCTCGAAGGCCGGGATTTCAAGGGCAGGGATTCCGAAGGGCGGGATGCCGAGCACCGCCGCCCGCCGACGGGCCGGGACTCGTGCACCGACCGCATCCAGCCGCCGGTGCCGGAGTTCGACCGGTCGCTGCCGGACGAATCGGCGGCGCATCGGCGGGACGGCAACTTCGCGGTGCGGCTGGGGCTCGCCTCGATCACGGGCATCGGCGTGCCGTTGGCGACGAAGATCGTCGCGGAGCGCGAGGCATCCGGTCCGTACCGGGACCTGCGCGACCTTGTGCGTCGCACCGGCGCGACGGCGGCGCAGCTCGAGGCGCTCGCGACGGCGGGCGCGTTCGAAAGCCTCGGGATCACGCGGCGCGAGGGCATCTGGTTGGCGGGGGATGCCGCGCAGGACCGACAGGAGTTCCTCGAGGGGTCACTCGTGTCGGTGCAGCCGCCGCTGTTCCCCGACCAGTCGAGCTACGACGTGCTCGCCGCGGACCTCTGGGCGACGGGGGTGTCGGCCGATGACCACCCGCTCACGCACTACCGGTCGCAACTCGACGCGCGCGGGGTGATCACCTCACGCGGCATGCGCGAGCACGAGGTCGGGCGGCGCATCGAGGTCGCGGGTCTGGTGACGCACCGGCAGCGGCCGGCGACGGCATCCGGCATCACCTTCCTGAACCTCGAGGACGAGCACGGCGTCATGAACGTGATCTGCTCGGTCGGGGTGTGGAACAGGTACCGCCGCATCCTGCGCGACAGTCCCGCCCTCATCGCGCGCGGCATGCTCGAGCGTTCACCCGAGGGCGTGACGAACCTCGTGGCCGACGCGTTCGAGGATCTGCGGGTCGGGGTGCAGCACCGGTCGCGGGACTTCCGGTGACCGGCGCCGCACCCCGCGCCTCACGCGGCGGCCGCCCAACACGCGCGTCGCGCGCATCGCCCGCCCAACGCGCGCGTCGCGCGCATCGCCCGCCCAACACGCGCGTCGCGCGCATCGCCCGCCCAACGCGCGCGTCGCGCGCATCGCCCGCCCAACGCGCGCGTCGCGCGCATCGCCCGCCCAACGCGCGCGTCGCGCATCCGCCGAATCACCATCCGCGTGCCGAGACACCACCCGAAGGCGCGGATTCGGGGGGTGATTCGGCGCGCGAGTGGTGACTCGGCGAGGGGGCTAGCGGGACAGCAGCTCGGCCCGGATTCGCTCCGCCACCGCCTCGCGGAGCGGGCGGACCGCGTCGACGTCCCACGACTCGGGATTCGGGAAGGACCACTCCAGGACTTCTCCCCGCGGATCGGCCGGCAGCGTCAGGCCGGGCTTCATGAGGACGACGACGTCGGCCTCGTCGAGGTCGGTGGGTGTGACCGACCGCGGCACGCGCGCCGAGATGTCGACGCCGATTTCGGCGAGCGAGGCGGCGACGGCGTCGTTCACTTCGTCGGCGGGGGAGAGTCCCGCCGAGGTCGCAGCGAACCTGTCGTCGGCGAGTGTCTCGAGGAGGGCGGCGCCGAGCTGGGATCGTCCGGCGTTGTGCTGGCAGATGAACAGGACGGTGGGGATGCGGGTGTCGCTCATGGTGTCTTTCGGGTCGGGTCAGCTCGCGGCGAGCCGGGGGGCGAGTTCGGCGATGCGCCGCTCGAGTTCGTCGTAGGCGTGGTCGAAGGCGTCGTCCGTCCCGATGCGCACGGGGTCGGGGATGGACCAGTGGAGGTCGCCCGGGACCTGGAGCTCTTCGTGCGCGTTGTCGCACACGGTGATGACGAAGTCCGAGTCCCCGAGGACGGCGTCGAGGGCCTGCGGGGGAGCGTCTCCCAGCGGGAGGTCGTGCCGCTCGGCGGCCGACACCGCCCCGGGAGCGATGTGCTCGGCAGGATGCGTGCCGCCGGACGCCGCCGGGATGCTGCTGCGCGCCGTCCAGATGGCCGCGGCGAGCTGCGAGCGGGCCGAGTTCGCGGTGCACACGAACACGACTCTGCGCGCGCGAGCGGTGCGTCCGGGCGTCAGGTCGGCAAGTGCCGTCTCGGTCAGCCGGACGTAATTGCGGCGGCGGTCGCCCTCCGAGCGTGAGCGCGTCACCATCCCGACCGACTCGAGCGTGCGCAGGTGGTGCGCCACGAGGTTGGACGGCATCCCTAGCGCGACGGCGATCTCGGTCGGCGACAGATCGCTCAGCGTCAGCAGATCGACGATGCGCAGGCGCGACGGGTCTCCCAGCGCGGCGTGGCGAGCCGCCCGGTGCACCAAATCTTGCTCAGCGTTCATTGACTCAATATTGACTGAATCATCCATCTCGGTCAAGATGAGGACGTCATGGAAGCCCCCTCATCGCTCCACCGCCGTCCCGCTCTGCCGCGACGACTCCTCGCGGAGTTCCTCGGCACCGCTCTGCTCGTCGCCGTCGTCGTCGGGTCGGGTGTCGCGGCGCAGCGTCTCTCGCCCGACGACGTCGGCCTGCAGCTGCTCGAGAACAGCCTCACGACCGCTCTGGCTCTCGCTGTCCTGATCCTCATGCTCGGTCCGGTGTCGGGTGCGCATTTCAACCCGGTCGTCAGCCTCGCCGACTGGTTCGTCGGGCGTCGCTCGCGCACCGGGCTTCCCTTCCGTGAGGCCGGGCCTTACGTGGCGGCGCAGATCACCGGTGGCGTCGGCGGCACGCTCCTCGCGAGCGTCATGTTCGATGCCGCTCCCGCCTTCTCGGGCAACGAGCGGGCCACGGGTGGGCATCTCGTGGCGGAGGTGGTCGCCACGGCCGGACTCGTGCTGCTCATCTTCGCGCTCGCGCGGACGTCGACCCCTGCGGTGATGGCGGCGGCCGTCGGCGCCTACATCGGCGCCGCCTACTGGTTCACGAGCTCCACCTCGTTCGCCAACCCCGCCGTGACCGTGGCGCGTATGTTCACCGACACGTTCGCCGGGATCGCCCCGGCATCCGTCGCTCCGTTCGTGCTCGCGCAGGTGGTCGGCGCCGCCGTCGGTGTCGGCCTGCTGCTCGCGCTCTACCTGTCCGCCCGTGACGCCGCGGGCGACGTCGTCGTCCCCACCCGACCCGAGACCACCCCCTGAGAGGCATCCCATGCACCTTGTCGCCATCGGAGGAAGCGACGCCGGTATCTCCACCGCGCTGCGCGCCCGCGAACTCGACCCCTCCGTCGAGGTGACCGTCGTCGTCGCCGACGCCTACCCGAACTTCTCGATCTGCGGCATCCCATACTACTTCTCGAGGGAGGTGCAGCCGTGGCAGTCCCTCGCGCACCGCACCCACGCCGACCTCGAGGCCACGGGCATGAACCTGCGGCTCGACACTCTCGCCACCGCGATCGACGTCGACGGGCGCCGGCTCACGGTGCGCGATGCCGACGGCACCGAGTCCGCGATCCCGTACGACGCCCTCATGGTGGGGACGGGGGCCTCGCCGTCGACGGCAGGTATCGCCGGGCTCGAGGAGCTCGGGCCGGAGGACGGGGTGCACCTGCTCCACTCCATGGGCGACACGTTCGCTCTCGAGCGCTACCTCGACGAGCACGAGCCCGAGTCGGCGATGATCGTCGGCGCGGGCTACGTCGGGCTCGAGATGGCCGAGGCGTTGACCGCCCGAGGGCTGAGGGTCACCCAGCTGCAGCGCGGGCCCGAGGTGCTCTCGACGCTCGACCCTGAACTCGGTGCCCTCGTGCGCGACGAGCTGACGCGCCACGGCGTCGACGTGCACACCGACACGCGCATCGAGGCCGTGCACCGGGACGGGACGCGCCTCTCGGTGACCGGCTCGCGGCACGGCGCGCCGGTGAGCCACGCCGCCGACCTCGTGCTCGTGGTCGTGGGGGTCCGGCCGAACACCGACCTGCTGACGAATGCGGGTGCGACGACCGGTGCGGGCGGCGCGGTCGTCGTCGACGAGCGGATGCGGACCGGCCTGCCGCACGTCTGGGCGGCCGGCGACGGGGTCGTGACGCACCACCGGCTGCTCGGCGTGACCTACCTTCCGCTCGGAACCACCTCGCACAAACAGGGGCGCGTCGCGGGCGAGAACGCGATCGGCGGTGACGCGAGGTTCGCGGGCAGCCTCGGCACCCAGGTCGTGAAGGTGTTCGACCTCGTCGCGGCACGGACGGGACTGCGGGATGCCGAGGCGTCCGTCGCAGGGTATCGGCCGCTCAGCCACACCGCCGTCGCGGACGATCACAAGCGGTACTACCCCGGCGCCACGCCCATCAGCATGCGGATCACCGGCGACGAGCGCGACGGTCGCCTGCTCGGTGCGCAGCTGGTCGGGACGCGCGGAGCCGAGATCTCCAAGCGCGTCGACACGTACGCGACCGCGCTGCATCACGGGATGAGCGTCGCGGCGATGAGCGAGCTCGACCTGTCCTACACGCCGCCGCTCGGGTCGCCGTGGGACGCCGTGCAGATGGCCACCCAGGCCTGGGAGGCCCGGGCGCGCGCCGCGCTCGCCGTCTGACCCGGCCGCGAGGCGCGCGTGCGCGCGAGGGCCCCGGCGGTCCGGGCTTCCGCCGCCGAATCACCACCCGCGTGCCGAATCACCACACGATGGCGCACAGTCGAGTGGTGATTCGGCAGCGGGGTGGTGACTCGGCGACGAGGAGGGCAGCGCGGTGCGCTTCGGCGAGGAGGAGGGCAGCCCGGTGCGCTTCGGCGAGGGGGAGGGCAACCCGGCGCAGCTCAGCGAGTCGCCGCGCGCCGCCGCTGCGCCGCGTCGACCGCGACGTCGATCACGACGAAGGCTGCGAGCGTCCAGCCGACGAGGGGCAGCGCGAGGCCGAGGAGCACCCCACCGACGACGACGGCGGTGACACCCCACCAGGGGGCACCGTCGAGCACACCGCGGCGGGGCGGCATCCCGACCCGCGCGGTCTTGATCGGGCGGCGCTTCACCCACATGACGTAGCCGAGCGCGACCATGCCGGCGATGCCGACGGCCAGCAGCAGCATGACGATCTGGTTGGCGAGGCCGAACATCGTGCCCATGTGAATCGACACACCCCATGAGGCGAGCTTGGCCGGCAGGGAGAAGTCGGCGAAGTCGACCCGGTCGACCGGCTGCAGCGTCACCGTCGATCGCGATGGCGTCGAGGTGCCCGGGGAAGCCGCGGTCGATCTCCTGCACCTTCCACGCTTGATCGGGCGCGGTCGGCGGCGTGATCTGCACGAGTCCGGTGTCGATGTTGACGCGCTGCGCCGCCGCGAGCACGTCGTCGAAGGTCCGCGGGTCGACGGAGAGAGCAGCGGATGCCGCGCCGTGCCCGGCGTGCTCGTCTCCCGCGCCGGAGGCTCCGCCGAGACTCGTCGAGACCGCGGGGGTGCCCCAGTCGAGTGCGGCGCGCACGTCGGTGACGTTCTGCCCGCCATAGGTCGACCAGGTGATGCCCGTCGCCGACAGGAACACGGCGCCGAGCGCGACCCAGATCCCGACCGACGTGTGCCAGCTGAACACGCGGCGGTACCCGGTGAGCTTGCGCGAGGGGCGCACGAAGTCCTTCTTCGTCCGCGCGGTCCGGATGCGGATCACCCACAGGATCCCCCCGGCCACGACGACGATGCCGAGCCACGATGCGGCGAGCTCGCTGTAGAGGCGCCCGGGTTCGCCGAGTCCGAGGTTGCGGTGGAATGTGCTGATCGCGGTGCGCAGCGGCAGCGATCCGCTCGTGCCGTAGACGGTCTCGTCACCGCGGATCTCGCCGGTACCGGGATCGATGAACACGGCGCGGGACTCGCTTGCGCCGAGACCGTCCTGCGCGAACATCACGCGGGTCGTGTCGCCCGGCTCGGGAGCGGGGCGGACGGCCGACAACGTCGCAGCGTCGCCCACGTGCGCCTCGGCGATATCGACCTGCTCGCCGAGGGTCAGCTGCGTGTCGGTTGCCGGCGCGTGCAGCTGACGCGCGTAGACGGCCTGCTCGATCGTGGGGGCGATCGCGTAGAGCGCGCCGCTGAGCGCGGCGACGAGGATGAACGGTCCGACGAGGATGCCGGCGTAGAAGTGCAGGCGCACGAGCAGTGCACCGAACCAGCCGGGACGTCGCGCGGGTCGAGGGGGAGAGGGGGGAGGAGTGGGCAGGGTGGCAGTCATGATCGCTTTCGAGAAGAAGAGGGATGCCGAGGCGGCGGGGAGCGCGCCGGCGGACGGCGCGCCGCGCCGCGGCATCCCTCATCGAGAGCGGGACGGCGGCGCGTGTCAGATCGTGAGCGCGCGCGGCGGTCCGCGACCGGCGGCGACCCGGAGGGTGACCGAGCGCAGCGCCGGCACGACGGCGGGTGCTGCAGCGAGCGCGGGCCGGTCGCTCGCGTCGAGAACGAGGACGGCGGCGAGGATGCGGCGCCGCGCCCAGCGGGCGAGGTCAACCGCGACGGCGAGCAGGCGCCGGGCCGCGCGCTCGCCGCGGTGCAGCACCGCTTCGGTTAGCAGCGCGGCGACGCCGTGCATGGCCCACATGAGCGGGTCGGCGTGCATCGCCGCGGGGGCCGCGGCATCCGTCATCACGGGCAGGTGATGCGCGTGCGCCGCGCCCGACGGGGTGACGGCGCCGACGACGAAGAGCGTGTGGAAGAGCAGCTGACTCGCGGACACGGCGACGGCGAGCCGGACGAGCGACAGGTGGCGTCCCGCGAGGGCGGTGCAGACGGCGACCGAGAGCACGAGCGGCACCGCGACACCGAGCCAACCCGGCATCGCGCCGCCGGTGGCGACGTGCGAGAGCAGTGCGGCCCACGTGGCGAGGGATGCCGCGACTCCGCCGCGAGCGACGCGGGAGAGACGGGAGGGGGCGCACGCGTCCACCATCTCAGGAGTGTTCCTGCCGAGATTGCAACCCCTGGGATCGCCTCGACCCGCGCCCGTACCGTGAGGGGACGATCGAGGGTCGGAGGCCACCATGTCGAACCAGGCACAACGGAACGCAGCGATGCAGCGGAAGCAGATGGGCTCGGGCGCGTTCATCGCGATCTTCATCAGCCTCGTGTTCCTCGTCGTCGCGGCGGGCTTCGCGATCCTCGGGGTGCTGTTCATCACCAACCCGATGCCCGTGATCGTGCTGGGTGTCCTGATGCTGATCGGAGCCGTCGTGCTCCTCGCGACGAGCGGCGCCTGCATCGTTGCGAGTGTGCAGGCGATCGCCCGCCCGGCGAAGGTGAAGGCGCGCGTCGACCGCATGGCGTGACGAGCTGACGCCGATCGGTGCGAGGATCGGCGGATGCTGGCTGACGTGCTCGAGTTCCTCGGCGAGGCGGTCGTGGGAGCGCGCGAGGCTCTCCGGGGACCGCGCTTCATCCACGGTCGCTTCCGGTTGATCGACGGCGCGGCGGACGGGATGGCGCGCGGCGAGGAGATCTCGGCGGAAGCGATCGTCGATCACCGCACCATCACGCTCGGCGAGCTCGAGCTGACGGGCGTCGCGGTCTCATCGCAGGCGCTCCGGATCTCGTATCTCGACGACATCGAACAGCGCGCGCAGGTGGTGCGCGTCGAGTTCGACGGCGGCGCGGGGGAATGGACGATCCCGGCATCCGTGGATCTGCGGAGACTCCGCAAGCGCATCGGCGCCTCGTTCTGACCCCGGCCCTGACGCGCGAGAGCCCCGAACCGATCGGTCCGGGGCTCTCGGGAAGTTCTGGCTCAGACGGCCTGCGCGAGGGCGAAGCCGACGGCGCCGTCCTCTTGCACGCGGGCGTCGAGGATGCGGTCGTCGAGCGCGACCGCGGCGGCCGGGTCGACGAACACGCGGGCGCCGTCGCTCTCGACGACGGTGTCGCCCTCGGCGGGAGCCGGGGCGAGGGAGAGGGCGTACCCGTTCTGCGGGTCGGCGGCCTCGGCGATACGGAGTCCACCGGTCTCGGTGGGGATCTGCGAGGCGAGGTTCTTGACGGCGCTGCTGGCGTTCTCGGTGAGAGTGAGCATGATGCTCCCTTCCGTGGATTGCGGGCGTGAGTCGGCCACGATTCCGAGAATCGGCTCGTCCTGCAACCGTTGACACACCTTGCCCCAGCACTCACACGGTTTACGGAGGTTCGCGGGATCATCCGCCCGGCGTACACGGATCATCACGCGGGCCGATTCCGCGCGGCGGGGCAGCGGCTTGGCTGGAGTCATGTCCCACCTCACTGCATCCCCGTCGTCCCGTCGTCTTCGTCTCGCCGCCGCTGCTGGCCTCGTCGCACCGCTCCTCGCCCTGACTCTCGCCGCCTGCAACCCGATGGACGTGCTCGAGAAGGTGCACTCCGAGGAGTTCGACGACCGCGCGGCCGCTGAGAAGGGCTGGGTCGGGGTCGCCATGCCGGAGTGGATCCCGGCGGATGCCACGAAGATCAAGAACACCGCCACGAACAACGAGACCAACTCCGTCATCGCCGTCGAGGGCGGCAACGCTCCGGAGGGCTGCGAGAAGAAGGAGCGTCTGGCGCTGCCGTTCGACGACCGCTACGGCGAGCTCGGCGAGCCGCTGCCGACCGAGGTGTTCGCATGCGAGCCGTACGAGGTCGTCCAGACCGAGACGGGGTGGCTCGGCTGGTTCAACGCGCGCGAGGAGATTCAGACCCCCGACGACCTCCGGTGAGACACTGGAGCCTCGATCTCTCGGGGAGGCAACGATGGCGCGGATGAGGATGCCGGTGGCCGGCGCGTGTTCCGGTGCGCTCGCCGCCGTCGCGGTGCTGCTGCTCGCGGGGTGCGCCCCCGAGCCCGTGCCGACACCCACGGCATCCGTGTCGTCTCCGGCGCCGACCGCGTCGGCGCCGTCGCCGTCGGTAACGCCCTCCGCGTCGCCGTCGCCGAGCGCGACCCCGACGCCGAACGGTCCGCCGGCGACGCGTCCCGTCGAGCCGCCGAACGGCACCGACCCGGATGCCGCCGGCATGAGCGCCGCGCAGGCGGGAGAGCTGTGCGCCGCCGAGCAGCGGAACGGGTTGGGCGCCGGCGACACGCAGGTCGGGGATCCGACCGCGTACGAGCGGACGATCGACCCGCAGTGGTACGTGACGATCCTCGCCGAGAACGAGTTCGGGCAGTACTACCAGGAGTGCGTCCTCGGGGGCTCGGCCGACGACCCGGAGTGGTCGGTCGTGCAGCAGACGCCGAAGGATCAGCTCACGAAAGCGCATATAAAGCAGATGCGCACCGAGAACGAGGGGTTCGACGAGGACCGCTGACAGCCGGATACGGTGAGGCATGGCCATCACCGTTTTTCCGCCGCGCGACTTCGCCCTCGACGGGCAGCGCTGCCGCGTGCACGTGTACGACGTCGTCACGGGCACAGATCGCATCGTGTTCGAGACCGACGAGATCCTGCTCGAGGCGCCGAACTGGGCGCCGGAGGGTCTGCTGCTGAACGGCGCGGGAAAGCTGTGGTCGCTCGAAGCGGATGCCGACGCGGGCGACCTCAGCGAGGTGCCGCTCACCGGCATCCCACCGATCAACAACGATCACGTGCTGGTGCCGGGGACGGCCGACATCCTGCTGTCGGCGAATGACGGCCAGATCTACCGTGCGCCGCGCGCCGGGGGAGAGGGTGTGCGGATCACGGATCCGGACGATCCGTTCATGCACTTCCTGCACGGGGTGAGCCCGGATGCCGCGTGGATCGCGTACACGGCGCTGTCGATCGACGACGGGCGGGTGCTGTCGGCTGACCTGCGGACGGCCCGGATCGACGGGTCGGATGATGAGGCGCTCACGACGGGCGAGGTCGCCGACGGCAGCGAGTGGGCGCCCGACGGATCGTGGATCTACCTGAACACCGAACAGTTCTCCGAGACGCCCGGGCACGCCCAGATCGCGCGGATGCACCGCGACCGGTCGCAGCTCGAGCAGCTGACGTTCGACGACCGCGTGAACTGGTTTCCGCACCCGTCGCCGACGGGCCGGGATGCGGTCTACATCAGCTTCCCGCCGGGGACGCAGGGGCACCCGGCCGACCTCGAGGTCGAGCTGCGCCTCGTGCGGAACGGTCACTGGCGGCATCCCGAGACCGTCGCGACGGTCTTCGGCGGGCAGGGGACGATCAACGTGAACAGCTGGACCCCGGACGGATCGCGGTTCGCGTACGTCGACTATCCGGTGGGGTGAGGCGGCGTCAGCAGTCGACCTCGGGGACGGGTTGATCGTCGAAGGTGACCACCGAGCGACCGTCGAGCGGTCCGTCGAGTTGCGCGACCAGAGTCGCCGGCGAGGCGTCCGCCGGGTACGAGCCCGAGCCCGTGAGATAGACCGAGAGGAAGACCTGCCCCAGGGTTCCGGCCTGGCGCGCCTCGGCGGACTCGACTCCGCGCCCGGACTCGTAGGTGATGGTGATCAGCTCGGGGTCGTCGGAGCACATCGCGTAGCCGATGGCCGGAACCGCCTGCTCCCAGGTGGGTGCGCATGCCGAGAGCAGCAAGGTCGTGGTCGCGATGAGGATCGCGAGAGCTCGACGAAACGACGCGTGGGGTCGTGCGGCAGGACTCACACGCGCACGCTATCGGCCGGTGCGACTGCATTGCTAGGACGAGGTCCACGTCGCGGCCGAGTACGACCGGCTGCAGGGGCTGGGTGTCGAGTTCACGCAGGCGCCGATCGATCACGGGCCGGTCGTGACCGCGGTGTTCAGCGACACCGTCGGCAACCTGCTGCAGCTCGCCGCCTACAAGGCCTGACGGTCACGGGCGCGCGGCTGCCGGCATTCCCGCCGAATCACCATCCGGCTCCCGAGTCACCAGCGAGATGTGCGCATTCGGGTGGTGATTCGGCGCGCGAGCGGTGATTCGGCAGCGGCTGACGCTCAGAACGCGATCGCCGCGAAGCGCTCGCCGATGAGGCGGTGCGCCTCTGGGCTGGGGTGGAGTCGGTCGGGGAGCGGGTGGGTGGCGGCATCCGTTTCGCCGTAGAGGGCGAGGCCGTCGACGAGGTGCAGGTTCAGGTCGTCGCGGTGGGCGTCTATGTCGGCGAGGGCGTCGCGGATGACGCGGAGTGTGAGGCGTCCGCCCGCGGTGTCGCCGGGGGTGCCGGCCGCGCCGAAGAGCAGCGTGCCGGTGGCGAAGGACTCGGGCTCGATGATGCCGGGGCCGGGGGTGTCTTCGTGGATGCCGCACCAGATCGGCGTGATGAGGTGCAGGGGCGTGTCGGGGTGGCCGTCGCGGATGGTGTCGAGGAAGCCGTGCACCGCCGGGACGAACGCGCGCAGCCGCATGGCGTCGGCGTTCACGACGTTGATGCCGAGCGCGACGCTGATGACGTCGGCGGGGGTGTCGCGGATGACGCGGGCCATGAACGGGTCGACCTGCGCGCTGCCGCCGACGCCGAGGTTGCGGAGGTCGAGTCCGGCGCGGCGGGCGGCGAGCGAGACCCACGTGGAGCTCGGCTGCGTCGCGTTGGAGCCCTGACTGATCGAGCTGCCGTGGTGCACCCAGCGCGGGCGCTCGGTCGTATCGGGGGAGGCTGGTGCGTCAGCGCGCAGCGCGAGGAGCTCGATCGTCTCGTTGTGCGGCAGCCAGAGCTCGACGAGCTTCTCGCGCGGGTCGAGTCCGTCGACGGTGATGCGCTGCGCGGGTCCGTCGACGAGCTGACGGATGCCGGTGGCCGGATCGGTGTCGAGGGTGTCGCCGCCGTCGAGCTCGACGCTGTCGTGCAGGGCGCCGCCGATGCGGACGTCGACGCGTCCGCGCGGGCGGGAGAGCCCGCGCAGGGTGGCGCGCGTCGAGTGCAGATCGAGCTCGAGGCGGGATGCCGCGGTCCGCACTGCGATGCGGGCGCCGGCGGGCTGCGCCTCAACGCCGAGCAGCTGCGGCTCGGGGTACTGGGCGCGGACCCAGGCGGGCAGGCGGTGCAGGCGCAGGCCGCGGCCGGTGGGTTCGAGTTCGGCGAGTCCGCGGACGGTGGTGGTGTCGAGGGCGATGTCGATCATGAGGGGTCCTTCGGAGTCCAGGTGCGGAGGGCGCGGTCGAGGGCGTCGAGGGCGCGGTTCCAGGAGGTGTCGGTGGTCTCGTCGCGGTGGGCGAATGACGAGGCGGATTCGAGGGCGAGGTAGCCCGCGATGGTGGCGCTCGCGAAGCGGACCGCGTGGACGGTCTCGCCCTCGGGTAGGGCGTAGTCGCCGAGCGAGCCGACGACGAGCGCCGAGATGCGGGATGCCGCCGGCTCGGTGATCTCGTCGCGCTCGACCGGCTGCGAGATCATCGCCCAGCGCGCCGGGTGCGCGAAGGCGTAGGCGCGCTGCGCGTGCGCCAGGTCGCGGAGGGTGGGGGCGTCGCCGATGGTGTCGGCGAGCTCGGTGAAGACGGCGGCCTGGACGGCGCTGCGGAGCGCGGCAAGGTCGCGGACGTGGGCGTACAGGCTGGCGGTCTGCACGCCGACGCGGCGGGCGAGCGCCGACATCGAGAGCGCGCCCGGTCCGTCGGCGTCGATGAGGTCGACCGCCGCTCTGGTGAGGGCATCGGGGGAGAGGTTCGCGCGGGGCACGAGGAGTTAACCTACACCCTTTAGGTTTGAAGTGTCGATCGCGTCCGGATCGTGATCCTTCGCGCGGCGCGCTCGCGGTACGTTCAGCGCGAGGGAAGGGGTGCGTGCATGGTCGGCAGCGGGAAGCGATGGCGAGCCGTCCTGGGTGTGATCGCGACACTGAGCGTGCTCGGGTTCGGGGGAGCCGCGGCATCCGCTGATGAGGACGACACCCCCGCCGACGTGATCGCCGCGTTCTCGGTGGAAGAGGCGGTCGCGCTCGGGTCAGACGAGGCGAGCGGTCTCGGACGTCTCGCGGATGCGGCTTCCTTCGGCACCGTGCATCGCGTGCACGCGTGGAGTGCGTCGCTGATCGCGGGCGAGGCGGGCGACCCGGTGTCGGCGATGAACGAGTGGGTGGCGCCGATCGTGTCCGCGTCGGGCGAGGCTGTCGGCGTCTACCGGGTATGGCGTGAGACGCCGGACTCGGACGGGAGGTTCGCCGGGATCGACGGGGATGCCGCGACCGCGGCGGCGCTCGTCGATGTCGCGGCGGGCGTGACGATCATCGAGGATCCGACGATCGCCGCCTGGTACACGCTCGACGCGGGTGTGGTGACGCCCGTCGGCTCGGCGCGGTTCGATGACATCCGCGTGGCGACGCCCATCGACCGGGTGGCGGAGATTGTGTCGGCGCGGTTCGCGCAGAACGTGCGGGATGCCGCGCCTCCGGTGGGTCTCTCGTCCGAGAGCTGGATTTGGGCCGGTGTCGCGCTGCTGGTGATGGCGGCGATCGGAGTCGGTCTCGTGATGCTGCGGCGGCGCCTACCGGCGTGAGGGATGGGTCGCGCGTGCGACCATGACGGCATGACTCGTGACGATGATTTGCCGCGCCTGCACAATCATGCTGTCGACCCTGCCGCGCTCGATGGCGACGGGGAGCCGTTCCTCGATCTCGTGCGGCGGCTCGGCGCGGAGCCGATTCGGGTTCCCGTGGCGCAGGGGTGGCGGATCCTCCGGCAACATGAGGCGAGCGCGATCATCGGTGCGCCGGCGGATGCTGACCGTCTGACGTGGTGGGTGGGGTCCGTCCGCGAGGGCGAGAGCGTCTGGCCCGAGGAGGGACCCGCGCGGCTGCGCGCAAGCTACGCCGAGCGGCGGCGCGGGTTGGCTCTGCGATGGCCGACGGGTCAGCGGACGGATGCCGGGCCCGACGGAGTCGCGATCGACATCGTCAATGAGGGCGAGCAGCGGTGGGAGCCCGACGGCGACAGGTTCCACGTCGTGGGCGCCGTGACGGGACCGGCTGAGTCGCGCGTCATGATGCACTGGATGGCGTCCGATGGGGTGCCGGCGGTGGCGCTCGATCCCGGTGAGTACGCGCGCGTCCCGGTCGTGATCGATCGGGAGCAGTGGGCGCGGCTGGAGCCGGGAGACGCGACCCTGCACGCGTGGCTGGTGCCGCTGCAGGTGAAGGCTCCGCCGCTGCCGATCATCGCCACCCCCGCATCCATCGACGCGCTCCGTCCGAGCGGGAGGTGGGACGATTCGGGCTGGTCGCTGCGGGAGATGACGCAGGAACTGAACCAGCAACGGGCGGTGTCGGATGCGGCATCCCGCCTGCCGGACATCGTCTCCGCGCTCGAGGGGACGACGACCGACGACGAGGCTGTCGCCGCGATCGCGGCGCGCCTGACGGTCGACGAGTCAGCCGCGGGGGCTATCTTCCACGCGTTCCTGCGGGATCTGCACCCGGCGTCCGCGGACGACCGACGCGAGCGGATCGCCGAGCTCGAGCAGGTGATCGAACAGGAGCGCAACGCCGCCGACTGATTTCCGTCGCGAGAGGGAGGTCCGCCGGGTGCGGCCCGGCCTAGCCTCGAACCGCGGAGGGAGTGATCCATGACGGAAGAACAGTCCGAGGCGCCGGTCGCGGTCTGGTACTTCATCGGGGCGACGTTCGCCGGGGTGGCGCCGCTGCTGTTCTTCACCGGCGCGGAGTGGTGGGTGAAGCTGCTGTTCATCCCCGTGGCGTTTGCCTTGATCGTGGCCGGGTTCGCGCAGTTGCGGCGCGAGGCCGGGTCGGGCAAGAACGAGGGCGAGCCGCCGCCGACGGAGTGACGCGTCAGGACTGTCCGGGCTCCCAGGGGAACGGGTTGAAGATGAAGTTCTCCTGCAGGGTGAAGTCGCCCTCGCGCATACCGCTGTAGACGCCGTCGTACCAGTCCTGCGGCGACGTGCCCTCGTAGTTGTTGGGGAACGCGTCCGACAGGTACGCGTCGCGGATGACGTCGAGGTATCCGAGCGCAGCATCCTCGTCACCGCGGTCGAACGCAGCCCGGGCGGCGTCGACGTTGGCGTATTCGAAGTAGCTCCAGATGCGGTTGGCAGTGACGACCTCGGCCCAGTTCGGTCCGTCCTGGGGGCGGTCGTAGTAGCCGGGGTCGACGGGGAAGGAGTAGCCGGCCGGGAGCGGGAAGGGGAACGCCGTCGCCGCGTCGCGGTAGTACTCGAGGATGCCGTCGAGGTTGCGATGCAGCATGTGGTGCGGGTTGGCCTGCATGTAGGTGTCGGCGTACTCCGCAGGGGAGACCGGGGTGGAAGGGAGGCCCTCCCAGTCGGGGGCGTTGGGGCCGGGGGCTCCGGCTGACTCGGGCGCTTCTGGGGTCGCGGCCGGCTTCTCGCTCGTCGCGACAATCTCCATTGCCGAGCACGCCGTGAGCGATCCGGTCGCCACGAGTGCGGTGGTCGCGAGGGTGAGGAAGGTCGAGGCGCGGCGCATGGGGGCAGTCTGTCAGACGGGGTGGTGGGGTGCATCGCCCGATGAGGTGAAGCCGTGCTGACCGCCGTTATGTTCTGGTGCGCTCTCGCGGGCGTTCGGGTGTGCTCGGGGCGTGGCGCTTTCCCGATCCGGCGCTGGTCGATAGCCTCGACTAACTCGAACCAATGGGGGAAACAATGGAGTTTCAAGACCGCCTGAGTGCACTCGCCGCCAAGGTAGAAAACCAGGCGTCAGCAATTGGCACAGAAGAAGCGACGAAGAATGCGTTTGTGATGCCGTTCATCTCAACCATCCTCGGGTACGACGTCTTCGACCCTCTCGAGGTCGTGCCCGAGTTCACCGCTGACGTCGGTATCAAGAAGGGCGAGAAGATCGACTACGCCATCATGCGAGACGGCGAAGTCCAGATCCTGATCGAGTGCAAGGCGTCGACGGGGGCGCCGAAGATCGAGCACGCATCGCAGCTCTTCCGCTACTTCGCCACAACGAATGCGCGTATCGCTGCGCTGACGAACGGCGTGATCTGGCAGTTCTTCACAGACCTGGACGCACCGAACCGGATGGACGCAAAGCCCTTCCTTGTGCTCGACCTGCTCGACATCGACGAGACCCTGATCCCTGAAGTTCAGAAGCTGAGCAAAGACAACTTCGACCTCGAGTCCATCATCAATGCCGCGGAAGAGCTTAAGTATGTGGGGGCCCTCAAGCGTGAGATCGCCGCGCAGTTCCGCGAGCCCAGTGACGACTGGATCAAATACTTCGCTCAAAAGGTCTACGAGGGTTCGTATACCCAGCGTGTCCGTGAGCAGTTCACGAGCCTTGTGACCAAGGCCGCGCGTCAGTTCCTCAACGAAAGCGTCAACGACCGCTTGAAGACCGCCCTCGGCGCGGGGGTGGGTGTTCGTGTTCCGACCGAACCGCCCGCAGTGACGAGCGAACCGGTCGTGCAGGACGACCTCGATCGCGACACCGAGATCGAGACGACTCTTGAGGAACTCGAGGGATACCAGATCGTCAAGGCGATCGCGTGTGGTGAGACGAAGCCGCAGCGGGTCACCCACCGTGACGCCAAGAGCTACTTCGCGGTCCTCCTCGACGACAACAACCGCAAGCCGCTCGCTCGCCTGCACTTCAACGGAAAGCAGAAGTACCTCGGGCTTCTCGATGAGGCGAAGGTCGAGACCCGGCATCCGATCGAGACGCTCGACGAGATCTACGAGTACGCGGACGCCATTCGCGAAGCGGTGATCCGGTATCGCTGAGCTCCGTTCGAGGCGCTGATAGCGTCGGTCCTGTGACGAGTGAGCAGGTCAGGCGTGCGCTGCGCGACTTTGTCGAGGAGCGCGATTGGGCTCAGTTCCACTCACCGGCGAACCTCGCCAAGAGCGTCTCGATCGAGGCCGCCGAACTCCTCGAATGCTTTCAGTGGAGTGACGACGCGGATGCCGCGCGCGTTCGAGAAGAACTTGCCGATGTGGTGACGTACTGCACCCTCCTTGCCGAGAAGCTTGGTCTCGATCTCGACGAGATCGTGCTCGAGAAGCTCCGAACAACGGCGCAGAAGTATCCCGTCGACCGCGCGAAGGGGACCAGCGCCAAATATGACGCCCTTTGAGATCGAGCGCTTTCCGTTCGCGAAGGACGCTGCGGATGCCTGGGCCCGAGCCGACGATCGTCGGCGCAATTGGCCGGTGGTCTATGTACTTGATGGTGCAGGCAAAGCCGGTACATCGTCGGTGTACGTGGGTGAGACCGTCAATGCGGGTTCCCGGATGCGGCAGCACCTCGCCAGTGCGTCGAAAGCGAATTTCCGCCACGTACGTGTGGTCTTCGACGAGACGTTCAACAAGTCCGCGTGTCTCGACCTAGAGTCCCACCTGATCAGATGGCTAGCCGGCGACGGGCAGTTCGAGGTGGTCAACGGCAACGAGGGGATCGTTGACGCTCGTTACTACGAGCGCGAGATCTATCGCGAGAGCTTCGCCGACATCTTCGATCAGCTTCGCTCCGAAGGATTGTTCCGACAGACCATCCCCGAGATCGAGAACAGCGATCTCTTCAAGCTGTCGCCGTTCAAGGTGCTCACTGCCGAGCAGGCTGGCGCGGTGGAGAACATCCTGGATGGACTTTTCGAGGATCTCGCCGTCGGAGGCACGTCGACGAGCGTCATCGAGGGGCACCCCGGCACGGGCAAGACGATCGTCGCGATCTATCTCATGAAGCTGCTCGCCGACATCCGTGACTACGACTCAGCGGTCGATTTCGAACCCGATTCGGTGTTCGCCGAGCACTTCGTCCCCGAGAACAGGGAGCTCCTTCGCGACCTTCGTATCGGCATCGTGGTGCCGCAGCAGTCGCTTCGGGAGTCGATCAAGCGGGTCTTTCGGAAGACCCCGAAGCTGAGTCAGGCTCAGGTCCTCACGCCGTTCGATGTCGGTGCGTCTCCCGAAGAATGGGACATTCTCCTCGTCGATGAAACGCACCGGCTGAACCAGCGGGCGAACCAGTCGTCCGGGGTCAACAACAAGCGGTTCTCGAGTATCAATGCGGACCTGTTCGGTGCGGATGATCTGTCCAAGACTCAGTTGGATTGGATCCGCGCAAAGAGCAAGCACCAGATCTTCCTCCTCGATGCGGAGCAGACGGTTCGACCGGCTGATTTGCCACTGGCAACCCTCCGCGGCATTCTCGAGCAGGCGAAGGCCGAGAACCGTGCCTTCCATTTGATGACCCAAATGCGCGTCGCCGCGGGATCGGACTACGTGGCGGGCATTCGCGGCCTTCTCCGTGGCGAGCCGTCGCCGGGCGCGCTCCGCGGTCTGGGGGACTACGACTTGCGCTTCTTCGATGACCTCGGCGAGATGCGTCGTCAGGTTCTCGAGCGCGAGAGGGAACACGGGCTTGCCCGACTCCTCGCCGGTTACGCGTGGAAGTGGCGAAGCCGCAAGGACCCGTCAGCCTTCGACATCGAGATCGGTGATGTTCGGCTGAGGTGGAACAGCACCGACAAGGACTGGATCAACCAGGCAAACTCGGTGAACGAGGTCGGATCCATTCACACCGTGCAGGGCTACGACCTGAACTACGCGGGCGTGATCGTCGGACCGGACCTGCGATTCGATGAGGCGAGCGGCCGGCTGTTCGTCGATCGTGCGACGTATCACGATGCGAAGGGCAAGGAGAACAACAAGCAACTCGGCGTCGTCTACTCCGACGACGATCTGCTGACGTTCATCCGCAACATCTACGGGGTCCTGCTCACGCGCGGGATCCGCGGGACATACATCTACGTCTGCGATCCTGCGCTTCGCGAATACCTCAGGACGCACGTGCCCGTGAGCGAGTAACCGAGTCGGTTCCTACTCGCACGTCTCATATACATACGTCGGGTCATCCGGCGTGACGAGGCCCCGGTCCCGCACAACGACGGATGCCGGTGTCTCCGGGTCGCCGCAGATCTCGTCCCACGGGCGGGGGAGATTGTCGGTGTACTCGATGGCGAGGACGCGATCGCCGTAGACCTCGTTGTAGGCGGAGCACTCCGCATTAGCCGCGCACTCCTCGACGACGGCGAAGTCGAAGCCGGCGCGCGAGTGTAGGAGGGAGGCATCCTCGGCGGCATTCTTCTGTCCGGCCGCCAGTCCAACGTCATGCGCGGTGTCGACGAGCAGGGTCGCGAGGTCGAGCGCGTCGTCGCGGGTGAGGGCGCCGTCGGTGCGGGTGTAGGTGTCGAGGTTGTCGAACTCGACGGCGTCGAACCCGTCGGACGCGCAGTCGCGGATCCACGGCCCGACGATCTTCGCGATCTCGTCCGCCTTGCGGGTATCGAGGATGACCTCGTCCGGCCAGTCCGGATCAATGACCGGCTCGCGGTCGTCGTCGCGGAGCAAGAGGTCGTCGGGCCAGGCGTCGAGTTCGCTCGGCTGCGTCTGGAACCCGTTGACGTAACAGACGGAGTAGAGGTCGTCGACGGATGCCGCGGCCCGGTCGCGGACCACGATCTCGACGCCGTCGGGTGGGTTGTAGGCGCCGCCGAGCTGGTAGTCGAGTTGTGCTCCGACGGGCGGCAGCTGAGGCCCTGCGGGCGGGTCGTGTGGCGGCTGGCCGGCGCATCCCGCGAGCAGCAATGCGGTCGCGGCGAGCAGGGGGAGTGCGCGCCGGACGGTCATGTCGCGAACCTACCGGTCACCGGGAGATCGGTAGACTCGACGGGCCAGCCTCTGTAGCTCAATGGAAGAGCAGTTCCGTCCTAAGGAAACGGTTGGGGGTTCGAGTCCCTCCAGGGGCACAGTCTCTTTTTGCCTCTGGCCAGGGTTTTCTTCTGAGTTCAGACCACACAAATGGCCTTTTCCCCGCTTTTTGCTGCATTCTGAGAATTAGGTTAGCCAAGAATAGGCGTCGGCAACGGCCTCCGCGCGACGTGCGAGAGAGCCAAAGTCGAGCGTTTCGGGCGAAATTTGCCTCGTCGGAAAACTGAGCAATCTGCTCTCTTGGGTCACTAGCGTCCCGCGCGCGAGCGGGTGCGCGTGTTCTACCGCCCGCCGCTTCGATGCCGGCGCTTCCCAACGGTGACCTTGCAGAGTTAGTCCGTCGCATCGAGCGCGAGCGTGCCGTCGCCAAGGCGACTCTCCAGGCATCCTCCGCGGGCGACGTGAAAGCGATGGCCAAGCTTGCTGCTCGTGAGCTGGCGGACCGCGCCGATACTCACCCGACCGAATGAGTCCGATGGACACACGTGCGAAACTGACGATCCCCGCATTTCAGTGAGAGTCCAAAGAACCGTAAGGGTCGCCCGGCCCGAAAGAGACCGTCGACACGGCTCGCGCAACAGAATGCGGCGGCTGTCGGTGGCGCCTCGTACTATCGAGACGTGAGTGACACGAACGCGTCTGAGTTCACCGTAGTCGAGGTCTGCGCCGGCGCCGGAGGCCAATCGCTGGGGCTTCACAAGGCCGGGTTCAAACACTCTCTCGCGGTCGAGATCGACCCGACCGCAGCATCCACGCTCGCAGCCAATCTCGGCGCGTCCGTCGCGGTCGGAGACGTGGCAAATCCCGAAGTATGGGATCCGCGGGATCACGTCGGAGTGACGCTTTTTGCGGGCGGCGTGCCTTGCCCTCCGTTCTCCATCGCAGGCAGGCAATTGGGCTCGTCGGACGAGCGAGATCTCTTCGCATGGGCTATCGAGCAGGTGGGTATCATCCAGCCACGCGCTGTGATGCTCGAGAACGTGCGGGGTCTCTCTTCCCCTCGCTTCGCTGCTTACCGCCAGCATGTGATCGATCGGCTCGACAACTTCGGATATATCGGGGAGTGGAAGCTACTGCATGCCTCCGACTTCGGCGTGCCGCAGCTTCGCCCGCGTTTCGTGCTCGTGGCGATGCGTCCTGAGGACCACGCCTACTTCCGTTTCCCCGAGCGGAGCGAGAATGGTCACACCACTGTTGGGAACGCGCTCCGCGATCTGATGGCGGCTCGTGGATGGGAAGGCGCGGATGAGTGGAGTGCTCTAGCAAACGACGTGGGTCCGACCCTTGTCGGTGGAAGCAAGAAGCACGGGGGCGCGGATCTCGGCCCGACCCGAGCCAAACAAGGCTGGGCGAAGTTGCACGTTGATGGGCGAGGGATAGCTGATGCCGCTCCGGACGCCGACGCACCCTCGCCTACCGAGTGGCACCCAAGGCTAACTATCGAGATGGCTGCTCGTGTACAAGGGTGGAAACCTGAGGACGGCTGGATCTTCAGCGGCCGAAAGACCTCGCAGTACCGTCAGATCGGGAACGCCTTCCCGCCGCCTGTCGCCGAGGCAGTTGGCGCGCGAATCATCGCCGCCCTAAGTCACGAGGGCACGCCCCGACAGGATCTCGCGCAGTCGATCGATTTGCACGATCCTGTTTACCGTGCGCTGGCCAATGCGTCAGATGCGCTTTCTCTGGCGGATCTCGTACGTGCGCACAACGAAGGGAGCGTGGCCTCCGTCGAGCGAAAGATCACCGCGTTGTCGCACGACTTCGATTTGGAGGTGCTTACGGATTCGTCAGGTGTGACGCGTTACCGCTTGGGCACGTTCAAAGGATTCACCGGCCAGCAGGACCACCTGCGTCATAACTTCGTGGCGCAGCATCGCAACCGCGTCAGCTGACATTGCCAGACCAGCTTGTAGGCGAGTGGTCATTCGACCCAGTCGAGCACGAAACAGACCTCGCGCTCGTCGACGTCTTCCGCGCCTTCGAGCGCGCGGATCCCGACGGAACCCGCACCGCCCGCATGATGCGCCGAACACTCGACCAGCTTTACGACGGACAGAGGACTGGGAGGTACTCGTGGGCGCAGCTGCACAAAACCGAGCGAACCCATTTCGGCACCCTGTTTGAGATCAACCTCCGGCGCGAGTTCGATGATGTGATCGACGAAGGCGTCAATCTTGACTACCGGATTCGTCAGCACGACGTCGACTGCAAGTTCTCGCAGCGGATGGGGGGCTGGATGATCCCGCCGGAGGCTATGGGCCATCTGCTGTTCCTGGGCTACGTCAACGACGCAGCCAGCGAGTTCGCGGTTGGTGTCGTCCGGGCGTCCAAGGATCACTTGCGCCCAGGCGCCAACCGAGACGCCAAGGTCGGTCTGAATGCAGCCGGACGCGACGCCGTCAGGTGGCTGCACCGACCTGGGGCGCTGCCGCCGAATGTGCTTCTTCAGGCTAACCCCGTCGATGTCGCTGCGATTTTCGCGCCCGGGCTATCCGGGCAGGCGCGCGTGAATGAGCTCTTCCGCCGGATCGTTCGCCGACGCATTGGGCGCAACGCGGTCGCCACGGTCGCTCAGCAGGACGACTTTATGAAGCGAGTGCGTGAGAACGGAGGTGCGCGCAGCATCCTCCGTCCCGAGGGATACGTGATCCTGGGAGGTGACTATGCGCTGCATCGCAAGGTTGCGACGCAGCTTGGCGTGCCCGTGCCGGAGCCGGGAGAAGTGGTCAGTCTCCGCGTTACCGCTGCCAGCGAGGATGACGTAAACACCTTTGAGGTCGACGGCGCGATCTGGCGGGCCGCGGACGATCGCGAGACGGTTAGCGGCCCGGCGCCTCGGATCCCTCACAGATAGTTTGTTGTACCGCGGCCGCCACCTTCTTGAACGCATCGCTCGGATCTTCGTGCTCCCACACTCGGACCACTGACCATCCCGCTTCCTCGAGTACTCGCTGATTTCGGATGTCACGCTCGCGGTTGCGGGCAAGCTTTGGGCCCCAATAGTCGACGTTCGTTCTGGGGTCTGCACCGTGCGCGGGGCATGAGTGCCAGAAACACCCATCTACGAAGACAGCGACGTGGCGCTTGGTGAAACGATGTCGGGCCTGACCGCTTCGGTTCCGAACACCAGGCGAAGGTCACATCTATAGCGGTACCCCGCAGCGTGAAGACGTGACCGCAACGCGACTTCAGGCTTGCTATCGCGTCGGCGGTTCGCCTGCATACTCTTACGCCGTGAGGGCGCTGCATCGTCAGGTCCCACGGCCGGGGCCTACCTTCGCTTACGCGTGTACTGCAACGGCGATGACGACATTGTCTCTTGCTCGACGCAGAGATCGCCCACGACGACGACGAGTGTTGCGTGTAGGCGCTCGGCAGTCCCTCGCGACCGTAATGATTCGCGGGGGCGCCGGACCTTCGACTTCCCGGGAGATGCCACTCCCGCTGCGATGGACGTTGCGCGCGTGCTGGTTGCGGCGGCCAAGAGGTGGCGATCAAGGGAGAGCATGCTCGAACGTGAATGTCGAGCACTTCGGCTCAGACTGATGACCGTCGAGGCTGAGCATTCCCGCGCAGACGCCCGCCCTATTCTCAGTGTCGTTCCGGGTCGATAAGGTGTGGGTCGGGGGGTAGGCGATGGCATCGGTCCATGAAGGACGTTATGCGCGGTGGCAGGCGGCGCTCTCGGATAGATTTCTCCCTGAACACAATGGGCCAGTTGTGCTCTTCGTCGACGACGACGAGCTGGCCCGCCTTCTCGCCGACGTGGCTGACCCCGCTGGTGACCTGGCTGAGGCAATCCGCAGCGTTAAATCGACAAATCCGGGCACCAACTACTTCGCGAAGGTGTCCACGGCGTGTCGGCTATGGAAGCTTGGAGACCAGGCGCAGCCGCCTCCAGTTCTTCCTGTTCTCGCAATCAGCGTGCTCGCAGCTACTCGTATGCACTCCGACGGGCACGTGCTCTCGACCAACTACTATCTGCGGCTGGCGGAGGCGTTGGTTCCCGGGGGCACGCCGACCCAGCTCGGTGAGCTCCGCAACGACTTGTCGGCTCAATCGTTTATCGACGTTGTGTACATGTGGAGCGCACTTCACGACTGGATTGTCGCGCAGAACGGTCGCGTCGGAGTGTCTACGATTCGAACCGACGAACAACGCCTCACCCGCATTGGGTACCCGTTGTCCCAGGCGCTACTCAAACGCCGTGATCGCGCAGAACTAACTCGGTTCTTCCGCGCGATGAGGATGAAGACGTCCGGCGTGCCTAATGAAGACGCAATCTTGCGTGGCCTCGATGTGTGGACGACAGCGGGTCGCAACCAGCTCTCGGATACCTTCATGGATGCTCTGCGTAGTGACGAAATGCGCCCGCTTCTCGGCTCGCTCGTCCGTGCCTTCGCCGAGGCGTGGGATGGTCTCGTCATCACGTCAGACGGCCGACGCCGCCTCGCCATCAAGCTGGGGCTCGACCCGGAGCAGATGACCGCGCGATGGCTCTTCCCGCTTCAAGACGGTGCAGGTGAGAGTGTCAAGCTGAGCGGTCCGTCCGGAACCGACCAGACCGTGATTCTGTCGCACAGGCCGCCGTCCAGGTACTACGCCTCTGACGGCGCGCCACCGGTCACCCCCGAGCTGGTCCTACAGGGCTTCCGATTGCGAGGCGAAGCGTTCACGGCGGAGTTCCCCAGGTCGCCGGTCCTCATCTTCGTAAGCGACCCGCAAACCGGAGCATGGTCAACATCGGCAGGCATCACACCCTTCGAACCTCACCTGATCGCGGCAGTGTCGTCCGAGTCAGCATCTGTGGAGCGGCTTATTCAGCGCGCAGCCGCGCCCGGCTGGGTGGTACGCAACCAGGGCCGCAATGCGATCCTCCCTGGGTTCAAGTTGTTCGTGGACGTCCGCTTCACCGACCCGCACCTTCTCGCGGGAGCGCTACGCGACGACCCATTGCTTCGCTCGCACGGAGTGGCGCCCGCTCTGACGCCGCGAGCTCGCTTCGTTCGCGGCCTTCCACTCTCGCGAGAGCTTGTGCAGAACACCTACATGGTCGGTGGCGAACCCGACCTCCTGCTGCCGACAGCAGAAGAGCCCCGCATCGTCCTGCTCTCTCTGAATGGGATCGAAGAGGTCGTCACCGCAAGCGGCTTCCCTTTCGAAGTGCGTCGCTTCCCGCAGCCTGAAGGCGTGGTCGAGGTCGTCGCCGACGGTCAATCACTCTCGTTCACGCTGCTCAGTGAGTCCCCGGTCGCCGGGGCTCCTGTTGGCGCGTATTCGTTCGGATGGTCGCGCGAAAGCACCCTTGAGGCCGCGACGTCCGAGACGCAGATTGTTGGAGCGGTTGTGACCACCTCCCCTTCTTGCGGCGCACACCTTGTCCGGAGAGGTCGTGAGACCTGGGTTCTTCACGATGGCGGCGTCACAAAGCGGTGTTCTGAGCCGGGCCCTCCCAGCTTCTTGAACGGAACGGGTTTCGACTACATCCCCACTCATTTCGAGGTGACCGTCAACGACTCGGCAAGGTGGGTCGCTCAGCGCACGGGTGGAAAATGGCTTCTCACCGAGCTCCGGCCCAACGGGAGCCGCGAGGTCAGCGCTGATTTCGACGTTCTTCGGACGTGGGCGAGCACGGCGGACGGAGCGAACGGTCCGGCGTTCTGGGAACTTCAGATCGGACTGATCGATGGATGAGTCCATTGGCGACATCCTGCTCCGCTGGATGAGCGAGGTGGGATCTGGGACCATCGTGAATCTGCGTGCTCGCATCGAATGGATGTGTAGGACGGTGAACCTTGACCTACCCGCCCACGCGAGTGGGCGCTGGTTGAAAGACATGTCCTCTCTCGGGCACTGCGAGCTGGATTGGGACGCTGGTCGTTGGGCGATTGCACCCGCAGCAGTCGTTGCCCTTCCCGGCGGCGATGGGCTCGCCGTCCTCGCAGGCAGGCGGAGACTCCGAGCCGTTCGCGCTCTCAGTGATGCAGAGATATGGATCGAGGAAGCGCGTCGCGAGAGCGGCTCGGACGAGGTTCCCGCGCCGAAAACCTTGTATGCGCCCTTCTCAGCTGCACAGGAGCTCATCGACGTCGCTCACGTTGCCGAGGCAACGAACGCAGGCCTAAGCTGCGACAGAATCGCACGCAGTCTTGTCCCGACCAAACCCGTCCTGCCGACCGGGCCACCGGCCTATGGCTCCGCACTCGAGAAGCTTGGGGCGCTCTTCCCGCGCGAATGGCAGGTTGTCAGGCCGACCCAGTTGGAGCCTCCGCCGGGCCTCTACCGGGAGAAGGTCAATGGCAGGTGGCGTCATCTGACACGTCGGGACGACGAGTGGTTCACCTGCGATCTGTCTGCCGGAGTGTTCGCCGAACTCGTCCGGCGAAACGAGTCAGCCATCCGGTGGCGTCCTGAGCCAGGCCGGCAGGTCGCAGATACTGGAACCGTCTTCGTGGACTGGGGCGCGCCACTTCCAGCGCTCCATAGTCGCGCCCTGGCGCTTTGCACTGGTTTTCCGCCTCGGTTCGGCGCCGTCGCCGCCACTGCGATTTTCGACAACGTGCCTCGTACGGTCGCCGCACGAGTCTGCACTTCGCTGGGCCAGACCCTGGCCGTTGAGTGAGAGGGACCAGACCCTGATGAACACGCCCGTCGAGCGTCACCTTGATGCAGTACAGACATTCGAGCACCTCCGGGATGCCTACTTCAAGTATTACGACACGCCGTTCGGGCTCGCTGACTCCGTTCTGCAGGCCGAGCGCAGGACCCTCTTGAATCGCGACGGGGGAGTATTTCGCGAACCGTTGCTCGAGCTCCGTCCCGAGTACGAAGACACTGGTCGTTCGCTGGCAGAGTCCGTAGACACAGTCGGCGCCGCGCCCGAACTTGCAGAGTTTGCATCGCTCGGACTGATGAAAGACGTGCGCGCCCTCTATCGCCACCAGGAAGACGCGCTGCGAGCTGGCATCAGCGATGGACGTCACATGGTCATCACCGCCGGTACAGGGTCCGGCAAGACCGAGTCATTCATGCTTCCGCTCCTGTCCTCCCTACTCCAAGAATCAAGGGGATGGACGGGTTCCTCCTCTCGCGGTCCTGACTGGTGGAGTGCAGACAAAGGTGCCTATGTGCCCCAGCGTCAGCAAGACACAGGACGGGCCGCAGTTCGCGCGATAGTCCTCTATCCGATGAATGCTCTTGTCGACGACCAACTCATTCGCCTCCGCCGGGCTCTCGATAGTGACGACGTGCGCGCCTGGCTCGACAAGCACCGGAACGGCCACCGGTTCTATTTCGGTCGCTACACAGGCACGACGCCGGTCACAGGTGCGCGGGAGAACTACTTTGCGGTGCGCGACCTGAGGAACTACCTGCAAGCCACTGCCGCCCGCGGCAAGCGAGCACGAGAGCTTGCCGCCGAAAGTGGTGACGACGACCTTCAGTTCTTCGTGCCTCGGCTCGACGGCGCGGAGATGCGATCGCGCTGGGACATGGCGGACGCCCCGCCCGACATCCTCATCACCAACTACTCGATGCTCAACGTCATGTTGCTGCGCGACCGCGATAGTCACTTCTTCGAATCCACGCGGGATTGGCTGAAGAACCCGGCGAATCGCTTCACGCTCGTTGTTGACGAGCTGCACACGTACCGCGGAACGGCGGGTAGCGAAGTTGCCTACCTCTTGCGACACCTAAAGAGGCGTCTCGGGCTCAATGAGCGTCCCGAGCAGCTGCGGGTACTGGCGGCCTCCGCGTCGCTCGACCCGCACCGCGACAGCACGTACCTGCACGAGTTCTTCGACGTCCTACCGAACTCGTTTGACTTCGTTGAGGGCTCAAACAAGGCGCCCTCGGGTGTTGAACCGGCTTCCAGCCCAGACCCGGACGTTGTGGCGCGTCTCGCCCCCAGCGATGCAGCCGCCGCAGCACGGGCCAACGGACTCGTGGACTCGCTCCGAAGCGCGCTCTTCGCGGATGGAAGCTCCGCTAAAACCCTGGACGCCGTCGCGCGAGCCGTCTTCCCCGAGTCAGCGCCTCTCGTGGCGCGGGCGGCGGTCACCAAGGTTCTCGAGGGCCTTGCGGCTACTCCTGTCGATGGTGACCCAAAACTTCGTGCACACTTGTTCTTCCGAAACGTTCCTGGCATGTGGGCATGCTCGGATCCCAAGTGCTCAGCCGTCGTTAGCCCGCACGAAGGCCGCACGATTGGCAAACTGCTCGCCGAGCCAGCAACCCGTTGCGAATGTGGAGCACGAGTGCTCGAGCTCCTGTATTGCCAGAACTGCGGTGACGTTTTCCTCGGCGGGTTCGCGCCGGAGCGAGAGCCGCAGAGCGCACGCGTCCACACGACACTCCTAGCGGATGTGCCCGAGCTCGCGAAGCTGCCGGACCAGGTCAGCCTCCAGCGAACCGCTGACAACTACGTTGTCTACTGGCCAAATGCCGCGGCCGCACTCACGAACCTCGACAGCACGGAGTGGACGCGAGATGGCCAAGTTGTCACCTACTCGTTCCGACCGAGCCGACTGAACACGATCTCGGGGGAACTTCTCAACACAGCAGAGGGTCATACCGGCTGGAGCTTCCATGCTCGCGTTGCGCTTGACAGGACTGGCGAACCCAAGCGCGACCTGTCGACCGTGAGTCCCTTTCCCACCCAGTGCCCGTCGTGCGGCGACGACTGGGAAATCAAGTACGGGCCCAGCGGGGCATTGAAGGCAACGGACCCGCTCACGCAACGGTCGCCCGTGCGCGCGATGCGCACCGGTTTCGAGAAGATCAACCAGGTGCTGACGACCGAGCTGGCTAACGACCTCTGCGAACGAGAACGAAAGGTCATCGTTTTCACCGATAGCCGCCAAGACGCGGCGAAGCTCTCTGCTGGTCTGGGACTACGTCACTACCAGGACTTGCTTCGGCAGCTTCTCTACGTTCAGCTCACAAGCGTTGGCGACCCGGCCGCTGACGTCGCGTTGGCTCAGGCGCATCACGCAGGCAGCAAGACCCCCGAGTCGTGGGCAGCTATCGGACGTCTGTCTGCGCGAGATGGTCATTCGTGGGCGGCGCTTCGCGAAATCTGGGATGGCAACCCGCTTGTCGATAAGTCCTCTGAGCCTGCTCTAGTGGCAGAGCTGTCCAAGAGCGTCACCCTCAGCGAGCTGTCATCGCGGGTTGCCGCCGATCTGCTCGCGCTTGGCATGAGCCCGGGGGGGCCTCACGCCAGCCTGACCAACAGGAACGGTGTCAATTGGTCGTCGCTTTATAACTGGCAGGTGACGCCGCCCGCGCCCCGTGCTGGCCTCACGGAAGGTGAGCGCTCGTTCATTGAAGAAATCGGCGCATCACTCCAGAGCGAGATCCTGGAGGGCCTATATGCCGGCGGCGGTCGTGACTTCGAAACGACAGGGCTGGGATGGTTGGCGTTGGCCGATGACGTGGCCCCCGCGGACTCCTCTGATGCCGCGATTGCGAACGCTCGCGCCGCGCTGCGCATCCTTGCGGACCAACGTCGCTTCCTGAGGATTCGGTCGGTGCGAACGGACGCGCCGCCTCGTCTCCGCAACTTCTTCAAGAAGGTCGCCGATGAAACCCAGGATGATCCCGAGGCCCTGCGTCAGCTCGCTCTCGATCGCGCGGGAAGCGCGATACGTGAATACCTCATTGACCCCTCGAAGGTTTCCATTCGGCTCAGCGAAGGCCGAGCATGGACCTGTGACCGGTGTCGGAGGCAGCACCTCACCCGAGGGAACGGCTACTGCACCAAGTGTGCCCGCCGGCTTCCGGCTGAGCCCGCCGCGGTCGTCAATGAGGACGATTACTACGCGTGGAAGGCGAAGAGCGAGGACGGAAGATTCCGGTTAAACACCGCCGAGCTCACCGGTCAGACTGACCGGATCGACGCGCAGAGCCGTCAAGCGAGGTTCCAGGGTGTGTTCCTGGAGGGGGACGAGAACGCCAAGACGGATGCTGTCGACCTCTTGTCAGTAACGACGACCATGGAGGCGGGAGTGGATATCGGTTCGCTCTCAGCCGTCGTGCTCGGCAACATGCCGCCCACACGATTCAACTATCAGCAGAGGGTGGGGCGAGCAGGCCGTCGTGGAGCGCCCGTAGCCATTGCCCTCACCATTTGTCGAGGCCGTAGCCACGACGAGTATTACTTCGAGCGTCCAGACCGAATAACAAATGAGCCGACCCCACCCCCGTATCTGACCTTGAACCGGCCAGAGCTCTTCGACCGCTCGCTGCGGAGCGAAGTTCTACGCGTGGCGTCCCTTGAGTACCTCTCGTCGGACGATGGAGACGAGCTCACCGCGAATGTGCACGGAGCTTTTGGACTCGCCGCCGACTGGGCGGGCACTATCCGGCCCCGTCTCGAGAAGTGGATGGCTTCTAACCGAGGTACCGTAGCTTCGATCGCCGCGTCCCTAGCCTCGAGTACGGCATTCGCCGGTGACCCGTTGGAACGCGCTGACGCAGTCCTCGGCTCGCTCCTTGAGAGCATCGATGATGCGGTCTCCTCCGGCGGTCACGACCACCTGAGCCAGCTCCTCGCGGGTGCGGGGCTCCTGCCCATGTTTGGTTTCCCGTCGTCGGTTCGTTATCTCCACCTCGAACGCCCGAGGGACTCCTACCCGTGGCCGCCGAATGGTGTTATCGACCGAGACCTCAGCATGGCCGTTAGCCAGTTCGCCCCCATGAGTGAAGTCGTACGCGACGGTAAGGTCTATCCCGTTGTCGGTATCTCGGCCTTTCACCCCGTGAAAGGCAAGGCACCGCAACCCGTTCCCGACGCCCTCGGAAACCATGCCGACCTCTCCATTTGTCGAACCTGTTCTTACCTTGGCGATGCGGCTGTCGGCGGCGCCGACACCTGCCCGCGTTGCGGTGCCGGGCCGTCATACTTCACAGCAGTGCCATTGCGTGAGCCGCTCGGCTTTCGGAGCGGGTTGCCCACCGACTTCGATGGGAACTTCTCATGGTCGCCGCGCGCGATGGCGGCACGAGCGATGGCTGACCCAGCGGAGCTCACCGAGTCGATAACAGATCACGCTCAAGTGCTCTCGGGACCGGCCTCGCGATACGTCATCAACGACAATGGAGGGCGTCTGTTCCCCCTCAGAGAGACCGCGACCGGCGGACCGAACTGGGGCGGATACATCTCGGTTCAGGCAATCGATCAGGGCCTCGTGCCCGAGTCGTTCGCGACGGGAGAGCCGTTCGAGGTCGCCCTCGGGTCTGTGCAGCACACAGACTTCCTATTCATGGGCGCCACGTCCCCCACCGACGTTGACAAGGGTGTGCGGCTCAACCTCGTCTCTGGAATCACGCAGCCCAGCGGCGCCCTTGATGTGACGGAGGGTCGCCGGGCAGGGTGGTACTCGCTGGCCTTCTTGCTGCGAACGGTCGCTGCCACACGACTCGATATCCTTCCGCTGGAACTCCAGGCGGGCATTTACTCAGGAGTAGCGGGCGACTCGCAGCCGGCCGTTCAGGCGTTCCTCGCAGACACGCTGGAGAACGGGGCAGGATTCAGCACGCATCTCGGCTCGGCGGCGTTCTTGTCCGAGTTCATGGGCGCAGTCGAGGACTATCTCACCGAACTCGAGAAGCCAGGCCACAGCGATGCCTGCAACTCGTCCTGCTATCGCTGCCTGCGCGACTACGGGAACATGGCGTACCACGCTCTTCTGGATTGGCGGCTCGCGCGCGACCTCTTCAAACTCCTGAGAGGTGAAGGGCTCCGAATCACCGATTCAGATGAATCGCGGGCTATCGCCACATGGGCGGAGGCATACAACGCAACCCCGCTGGACATTCCTGGAGTCGCGGCAGCCCAGCGCAACGACCAGTACGGTTCGTACACAGTCGTCCTGCGCCACCCATTCGAAGGCTCAGACTCCTTCGTCATGTCCGACCGGCTGGCCGAAGCCCTCGCTCACATTGAGGGTGGCGACAGCTCAGACGGAGTGGTGTTCGTCGATTGGTTCACACTCGACCGAGACCCCCGCCGTGTGCTGACTCTCATCAAGGATGCTGCCAGCAGCTCGTCATGAACTCCGGGCTGCGCTGGGTCTCCGCAACCGCCGTGGGGCGCTTGCTGAGATGCCCGGTATCCGTGACCCCGCGCGCGAGACCGGACATTCCGGCAGCACACGCACCCGACAATGCTGGATCACTCGCGCACCTCGCGCTCGGAGTATGGCTCGAGTCGGGCGGTTGGAATGACGAGGATCCGGGTGCTGCGCTCCAAGCGGCATGGGATGCGGAAGCCGAACGCTGGGGCATTCACTGGCGTCGGCTTCGCGAAGGCGTGGTCGTCCGCGCCCGGCTTCGCTCGCGGGGCGCAGAGCTCGCACATCTTGTCACGAGCGCAGGTCGCCGCGCGCAGTCCGAGGTCTTTCTCACCGACGACACGACAGGCATCTACGGTGCTCTCGATGTCATTGTCGATGACGGCGATGGTGGCGGTGAGCCGCCCCCTTCATTCGGTCCGGACGTTCTGTGAGTCGTCGGTTTCCATTTGATGGGTGCACTGTCGAGCGTACTCGGCTGGGGGTAGGTAG